>NZ_CP076643.1:0-1200000 GCF_019226825.1 Vibrio ostreae
CCAAAAGATAGGATTACTGGCTGTGGTCTCGATGGAAGGGGCGGCCAACTCTCACGCGGCGATTTTATCGCGTGCGCTGAGATCCCGGCCGCCCAATGGGGGAGTATCGCTTAATCTTAAGCAGATTAACGGCAAAATCAGGATTGTCGATGGCTACAGCGGTAAGCTGTTTATCTCTCCGGCCAGACAGATTCTGGCTGATACCGCTCTCTGGCTAATGAAGAGCGTGAATTGTCGCAAATGGTCAATGAGATGGCCATGGCGGAGCCGGCGTTACCGAGAATGATCAGATATCGGAATTGCTGCAATGCGGAGCCTGAGTGCGCCGACAGCAATATAGCCGTCAATCAGAGGGCGTCGATGGGGTCGAGCTATACCATACGAAATTTCGTTCCTGCTCCAGCACCGTTTCCCGTCCGAAGAGGAGCAGATTCAGCAGCAATACCGTACGGTGCTCTCGGCCTGCCTGACAAGCTGGTGGTGATGCGTACACACTCGATATCGGTGGTGATAAACCGTTGCCATACTTACTGAATTGAAGAGGATCGCGCGTTCTCTAGGCTGGCGCGGGATTCGCTTTACTCTCGATCCGCCGGACATCTTTCTCATTCAACTGCGGGCCATGTTGCGCCAGTTGTGGCATCTTGGCTGAGCATTCTGCTGCCGATGATCTTCTGGCCCGCCCGGAACTCTGACGATCGGATGAAACTTATCCATCAGGCCTATGAAGAGAGCGTTAAACTCGACGCCGGGTTCGTATGCCGGAAATCGGCATCATGGTTGAAGTGCCTTCTATGTTGTACCTGTTACCGTTGATCGCCGATAAAATCGACTTTGTTTCGGTGGGAACGAATGACCTGACCCAGTATATGTTGGCCGTCGATCGGAACAATTCCCGGGTTGCTGATGTCTATGAATCGATGCATCCTGCGGTGGTGATGGCACTTAAGCAGATCCAGCAGATCTGTGGAACGTCACTACATTCCCGGTTTGTGTGTGTGGTGAGTTGGCGAGTGACCCGATTGGCTCGCTACTGTTGATTGGTCTGGGCTATCAGGCCCTGAGTATGAACACTTCTAACGTGGCTCGGGTTAAATATCTGATTCGTCATTCCGGAGCTGACCGAGCTGAGCGCGCTTGCCGACAAAGCGCTGATGCAACCTTACGGAAAAGAAATTTATATTATGATGCTGGCTTATTTCGAGGACAAAGGCTTTGCCGGCTTCGTACGTGCGGGAAAAAATAGGAACAGAATGTGAATATAGAATGAATGTCCCTGTTGCTGTTATTGGGGTCAGTGGTCGGTGTGCTGGCGGGTTTGCTGGGCATCGGCGGCGGGCTGGTGGTAGTACCGGCTCTGCTGTTTCTGTTGCCTTATGCCGGGAATTTCACCGACATTATCATGCAATTGGCTTTAGCGACCTCGCTCGCCACCATCATAGTGACCTCTGGCTCATCTGCAATCAATCATCTTAAACTGGGTAACGTCGACATGTTTGTCGTCAAATGGCTACTACCCGGCGTGCTGGCTGGTGGTTTTCCGGCTCGGTGATCGCAGAATGGATCCCTGGCGAGCATCTGCCAAAAAGTGTTTGGTGTCATTGTTGTTTTATTGGCGCTGCAGATGTTCCGCTCAATCAAAAATCAACCCGAACGCGACCGATGCCGGGGGCGGCGCTGACTGGTCTGACGGCAGCGGCATCGGTATTGTCTCCAGCCTGGCCGGGATTGGCGGCGGTTCTTTGTCCGTGCCTTTCCCTCCAATCACCACGGTGTCGAGATGCGAAAAGCGGTCGGTTCTTCTTCTGTGTGTGGCTGTATGATTGCGATTGCCGGTATGCTCGGCTTTGTGTTGCATGGCTTTCATGCCCAAGGGCTGCCTAAGTACAGTGTGGGTTATGTTTATCTGCCTGCGCTGGTGGCCATTGCCTCAACCTCAATGCTGACTACCCGGATCGGCGCCCGGTTGGCTACCCGTTTACCTACCGCGGTTCTGAAGCGTTTCTTTGCCGTTTTTCTGATGTTCGTCGCTGTATCTATGTTGATGCAATAATCTGATTTATCCAAAAACAAGAGAATACTAATTTATGTCTCAGGGCTATTTTGAGTTTCCTAATATTGACCCCGTCATTTTTTCTATCGGGCCAGTTTCTGTGCGCTGGGTACGGCATGATGTATCTGGTTGGTTTCCTGTTTGCTATGTGGCTGGCGAACCGCCGGGCCGATAAGCCGGGAAGTGGCTGGAATCGTGAGCAGGTGTCTGATCTGTTGTTTGCCGCTTTCCTTGGGGTAGTGATCGGCGGCCGGGTTGGCTATGTGCTGTTCTACAACTTCGAGATGTTCCTGGATGATCCGCTTTACCTGTTTAAAGTGTGGACCGGCGGCATGTCATTTCATGGTGGTCTGCTTGGCGTTATTACGGCCATGTTCTGGTATGCGCATAAAAATCAGCGCACCTTGTTTGGTGTGGCGGATTTTGTCGCACCGCTGGTGCCGTTCGGCCTGGGGATGGGGCGCTTAGGTAACTTTATGAATGGTGAGCTATGGGGACGAGCGACCGATCTGCCTTGGGGGGTTGTGTTCCCGGGGGCGGGGCCGTTGCCGCGTCACCCATCCCAGCTGTACGAATTTGCTCTGGAAGGCGTGGTGCTGTTCTTTATTCTCAACTGGTTTATTAAGAAGCCTCGTCCTTTAGGCTCGGTATCAGGGCTATTTTTTGGCCGGATATGGTACATTCCGCTTCCTGGTTGAATTTGTCCGTGAACCGGATGCCCAGTTAGGCTTGTTTGGCGGTATCATTTCAATGGGGCAAATTCTTTCCACACCAATGATTTTTGGCGGCGTACTCTTAATGGTATGGGCCTACAAACGCGGCCGGTTCCAGGATCAGGCTGCGGCGAAGTAAGGGTTAGTAGTGAAACAGTATTTAGATCTTTGTCAGCGCATCGTCGATGAAGGCGTATGGGTTGAGAATGAGCGCACCGGTAAACGTTGTCTGACGGTGATTAATGCCGATCTCACTTATGATGTGGCTAATAACCAGTTTCCACTGGTGACCACCCGGAAAAGCTTCTGGAAAGCGGCAGTGGCTGAGTTACTGGGCTATATCCGGGGTTATGACAGTGCGGAAGATTTTCGCAAACTGGGGACGAAAACCTGGGATGCGAATGCCAATCTCAATCAGGCATGGCTGAATAATCCGTATCGCAAAGGTGACGATGACATGGGTCGGGTATACGGTGTACAGGGCCGCGCCTGGGCCAAGCCGGATGGTGGTCATATCGACCAGTTAAAAAAGATTGTTGATGATCTGAGTCGCGGTGTTGATGATCGCGGCGAAATTCTTAATTTTTACAATCCGGGTGAGTTTCACATGGGCTGTTTGCGTCCGTGTATGTACAGTCATCATTTTCTCTGCTGGGTGATACCTTGTACCTGAACAGTACGCAGCGTTCGTGTGATGTTCCGCTCGGGCTGAACTTTAACATGGTTCAGGTGTATGCGTTTTTTGGCCATCATGGCGCAGATTACCGGTCATAAGCCGGGTCAGGCATTTCCACAAGATTGTCAATGCGCATATCTATGAGGATCGCTTGAACTGATGCGTGATGTTCAGCTCAAGCGCGAGCCGCTGACAGCGCCGCAGTTCCACATTAACCCGGATATCAAATCGTTGCACGATCTGGAAACCTGGGTGACGCTGGATGATTTTGAAGTCACGGGGGTATGAATTCCATGACCCGATTCAGTATCCGTTCTCGGTCTGACCCTGCTGTCCGTTGCAATATAGAAAACGCCGCTTGTTAGCGGCGTTTTCTTGTCTGTAGCAACCTATTTTGCCTGAGTCAACTTATCGGCCGGCGACAATCTATAGTAAGGCTGAGCCTTCCTGATTCAGTTAATAAAAAGCGCTTCCAAGGGAGAGCGCTTTGATCAGAAGTCAATGGGGCGCTTAAGAGCTCAGCGCCAGAATCACACCCGGAAGCAGGATAAACAGTGATAGCAGATACAGCGCCACTACAGCTTTGTTTTTGACGGCCATTTCTGACAGCGCATCTGCGCCTTTCAGTGGCAGTTCACGCAGGAAAGGCACGCCGTAAATCAGTACCGTTGCCAGGACATTAAAGGTCAGGTGTACCAGAGCTATTTGCAGGGCAAACACCGCGAACTCACCGGAGACCGCCGTTGCTGCCAGCAGTGCTGTGATACAGGTACCAATGTTTGCGCCCAGAGTGAATGGATACACTTCGCGTACTTTCAGCACGCCAGTCCCCACCAGAGGAACCATCAGACTGGTTGTGGTTGATGACGACTGAACCAGAACGGTGACTACGGTGCCGGAAAAATTCCGTGCAGCGGTCCGCGGCCGATGGCGTTTTTCAAAATGTCACGAGCGCGACCCACCATCAGGCTCTTCATCAGTTTGCCCATCACAGTGATAGCGACAAAGATGGTCGCAATACCCAGTACGATAAGGGCTACACCACCTAGCACGTCCCCGAATGAGGCAAACTGATCTTGCAGCGCGCTGATCACAGGTTTGGTGATTGGTTTAATGAAGTTGAGCCCTTTCATGCTCATGTCGCCCGTTGCCAGCAGAGGTGATACCAGCCAGTGGGAGATTTTTTCCAAAATGCCGAACATCATTTCCAGTGGCAGGAAGATGACGACTGCCAGCACGTTAAAGAAGTCATGAATCGTGGCGCTGGCAAAAGCGCGCTTGAACTCTTCTTTACAACGCATGTGGCCAAGACTGACTAGGGTGTTGGTGACTGTTGTGCCGATATTAGCACCCATCACCATCGGAATGGCGGTTTCAACTGGCAGGCCTCCGGCAACCAGACCAACAATAATAGAAGTTACGGTACTGGAAGACTGAATCAGTGCGGTTGCAACCAGGCTCTATCATCAGGCCAGCAATCGGATGGGAGGCAAATTCAAACAGGACTTTAGCCTGATCACCTGTGGCCAATTTAAAGCCACTGCCCACCATAGCCACCGCTAATAGCAGCAGATACAGCATGAAACCCAAGTTTGCCCAGCGCAGCCAACGTGTGGTACTTGAAATTGGCGCAGCTGCGGAAGTTGCTTGGTTGATCATTGTTTTCTCCATTGACCCTTGGATATTGTGTGGTCGGTTGTTGAATCTGTGCGCGATAGTAGAGCGTGAATATTGCAGTAATATGACAGAACGCTTTCAAATCGAGTGGTTTGTCATTTAGCTCATTTTCTGTACTGACTGGCTTGGTTGATTGTTTTGTAATTAACTGTTTTTAAGTTGTTTTTTTTGATTGAACTCTGCCGCTGGGGAAAGAAAAAAATTTTAACGCTCAGCTCCTTTTTAGCCATTTTGACGATAAAATTTATGTCAGCACTGTCATATTGAAAGGGATTTGTTTCGTAATTACTGAGTTTTTTGTGTATTTGCTTCGAAAATATCGAGTTTGTTGCGAAGCGGTCAGGGCTTCTGTTATAAACAAACTCACTCACTAGGTTTATCAATGACTGGCAATTACTATGTCTCATCTTAATTACAACCATCTTTATTATTTCTGGATGGTGTGCAAACAAGGTTCCGTGACTAAAGCTGCGGATGCACTGTTTCTGACTCCGCAAACGGTTACCGGCCAGATCAAAGCGCTGGAAGAACGCATGGCGGGCAAGCTGACTAAGCGCAACGGACGCAGCCTTGAGCCAACGGAACTGGGTCAGTTAGTCTTTAAATATGCCGACCGCATGTTTGGCCTCAGTTACGAGATGTTGGATATTGTGAATTACAGTCAGCGCAATAATGTGTTGTTTGATGTTGGCGTAGCCGATGCTCTGTCGAAACGGCTGGTGAGTAAAATCCTGATGGACCACAGTGCCGGCTGACAACAGCATCCATTTACGCTGTTTCGAATCGACCCACGAAATGCTGCTGGAGCAGTTATCACAACATAAACTGGATATGATCTTGTCGGATTGTCCGGTGGATTCCGGTCAAAGCCCGGGTTTATTCAGTAAAAAGCTCGGTGAGAGTCATATGGGCTTTTTTCCAGCGGCAGTCTGGATAACAGTGATTATCCGGCGGTACTGGAACAGCGTAAATTATTGATCCCGGGCAGTCGTACAGCGATGGGGAGAAAAGTACGCCAGTGGTTTGATCATCAGGGAATCCAGCCCAATATTCTGGGCGAATTTGATGACGCAGCGTTAATGAAAGCATTTGCCCGCTATCATCCCGAGGTGATTTTTTATGGCTCCGCTGATGTATATGAATGAGATGGAGCAGGAATTGTCGCTGCAACTGGTCAGCCGGATTGAAGAAATTAAAGAGGAATACTACGTTATTTTTGCCGAACGAATGATTCAGCATCCGGCGGTAAAGAATGTTTATGATGCTGATTTCAGCAATTTATTTGAATGAATATTTTATTACTGTTTACAAATAGATTACTATCACGCCACTGATAATCTCTTTGTAACCGCTTTCTTGGGCAATGATGATGTCGGTAATTTGAGGCGAACTGATGGACAGTCCGGGTTTTTTTGACCCAGATTGTGGGATATCCATCATGACGGAAGTACGTAAGTACTTGGCGGTCAAGGACGCAGGCCGTTTGTGAATAAAAATAAATGCCATGGTTTGGCTGAAACGGTTATGTCAAAGAGGCTTACTCATGAACCTACAAGAAATGGAACAAAACTCCGCTCAGGCAGTGGTGCTGTTAAAGGCGATGGCGAATGAGAGACGGCTGCAGATCCTATGCTTACTGCATAATCAGGAGCTATCCGTAGGGGAACTGTGTGGCAGACTGGAATTGAGTCAGTCAGCGTTGTCACAGCATTTGGCCTGGCTGAGAAGGGGATGGTTTAGTTGAGACGCGTAAAGAAGCACAAACTGTGTATTACACGCTCAGCAGTGATGAAGTAAAGTTGATGATTGAGTTACTGCATCGGTTGTACTGCGAGCCTTAATTTGGCCGTAGTGTCAGCGTTTTTGCTGTTATCCGTAGACAAGCAGGCAGGTTACGGAGATAAGAGCGCTGGGGCTACGATGCTATCGAGATGAATCATTGAGCTGAAAATCAGTAATTCGGTCGATAAAAAATGACAGGCAATAAAAAAACCGGCAGAAGCCGGTTTTTTTTATCACTGGGTTATCAAGTTCTGATTACAGAGCTTTGATAGCAGCAGCGAAACGAGACTTATGACGAGCTGCTTTATTCTTGTGAATAAGGCCTTTAGTTGCCATACGGTCCAGGATTGGTGTAACAGCTGCGAATGCAGCAGTTGCGCCTTCTTTGTCGCCTGCAGCGATTGCAGCAACAGTTTTCTTCATGTAAGTGCGCATCATTGAACGACGGCTAGCGTTGTGCTGGCGACGTTTTTCAGATTGGATAGCGCGCTTCTTAGCAGATTTACAGTTTGCCAAGGGTCTAACTCCCAAAAACTTTAGTTCGGTGACAATTTAAGGGCCGGAAATATCCCCTATTTGCACTTAATTGTCAAATGATTTGTGCAAAAACCCATCTAAGCCAAACAAGTTTGGTATCGGAAGGTCTTCGCGGTTAAGATGGCGTGGATTCTAACAGTATTTTTTTGCCAATGCTAATACTTATCTGATCTCTCACTGACATTATTTAGTGGCAGGGAAAGATAATGTTGTTTTCGCGTATTTTTCGAGGTTACCGTGAGTAAACGCTTGCTCAAGTCAGGCATGATAGTCAGTGCCATGACGTTGATTTCGCGCGTCCTGGGCCTGGTTCGGGACATAGTGGTCGCGAACTTAATGGGCGCAGGAGCCAGTGCGGATGTCTTTTTCTTTGCCAACCGCATTCCTAATTTTTTACGTCGTCTGTTTGCTGAAGGTGCTTTCTCGCAGGCTTTTGTGCCGGTTTTGACCGAGTATCACGCCAGTGGTGACCTCAATAAAACCCGTGAACTTATCGCCCGGGCCTCTGGTACGTTGGGGGTGCTGGTGACTATCGTTACTTTAATCGGGGTTTTGTGCTCGGGTGCGGTGACGGCTCTGTTTGGGGCGGGCTGGTTTCTGGACTGGCTCAATGACGGCCCGGCAGCCCCCAAATTCGAGCTGGCCAGTTTTCTGCTTAAGATTACCTTTCCTTATCTGTGGTTCATCACCTTTGTTGCGCTGTCTGGGGCGGTATTGAATACCCTGGGCAAATTTGCCGTGTCGTCTTTTACGCCAGTGTTTCTCAATGTCATGATGATCTTGTGTGCCTGGTTTGTTTCGCCAAACCTTGAGCAACCAGAAGTCGGCCTGGCAATAGGGGTGTTTTTAGGCGGTCTGGTTCAGTTTTTGTTTCAATTGCCGTTTTTAATCAAGGCCGGTGTGCTGGTGAAACCCAAATGGGGCTGGAAAGATCCCGGAGTGGTTAAAATTCGCACATTGATGATTCCGGCTTTATTTGGTGTTTCAGTCAGTCAGATCAACTTGTTGTTCGACTCTTTTGTGGCCAGTTTTCTGCATACCGGCTCGATCAGCTGGTTGTACTATTCGGATCGCCTGCTTGAGTTTCCGCTTGGTTTGTTCGGTATCGCGATCGCGACCGTTATTCTGCCGGCGCTATCGCGTAACCACGTCGATGCACACAGCGATGGCTTTGCCCATACCATGGACTGGGGGGTGCGAATGGTTATTCTGCTGGGGGTCCCGGCGATGCTGGGTCTGATGGTGTTAGCCAAGCCGATGCTGATGGTGCTGTTTATGCGTGGTGAGTTTACGCCGCAAGATGTGCAGATGGCATCGGCGTCACTGCTGGCCTATTCAGCTGGCCTGCTGAACTTTATGCTGATTAAAGTTCTGGCACCGGGTTACTACTCTCGCCAGGATACGCGAACCCCGGTCCGTTACGGCATCATTGCGATGCTGAGCAACATAGTGTTCAATGCCATCTTCGCCTGGTTTTACGGCTATGTCGGCCTGGCGGCGGCAACGGCTTTGTCTGCCTTCATCAATATGGCGCTGCTGTACCGGGGTCTGCATCTGCAAGGGGTATATCGGGTTTCGGCACAGACCATGCGTTTTATTATCCGTCTCGCGCTGGCCGGGGGCGCTATGGTCGCGGCCATTCTGTGGCAGATGCAAGCCATGTCTGTCTGGCTGGATTGGGGACTGATGCAGCGCGGCCTGATGTTAACAGCTCTGATCGCACTGGGGGGCAATTGTTTATTTCCTCACCGCGTTAGTGCTGGGGATCCGGTTAAAAGATTTAAAAGCGGCGACAGATTAACGCTGATTAGGTTATAATCCGTCGGTTTCACACCAATATAACTGAGAACTATAGGTTTTAAGCGTATTCCAATGGAATTGATTCGCGGTATTCATAACATCAAAGCACAGCATAACGGCTGTGTACTGACTATAGGAAACTTTGATGGTGTCCATTTCGGTCATCAACAGGTATTAAATCAGGTTGCTGAGCGGGCAAAGCTGTTTGATCTGCCCTCGGTAGTGATGACGTTTGAACCGCAACCTATGGAGCTGTTCCTGAAAGACAAAGCTCCTGCCCGGTTAACAAGATTGAGAGATAAGTTTGTCCATATCGGTAAGCTGGGTATCGATCGTCTATTGTGTGTGAACTTCAACCACCACTTTGCCAACATCGAAGCGGAGGCATTTATCCGTGACTTGTTGGTGGCCCGATTGGGTGTTAAGTTTCTGGTGGTTGGCGATGACTTCCGCTTCGGCCGTGGCCGTAAAGGTAACTTTGCCATGCTTGAGCAGGCAGGTTTACGTTACGGTTTTGAAGTGGTCAGTACTCAGAGCTTCTGTTTACAGCAGTTGCGGGTCAGCAGTACTGCGATTCGTGAAGCTTTGGCCAGTGATGAGCTGGAGAGTGCGGCACACATGCTGGGGCGTCACTATAGTATCAGTGGGCGCGTTTCGCATGGTCGCAAACTTGGCCGGACGATAGGCTTTCCTACGGCTAATATTCCGCTCAAGCGCTGCGTATCGCCGGTTTCTGGTGTGTATGTGGTGCAAGCGTACGGCTTGGGCGAACAGCCGCTTGGCGGTGTGGCCAATATTGGCCAACGCCCGACAGTCAACGGGGTTCGTCAGCAGTTAGAAGTGCATTTATTCGACTTTCAGGGCAATTTATATGGCAAGCAGCTGGAAGTCGCGCTTTACACAAGCTGCGTAATGAACACAAATTTGAGTCTTTTGAGGCTCTGAAACAGCAAATAGAATTGGATGCTGAGGCAGCAAGGGTGTGGCTGCGTCAGCTTAAGGGTTAACCGGTTGATTCCACCGGATACCATAATGTCTAACTTCGCCCAATATAACGGAATTAAGAATCGATGAGTGAGTATAAAGATACCCTGAACCTACCTGAAACAGGGTTTCCGATGCGCGGTAATCTGGCCAATCGTGAGCCAGAAATGCTTGAGCGTTGGTACAAAGAAGATCTGTACGGTGAAATCCGTAAAGCTAAAAAAGGCAAAAAATCTTTCGTATTACACGATGGCCCTCCGTACGCCAACGGTGATATTCACATTGGTCACGCACTGAACAAGATTCTTAAAGACATTATTATTAAATCCAAAACACTTTCAGGTTTTGACGCACCTTACATCCCGGGCTGGGACTGCCATGGTCTGCCAATCGAACTGATGGTTGAGAAGAAAGTGGGCAAGCCGGGCCAGAAAGTGACCGCGGCTGAATTCCGTGAAAAATGTCGTGAATACGCAGCCGGTCAGGTTGAAGGCCAGAAAGAGGGCTTCAAGCGTCTGGGTATCCTGGGTGAGTGGGATAAACCATATCGTACGATGGATTTTGCTACCGAAGCGAACATCATCCGCGCGCTGGGCAAGATTGCTGACAACGGCCACCTGCTGAAAGGTTTCAAACCGGTTCACTGGTGTACGGATTGTGGTAGTGCGCTGGCAGAAGCGGAAGTGGAGTACAAAGATAAGGTTTCTCCTTCTATCGATGTGCGCTTCAAAGCTGCGGATCAGGCAGCGGTACTGTCTAAATTCAGCCTGAGCGAAGGCCATGAAGGTCAGGGCGATATCTCAATCGTTATCTGGACCACTACGCCTTGGACACTGCCGGCGAACCGCGCAGTCTGTCTGCGTGATGATCTGGAATACGTTCTGATCCAAACCGAAGGCGAACAGCCTGAGCGTATTATTGTGGCGTCTGAGCTGGCGAAATCTGTGATGGATCGCGCCGGTATCGAGCATTTCCACTTCCTTGGTTTTACTAAAGGTGCGGATCTAGAACTGAGTCAGTTCAACCACCCGTTTTACGATTTCACTGTACCGGCGATTCTGGGCGACCACGTGACGACGGATTCTGGTACTGGTGTGGTTCACACTGCGCCTGGCCACGGTCAGGAAGACTTTGCGGTGGGTCAGCATTACGGTCTGGAAGTCGCCAACCCGGTGGGTTCAAACGGTGTCTATCTGTCCGATACCAAACTGTTCGCCGGTCACCACGTATTTAAAGCCAACGATTCAGTGATTGAAGTACTGAAAGAGCATGGTGCGCTGCTGCATCACCATGCCTACGAGCACAGCTACCCGCACTGCTGGCGCCATAAAACGCCAATCATTTTCCGCGCCACGCCGCAGTGGTTCGTGTCTATGGATCAAGCCGGTCTGCGTGAGCAGGCACTGAGCGCAATCAAAGGCGTTAAATGGATGCCGGACTGGGGTCAAAGCCGTATTCAGGGCATGGTGGAAGGCCGTCCTGAGTGGTGTATCTCTCGTCAGCGCACCTGGGGTGTGCCAATTGCCCTGTTCGTGCATAAAGAGACGGCTGAACTGCATCCAAACAGCGCGGCTCTGATTGAGCAGGTCGCACAACTGGTTGAGCAAAAAGGTATCCAGGCATGGTGGGATGTGGATTCTGCTGAACTGCTGGGCGCTGATGCTGACAACTATGAAAAAGTACTTGATACGCTGGATGTATGGTTTGACTCAGGTGTGACACACTACGCTGTGGTGGATAACCGTCCGGAGTTTAACGGCGCAGAAGCAGACATGTACCTGGAAGGTTCAGACCAACACCGTGGTTGGTTCCAGTCATCACTGATCTCATCAGTGGCGATGAAAGGTAAAGCCCCTTACAAAGAAGTGCTGACCCACGGTTTCGTGGTTGATGGTCAGGGCCGTAAGATGTCGAAATCGATTGGTAACGTGGTTGCTCCAAAAGATGTCACCAATAAACTGGGTGCAGATATTCTGCGTCTGTGGGTGGCTTCAACCGACTATACCGGTGAAGTTGCGGTATCGGATGAGATCCTGAAACGCAGCGCGGACTCTTACCGTCGTATCCGTAACACGGCGCGTTTCTTCCTGGCCAACCTGAATGGTTTTGATCCGGCAACGGACATGGTGGCACCACAAGAGATGGTGGCACTGGATCGCTGGGCCGTTGCTCGCGCTCTGGCGGCGCAACAAGAGATTGTCAAAGCGTACCAGGATTACAACACCCACGCGGTGGTGCAACGTCTGATGCACTTCTGTTCTATCGAAATGGGCTCATTCTACCTGGATGTGATCAAAGACCGTCAGTACACCGCAAAACGGGGCAGTAATGCCCAGCGCAGCTGTCAGACGGCGCTGTACTACATCGTCGAAGCGCTGGTTCGCTGGATGGCACCTATCATGTCGTTTACCGCAGATGAGATCTGGAATGACATGCCGGTTAACCAGCCAAACGGTCAAGCACGCGATAAATTCGTGTTTGTCAGCGAATGGTATGAAGGCCTGTTTGGTCTGAACGATGGTGAAGAGCTGAACAACGAATTCTGGACTGAAATCCAGAAAGTTCGTGGCGCTGTAAACAAGTTGCTGGAAAGCGCGCGTAATGAGAAAACCATCGGTGGCTCTCTGCAGGCGGAAGTGACTCTGTTCGCCAGCGATGAACTGGCGGCGATCATCAACAAACTGGATGACGAACTGCGCTTTGTTCTGCTGACCTCGCAAGCGAGCGTAAAACCGCTGGCTGAGAAGAGCGATGCGGCTCAGGCGACCGACATTGACGGCCTGTTCGTTCAGGTAAGCAAAACTGAAGCTGAGAAGTGTGACCGTTGCTGGCACCACACTCCGGAAGTTGGCACCATCAAAGGTCATGAAACTATTTGTGGTCGTTGCGTGTCCAACGTGGAAGGTGACGGCGAAATCCGTAAATTTGCTTAATCAAAGATAGGTTGCATGACGCAAGTACTTACACTTAAACAATCGGGAGTCCGCTGGCTGTGGCTGGCGCTCCTTGTCTTCGTTGCGGATATCGGCATTAAGCTGGTAGTCATGAACAGTATGGGGTTTGGCTGGGAGAACCGAATTGAAGTTCTGCCATTCTTTAACCTGCTGTACGTCCACAACTACGGTGCGGCATTCAGTTTTCTGAGTGACCAGGCCGGTTGGCAGCGCTGGTTATTTACCGCTATCGCCTTTGTGGTGGTGGGTATGCTGGCGTTCTGGATGCGACGCCTGCCAGCCAGCGACAAGTGGAACAACGTTGCTTACGCGCTGATTATTGGTGGTGCGGTCGGCAACGTGTTCGACCGGGTAGTGCACGGTTTTGTGGTCGATTATCTCGACTTCTTCTGGGGCACCTACCACTGGCCGGCATTCAACCTGGCTGACAGCGCAATCTGTATTGGTGCGGTCATGATCATTGCGGATGGTTTCCGCCCTAAGAAACAGACTGCCTAGATGACGAAGTCATAATAACCCCTAAGCGCCGCCCGTTGATTCGGGGGGCGCTTTTTGTTATCTAACACTACACAGTTATCTAACACTACACAGTGCTCCGATAACTATATCTGGCAGTGCCGTTGATCTGTGCGCTGAACAGTTGCTGCGGATTGGCGACCGCAGCGGACTGCTCGCAGCCTGGGTAGCATGGCAAGCCAGTGAGAGATAGAGTCACACCCGCCATCACACCTCATCAGCAAGAAATGAGGTAATTGGCGTGCCGTCAGCCGCGTTACCTGAGCTGACAGACACCTCTGTAACGGCAAACGACTCCAATAACCCAACTTAAGGAAGCCTGAACGTGACTACGATTAGCCAAGACTCGGCAGTAACTCTGCATTTTACTATCAAACTTAAAGACGGTTCAGTGGCCGACAGCACCCACAATTTTGGCAAACCGGCCAAACTGGTCATCGGTGACGGTAGCCTGAGTGATAACTTTGAACAGTGTCTGCTGGGGCTGCAGGCTGGCGATAGCCAGTCCATTGAACTGGCGGCGGCGGATGCTTTCGGCGCCCCTAATCCGGACAACATTCACTACATGGATCGCAGCAAATTTGTCGGTGACGCGGAAGTGGAAGTTGGCACTATCATGGCCTTCAGCGGCCCCGATGGTATGGAAATTCCGGGTATTATTACCGACATTGCCGGTGATTCGGTCACTGTCGATTTTAACCACCCGCTCGCGGGCCAGGATGTCATTTTTGATGTTGAGATTTTGTCGGTCGAATAACGTAGAATAGCCAGCTTAAAAGAGAACCATGAGCAATCCCATGAAAATACTGTTAGCGAACCCGCGCGGCTTTTGTGCCGGCGTTGACCGTGCCATCAGCATTGTTGAGCGTGCACTAGAAATGTATCAGCCACCGATTTATGTCCGTCACGAAGTGGTGCATAACCGTTTTGTGGTCGAGGGGCTGAAGCAGCGCGGTGCCATCTTTGTTGAAGAGCTGAGTGAAGTACCGGATGACAATATCGTCATTTTCTCTGCTCATGGGGTATCGCAGGCGGTGCGTCTGGAAGCCAAAGAGCGTGATCTGACTGTATTTGACGCGACCTGTCCGTTGGTGACTAAAGTGCATATGGAAGTGGCACGCGCCAGCCGCCGTAATATGGAAGTGGTACTGATTGGTCATGCCGGTCACCCGGAAGTGGAAGGGACCATGGGGCAGTATGCCAGCGTGACCGGAGGCATGTATCTGGTGGAAAAACCAGACGATGTGGTGGCTCTGCAGGCCAAGGTCAAAGACCCGTCTCATCTGCACTATGTCAGCCAGACTACATTGTCAGTCGATGAAACCGCTGATGTGATCGACAAGCTGCGTGAAGTGTTCCCGCAGATTCAGGGCCCGCGTAAAGACGATATCTGTTATGCAACCCAGAACCGTCAGGACGCCGTACGAATTCTGGCAGAGCAGGTGGATGTGATGATTGTGGTCGGCTCAAAAAATTCCTCCAACTCAACCCGTCTCAAAGAGCTGGCGGAAAAACTGGGTACGCCGGGCTATCTGACTGATTGTCCGGAGGATATTGATGCAGCCTGGTTACAGGGGGTAAGCCTGATTGGTGTCACCGCAGGGGCTTCTGCACCGGAAGAGCTGGTTAACCAGATCTTAGATCGGATTCAGGAACTCGGTGCGACTGCCGTGGAAGAAGTGCTGGGCCGCGAAGAAAATATGTTCTTTGAAGTGCCGAAAGAGCTGCAGATTAAACAGGTTGATTAAGTGACAGGCTGGCGAGATGCCAGCCTGTTTTCTTTGTGTCGCTGACGCCTGCTATTGATATCGGAATTGCCATCGCTTTTGATTGCAATCGGTTTATCGCGCTAAGAGGTTGGGTGGCTTAACAGGCAAGATTCGCCTTAACAGACGAGGTGTCGCAAAGACCGGCTGCGGCATCACAACAAAGGGCTCCTTGCGGAGCCCTTTGTTGTTGCAGCATTATCGGTGAGCGTCTGCTTTACGCAGTCTCGGTCGCACCGGCTGCTGGCTTGGCTTCGTCAGCCAGGTCAGTTTCGCCTTTGCCTTTCGAAATCTTAATCACGTACACAGTGATAGCCAGGGTTGCCACCAGACCAATGATGGTCGAGATTTGCATTGGCATGCCAAAGCCCAGTGTGCTGTTGTTGAGGATGAAGGTGATACATACCGCAGTCATGAACATGGCAGGGATAGTCGTGATCCAGTGCAGTTTATTGTGACGTAGTAGGTAAGCAGACGCTGTCCACAGCATCATCACGGCTGTTGTCTGGTTGGCAAAGCCGAAGTAACGCCAGATGATACCGAAATCAACCTGAGTCAGAATGCCGCCAATCACGAATAGAGGCATAGCCATCAGCAGGCGGTTACGCAGGGTCTTCTGTTCCATGTTGAAGTATTCAGCCAGGATCAGGCGGCTGGAGCGGAATGCGGTGTCACCAGAGGTGATCGGCAGAATAACTACACCCAGGAAGGCAATGATACCGCCGAATACGCCCAGCAGACCAAATGATGAACTGTACACGACGTTACCCGGACCACCGTCTTTGATTGCAGCCGACAGTGCATCCAGTGAGCCGAAGAATGACAGGGCAATCGCACACCAAATCAGCGCAATCACGCCTTCACCGATCATCGCTCCGTAGAACACAAAGCGTCCGTTCTTTTCGTTTTCCAGACAGCGTGCCATCAGTGGGGACTGAGTCGCGTGGAAACCTGAGATAGCACCACATGCGATGGTGATAAACAGCGCAGGCCATAGTGGCATATCGTTCGGGTTCATGTTGTGCAGCATGTCGCTGACTTCAAAACCGCCCAGAATCTGGTGCTCGCTTGAGAAAGCGATGGCTGTGATCAGGCCAACTGACATGAAGATCAGCAGGGCGCCAAACAGTGGGTAGAAGCGGCCGATAATTTTATCGACCGGCACAATCGTTGCTACGATGTAGTAAGCAAAGATGATGACAACCATGGTGGTCATGTTGACGGTCAGGTCAGTTTGCTCGTTGATCAGGTTAGTGATCATACCGGCGGGGGGCCGAAACGAAGACCACTCCGACCAGCAGCAGCAGCACAATGGCAAAAATATTCATAAAATGTTTGGCGCCATTGCCAAGATAACGACCAGACAGTGACGGTACTGAAGCGCCACCGTTGCGGATTGACAGCATGCCTGAGAAATAGTCGTGGGTGGCCCCGGCAAAGATACAGCCGATAACAATCCACAGCATGGCGGCAGGACCATACAACGCGCCCATGATTGGACCAAAGATAGGACCAACACCGGCAATATTCAGCAGTTGAACAAGGTAAACTTTCGGAGTGGACATAGGTACATAGTCGACACCGTCAGTTTGAGTATGCGCGGGAGTCTGGCGCTTTTCGTTGATGCCGAAAACTTTTTCTACGAATGTGCCGTAGATGAAGTAGCCGCCGATCAGGGCTGCGACACAGGTTAGAAACCACAACATAGCGATTGTCCTTTATGATTGAAGTAGGGTGTTATTGAATTAATCTCAGGATGGATACTAAATGATCGATAATCGAGCTTCACCGGGTTTACCGCTCAGTGGTCGTCTGGCGAATTAAGTGGTTTCTGGCACGTATTAGTGGTTTTTAACGGCCGCTCAGCGGCAGCGACACACAGTAAACGGCCGGTGTGGCAGACAAAGGCTGAAACAGCGAATTAGCGCTGTCGGTCACGAATTAACGGCCATGATACGCATTCAATAGCCGTGTGGTCTGGTCGGTGGCACTATAGATTTCAAGCTAAGTTCAGTTGTGCATAGCCGTGCCGATTTCAATAGCAGTACAGGTGATGGTTGGCGGCCCCAAGGGGGCTTGACAGCCGTGGTAAGGTAACCGATTCGCAGTTAACCGGGTATAAAGGCAAAAAATGAAAACAATACTATTAATGTTGGTGACAATAGGGCTTTGGGGGTGCGCTGCAACAGAAAGCGAACTGGCAGCACAGGGAAACTGGTATCAGATTGGTTATAACGATGGTATTGCCGGACATACCCAGCGTGCATACAAAAAACTGGCTGAACTCGGCTCTGCCAGTCAGTCCGATTACCATCAGGGCTATCTGGATGGCGTGAGTGAGTATTGTAATCCGGACTTTGCCTATCAAATGGGAGTGAACGGACAATATTACGAAGGTGTGTGTGAAGGTACCAAGCAGGCGCAACGATTCCGTATGGAATGGCAGCGTGGCTGGAACGAATACAACAAATAATCAGGGTTAGGCAATTACCAACATGCATGAAGAGTATATCGCTCTGGCGTTAGCCATGATCGGGGTCGTGGGTTTGGCGTGTCAGTGGCTGGCGTGGAAACTGCGCCTGCCTGCCATTCTGTTTCTGTTAATCGCCGGTATTGTTGCTGGCCCAATCACAGGTATGCTGCAGCCCCAGCAGTTACTGGGGGAGTTACTGTTTCCGCTCATCTCTCTGGCGGTGGCGGTGATTCTGTTCGAAGGCAGTTTGACCCTCAACTTCAAAGATATCCGCGGCGTCAGCAAAACGGTGTGGAGTATTGTCTCGCTGGGAGCGCTGGTCTCCTGGGGATTACATCTTACGCCACCCACTGGCTGCTCGGCTTTGACTGGCCGTTGGCTCTGCTGTTCGGCAGCCTGACCGTGGTGACCGGGCCGACGGTGATCGTGCCTTTGCTGCGCACGGTACGCCCCAACACCCGCCTGTCGAACATATTGCGCTGGGAAGGGATTCTGATTGACCCGCTTGGCGCACTGTTTGTGGTTATGGTGTACGAGTTTATTGTCTCGAGCAGTGAAGCGCACAGTTTGCAGGTGTTTGGCCTGATTCTGCTGGTCGGGGTCGGGATTGGCGTTATGTCCGGCGCTGCTGTTGCGTATGTGCTGCGTCATGGCGGATTGCCGGAATACCTGCAGCCATTTGCGGTGTTAAGCGTGGTACTGGGGGTGTTTGCCGCCTCTAACGCGATTGAATCGGAATCCGGGCTGCTGACCGTAACTGTGATGGGGATGTGGCTCGCCAATAGCCGCGATGTCAATATCCAGCATATTCTGCACTTTAAAGAGCACCTGACCATACTGCTTATCACCGGTTTGTTTATCCTGCTGGCGGCGCGGATTGAGATCAGTGACTTTACTGTCCTGGGCTGGAGCTCACTGGCGCTGTTTGTGGTGATGCAACTGGTGTCGCGCCCGGTGTCGATAGTGCTGGCAACTCTGCGCAGTAATCTTAAATGGCGTGAAATCGGTTTTTTGGCCTGGGTTGCGCCGCGCGGGATTGTTGCAGCGTCTATCTCGTCACTGTTTGCTATCAAACTCGACTCGTTCGGGATGAGCGAAGCCAATCTGCTCGTGCCGCTCACCTTTATGGTGATTATCGGCACCGTGGTGTTGCAGAGTGTTACTGCTCGGCCGATGGCGGTGGCGCTTAAAGTGGCCGAGCCGGCGCCGAAAGGATTTTTGATCCTCGGTGCCAATGAAGTGGCGCGTGAAGTCGGTAAAGCGATCGCTAAGTATGATTGTCGCGTGGTGGTCACCGATTCTAACTGGGATTATATCCGTCAGGCGCGGATGGCAGGGCTGGAGCACTATTATGGCAATCCGATTTCCAGCCATGCGGATGAGTATCTCAACCTGATTGGGGTCGGGCACATGCTGGCGCTCAGTTCGGATAAGCATTTTAATATCATGGCGTGTATGCAGTTTTTATCATACTTTGGTGAGAAACGGGTGTTCTGCCTGCACGATAACGGTAATGGCAATCAGCAGGATAAACACGCTGTTGCGGAGGAGTACCATGGCTTGTCGTTTTTGGGCGGGACGGTCAGCTATAAAAAACTCGCCAGCCTGATAAGTCAGGGTGGGGAAATCAAACACACCAAACTGAGCGAGAATTTTACTTTTGCGGATTACCAACAGCAGCATAAAGCCAGTTTCTGGCTACCGCTGTTTGTGGTCGATCAGCGCGGCCGGGTACAGATGTGTGCAGACCCGGTCAACTTTACTGCTAAAGAGGGCGAAACCGTCGTCTCGCTGATTAAGAAAACAGCCTAAGCGTTCGGGCTCTGGGCGTCGGCTTCGTCGTCCATTGCCCGGCGCAGGAAACCATCGGAGTCAGACAAGCGCGCCAGGGCCTGCTCGGCAGTCACGCCGGTCAGATGCATCAGAATGGCCACTTTGGCGTTGTTGCCGCTTTTGGCCAGTAGCGCTTCGGCGACGTCGCGTTCGCAGTCGGTGGCCTGCATCACGATCCGTACTGCACGGGCCACCAGTTTTTTGTTGGTGGCTTTGACATCCACCATCAGATTCTGATAGCTCTTACCTAAGCGGATCATGCTGGCGGTGGTCAGCATATTCAGTACCAGCTTCTGCGCCGTCCCTGATTTGAGGCGGGTGGAGCCGGTCAGGGCTTCCGGACCGACGACCGGGCTGATGGCGATCTGGGCCAGATCGGCAATCGGTGAATCGGGGTTGCATGACAAAGCCACCGTTACCGCGCCGAGATCATTGGCGTAGTCCAGCGCACCAATCACGTAGGGCGTGCGGCCGCTGGCGGCGATTCCGACCACGACATCCTGTTGGTTAAAACCGATAGCCTTAAGGTCATCCACGCCAAGCGTCGCTGAGTCTTCCGCGCCCTCACGCGCTGTAAACATCGCATCCCGGCCCCCGGCGATCAGGCCGATCACCATCTGGTCAGAGACCCCAAACGTTGGTGGGCATTCCGAGGCATCGAGAACACCAAGCCGGCCACTGGTGCCAGCGCCCAGATAAATCAGGCGACCACCTTGCTTGAATGCGGCGGTGATTTTATCCACGGCGGCGGCAATATTGGGCAGCTCTTTTTCGACCGCCAGCGGGACCAGTTTGTCCTGCTGGTTGATGCGCTCGACGATTTCCAGTGAAGAGAGCAAGTCAATATCCATGGTATCCGGGTTGCGCCCTTCAGAAACCAGGTGGGAAAGGGCAGCCAGCAGAGCATCATTTGTCATTGTTATGGTCCACGTTGTCAGTTAATTAAGATCGGGTTGGTTTGCGCCTTGTGTTCTATTAAACCAGCGGGGCGTTTTCGCGACTAACGTTTTCGCGACTAATTAGGCGGATAAATCACTCCGAGTGACGCCAGTTGGCGCGCACCGGTGACGCTGGGCAGATTACTCGCCAAACCGTGTATGCGTCGCTGCGCCAGCCAGGCAAACGCCATCGCTTCCATGTAATCGCCATTGACCCCTTTGCGGGTGGTCGGGGCAACCTGCCAGCCGGGCAGCAGAATCTGTAACCGTTCCATCAGCAGGCCATTCTGCGCGCCGCCGCCGCATACCAGTAATTCGGGGGCCGGACCTTGTGCATACTGGCGTACCTGGTCTGCGATAGTTTCAGCACTCAGTTCGCATAAAGTGCGCTGCACGTCGGCAGGCGCAGGATGATGCCCGGCCAGTTGCTGATCGAGCCAGTCGAGATTGAACAGCTCGCGGCCGGTGCTTTTCGGCGCCGGTTGGCTGAAATAGCTCGCTTGCTTAAGCTGCAGCAGCAGAGAGGTGATCACTTTGCCCCGGCGCGCCCAGTCTCCATTCATGTCGTAGCTCTGGCCTGTGTGGCGCTGACACCAGCCATCCATCAGTACATTACCCGGTCCCGAATCATAACCAATCACGCTGGCGTCCGGACTGAGCACTGAAATATTGGCGATCCCGCCGATATTCAGCACCACAACACTGGAGTCGGTGACGGCAAATACGGTGCGGTGGAATGCCGGTACTAACGGCGCTCCCTGACCGCCGAGTGCCATGTCTTTACGGCGAAAGTCGGCCACGGTAGTGATGCCGGTGCGCGCGGCAATGACGTTGGCATCGCCGAGCTGGATGGTAAACGGTGTCGCTCCGGTGGGCTGGTGAAACACGGTCTGGCCGTGATTACCGATCGCGCGGATCTGCTCTGGTTTGGTGCCGCTGGTGGTCAGCAATTGTTCGACGGCATCGGCATACAGGTGGCCAAGCAGATGATCCAGTGTGCCGATTTCAGCCAGGTTGGTTGGCTGACCAAGGCAGACGGCCAGCAAGCGCTGTTTGAGTTGTTCAGGCATGGGCAGAAAGCCATGCGCCATTAATTCAATATGATCGCCACTCAGGGCAACCAGCGCAGTATCGACGCCGTCCAGGCTGGTGCCGGACATAATGCCGATGTACAGCTCACGTTGATCCATTATGTTATCCGCTTGTCAGATTATTCGCTTCGGAGAGAGTAACTCGCTAAAAGCCATTGTAATTGAAAAACAAACTGAATAACCTCCTTTGCAATGACAAATTTTTATCATCCCACAGGGTGAATGAGAGGCAATAATGGGTCCGTTGTGGCTTGATGTGGAAGGCTGTGAACTGACAGCAGAAGATCGCGAAATATTGGCGCATCCGACGGTCGGTGGTGTGATTCTTTTTGCACGTAATTACCACGATAACCAGCAACTGCTGGCGCTCAACCAGGCCATCCGTCAGGCAGCCAAGCGTCCGATTCTGATTGGGGTCGATCAGGAGGGCGGGCGGGTCCAGCGTTTTCGTGACGGTTTCAGCCGTATTCCGGCCGCGCAAAGTTATGCCCGCTCTGCACTGGGTGAGCAACTGGCCGAGCAGGGGGGTGGTTGATGGCAGCGGAGCTGGTTGCGCATGATATCGATCTCAGTTTTGCTCCGGTACTGGATAAAGGGTTTGAATGCCGGGCCATTGGCAGCCGCGCGTTTGGTGACGATGTGGCGACGGTACTGACCCACAGCAGCGCTTACCTGCGCGGGATGAAATCGGTCGGCATGGCGACGACGGGCAAACATTTTCCCGGTCATGGCGCTGTGATTGCCGATTCACATCTTGAGACGCCGTTTGATGAGCGCGACAGTATTGCCGCAGATATGCAGATTTTTGAGACACAAATTAAGGCGGGTCTGCTCGATGCCATGATGCCGGCGCACGTGGTTTACCCCCATTATGATGATCAGCCTGCCAGTGGCTCACCTTACTGGCTCAAGCGTGTTCTGCGCGAGCAGCTCGGCTTTGCCGGCATCGTGTTTTCTGACGATCTCAGTATGGAAGGCGCTGCCGTGATGGGCGGTCCGGCGCAGCGCGCCAAGCAGTCATTGCAGGCAGGCTGTGATATGGTGCTGATGTGCAATAAGCGTGAGTCGGCCGTCGCGGTGCTGGATGACCTGCCCATCAGCGAAGTGCCGCAAGCGCTGCAACTGCTTAAACAGCGTAACTTCAGTTACCGCGAGTTACAGAGCTCAGTACAGTGGAAACAAGCCAGTTTGGCGATGCAGCGTCTGGTCGAACAGTTTGGATAACGCAAAAGGCTCCCGAGGGAGCCTTTTGTCTACCTGATGGGTAGACAATTAATGGAAACCGAGTTTCTCTTTCAGTTCTTTAAGATAGCGGCGGCTGACCGGAACCTGATGGTCTGAGCGGGTCATGATTTCCGCCAGACCATTCTCCAGCAACTTAATCTCTTTGATTGCTTTGGTATTGACCAGATACTGGCGATGACAGCGTACCAGCGGGGTTTTTTCTTCCAGAATTTTCAGGGTCAGCTGGCTGGTGGCGCGCTGGTGTGATGTCTGGACATGCACGCCGCTGATATCGCTGAAGGCAAATTCGACCTCGGTAGTCGGAACAATCACGATACGGTTTAAACCGATGCACGGCACCTGGTCCAGATTGTGCGGTGCCAGGATGGAATAATCCTGTGGTTTGCTGATACTGCGTACCAGGCGGGCGATGGTTTTTTCCAGCCGTGCCGGGTCAATCGGCTTAAGCAGATAGTCAAAGGCATTATCTTCAAAGGCCTGCAGAGCGTATTGGTCATAGGCGGTGACAAAGACCACCTTGGGCATGGTTTCCGGATCGAGCATGCCGAGCAGTTCAATGCCGGTAATTTGTGGCATCTGAATGTCGAGAAACACGACGTCAGGCCGTAGCTGGTTGATTTTTTTCAGCCCTTCGATGGCATTGTTGGCCTCGCCAATCACATCAATCTGGCCGCTTTCCGCCAGTAAATCCATCAGCTCTTCACGGGCGAAATGCTCGTCGTCTATTACCAGTGCAGATAACATTCTGATTCCTCAATAGGTTCCTTTGTCGGGGATGAGAAAGCTCATTCGGGTATATTGGTTATGTTCGACCTCGATATTGAGGCCGCAATCGGCACCGAACTTATAACTCAGGCGTTTAGCGACGATCTGCATCCCCAGACCATCGTGATCCTCACTCGGAGCCTGATAACTGCCGGCATTGTCTTCGACTACGATACGATAGCCGTGCATTTCTTTAATACTGTAGATGCGTACCTTACCGCCTTCCAGCAGGTTGGAAGTCCCATGCTTGATGGCGTTTTCCACCAGAGGTTGCAGGGTGAAGCTTGGCACGTTGCGCTCCAGCAAAGATTCATCAATCGCAATGTCCACATCCAGCCGGTCACTAAAGCGTGCCTTCTCGATAGTCAGATACGCGTTGACGTGCGCCAGCTCCTCTTTCAGAGTCACTACGCCGATATTCTGCTTCAGATTACTACGGAAGAACTGCGATAAATGCTGGATCAGTTCACGGGCTTTATTGGGATCACGCCGGATCACCGCGCTAATGGTATTGAGGGCGTTAAACAGAAAATGCGGGTTGACCTGGGCCTGCAGTAGTTTGATTTCTGCCCGCGACAGCAGAATCTGTTTCTGCTGGTATTCACCGTACAGGATCTGACTCGACAACATCTGGGCAATCCCTTCCGCCATCGACATATTGATGGTCGAAAACAGCTTACGCTTCGGCTCGTACAGTTTTATGGTTCCAATGACCCGATCTCCTGCACGCAGCGGGATAATCAGCGCCGATCCGAGACGGCAACTGGGCGAGATCGAACACTGATAAGGCCGCTCCTTGCCGTCGAGATAGATGATAGCGTTGCGGGCAATCGCATCCAGGGTACTTGGTGAGGAAATCGGTGTGTTGGGCTTGTGGTGGTCGTCACCAATGCCGACAAAGGCGAGAATTTTATCCCGGTCGGTGATGGAGACTGCGCCGACATTGGTCTGTTCATAGACGATGCGAGCAATTTTTTCTGCGTTTTGTGGGTTAAAACCGTTGGCGAGGATGCCCACTGAGCGCTCGGCGATATTCAGCGCGCGGCGTGAAAACGTCGCGGAATACTCTTCGAAAATAGTTTTGCGATCCTGCAGGATACTCATAAACAGCGCCGCACCGACCGAGTTGGCAATGATCATCGGTGCCGCAATGGTCGAGACCAGGGCATAGGCCTCTTCATAGGGATCGGCAATCAGCAGGATCAGCAGCATCTGGACAATTTCGGCAAACAGGGTGACGGCAAACACCACGCTCGGACTAAATAGCAACCGGCCTTTGCTTCTGCGCATCAGATAAGTGTGCAGCAAACCGCCGATAATCCCTTCTGCTGTGGTCGAGACCGCACAAGCCAGGTCGGTAAAGCCACCGAGGGAATAGCGGTGGATACCGCCGGTCAGCCCAACCGCAAAGCCAACCACCGGACCGCCAAACAGGCCCCCCATCACCGCGCCGATCGCTCGAGTATTGGCGATGGCATCATTAATCTGCAGACCAAAATAGGTGCCCATAATACAGAACAGCGAGAACAGCACATACACGCTGAGTCGGTGATTGAAGCGGCGTGAAATGTTCAGTAATGGCAAAAAAATGGGGGTTTTACTCAGCATGTAGGCCAGCACAAGGTAGACACACATCTGCTGCAGTAACGAGAGAATTAAATCCATAAACCTGTTTCATCGCGGGTGGAAAGGGGGCTATTTTAGGGGAGAGTAAGGCAAGAAAACACGCCTCAGGCGGCACTTTGTGGTGAAAATAGCATAACTGCCAAGTGTAAATTTAAATTTACAGCAAATGTTTTTTAAAATTTACACTTGCATTGTTTTTAAACCCTGTTAATTTGTGTTTTATACAACTTGAACACCCTTATTATCAAAGTGTGTAAATAAAAGATTACAGGTGACGCGATGAAAAAAAGTGAATTAAGCGATATCAACATTGTTGATGAACAGATACTGATTACTCCAGATGCACTGAAAGACAAGCTGCCTTTGAGTGACAATGCCCGTCGTTTTATTCGCCAGTCGCGTCAGGAAATCGCCGACATCATCCACAAGCGCGATCATCGTCTGCTGGTGGTGTGCGGCCCGTGTTCTATCCACGATATTGCAGCGGCGAAAGAGTACGCCAAGCGTCTTAAAGCGTTATCGGAAGAGCTTAAAGATCAACTCTACATTGTGATGCGCGTCTACTTCGAAAAGCCGCGTACCACTGTGGGCTGGAAAGGTCTGATTAACGACCCGCACCTGGACGGTACCTTTGATATTGAGCACGGTCTGCATGTCGGTCGCCAGTTGCTGGTGGATCTGGCCGAGATGGAAATCCCGCTCGCAACTGAAGCCTTGGATCCGATCAGTCCGCAATACCTGGCTGACACCTTCAGCTGGGCTGCGATTGGCGCGCGGACCACTGAATCACAAACGCACCGTGAAATGGCCAGTGGCCTGTCGATGCCGATCGGTTTTAAAAACGGTACTGACGGCAGCCTGTCGACGGCGATCAATGCGATGCAGGCCGCGTCTTCCAGCCACCGCTTTATGGGGATCAGCCGTGACGGACAGGTTGCATTGCTGACCACGCAAGGTAACAGCAACGGTCACGTTATTCTGCGTGGCGGTAAGCAGACCAACTACGATTCAGTTTCTGTCGCGGAGTGTGAAGAAGATCTGGCTAAAGTCGGCCTGGATGCGGCGCTGATGGTGGATTGCAGCCACGCGAACTCACGCAAAGATTACCGTCGTCAGCCTCTGGTGGCAGAAGATGTGATTCACCAGATCCGTGAAGGCAACCGCTCTATTATCGGTCTGATGATTGAGAGCCATATCAACGAAGGCAACCAGTCTTCAGACCTGCCTTTCGATAAGATGGCTTACGGCGTTTCCATCACCGATGCCTGTATTAATTGGGATACAACTGAGGCATTATTACGCCACGCTCATCAGGAGCTGATTCCGTTTTTGCAAGATCGCCTTAAAGGTTAATTAAAGGATTATTCATGGCCGTAGAATTAAATGAATTGCGTGATCAGATTGATGCCGTTGACAAGCAGATGGTGGAACTGCTGGCTCGTCGTCTGGCATTGGTCGAGAAAGTTGGTGAAGTAAAAAGTCAGCATGGCTTACCGATTTATGCTCCGGACCGCGAGGCCGCGATGCTCGCGTCCCGTCGTGAAGAAGCGGAGCGTAAAGGGGTACCACCGCAACTCATCGAAGATATTCTGCGTCGTACCATGCGTGAGTCCTACGCCAGTGAAAAGGATTCCGGCTTTAAGTGTCTGAATCCGGAACTGCGCTCTGTGGTGATCATCGGTGGTCACGGTCAGCTTGGCGGCTTGTTTGCGCGGATGTTCAAACTGTCGGGCTACCCGGTCAAAATACTGGGCAGTAAAGACTGGGAGCGTGCCGATGAAATGCTCAGTGATGCCGGCATGGTGGTGGTCACAGTTCCGATTCACCTCACGCTGGGCGTGATAGAAAAACTGAACACTCTGCCAGCCGACTGTATTTTGTGTGACCTGACCTCGGTCAAGAGCAAACCGCTCAAAGCCATGCTTGCGGCGCACCAGGGGCCAGTGGTGGGTCTGCACCCGATGTTCGGCCCGGATGTGCCTAGCCTCGCTAAGCAGGTGATTGTGTACTGTGATGGTCGCGGCGAAGAGCATTACCAATGGCTGCTCAAACAGTTCTCCATCTGGGGCGCGAGTTTGTGTCAGATTGATGCCGCTGAGCATGATCATGGGATGACCTTGATTCAGGCGCTGCGCCACTTTACCTCGTTCGCTTACGGCCTGCATTTGTCGAAAGTGAATCCTAACCTGGCGCAGCTGTTGCAGCTCAGTTCACCGATTTATCGCCTTGAACTGGCGATGGTGGGGCGTTTATTTGGTCAGGATCCTAATCTGTACGGCGATATTATTTTGTCATCGGAAGAGAACATCAGCATGATCGAGGACTTCTACCGTAACTTTGGTGAAGCGGTCAAACTGATTACTGACCGTGACAAGCAGGGCTTCATCACCCATTTTGACAAAGTCAGCCAATGGTTTGGCGACTACTCCCAGCAATTTATGCTGGAGAGCCAGAATTTATTAAAACAAGCAAATGACTCGATTCATCGAGGCTAACTCTCCCCGGTAATTAGCGCTGCTTCGGCAGCGTTTTTTTTATCCCGTTTAGGGGCAAGTGTTTAGCGCAGCGATGTTCAGTTTTCGGCCTTACCAGGTCGTGCGCAAACCACGAACAGCGAAGCGGACTAGTCGGCGGCGCAATCACCAAGATCAGCCAGGTATTCCATCTCGCGGTGCAGCAGAGTGTCGTTGCCGACATTGAGTTCGACCAGGCGTTTTAAGTGGCTGATACTCTCGATATCGATGTGATCGATGGTCAGACGCAGGATACGCTCATCCTGGCTGACTAATTGGGCACTCAAGGTGATGTTGATATCACTGTCCGGTAACATAAAAGAGACGTCAACCAGACGTGAAGGATCAATATCCGGCTCATCAACCGCCCACAATAAAAGTCCATGCAGAGACAGGTCCTGGATGCAGGTGGCAAGCTGATAATCTCCCTGAATAATGGTCGCGGGAGCCTGGTAAATGATACGGCTGAAGTGGCGGCGTTCTATCATGGTCGTTTTCCTTTTGAACTGAGCTCTTCAAGCATAGCAAAGAGTGGCACTCTCCACTGTTTAACCGTGCTCAACACGAGTTTAACCGTGCGCAATATAATAAAAAAGGCCGCATAAAGCGGCCTTTGGCGTGAAATCTGACAGCAGATTACTTGGTGATACGTTTGTACTTGATACGGTGCGGTTCTGCCGCTTCCGGACCGAGGGTTTTCTTCAGCCAATCCATGTATTCGCTGTAGTTACCTTCGTAGTAGTTCACCTGACCTTCATCACGGTAGTCGATGATATGGGTCGCAATACGGTCGAGGAACCAGCGGTCGTGCGAGATAACCATGGCACAGCCAGGAAACTCGAGCAGTGCTTCTTCCAGGGCACGCAGGGTTTCTACGTCCAGGTCGTTAGTCGGTTCATCGAGCAGCAGTACGTTACCGCCGGCTTTAAGCAGTTTGGCCAGGTGCACACGGTTACGTTCACCACCAGACAGTTCACCAATGACTTTCTGTTGATCTGAGCCTTTGAAGTTAAAGCGTGAGCAGTAAGCGCGCGCCGGAATTTCAAAGTTATTGATCTTGATGATGTCCGCGCCTTCCGAGATCTCCTGGAATACCGTGTTGTTGTCATTCATTGAATCACGGAACTGATCCACAGAAGCCAGTTTCACAGTATCACCCATTTCTATGCTGCCTGAATCAGGTTGCTCGGTGCCGCTCAGCATCTTGAACAGGGTTGATTTACCGGCACCGTTGGCACCGATGATGCCGACGATCGCGCCTTTTGGCATGTTGAATGACAAGTCATCGATCAGCACGCGGCCATCAAATGATTTGCTCAGATTCTTCACTTCGATCACTTTATCGCCTAAACGCTCACCTGGCGGAATGAACAGTTCGTTCGTTTCATTACGCTTCTGGTGATCGCCGCTTTGCAGTTCTTCAAAGCGGGCCATACGAGCTTTCGATTTCGCCTGACGGCCTTTTGGATTCTGACGAACCCATTCCAGTTCTTTCTCAATCGTCTTCTGACGAGCTTTTTCCTGCGATGCTTCTTGTTGCAGACGTGCGTCTTTTTGTTCCAGCCATGAGGTGTAGTTACCCTGCCATGGAATACCTTCACCACGGTCCAGTTCCAGAATCCAGCCAGCCGCGTTGTCCAGGAAGTAACGGTCGTGGGTAATCGCGACCACAGTGCCTGTGTAGTCCACCAGGAAACGTTCCAGCCAGGCTACAGATTCGGCATCCAGGTGGTTGGTCGGCTCGTCCAGTAGCAGCATGTCTGGTTTTTCCAGCAGCAGGCGACAGATCGCCACACGGCGGCGCTCACCACCCGATAGGTGGGCGATTTTCTGATCCCATTCCGGCAGACGCAGTGCGTTGGCTGCACGTTCCAGCGCGTTTTCCAGATTATGGCCGTCTTTCGCCTGAATCAGTGCTTCCAGCTCGCCTTGTTCTTTCGCCAGCGCATCGAAGTCTGCATCCGGTTCTGCGTACGCGGCGTACACCTCATCCAGACGCTTAAGAGCACCGGCCACATCAGAGACCGCTTCTTCAATGATTTCACGTACTGTTTTGGACTCATCCAGCACCGGTTCCTGAGGCAGATAGCCGACATTCAGACCTGGTTGTGGGCGTGCTTCACCATCGATATCAGTATCGATGCCCGCCATGATACGCAGCAGAGTCGATTTACCTGCACCGTTGAGACCCAAAACACCGATCTTGGCTCCCGGAAAGAAGCTCAGCGAGATGTCTTTAAGAATTTGACGTTTAGGTGGCACAATTTTGCTCACCCGTGACATGGTATAGACGTATTCAGCCATTGCCGATCATTCCTAAACTTTCAAACACAATAAAGCCAATATTCTATACTAAAGCAGCGCCGTTTGTTACTAGCGGCGCCTGATCTTTAACGCTGATTTTTCACGACTGTGGCCTGCGTGGCACATCGTCAGGCTGAGTTGGCGGATGACCTGTTGTGTCATCGGATGCGTTCATGTAAGGGATAACTGATGAAGCGCCCAAATAGGTTGGCAAGGATACGTAACCTGCCACACACTTTGACTCGCTGAACTGGCGCTGTCGTATTATTTACATCAACTTTACATCTCGCACCTTTACAATCAGCGTTACGATCAGCGTAATGTTCATATAGAAATGACTCGTTTTTTAAAGGAATAAGAGCCATGACGCTTTGGTGTTTTTCTCGGCCGCCTCGTCTTGTGTCATCAGTGCTGGTATGCAGCACATTGATGAGCGGCGCAGCGTTCTCAAGCTCGGCAGAAACAGACGCGCAGCGTGCGCTGTATGATCAGGCCCAGCAGTGGCTGGATGACGGTAACGTGGACGCGTTTAAGCAAGTGCGTTCTAAGCTGGCTGATTATCCGCTGACGCCTTATCTTGATTACCGTAGTTTTCTGATTGATATGGGCAGCAAGCCGCCGATTGCGGTACGTGCTTTTATCGATTCCCATCAGGAATTTCCGTTCTCCGCCCGCATTAGTGCACCCTATATCAGCGCATTGGCGCGCGATAAGAAATGGGGGGCGCTGCTGCAGTTTTCTCCCAATGAACCCAACGGTGAGACTTATCGTTGTCACTATTACAACGCGAAGTTGCAAACAGGTAAGCGTGATGAAGCTTACCGCGGGGCCGAATCACTGTGGCTGAGCGGAGCCAGTGTATCTGATGCCTGCGATCCTCTGTTTGACAGCTGGGATAAACAGGGCGGTCTGAGTGATGACCTTATCCTGCAGCGCATGGTGCTGGCATTTGAAGGTCGTAACCGTTCCTTGTTGCGTTATCTGGCTAAGAAAGTCAAGGGCAAGAATGCTCAGCAAAGCGCCCAGGCGATGCTGGCGCTGTTTGATAAGCCGGACACCGTAGAGAGCTTTGCCCGTCAGTACAGCAGTGGTGAGCTGGCGCAGCGTCAGGCGGTGTTGGCGTTGGAGAAACTGGCCCGGATTGATGAGCTGAAAGCTCAACCGCTGCTGGCACCGGTTGCCAAGGCACAAAACTGGTCTGCACAACAAATCGCGCGGGTTGGTCAGTATATTGCGCGGCGTATGATGGATGTCAAACCGACGGATTTACGGCAGTGGCGCGACAACATGATTGTCGGCAGCCACAACAGCGATCTGATTGAAGCGCGTATCCGCCTGGCACTGGTTAATCTCGACTGGCAAGGCGTCGAAGATTGGATAAAGCAGTTCCCGGAGGATGAACAGCAAGCGACCCGCTGGCAGTACTGGCTGGGGCGCAGTGAAATCGCGCTCGGTAAGCAGGAGCAGGGTAACCAGCGGCTGCGTGCTATTTTAGGTCAGCGTAACTTCTACAGTGTGGCGGCGGCAAAAGCGCTGCAACAGTCGATCGAATACCCGATCTCGACCGTTGAGCTGGATACGGCACAGGTTAAGCCTTATCACACCAGTCTGGCGCGAATTCAGGAATTGATTGAACGGGATAAAATTGCGGCTGCGAAAAGTGAGTGGTACTGGCTACTGAGCAGGGTCAAGCAGCCGCAAAAAGAGATGCTGGCTGCCTATGCTGCCAGCCAGCACTGGCATCATCTGACGGTGACGGCGTCGATATCGGCGCGGATGTGGGATAATATGCAACTGCGTTTTCCGTTGGCGCATCAATGGTGGTTTGATTTCTATGCCGATAAGCACGGCCTGGACCCGATAATGCTGATGTCTCTGGCTCGTCAGGAGAGTGCAATGGACTCGGAAGCACGCTCGCCAGTGGGCGCGCGCGGTATCATGCAAATTATGCCGGCGACGGCCAGTTACACCGCGAAAAAGTATCAGATTAGCTATAACGGTGCAGACGATCTGTTTGAGGTCGGTAAAAACATCGAGATAGGCAGCCACTATCTTAACGGGTTGCTGGAGAGGTACGATAATAACCGTATTTTCGCTTTTGCGGCTTATAACGCCGGTCCGCATCGGGTCGACCGTTGGCGGGAAGAGAGTGGTGGTAAACTGGATGCGTTCGCCTTTATCGAAGCAATCCCGTTTCGTGAGACGCGCGGCTATGTGCAAAACATTCTGATGTTTGAAACTTATTACCGCGACCTGAAAGGGGTTGATGGCGCCTTTCTCAATTCACAGGAGATCGCGACAAAATATTGATTCCGTTTGAGTGTTCACTACAATAGAGTTCATGTATCACTCAACGAGTACAATCATGTCACAACAACCTGAGTACGACGACTGGTCACAATTAATGTCAGTGGTGAAAGAGGCCGCTGATAACGATCAGCATGCAATGCTGCTGACGATGTTAATGACCCCGGATGAACGTGAGTCCTTGGTCGCGCGGGTCAATATTCTGTGTGAGCTGCTCAAAGGTGAAATGTCTCAGCGTCAGGTCAGCCAGATGCTCGGAGTGGGAATTGCAACCATTACCCGTGGGTCGAACGAGCTAAAATCCCGCACCGATACAGAGCGGGATAGTTTGGCTAAGTTGATATTGAAATAGCCACAACCCGGATAAACAGCGCCAGCCCCAGGCTGGCGTTTTTGTTTTTGTTACACTCCCGGCTCACTGTGAATGACGGCTATGGTCTGGCTTATATCCGCCCCGGCAGGGAAATGGTCCGGATTGATAAACGGGATCAAAGCCAGAATGAGAGCCTGATGATAGACCGAACTGCGAGTCAGCTGGTGTTGGGTCAGCAAGCCAATCGCACCGCCTTGCTGTTTGATATTCTGTGTGCCGAATACCTCATCCATCACATCGCCCAGTTCATTGGCGTCAGCCAGTTTTGCCAACACCTGCGGCGGAAGCATCAAACTGGCTGAACGTGACTCACCGCGTCGCGATCCGGATTCGATAATCATCCAGGCGAAGGTCACACCGCCCTCAATCCCCGCCTCCAGGCCGACATAATAATCGCCGTCATTGACTGCCTGCCGGGCATTTCGGACCCGGTTCAGCGCGCCGAGTTTGGTTTCGGCGTCACTCATCGGTTGATCGGCGACCTCGCTGGCAACGCTGACACCGGTAAAACTGAATGCCTGGGCGGGAAACACGCTGCTGAATGCGCTTTCTACGGCACTGATCTTGGCCGGATTAAGTGAAGCAATGATCACTTTGTGCATAAAACTGATTACTCTCGTTGTATTGTTGCCAGTTACGTATCTCTATCAGCGACATCGGCTGACCAAAAAGGTAGCCTTGCATAAAATCACACCGATATTCGGTCAGCCAGTGAAGCATTTCCACACTTTCTATCCCTTCGGCGGTCACTTCAATGCCTTGTGAGTGGCACAACTCAATCAGTGGTTTAATGACTTGCTGCTTATTGCTACTGAGCAGAGTATCCAGAAACTGGCGATCAAATTTTATTTTCTGTACCGGGTATTGTACCAGTTGTGCTATCGAGGTGTAACCTGACCCAAAATCATCAATGGTAAGGCCAAATCCCTGCTTGGACAGTTCATCCAGCAGCGGATAGCTTTGTGAATTGGCGGCAAAGGTTTCGGTAATTTCAAACTCTATCCGATACGGCTCCAGATCGTAATAACGGGCATGTTGTTCGATAAACTGAGCCAGATTTTTTGAGTCCAGCTCGGCTGAGGAGAGGTTGATCGACAGCTGTACCGGCTGGGAAAATTCCCGGCTCAAGGTGTTAAAGTCGGCGAAAGCGGACTGGATAACCCAGCGATCAATGATTCCAAACAGGCCGGTCTGCTCGGCGATGGGGATAAATTCGTCCGCAGCCACTTCGCCCAGTTGCGGAGAGAACCAGCGCAACAGAACTTCAAATCCGGCGACGTTATGCCCGGAACAGGTGAAATAGGGTTGATAGACCAGACTGAATTCCTGATCAAAATTTTGCTCTCGCAAAGCTCGTTCAATGTCATTACGCCGTTTGACGATATCATCCAGTTGTTGTGAGTAGTGAGCAATCTGATTTTTACCGGCGTTTTTGGCCTGATACATCGCGGTATCTGAGTTAAGCAGCAATTTTTCCACCCGAACACCATCTTGCGGATAGGTGGCAATCCCGATACTGGCGGTAATCGGAAAGTGACTCAGAGGGGAGTGGTCACGGTTTTGAATCGGGTCGAGCAGACGCTGGGCAAAATCATCGGCGTAATGAGCGCCGTGAGCTGGCGCGGAGAGTAAAATCGCGAACTCATCACCCGACAGACGGGCAGCCAGGCTGGAGACCTGATAAAGTTCGAATTCCTCGCACACCAGCCGGACATGAGAGGCGAAGTTAACCAGCAGAGAATCACCCACCTGATGGCCGTATTTGTCGTTGACGTATTTAAAGTTATCCAGGTCGATATACAGCACCCAGAGGTGGTGGTTACCCGGGATATCCAGCAGGATTTGCTCGGCTTTGTGATGAAACTGGCGTCGGTTTGCCAGCTTGGTCAGATGATCGTATTCGGCCAGCGTTTTGGTTTGCTGATAAGAGCTGTCGAGCTCGGCATACATGGCATAGAAACGGGCTGACAGACGGCCGATTTCATCATCCGAGTCGCGCAGTTCAATATTCTGACGCTGTTTATTCTCTACCTCCTGCAACTGTTCATCCAGACGCAGGATCGGATTAATCATATGTTTATATAGCAGCATCAGAAGGAGGATCACCGTGATTAACGCCGATAAACCAAACGACACCATCAGCTCTTTCTGAATGCTGTTGAGGTGCTGGCGCAGCAGCAGCGGGGCCGGGTCGAGAATGGCGTACATATCTGGTTGCAGTTCGACACTCTGGGTCAGTTGCTGCGGATTTTGCGGTGGCTGGGGCTGGAAAAACAACGGGCTTTGGTTATCAAACTCGATTTGTCTGCGCAGCGCGTTGAATTTATCAAGCGTGACGTATACCACCACAAAAAAGATTTCATCGCGGTTGTAACTTAGCGGGGTCTGCAGGGTTTGGGTATCTAATACATCATAACGGACCAGGACGCCTTCACCGGCAGAGTTTTCGGTGTAGCTGACATTGGAAGTGTTATGGCTCTGCTTAAATTGCTGCTCGACAAAGTTTTTGACTTTGGGGTCAAAGCGCGCGAAAGGATCGTTACTGTTCTCGGCATAATAGAGCTCATTGTGCTGTTTATCCAAAATAGACAGCGCGACAAAATCGACATCGCTGGGCTGGAGAATATCGATGGTCTGATTGAGATTATCCACCAGTTCCAGTTCACGATAGGGATTGCTTTCATGCTCAAAGTAATGCCGGAGAATGTCGCTCTTGGCTAACGTAAACGAGTAGCTGTTGAGCAGGGCACGCGTCTGTTTGAAATGGCTGGCCAGCTTTTCCATATTGAGCTGCAGATAACTGTCAGTACGTTTAAGCAGAGCATCTTTCTGGCTACTGTAGATGATGTAGCTTGATGCGGCGGCACTGAGCAGGATAACGGGTGCAATCAGCAGCAGGATTCTATGGTTTAGCTTCATGAAGGTCGATTACATTATTGATGATTTTTGCTCTGACGCTGAGATTTCGCGGTGAGAGCTCATGGTCGATGATGGCTTGGTCCAGTTGTGCATCGGACAAATAAAGGCTGCTGTCATGAACATCTTGCTGCGGCATAAGTGCCATCGCGGCGCGGTTCGGGGTGGCACTCTGCATATCCTGAGCATTCATTGCTGCGATATCGGGGCGCATCAAAAACTCAAGAAACGCACGCGCCTCGGCTTTTTGTTGTGAATTGCTGTTGATAGCCAGACAGTCAATCCAGATATAAGGCTTGCCTTGCGGCAGAGTAAAGGCCCAGTCGTCATTATTGAAAAAACGATTCAGTGCGTAATGGTCACCGCTGTAGGCCAGTGCCATAAATAAGTCGTCGTTTTGAGTATGACTGCGCACATAGCTTAATGCGTATTCATAGGTCAACACCTTTGGGGTCGCGGCTTCCATGACCTGATAGGCTTCTTTCAACTCTGGCAGAGAATCGGTGATCGGTGAGTAAGCGAGGCTGTACAGTGCAGGTAAAAGAGTCTCGACACTGTCGTAAATCAGTCCGATATGCCCCTTTAACTCATCACTGATATTTACCAACTGGGACCAATGCGTTGGTGGCGCCGCAATTTTACTTTTACGATAAGCGATACCGACATAGCCCCAGAAGTAGGGGATAGCATGGGTACCACAGGCCTGATTCCAGCGCGGGAAGTTATTGTCTCGCCCCGACAGTTCAGAGAGATCTTCAAACTCATTCTGGCGCGAAAAGATATGGGCAGAGACATTGTCGAGAATAACGACATCAAATGGCAACTGGACGCTGTTGAGCATCAGCAGGCTACGTTCATCATCGTTGTCAAAATGATAAAGGTGCAGAGGTGTATCGTGAGTCTGATTCCAGGCGTCGATGACCCGTGGTGACAGGGTGTCTTCCCACAGATAGATATTGAGCTCTTGTCCCATTACTGGCATGGAGAGCCCGAGTAAAGCAAAGAGGAGCGTTTTGGTCATCCGTATTTGAGCGAGTCCGGCGGTCACCGGGCATCTGTCCTTGTGTTGGTCCTTACTCACATGCCCGGAAATATGAAACCACCGGTAGTGCATCCATTATCACTAATTAAAATAGCGTGCCTATTATAGGGATAGAATATGCAACTACCAGCGTTTACAGTGAAATATATGATTCAGCTATCGTTCAGCTAGCTTTACCTGGGTCGGTTTGACATTTTCCGTTGGATAACAACCTAATACCTTGAGGTGTTTGGTCAAGCGGGTCAGTTCAAGCAGCGCTTTTTGCATGCTCTCGGAATCGAGATGGGCTTCCAGATCGACATAGAACATCTCTTCCCACGGATTGCCCATAATCGGACGTGATTCCAGCTTGGTCATATTGATACCGTAACGCTGCAGTACCAGCAGGGTAGAGACCAGCGATCCCGCTTCCTGTGAGGTTGACATAATCAGCGTGGTTTTGGCCGGGATCTGCGCCGACACTTCAACCGGTTTGCGCGCCACGATAATAAAACGGGTGTGGTTTTCGGTCTGGTTGGCAATATTGCCCTGGATAGGTTGCAGGCCATACAGTTTACCACTCGACGCATTGCCGATAGCGGCGACATCACTGCGGCCCAGTTCCTGAACTTTTTTCATTGCATCGGCGGTGCTGGCACAGGTTTCCAGTTTTACCCCGTTAAGGCGGCTGATAAATTCGCTGCATTGCTGGTGCGGCTGCGGATGAGAGTACAGGACCTGGATATCTTCCAGGCGGATATCCTGGGTTGCCACCAGGCAGTGTTCAATCGGCTGGGTAATCTCACCCACAATATATAGCGTGGTGTGCTGCAACAAATCGTACACTTCATTGATCGAGCCAGAACTGGTGTTTTCGATCGGCAGTACGCCGTAGTCGGCATGGCCGGATTCAACCGTGGTCGTGATCTCTTTGAACTGTTCACAGTTTAATTCAATCAGTTCAGTATTTTTACGGCTGAAATATTCCCGTGTCGCAAGGTGGGAATACGAGCCTTTTGAACCCAGAAAAGCGACTCGTGCCAAAGGTTTACGGCTTTGCGGATTGGCCAGGTTTTGCAGGTAAGTTTGCTGCAGCAGCACAGAGTCTTCGATGATGGTATGGAAAATTTTGGTAATGTAGGGGGCATCGAGCTGATATTTGTCTTTGCCTGCATGGATCAGTTTGACAAGCAGTTGCTGCTCTCGTGCGGCATCACGTACCGGCTTAGATGTTTCAACTTTACTTTTCGCCACTTCGATACTGAGGCTGCGACGCTCGGAAAGCAGGCTGAGAAGTTGATCATCGAGTTCATTGAGGCGCAGTCGAATCTCTTCGAGTGAATACTGTCTGTCTGTCATACTTATTGTCCTTATAAAAAAAGCCCCCCGTATGGGAGGCTTTCTGTTCGTTTTTGACTTATCTTTCGCGAACGAGCGTGCCTCCAACTAGTTTTGGAGAAAAAAGAAGTCAAAAAAGAACAGTGAGTGCAGAGTCATGTTTGTCCGTACAAAGGGGTGAAGAGAACACACAATAAGCAAGCGGGCTGGGAGCGTCAAGCAAAAAAATAGCGCCCGCAGGCGCTATTTCTAAAACTGTTTCCTTATTCTTCCACTTCTTCTTCCAGCTCCGGTTTGTCAGTACGACGAGCTTCCGGCTTATGACGCAGTTTATTCAGTTGACGTTCGAGTTTTTGTTCTACCTCGTTGATGGCTGCGTAAAGATCTTCATGGACTGCTGAGGCGTTGATTTGTCCTTTTGGAATGCTGATGGTTGCCTCAAACTTTTTCTGTTTGTTAGGTTCTTCGCTAAAGCTAGCCTGGCAGCCGATGATGTCTACTTGCCATTTTTCCAGCTTTTTGAATTTACTCTCAATGTGCGCACGGATTGCAGAGGTGATTTCAATGTTTTTACCAGTGATATTCATTTGCATAGTGACTTTTCCTCTGTTGCATCCCTTATGGGTTGAGTTCAGATTGCCGTTTTCATATCAAAAAAAATGTGATCAATATCACTTTTGTGCCTGGTGTTTCTGCGAGTGAAAACAAACGTGATCTTAAGCAAAGAGTACCATCATGAGGGAGGAAAAAAGCTTGAGATTCACAATGAACGGGCTACAGTGGGGAGTGTTGTTACTAAAAAATCTCCGCTTTTTAGTGGCTTGCTTCGGCCTGAAAAAACTCGGTGCTTAATTTGTGTACACCACCTCTGGTGAGGTGGTTCACCTTGCGCCTTGCTAACCTGATTCCGAATGCCGTTACAGCGGATAATTTCTGACCTTCTTTTCGTATCTCGTCATCTAGCCGAATCAAAAAAGCCACTTCTGAAGAAGTGGCTTTCAGTCATTACAAGCCGATAAGCATAAGGCTATCGGCTGCTCACTGCTCAGGGTTGAGTTGCATCAACTGGCGGGTACGCTCAACCGAGTATTTCAGGCCCAGTTGTTGATAGGCTTCCAGTTGAATCTCCAGCGACTTGCGCGCGGCTTCGGTATCCGGATAAGTTTTTTGCAGCTCTTGAGTACGATTAATGGCGGCAATCCAGGCTTCGCGGCGCAGATAGAAATCCGCGGTCGCCAGGTCGTAATCCGCCAGGCGGTTTTTCAGTGCAAACATGCGGCGCTGGGCATCTTCTGCGTAGGGGCTGGCCGGGTAGCGTTGCAGCAGCTTTTTGAAGTCGGCAAATGCGGCTTTTACCGGTTCCGGATCGCGGTCACTGCGATCAACATTAAACAGGTCATGCATAAAGTTGCGATCCTGAGCCATATGGGTCAGGCCACGCATGTAAAGTACCCAATCCATTTTTTCATGGGTCGGGTTTAAGCGGATAAAGCGTTCAATGGTCGCCAGACCTAACGCCAGATCGTCGTTCTTATAGTAGGCGTAAATCAGATCCAGTTGTACTTGCTCGGAGTACGCCCCGAACGGGTAGCGTGAATCCAGCGCTTCAAGCTTTTCAATCGCTGTCATCCAATTGCCGCCCTGCAGTGAAGTTTGTGCTTCAGTGTACAGCTGAGCGGGGGGGGACATCCGGCACTACTTCTTTAGTGCTCGAACAGCCGGCCAGAAGAGATAACGCGAGTAAGCCTGATAAAGTTTGGTATTTCATGTCAGGAGTGAGTTCCTTGCAATTAAAGCTTATACACTTGGAGCATCGGCGCTCCGCAAAACGGTTCGTTACTTTCTTGGCAGTAACAGATACAATGGCGTCATATTTTTCCATACTAGTGACTATTAGTCTCACGGTTTTTAAAAAAGTTCGATATGGCTCAGCAGATTGAATTAACTCAAACAGTAAAAGATAGCCAGCTAGGTCAGCGTTTAGACCAGGCTGTGGCTGAATTATTCACCGATTTTTCCCGTTCGCGCCTCAAAGAGTGGTTGCTGGAAGGGAAAGTAACCGTTGACGGCAGTGTGGTGACTAAACCACGGACTAAAGTCATGGGCGGTGAAGAGATTACAGTTCAGGCAGAACTGGAAGATGAACAGCGCTGGGAAGCTCAGGATATTCCGCTCGATATCGTCTACGAAGATGACGACATTATCGTTATCAACAAACCGCGTGATTTTGTAGTCCACCCGGGGGCGGGAACGCCGGACGGTACTGTGCTGAACGCTTTACTGTTCCATTACCCGGCTATCGCGGAAGTACCGCGTGCCGGTATTGTGCATCGTCTGGATAAAGACACTACCGGTCTGATGGTGGTCGCGAAAACCGTTCCGGCCCAGACGCGTCTGGTACGCGAACTGCAAAAGCGGAACATCACCCGGGAATACGAGGCGATCGCGATCGGTAAAATGACCGCTGGTGGCATGATTGATAAGCCGATTGGCCGTCATTCCACCAAACGTACTCTGATGGCAGTCAGCCCACTGGGTAAACCAGCTGTGACTCACTACCGGGTTGCGGAGCATTTCCGTGAACACACCCGTATCCGTCTGCGTCTGGAAACTGGCCGTACTCACCAGATTCGTGTCCACATGTCTTACCTGCAGCATCCGCTGCTGGGCGACAGTGCATACGGTGGCCGCGCGCGTATCCCCAAAGGCGCTACCGAAGAACTGACCGCAATGATTCGTGGTTTTGACCGTCAGGCGCTGCATGCTGTCATGCTGCGTTTTGAACACCCGATTACAGGTGAAGAGCTGGAATTCCATGCTCCGGTACCGGATGATATGGTGGCGATGAGCGAAGCACTGCGTGAAGATGCCAAACTAAACCACTCGGAAGAGTATTAAGTATGAGCTGGATTATCCCTAACTGGCCGGCACCGACAAAGGTGCGAGCTCTGTCTTCAACCCGGACTGGCGGAGTTTCACCTGCGCCATATGCCGGATTGAATCTTGGTATGCATGTTGGGGATGATCCACTATTAGTACAGCGTAACCGCGACTGGCTGCAGCAGCAGTCAGGTATGCCGGTTGCGCCGCTCTGGCTTAATCAGACTCATTCCACCCGGGTGATACAAGTCAGTGAGCCAACCAAGCAGGTACTGGACGCCGACGGAGTTTGGACTGACAGCACCAATGTGGTGTGCAGTGCCATGACCGCCGATTGTCTGCCTGTGCTCATCACCAACACTCAGGGCTCTCAGGTAGCGGCTGTGCATGCCGGCTGGCGCGGATTAGCCGGTGGCATTATCGAAAATGCACTGGTCAATTTTGCCGGTCAGGACGTCCTGTTGTGGCTGGGGCCGGCCATCGGTCCGCAGGCATTTGAAGTCGGAGAGGATGTGGTGACGGCATTTTGCGCTGTACACCCCGAGGCCGCGCAGGCTTTCATACCTGGTTGTCAAACCGGCAAGTGGTGGGCTGACATGAATCAACTGGTGCGACTGCGTCTGAAGCGTCTGGGTATTGATGCCATATTCGACAACGGGCTGTGCACCTATCAGGATGCAGAGCGTTTTTATTCCTACCGTCGTGATGGTGTGACCGGCCGTCAGGCCACGTTTATCTGGATTGGTGAAAATTAAACCCGATAAAGTTAGTGGTCTTGCCTTGAAAATTCCCTCTTACGTAACCATCTTTCTAAACGTTAATAGTTTATCTCAGACGAGGTTAGGAAGGTTGTTATGCGTCTTGATAGGTTTACCAGCAAATTCCAAATAGCGATTTCTGACGCTCAGTCACTGGCACTTGGGCGGGATCATCAGTATATCGAACCTGTACACCTAATGGTGGCACTCCTGGATCAAAATGGCAGTCCGATTCGTCCATTGCTGACGATGTTGGATGTCGATGCCATGCAACTGCGCTCTAAATTAGGTGAAATGCTTGATCGTGTGCCGAAAGTCAGCGGTATCGGCGGAGATGTTCAGCTCTCAAGTGGCTTGGGCAATCTGTTTAACCTGTGCGATAAAGTGGCGCAAAAGCGTCAGGATGCCTACATCTCCTCTGAAATTTACCTGTTGGCAGCGTTGCAGGATCATGGCCCGCTCGGCAAGTTACTTAAAGAGTTTGGTTTGACCGAGAAAAAGGTTACCGATGCGATAGAGAAAATTCGTGGCGGTCAGAAGGTCAATGATCAGAATGCAGAAGAACTGCGCCAGGCGCTGGAAAAATACACCATTGATCTCACCGAGCGTGCCGAGCAGGGCAAGCTTGACCCTGTGATTGGCCGTGATGACGAAATCCGCCGTACCATTCAGGTACTGCAGCGCCGAACCAAGAACAATCCGGTACTGATCGGTGAACCCGGGGTTGGTAAAACGGCTATTGTCGAAGGTTTGGCCCAGCGCATCATCAATAATGAGGTGCCGGAAGGGCTGCGCGGTCGTCGTGTGCTATCGCTCGATATGGGCGCGCTGGTGGCGGGTGCTAAATATCGCGGTGAATTTGAAGAACGCCTGAAATCGGTTCTGAATGAGTTGGCCAAAGAAGAGGGCAACGTCATTCTGTTTATTGACGAGCTGCATACCATGGTGGGAGCCGGTAAAGGTGAAGGCTCGATGGATGCCGGTAATATGCTCAAGCCGGCATTAGCTCGTGGTGAGCTGCATTGTGTCGGTGCCACTACGCTGGATGAATACCGTCAATATATCGAAAAAGATCCGGCGTTGGAACGTCGCTTCCAGAAAGTGCTGGTCGATGAGCCGAGTGTGGAAGATACCGTGGCGATTCTGCGTGGATTGAAAGAGCGTTACGAGCTGCATCACCATGTGGAAATTACCGACCCGGCGATAGTGGCGGCGGCCAGTTTATCCCACCGTTACGTCTCGGACCGTCAGTTGCCGGATAAAGCGATTGACCTGATCGATGAAGCCGCATCCAGCATCCGGATGCAAATTGACTCCAAGCCAGAAGCTTTGGATAAGCTGGAGCGTAAAATTATCCAGCTTAAAATTGAGCAGCAGGCACTGAGCAACGAGCACGATGATGCCAGTGAAAAACGTCTCAATATTCTCAACGACGAGCTTGAGGAAAAAGAGCGGGATTACGCTGAGCTGGAAGAAGTGTGGAATGCGGAAAAAGCAGCCTTGTCTGGTACCCAGCATATTAAAAGTGAACTGGAGCAGGCTCGTCTTGATCTGGAAGTCGCTCGCCGCGCTGGTGATTTGAGCCGTATGTCGGAGTTGCAATATGGCCGTATCCCTGAACTGGAGAAACAGCTTGATCTGGCAGCCCAGGCTGAAATGCAGGAGATGACTCTGCTGCGCAACAAAGTGACTGATGCCGAAATCGCCGAAGTGCTCTCGAAGCAGACCGGTATTCCGGTGTCGAAAATGCTTGAAGCAGAAAAAGAGAAACTGCTGCGCATGGAAGAGGTATTGCATCAGCGTGTCATCGGTCAGGCTGAAGCGGTCGAAGTGGTCGCAAATGCGATTCGTCGTAGCCGTGCGGGACTGTCGGATCCAAATCGTCCAATTGGTTCGTTCCTGTTTTTAGGTCCAACCGGTGTGGGTAAAACCGAGCTTTGTAAAACCCTCGCCAACTTCATGTTCGACAGTGAAGACGCCATGGTGCGGATTGATATGTCGGAGTTCATGGAGAAACACTCTGTGGCTCGTCTGGTGGGGGCACCTCCAGGTTATGTCGGCTATGAAGAGGGCGGCTATCTGACTGAAGCAGTGCGCCGCAAACCTTATTCCGTCATTTTGCTGGATGAAGTCGAAAAGGCTCATCCGGATGTGTTCAACATTCTGTTGCAGGTTTTGGACGACGGACGTCTGACTGATGGTCAGGGACGTACGGTTGATTTCCGCAATACAGTGGTGATTATGACTTCGAACCTGGGTTCGTCACGGATTCAGGAAAACTTTGCTCAGCTCGACTACCAGGGCATTAAAGAGCAGGTGATGGAAGTGGTCAGTCATCATTTCCGTCCTGAGTTCCTAAACCGGGTGGATGAGAGCGTGGTGTTCCATCCTCTGGGACGGGATCAGATTAAGTCGATTGCTTCTATTCAGATTGAGCGTCTGCGTAAACGCTTAGTGGAACGAGACTACGAGCTTATAGTCAGCGATGAAGCTTTGGATATGGTTGCTCAGGTCGGTTTCGATCCTGTATATGGTGCGCGGCCACTTAAACGCGCTATCCAGCAGAACGTCGAAAACCCGTTGGCGAAATCAATCCTGGCCGGAGAGTTTCTTCCCGGAACGCCGATCAAGCTGGAAGTCAAAGATGGTCGTATAAGTGCCAGTCAGTAAAACAGTAAAAGCCATGCCCAGCATGGCTTTTGTTTTTTTGTTCCTCTGTGTGATCCGAAAGCCAGGCCTGATAGCGTTGAAAAAGTGGCTTTTTTAGATGTTCGGGGCAGGATTTGTTGGTTTAAGAATCAATGTGATGTTTATTTGTCCGCTTGGTTGCAAAAGGTCATTTTTTTCTTAAATTACTCTTGCCAAGCGTTTATTCCTCCCTATAATGCGCTTCCGTTGTCAGGCAAAACTGCTTAAGCAGGCAAGGCAGCAAAGACGGAAAATTAAGTTTCTTAAGTTAAAGAAATTTAAAATAAAAAAATGGTTGACTCGCTAAATTAAGTCGCTAAAATGGCCGTCCGCTTTGAGAAGAAACTTCGAAAAAGCAATGCTCTTTAACAATATAAACCTATCAATCTGTGTGGGCACTCGTTGATGATAATCGAAGATGATTCTAAAGAATCAACTTAGGTATCAATGAACTGAGTGACCAATTTGAATGAGCAATCATTCGAGCACAGTCAATTCATTACCATTCTGTTGGAATGGTAATAGCTTTGAATTACTAAGGTAATTTGAAGTCAGTATTCATTGAGCCTCCCCTAATTATTTAGGGAATCAAATCTTAAATTGAAGAGTTTGATCATGGCTCAGATTGAACGCTGGCGGCAGGCCTAACACATGCAAGTCGAGCGGCAGCGACTTAACTGAACCTTCGGGGAACGTTAAGGGCGGCGAGCGGCGGACGGGTGAGTAATGCCTGGGAAATTGCCCTGATGTGGGGGATAACCATTGGAAACGATGGCTAATACCGCATAATGCCTTCGGGCCAAAGAGGGGGACCTTCGGGCCTCTCGCGTCAGGATATGCCCAGGTGGGATTAGCTAGTTGGTGAGGTAAGGGCTCACCAAGGCGACGATCCCTAGCTGGTCTGAGAGGATGATCAGCCACACTGGAACTGAGACACGGTCCAGACTCCTACGGGAGGCAGCAGTGGGGAATATTGCACAATGGGCGCAAGCCTGATGCAGCCATGCCGCGTGTATGAAGAAGGCCTTCGGGTTGTAAAGTACTTTCAGCAGTGAGGAAGGCGGGTGCGTTAATAGCGCATTCGTTTGACGTTAGCTGCAGAAGAAGCACCGGCTAACTCCGTGCCAGCAGCCGCGGTAATACGGAGGGTGCGAGCGTTAATCGGAATTACTGGGCGTAAAGCGCATGCAGGTGGTTTGTTAAGTCAGATGTGAAAGCCCGGGGCTCAACCTCGGAATTGCATTTGAAACTGGCAGGCTAGAGTACTGTAGAGGGGGGTAGAATTTCAGGTGTAGCGGTGAAATGCGTAGAGATCTGAAGGAATACCGGTGGCGAAGGCGGCCCCCTGGACAGATACTGACACTCAGATGCGAAAGCGTGGGGAGCAAACAGGATTAGATACCCTGGTAGTCCACGCCGTCAACGATGTCTACTTGGAGGTTGTGGCCTTGAGCCGTGGCTTTCGGAGCTAACGCGTTAAGTAGACCGCCTGGGGAGTACGGTCGCAAGATTAAAACTCAAATGAATTGACGGGGGCCCGCACAAGCGGTGGAGCATGTGGTTTAATTCGATGCAACGCGAAGAACCTTACCTACTCTTGACATCCTCAGAAGAGACTGGAGACAGTCTTGTGCCTTCGGGAACTGAGAGACAGGTGCTGCATGGCTGTCGTCAGCTCGTGTTGTGAAATGTTGGGTTAAGTCCCGCAACGAGCGCAACCCTTATCCTTGTTTGCCAGCGAGTAAAGTCGGGAACTCCAGGGAGACTGCCGGTGATAAACCGGAGGAAGGTGGGGACGACGTCAAGTCATCATGGCCCTTACGAGTAGGGCTACACACGTGCTACAATGGCGCATACAGAGGGCGGCCAACTTGCGAAAGTGAGCGAATCCCAAAAAGTGCGTCGTAGTCCGGATTGGAGTCTGCAACTCGACTCCATGAAGTCGGAATCGCTAGTAATCGTGGATCAGAATGCCACGGTGAATACGTTCCCGGGCCTTGTACACACCGCCCGTCACACCATGGGAGTGGGCTGCAAAAGAAGCAGGTAGTTTAACCTTCGGGAGGACGCTTGCCACTTTGTGGTTCATGACTGGGGTGAAGTCGTAACAAGGTAGCGCTAGGGGAACCTGGCGCTGGATCACCTCCTTATACGAATGATTATTGCGATGAGTGTTCACACAGATTGATGGTTTATTTAAAGAGATTCGTGGGGCTATAGCTCAGCTGGGAGAGCGCCTGCATGGCATGCAGGAGGTCAGCGGTTCGATCCCGCTTAGCTCCACCACTTTTAAGCACATTTCTTCATGTGAAGAGATAAGTGTTCTTAAAAGTGGTTCATCTCATTAGAGATACGAATCTTGCTCTTTAACAATTTGGAAAGCTGACAAAATGATCTTTTGTTTATTCGTAAACGAAACATTATTTGTAAAGTTCTCAATGTATTCCGAAATGGAATACACCAACAACACATTCAAGTGTGCTTGGTAGAAACTTGTTTTCAAGTTTCAAAATTGAGTCCGGCAAAATCGAAAAGTCTCTCGCTCATTCAAATAATGAGAGACAACGAAACCTTGGTGACTTGGTTCATCAACTCGAAACTCCTTCGGGTTGTATGGTTAAGTGACTAAGCGTACACGGTGGATGCCTTGGCAGTCAGAGGCGATGAAGGACGTACTAACTTGCGATAAGCGTAGATGAGGCAGTAAGAGCCACTTGAGTCTACGATTTCCGAATGGGGAAACCCACCTGCATAAGCAGGTATCATTAACTGAATACATAGGTTAATGAAGCGAACCGGGGGAACTGAAACATCTAAGTACCCCGAGGAAAAGAAATCAATTGAGATTCCGAAAGTAGCGGCGAGCGAAATTGGATTAGCCCTTAAGCTTTATATGCGTCAGGTGAAGGTTCTGGAAAGGACCGCGAAACAGGGTGATAGCCCCGTAGCCGACAGCGTATGTTCAGTGAAATCGAGTAGGGCGGGACACGTGTTATCCTGTCTGAACATGGGGGGACCATCCTCCAAGGCTAAATACTCCTGACTGACCGATAGTGAACCAGTACCGTGAGGGAAAGGCGAAAAGAACCCCTGTGAGGGGAGTGAAATAGAACCTGAAACCGTGTACGTACAAGCAGTAGGAGCACCTTCGTGGTGTGACTGCGTACCTTTTGTATAATGGGTCAGCGACTTATATTCAGTGGCAAGGTTAACCATTTAGGGGAGCCGTAGGGAAACCGAGTCTTAACTGGGCGCACAGTCTCTGGATATAGACCCGAAACCGAGTGATCTAGCCATGGGCAGGTTGAAGATTGAGTAACATCAATTGGAGGACCGAACCGACTAATGTTGAAAAATTAGCGGATGACTTGTGGCTAGGGGTGAAAGGCCAATCAAACTCGGAGATAGCTGGTTCTCCCCGAAAGCTATTTAGGTAGCGCCTCGGACGAATACTACTGGGGGTAGAGCACTGTTAAGGCTAGGGGGTCATCCCGACTTACCAACCCTTTGCAAACTCCGAATACCAGTAAGTACTATCCGGGAGACACACGGCGGGTGCTAACGTCCGTCGTGGAGAGGGAAACAACCCAGACCGCCAGCTAAGGTCCCAAATTACAGCTAAGTGGGAAACGATGTGGGAAGGCTCAGACAGCTAGGATGTTGGCTTAGAAGCAGCCATCATTTAAAGAAAGCGTAATAGCTCACTAGTCGAGTCGGCCTGCGCGGAAGATGTAACGGGGCTAAGCTGTAAACCGAAGCTGCGGCAATGCGATTTATCGCATTGGGTAGGGGAGCGTTCTGTAAGCCGTTGAAGGTGTGCTGTAAGGCATGCTGGAGGTATCAGAAGTGCGAATGCTGACATGAGTAACGATAAAGGGGGTGAAAAACCTCCTCGCCGGAAGACCAAGGGTTCCTGTCCAACGTTAATCGGGGCAGGGTAAGTCGACCCCTAAGGCGAGGCCGAAAGGCGTAGTCGATGGGAAACGGGTTAATATTCCCGTACTTCTTACAATTGCGATGGGGGGGACGGAGAAGGCTAGGTGGGCCTGGCGACGGTTGTCCAGGTTCAAGTGCGTAGGCTTGAGAGTTAGGTAAATCCGGCTCTCTATAAGGCTGAGACACGATGTCGAGTCACTACGGTGATGAAGTCATTGATGCCATGCTTCCAGGAAAAGCCTCTAAGCTTCAGATTGTAAGGAATCGTACCCCAAACCGACACAGGTGGTCGGGTAGAGAATACCAAGGCGCTTGAGAGAACTCGGGTGAAGGAACTAGGCAAAATGGTACCGTAACTTCGGGAGAAGGTACGCTTCTGACGGTGAAGTCCCTCGCGGATGGAGCTATTGGAAGTCGCAGATACCAGGTGGCTGCAACTGTTTATTAAAAACACAGCACTGTGCAAAATCGTAAGATGACGTATACGGTGTGACGCCTGCCCGGTGCCGGAAGGTTAATTGATGGGGTTAGACTTCGGTCGACGCTCTTGATCGAAGCCCCGGTAAACGGCGGCCGTAACTATAACGGTCCTAAGGTAGCGAAATTCCTTGTCGGGTAAGTTCCGACCTGCACGAATGGCGTAATGATGGCCACGCTGTCTCCACCCGAGACTCAGTGAAATTGAAATCGCTGTGAAGATGCAGTGTACCCGCGGCTAGACGGAAAGACCCCGTGAACCTTTACTACAGCTTGGCACTGAACATTGAACCTACATGTGTAGGATAGGTGGGAGGCTTTGAAGACGTGACGCCAGTTGCGTTGGAGCCGTCCTTGAAATACCACCCTTGTATGTTTGATGTTCTAACTCTGGACCGTTATCCGGTTCGAGGACAGTGCCTGGTGGGTAGTTTGACTGGGGCGGTCTCCTCCCAAAGAGTAACGGAGGAGCACGAAGGTGGGCTAATCACGGTTGGACATCGTGAGGTTAGTGCAATGGCATAAGCCCGCTTGACTGCGAGAATGACAATTCGAGCAGGTGCGAAAGCAGGTCATAGTGATCCGGTGGTTCTGAATGGAAGGGCCATCGCTCAACGGATAAAAGGTACTCCGGGGATAACAGGCTGATACCGCCCAAGAGTTCATATCGACGGCGGTGTTTGGCACCTCGATGTCGGCTCATCACATCCTGGGGCTGAAGTCGGTCCCAAGGGTATGGCTGTTCGCCATTTAAAGTGGTACGCGAGCTGGGTTTAGAACGTCGTGAGACAGTTCGGTCCCTATCTGCCGTGGGCGTTGGAAGATTGAAGGGGGCTGCTCCTAGTACGAGAGGACCGGAGTGGACGAACCTCTGGTGTTCGGGTTGTGTCGCCAGACGCATTGCCCGGTAGCTAAGTTCGGAATCGATAACCGCTGAAAGCATCTAAGCGGGAAGCGAGCCCTGAGATGAGTCTTCCCTGACACTTTAAGTGTCCTAAAGGGTTGTTCGAGACTAGAACGTTGATAGGCAGGGTGTGTAAGCGTTGTGAGGCGTTGAGCTAACCTGTACTAATTGCCCGTGAGGCTTAACCATACAACACCCAAGGGGTTTTGATGGACTCAATGACCAGTACATTGAATGTGTAATGAGAACGAAAACAGCTTTCCAATCTTTTGTCTTCACTTTTAAAAAAGTGAAAATAAAAGGTAATTATCGCTTACAGCGGTAGTTAAACAGAATTTTGCTTGGCGACCATAGCGTTTTGGACCCACCTGACTCCATTCCGAACTCAGAAGTGAAACGAAACAGCGTCGATGGTAGTGTGGGGCCTCCCCATGTGAGAGTAGAACATCGCCAGGCTTTAATTACTTGCTTCAGTTTGCTCCTTTTTTAAGGAATAGCCTGAAAGCAAAAACGAGAAAAGACTTTTATAGTCTGACCAATGCGGAGCGGTAGTTCAGTTGGTTAGAATACCGGCCTGTCACGCCGGGGGTCGCGGGTTCGAGTCCCGTCCGCTCCGCCACTTATTTATAGGGTTCGCCCTATGGTTGAACAAGTCCCGCTTGAACGCAAGCCCGGCCGTTCCGCCACTTTATTCTGAGTGTCGACTCATTAAAAACGAACTACAGGAGTGTAGCTCCAATTGGCAGAGCAGAAGATTACTCTGATTTTGCGAATTGGCGTGTGTTGGGAGTTTGAATTTCTTCAAGACCCAAAGTATCCAGATACAATTTGATGACCTATTTCTAGGGGTGTAGCTCCAATTGGCAGAGCAGCGGATTCCAAATCCGCGTGTTGGGAGTTCGAATCTCTCCACCCCTGCCATATTAAGAAGCCTCAGCAGTAATGCTGGGGCTTTTTTACGCCTGAATATTGGTGAAGTTTAGCTCCAATTGACAGAGCTGTGGATTATCTTGCTGAGCTTACTTCCCCCCGATAGTAAATTTTACCTTGTCGATTCGGGCAATTTGTCTTATTTCATCTAAGCTTTTTGGTACTGGATTATGCATCTGTATGACAAGGATATTGCTATGCGCAGCACCACTTCTTCTCAATCTCAACCGATCCTGGAGTCTCATGACATTCCTCAGGAAGCGTTTGACTGGTATGACGAATATGCCCACGGCATCATTGACCGGCGTGAGTTCATCAAGCGCTTGTCTGGTCTGGCCGTCGTCGGGCTGACTGTTTCGAGTTTAACCTCAGTATTGATGCCTAACTATGCTTTGGCGGAGCAGGTTTCGTTTAATGACCCCAAAATCAAAGCGACTTATACCGAGTTCGATTCACCTCTCGGACATGGTAAAGGTCGTGGCTACCTGGTGATGCCGAAAGAGATGTCCAAACCGCTGCCGGTGGTTTTAGTTGTGCATGAAAATCGCGGTTTGAATCCCTATATCGAAGATGTCGCCCGTCGTCTGGCTATGAACGGCTTCATTGCTTTTGCTCCTGATGCGCTCTATCCACTCGGCGGTTATCCTGGCAATGATGATGATGGTCGTGCAATGCAAAGCAGTCTGGATCGTGAAAAAGTTGAACAAGACTTCATCGCTGCGGCGCGTTTTATCAAGTCTTATCCTGGATCCTCTGGCAAATTAGGCGCGGTCGGATTCTGTTTTGGTGGCTATATCGTCAATATGCTGGCTGCTGTTATACCGGATGAATTGAATGCAGGGGTGCCATTTTATGGCACGCCAGCGGCTGAGAGTTTGCGTGCTCAGGTTAAGGGCCCACTACTGATTCATTTCGCTGAGCTGGACAAGCGCGTTAATGATACATGGCCGCAGTATCAACAGGTCTTACAAGGTAATCAGGTGCCTTATGAGGCGGTGATTTATCCGGGTGTGAACCATGGTTTCCATAATGATTCGACTGCTCGTTACAACGAAGAAGCTGCCGAATCGGCCTGGGGGAAAACGTTGATCTTTTTTGATACACACCTGATTTGATGGTGTGTGGGATATCAATGAAACAAATTGAGTGGCATAAGGTCGAACCTCCATTTTTAAGCTGTTATTATGCTTTGAAAAAGAGGAAGTAAATTTATGCCACATTTTCGTTTTCGCGCGGTAGAGCCGCAGACGGTACAAGTCTTATCAAAAAGTCTGATTGATGAACTAGAGTCAATCATGCAGTCGCCACGTGCTGATTTTACCTTTGAATATATCTACACAACGTTTTTCTTTGAGGAAGAAGTCTCTCCGGCTTATCCGTTTGTCGAAGTCCTCTGGTTCGATCGGGGCCAGGAAAAGCAGGATAAGGTTGCCGAGATCATTACCCGTCAGGTGCGCGATGTGATCGGCGAAGAGCTTAATGTCGCGGTTATTTTTACCGCGCTGAAGCCAGAACAGTACTACGACAACGGCCAACATTATTAATTACGGGAGAGCTGGATATGAACAGTGTCATTGAAACGATTCAGGGCCATCGCTCGATTCGGTCTTTTACCGATACACCGGTATCCAAAGAGCAGTTGGATACCATTATTGCATCAGGCATTTCTGCCTCCTCTTCCAGCTTGTTACAAGTTGTTTCTATCATCCGGGTTACCGATCAGGATAAGCGGGCTAAGCTCGCTCAACTGGCGGGTAATCAGGCGTATGTCGAGAGCGCGGCGGAGTTTCTGGTGTTCTGTATCGACTATCAGCGTCATTACGCGATGAACCCGAATGTCAAACCTGAGTTTATGGAACTGACTTTAATCGGTGCGGTTGACTCAGGTATTATGGCGCAGAACTGTTTGCTAGCTGCAGAATCTATCGGTCTGGGCGGCGTCTACATCGGTGGGTTGCGTAACGCGCCGGATGAGGTTGATGCACTGCTTGACCTGCCTCCTTATACTGCGGTGCTGTTTGGTATGTGCCTTGGAGAACCGGATCAGGATCCCCAGCTCAAGCCTCGTCTCAGCCCGCAGGTAATCGTGCATGAGAACAGCTATCAGCCACTCGATCATGCTTTGATCGAACAATACGATCAGACCATGCTCGAATACTACCGCTCCCGCTCAAGTAACGCTAAGCAGCAGGGCTGGTCTGAGCAAATCACCACTAAGCTCAGTCAGGAGTCCCGACCTTACATGCTGGATTATTTGCAGCGGAAAGGGCTGGCCAAGCGTTAAGCTAATAAAAAACCGCCGGCAGGCGGTTTTTTATTTAACCATTCAGACGGTCTGGGAGATTAATCGCTTTGCTTGACCGATGAGACGTCGTCTTGATGTTTTTGCTGGGCATTGCGCAGCATATCTGTGAAGTAGTGACGCAGCGAATAAAGCATAATCAGGCTCGGAATTACCATGACAGCAGTCAGGATAAAGAACAGCGACCAGTTATCGAGTATCTCGGCCAGATTACCACTGAACGATGCCAATACCGTACGGCCAAAGTTACCCAAAGATGCTAATAAAGCGTACTGGGTGGCGGAAAAGGCCTGGCCGGTGACTACGGTCAGGAAGGAAACAAATGCCACGGTAGAGAAAGCGGTGGTGAAGTTGTCGACAAAAATAGTTGCTAGCAACAGATGCTCATTTGGTCCGACTTCGGCAATCCACGAGAACATCAAATTACTGGCCGACATTGCAATGCCGCCAATCATCAGGCCACGCACAATACCAAACCGCACGTTAAACATGCTGCCGATAAAGGTAAACAGCATGGTCATTCCCCAGCCAATCAGTTTGGAGTAATAGCCAATTTGTTCATTACTAAAACCGATTTCCTTATAGAAGGCGATCGACATCCGGCCTAAGAACGCTTCCCCTATCTTAAACAAGAATACGAACAGCAACAGGGTCAGGGCCACCTGAGTGCCGTTACGGCGAAAGAAGTCAACGAAGGGCTCAATCAGGGTGACACTCAGCCAGCGGCCGAGCTTTGAATGGACATACTTGCTATGGCGACTCTCTGCTTGTTGTTGCAGTTGATCGCGCAGGGTTTTGGGCTCACCCACTAACAGGGTAAAAACCATCAGCAGTACCACAATGGCGGCCATCCCGAGGTAAACCTGATTCCAGCCGACCTGGTCTGCGTTGACAAAGGCCAGATAACCCGGCAGCGAATAGCCGGTCCACCAGCCGATGACGGCCATAGCTGAAGCCTGGGGCAGCTTGGAGGGCTCTGATTTAGGAAAGCTGTCAATACGAAACGCATCAATGGCGATGTCTTGGGTAGCTGAAGCGGTGGCAATGGCCAGTGCCAGCATGGAAGTGAGCAACAGGTTACTAGCCGGATCGACCTTGGCAATCGCCAGTGTACAGAGTAGAACCAGGCTTTGGCAGAAAAATATCCAGCTACGGCGCTGACCGAGCAAGGGTTGCAGCAGCGGTAGTTTTACCCGGTCAACCAGAGGTGCCCAGAGGAAATTAATCGCGTAGACCGAGAACACACTGCCAAAGTAGCCGATGGCAGATAAGGTTAACCCGGCATCTGCCAGCCAACCGGACATACTGGATCCAATCAGCACCCAAGGGAAACCACTTGAACAGCCGAGCATGAAAACCCAAAGTAAGCGGCGGTCAAAGTAACTAAGCACGGTTTCTTTCCAGGTATAAGACTGGTCGCTCTGCATGAATGATTCCTTAAAACCAGGGCCCTGATAATTGTCAGAGCCCTGATGAGATTACTTGATGAGGGTGGCTTTGGTGATGACGATAGGAGTTTGCGGTACATCGCCCATGCGACCAACCGAGTGAGTCGGCTGTTTCGCCATCGTCTGAATGACACTAAAACCTTCAACCACCTGGCCGAATACCGCGTAACCCGGTGGACGTTGATTGTAATCGAGGAAATTATTGTCAGTCAGGTTGATGAAGAACTGGCGTGTCGCAGAATTCGGATTCGCGGTACGTGCCATAGCGATGGTCGCAGTATTATTGGCCAGGCCATTGCTTGCTTCATTTTTGATCGGTGCGTAGGTCTTGAGCTGATTCATGTCTTTATCATAGCCACCGCCCTGAGCCATAAAGCCCGGGATGATACGGTGGAACTGACTACCGACATAACTGCCGTCTTCGACATATTTGAGGAAGTTCGCACTGCTGATCGGTGCTTTTTCATCATTTAACTTGACAGTGAAATTACCCAGCGTCGTTTCAAATTCTACTTTCGGTCCGGCCCATACAGCGCTGCTGCTGAGCAGCGCCAGTGCCGTTAGCCACAGTTTAGCCACGGAAACGGTCCTTCATGTAAGTTTGCAATTCTTTATCGTTAGAGATCTCTTTGAGCACTAAGTTCACCACATCGTTAAGAACGTTCTCGATGTCTTCGTCAGATGCGCTCAGTGCAGCCGTACGTTTTGCTGTGCCGTTGTAGCTTTTCACCAGTTTGCCTTGTGGTGTTTCTGCGGTCAGTTCTAGGGTTACTTTTGCATCCATCTGGTTTTCAAAAATGGAGTGGGTGACGTTAACCAGAGCTTCCTGAACTTCCAGTGTCACTGTGTTTTCACTGTTCACGGTCAGCTGGAAGCCTTGAGAAGCGAACTGTTCAGACAGGGCATTTTCCAGTGCGATACGTACGTTTTGCTTGGCATGGACCGGTTCAATATTGTTGCGGCCACTGTCAACCAAAGCGACATACTGCGCAGAGCGAACATCTTTACTGACCAGAGTAAAGGTGCTGTTTTTGACAATGTCACTGCGGCTCAGCACTGGCTGAGGCATAAAGTTAAGCTGTGGCTGCTGAGGGGCTGAACACGCCGTCAACAGAGCGATAGACGCCGCGAGAACCAGTTTCTTCATGGTCAATTCCTTTCGTTTAGTGAGCATGCTTAAATGCTTATTTCTTAATAGCCTGTAAGATAACAAATTTCTTATTGCTGGCGACAGTCTTTACTTGAGAGCGGCCAAATAATCTCGTCAGTTTTACATCGTAGCCGAGGTGACGATTGCCGATCACTAATAATTTGCCACCCTTACTGAGAACATGCTTTGAGTCACAGAACATTTGCCACGCAATATGGTCGGTAATCGCCTGCTGTTGGTGAAAGGGCGGATTGCACACCACCAGTTGAGTGCTGTTGGCCTCGAAACCATCCAGGCAGTTGTTGGTAATACAGGACACATTTCGCTCGCCCGGCAGGTTGCTCTGCAGGTTTTGCCGTGCCGATTCGGTCGCCATAAAGCTTTCATCCACGCAAGTAATGCGCGCCTGTGGATTAAGTTGACCCATTCGTACCGATAACACGCCGTTACCACAACCAAGATCAATAAAATGTTCCAGCTTTTCATCACTCGGCAGGTGAGGTAATAAAAATCTTGCCCCTTGATCCAGGCTTTCTCCGGAGTAAACGTTCGGCAGATTATTCAGCGTGATGTCACTGTTTTCCACTTGCCAGCGTGTATCCGGACCGACGTCAAGTATGACCTGGCTATTTGGCTGGCTGAACACTAAACGATGTTTTTTCCAAGCCAGAGAGGTGGCGGTGCTACCCAGGTACTTCTCAAACAGCTTAAGCGTCGAGGTATGGATCTCTTTCGCTTTGTTGACGGCGATAACCTGACACGATGTTGGCAGGTGCTGCCTTAACTGACTAAGTTGCCATACTAAGTGACGGTTATTACGCGGTATTTGCATGATGACCAGATCGACATCGTCAGGTATATCATCCAACGTGGTCAGTAATGTCACCGGGGCGCAATGGTTGTGTTGTAAGTTATTCAGCGCGGCCTGATGGGCGATATACGAGTCGCTCATCATAGTGACCCGATGCCGGTCAGCGAACCAGCAGCTCAGCGCTCCAAAGCTGTCGTTGAGGACCAGGATGTGGCTGTCAGCCGGCAAGCCCGACTCTTCAACATGATTAATCAGATACTCGTCACCGGCGTCCCAGGCTTGCAGCGTCTCATTGTTACGCGGCGGGAAACGGTTTAGCGTGAGATGGCGTTCGTGAAGTGAAAGCTCAGTTTTCATATTTGCAATGTAGTTAATGACAAGTCGCGGCCATTGTCTCAAATGGACATGGATGTTGAAACCAAAACCTTTCTCTTCCCGTCATGCACGAGTAAACTAAGCCACGTATTTAAAGGCCGACAGCCTTACATGACTCTTTTTACGTTAAGCCGCTATGCTGGTGTTGAGCCATCCGGTTTACGTTTATCCGCGTTCGCGTGACAAGGAATACCTATGATTCAAGAAGTGATTGAAACTAAATTACATAATGCTTTTCAGCCAGAGTATCTTAAAGTTATAAATGAGAGTTATATGCATAATGTTGCGCCTGGTTCGGAAAGCCATTTCAAAGTGATTGTGGTCAGTGACAGCTTTGCCGGACAGCGTTTACTGGCGCGTCATCGTCAGGTCAATCAGGCATTGATGGAAGAGCTATCAAATCATATCCATGCGCTGGCGATTCACACTTATACGCCACAAGAATGGAATGAGAAGGAAAACAGCGCCCCGGACAGTCCGATGTGTGTCGGTGGTGGCCATTAAGTGTAAACATTACGCGATCGGGTGCAAGAGTGTGCAAATGCTTAACACCTTTTCAACAAGTGGCGTTAATAAAATTAAAATTAAGCATTGTTTCAGTCAATAAATGTGTGACCCAGTGCGCGAAAACCGTCGCACTAGTTAAGTGTGCGGTGCTTCAAATTTATGGTCAATACATCGGTCTGCTTCTTCATTTAACCCCAAATAAAGCGACTGATGAGGGGATTGATCATGGCATCAAGTTCCGAAAAGGTGCTAGAATATCGCACCTGATAAATCTCACTCTGACTAGGTGCTGAGATTTTTAATAGGATGTTGCGGTTTTGGCTTTTTACAGCCAGAAGCGGACACTGAAAATGTCGTGTCTAGAGACAGTCCACTTCTGCAGTCGCTTCTATTCATGCAAGCTCGCAGAGTTCAGTGCGTCTCGAATTTACGCAATTAAAGAATCTTTTTCCCGATAAAAAAGTAGTGCAAGTGCGTATGATTACAATAAAAAAGGGTTTGGACCTTCCTATCGCAGGAACTCCATCCCAGGTGATTAGTGATGGCAAAGCCATCAACAAAGTCGCCTTGCTTGGCGAAGAGTACGTTGGCATGCGTCCTACGATGCATGTTCGCGTAGGTGATGAAGTAAAGAAAGCTCAAGTTCTTTTTGAAGATAAGAAGAATCCAGGGGTTCTGTTTACTTCACCAGTCAGCGGTAAAGTTGTTGAAATCAACCGTGGTGCAAGACGTGTTCTTCAATCCGTAGTGATTGAAGTAGCAGGTGATGACCAGGTAACTTTCAACAAGTTTGAAGCCAATCAGCTAGCTAGTCTTGACCGTGAAGCGGTGAAAACTCAACTGGTTGAATCTGGTCTTTGGACATCGCTGCGTACTCGTCCGTTCAGCAAGGTTCCCGCTATTGATTCCACCACGAAGGCAATCTTTGTTACGGCAATGGATACCAATCCATTGGCAGCAGAGCCGACGGTGATCATCAATGAGCAATCCGAAGCCTTCGTTGCTGGCTTGGATGTGCTGTCTGCCCTGACTGAAGGCAAAGTTTACGTGTGTAAGAAAGGCAACAGCCTGCCACGTTCTTCTCAGTCTAACGTAGAAGAGCACGTCTTTGACGGTCCTCACCCTGCCGGTTTGCCTGGCACTCACATGCATTTCCTGTACCCGGTAAATGCAGAAACAGTGGCTTGGAGCATCAACTATCAAGACGTTATCGCGATTGGTAAGCTGTTCCTGACTGGCGAACTGTTCAGTGAGCGTGTGGTGTCACTGGCTGGCCCTGTCGTAAACAAACCACGTATTATCCGTACCGTTTTAGGTGCAAGCCTTGACCAACTGACCAGCAATGAAATCATGCCTGGTGAAGTACGTGTTATTTCTGGCTCTGTGCTGTCTGGTGTAAAAGCATCTGGTCCTCATGCTTACCTTGGTCGCTACCATCTGCAAGTTTCTGTACTGCGTGAAGGTCGCGAGAAGGACTTCCTGGGCTGGGCTATGCCGGGTAAGAACAAATTCTCAGTCACCCGTGCCTTCTTGGGTCACCTGTTCAAAGGTCAGCTGTTCAACATGACCACAACAACGAACGGTAGTGATCGATCAATGGTACCAATCGGTAACTATGAAAAAGTATTGCCGCTGGACATGGAGCCGACTCTGTTGCTTCGTGATCTGTGTGCCGGTGACTCCGACAGTGCGCAAGCACTGGGCGCACTGGAACTGGACGAAGAAGATCTGGCGCTGTGTACCTTTGTATGTCCGGGTAAGTACGAGTACGGTCAGCTTCTGCGTGAGTGCTTGGACAAGATTGAGAAGGAAGGGTAATTTTCATGGGCCTCAAAAAGTTTCTTGAAGATATCGAGCCTCACTTTGAACCAGGTGGCAAACACGAAAAATGGTTTGCTCTGTACGAAGCTGTTGCGACAGTTTTCTACACCCCTGGCTTGGTGACGAAAAAAAGCTCACACGTTCGTGATAGCGTTGATTTGAAACGTATCATGATCATGGTTTGGCTAGCAGTATTCCCGGCCATGTTCTGGGGTATGTACAACGCTGGTGGTCAGGCTATCGCAGCACTAAACCACATGTATGCGGGTGCGCAACTGACCTCTATCATCGATGGCAACTGGCATTACTGGTTGACAGAGATGCTGGGTGGCACGCTTGCGTCTGACGCGGGGTGGGGCAGCAAAATGCTGCTGGGTGCGACTTACTTCCTGCCTATCTACGCGACAGTCTTTATTGTCGGTGGTTTCTGGGAAGTGCTGTTCTGTATGGTGCGTAAGCACGAAGTTAACGAAGGTTTCTTTGTTACTTCTATCCTGTTCGCATTGATCGTTCCGCCAACGCTGCCACTATGGCAAGCGGCTCTGGGTATTACCTTTGGTGTCGTGGTTGCTAAAGAGGTATTCGGTGGTACAGGTCGTAACTTCCTGAACCCTGCTCTGGCAGGCCGTGCATTCCTGTTCTTTGCATACCCGGCGCAAATCTCTGGTGATCTGGTTTGGACTGCGGCAGATGGTTTCTCTGGTGCAACAGCACTGAGCCAGTGGGCACAAGGCGGTAACGGTGCTCTGGTGAACTCGGCAACTGGCCAGGCAATTACCTGGATGGACGCTTTCATCGGTAATGTTCCTGGTTCTATTGGTGAAGTATCGACGTTGGCTCTGGCTATCGGCGCTGCATTTATCGTTTACATGGGGATTGCTTCATGGCGCATCATCGCAGGTGTGATGATCGGTATGATTGCGCTGTCGACCCTGTTTAATGTGATTGGTTCAGATACCAACGCAATGTTCAGCATGCCTTGGCACTGGCACCTGGTTTTGGGTGGTTTTGCATTCGGTATGTTCTTCATGGCGACTGACCCTGTTTCCGCTTCATTTACCAATAAAGCGAAGTGGGCATACGGTATTCTGATTGGCCTAATGTGTGTGCTTATCCGCGTGATTAACCCGGCTTACCCTGAGGGTATGATGCTGGCGATTCTGTTCGCGAACCTATTTGCACCGCTGTTCGACCACATTGTGATTGAGAAAAACATCAAACGGAGACTAGCGCGCTATGGCAAGTAAGAACGATAGCATTAAAAAGACGCTGTTTGTTGTTATTGCATTGAGCCTGGTGTGCTCAATCATCGTATCGACAGCGGCAGTGGGTCTGCGTAGTAAACAGCAACGTAACGCCCTGTTAGACAAGCAAAGCAAAATCATCGAAGTGGCTGGCATTCAAGAGTCAGGTTCAGTTCCTGAGCTGTTCGCTCAGTACATTGAACCGCGTCTGATTGACTTCAAGACAGGTAATTTTGTCGAAGGTAACGCAGCGCAATTTGATCAGCGCGCAGCAGCGAAAGATCCTGCTGAGTCAATCAAACTGCCAGCGGATGAAGACTTCGGTAAGATCATTCGCCGTTCAAATACCGGTGTTGTTTACCTGGTCAAAGACGGCGACAAAGTATCGAAAGTGATTCTGCCGATTCACGGTAACGGCCTGTGGTCTATGATGTACGCTTTTGTTGCAGTAGAAACAGACGGCAACACTGTTGCGGGTATTACTTACTACGAACAGGGTGAAACTCCTGGACTGGGTGGCGAAGTTGAAAACCCATCTTGGCGTGCCCAGTGGCCTGGTAAGAAGCTGTATGACGAAAACCACAAACCAGCGATTAAAATCGTGAAAGGTGGCGCGCCAGCAGGTTCTGAGCACGGTGTTGATGCTCTGTCGGGTGCAACACTGACCAGTAATGGTGTTCAACATCAATTCGACTTTTGGTTGGGTGACATGGGCTTTGGTCCGTTCCTGACAAAAGTTCGTGACGGAGGTCTGAACTAATGGCTAGCGCAAAAGATCTTAAAAAGAGCATTGTCGCGCCGGTATTGGATAACAACCCAATCGCGCTGCAAGTTCTTGGTGTCTGTTCTGCTCTGGCAGTAACGACTAAGCTGGAAACAGCATTCGTTATGACTCTGGCGGTAATGTTTGTTACTGCTCTGTCTAACTTTTTCGTGTCTTTGATCCGTAACCACATTCCGAGCAGTGTTCGCATCATCGTGCAGATGGCGATCATCGCATCACTGGTTATCGTGGTAGACCAAATCCTGAAAGCATACCTGTACGACATCTCTAAACAGCTGTCGGTATTCGTGGGCCTGATCATTACTAACTGTATTGTAATGGGTCGCGCAGAAGCATTCGCGATGAAGTCAGCACCGGTTCCGTCGTTCATCGATGGTATCGCTAACGGTCTGGGTTACGGTTTTGTACTGATCACTGTGGGCTTCTTCCGTGAGCTGCTGGGTTCAGGCAAAGTGTTCGGATTGGAAGTACTGCCTCTGATCAGCAAAGGTGGCTGGTACCAGCCAAATGGTCTGATGCTGCTGGCACCTTCAGCGTTCTTCTTAATCGGTTTCCTGATTTGGACGATCCGTACCTTCAAACCTGAACAAGTAGAAGCGAAGGAGTAAGGGCGTCATGGAACATTATATTAGTTTGCTGGTTAAATCGATTTTCATCGAGAACATGGCACTGTCTTTCTTCCTGGGTATGTGTACCTTCCTGGCGGTATCTAAGAAAGTTAAGACATCATTTGGTCTGGGCATCGCGGTAACTGTCGTACTGACTATCTCTGTACCCGTTAACAACCTGGTTTATAACCTGGTTCTGAGACCTGATGCGCTGGCTCCGGGAGTCGATCTTAGCTTCCTGAACTTTATTACCTTTATCGGTGTTATTGCGGCGCTGGTACAGATTCTGGAAATGATCCTCGATCGTTTCTTCCCACCTCTGTACAACGCGCTGGGCATCTTCCTGCCGCTGATCACAGTAAACTGTGCGATCTTCGGTGGTGTATCTTTCATGGTACAACGTGACTACAACTTCGGTGAATCTGTGGTTTACGGATTCGGTTCTGGTCTGGGTTGGATGCTGGCTATCGTCGCTCTTGCAGGTATCCGTGAGAAGATGAAATATTCTGACGTGCCTCCTGGTCTGCGTGGTCTGGGTATTACCTTTATCACAGCGGGTCTGATGGCGCTGGGCTTTATGTCTTTCTCTGGTGTTCAACTGTAAGTCGGGTAAACCGCAACAATAAAGGAATAGTCAATGGACATTATTCTTGGTGTAGTGATGTTTACTCTGATTGTTCTGGCTCTGGTTCTGGTGATTCTGTTCGCCAAATCTAAGCTGGTACCAACAGGTGACATTACAATCTCTATCAATGGCGATCCTGAAAAAGCGATCGTGACCCAACCAGGCGGTAAGTTGCTGAGTGCCCTGGCGGGCTCTGGCGTATTCGTTTCGTCTGCTTGTGGTGGTGGTGGCTCTTGTGGTCAGTGCCGTGTGAAAATTAAATCTGGCGGTGGCGACATTCTGCCTACCGAGCTTGACCATATTACTAAAGGTGAAGCGCGTGAAGGTGAGCGTCTGGCGTGTCAGGTTGCAGTGAAAAATGATCTTGAGCTGGAACTGCCAGAAGATATCTTTGGTGTTAAGAAGTGGGAATGTACTGTTATCTCTAACGATAACAAAGCCACTTTCATCAAAGAACTGAAACTGCAGATCCCGGATGGCGAATCAGTCCCATTCCGTGCTGGTGGTTACATTCAGATTGAAGCACCTGCTCACCATGTTAAGTACGCCGATTACGACGTACCGGAAAAATTCCGTGGTGACTGGGATAAATTCAACCTGTTCCGCTACGAGTCTAAAGTGGATGAGCCAATCATCCGTGCATACTCAATGGCGAACTACCCGGAAGAGTTTGGCATCATCATGCTGAACGTGCGTATCGCGACTCCGCCGCCAAACAACCCAGACGTACCACCAGGCCAAATGTCTTCTTACATCTGGTCACTGAAAGAAGGTGATAAGTGTACAATTTCTGGTCCGTTCGGTGAGTTCTTCGCTAAAGATACTGACGCAGAAATGGTCTTTATCGGCGGTGGTGCTGGTATGGCTCCGATGCGTTCACATATCTTCGACCAGCTGAAACGTCTGCAGTCTAAACGTAAGATGTCTTTCTGGTATGGTGCACGTTCACGTCGTGAAATGTTCTACGTAGAAGATTTCGACATGCTGCAAAGTGAGAACGATAACTTCGTTTGGCATTGTGCACTGTCTGATCCTACGCCGGAAGACAACTGGGATGGTTACACTGGCTTCATCCACAACGTACTGTACGAAAACTATCTGAAAGACCATGAGGCGCCTGAAGATTGTGAATACTACATGTGTGGTCCACCAATGATGAACGCAGCTGTTATCGGCATGCTGAAAGACCTTGGTGTTGAAGACGAAAACATCCTGCTGGATGACTTCGGTGGTTAATCCACAGTAAGTGATATCTTTATGGCTGGCTCGTTTGAGTCAGCCATTCTTTTTTGGCTCTCTGGTCTGGGTATCAATATATTCACACCGAGACATACCTGAGTAGATATAGGTAAATAAGGCGAGGAGCCTGCTGACCGTCGGGATTCGGATTTCCCTATATCTATTTACTGACCTCAAGGAGTAAACAAGTGAAAAACTGGCTTGTTGCATTCGCATCCTTATTGCTGTTGGCCGGTTGCGAGCAGCCACCTCAGCAAGTGCATTTAAGTGGCCCGACGATGGGCACGACCTACAACATCAAATACATAGTTCAGGATGGCCAGCCGTCCTCACAAGCTTTGCAAACCGAAGTGGATCGCTTGCTGGAGCAGGTCAACGATCAGATGTCGACCTACCGTAAAGATTCAGAACTGAGTCGTTTTAATCAGCATCAGAGTACTGAGCCGTATGAGGTTTCAGAGCAGACTGCCACTGTGGTTAAAGAGGCAATTCGTCTTAATCAGGTGACGCAAGGCGCACTGGATGTGACCGTTGGTCCGCTGGTCAATCTGTGGGGCTTTGGCCCGGAGGCGCGTCCGGAAGTGGTACCGAGTGATGAGGAACTGGCCGAGCGGAAGGCTAATGTCGGCATTCACCATCTGAGTGTGGATGGCCATAAGCTGAGTAAAGATCTGCCGCATCTGTATGTTGACCTGTCAACGATTGCCAAAGGCTGGGGGGTGGATGTGGTAGCCGATTATCTACAATCACAGGGCATTCACAACTACATGGTGGAAGTGGGCGGAGAAATCCGGCTCAAAGGTCGTAATCGTGATGGTGTGCCGTGGCGTATTGCGGTTGAGAAACCCACCGTTGATGAGCGCAGTGTACAGGAAATCATTGAGCCGGGTGACATGGCGATTGCCACCTCCGGTGATTACCGCAATTACTTTGAACGCGATGGTGTCCGTTACTCGCACATTATCGATCCACAGACTGGGCGTCCTATACATAACCGTGTAGTATCTGTTACCGTATTAGATAAGTCCTGTATGACGGCCGATGGTCTGGCGACCGGCCTGATGGTATTAGGCGATAAAAAAGGTATTGAGATTGCGGAGCAAAACCAGATTCCGGTCTTTATGATTGTAAAGACTGACGACGGTTTTAAAGAAGTCGCATCAAGTGCTTTCAAGCCTTATCTCAACCGTAATTAACTGAGTGAGCGTGGAATTATGAATACTTTTCTGATTACATTCGGAGTATTTCTGGCTGTTATCGCTGCGATGGCGGTCGGCTATATCTTCCAGAAAAAAGTAGTAAAAGGCAGCTGCGGTGGTCTGGGTGCGGTTGGCATCGAGAAAGTGTGTAACTGTCCCGAGCCGTGTGATGCGCGTAAGAAGCGTGAAGCCCGAGAAGCAGCCCGTGCGGAACGCATTGCCGCCTGGGAAAAAGATCGCATTGCGTAACCCGTTGCCATTGCTTAAAACGTAATAACAGAGAAAACCGGCTCAGGCCGGTTTTTTTATACCTGCTGCCTGGCAGAAGCTTTCGCCTGGCAACGCTATACTCAATGAGCGAGTTCGGATATTTATTGTGTCCTGACACATCAGATTGTTTTAAGCATTCATGGGATCAGAGCAATCCCCTTATTGGAGGAACTATGGAACTGCATCAACATGGTATGGCGGAGCTGTTTGAACAGCTCGGGTTAGGGAAGCAGTCCGCAGGAAATGCGCGATTTTATTACTCAGCATAAGCACCAGCGCGACAGCGCGCCTTTACATGAGGCGGGATTCTGGAGCGCATCTCAGGCGCATTTTCTCAAACAGGCGATTGAGCAGGATGCAGATTGGGCCGAGCTGGTGGATCAGCTGGATGTCATGCTGCGTCCCTGAAATATTGCGTCAGCCATAGCGTTAGTCTTCAGGCAGAAAAGCCTCATTTGTTTATTCGCTGAACGGACAGATTAACGCAGATAGATGAATTGTTGCTCATGCTGATCGATTCGCAGCTTAACTGGTGTATACTGTTTTTTTAAACAGTAATTCATCATCACTGACTGAACAAAGATGGCCGAGCGGATTCGTAAAATTATCCATATTGATATGGACTGTTTCTATGCTGCTGTGGAGATGAGGGATAATCCTCACTACCGCGGCCGGCCGATGGCTGTCGGCGGTTCAGAGAAGCAGCGTGGCGTGTTGAGCACCTGTAACTATGAAGCCCGTAAGTTCGGTTTGCATTCCGCGATGCCGACTGCACAGGCAATAAAACTGTGCCCGGGCCTGCTGGTGGTTCCCGGGCGCATGTCGGTATATAAAGACGTTTCCCGTCAGATTCATGCCATTTTTCAACGCTATACCGATTTGATTGAGCCATTGTCGCTGGATGAAGCCTATCTGGATGTCACCGCATCACCGGCTTACCACGGTAGCGCGACTCTGATTGCTGAAGCCATCCGGCGTGATATCTGGAATGAGCTGCATCTGACCGCGTCGGCCGGGGTCGCTCCGGTTAAGTTTCTTGCCAAAGTCGCCTCCGATATCAACAAACCTAACGGCTGTTATGTGGTGACGCCGGACCAGGTTCAGGACGTGGTCGATAAGCTGCCTTTGGGTAAGATACCCGGAGTCGGTAAAGTCAGTCTGGAAAAGCTCAACCAGGCCGGCTTTTTTGTGTGCGAGGATATTAAAAACAGTGATTACCGTGAGCTGCTGCGCCGTTTTGGTCGCTTGGGAGCGTCGTTATGGAAGAAAAGCCACGGCATTGATGAGCGAGAAGTCGTGGTCGAACGCGAGCGCAAGTCGGTCGGGGTCGAGCGAACCTTCAGCCACAATATTTCGACTTACGAGGAGTGCTGGCAGGTGATTGAGCAGCGTCTTTACCCTGAACTGGATGCCCGTCTGACCCGCGCCTCGGCCGAGCGCGGTATCATCAAGCAGGGGATTAAAGTGAAGTTCGCCGATTTTCAGCAGACCACCATCGAGCACATTCACCCACAACTTGAACTGGACGATTTTAAGCTGTTGCTGAGCGAGGTGCTCAAACGGCAAAAAGGACGCGAAATTCGCTTGCTTGGATTAAGCGTAATGTTAAAGCCGGAAGATCAGATCCGGCAACTGAGCTTTTTTGAATCCGCCACGATGGAATCTGTCACAGGCAGATGTATGCGCCACGCTTGCGCTTTATTTGGCGACAGCATATGCTGCGCAGCCTTGACGATGGTGACATCAGTCAGCGTAATAACTGACTCGCGGTTAACCAAGTGCTGAATGGTTTTGGTTATGGTGAGCAAAAACAGACAAACTGAGGCTATGATGAAAAAGTTAGTATTAGTGATTTCTTTGTTATCCAGTGGCTCTTTGTGGGCGGCTCAGTGCCAGACGGTGGATGTGAAAAATGAACTGCGTCTTAGCCGTGGCTCTGATGTTGAAATCCATACCGCCAATGGCGCGACAGCCTTACTGGATCACGACAACAACCTGTATTTGTCAGGCCAGAAACAGGCGCTGAATTCCGAGCAGCAGGATGCGCTGGAGTCCTACCGTGAAAGTATCGCCGATGCGTTACCGAAAGCGCGCCAGGTCGCCCAGGATGGCGTTGCCATGGCCAATGATATTCTGGACGATGTGGCTGACAGTATCGATGCGCCACAGGCGTTTGACAAGGTCAAACAGTCACTGCAGCAGTTTGTGACGGATATTGAAGCCCGCTACCAAAAAGAGGGCGACTGGGTTCTGCCGGCGGATACGTTTGAATCCATGAGCCAGCAATGGCAGCAGGATTTCGATAAAGCCCGTGCTCTGTTTACCCAGGAATTTCTCAGCGGTGCCTTTGATGCGATTGCCGCCAAAATGAATCAGGATGGTGGCATCAACCTGACCGAGCTGGGTAATACCATGGCACAGTTGCGCTCGCGACTGGAACAGAGATTCAGTGAGCATTCACAAACCATCGAGGAAGAGCGCCAAGAGTTATGTGATTCGCTGGACGAAATGGTGCAACAAGAGCAGCAACTGCATAAAAAGATACCTGAACTCAAGAATTATCAGGTTTTTACGATCTAAAATAAAAGGGCGCGACAGCGCCCTTTTTCGTATTCCCGGTTAGTTAGGTGCCATGTTACTTTCCAATATCAGTATTCGTTGGTTAACTGCGATTACCGCCACCTGTGTGGTGGTCTGTTTTGTGGTGTTTTATCTCACGTTTAAATATTTCTGGTCATTTGAACGTGAGACGCAACATGCTCTGCTTTTGCAGCATGAAGAGAGCAAGCGGGTCGAAACCGTGATCGCGCTGGAAAAGCAGGAGATGGGCAGCTCAATGGCGGACTATGCGGCCTGGAATGACATGGCCGATTATATCGTCTCGCCTGATCCCAGCTTTGTTGAAGACAGTATCGGCATTCATGCGTTTACTTCCCAGTCGCTGGACGGGATCTTCATCTTTGCTCCTGATGCCAGTCTGGTGTGGGGGATGCAATATGATGATGAAGCCGGTCAGCAGATAAGCTATGACAGCTTTATTCCTTATTTCCCGGTCATGCTGCGTGAGTCGCAGCGCTCTTCGGCTGACATGGTTGATCCGAAAGTGCGTTTCGTTGTCATCGATCAGGAGCCCTATCTGGCGGCGGCATCAAGGGTGTGTGACAGTGAAGGATTCAACTGTGACAAAGGGTTTCTGATCTTTATGAAGAAGGTTCGTAGCCAGTTTGAGAGCGTCGTCGAACAGGCAACCGGGATTGATATTGATGTCCTGAGTCGGGCGCCTTTTACTTCTTTACCTGCTAAGCAAATCAATGTTACTTACCTTACTCCGCTCGATTTTCAGGGCCATGCGAGTGTGCTGTTCAAATTGTTGCATCAGGTTAAGCTGCCCGATTTTATTCGCACTGACGAAGTCATTGCGCTGATTTGCTTCTCGTTGTTGCTGTTTTTTGTCAGCTTACTCATGGTGGGTTATCTGGTGCGGCCGATCACCCAAGCCAATATGGCGCTGGAGAACTTTAAAGCGTCACGCGGTAAAATGCCGGACGAAAGCTTGTTCGTGTCACGCGAAATGAAGGATTTTGCCCGCGCAATTAATCGGATTATTGCTGAGCTTGAAGAGAACCGCAATAAATTACGCTGGCAATCTGATCACGATCCTCTGACCCGGCTTTCTAACCGCCGTAAGCTGGAGCGGGAACTGAAACACTTTATTGCTGAACTCAAATATGACTGGTTAGCGGTCTATCTGATCGATGTCGATTACTTTAAGCTGTATAACGATTACTACGGCCACCTTGAGGGCGATGAGGTGCTCAAATCGGTTGCGCAGGCTTTGGAGCAGATCGACTTTAGTGGCGATAAAGTAGTGGCCCGTTTTGGCGGTGAGGAGTTTTGTGTCGTTCTGGCCGGAGACCGTGAGCCTGATACCGGCCATTATGCCGCGCAATTATGTGCACAGATCCGTCAGTTGGCGATCCCACACCAGCGTTCCCCTTTAGGAGGAACGGTAACTGTCAGTATCGGTGGCGTCAACGCGTTTCAAGCGGGACTCGATGATTATCTGCACTTGTTCCATCATGCAGATGCCGCTCTGTATCAGGCTAAACATACCGGGCGGAATCGCTATCAAGTGCTCGACTGGCAACCTGGCAAACAGAAAAACCATATTGGCTCTCCTTTGCCACACAAATTAAGCTAAAAATACGATTTATCTAGTAAACCATTCTTTTACTCATTGAGTATTTTGTTGCTTTATATTAGTGTACTAGCCAACTAGTTTAATGGTATGTGTGAGTCGTAATGGCACAGAACAATTCTCGAGAAACCTTTGGATCCCGTCTGGGCTTTATTCTGGCTGCGGCCGGTGCTGCGGTCGGATTGGGCAATATCTGGGGGTTTCCTACTCAGGCCGCCAGTAATGGTGGCGGAGCCTTTCTGTTGGTCTATCTGATCCTTATCTTTGTGGTTGCCTATCCGATGTTGGTGGTCGAAATGGCAATTGGGCGCTATGGCCAGGCCAATCCGGTTGATAGTATGCACTCACTTAACGACAATCCTGTGGCCAAACGTATTGGTGGTTTGGTCGGTTGGATTGGTCTGAGTGTACCAAGTGCCGTGCTGGCTTTTTACAGCATTGTCGGCGGCTGGATCCTGTGCTACATGTTTGGCGCCATGAGTGATGTACTCGGTCTGACTGACGCTGCTGCATGGTTTAAAGGTTTTTCGGTTGAGCGTAATTTATTTGGTACCTTGCTGTTTTATGTCCTGACGATTCTGATTGTGCAGGGCGGAGTGAAGCAGGGAATTGAAAAGTGGTCGACCCGTTTAATGCCGGCGCTGTTTGTCCTGTTTGCCGTCCTGTTTGTCTACATCATGTTCCAGCAGGGGGGCGGTGGAGGGCTTACAGCATTATTTGCTCCCAGACTTTACCAAGATTTGGGATCGTGACCTGATTCTGGCCGCGATGGGGCAAGGCTTCTTTTCTCTCACCATTGGTGGTTGCTCAATGCTGATTTACGGTTCGTACCTGAGCAAAAAAGAGAATCTGCCGAAAATGGCGATGAGCGTCACCTTAGTCGATACAGCGGTCGCGTTTATTGCCGGTCTGGTCGTAATGCCGGCGATGTTTGTTGCGATGCACAAAGGGGTTGAAATCTATGCCCAGGATGGTTCTCTGCTCAGCTCGGACACGCTGGTGTTTACCGTTCTGCCACTGATGTTTGACAGCCTGGGGCTGCTTGGACAGTTGTTTGCGATTGTTTTCTTCCTGCTGCTGACGATAGCCGCTTTAACTTCATCGATTTCGATGCTGGAGTGTCCGGTTGCTCTGGTTAGTGAACGCCTGAATACCAAACGTACCCCCACCAGCTGGGTGCTGGGCAGTCTGATTGCGCTGTTTAGTGTGGTGATTGTGTATAATTTTGGCGCGCTGTTTGGTCTGGTGGCAAAGACAGCCACACAGTACCTGCAGCCGACTGCGGCGCTGATGTTCTGTCTGTTCGGTGGTTGGGTTTGGAAACGTAACGAGAAATTCAATGAGCTGCGCCAGGGATTTCCGGAGTTCAGTCACAGCCTGTTTGGCAGAATCTGGCCTTGGTACGTGCGTTTTGTCTGTCCGCTGCTGGTGATTACGGTTATCTGGGCATCATTTGGTTAACGCTGGCTGTGAGATAATGCACAACAAAAAGCCCCTGCACACGTGCAGGGGCTTTGTCTATCTGGTTCAGCGCTATAACGGATAACAAGCCGTTACAGCGGGGATGGAGGCATGATCTGGCCCGTGGTCAGCGGTTCGAGATCGGTATCAGCCACTTCTTCAATAAAGTCGCCGACAACCTGTTCGACCACATCATCACGCTGGGTAAAATAGGCCAGATGGAACACGGCATCGCCTTCATTAACCAGTGGCAGAGTTTGCTGACCAATCACAATACCGCCTTTATTAGCCTTGATTTCGACCTCTACGTTCCCCAGCGGGGAGTTGATATACGCCAGAACCTGACCTTTATCTACCCGATCGCCCAGCGACACCACAGTGCGCAGGATACCGTCTGCTTCGGCGCGCAGCCAACTGGTGGATTTGGCAATCACGGAGGTCGGCAGTTTCTTGCGGCTGGCTCGTAACATACCCACCGCCTGCATTACCCGTTTAACGCCCACAATGCCGGCATTAATGGCAATAGGCTCAAAGCGCAGTGCTTCACCGGCTTCATAGGTCAGGACGGTAATACCGGCTTTTTCTGCCTCACTGCGCAGTGAGCCGTTACGCAGCGGCGAATCAATCACTACCGGCGTTGCAAACGCCTGTGCGATACGTAATGTTTCTTCGTTGCTTAAATCGGCACGAATCTGCGGCAGGTTGGTGCGGTGAATGGCACCAGTATGCAGATCGATGATGTAATCGCAGTTGAGAGCAACCTGAGAAAAGAACGTATGCGCCATACGTGAGGCAAGCGAGCCTTTTTCGCTGCCCGGAAAGCAACGGTTGAGATCCCTGCGGTCCGGCAGGTAACGGGATTTATGAATAAAGCCAAACACATTGACGATCGGCACCGCTATCAGGGTGCCTTTGAGTTTTTTCGGGTCGATGGTGCTGTTGAGCTGGCGTACAATCTCAACGCCGTTGAGTTCATCGCCATGAATGGCGGCATTCACCATCAGGACCGGACCCGGTGCGTAACCATGGATGATTTCGACCGGAATTGACAGCGGTGAATGGGTGTAAAGCTTCGCCGCTTCCAGCTCGATGACTTTTCGGCTGGCTGGGGGAATGGTCTCCCCCAGAAATTGGTAGGGTATCTGTTTTCTGTTAGCCTTTACCACGTGTTTTAGTCCTTTTACTGGCCGCATTTTTTTCAATGAATTCGACAATCATTCCTGCGATGTCTTTTCCGGTTGCAGCTTCGATGCCTTCCAGGCCCGGCGATGAGTTGACTTCCATCACCAATGGTCCGCGCTCAGAGCGCAGCAGATCGACACCCGCGACATTGAGCCCCATCGCTTTCGCCGCGTCAATTGCGGTTTTACGTTCGGTCGGGGTTATCTTAATCAGTGAAGCCGTACCGCCACGATGCAGGTTAGAGCGGAATTCGCCTTCTGCGCCCTGACGTTTCATCGCTGCGATGACTTTGTCACCGATGACGAAGCAGCGGATATCAGCACCGCCGGCTTCTTTAATGTATTCCTGTACCATGATGTTGGCTTTCAGGCCCATAAAGGCCTCGATAACGCTTTCCGCTGCTTTACGGGTTTCGGCCAGAACCACACCAATACCTTGTGTGCCTTCCAGCAGTTTGATCACCACTGGCGCGCCGCCCACCATGTCGAGCAGGTCTTTGACATCATCCGGTTTGCTGGCAAAGCCGGTAATTGGCATACCGATGCCTTTACGGGACAGCAGCTGCATCGAGCGCAGTTTGTCGCGTGAACGGCTGATAGCCACCGATTCGTTGACCGGATAAACCCCCATCATCTCGAACTGGCGCAGGACAGCAGTACCATAAAAGGTGACCGAGGCACCGATACGTGGAATGATGGCGTCAAAGCCGGAGAGCTGTTCACCCTTAAAGTGAATTTCCGGCTCTTGTGAATTGATATTCATATAACAACGCAGGGCATCGATCACTTTGACCTCGTGGCCGCGTTGCTTACAAGCCTCGATCAAGCGCTTAGTTGAATACAAAGACGAATTACGAGACAGAATACCAATTTTCATTATTTACACTCCTCGAAAGGGATCAAAAACGATGCTGTAGGATCGACAATGATTCTGTGGTGCATTGCGGTGCGCCCCAGCAGCATACGGAAAGCCATGTTTTCACGGTTGGTCAGGGTAATTTCTGCCGGCCAGGTTTGTCCGCCCAGACAGATCTCAGACTGAACCACATAGCGGGTTTCTTCATGGCCTCCTGAGTCACGTACCGTGCGCTCATCGACCACTTTAGCTTCACACACGACGACGTCGGCGTCATTATGTTGGATTGGGTGCATCCAGAAACGAACCCAAAGTTCATCTTGGTTACGAAAGCTCTCGATCTTAAATGCATGTAAGCAAGATGTTCGGGCTCCGGTATCGATCTTTGCGTTAATTTTATCAATGCCTAAAGCTGGAAGGCTGAGAGTTTCTCGCCATCCGACAATCATTTTTTCTTTCATTGCAGTTCATTATTTGGAGAATTTCAGACACGGATCTGGCCATCAGACGTAAGAGTCGAACGTAAAGCCGCATCCCCGATACCACATCATAATGGCGTTATCGCTTGAATAGAGTTTGGTGATTAACTCAGGGAACTTCAAGGAGGCGAACTCTATCAGTGATTAATCAATATTAGCTAACGAATAAAATTTTCCGTATCGACAAAAAATATTAATAACTTATTTGTGAGCTGCCACGCAAGAAAGTCGCTGTGTGCCGGCCAATAAGCCTGTGGGCAGGGAGAAGGAAAAGCAGCCGGGACGCGATGTCCCGGCTGAGGGGGATCAGTCTTTGGCCGGAATGTTTTCCAGCAGGGCGACCATTTGTTGCCAGAACAGACCCACGGTATCTATCTTGACCTTTTCGTCCGGGGAGTGAGGAAATTTAATCGTCGGACCGAAAGAGACCATGTCCATGTCCGGATACGGCTTTTTAAACAGACCGCATTCCAGGCCGGCATGAATGACCATGATGTTGGGCTTATGGCCGTAGATGCCTTGATACATATCGCGGAAAATCTGCATGATTTCTGAGTCCGCATCCGGCTTCCAGCCCGGGTAAGCGCCTGAGAACGTGATCTCAGCACCGGCCAGTTCAGCGACGGAAGCCAGCATGCCTTCCGTCTGGCTGCGGCCGGAATCGATGAGGGAGCGAATCAGGCACAATACCTTGATCGTATCCTGTTCTGAGGTAATCACACCGAGATTGAGAGAGGTTTCCACGACACCTTCAATTTCATCACTCATGCGCATCACGCCGTTCGGGCAGGCATTGAGTGCGGCGATCAGGCGCTGTTGATCGGCCAGTATCAGCACTTCTGCCTGGCTGTCGGATGCTTGGTTATAGCCAACCAGATTGGTTTCGATTCGGCCCAGCTCGCTTTGCAGCAGTGCGATATACGCCTGGAACAAACTATCAAGTTTATCCTGGTTGGTGGCCGGCACCGCCAGTGTCACAAACGCTTCACGCGGAATGGCGTTACGCAGGCTGCCGCCACGAAATTCAATCAAGCGCAGGTCCAGCTCAGCGGCGTGAGCGGCAAGAAAACGCGCCAGCAGCTTGTTGGCATTGCCGCGTCCGGTATGGATATCGACACCGGAGTGACCGCCTTTCAGACCTTTCAGGATCAGTTGACGAGTGACGTAACCGGCCGGTTGTGCCTCACGGCGGATGTTAAACGTCAGCGCTGCATCTACGCCACCGGCACAACCCATGTAAACTTCGCCTTCCTGCTCGGAGTCGGTGTTGAGCAGGATATCGCCTTCCAGCCAGCCGGCTTCAAGGCCGAAAGCCCCGCTCATACCGGCTTCTTCATCGATGGTCAGCAGGACTTGCAGTGGTCCGTGTTTGATCTCATCGGATGCCAGCACCGCCAGACAGGTTGCCATGCCAATGCCGTTATCGGCACCTAATGTGGTGCCTTTCGCTGTCACCCACTCACCATCAATGTACGGCTGGATAGGATCGCGGAGGAAGTCATGATCGGTGTCTTCATTCTTTTGCGGCACCATATCGATATGAGCCTGCAGCACGACCGCTTTCTTATGCTCCATGCCCTGAGTGGCCGGTTTCTTGATAAACACGTTACCGGTCGGATCACGACGGACTGCCAAACCCTGATCTTCAGCCCAGCGGATGATAGCTTGGGCTAACGCTTCTTCATGTTTAGACGGATGAGGGATCGAACAGATCATATCGAAAAACTGCCAGACAGGCGCAGGTGATAATTTACTGATTTCAGAATGGAACTCAGACACAGTTAACTCCTTTTGCATAACATTTCCCGAATTTTTACTGGTTATTTTTTAATTTCCGGAGAAATTAACTGATATCGGGCTGTGACATGGTGAATCTACACAAGAGCATATCACTATGCGCAGAGAGGGTGTAGTGCTATTCATTACCGTATACATTCCGGTTAGCACAGTCGTGTTTGCTGCGCTGTAATCTGAATCACACTATAAGCAACTCATTGCTTTCATGAAGTGATTTTTTAGCATTCAGACTGATTGTCTTGTAATTTAATTACCAAAAAATTCAAATTAAAGTCACTTTGTGTGATTTATGTGATTTTTGTCACCCTGTGTATTGTAATAAAATTTCTTGGTGGTATATTTATAACCACTTCGCAAGCGAAGCAAAAATGCTCAAAGGATGAGTCCGATTTATCGCCTCCAGGGAACCGAGAAATCAAAACACAATGTTTGGTTTATAAAGGTGATAGTAATGAGTAAAGGTTTATCGTCTGTAAAGTTCTGGCAAAAACGTGCTGTATTTACCGGGAACTTTGCATATCCGGCAAGTTTTGGTTATTGAGATCAAACTTGCTTCCTGAACAGTTTTGTTCACCCCTAAATTGGAATTTATTTTTAATCAATTTGATTAATAGAATTCTCCGCCACCTGAGTTCAGGTGGCGTTTTTTTTGCCTGTTGATCCGGTTTGTTATCGCGCCTGGGATGACTGAGGATCCAGCCGGACCAGGGGAAAAGGTGTGATGCGGGAGGTGGGGATCAGGAGGCGATGCGCGCTTCACCGATAAAATAGCCCTGTTCATCAAAGCGTTTGATCTCACCGTTTTCCTGCACAATAGTGATATAGCGGATATCGGAAAACTGCCAGTTACGCCACTGGTAGACAAATTTGTGATTCTCAACCCACCAGTAGCCTTCATCCATATCATTCGGCCGTTCTGAAATACCCAGCAGCTTACCGTCCGCCTGCAGAGTAATACGATAAGGAATATTGAAGCAGTCTTTCGTCAGCAGGGTCTGATTGGTCAGTGCGGCCCGGATTTGCGCGCTATCAAGTGGTGCGCTGGCACAATCCTCAATACGTGGGATCGGCAGAATCTGTTTGGCAATCGCGGCCAGCTGTTTGATGCCTTCGCGGATGTTCTCACAACGGATCGACTGAAAGCTGAGACGAAAGCTGTTGTTTTTATGATCGCAACTAAAGTATTTGGCCCCGTTATTGATCAGGATGCCGTGTTCTTGTGCCAGTTGCTCAAAACGTTCGGCATCGAAACCCTGCTTGTACTCTACCCAGAATGCGGTCCCGGCCAGTGACGGGATCGCGCCGGATTGCGGGAAGTAGTAATTCATCGCTTTTTCCATCGTCAGCCATTTGTCGCGATAGCGTTTGAGCAGTTTTTGCGCCAGCACGTCGTAATACCCCAGACTGAGAAACAGCGCCAGTGTCTGGCAGTTACTTTTCGGAGGCAGACTGTGGGTACGTACCTGCAGCGATTTTATCTGTGCGATCAGCGGCGCTGCTGCGACAATAAAGCCAATCCGCAGCCCGGGGGCAATGCTGGACGTAAAACTGGAAATATAGATGATGCGTTCGCTCTGATACTCGCAGCGCAGCGGCGGACAACTGTGTTCCATGAAGTTAATGTCATGCTCGAAGTCATCTTCAATCACCAGAAAATCATGCTGCTCAGCGTAACTCATCAAAGCCTTGCGTCGCTCGGTGGACATGCGCACCGTAGTTGGAAACTGGTTGCTCGGCGTGGTGTACACCACATCGGCAGAGCTGAGGCGTTCATCGATCACCATGCCGTTGCGATCGACTTCGATCGGCATAACCCGGGCACGCCGTGCCTGAAACTGATGCAGGGCTTCCGGGTAGCCCGGATTTTCCATGGCGACACAACTGCGTTTAGACACCAGCAGTTTGGACAGGAAATAGAGGCTGTTCTGGCTGCCGAGTGTGATGGCGATGTTTTCCTTGCCGACAAAGATCCCACGCTTGGTGAGTACCCGGGTGCGGATCTGTTCGATCAGTTCATGGTAATCATGATCGTCCGAGGTCCAGCTGCGATGGTTGCTTTTATTGAGTGATTGAATACTGCATTTGCGCCATTCCGAAACCGGAAACAGATCCTCATCCACCATGCCGCTGACAAACAGGTAAGGATACTGGTTGAGGTTTTTCACTGCGATGTCTGAGACGGTATGCTCGGCATTGAGATAGTTGACCCAGTTGAGGCTTTGGCTGGCGGGGTGCTGTTGCTGCTCGCCGGATGGCACTTGCAGTTCTAGTTGCGGGTTGACGTAGTAGCCCTTGCGCTCAATCGGGACCAGAACGCCTTCTTCCGCTAACTGTTCATACACGCGCAATATGGTGTTACGAGAGACTTTTAGCTGCTCTGCCAGACGGCGTGACGACATGATACTGGTATTTTTGGGGACAAAGCCGGCAAAGATGGCTTTGGCTATGTCACCTTTGATTTGATCCTGCAGGGTTCGCGAATCTTGTGGGTCGATATGGATAAATTGGTACAGCATAGCTTTCCTGCTTATCAAAGAGTCGAATCCGTTCAGAATCAACGACAGCGGGAGAGAAAAGATGTGCATTGCTGCACATCTTTTTTAAAGCATCGTTGAAGCTCAGATTAACGACTGAAGTTCCTTGGTGATGATCTCCAGGCCTTTGGTGATCAGCTCCGGCTCGATAGTCAGTGGTGGCAGGAAACGAATCACGTTACCTTTCACACCACATGAGAGCAGGATCACGCCCTGATGATGACACTTTAATACCAGTTGTTTGGTCAGATCTGCAAGTGGTTGTTTTGTTTCAGGATCGTTTAGCTCAATTGCGATCATCGCGCCGACCTGACGAATATCTCCGATTTGTGGGATCGTTTTCTGCATCTCGAGCAAACTTTCTTTAAATTGTAGGCCGACATGCTGGGCTTTTTCACACAAATTCTCATCTTTAATGATGCCAATCACTTCCAGTGCTGCGCGACAAGCCAGTGGTGAACCCGCGTAAGTACCGCCGATACCGCCCGGAGTGGCAGAATCCATGATGTCGGCTTTACCGACCACACCTGACAGCGGGAAGCCGCCAGCGATGCCTTTCGCCATGGTAATAAGGTCTGGTTTCGCATCATAGTATTCACACGCAAACACTTTACCGGTACGGGCAAAGCCAGTCTGGATCTCATCACAGATCATCACGATGCCATGTTTATCACACAGTTCGCGAATCGCGCTGACCCAAGAGTTCGGTGCCTGGTAGAAACCACCTTCACCCTGAATCGGTTCAAAGATGATGGCTGCCACGCGTGACGGCTCGATGTCACACGCGAACAGATCGTTAAGCGCGCTCAGGCTCTGCTCTTCACTGATACCGTGGTAAGCATTTGGGTATGGTACGTGGAAGATGTCACCTGGGAACGGACCAAAGCCGATTTTGTAAGGTGCAACTTTACCGGTCAGACCCATACACATGTTGGTGCGGCCGTGGAAGCCACCTTTAAACGCGATAACACCGCTGCGGCCGGTGTGGGCGCGGGCAAATTTAACCGCGTTTTCTACCGCTTCGGCACCGGTAGTCACAAATGCGGCTTTCTTGTCGAAGTCACCCGGAGCGATCTCGACCACTTTTTCTGCCAGTTCAACGAAGCTGGTGTAAGGGGTCACCATAGAACAGGTGTGGCTGAAGTTATCCAGTTGGTCTTTCACTGCTGCGACGATGCGTGGGTGTGAATGACCGGTGTTGTTGACCGCGATACCCGCTGCAAAGTCAATGTACTGGTTACCTTCAATGTCAGTGATCAAGGCATTTTCCGCTTTCGCTGCATAAATTGGGGCCAGGTTCGCCATGCCTTTTGCAACGACTTTTTCCTTGCGATTTTGCCATTCCGAGTTTGTCATAATGAGGTGTCCTTTTCGTGATTCAGGAGAGGCTTAGAAGCCGCCCAAGCAAAGATATTTAACGTTCAGGTATTCATCGATGCCTTGTTTGGCGCCTTCGCGGCCAAAACCAGACTGTTTCACACCACCAAAGGGTGCGACTTCATTGGAGATGAGACCTTCATTGATACCGACCATGCCATATTCCAGTTTCTCGGCGATACGGAAAGCGCGGTGAATGTTATTGGTGTAGAAGTAGCTCGCCAGGCCGTAGATGGTGTCATTGGCTTTTTCAACTAATTCTTCATCATGGCTAAAGCGAACAACCGGAGCCACTGGCCCAAACAGTTCAGTCTGAATGATGTCCATATCCTGGGTCACTTCGGTCAGCACGGTGGGTTCGACAAACAGGCCGCCGGCCGATTTACCGCCCAGTGCCACTTTGGCACCCTGCGCAATCGCTGTGTCGATGTAGCCGAGGACGCTGTTTTTGGCTTTGATATCAATCAGCGGACCGATATTAACGCCGGCTTGCAGGCCATTACCCATTTTCAGTTCAGCCACGGCGGCGACAAACTTCTCAACGAAAGCATCGTAGACGCCATCCTGGACGTAGAAGCGGTTAGCACAGACACAGGTTTGGCCGGCATTACGGAATTTTGAGGCCATTGCGCCTTTGACCGCTTCGTCGATGTCGGCATCATCAAACACGATGAAAGGCGCGTTGCCGCCCAGCTCCATTGAGGTGCGCTTGATGGTGTCAGCACATTGGGTGATCAGATGGCGGCCAACCTGAGTTGAGCCGGTGAACGACAGCTTTTTGATGTCGTCATGACTGCAGAAAATATCACCCACGGCGACGGAGGAGTGATTGTTGATCACAATCAGCAAATCTTGTGGCAGACCCGCCTGATACGCCAGTTCAGCGCTGGCGTATGCTGACAGCGGCGTCTGGTTGGCCGGTTTAACGATAAAACTGCAGCCAGCAGCCAGAGCCGGTGCGGCTTTGCGGGTAATCATCGCAATCGGGAAGTTCCACGGCGTGATTGCTGCCGCGACACCGACCGGTTGCTTGATGGTCATCAGACGTTTATTACCGGTCGGTGCTGGAATGGTGTCGCCGTAAGTGCGTTTGGCCTCTTCGGCAAACCACTGGATAAAAGAGGCACCGTACATCACTTCACCTTTGGCTTCTGCCAGCGGTTTACCCTGTTCCAGAGTCATGATACGCGCCAGATCGTCGGCGTTTTCGATCATCAGATCGTACCAGCGTTTCAGAACAGCAGAGCGCTCAGCGGCACTTTTTCCTGCCATTCGGCTTGCGCCTGTTTGGAGCGGTCGATCATGGTGTGAATCGTTTGTGTATCCATGGACGGAATGTACGCCAGGATCTCATCGGTAGCCGGGTTCAAAACCGCGATGGCATCATCGCTGGCCGGACAGGTCGCTTTCAATAGCGTCGTGTTAACAATTTGCTCCATGTTTGTGTCTCTTTTGTAGGCTGTTGATTGCATGTTAGACACAAACCTCTGTCGACCCTAAGTACCAGTTTGTTACAAACGTTGGTACCAGTTGGCACCAACCCGCTGGTACCATAACAACTGCCCGACTGGCACTATCGCATTCCTGCCGTGTTCTTCATATTGAGTCCGGGAAACAAATCAATAACAAAAGTGTAACCATGCAGGAAGAGGAATTTCTATGTTAAGCGTTAAAGGAACTAAACTGGCGAAAGCCTTTCTGACCGCGGCGCTCGGTGTCAGCACTCTGGTCTGTTCAACCGCGACCATGGCGGCTGATTACAACTGGCGTTTTGCCAACTTATATGGTCGTGGCACTGCCTTTGGTGAAGTATATGAAGACCTGGCCAAGAACATCGAAACCATGTCTGACGGCCGCATTGCTGTGCAGGTGCTTTACTCCGGTGAGGGGGTGGGGACCAGTGGCATTCTGACCGCGGTGAAATCGGGCCTGATTACGATGGGCGCACCGTTCCAGCCGATGCATGCGGGAGAATTTCCTGCTGGTGTGGTCGAAGTAGGTCTGCCGGGCGGTACGTCGGATGTTGCCGAACTGACCACCTTATTTCATGACAAAGGCTGGGGCAAGGTTCTAAAAGAAGCGTATGGTTCACAAGGCCTGGAATGGCTTGACCCTTACATTCAGCCACCGGTTTACATCATCACGAAAGAGCCCATCAATTCTATCGCCGATTTCAAAGGTCTGAAGATTCGTGCGCCAGGCGCGTACGGTAAATTCCTGCGTAATTTAGGCGCTTCCCCAGTTTCTCTGGCCTGGAGTGAAATCTATACCTCACTGGCTACCGGTGTTATCGATGGTTCTATCGGTTCTAACATGATTGACCACCGTGACGGTAACCACGTCGAAGTGGCAAAGTACATGTATCCGCTGCCTCTGGCCGGTGCGCAGGTGCTGCCGATCATCGTCAACAAGAAAGAGTGGAACAAACTGCCACAAGATCTGCAGGCGATTGTGAAAGCGGCGACCGCGGTTCACGCTCAGGAGCAGATGTCCAAATCAAAACTATGGGAATCTCAGGCCGTTGCAGACATGGAAGCCAAAGGCCTGCTATGGAGCCCGCAACCTTCAGAAGCTGACAAACAAGCCTGGAAAGAGGCGGGGCTGTCACTGGCGAAAGAGTACGCAAGTGAAGATAAGTACTCCAAACAGCTGGTTGATATTCTGGAGCAACAATAAGGCATAACGCAGGTGGACCCTCTGGGTTCACCTGTTTTTACAGGGAGTTTATTTATGCTTGAAGCCATTTTACTGAGGTATTGCCAATTCACGAAATACATCGTCAGTCTGATTGGACGCTCAGTGTCGTACTTGCTTCCCGTTCTGGCTGCGATTGTCTTCTATGAAGTGTTTGCCCGTTATGTGTTAAACCAACCGACCATCTGGGGATACGACACGTCACTGTTTTTATTCGGTTACATTGCAGCTCTTGGCGGCGCGTATGCACAGCAGCGCGAAGCACACATCAACGTGGATATTGTCCACGCCAAAGTGTCAGAAAAGACCCGCCGGATTTTTGATGTCCTGACCGGCATCCTGGCGATTGGTTTCTTGGCGGTGATGGCCAAAACCTGCGGCAGCATGTTTTTTGAAGCTCTGGAGTTTAACTATAAAACTCAGAGCGAGTGGGCGCCTGCTATGCACCACTTCTGGCTGATGATTACCGTTTCTGCCGTCATCTTTATCGCCGAATATTCCACTGAGCTGATCGCAAACCTGTTCTTTTTGATCAAAGGCCGCGAACTCAATGGCGATGTTCACAAACACGTCCATCTGAGCGAACAGCCGTTTAAGGTCGACAACGACCAGTTGAATTGCGTTTTTGACAAGGAGAACACAAATGGGCATTGAGATGTTAACCCTGGTGTTACTGGGTTGTATTCTGACCGCGTTTGTCCTCGGTGCTCAGGTGGGCCTGGCACTGGGCGGAATTGCCATGGGGGTCGGTTACCTGACCTGGGGCGAGTCGATGTTCAACATCATTCCGACTACAGTGGAAAGCACCTTCTTTAATTTCATCCTGCTCGCTATCCCGCTCTATATCTACATGGGGCAAATCCTGACCCGTTCCGGGATCGGTGATGCGATGTTTAATGCCAGCCAGCTGCTGATTGGCCGCCTGCGTGGTTCTCTGGCGATTAGCGTCATTGGAGTGTGTTCGATGATTGGTGCCATGGTGGGCATTATCGGTGCCGGTATCATGACCTCAAGCTCGATCGCGCTCAAACCTATGTTGGAACGTGGTTACGATAAGAAGCTGGCGCTGGGGGTGATCATGGCCGGAGGCTCGCTGGGGATCCTGATTCCGCCGAGTATTCCGATGATCATGTTTGCTTCGGCGACGCAGAACTCGGTCGGCAAGATGTTTCTTGGCGCTATGATTCCGGCGCTGATTACTATTGTTCTGTTGATCGCTTACGTGGTGATCAGCTGTAAGATGCGCCCAGAGCGTGCGCCGCTCGACAGTGACAACGACATCGAGATCCCGAAAGGGTATGAGATGTTTAAGACCATTCGCGATGGGGCCTCTTCTTTTGCGCTGATCGTCATTGTGCTGGGCAGTATTATTGCCGGGATCGCGACGCCAACCGAATCCGGTGCGCTGGGGGTAGTCGGGGCGATTCTGCTGTCGATTCTGTTTAAACGCTTTAAGCCTGAGTTGTTGATACGCTCAGGTATGCAGACCGCTATGCTGGTTAGTGTGGCCATGTGGATCATTCTCGGCGCGTCGGTATTCAGTAATTTCCATTTGCTGATGGGGATTCAGGGTATGGTATCAGGCTTTACCCGCGACCTCGACCTGCCGCCGATTGTGATTATCATGATGTTCCAGGTGATCATGCTGTTGCTGGGTTTCATCATTGATGAGTTCATCATCGTACTGATGTGTGCGCCGATTTTCACGCCGGTTGCCGTATCGCTCGGTTATGACCCGATTTGGTTCGGGGTGCTGATGATTCTTAACATCGTGATTGCGGTGCAGACACCACCTTATGGTTTTGCCTTGTTCTACCTGAAAGGTATCGCGCCGAAAGGGGTGACGATGATGGATCTGTACAAGTCGGTGACACCATTCATTCTGGTTCAGTTCACCGTGCTGGTCATCTGTATGCTGTTCCCGGAACTGGTCACCTGGTTGCCTAACAAGGTGATGAATTAGCGGGGTTGAAATGTGATCAACTGAAGTATATTCTGCAACTCTCCTGGCGCTGATTCAGTAAAGGGAGAGTTGGATCTCATTTTTCCAAGTCATTAAAAAAATTGGTATTTTTGCTCTAAAAACCCGCGTTTTTGTGTCATTCTGGCCTTATTCTGTTCCTGCCTGCTTCTCGTTCCCATAAATTCTGTCTGGAATTTGTGATTTGATAACTTTATAATCTGCGCCCAATCGATTACGCAACCGTTTACTCTTTTACCTTTATTAGGAATCGAACATGCTGGAAAGGCTATTCAAACTCAGTGAATATGGCACTAACGTGCGCACTGAAGTCATTGCCGGGATCACCACCTTCCTGACCATGGCTTACATTATTTTTGTTAACCCTGCGATTCTTTCCGACGCCGGAATGGATCACGGCGCCGTGTTTGTCGCGACCTGTCTGGCAGCGGCGGTCGGCTGTTTCATCATGGGCTTCGTGGCTAACTACCCCATCGCACAGGCGCCGGGTATGGGTCTGAACGCATTCTTCACTTACTCAGTTGTACTGGGTATGGGTTACACCTGGCAGGTTGCGCTGGCAGCAGTATTCTGCTCGGGCGTGCTGTTTATCATTCTGAGTCTGTTCAAGATTCGTGAGTGGATCATCAACTCGATTCCATTGTCGCTGCGCACCGGTATCTCGGCGGGTATCGGCCTGTTTCTGGCGTTCATCGCGCTGAAGAATGCGGGTATCGTGGTTGATAACCCGGCAACTCTGGTTTCACTGGGTGGCATCACTTCTCTGCCTGCAGTGCTGGGTTCTCTGGGCTTCTTCCTGACCATCGCGCTGGTCCACCGCAACGTGAAAGGTGCTGTTATGATCGCAATCCTGGCGATTACTGCACTGGGTCTGCTGTTTGGTGATGTACAGTGGGGCGGCATTGTGTCTGCGCCACCAAGTATTGCGCCGACATTCCTGCAACTGGATTTCTCTTCTGTATTTGAAGTCGGCATGATTTCGGTTGTGTTTGCCTTCTTGTTCGTCGATCTGTTTGACACTGCCGGTACGCTGGTGGGTGTGGCAAGTAAAGCGAACCTGATTGGCGAAGACGGCAAAATTCCACGTCTTAACCGCGCACTGCTGGCGGACTCTACCGCAACTTCAGTGGGCGCTCTGCTGGGTACCTCAAACACTACCTCTTACGTTGAGAGTGTATCAGGTGTCGCAGCAGGCGGTCGTACCGGTCTGACTGCGGTTGTGGTTGGCATTCTGTTTGTGCTTGCACTATTCTTCTCGCCATTAGCGGGTATGATTCCGGCTTACGCAACGTCAGGTGCGCTGTTTTATGTGGCGATTCTGATGTTGTCTGGTCTGGTTAGCATCGACTGGCGTGACCTGACCGAAGCGGCGCCAACCGTCGTGACCTGTCTGCTGATGCCACTGACTTTCTCGATTGCAGAAGGTATCTCAATGGGCTTTATCGCTTACGCAGTGATCAAGCTTCTGAGTGGCAAAGGTCGCAGCGTATCACTCAGTGTCTGGGTGATGGCAATTATCTTCGCGGCTAAATACATTGTGGCTGCGTAAGCGCAGTCCACTACATTTTTTAAAGTTAGGTTTATCACAATGAGCAAAAAATTCGTTATCACTTGGGACAATATGCAGAAGTACTGCCGTGAACTGGCACAACTTCAAATGCCTGCAGAACAATGGAAAGGTATCCTGGGTGTGAGCCGAGGTGGCCTGGTACCAGCAGCAATTCTGGCCCGCGAACTGGGTATTCGTTATGTAGATACCGTATGTATCTCCAGCTACGACCACGATCACCAGCGTGACATGAATGTTCTGAAAGCTCCTGAGCACGATGGCGAAGGTTTTATTGTTGTTGATGATCTGGTCGACAGCGGTGATACCGCACGTAAAATCCGTGAAATGTATCCAAAAGCGAAATTTGTTACTGTATGTGCTAAACCAGCGGGTAAAGACCTGGTTGACGAGTACATCGTCGATATTGAGCAGGATACCTGGATTGAACAGCCATGGGATATGGCGCTGTCTTTTGTTGAGCCGGTTAACCGCAAACAAAAATAAGCCGACGATCGCAACTTTATTTGATGATGGCCCTGTATAGGGCCATTTTTTTTATTACTATTAGGCCATTGCCCTCAACAGAGACGCGTTATGTCCGAAGAAGTCAGTAAAAACCTTTCTGAGACGTTATTCCAAAAGTACAAGCAAGCTCAAGAGACATCATCTCTCACTCAATACATGCCGAGCAGCCATAAGTTCCTGGCCGATAAAATGGCAGAGGAGGGGCATGCCTGGTATCGCAACCTGCGTCGCTTACAGTGGGCGTGGCAGGGCATTGATCCGATTGAGCAGGAAGAGGTGCTGGCCCGGATCGCTTCGTCTACACATTCGCGCACTGAAGAGCAGTGGCTGGATACGGTAATGGGCTATCACAGTGGTAACTGGGCATTTGAGTGGACTAAGCTCGGTATGCGTCACCAGTTACGTGCCCAGCAGCAGCAGGGCGAACAAGCCGCGGATGAAATGTTTTCCGCCTCGCTCTGTTTCAGTATTGCCGGCTACCCGCACCTGAAAAATGACAATCTGGCAACTCAGGCCCAGGTGCTGGCCAATACGGCTTATGCGCAAGCGGCGACTCACACCAAGTACGTGATTAAACGTCTCGAGTTTCCGTTTAAAAATAAAAAAATCATTGGTCATCTGCATTTATCGAAAACGGATAAACCACAGCCGGTGGTGATTGTCAGCGCCGGACTCGACAGTCTGCAAACCGATATGTGGCGCCTGTTTCGCGATTTTCTCGCTAAGCGCAATATCGCGATGCTGACTTTAGATATGCCGTCTGTCGGTCAGAGCTCACACTGGACCCTGACCGAAGATTCTTGCTGTTTACATCAGGAAGTCCTGAGTCAGCTGCATACCCTGCCGTGGGTGGATCACTTCCGGGTCGGGCTGATTGGTTTTCGGTTTGGCGGCAATGCCATGGTGCGTTTATCGTTTCTTGAGCCTGAGCGCATCAAAGCGTGTGTTACACTCGGCGCGCCAATTCATGACGTGCTGGTTTCACCGCCGAAAATGAAAAAGATGCCGAAAATGTATATCGATGTGCTGGCATCACGTCTGGGCAAAAATGCGGTCGATATTGACAGTCTGGCGGGGCAGATGATGGCCTGGTCTCTCAAAGTTCAGGGCTTTTTGTCCAGCCGGCGCACCAAGGTGCCCATTCTGGCCATGGGGCTGGAGGGCGATCCTGTGTCACCGTATAGTGATAATCAACTGGTTGCGCTCTTTAGCCAAGGTGGCAAGGCTAAGCAAATAAAAAGTAAGACAATCAGTCAGGGTTATGAGCAATCCCTCGATTTGGCGATAAATTGGCTAGAAGATGAACTCTGTAGGTGACTTTTTGCACAAATTGGTTAAGAGTGATGAATGTGTATTATTAACTTCATGATTAATAATAATAATTGTCATTCTTAACATGGAAGCAAGGAGTCAATATGTCTGAGATGGCGCGAAATCCTACTCATTATCGTTTGTTGGCAGCCCTGAAGGCAATTGGTCCGTATTTGCGCGAAGGACAGTGCAAAGAAGGCTTTTATCTGTTTGATTGTCTCGCGGTGTGTGTCAACGACAAGAAGTCACCTGAAAAACGTGAATTCTGGGGCTGGTGGATGGAGTTAAATGCCAGCGGCGACGGTTTTGAGGCCAATTATCATATCGGGCGTTACAATCTGGCCGGTGAGTGGGACAGCGATGCTCCGCCTGCCAAAGCGCTGCCGGAAGTCAGTCGTATTCAGGAAGAGTTTCATCAAAAACTGGAAGATACTCTGCAGCAGCGTTTCGCTCTCACTTTAACCCTGGACGCAAAATCAGCCGAATTTGTCTGATTCACCCTTAGTCTTGGAAAACTGAATCAAAAAGGTGCTTTTAGCACCTTTTTCTGCTTGTGCATTGGTCAGTTGATTGCTAAAACATCCTCTCTTAAATGTTTCCACCAAGAAGAAATCATGAAATCGAATCAACAAAGCGGAAAAGCTTCACAAACAGTGATTGTGAAACTAGGAACCAGTGTTCTTACCGGTGGTACATTGGCGCTAGACCGTGCGCATATGGTCGAACTGGCGCGTCAGTGTGCTGAACTGAAAAAACAGGGTCACTCAGTGGTGATCGTGTCGTCTGGTGCCATTGCAGCAGGCCGTGAACATCTTGGTTACCCCGCATTGCCCAACGCGATCGCCAGCAAACAGCTTCTGGCCGCTGTCGGACAAAGTCAGTTGATTGAAGCGTGGGAACGTCTGTTCTCTATTTATGGGATTAAAATTGGTCAGATGTTGCTGACCCGGGCCGATCTGGAAGACCGTGAACGTTTCCTGAATGCGCGCGATACCATTAATGCCCTGGTTGACCACGGTATTATTCCGATCGTCAATGAAAATGACGCGGTAGCGACCAATGAAATCAAAGTCGGTGATAATGACAACTTGTCGGCGCTGGTCGGTATTTTATGTGGTGCCGATAAATTGTTGCTGCTGACTGACCAGAAAGGCTTGTTTACCGCTGACCCGCGTAAAGATCCCAACGCGGAGTTAATTAAAGAAGTGAAAACCATCGATGACACACTGCGCAAAATTGCCGGTGGCAGTGGGACCACCTTGGGGACTGGTGGTATGGCCACTAAGTTGCAGGCGGCGGATATCGCACGCCGGGCCGGAATAGAGGTTATCATAGCCGCAGGTCGTGCACCGAACGTGATTTTTGACTCACTGAGCAATAACCCGCAGGGCACTCGTTTTCTGCCGCTGGAAGAGTCGCTGGAAAACCGCAAACGCTGGATTCTGGCCGGTCCGGCTGCATCCGGTGATATTTTCATTGATGACGGCGCCGTGCGCGCCGTGACCACCAAAGGCAGCAGCCTGCTGGCTAAAGGCGTGGTGCGCGTTCAGGGCGAATTCTCCCGTGGTGAAGTGGTACGGGTGACCAATGGTCATGGCCATCTGATTGCGCGTGGTATTGCCGCGTACTCAAGCCACGACATGGCAAAAATTGCCGGTAAGCACAGTAAACTTATTATCGAAACACTTGGCTATGATTATGGCTCAGAAGTGATTCACCGCGACGACATGGTCGTGATTCAGGAATAGAAGTAGGGAGAAGAGAAAGTGGATTTAACCTTGATGGGAAAAGCCGCCAAACAAGCCGCTTTTCAGTTAGCCACCGCCTCGACGGCACAGAAAAACCAGGCGCTGGCGAGTATTGCTGACGAACTGGAAGCAAAGGCTGATGCAATTTTGGCTGCCAATGCCAAAGATATTGAACTTGGCCGCGCGGCCGGTCTGACCGATGCGCTGCTGGATCGTCTGTTGCTGAACGAAGCGCGCTTGAGCGCGATTGCCGGTGACGTGCGTAATGTGATCAGCCTGAGCGATCCGGTGGGCAGTGAAATTGACAGCAAGGTACTGGAAAATGGCATGTCGCTTTCTCGCCGCCGTGTCCCTCTGGGTGTGGTTGGCGTCATTTATGAAGCACGCCCGAACGTGACCATCGATATTGCCGCACTGTGTCTGAAAACCGGTAATGCTTCTATTCTGCGTGGTGGTAAAGAGACCTTTTTCTCCAATATGGAACTGGTCAAAGTGATTCAGTCGGCGCTGCAGAAAGCGGATCTGCCTGCGGCATCAGTGCAGTACATTGAGAAACCGGATCGTGAACTGGTGACCCAACTGCTTAAACTGGATGACTATGTTGATATGATCATTCCGCGTGGTGGTGCTGGCTTGCATAAAATGTGTAAAGAAAACAGCACCATTCCCGTGATTATCGGCGGTTTTGGTATCAGCCACATTTTTGTCGACGCCAGTGCCGATCTGGATAAGTCCGTTGATGTGATTGAAAACGCCAAAGTGCAGCGTCCGTCGGCCTGTAACGCACTCGATACCTTGCTGGTGCATGAAGCGGTGGCGCAGCCGCTACTGGAAAAGCTGATTGCCAGACTCGGCAACAAGGTCACTTTTGTCGCGGAAGAAAAAGCGCAGCCACTGATGACCTCAGCGGCCGAAGTCCGCGCAGCCGAGGCCGGTGATTTCGATATGGAATGGCTGAGCTACACCCTGGGCGTTAAAGTGGTTAAAGATGTGCAGGAAGCGATTGAACATATGCGTGAGCACAATGCCAGCCACTCTGATGCCATCATGACCAACGACCTGTTCAATGCTGAACTGTTCATTAATTCTGCCGGTTCGGCCGCCGTGTATGTCAATGCCTCGACCCGCTTCACCGACGGTGCTCAGTTTGGTTTGGGGGCTGAAGTCGCGGTGTCTACTCAGAAGCTGCATGCCCGCGGACCTATGGGCCTTGAAGAGCTGACCAGCTACAAATGGGTCGGGAAAGCGAACTACTTGTCACGCAGTTAACAAAATCGCGTGAAGTTGAACTGAAAAGGGGCGTATATGCCCCTTTTTCTTTTCTTCATTCAAGCAATTCCGGTACACTGACAGGATTGCTATGGAGGTGATATGCATTGTCCTTTTTGTTCTGAGAACGATACAAAAGTGATCGACTCACGTCTGGTTGCTGATGGCCACCAGGTGCGCCGCCGTCGCCAATGTCTGGCTTGTAATGAACGTTTCACCACATTTGAAACGGCCGAACTGGTGATGCCGCGTGTAATCAAGTCAAACGGCAATCGTGAACCGTTTGATGAAGACAAAATGGTAGGTGGTTTACAACGTGCACTGGAAAAACGTCCGGTCAGCGCCGATTCGATTGATCTGGCTATCACTACCATCAAATCCAAATTACGTGCTACCGGCGAACGAGAAGTGCCGAGTAAGCTTATTGGCAATCTGGTCATGGAGCAGCTCAAAGAGCTCGATAAAGTGGCCTACATCCGTTTTGCCTCGGTATATCGCAGTTTTGAAGATGTACGTGAATTTGGTGAAGAGATTGCCAAACTAGAAGATTGATCATTTCCGACTATGCCTACATTTACCCCTTTTGATTTTCAGATGATGTCCCGCGCGATCAAGTTAGCCCAGCGCGGGCAATTTACTACTGCACCTAATCCGAATGTCGGCTGTGTCATCACTCAGGGTGAGACGATTGTCGGTGAAGGTTACCATTTTCGTGCCGGTCAGCCACACGCTGAGGTCCATGCCCTGCGCATGGCGGGTGAGCGATCGCAAGGTGCGACCGCCTATGTCACCCTCGAGCCCTGTTCTCATTACGGCCGCACTCCGCCGTGTGCTGAAGGCCTGATTAATGCCGGTGTGGCGAAAGTGATCTGCGCGATGCAGGACCCGAATCCTCAGGTTTCCGGACGCGGTATACAGATGCTGCGTGATGCCGGCATTGAGGTGCAAGTGGGTTTACTCGAGCAGGATGCGTACGCGCTGAATCCGGCTTTCATTAAACGTATGCAAACTGGCATGCCGTTCGTACAACTCAAAATGGCGGCCAGCCTGGACGGCCAGACGGCGCTCGCCAACGGACGCAGCCAGTGGATTACCTCCGCCCAGGCACGTCATGATGTGCAGGTTTATCGTGCTAAAGCCGGTGCCGTGCTGTCAACCAGCCAGACTGTGCTGGCCGATAATGCTTCGCTGACGGTACGCTGGGCTGAGTTACCGCAAGGAGTACAGGACACCTATGCTGAGCAGGATCTGCGTCAGCCGGTTCGTGTGGTGCTGGATCGTCAGCAACAACTGCATCAGCAACTGAAACTGTACGCTGCAGACGGCGCGGTACTGCGCGTGGCTGAACAGGATGCTGAAGTCTGTGTGGCGGTGAATAAGGAGGGTCAGCTCGACCTGGCTCAGGCTCTGAGCGCACTGGCTAAGCAGCACAACATCAACCATATTTGGGTAGAAGCAGGGGCAACTGTAGCCAAATCACTATTGCAGCAGCAACTGGTTGATGAACTGATTTTATATTTGGCACCGAAGGTGATGGGCAGCGACGGACGCGGCCTGTTTGGTGCTTTGGGACTGACCGATATGCAGCAGGTACTGGATGTTAAGATTCAGGATTGCCGTATGGTCGGCCCGGATATTCGCATCGTGGCAACGCCACAATTGAAAGATGATTAGATTATGTTTACTGGAATTGTCGAAGCGGTCGGTACGCTGACTGCGATTACGCCAAAAGGCGAGGACATCAGCATCTCTGTCGATGCCGGCGCTCTGGATATGAGTGATGTCAAACTCGGGGACAGTATTGCTACCAATGGTGTCTGTCTGACCGTGGTGGCCTTTGATGACCACAGCTACAGCGCTGATTTGTCGCTCGAGACCCTGAAAAAGTCGGGTTTTGCTCACTACAAAGTGGGTGACAAAGTAAACTTAGAAAAAGCCATGTTACCGACGACCCGTTTTGGTGGGCATATCGTGTCGGGTCACGTCGATGGCGTGGGTGACATCGTTGAACGTAATGCGGTCGGTCGGGCGATCGAATTCTGGGTCGCGATTCCAGCTGAGCTGAGCAAGTACATCGCCGAGAAAGGTTCGGTAACGGTTGATGGCATTAGCTTAACCGTCAATGACTTGCGTAAAAATGCGTTTAAACTGACCATAGTGCCGCACACTTCACAAGAGACGACGATCGACCAGTTCCAGGTCGGACGTAAAGTGAACCTGGAAGTGGATGTGCTGGCCCGTTATCTCGAGCGACTGCTGCAGGGCGGTCGTGAAGCTGAGCAGCCAGAGTCACGCATTACAATGCAATTCTTACAACAAAATGGTTTCGCGTAACACGTAACGTGCGCGCACCGGATAATAGGACGAGAATCATGCCAATTAGTACGCCGCAAGAAATTATCGAAGATATTCGCCTCGGTAAGATGGTCATCCTGATGGATGATGAAGACCGGGAAAATGAAGGTGATTTGATCATGGCTGCCGAGCATATTACGCCGGAAGCGATCAACTTTATGGCGACCCACGGCCGCGGTCTGATTTGTCTGACCATGACCAAAGAGCGTTGTCACAATCTTGGCCTGCCACCTATGGTGCAGGATAACAACGCTCAGTATACCACCAACTTTACCGTGTCTATTGAAGCGGCCCGTGGCGTGACCACTGGTATCTCTGCCGCTGATCGTGCCCGTACTGTGCAGGCGGCGGTAGCGAAAGGCGCAGTGGCGTCTGATCTGGTCCAGCCTGGTCATATTTTCCCGCTGGCCGCACAGGACGGCGGCGTGCTGATCCGTGCCGGCCATACTGAAGCCGGTTGTGACCTGGCGCGTCTGGCGGGCCTGGAGCCGGCGTCTGTGATTGTTGAGATCCTCAATGATGACGGCACTATGGCGCGTCGCCCGGATCTGGAACTGTTTGCTGACAAGCACGACATTAAACTGGGCACCATCGCTGACCTGATCGAATACCGCAATAACACCGAAACCACGATTGAGCGTGTTTCTGAGTGTAAGCTGCCGACCGAGTTTGGTGAGTTCGACCTGGTGACCTACCGCGATATCATCGACAACCAACTGCATTATGCGCTGAAGAAAGGCGATCTGGTGACAGAAGTACCGCTGGTTCGGGTTCATCTGCAAGATACGTTTACCGATCTGCTGCGCAGTGATCGCAATGCCGAGCGCAGCTGGACACTGGACAAAGCGATGAAACGCATCGGTCAGGATGGCGGCGTGCTGGTTATTCTGGGTAATGAAGAGTCGACTGAACTGCTGCTGCATCGTCTGAAAATGTTTGAACAGCAGGACAAAGGTGAAGCGCCAACACTGGCGAAGAAACAGGGCACCTCGCGTCGTGTCGGTGTTGGCTCGCAGATCCTGGCCGACTTGGGTGTGAGTGATATGCGTCTGCTGTCGTCGCCGAACAAAAAATACCACGCTTTAGGTGGCTTTGGCCTCAACGTGGTTGAGTACATCTGCGAGTAAGCAAACGTCGCTCAGGCCCGCTGACGGGGCTGAGCAATAAACCCGATACCTGTCGCCAAGGTGGGCGGCAAGTGTTTAAGCCTCAATAATAAATTCAAATTCAATCAAGTTCTCAGGGAGAGGGCTGGGTCGGTGCGGGCTGAGGGTGTCAATTTCCATTAGATATCGCTCACAAAATTGTGCTAGAATCCGGCGATTCTCACTTGATGAACATAGTTAAAGGAAAGCTTATGAAAGTGATCGAAGGTGGTTTCCCAGCACCAAATGCAAAAGTTGCGATTGTGATTTCTCGTTTCAACAGTTTTATTAACGAAAGTCTGCTGTCTGGTGCCATCGACACTTTGAAGCGTCACGGCCAAGTGAGCGACGACAACATCACTGTAGTTCGTTGCCCGGGTGCGGTAGAGCTACCACTGGTTGCCCAACGTGTGGCGAAAACCGGTAAATTTGATGCGATCGTATCGCTGGGTTCAGTAATTCGTGGTGGTACACCACACTTTGACTATGTTTGTAGTGAAATGAATAAAGGTCTGGCACAAGTGTCGATGGAATTCAGTATTCCTGTCGCATTCGGTGTTCTGACCGTTGATACAATCGATCAAGCTATTGAACGCGCAGGAACCAAGGCTGGTAATAAAGGTGCAGAAGCTGCACTAAGCGCACTTGAGATGATTAACGTTCTTTCTGAAATTGATTCCTAATGGGGGCCAGTGTGAAACCAGCCGCACGTCGTAATGCACGCCAGTTTGCGCTACAAGCTATTTATTCGTGGCAGATTACTAAAGATAATGTTGCGACTATCGAAGAGCAATTTTTATCCAGTGGTAAGTATGATGAAGAAGAGCATCATGCTGCAGAACCTGCACTTTCAGCGCCAGAAACTGATGTGGCATACTTCCGTGACCTGCTCGCAGGGGTTGTCCTGAACCACACTGAATTAGACAGCAAACTGCGTCCGTTTGTGTCTCGTCCTATGCAGGATCTGGATATGATGGAACTGGCGTTGCTGCGTCTGGCGATGTACGAAATGACTCGCCGCGATGATGTTCCTTACAAAGTGGTCATCAATGAAGCGATTGAACTGGCTAAAGTTTTCGCTGCAGAAGACAGCCATAAATTTGTCAATGGTGTGCTGGATAAAGCCGCACCCCATGTACGCAAAAAATCGTAATTCGCTTTACACTGAAAAGGTCAGCAATCGCTGACCTTTTTTATATCGTTAATTTCGTGTTTTCTATATAGTAAATTTCGTCTATCTAGATAGTTCGTTTAGTCTTTCTATATAGTTCGTTTGGTCTTTCTATATAGTTCGCTTAGTCTTCTTATATCGTCAATTCAGTCTTGCCGACAAGACTTGGTACTCCTGATGTTTGGTGAATTTAACCTAATCGATAAGTATTTTTCTGCCCGTCAGGCACAGCGCAAAGATGTCCATCTGACTCTCGGTGACGACTGTGCTATCGTCAAAGCGCCTGACAACGTGCGCATTGCCATCAGCACCGATACCCTGGTCGCGGGCACCCATTTTTTGCCTGAAGCCAACCCAGCCTGGGTAGCCCATAAGGCTCTGGCTTCCAACCTGAGCGATTTAGCTGCGATGGGGGCGACACCGGCCTGGGTTTCCATGGCTTTGACTTTGCCGCACATCGACGAAGCCTGGCTCGAACCGTTTTGTCATGCTTTCTTTGAGCTGGCCAACTATTACAATATTCAGCTGATTGGCGGTGACACGACCAAAGGCCCGCTGAGCATTACCCTGACCGTACAGGGTTTTGTGCCGCAAGATAAAGTCTTGCTGCGAAATCAGGCTAAAGTGGGTGACTGGGTGTATGTGACCGGTGAACTGGGTGACAGCAAAGCGGGGCTGGATGTGATTCTTGCCCCCGAAAAACGCCAGGAGCCCTTCGCTGCAGAGCTGGAACAACGTCATTACCTTTCAACGCCGCGCATTCTGGCCGGGCAGGCGCTACTCAACCTTGCTTCCGCCGCAATCGATATCTCGGACGGTCTAATTTCAGACCTGGGGCATATTCTGCATCAGTCACAAGTCGGTGTGAGTCTGGATGTCAACTGTCTGCCGATGTCGAAAGAGCTGCGTCAGTTTGCGCCTTCGATTCAGGTTGCGCAGCAATATGCCCTGACCAGCGGAGAAGAGTACGAATTATGCTTTACCGTTCCGGCGCAGAACAAGGGCACTCTCGATAGTGCGCTGGCACACTGCGGCACCAAAGTGACCTGTATTGGTCAGATTCGCCCGCAAGGCGTGTTCGAACTACTTAACAACGGCCAGAAGCTGGATTGGGCGCTGAGCGGCTATGATCATTTCAAGGAAGTAAAATGACCAACCCAAAATCTCGTTTACGTATGAACAATCCGTGGCATCTGTTGGCGACCGGTTTCGGTAGCGGTCTGTCGCCTGTGGTGCCGGGTACGATGGGCACTCTGGCATCGGTGCCGTTTTATCTGCTGCTGGCACAACTGCCGCTGACACTGTATATACTGGTGATTGTTGCCGCCGCTGTGATAGGGATTAAAATCTGTCAGGTCACGTCTGATGACATGCAGGTGCATGATCACGGCTCCATTGTGTGGGATGAATTTGCCGGGTTCTGGATCACCATGCTGGTGGTGCCGCTCATGCAGTTACCGGTACTGGACTGGCGCTGGCTGGTCACTGGCTTTGTGCTGTTTCGCTTCTTTGACATGGTCAAACCCTGGCCGATTGGCTGGCTCGATAAGCGGGTTCACGGCGGATTCGGCATCATGCTCGATGATCTGGTGGCCGGCGTGATGGCGGCGATTGCTCTGGTGCTGGTTGGGCATTGGGCCGGGTGGCTGGTTTAAACCAAAAAAGGTTCCCAAGGGAACCTTTTTTGTCTCTGAGGACGGCGCTTCGCGCTCAACTGACTACAGTTTTTCCAGGTCGGCTTCAATTTCAGCAATTTTGCTGGCCACCACCTTTTCCAGGTGGCGCAAATCGTTGAGGATTTTCTGTTTGGTATCCGTTGCGCTGAGACTGACATGGCGGGTCACTTTGTTGAGCTCTTCAATCACCAGAGTCAGGTTCCGGTTGATTTCCGTGACCTCTTTGTACTGATGGCTGCCACTGTCGACCAGGACATTTTTCACCTGGCGTGGATATTTAAACTTAACGCTTTTGGCAAACAGTTCGCCTTTCTGCTTCTTGAAATAGATTTTTAAGACATCTTTGTGCGCTTCCTGGCGCAGCGAATAACGTTCGATTTGCGCCGGTTCGGCAATACCGAGACCCGTGAGGTGTGGAAACATAAGCGACCTCTTTATTATCAGTACGATAGTGAACAGTGAGACAGTTATTAATAATGTAGCAGCCTGCCACTGGCAGAGACAGCTTACTTTGTCACCACACCTCTAACTTGTGGACAAGATCGCGCTTGCCCCGAGTTTGCCCTAATTCGGCGCAAGTTCGCAGACGTTACTCACCAGATGTTCGCGTAACGTCTGCTCTTCTTCTTCACTCAGTTTACCGCCGTGGGCACCGGTCAGGATAAACAAGTCTTCTGCCCGTTCGCCGATAGTGGTAATTTTTGCCGCGTGCAAATCAAGATTCAGTTCGGAGAAGGTTGCCCCGACAGTGGCCAGTAATCCCGGAGTATCCAGCGCAACAAACTCCATCAGAGTCCGTTTTTTACTCTTGGTGGGTAAAAAGTAGACCTGAGTTTTGACTTTAAAATGTTGTAACTGGCGCGGAATACGACGTGGGCGAATTTTCGGCCGCTGGCCTTCCTGCAATACCTGTAACAGTTGCTCGGTTAAAGGCTTGCGGTTGGCTTCTTCAATCGCATTGCCGTTCTGATCCAGGACCATAAAGGTATCGAGTACATAGCCGTCTTTGCTGGTCATAATCTGAGCGTCATGGACACTGAGATTACGCCGGTCCAGTTCAGCGACCACAGTGGCAAACAGTGCTGGCTGATCTTTGGTGTAGACAAAGATTTCGCTGCCGCCGCGCGGCGCTTTTTTGCTGATCATTACCATAGGTTTGGTGTGGTCTTCGAGCCGCAGCAGATGAGTGCCGTGCCAGGCAATCTGTTTATGAGTATGACGCAGGAAGTAGTCGGCTTTAAAACGTTGCCACAACAGCTCGATTTCGCGCGCGCTGAAGCCCTCTTTGCGCAGCAGGGCAGAGGCCATCTGCTGGTTATGGCGGATACGATCACGCACATCGACCGGGTTTTCCAGCCCGCGGCGCAGGGCGCGCTGGGTTGAGTAGTAGAGTTCGGCCAGCAGAGTGCGTTTCCAGCTGTTCCATAATTCCGGGTTGGTGGCACAGATATCCGCCACCGTCAGGCACAGCAGGTATTCCAGATACTCTTCATCGCGAACTTTCTTGGCAAACTCAATGATCACATCCGGATCATAAATATCCCGGCGCTGGGCGGTGACTGACATCAGCAGGTGATTTTGTACCAGCCAGGAAACCAGTTTGGCTTCCGGTTTGGACAAACCGTGCTCAATACAGAAATCGTAAGCCTCCACTGCGCCGATTTCTGAGTGATCGCCGCCGCGGCCTTTACCGATGTCATGGAAAATAGCGGCCAGGATGAGTAACTCTTTTTCTGAATTTTAGGGTAAACTTCGCAGCAAATCGGGTGTTTATCGTGATTCTTCATATCAGAGAACACATGAATGTGCTTGAGCAGGCGGATACTGTGTTCATCAACGGTATAGACGTGGAACAGATCGAACTGCATCTGGCCGACAATTTGACTCCATTGCGGCAGATAAGCCGCCAGCACCCCCCAGTTTGTGCATCAGACTGAAGGCTTTATGCAGTGCATTCGGATGGCGGGTCAGTTCCATGAATTTTTCCCGCGCTGCCGGAATGGTGTGCAGGAACTTATTCAGACGCCGGCGCGCCGTGCGCAGTTGACGCATGGTCGGTGGTGACACACCTTCTATGCTGGAGTCATTGGCGATATGCAGGAACATATCGAGAATGGTTTCCGGGCGGGCCTGAAACAGCGCCGGTTTACGCGCTTCAATAAGATTACCGCGGCGCTGGAAGTCGTCGTCGATGATTTCCGGCTCGCACTCTTCACCATTATTGAGGATCGCCTGATCAAACAGCTTAAGTAGCATTTTGTTGAGTTCCGCTACCCGGCGCAGGGTACGGTAGAACTCTTTCATCATCATTTCGATCGGGCGGTTATGCTCACCGGTGAAACCCAGGCGTTCAGCGACCTGAGCCTGATGGGCGAACGTCAGCCGGTTATCGTAGCGTTTCAGCTCCAGATGGAGGGCAAAACGTACCCGCCACAAAAAGTCCTGACACTCGACCAGTTCACGAAACTCCGCATCGGTCAGAAAGCCAAACGTGCTCATTTCATACAGCGTCTTGGCGCCGAAGTGGCGGCGTGCTACCCAGCCCAGGGTGTGGATGTCGCGCAGGCCGCCCGGAGTCGATTTAATGTCCGGTTCGAGATTGTAGGTGGTGTCATGGTAGCGTGCGTGACGCTCACGCTGTTCCTGAATCTTGGCGCGGTAAAAGGTTTCACTGGGCCAGAAGCTTTCTGAATGGATAACCAGTTTCAGGCGGTGGAAGGTCTCTTCACTGCCGCTTAGCAAACGTGCTTCCTGCAGATTAGTGGCGACGGTGAGATCTTCGCGACCGATGTCGCCGCATTCAGAGACGGTACGTACCGCATGGCCGACTTCAAGACGTAAATCCCATAAGAAGGTGATGAACTCGCTGATTTTGGCTGCGATGTCGTCGGGGAGCTTGTGGCTGGAAACCACCAGAATATCGATATCTGACAGCGGATGAAGCTCGCCGCGGCCATAACCGCCCACGGCCACCAGGCTCATCTCTGCTATTTGCTCAAAACCGAAGTGGCGCCATAAACGGTTGAGCAGCAGATCCATGTATTCGGCGCGGCCGATAACCAGATCGGCGACCGGATGATGGCTGAGGAATTCGTCTTTCTGATACTGGGCAAACTGTTCGAGCTGCTGTTTCAGTTCACTGATGGTCAGTTGCTCTTCGCTCAGGCTCACAGGAGATAAATAAGGCATAAGTGCGTCCATGCAAATGTTTCAATATATACTGAGATTGAATTTATCAGATAACCGTCAGCGGCCTCAAGATATTACGTCAGTGCTGGCAAGGCGTGGGGCCGGAAGCCGGGGATAAAAAAATCCCTGCCGAAGCAGGGATTGGAAGCCGGTTATGCGTTGTGGAACACGCGTGGGATGCTCTCTTCCTCACGCAGGGTCAGGATTTCGCAACCGTCTGCGGTGACCAGGATGGTGTGCTCCCACTGAGCCGAGTTTTTGCCATCGGCAGTGTAAACGGTCCAGTTATCCTCATCATCCAGGCGGCAACCGAATTTACCAGCGTTAATCATCGGCTCGATAGTGAAAATCATACCTTCACGCAGTACCGTGCGGTCGCTGTTGCGGTAGTGCACCACTTGTGGCTCTTCATGGAAGCCGGCACCGATGCCGTGGCCACAGTAATCACGCACGATCGAGAATTTCAGGCGCGGGTTGTTCTTGTTGTTGGTCTTGATGTGTTTTTCAATTGCGGTACCGATTTCACCCAGTTGTGTGCCCGGTTTAACTTTTTTCAGTGCCAGGTACAGACATTCCTGAGCAACCAGACACAGGCGCTTATCCGCCGGAGCAACGTCACCGACCTGGAACATCTTCGAGGTATCACCGTGATAGCCATCTTTAATCACTGTGATGTCGATGTTCATGATATCGCCATCTTTCAGCACAGCCGGACGGGTGATCTGGCCGTAAGCACTGTCTTGCTCTGCCGGGATGCCGTGGCAGACGATGTGGTTGATTGACGTACAGATAGATTTAGGGAAACCGTGATAATTGAGAGGAGCCGGAATTGCGCCCTGAACTTCAGTGATGTACTTGTGACAGATCTGATCCAGTTCTTCGGTCGTTACGCCCGCCTTAACATGAGGTTCAATCATTTCCAGAACCTCAGCCGCCAGACGGCCGGCTACGCGCATTTTTTCAATTTCTTCAGCAGTTTTAATAATTACAGACATCGGCTTTCTCTACTAACGCTTATGCACACACATTGTGCTAATCGGGCTATTGTAACAGTGGAAGAGGGAAGCGCAACAATACCGTCAAGTAAGAATGAGAATCAGAGGTGATTGAGTGGTCACTAATGAGTCTGCTGCGCGTACCAAAAAGAGAGCGATAACGGCCATGGCAAGCGAGACCTGGCAGCGAGAACGACCGATTTTTTACTAGCCACCTGAGCGCAAAATGTGGTATAAAGCGCGCCGGAAACTCGGTCTGATTTCTTCATTTGGCGAAACAGATACGATTCCACTAACATTTAACTTTAAATCACACACATTCCGACACATGATCCGGGGTGCCTCCAGCGTTAGTTTGAGAGGTCGGAAACATGGGGAATGTGGAGGCCTAACCCCATAGAGGATTATATAATGGCAACTGTATCAATGCGCGATATGCTGAAAGCTGGTGTTCACTTCGGTCACCAGACTCGTTACTGGAACCCAAAAATGAAGCCATTCATCTTTGGCGCTCGTAACAAGGTTCATATCATCAACCTGGAAAAAACTGTACCTATGTTCAACGAAGCTCTGTCTGAGCTGGTTAAAGTTGGCGAGAAAAAAGGTAAAGTTCTTTTCGTAGGTACTAAGCGCGCTGCATCTGAAGCGGTTAAAGAAGCTGCTATTGCTAGCAACCAGTACTACGTTAACAACCGCTGGTTGGGCGGTATGCTGACTAACTGGAAAACTGTTCGCCAGTCAATCAAGCGTCTGAAAGAGCTGGAAGTACAATCTACTGACGGTACTTTCGACAAGCTGACCAAGAAAGAAGCTCTAATGCGTACTCGTGAAATGGAGAAGCTAGAGAAGTCTCTTGGTGGTATCAAAGACATGGGCGGTCTACCAGACGCTCTGTTCGTAATCGACGCTGATCACGAGCACATCGCAGTTAAAGAAGCAAACAACCTGGGTATCCCAGTATTTGCAGTAGTTGATACTAACTCTAGCCCAGACGGCATCGACTACATCATCCCAGGTAACGACGACGCAATCCGCGCTGTTCAACTGTACCTGAACGCTGCTGCTGCATCTCTGACTGAAGGCCGCAACAAAGACGTTGCAGCTGTTGCTGACAAAGACGACTTCGTAGAAGCTGAATAATAGCTGCTCATAGTAATACTTAGTTCTATGTGCCACAAAGCTGAAGCATAAGCTAAGTTATTATAGTTAGCATTGGGGGCCGAAAACGTAGGCCCCCAATTTTTACCACATCCAGAATCAACTGAGGAATAGAGAATGGCTGTTACTGCTGCTCTAGTTAAAGAACTGCGCGAACGTACTGGCGCAGGCATGATGGAATGTAAGAAAGCGCTTGTTGAAACTAACGGTGACATCGAGCTAGCGATCGAGAACATGCGTAAGTCAGGCGCTGCTAAAGCTGCTAAAAAAGCAGGCAACGTTGCTGCTGAAGGCGCGATCATCATCAAAGAAGGTGAAGGCGTTGCTGTTCTTCTTGAAGTTAACTGCCAAACTGACTTCGTAGCAAAAGATGCAAACTTCGCAGCATTCGCTGAGAAAGTAGCTGCAGAAGCGGTAGCTTCTCAAGCATCTGTTGAAGAGCTACAAGCTAAATTCGAAGACGAGCGTGTTGCACTGGTTGCTAAAATCGGTGAAAACATCAACATCCGTCGCGTACAATACGTACAGGGTGCTGCTCTGGCTTCTTACCGTCACGGTGAGAAAATCGGTGTTGTTGTTGCCGGTGAAGGCGACGCAGAAACACTGAAGCACGTTGCAATGCACGTTGCTGCTTCACGTCCAGAATACGTGAACCCAGAAGATGTACCAGCTGACGTTGTTGCTAAAGAACGTGAAGTTCAGGTTGGCATCGCAATGAACGAAGGCAAGCCTAAAGAAATCGCTGAGAAGATGGTTGAAGGCCGTATGCGTAAGTTCACTGGCGAAGTTTCTCTGACTGGCCAGCCTTTCGTAATGGAACCTAAGAAATCTGTAGGTGAAGTTCTGAAAGAAAAAGGCGCTGCTGTTACTTCTTTCGTTCGTCTGGAAGTAGGCGAAGGTATCGAGAAGAAAGAAGAGCTGAGCTTTGCTGAAGAAGTAGCACTGGCTCAAAAAGGTTAAGCCTTTTCGAGACTGCTCAGATAAAGACCGTAGCCCAGGCTGCGGTCTTTTCACGACTAGGCATATAATTCGTTTAGCCGTGATGATTGGAATTCTTATCTAAGTTTCCAATCATGACTGTTAAACAACTCTTTGAACTCTCTTTGGAAGGTAAAGTCCATGACAACGAACCCTAAACCAGCATATCAACGTATTCTGTTAAAACTTAGCGGTGAAGCGCTTCAAGGCGAAGAAGGTTTTGGTATCGATCCGACCGTTCTTGATCGCATGGCGCAGGAGGTCAAGGAACTGGTAGAACTTGGTGTTCAGGTTGGCGTTGTTATCGGTGGTGGTAACCTGTTCCGTGGTGCGGGTCTGGCTGCAGCGGGTATGAACCGCGTTGTAGGTGACCACATGGGCATGTTGGCAACAGTAATGAATGGTCTGGCAATGCGTGACGCACTGCACCGTGCTTATGTAAACGCACGCGTGATGTCAGCCATTCCTCTGAACGGTGTGTGTGATGACTACAACTGGGCCGATGCGATCAGCCAACTGCGTCAGGGCCGCGTTGTGATCTTCTCTGCAGGTACCGGTAACCCGTTTTTTACTACCGATTCGGCTGCGTGTCTGCGCGGTATTGAAATTGAAGCGGACATAGTTCTCAAAGCAACAAAAGTCGACGGCGTTTACAGTGCAGACCCGGTAGCCAACCCAGACGCACAGCTGTATGATAAGCTCGCATACAACGATGTACTTGACAAAGAATTGAAAGTCATGGATTTGGCGGCATTTACCCTGGCTCGTGACCATAAGATGCCAATCCGTGTCTTCAACATGAACAAACCTGGCGCTCTGCGCCGCGTAGTGATGGGTGAGACGGAAGGCACTTTGATTACCTCCGCTGAATAATCACTGGCAAGTTGAAATAAGAATTAAGGTGAAATTGTGATTAATGAGATCAAACAAGACGCTCAAGAGCGTATGGACAAAAGTGTAGAAGCACTAAAGAACAACCTGAGTAAGGTTCGTACTGGCCGTGCGCACCCAAGCCTGCTATCTGGCATCTCAGTTGAGTACTACGGTGCGCCAACGCCTCTTAACCAAATTGCTAACGTCGTAGCAGAAGATGCTCGTACTCTGGCCATCACCGTATTCGACAAAGAGCTGACGCCAAAAGTCGAAAAAGCGATCCTGATGTCTGACCTGGGGCTGAACCCAATGTCAGCGGGTACGGTAATCCGTGTACCACTGCCACCACTGACGGAAGAGCGTCGTCGTGACCTGGTTAAAATCGTACGTGGTGAAGCTGAAGGCGGTCGTGTTGCTGTTCGTAACATCCGTCGTGACGCGAACGCGGATCTGAAAGGCCTGCTGAAAGAGAAAGAAATCTCTGAAGATGAAGATCGTAAAGCGCAGGACGAAATTCAGAAACTGACTGATGCTGCTGTTAAACGCATTGATGAAGTGCTGGCAGCAAAAGAAAAAGAATTGATGGAAGTATAATTTCCGATTAATTTCAGTGATAAAAGCGCTGTGCTCGCAGCACAGCGTTTTTTTATGCTACTCTTCATCATCTTTTTTGTCGTCAATACGTTCCTATGCAAAATTCGCAACTCTCTTCAGATGTTTTACCTCAGCACATTGCAATCATTATGGATGGCAACGGGCGCTGGGCGAAAGCGCAAGGTAAACCTCGAGTCTTCGGCCATAAAAGTGGCGTCTCAGCTGTTCGAAAAACCATCTCTACTGCAGCGAAACTAGGCATCAAAGCGGTTACCCTCTTTGCATTCAGCAGCGAGAACTGGCGTCGTCCTGAAGAAGAGGTCGGTGTGCTAATGGAGCTGTTCATCACAGTTCTGTCGACCGAAGTCAAAAAACTGCACAAGAATAACCTGCGTCTCCGTATCATCGGCGACACCCGTCGTTTTAGTGAGCGACTGCAGAAAAAAATTGCCCAGGCGGAAGCCCTGACCGCCAATAACACCGGTTTGGTCGTTAACATTGCCGCGAACTATGGCGGTAAGTGGGACATTACTCAGGCCACACGTGAAATCGCCCGTAAAGTCGCATGCGGTGAAGTGGATCCATCTCAGATTGATGAAGCCATGATTACCCAGCATCTGACCATGGCCGATATTCCGGAAGTGGACCTGTTGATCCGCACCAGTGGCGAATGCCGCATCAGCAACTTTATGTTGTGGCAACTGGCGTATGCAGAAATGTATTTCACGCCGCAATACTGGCCTGAATTTGGTGAAGAGAGTTTAATTGAAGCAGTGACCTGGTTTGTGAACCGCGAGCGCCGATTCGGCTGCACCGGTGAGCAGGTTAAGGCACTGATGGAATCATAGAATAGGATTTCTGAGTTTGAAGCAAAGAATTATAACCGCGCTCATTCTTGCCCCTCTGGTGATTGCCGGCATTGTCTATTTGCCGCTGGCTTGGTTTGTGGCCGCTCTGGCCGTTGTTACCTTATTGGGCTTTTGGGAGTGGACTCAGTTTGTAGAGCACTCTTCACGTTACGCTGCGCTGTTACCGGCGGTTATCGTTGGTGGAGCAAGCTTTTTTATTATTTCTCCGGCAGCCGCTGAGCTGCGTGAGCCATCATCACTGCATTACGCTGTGATGTTGATTGGCTCGTTCTGGTGGTTGTACGCCAGTTTTCTCGCCGTCACGTATCCTCAATCCCGCAACAGGTGGGAGGGATGTAACGTCTCGCGCCATGCATTTGGCCTTCTTACATTGCTGCCGTTTTTCTGGAGTGTGGTGTTCCTGCGCGCCGAGCAGATCGACAGTGATTTTTTCCACGGTGCCAAGCTGGTGCTGTTTGTATGTTTGATCGTGTGGTCGGCCGATAGCGGCGCCTATTTTTCCGGTAAAAGTTTCGGTAAGCATAAAATGGCTCCGGCGGTGAGTCCGAATAAAACTATCGAAGGTCTGGTGGGCGGCGTGATCGCAGCCATGCTGGTTGGTTGGGTCTTTGCCGATCTGTTCGCTATCGAATTCAGTTCTTTACCTGTTATGCTGCTGACGATTCTGCTCACTGTGGTTATCTCGGTGCTGGGTGATTTGGTCGAGAGCATGTTTAAACGTGTCTCTGGCATTAAAGACAGCAGCAATATCATTCCCGGACACGGTGGTATTCTGGATCGCATCGATAGCCTGACGGCGGCTTTCCCTGTATTCGCTCTTCTATACTTCTTGTTCTAATGTTTGAGCAGGTATTTCGCCTGCTCATCTTTAATCACAACGGTTTTTGCTATGCGTAAATTAACGATTCTTGGGGCAACGGGTTCAATCGGAGCCAGTACGCTCAAGGTAGTCGCAGAGAATCCTGAACAATTTACTGTGGTCGCACTGGCGGCAGGTGGCAATGTTGACAAAATGCGTGAGCTTTGCCAGCGTTGGCAGCCTAAATATGCGGTGATGGCCACGGCGCAAGCCGCGCAGATACTGCAGGCGCAGTTGCGTGAACTTAAGCTTAATATCGAGGTGCTGTACGGCACTGACGCTATGTGTCAGGTTGCTGCCTGCGATGAAGTTGACACCGTGATGGCGGCAATTGTCGGTGCGGCGGGTCTGCTGCCGACGATGGCTGCGGTTAAAGCCGGTAAACGCGTTTTGCTCGCCAATAAAGAAGCCCTGGTGATGTCTGGTCAGCTGTTTATCGACGCGGTAGAAGAGTTTGGCGCCGAGTTGATGCCGGTTGACAGCGAGCACAATGCGATTTTTCAGTGCCTGCCAGTGGAGATTCAGACCCGGCTCGGACGTTGTGATCTTGCCCAGAGCGGCGTTTCTCACATTCTGCTGACCGGTTCCGGTGGTCCTTTCCGTTATAGTGATATCAATACGTTATCTGGTGTGACCCCGCAGCAGGCGATTGCGCATCCGAATTGGTCGATGGGGCCGAAAATTTCGGTTGATTCAGCCACCATGATGAACAAAGGGCTGGAATTTATCGAAGCCAAATGGCTGTTTAACGCGGCGCCGCAGCAGCTCAAAGTGCTGATTCATCCCCAATCGGTGATTCACTCCATGGTGCAGTACCGTGATGGCTCCGTGATTGCCCAGCTTGGTGAGCAGGACATGGCGACGCCGATTGCCCATACTATGGCGTATCCTGAACGGGTCGGAGCTGGCGTAGCTGCGCTTGATTTTACCCGTTTAAGTGAACTGACCTTTATGGATGTCGATTATCAGCGCTATCCGTGTCTGAAACTGGCGATCGATGCCTGTTACGAAGGTCAGCATGCGACCACGTCGCTGAATGCGGCTAATGAAGTGGCGGTCGAGGCGTTCTTAAACGGCAAAATCCGCTTTACGGATATCGCAACTATTAATCAGCAGGTGTTGTCTAAAATTTGCGGCATGAATAATCCGTTACATTCCTATACCTTGGAAAGCCTGCTTGAGCTGGATACAATGGCCCGAAGTCTGGCATCTCAGGAATTAAAAGAGCGATTGTTATGAGTGGCATATTGTGGAATCTGGTGTCTTTTATTGTTGCCTTGGGCATTTTGGTGGCCGTGCATGAATACGGCCATTTTTGGGTAGCAAGAAAATGTGGTGTCCGGGTCGAAAAATTCTCGATCGGCTTTGGTAAGTCGATCTGGAAACGGATCGGTAAAGACGGCACTGAGTACAGTATTGCCATGATTCCGCTTGGCGGTTACGTCAAGATGCTTGACGGGCGTGTCGATGATGTGGCGCCAGAACAGCAGCAGTTTGCGTTTGATAAAAAGCCGCTCTGGCAGCGCAGTGCGATTGTCAGTGCCGGTCCGGTATTTAACTTTATCTTTGCTGTGTTTGCCTACTGGCTGGTGTTTATGATCGGCATTCCGGCGGTTAAGCCGGTGGTTGGCACTGTGACCCCGTATTCAATTGCTGCCGATGCAGGTCTGCAGTCCGGTATGGAAATTAAATCAGTCTCCGGGGTGGAAACGCCGGACTGGGAATCGGTCAACATGGGACTGATTTCCCACATTGGTGACCAGCGCATGACGATGACGGTTTCTTCACCAGACGGTGTCGGGGTCGACGAAATCAAAACTTTTGACCTGAGCGGTTGGAACTTTGATCCTGAAACAGAGTCTGCTATGGGAGCGCTTGGATTTAATCCATTTACCCCTGCTATTTCGCCGGAGTTGACCAGTGTGTCTGCAGGTGGAGCCGGAGAGCGCGCCGGATTACAGGTAGGGGATGTGCTGACCCGCATTGACGGTCAGCCGATTACAGACTGGCAACAGGTGGTTGAGGCGATTCAGGCACACCCTGAGCAACCCTTGACGCTTGACCTTGAGCGTGATCAGCAGAGCCTGTCGGTTGAGCTGAATCCACAGGCGCGAGAGCTGTCTCAAGGAAAAGTGATTGGTTTTGCGGGTATTGCCCCCAAAATCGCAGATTGGCCGGAAAATTATCGATTTGAACTGCAATTTGGTGTATTTGAATCGATCGGAAAAGCGGTTGATAAAACCGGACAGATTATTGATCTGACGATCAGCATGTTGAAGAAACTGCTGGTAGGGGATGTCGGCCTGAATAACCTGAGTGGCCCGATTTCGATCGCGAAAGGGGCAGGGACGACCGCGGATTACGGTCTGGTCTACTTCCTTGGTTTTCTGGCGTTGATCAGCGTTAACTTAGGGATCATTAACCTGGTTCCTTTGCCGATGCTTGATGGCGGCCACCTGCTGTTTTTTGCCATTGAGGCTGTCATTCGTCGTCCGGTACCGGAAAGAGTACAGGAAATGGGGTACCGCATCGGTGGTATGATCATTTTCTCTCTGATGGCCGTGGCAATATTTAACGATTTTACTCGCCTGTGATTGATACGCATTAGGCAAAGGTTGTAGTAAGGACTAACTAAAACAAATATGGCAATGAAAAAAATCCTGTTCGCGACACTGCTCGCAACAAGCGTGTCAGCGCACAGTGCCGAAAACTTTGTTGTGCAGGACATTCAAATTGAGGGTTTGCAACGCGTAGCGCTGGGTGCCGCATTATTGAAAATGCCGGTACGGGTTGGCGATACCGTGGATTCTCAGGACGTGGCCGAGATCATTAAAGCCCTTTACGCCTCCGGTAACTTTGAAAATGTCAAAGTGCTGCGTGACGGCGATACTTTGATGGTGCAGGTCAAAGAGCGCCCGACAATTGCTAGTGTCTCTTTCTCTGGCAACAAGGCAATTAAAGAAGAGCAGTTGCAACAGAACCTGGACGCTTCCGGCATCCGCGTCGGTGAGGCACTGGATCGGACCAAGCTGAGCAACATCGAAAAAGGTCTGGAAGATTTCTATTACAGTGTAGGTAAATACAACGCCACGGTTAAAGCGGTTGTGACACCGCTACCGCGTAACCGTGCCGACCTTAAATTTGTCTTCACCGAAGGTGTCTCGGCTAAAATTCAGCAGATTAACTTTATCGGTAATGATGTCTTCTCAGATGAAGAGCTGCGCTCACGTTTTAATCTCAATGTGGATGTCGCGTGGTGGAATTTCCTGTCTGATGACAAGTATCAGAAGCAGGTTCTGGCCGGTGATATTGAAGCCCTGCGCTCTTTCTATCTCGATCGTGGTTACCTGAAGTTCCAGGTTGACTCAACCAACGTCTCTATCTCACCCGATAAAAAGGGTGTTTATATCACCATGAACCTCAACGAGGGCAAGCCTTATACGGTGAAGGATGTCAAATTCCGTGGTGAGCTGATCGGCAAAGAAGATGACTTCAAAGCCATGATTCCGTTTGAGCTGGGTGAAACCTATCAGGGTTCAGCGGTAACGGAGCTGGAAGAGTCAATCAAACGTGAACTGGGTGAAGCAGGTTATGCTTATCCTCAGGTGCGTACTATCCCTGAATTTGACGATGAAACGCAGCAGGTATCGCTGGTGATTAACGTTGAAACGGGCAAACGTATGTATGTACGTGACATTCGTTTTGTCGGTAACAATGCGACCAAAGATGAAGTGCTGCGTCGTGAGATGCGTCAGATGGAAGGCTCTTGGCTGAACTCGAAAGCGATTGATACCGGCAAAGCCCGTCTCAACCGTCTTGGTTTCTTCGAAACCGTCGATGTACAGACGGTACGTGTACCGGGGACTGATGACCAGGTTGACCTGGTGTATAACGTCAAAGAAGCTAACTCAGGCAGCGTCAACTTTGGGGTCGGTTACGGGACCGAATCGGGCGTGAGCTTTACCGTGGGCCTGACTCAGGATAACTTCCTTGGTACCGGTAACCGGGTTGGTATTAACGCGACCACCAACGATTATCAGCGTAACATCACACTGGAATATCGTGATCCGTACTGGAACATCGACGGGGTCAGCCTGGGTGGCAAAGTGTTCTTCAACAAGTTTGAAGCATCAGAAGCCGGTATTGTTGACTATACCAACGAAAGTTATGGCACCAGTCTGACCTGGGGTTTCCCGTTTGACGAACTGAACCGTTTTGAGTTTGGTGTCGGTTACACCCACAACAAGATCGGTAACCTGACGCCTTACCTGCAGGTCGAGCAGTTCCTGCGTGCTCAGGAAAGTAATATGGACTCAGACGGCAGTCTGATTACCGATGACTTTGATATCAACGTGGCCTGGACCCGCAATAACCTCAACAAAGGTTACTTCCCGACTGCGGGTAACTATCAGCGTGCGTCGGCTAAAATGACCGTACCTGGCTCGGATGCCAAGTACTTTAAACTGCAATATGATGTGCGTCAGTACATTCCGCTGACCAAAAAGCATGAGTTTACGCTGTTACTGCGTGGCCGCTTGGGTTACGGTAACGGCTATGGTCAGACCGACGGCAAAGATAACCTCTATCCGTTCTATGAAAACTTTTACGCGGGTGGCTTTACCTCTCTGCGTGGATTTGGCTCGAACTCTGCTGGTCCAAAAGCGGTATATCGTGATTACTCTGGCTCGAACAACGGTGCGGATACTGCGACCGATGATTCAGTGGGTGGTAACGCGGTTGCCCTCGGCAGCGTGGAGCTGATCGTTCCGACGCCTTTTGCATCGGACGAAGCACGTAACCAGATTCGTACCAGTATTTTCTACGATATGGCCAGCGTGTGGGATACCGAATTTGACTACCGTGATGCTGGTGCCGCTTACGGGGCCAACTATTACTACGATTACTCGGACCCAACCAACTACCGCTCATCTTACGGTGTGGCGTTGCAATGGATGTCGCCGATGGGACCACTGGTGTTCTCACTGGCGAAACCTATTGAGAAATACGAAGGTGACGATGAAGAATTCTTCACTTTCACAATCGGACGAACCTTCTAATAGAGGAAGCTATTTTGAAAAACATCATCAAAGCGGCAGGTGTTAGCCTTATTGTACTCAGCTCTTCATTTATTGCGCAGGCGGCTGAAGCTGCGCAAAAAGTGGGTTTCATTAACACTGCACAAGTCTTCCAGGCTCTGCCACAGCGTGATGTGGTTCTGCAAAAAATGCAGGAAGAGTTCAAGGATAAAGCGGCCGAACTGCAAAGCATTCAGGCTGAAGCTAAGACCAAAATCGAGAAACTGAAACGCGATTCAGAACTGATGAGCGAAGCAGATGTAGAGAAACTGCGTATTGAGATTGGTCAGCTGGACAGCAAGTACAAGATCAAAGCACAGGCACTGGATCAAGCATCTAAGCGTCGTGAAGCAGAAGAGAAACAAAAACTGTTCAAAGTGATTCAGGATGCAGTACAAAAAGTAGCAGAAAAAGACGGCTACGATATGATCATTGACGTAAGCGCAATGCAATACGGCAAACCTGAGTACAATATTTCCGAACAAGTTATCAAAGCAATCAAATAATTAGAACATTATGACTACACTAACTTTAGCCGAATTGGCAACGATTACTGGGGGGGAGGTTCACGGTGACAGCAGTGCTGTAGTATCTGCCGTTGCGCCGATGAATCGCGCACAGCAGGGAGATGTAACCTTCCTGTCAAATCCGAAATACAGTAAACACCTGGCAGAGTGTCAAGCCACCGTCATCATGGTCAAAGCGGAGCAGCAGGCGCTATGCCCATCAAATGTTCTGGTGGTTGCAGACCCTTACGTGGCGTTTGCTAAGGTGGCACAGGCTCTGGATACCACTCCGGCTCCGGCTAAAGGTGGCATTGCACCGAGTGCAGTGGTGGCCGAGGACGCTAAGTTAGGAAATAATGTTTCAATTGGCGCCAATGCGGTGATTGAGTCTGGCGCTGAGCTGGGTGACAACGTCGTGATTGGCCCAGGTTGCTTTATTGGCCAAAATGCTAAGCTGGGTAACAATACTAAGCTGTGGGCTAACGTCAGCATTTATCATGATGTTGTTATCGGTACGGACTGCCTGGTGCAGTCCGGCACTGTGATTGGCTCGGATGGTTTCGGCTATGCCAATGAGCGTGGCGAGTGGATTAAAATTCCTCAGTTGGGTTCAGTGCGTATCGGTCACCGGGTTGAGATCGGGGCGTGTACCACCATTGACCGTGGTGCGCTCGATGACACCGTGATCGAAGACAACGTTATTCTCGATAACCAGCTGCAAATCGCCCACAACGTGCACATCGGATATGGTACAGCCATGGCCGGTGGTACCATTGTGGCCGGTAGTACGACGATCGGTAAATACTGTATCATTGGCGGCGCGTCGGTAATTAACGGCCATATCACAATTGCAGATGGCGTGACTATTACCGGAATGGGCATGGTGATGCGCAGTATTGATGAGAAGGGCATGTACTCTTCAGGCATCCCGCTGCAACCCAATAAAGAGTGGCGTAAGACAGCAACACGCGTTCATCGTATTGATGAGATGAATAAGCGCTTAAAAGCGGTAGAGAAGCTGCTTGAGCAAAAAGCGGAATCATAATTCCGGTTTTTTGTTAAAAAAGGCTCGCAATATGCGAGTCTTTTTCGTCTATAATGCCCTAATTAATTTTTGTATTGATAAATAGGAATATGACTTTGACTACTGAAAAGAAAATGATGAATATCACTGAAATTCAGGAGCTTCTTCCTCACCGTTACCCTTTTCTGCTGATTGATCGCGTAACGGATTATGAAGAAGGTAAATACCTGATTGGCCTTAAGAATGTTTCAGTGAATGAACCTCAGTTCACCGGTCATTTTCCCCAGCTTCCAGTCTTTCCTGGTGTACTGATCCTTGAAGCCATGGCACAGGCAACCGGCCTGCTGGCATTCAAAACCTTCGGTGCGCCAAAAGAAAACGAGCTGTACTACTTTGCCAGCATCGACAACGCAAAATTCCGTAAACCAGTGGGTCCTGGCGACCAGCTGATGATCGAAGTGGAATTCGTTAAAGAGCGTCGCGGTATCGCCCTGTTCAATGGCGTTGCGAAAGTTGACGGTGAAGTGGTGTGTTCAGCTGAACTGAAATGTGCACGCAGAGAATTTTAATATGATCCACGAAACGGCACAAATCCACCCGGCAGCGGTGGTCGAAGACGGCGCAGTGATTGGCGCTCATGTCACGGTTGGGCCATTTACTTACATTACCGCCGGCGTCACCATTGGTGAAGGCACGGAAGTGATGTCGCATGTTGTGATCAAAGGCAACACAGTAATCGGCAAAGACAACCGCATTTTCCCGCATGCTGTCATTGGTGAAGAGAACCAGGACAAGAAGTACGGCGGTGAAGATACGCGCGTTATCATCGGTGACCGTAACGTCATTCGTGAAGCAGTCCAGATCCACCGAGGTACCACGCAGGATAAACACGAAACCGTGGTCGGCAACGACAACCTGTTGTGTGTCAATGCGCACATTGCGCACGATGTGATTGTGGGTAACCACACACACATTGGTAACAACGCCATTCTGGGCGGTCACGTGACTGTGCATGATTACGCAGGTGTCATGGCTCTGTCGGCGATTCACCCGTTCTGCTCAGTTGGCGCTTATGCCTACATCGGCGGCTGTTCTGCCGTGGTTCAGGATGTGCCGGCTTACGTGCTGGCGCAGGGTAACCATGCGTCTCCGTTTGGTCTTAACCTGGTTGGTCTTAAGCGTAACGGCTTTGAAAAAGCAGAAATTCGTGCTTTGCAAAAAGCGTACAAAGAGATCTACCGCGCCGGTAAGACTCAGGCTGAAGCCCTGGTTGTATTGAAAGAGATGGCGGCTGAGTGGTCATCTGTACAGCGCTTTGTTGACCTGCTGGAGAGCTCTGAGCGTGGCATTATCCGCTAAGCTCGGCTAATCCAATGATGGAAAAAGATCGTCCGCCTGTCGGACGGTCTTTTTGTGTTTTATAGCCCAGCGTGTTTTGTGCATCGTGTTTTTTGGACAGCCGCTTTTTTCGTAAAGTTGCGGTCCAAAATGCACAAGTTAGTTTTATAGAGGATATTCGGCGTGAAAAAACCACTACGTATCGGCATTGTGGCAGGTGAGCTATCCGGTGATACCCTGGGTGAGGGCTTCATCAAAGCCGTTAAAGCCCGCTATCCGGATGCCGAGTTTGTCGGCATTGGTGGTCCGAAGATGATGGCCCAAGGCTGTCAGTCTCTGTTTGACATGGAAGAGCTGGCCGTGATGGGGCTGGTGGAAGTGCTTGGACGTCTGCCACGTCTGCTTAAAGTCAAAGCGGAGCTGGTTAAGTATTTTACCACCAATCCGCCGGATGTGTTTGTCGGGATTGATGCGCCGGATTTCAATCTGCGCCTTGAGCTCGATCTTAAGCAGGCCGGGATCAAAACTGTGCACTACGTCAGTCCGTCGGTCTGGGCCTGGCGCCAGAAGCGCATCTTTAAAATTGCGGCTGCGACGAATCTGGTACTGGCGTTTCTGCCGTTTGAAAAAGCTTTCTACGATAAATTCAATGTGCCGTGTGAGTTTATTGGTCATACCCTGGCGGATGCGATTCCTTTCCAGAGTGATCAGCAGGCGGCGCAGCAACTGTTGGGCCTTGATCCGACGCAGCGCTGGCTGGCTGTCCTGCCGGGCAGCCGGGGCAGTGAGATGAAAATGCTGGCCGAGCCGTTTATCCGCACCTGTCAGCGTTTGCAGCAGAGTTATCCGGACCTTGGTTTTGTTGTCGCCCTGGTCAATCAGAAACGGCGTGAACAATTTGAAGCCGCCTGGCAGGCGATAGCACCTGAACTTAATTTTGTTCTGGTCGATGATACCGCGCGTAATGTGATTACGGCATCCGATGTGGTCTTGTTGGCGTCGGGGACGGTCGCGCTGGAGTGCATGCTGCTCAAACGCCCTATGGTAGTGGGTTACCGGGTCAATGCCATTACGGCATTTCTGGCTAAACGACTGCTCAAAACCAAGTACGTTTCGCTGCCGAATATTCTTGCCGAGCAGGAGCTGGTCAAAGAGCTGCTGCAGGATGACTGCAGCGTCGATAACCTCTACCGCGAAGTCAGTCAGTTACTCGACAGCGACAACCGGGTGATGCTGGACAAATTTGACCAGATGCACCACTGGATCCGTAAAGACGCGGACAAACAGGCGGCGCAGGCCGTGCTGGCTCTTATTCAACAGTAATAAAAGCATTCAACACTAATTACACAATCCAACACTTCAGGCTCAGAGCAGATTATGGCGAAAAAACCGCAACAAGAACTTCCTCCGTATCAGATCCCGGCGGGTTTCCATTGTATTGCCGGCGTGGATGAAGTCGGGCGCGGCCCGCTGGTCGGCGATGTGGTGACCGCGGCGGTCATTCTCGATCCTAATAATCCGATTGCCGGACTCAACGACTCGAAGAAATTGTCGGAGAAAAAGCGTCTGGCGTTGCTGCCGGAAATCCAACAAAAAGCGCTGGCCTGGTCGGTCGGTCGTTGCAGCCCGCAGGAAATCGACGAGCTGAATATTTTCCAGGCCACTATGCTGGCAATGCAGCGGGCCGTCGAAGGATTGGCATTACAGCCCGACCTGGTGCTGGTCGACGGCAATAAAATCCCGGTGCTGCCCATGGCGGCTGAAGCCGTGGTCAAAGGTGACTTACGCGTGGCGCAGATCAGTGCCGCGTCGATCATTGCTAAAGTGGTGCGCGATCAGGAGATGGAAGAGCTGGATAAAGCCTATCCCGAATTTGGTTTTGCCCAGCACAAAGGTTATCCGACCAAGGCCCACTTTGCCGCAATTGAGCAACATGGCGTGATTGCCGAGCACCGGCGCAGTTTCGGCCCGGTCAAACGGGCTCTTGGCCTCGGCTAGCCAACGGCTGAGGCAGGAATAAGCCCTGTATCTCAGCACAGATTTACGTAAAATAAGCGCCAGTTAAATTTATCAGTACCCCAGGACAGAATTAAATGTCAGACCCAAAGTTTATCCACTTACGTGTTCACAGTGATTTCTCCATGGTTGACGGCCTGTCAAAAGTGCCGCCGCTGGTGAAAAAAGTGGCAGCAATGGGCATGCCGGCAATGGCCCTGACCGACTTCACCAACTTATGTGGTCTGGTGAAATTCTATGGCACTGCGCATGGCTGTGGTATCAAGCCGATTGTCGGCGCTGACTTTGCCGTGCGTTCTGACGAGTTTGGCGATGAGCTGACCCGCATTACTGTCCTGGCCAAAAATAATCAAGGCTACAAAAATCTGACCCTGCTGATCTCCGACGCGTATCTGCGTGGTCATGTACAGCACCAGCCGGTGATTGATAAAGAGTGGCTGGTGAAATATTCCGAAGGCCTGATCCTGCTGTCCGGTGCGAAAAGCGGTGATATCGGCCGTGCGCTACTGAAAGGCAATCAGGCCCTGGTGGAGAAATGCGTCGAGTTTTACCAGACCCATTTTGCTGACCATTTTTATCTTGAACTGGTACGTACCGGACGTGCCGATGAAGAGAGTTATCTGCATTTTGCCCTTGAACTGGCTGAACAGACCGACCTGCCGGTAGTGGCGACCAACGACGTGGTATTTCTTGAACCGGAACAGTTCGATGCCCATGAAATCCGGGTCGCGATTCACGATGGTTACACCTTAGAAGACCCGCGCCGGCCAAAGAACTACAGCGCGCAACAGTATCTGCGCAGTGAAGAAGAGATGTGCAATCTGTTTGCCGATATTCCGGAAGCGCTGGAAAACAGTGTCGAGATTGCCAAGCGTTGTAACGTGACCGTGCGTCTGGGCGAATATTTCCTGCCGGCATTCCCGACCGAGGGGATGCTGGAAACCGAATTCCTGGTCAAAAAGTCTCAGCAAGGTCTCGAAGAGCGTCTGGAATTCCTGTTTCCGGATCCTGCCGTGAGAGCCGAGCGTCGCCCGGCTTATGATGAGCGTCTGGAGATCGAGCTGCAGGTGATCAACCAGATGGGATTCCCGGGTTACTTCCTGATCGTAATGGAGTTCATCCAGTGGTCGAAAGATAATGATATTCCGGTAGGCCCGGGGCGGGGCTCAGGTGCCGGTTCTCTGGTGGCTTACGCACTGAAAATCACCGATTTGGATCCGCTTGAATACGATTTGCTGTTCGAACGCTTCCTTAACCCGGAGCGGGTATCCATGCCCGATTTCGACGTCGATTTCTGTATGGATAAGCGCGATCTGGTGATCGATCACGTGGCGGAAATGTACGGTCGTGATGCGGTATCACAGATCATCACCTTTGGTACCATGGCGGCGAAAGCGGTAATTCGCGATGTGGGCCGGGTGCTGGGCCACCCGTTTGGTTTTGTCGATCGCATCTCGAAAATGATCCCGCCAGATCCTGGTATGACGCTGGAAAAAGCGTTTAAAGCCGAACCAGCTTTGCCGGAGCTGTACGAAGCCGACGAAGAAGTTAAAGAACTGATCGATATGTGTCGCATTCTGGAAGGGTGTACACGTAACGCCGGTAAACACGCGGGCGGGGTGGTGATTTCCCCGACCTCGATTACCGATTTCGCGCCTTTGTATTGTGATGCCGAAGGCCACCATCCGGTGACTCAGTTTGACAAGAACGACGTCGAATATGCCGGTCTGGTTAAGTTTGACTTCCTTGGCCTGCGTACCCTGACCATCATCGACTGGGCGCTGGGGCTGATTAACCCGCGGCGTGAAAAAGCCGGTGAGGCGCCGGTGCGTATCGAGTCAATTCCGCTGGCGGATCCGGCCTCGTTCCGGGTATTGCAAAACTCAGAAACCACCGCGGTATTCCAGCTCGAATCGCGCGGGATGAAAGAGCTGATTAAACGTCTGCAGCCGGACTGTTTTGAAGACATCATCGCACTGGTTGCTCTGTTTCGCCCCGGCCCGCTGCAATCGGGCATGGTAGATAACTTTATCGACCGTAAGCATGGTCGTGAAGCCATTTCCTATCCGGATGAAAAATGGCAGCACGAGTCGCTGAAAGAGATCCTGGAGCCGACCTACGGCATCATTCTCTATCAGGAACAGGTGATGCAGATCGCCCAGGTTCTGGCTGGCTACACCCTGGGTGGTGCGGACATGCTGCGCCGGGCGATGGGTAAGAAAAAGCCGGAAGAGATGGCCAAACAGCGGGCTATTTTCCAGTCAGGCGCTGAAAATAACGGTGTTGACGGCGAACTGGCAATGAAAATCTTCGATCTGGTGGAAAAATTTGCCGGATACGGGTTTAACAAATCGCACTCAGCCGCCTATGCTTTAGTATCGTACCAGACGCTATGGCTCAAAACTCACTACCCGGCCGAGTTCATGGCAGCGGTCATGACCGCGGATATGGACAACACCGAGAAAGTGGTTGGTCTGGTCGATGAGTGCATGCGCATGGGGCTGACCGTGCTGCCACCGGACATCAACTCCGGTCTGTACCGGTTTAACGTCGATGATGCCGGCGCGATTGTCTATGGTATCGGGGCGATTAAAGGTGTTGGTGAAGGCCCGATTGAAGCGATTCTTGAAGCGCGTAGTCAGGGCGGTTATTTTAAGGATCTGTTTGATTTCTGCGCGCGGATTGACCTGAAAAAAGTCAACAAACGGGTGATTGAGAAGCTGATTCTGGCCGGTGCGATGGACCGCCTCGGGCCGCATCGCGCAGCGCTGATGGCCTCATTAAGCGATGCGGTGAAATCAGCCAGTCAGCATCACCAGGCCGAAGCGTTTGGTCAGACCGATATGTTTGGTGTCCTGACCGATGCGCCGGAAGAGGTGGAGCAGAAATACACTCAGGTCGATGAATGGCCGGAAAAAGTGTGGCTGGAAGGGGAACGCGAGACATTGGGTCTTTACCTGACGGGGCATCCGATTAATGCTTACCTGAAGGAACTCAATAAGTACACCAGTTGTCGATTGAATGAGGCCACGCCAACCCGACGCGATCAGTCGGTGACTGTGGCCGGTCTGGTCATCGCAGCACGGGTCATGACCACCAAACGCGGTAACCGGATTGGTATCATGACGATTGATGATCGTAGTGGCCGGATGGAAGTGATGTTATTTTCCGATGCGCTGGATCGCTATGCAGATTTGTTAGAAACAGATAAAATTTTGGTCATTTCCGGACAGGTCAGCTTTGATGACTTCAACGGTGGCCTTAAAATGTCGGCGCGCGAAGTCATGGACTTGGGCAGCGCGCGTGAAAAATATGCCCGAGGCTTGTCGGTTTCGATTGAGCAATCGCAGATCAATGAGCAGTTTTTTGAGCGCTTTAGTCACATCTTAGAGCCTCACCGAGCAGGGACTGTCCCTGTCAATGTATACTACCAGCGCCCAGATGCGCGAGCACGCCTGACGTTAGGCACCGAGTGGCGTGTCACTCCAAGCGATACATTGTTAGACGAATTAAAACAGTTGCTTGGCAAAGACCAGGTAGAACTCGAATTTAACTAAAATTCAGCTGCGCCAGTGCGAGCTGAGTAAAAAAGGATCGGTAGATGAGCCTAAATTTTCTAGAATTTGAAAAACCTATTGTAGAACTTGAAGCTAAGATTCAGGCGCTACGTGATGTTTCCCGTCACGGCGGCGATACTTCAGTCGATCTGGAAAAAGAGATTGAACAGCTAGAAAAGAAAAGCCTGGAGCTTAAAAAGAAAATCTTCAGTGACTTAGGTGCATGGCAAGTGGCGCAGATGGCGCGTCATCCGCAGCGTCCTTACACTCTGGATTACATCGAAAACGTATTCACAGAGTTCGACGAACTGGCTGGTGACCGTGCCTTTGCTGATGATAAAGCGATTGTCGGTGGTATGGCTCGTCTGGACGGCCGTCCGGTGATGGTGATTGGTCACCAGAAAGGTCGTGAGACGCGTGAAAAAGTGAAACGTAACTTCGGTATGCCAAAACCGGAAGGTTACCGTAAAGCGCTGCGTCTGATGGAGATGGCTGAGCGTTTCAACATGCCAATCATCACCTTCATCGATACAGCAGGTGCGTACCCTGGCGTGGGCGCAGAAGAGCGTGGCCAGTCTGAAGCGATTGCGAAAAACCTCAAAGTGATGGCAGGCCTGACGGTACCGGTTATCTGTAACGTTGTCGGTGAAGGTGGTTCAGGTGGCGCACTGGCAATCGGTGTCGGTGACTACGTCAACATGCTGCAATATTCAACGTACTCGGTGATTTCACCAGAAGGTTGTGCCTCGATTCTGTGGCGTGATTCAGACAAAGCCCCTCAGGCTGCAGAAGCGATGGGCCTGGTTGCTCCTCGTCTGAAAGAGCTTGAGCTGATTGATGAAATCATTGAAGAGCCACTGGGTGGCGCGCATCGTGACCACGTCAAGACCGCTGCTAACATGAAAGCGACGCTGTTGCGTCAGCTGGAAGATCTGGAAAAGCTGGATCAAGAGTCTCTGCTTGAGCGCCGCTACCAGCGTCTGATGAGCTACGGTTACTGCTGATTAGCTACGATTACGCCTGATGAGCATCCTGCTCGGGGCAATAATGACAAAAGGTCGGACTCAGTCCGGCCTTTTTGCTTTTAAGTCAATCAAATAACCTGGTGGCTTATGCTGCCTGAGCGTGGCTTTGTGTATATACTGGAGCAGAGACACACGCTTTGCTTTCCCTGTTCGATTAAAGAGTCATGATGGATTTATACGCTCATTTCAGTCATTCCCTGAGTCAGCATCCGGCCCGGCACTATGTGCTCGCGTTGAGTGGTGGCGTTGACTCGCGGGTCATGCTGGAACTGCTGGCACGTTACCGCTCGCAGCACGGCATCCTCATCTCAGCGGTGCATGTGCATCATGGCCTCAGTGCTAATGCCGATCAGTGGGCTGAGCAGTGCCAGGCTTGGTGTGATGTGTTAGCGGTTCCCTTACGCGTTGAGCGGGTCAACCTCGATACAACCCAGGGTGACAGTATTGAACAGCTGGCGCGCGAGGCGCGCTATACGGCGCTGGCCGGGTATATTGACCAACACAGTTGTCTGCTGCTGGGCCAGCACAGTGATGATCAACTGGAAACCTTCTTACTGGCACTTAAGCGCGGTAGCGGTCCGAAAGGACTGGCTTCAATGCCGCGCAGTGCTGTTTTTGGCCAAGGCCGGTTGCTGAGACCTCTGCTCACTGTCGCCAGGAGCGATATAGAAGCGTTTGCTGCGCAGCAGCAGTTAGCCTGGGTCGAAGATGAGAGTAATCTCGATACCCGCTATGAGCGTAATTTTCTCCGTCATGAGGTGACGCCGCTGCTCACTCAGCGCTGGCCCTCGATTCGCCAGGCGGTGCAGCGCAGTGCTGAGCTGTGTGCCGAGCAGGAAAGCGTACTGGCCGAATTACTCGCCGATGCTCTGCTGCAAGCGGTGCAGGCCGACGGAAGCCTGGCTATTGAAAGCCTGACCAGACACAGTGCTGCGGTGCGGCGGCAATTGCTGCGCGCCTGGCTGGACCGACATGGGGTGAATATGCCAAGCCGCATCCAGACAGATATCATCTGGGATGAAGTGGCGCAGGCCGAGCAGGATGCGAATCCTAAGCTAAAATTAGGGCTGCATCATATCCGGCGTTTTAATCGCCGTTTATATTGTGTTGGCCTGCAGGCCGATGTCTCTGCCTGGAGTCGGCAGATTAAGCCCGACCAGGTACTTGATTTACCGGATGATATAGGGCAACTTGTGCTACGTGTTGCACCTGGGGGTAACTTGCGTATTCCCGCCGAACCGGAGCATTTACGGGTTATTTTTGAGCCACAGGGATTATCAGCCTGTCCGGTAGGAAGAGCCGGGTCACGCAAACTGAAAAAGCTGTTTCAGGAGTATCAGATTCCGAGTTGGCAGCGACGGAGGATACCAATACTTATGTATCAGCAACAGGTTGTTGCTGTGGCCGGTCTGTTTGTGGAGCGTGATTTCAGTGGTACCGATGCTGAACTGCTCTGGCAACAGTAATCCCTTTATGTCACAACATCGTATCGAGCAATACAAATAACAATATGGAAAGAAGGGCAAGCAATGAAGAAAATTACTATGGGAATGATGTTAGGTTTGAGCCTGCTGGCGGGCAATGCATTGGCTGCCGGTGATGCAGCGGCAGGAAAAACCAAAGCGTCAGTGTGCGCAGCGTGTCACGGCGCAGATGGTATTGCGGTAATTCCGGGCTATCCGAACCTGAAAGGACAGAGCGAGCAATACATCATCAATGCACTGAATGCATACAAAAACAAAGAGCGTACTGGCGGCAATGCTATGATTATGCAGCCTCAGGCATCGATGCTGAGCGATGCGGATATTGCCAACCTGGCGGCTTATTACGCCAGCCTGTAATGGTATCTATCCCTCAGTTTGAGACACAGCCCGAGCTTCGCTCGGGCTTTTTATTGATTGTTTACAACGGCTAGCAGATAATATTGCTATCAAAGAGAAGTTTAAGGGATGAACATGAAAAAAATCGAAGCCATTATCAAGCCATTTAAACTCGATGATGTTCGTGAAGCTCTGGCTGAAGTCGGTATTACCGGTATGACGGTCTCTGAAGTGAAAGGGTTTGGCCGTCAGAAAGGCCATACCGAGCTGTACCGCGGCGCTGAGTACATGGTCGATTTCCTGCCGAAAGTGAAACTGGAAATTGTCGTGACAGAAGATGTAGCAGACCGTTGTGTTGAAACCATCATCGAAACCGCTCAAACCGGCAAAATTGGTGATGGTAAGATCTTCATTACTGAAGTGGAGCGCGTTGTGCGTATCCGTACTGGCGAAGAAGACGAAGACGCGGTTTAACCCCTGCGGGTAAATGTCATGCTTACTTGAATCGTTGAATAAGGAGCTCAGGCTCCTTATTTTTTTGCCCGTGAAATGTGCGTAAAGTGCACTGAGAGCCGTGCAGGCTTGTCGCGTGATTTGCGCAGTGCTATGGTGCTGCTAATGTCTGACAGGATCAATTGTGATGAAAAAACGCCTTGTAGTCTGGGGGCTGCTGCTGGCTGTTTTGCTGGTGCCAGGCAGCTTTGCAGTCCTGTTTTCAGTGCCAGATAAGCCACAGTTAACCCAAGCTGATCCCCTTACCGAAGCGTTGCCACAGCAATGCTCTCAGTACCCGGCCCACGATTATCTCGACCAGAATGGTACGCTGAAACTGGTGGTATGGAACATTTACAAGCAGAACCGGCCAGAATGGCAACCGGTGTTGCAGGAGTTGAGTGCGAATGCGAATTTACTCCTGTTGCAGGAGGCGAGTATGAGCGGTGAATTGCATGCCTGGTTGCAGCAAAAGCGCTGGCAGGCCAATCAGGTCAATGCGTTTGAGGTACTTGGCGAGCCAGCGGGCGTGCTGAATGCTGCACGTGTAGCGCCGCAACAGGTGTGCGCCTTTACCGCGCTGGAACCCTGGTTAAGGCTGCCTAAATCAGCCTTATACGCCCTGTATCCACTCAGCTCAGGCCAGAGCCTGGCCCTGGTCAATTTGCATGCGATTAACTTTACCTTAGGTACCGCAGAGTATCAGGCTCAGATTGAGCAACTGCTCGGTCAGCTTCAGCAGCATCAGGGGCCGGTTATCGTCGCCGGTGATTTTAACAGCTGGAGTGAGGAGCGGACGGCATGGCTCAGTCAGGCAATGACGGCAAACGGGTTACAGGAAGTGCACTTTAATCCCGATCAACGGGTCCGTTTTATTAACGGTTTGCCACTCGATCACGTGTTTTTTAAACAGCTCAGTCTGAAAACGGCAGAGGCGCCCGTTTCGGACGCCTCTGATCATAACCCTTTGCTGGTGACATTTACCTTGAGCGAGTAAAGGGCGGCAATAAGGATTAACTTAAGCCGATAAATAGGGCCCAGATCAGGTAAAACGCCAGCCAGGGCAGAGTTGCAATCACCAGCACCTGACCGCGTTCAAGCTGAGTCCAGGTGCCGACCGCGGTATAGCCCAGCACGATATACCAGGGCAGCAGCAGCGGGAAAGCGCCGGCAAACTGAGCCCAGTCGCTGGTCAGTGGCAGTTTAATCAGGCCATTGAGGCTATTGAGGTCGGCGGCGTAGTTCATCACTTGACCGTGCTTAAGTAACAGACTGACGTAACTGGCTAAATCACCAATGACGGCCGGAAACAGCACCACGCTGCTGGCGGCAAACCATTTCCAGTAGCCCATCTGTGGCGCGACGGGTTTTGTTGCCAGACGAAACCACAATGCCAGGGTCAGAATGGTCAGAGTCCGCCCCACCAGATCGCTGATGATTTCACTGGCCATCAGGGGATCAGGCTGCAGCAATTCCAGCTGCGTCGGACTGGCGCTGGTCAGCTGTGCTTGCAGAGCCTGTCTCAGCCACTCAAAGTTAACGTTATCGAAGTACGCCCCCCAGAACAGAAACGGCGTAATCATTAACACCAGATAGGTTTGCCAGCCCCACAGACTGCGCTGGTAGAGGGCGGCAAAACAGTCGCTCGGTGAACGGAAAATATCCACCAGCATGATCAAAGGATTACCTGAAGGTGTCATACCGTAACCTTAGTAACATCGACATACAATTTCAGTTTCTGGCCCGGACGCAGGTATTTCTGATTTGACAGTTCATTCCACTGCACAATATCGCGTGTTTTGACACTGAAGCGCGAAGCGATGCCACTCAGAGTGTCACCACTGCGCACCTGATAAAATACGGTGCGGATGATGGCGCCGTCGCTGCTGTCTTTCCAGATCACCAGTTTTTGTCCCACCCGTAAGGTATCGCGCGGGCCCATGCCATTCCATTTGGCTAGTGCCTGATGCGACACATTGTTTGCTCGTGCGATGGTCCACAGGCTCTCGCCGGAATGCACGGTATGGGTCAGCTTGTACTGGCCGCGGGCCAAAGACTGAGTCTTGGCCAGACGGTTGCTGGCACTCAACGCATACGCTTTTTCATCTTTGACTGACGTCGGCACCATCAGGTGTTGGCCGACGCGAATCGAGGTGCCGGACAGGCTATTGGCGGTTTGCAGAACTTTGGTGGTGGTGTTATAGCGATTGGCTATCACGCTCAGGGTATCACCGCTTTTCACCTGATAACGAATCAGTTTCATCCCTTTGCCTTTATTGGCCGCCACTTGCTGCTCAAAGCGCGTGACTTTATCGACCGGGATCAGCAGTTGATGCGGCCCGTTGGGCGCCGTGGCCCACTGGTTAAACGCCGGGTTATAGCTTTGCAGTTCTTTGACGCTGATACCGGCATACTGGGCCGCAATCGCGAGGTCGAGCTGCTCTTTCGGATCAACCAGCTTCAGTACCGGTTGGTTGGCAATCGGCGGCAGCTCGATACCGTATTTTTCCTGGTTGGCGATGATATCAGCCAGAGCCAGTAATTTAGGCACATAACCGCTGGTTTCTTTCGGCAGATCAAGTGAGAAGAAATCGGTCGGCTTGCCATGACGGACGTTTTTACGCATCGCCTGAGACACCCGGCCGCCGCCACTGTTATACGCAGCGATCGCGTTATACCAGTTGCCATCAAAGCGCTTACCCAGCACGGTCAGGTAATCCAGTGCCGCGTCGGTGGCAGCATCTACGTCCCGGCGTCCGTCGTACCAGAAATTTTGTTTCAGGCCGTACATCTTGCCGGTCGCGGGGATAAACTGCCACAGCCCGGCCGCACTGCCGTGGGAGTAAGCAAATGCATCGAATGAGCTTTCCACCACGGGCAGCAGAGCCAGTTCGAGTGGCAGATGACGCTGTTCGATTTTCTCGGTAATTAAATGCAGGAAAGGTTTGGCCCGCTCGGCGACAATCGCTAAATGGCCCGGATGTTTGAGATACCAGGTGCGGTAGTAGTTGACGGTTTCATCATCCGGAATCGGCAGCGACAGCTGCATAGCGATGCGCTGCCACACGTCATCCTGCTCCTGAGGGGGGAACCACCTTAGGGGCTTTTAGCGTCGTTTTGGATGGGGCTGGCGGCACGGTCATCTGGGCAGATGCTGTGCTCTTTTCCCTGTTTTCTGATGTATCTTGACTCAAAGGCTGGGTAGTTTGGCATCCGGCAAGTAGCAGTGCAATTACCCAGCTGAATTGTACTCGCATGTAAGACAGCCTTTTTTATCGTTGGCTGCTGATAATACTTTCCGTATTAATCCCGTGACAAGCAAGAATACGTCAAAATTCGTTCTTCCATTCACGTAATGCGCTAAATACCGACAACGCATCCGTTTGCTCGGTACGATTGGTCACTGACTTCATGACGCTTGAAGCCTGTGTGCGCAAGAAAGGATTGACCCATTTCTCCCGTTGCAGGGTGGTCGGCAGGGTCGATTTGCCTTGGCCGCGCAGACGGATGACTTCATCACGATAAATTTGTAACTGTTCGTTATCGGGCTCGACGGCCATGGCAAAAGCGATGTTACTGGCGGTGTATTCGTGTGCGCAGTACACCTCGGTTTCATCCGGCAGGCTGGTGAGTTTGTTCAGTGAAGTGAACATCTGTTCCATCGTGCCTTCAAACACCCGTCCGCAGCCGGCAGAAAACAGCACGTCACCACAAAACAGCTTGCCGTCGCCCACATAACCGATATGGCCCAGCGTATGGCCCGGTAAATCAAGCACCATAAAACGTTCATCAAACAGTTCAATTTGATCGCCGCCGTCGACCGGGTGGGTCAGGGTCGGAATCGGCTCTTTGGATGGGCCGACGACATCAACGTGTGGAAACTGACGCACCAGTTCAGGCACTCCGCCAATGTGGTCATGGTGGTGGTGGGTGATAAGGATGGCATCCAGAACCAGTTCATGCTGAGCCAGGTAGGCAAGCACCGGGGCGGCATCGCCCGGATCGACCACCGCACAACGCTGATCGCTATTTTTAATCAGCCAGATGTAATTATCATTAAATGCGGGTATGCTTTTGATATGTAACATGAGTTATCTCCAGTCACCTTGGTGAAGCGAGTTAGCAATGAAACCAGCACGCAGTGAAAAAAAACTTGAGACACCGCATTCGTGGTCTCAAATGAAAAATGGCCAGTGGGTCTGTGAGTCGATTCAAACCCGGCTTGATGAGTGGTGCCCGAAACTGTTTGGCTATCATATGTTGAAACTGGGTGGCTTGAGCTGCGAACTTGCCAGTTGTAACTGTAATATTCAACACCAAGTTCATCTCGATATCCAGAACCCATTGCATAATGTGATCGCCGACAGTGGTGAATTACCATTTTTGGAACGCAGTATTGATGCCGTGATTGTGACCCATCAACTGGACTACTGTAACGACCCGCACCGGATGTTACGTGAGGTAGACCGGGTTTTGATTGATGATGGCTACATCATTCTGACTGGCTTTAACCCGCTCAGCCTGACCGGGCTGGCCAGTTTTTTGCCTTGGCGTAAGCGCAGCCTGCCGTGGAGTGGACGTATGTTTACTCCAAACCGGATTAAAGATTGGCTTGGGGTGCTTAATTATCAGGTGGTTGAGTGCGATCAGTATGCGTTGTTTCCGATGCTGAAATATCGTCCGCTATGGACCTGGCTGGAAAACGGCCTTGGTGACTACGGGCGTGCCTTTGGCAGTCTGTATTTCATCGTGGCGCGCAAGCGTACCTATCCGCTTAAGCCGATTAAGCCCCACTGGCGCTTCAAACGTCGTTTGTCACCAGTCGGAGTCAATTACCGGGTTAAGTCTCAGTCCAAACAGATGTCTGAGCAGAAGTAACGCCTGAGTCGTTTCTACCTCAAACATCGAATTCGACAACGCTTAGCCCGGTAATATGAGGTGCATCAACCGATCTGCAACATCAGCTTGGTTGATAACCGGTATCTTCTTCGGTTGGATTTTCAGCCGCAGTGCGTGCCAGTTCGTCGCACATTTCGTTTTCGCGGTGACCGGCATGGCCTTTTACCCAGTGCCATTCCACTTTATGGCGGGCGGTTTCTTTGTCCAGTGCCTGCCATAAATCGGCATTTTTAACCGGTTTTTTATCGGCCGTTTTCCAGCCGCGCTTTTTCCAGTTATGAATCCACTGGGTGATGCCCTGACGCACATACTGGCTGTCGGTGGTCAGTTGCACCTCGCAGGGCTCTTTCAGGGTTTGCAGCGCGACCACGGCCGCCAGCATTTCCATCCGGTTATTGGTGGTGAGGCGATAACCTTTGGCAAGGGTTTTTTCCACTTGTTTATAGCGCATAACGACCCCGTAGCCACCCGGGCCCGGATTGCCTAAACAAGAACCGTCAGTGAAAATTTCCACCTGTTTCTTCATGATTTGATACTATTGGGTTTGGCACACAATTGGCATAGTCTGACATATAAATCCTCATGAATACTAGCAACAATTCTGATTACGGTCGCATTGTGGTTCTCGATACCGAAACCACAGGTATGAACCTTGAAGGCGGTCCTCATTACGAAGGGCACAGGATCATCGAAATCGGTGCGGTGGAGATCATCAACCGCAAGCTGACCGGTCGTCATTTCCATGTTTACCTCAAACCGGATCGCGAGATTCAGGCTGAAGCGGTGGAAGTGCATGGTATTACCGATGAATTTCTGGTGGATAAGCCGGAATATAAAGATGTGCATGATGAGTTTCTCGACTTTATCAAAGGCGCTCAGTTGGTCGCACACAACGCGCCCTTCGACGTCGGCTTTATGGATTATGAGTTCAGCAAACTCAATGCTTCGATTGGTAAAACCGAGCAGTACTGCCAGATAACCGATACGCTGGCTATGGCGAAGAAAATCTTCCCGGGCAAACGTAACAACCTGGATATTCTGTGTGAGCGCTACGGTATTGATAACTCACACCGTACTCTGCACGGGGCATTGCTCGATGCCGAGATTTTGGCTGATGTTTATCTGCTGATGACCGGTGGCCAGACGTCGCTGCAATTCTCTGCCGGGTCACAGGAAAATGGCGCTGGTGGCGATAACATCAAACGGGTCAGTGAAAGTCGAAAAGCGCTAAAGGTTTTGCGTGCGACGGCCGATGAAATACAGGCACACCAGGAACGTCTGGATCTTGTTGAAAAAAATGGGGCGTGCCTCTGGCGCCAGTAGGGAGAATCTATGTTTAGAATAGGGTTGGTATTATTCGGATTACTGTTTGGTGTCAGTGCATTTGCCAGCGATGAGTCAACCCTGTCTTTGCTGGATAACCGGTTTCGGGTCGATCCGACTATTTCTCAGATCACCTTTGTGATCTACCGTGAAAACAATTCTCAGCCAGTGGTACTGGTGCGTCCGGATGGTAAAAAGTATTACGCCTGGCGTAAGCCGGACAACGTACGCTGGTACGAAGAACCTTCCATGGACATCATCTCCATTGATCATCCGATGCCGGGCCCCTGGCAGGCGGTGGGGAAGGTATCGCCGAGGAATAATATCAAGCTTATTTCCCACCTTCAGCTCAGCTCGGATGTGTTTCCGAACCGGGTTTATCAGGGGAGGAGATCAAGTTTACTGCCCGCCTGACTTCTGATGGTAAGCCTCTGCTGTTGAGGGACTTTTTGGACCGCGTGAATCTGAAAGTGACCTTTACCAAGTACATCGAAAATGAAGAGTCGTTGCTCAAAGAAGCCCGCCCGCTACCGACCGTAATTGGCGAATTTGCTGATGACGGACAGGGGCTGGATGAGAAGCCTGGCGATGGCGTATTTACGGTCTCGCTGCCGATTTCACCCGACCCGGGTAAGTACCGGGTACGAATCACTTCCGGCAACGGCGTTTTCCTGCGAGCTCAGGAACAGGCAGTGCTGGTGTATCCGTCACCGGTGACCACCACTTTTATCCAGTCTCGAGAGGATGGCCAACCGCACCAACTGGTGGTCAGCGGCGAGCAGGGTATGATTGAGCCGGGATCGCTGGCTGCGCATGTGGAGCATTTCAATGCTGACCAAGAGCAGTTTCTCGCCGAAGGAGTGGCTGCGAAAGATGCACTGAAGGTGACGCTGATGATTCCTAACCGTGAAAAGGTCGGTAACTATTCCTGGCAAGCCAAGTTGTATGCGACGGATTTGGCCAGTCAGCGTGAGCTCTACTTCCCGATTGGCCTGCATACCTACAGCGTTGTTAAAGGGATTGATTTAGCGGCGACCCGCCGCTTACAGGAAGAGGAAGCGGCCGCGAAGCGTAAAATAGAGCAGGAACGTCTTGTGATTCAGATGCGTGAAGAGGCGCGCCAGCGCAGCATCATCTACATTGTGGTGGGTAACCTGTTGGTTTTGCTGCTGATTGTGGTCGGTTGGTTTGTGATGCGCAAATTGCGCGTTGGCAGGGAGCCAAAACCGGAGATGCAGCTCAATGTGCCGAAAAAATAGCCCAGGCCGCAGCTAAGTGATTCACTTAGCTGTGATAGCGTAAACGACCAGTAAATTAAGCGAAGCGGCTTATCAGCCGGCGAAAAGCACGATAAGAAAAAACAGGAGGCTTTGGCCTCCTGTTGGGATTGATACTTTGCTGTTAGCTGCCGACGGTTTCAGGCTGAGCTACGTCTCAGGCGGCATCACCCAGCTGCGGCGAGGTTTTCTCTGCGGCCAGCTCCTGCGGTGCGAAATCATCCACATTGATGGTGGCCAGACGGTGCGCTTCAGCTTCGCTGAGGTGTTTTGCCTGTTCCGGCGTCAGGATATTATGCTGCAGTCCCAGTTTGGCCACTTCATCCAGGCCGGTGAATGGACGACGCTGGTTGAGCGCCTGGCACACTTTATCAAACAGTGGCTCAGCGTCGAGTATCACCCGCAAAGCCAGCTCAATTTTTCCGGCCGGGTTATGCTCGCTCGGCTCCAGGTACTGATTGCGGCCCAGGCGGTCACGGGTGGCACTCGGTGTTTGCACAATTTGCGCCACCTGACTGTCGAGCTTGTCACTGGGCACTTGACGCACCCGGCCAAATGGCAGGATCAGCATTCGCAGTACTCTGCCCAGCAGGCGGTTCGGGAAGTTGGCCAGGAACTCATCGATAGCCACTTCTGCCTGCTGCATACTGTCTTGCAGTCCCCAGTGCACCAGAGGCAGGTCTTCCACTGGCCGGCCGTCATTGTCAAACCGTTTCAGGGTTGCAGAGCTGAGGTAAAGCTGACTGAGAATATCCCCCAGTCGGGCTGACAGGCGCTCTTTACGTTTCAGTGAGCCACCGAGCACTGCCATGGAAATATCAGCCAGCAGCGCCAGGTTGGCACTGTAGCGGTTGAGTTGTTGATAGTAACGTTGGGTCGCATCCCGGACCGGAGCCTGTGAGCCGCGTCCATCGCTCAGACCAAACCAGATACTGCGTACCAGGTTGCTGAGGGTAAAGCTGACATGCCCGGCCAGAGCCTTATCAAATTGGGCTAAAGCGTCCGGCTGATCGGAATACGCCGCTGCCATTTCCTGTAGAACATACGGATGACAACGGATCGCACCCTGACCAAAAATAATCATCGAGCGGGTCAGAATATTGGCCCCTTCGACAGTAATGGCAATCGGGGCGCCCTGATATCCGCGTGCTAGGAAGTTAGAGGGGCCAAGACAGATCCCTTTACCGCCCACGATGTCCATCGCATCGATAATGGCACGCTGACCACGATGGGTGCAGTGATATTTAACGATGGCCGAGATCACCGAAGGTTTTTCCCCGCTATCGATGGCAGCAACGGTCATGTTGCTGGCGGCATCCATCACATAAGCATTACCTGCCAAACGGGCCAGCGGCTCTTCGATACCTTCCATCTGTCCGATAGGCTGTTTGAATTGACGGCGGATACGGGCGTAAGCACCGGTCGCCAGTGCTGCGGTTTTGGTGCCTCCGGTTGAGTTGGATGGCAGGGTAATGCCGCGTCCGACCGACAGACATTCCACCAGCATACGCCAGCCCTGTCCGGCCATTTGCGGCCCCCCGATAATGAAATCGAGCGGCACAAACAGATCACTGGCACGGGTCGGTCCGTTCTGGAACGGAACGTTGAGCGGGAAATGACGGTTGCCAATTTCCACGCCGGGCAGGTCGGTTGGGATCAGGGCACAGGTGATGCCCACTTCTTCTTTGTCGCCTAACAGGCCGTCCGGATCGCGCAGTTTAAACGCCAGGCCAAGGACGGTTGCGACCGGAGCAAGAGTGATATAGCGCTTGTTCCAGGTTAGGCGCATACCCAAAACCTGTTTGCCTTGCCATTCACCGTGACAGACGATACCGAAATCCGGAATTGAACCGGCATCGGAACCGGCCTCTGGGCTGGTCAGAGCAAAGCAGGGGATTTCGCGACCTTCAGCCAGGCGTGGCAGGTAGTATTCTTTTTGCTCTGTGGTGCCGTAATGTTGCAACAGCTCACCGGGTCCCAGGGAGTTAGGGACGCCAACGGTTGAGGAAAGAACCCCTGACACACCGGTCAGTTTTTGCAGCACCAAGCTTTGTGCGTAAGCGGAAAACTCCAGACCGCCATATTGCTTCTTGATGATCATGGCGAAGAATTTATGTTCTTTAAGGTACTGCCACACCTGCGGCGGCAGGTCGGCCAGTTCATGGGTGACCTGGTAGTCACTGACCATGGCGCAGACTTCATTGACCGGCCCATCGAGAAATGCCTGCTCTTCGGCCGACAGTTCAGGCGCCTTGATACGATGCATCTGCTGCCAGTCGGGTTTACCTTTAAATAACTCGGCTTCCCACCATACCGTACCAGCGTCCAAGGCTTCTTTTTCCGTTTGCGACATGGCCGGCAGAACTTTTTTAAAGCCGGCCAACGCTTTGCGCGATACGACAGACTGGCGGACGGCAGGGATTGCCAGTAGGACAACCGCAGCCAGATACAGCGCCCAACTGATGAGACCCAGAGGACCAAACAGCGTGAGGACGAGTAGGGTAACGGTTAGGGCGGCTAAGGCAGTAATGAGTGAGCTACGATGATAGAGGCAGCCGCCGAGAACAACCATCAACCCACAGACAGAGAGCAAGATTTCCATATTTTTATCCTTATTCAGACCGGAGTGTTCGATGAGGTTTTATTCTGGTCTTACCAGTTAAGTGTAAGCGAAATATTAATAAAATGTAAAACCCTGCAATACTTAAAAGTGATCTGAATGGAGTAATGCTTCTAAATTTTGGATCAAGCCCGGGTAACAGGAGGCGATTTACGCTGAATGTGGCAAATCTTGCAGGCTAACTCTCGACAGAGGAAATCGTTTGGGTAAACTCATCGGTAACGAAACTCTCCGGTTTGTAGAGAGTTTGTCTGCCAGCAGCGTAATAAAGAGAATATACCTATGTACCAGGATCTGATTAGAAGTGAATTAACTGAAGCGGCCGATGTTCTGAACAAGTTTCTGAGCGACGAGCACAATCTGGCTCAGATTGAAGCCGCAGCGAAACTGATCGCTGACTCCTTTAAACAGGGGGGTAAAGTACTGTCATGTGGTAACGGTGGCTCACACTGCGATGCCATGCACTTTGCTGAAGAGTTGACCGGTCGTTACCGTGAGAATCGCCCGGGTTACCCTGGTATTGCCATTTCAGATCCAAGCCACCTGTCTTGTGTGAGCAATGATTTTGGCTACGATTTCGTGTTCTCGCGCTATGTTGAAGCGGTCGGTACTAAAGGGGATGTGTTGTTTGGTCTGTCGACGTCCGGTAATTCTGGCAACATCCTCAAAGCGATGGAAGCGGCACAAGCGAAAGGCATGAAAACCATCGCTCTGACCGGTAAAGACGGCGGTAAAATGGCCGGTGTGGCCGACGTGGAAATCCGCGTTCCTCACTTTGGCTATGCAGACCGTATCCAGGAAGTACATATTAAGATTATCCACATTGTCATTCAGTTGATTGAAAAAGAGATGGCGTAATCAAGAACCCCGGGCTGCGGCCCGGGACTCTGGGATAGCTGAAAGGTGAAGTGTGGTTTAAAGAGGAGTGGTTTAAACCATGTGTGAATTGCTCGGCATGAGCGCTAATGTGCCAACCGATATCTGTTTTAGTTTTACCGGCCTGATGCAGCGTGGCGGACGTACCGGCCCGCATCGTGACGGGTGGGGAATCACCTTTTATGAAGGTAAAGGCTTTCGGACCTTTAAAGATCCCAGCCCAAGCTGTCAGTCAAAAATTGCGGAACTGGTTCAGAATTACCCGATCAAAAGCTGCGCGGTGATCAGCCATATTCGTCAGGCAAATCGCGGTGCTGTGAACCTGGAGAACACCCACCCGTTTACTCGTGAATTATGGGGGCGCTACTGGACGTTTGCTCATAATGGTCAGCTGACGGATTATCAGCATCTGATTTCCGGTCGCCATCGCCCGGTCGGTGAGACAGATAGTGAAGTTGCCTTTTGCTGGCTGCTAGATGAGCTGGAGCATCGTTATCCGCAGATCCCTGAGGATATGACCGAAGTATTTGCCTACATTGCTACGCTATGTGACCAGTTACGTGCCAAAGGCGTGTTTAACATGCTGTTGTCCGATGGCGACTACGTGATGAGCTATTGCACTAACCACTTATACTGGATTACCCGTCGCGCGCCATTTGGACATGCTGCGTTGATCGATGAAGATGTTGAAGTCAATTTCCAGGAAGAGACCACACCGAATGACGTGGTATCGGTGATCGCGACTCAGCCATTGACCATGAATGAAATCTGGCAACGCATGAAGCCCGGAGAGTATAACCTGTTCCATTGTGGCGAGCTGATTGCAACCAATGTTGAGCAACTGGCGGATGTTGAGTTTGTACCGGGTAAACCGGGAGACCAGTCGCCGAAAGCGCCATTGGCGTAGCCCCGGCATCTGCCAGTCGTTGGGGCGGGTTGGGACAAATAAAAAGGGTTGATATGCTATCAACCCTTTTTTGTTGTCAACTTTGTCCCGGACGCAGACGGTTACTGGTCAGGATGGCCGTGGATGCCGAGCGGATTACCATCAAGATAGGCTTTACCGTCTTTCATCTCTAGGCGTCCTTCAACAAACCACTGGGTCACCAGTGGGTAGATGCGGTATTCCTGCTCCTGAACGCGTTTGGTCAGGCTATCCACCGTATCTTCATCGTAGATGGGTACACTGGCTTGCAGAATCACCGGGCCACCATCAAGTTGCTCGGTAACGAAATGAACACTGGTACCGTGCTCTTCATCACCGGCATGGATAGCGCGTTGATAGGTGTTCAACCCCGGGTATTTCGGCAACAGTGACGGGTGAATATTGATCATGCGCCCCATGTAATGGCGCACGAATTCACTGCTCAGAATTCGCATGTAACCGGCCAGAACTATCAGGTCCGGCTGATATTCATCGATCTGTTGCATCAGGGCGTGATCGAATGCATCACGCGTTTCAAACGCTTTTGGATCGACAAACACTGCAGCCGCACCTGCTTTTTTAGCCCGTTCTAAGCCATAAGCAGTTGCTTTGTTTGAAAAAACAGCCGTTACTTTGCCATCGCCAATACTTGTTTCACAAGCATCGATGATCGCTTGTAAATTGGTACCATTTCCTGAAACTAAAACAACAATACTTTTCATTGATTATTTGATCTCTACTTGCTCTTCATTTTCCTGAGCAGCGGCGATTTCACCAATAACCCATGCGGTTTCACCTTCTTGCTGCAGCAGTTCTACCGCAGCCTGAGCCTGATCTTTTGGCAGTGCAATCACAAGGCCGACACCACAGTTAAATGTACGGTACATTTCGTGAGTGTTTACATTGCCCTGCTGTTGCAGCCATGTGAAGATTGCAGGCCATTCCCAGCTCTTGCCGTCGATAACCGCTTTAGTGCCTTCTGGCAGTACGCGAGGAATGTTTTCCCAGAAACCACCACCAGTGATGTGAGAAATCGCATGAATGTCATGCTCAGCAATCAGTTTTAAACCTGATTTGATGTAAATTCGGGTTGGCTCCAGAAGGTGTTCGCCGATTGCTTTACCTTCCAGTAGCTCGTTTTTGTCAGCGCCGGATACTTCCAGGATCTTACGAACCAGAGAGTAGCCGTTTGAGTGAGGGCCGCTGGAGCCCACAGCAATCAGTGCGTCGCCGGCGGCAACTTTGCTGCCGTCAATGATATCTTCTTTTTCGACCACACCGACACAAAAACCTGCCACGTCATAGTCTTCACCTTCGTACATGCCTGGCATTTCAGCAGTTTCACCACCGATCAGGGCACAGCCAGCTTGCAGACAACCGTCAGCAATGCCGGATACTACGTCGGCTGCGGTATCCACGTCTAGTTTACCAGTTGCATAGTAGTCAAGGAAAAACAGTGGTTCAGCGCCTTGTACAATCAGGTCGTTTACACACATCGCAACCAGGTCGATACCAATGGTGTCATGCTTTTTCATATCCAAAGCAAGACGTAGTTTGGTACCCACACCATCCGTGCCTGACACCAGGACCGGTTGTTTGTATTTGGTTGGGAGTTCACACAATGCACCAAAGCCACCAATGCCACCCATTACCTCTGGGCGACGAGTACGCTTTACTGCACCTTTAATTCGTTCAACAAGCGCGTTGCCTGCATCGATATCTACGCCAGCATCTTTGTAGCTAAGAGAAGTGTTGTTGCCGCTCACGGGGAAAGTCCTCGATCTAGTTGGATATGAAAACGGCGTTATTCTACAGGGCTTAAAACAAAAAGGAAAACGTTTGCGTCAGTTTTTTTCTGCCATTTTTGTAACCTGAAATTTTTCCGCCAAATTTGATTTTTCCGCCTCGAACCGGATCCTGGATGAGGCAGGCTTGTGGGGCAAAGGTTATGTGGCACAAGGGCTAAAGGGCGGAATAAGCGCGCTGAATCGGGCCATGACAGCGCTAAAAATCCCGGACAAACGTCAACATAAGGAGAATTTCAGTGTATAATCGGAAAGTTTGATTAAATTATGCCGGAGATGGAAATGAAAGTTGTTGAAGTGAAACACCCTCTAGTGAAACATAAAATTGGCCTGATGCGAGAAGGTGATATCAGCACTAAACGTTTTCGTGAGTTAGCAACCGAAGTTGGCAGCCTGCTGACTTATGAGGCCACCGCTGACTTTGAAACTGAAACAGTCACCATTGAAGGCTGGAACGGCCCGGTTGAAGTAGAGCAAATTAAAGGTAAAAAAGTAACGGTAGTGCCGATTCTGCGTGCTGGTCTGGGCATGATGGATGGCGTTCTGGAGCACATGCCGAGCGCACGCATCAGCGTAGTCGGTATTTACCGTGATGAAGAGACACTTGAGCCGGTACCTTATTTCAATAAGCTGGCCTCGAACATGGAAGAGCGTATTGCTCTGGTGGTCGATCCTATGCTGGCGACCGGTGGTTCTATGATTGCAACCATCGATCTTCTGAAAGAGAAAGGCTGTAACCAGATTAAAGTTCTGGTGCTGGTGGCTGCGCCTGAAGGTGTTGAAGCTCTGGAAAAAGCGCACCCGGATGTTGAGCTGTACACAGCGGCTATCGATAAGAAACTTAATGATAAAGGTTATATCGTTCCAGGCCTGGGTGATGCCGGTGATAAGATCTTCGGTACTAAGTAAGCTTTAACGCGCTTGTTATCAATTGAAAAGGGAGCCAGTGGCTCCCTTTTTATTGGCAAATCATCGTGTTCGGCGTGATGGTACTATTTTTTCAGGCTCAGTGTGCCACCTTTGCGTGGCGTGACATTAGGCTTATGAGAGGTGTTGGAAACGTAACTTTTTGGTTTACGTGCAGCAGGCGCTTTGTCGCTGTAAGTCTTAGCGTTGTCGCGTTCTGCCTTGCCGTTCGACCGCTCTGACTGGCGCTGCTGGCCTTTTTTCGAGTTCGGTGCATGACGGTATTCATCGGCATTATGGCCGCGGAACGTTTTTGGGTTACGGCGTGCTTTCGAATGCTGGTTTTCTTCGCGGCTGTCATACAGCTTGGCATCCGTCGCTTTACGAATACGCTGACCATTATGGCCGACTTGTGAGGCTTCTTCCGTACTGCTCGAACCTTCACACATAGCCAGAATCTCGGCAATCTCCGCATCGGTTAGGTAACGCCATTTACCGTTCGGAATACCATCCAGAGAAATATTCATGATGCGTACCCGGCGCAGTTTGAACACTTCATAACCCAGAGCTTCACACATACGGCGAATTTGGCGGTTAAGTCCTTGAGTCAACACGATACGAAACGAAAATTTGGTTTCCTGAGTGACTTTACATGGCAGAGTCACGGTATCGAGGATCTTGACCCCTGATGCCATCTGCTTGATGAACTCAGGTGTGATTGGTTTATCGACCCGCACCACGTACTCTTTTTCATGACTGTTACCGGCGCGTAGAATTTTATTGACGATATCACCGTCGTTGGTGAGAAAAATCAGACCATCAGAGGGTTTATCGAGGCGGCCAATCGGAAAAATACGTTTCTTGTGACCGATAAAATCCACGATGTTACCTGGGATATCACGCTCAGTGGTACAAGTGATACCGGTCGGTTTGTTAAGGGCAATATAAATCGGTTTTTCTTTGCTGCGCAAAGGCTTACCGTCAATGCATACGTCATCGTTTTCGGTGACTTTGGTACCCATCTCCGGCAACTGGCCATTTATGGTTACGCGGCCCTGTTCAATCAGTTTGTCTGCTTCACGGCGTGAACAAAAGCCGGTTTCACTGATAAATTTGTTGAGGCGTTTTTCGATAGGTTGCGACATGAGTTCTCCTGACGTTTCACAACGGAATGGGCTCGCACAGCGTTAGCCACAGCAAGCGGGGCAGAGGAAAGATTCTCTACGTTAAAGCGTTAAAGCGCGCGTTTCAGCGACGCTCAGTTGGCGCGCATTGTAGCAAGTCAGCGTGATTAGCCAAGTCGTTTCTGATGGCGTTCGCGATTCTCACTTTTTTTATCGGCGCTCTTTTTCAGCAGGACGTAGACCGCGCCACTGCCGCCATGGAAACGCTGCGCTGAGTGAGCGCATTGCACGTCCTGAATCTGATTGAGCCAATTAGCAACATAACTTTTCATCATGGCTGGCGGATTAGACTTTTCACCGCGGCCATGTACGATGAGCACCGTACGGATATCCATGCGCATGCACTGCCTGAGGAAGTTGACCACTTCATCGCGTGCTTGTTTGAGCGTTTTGCGATGCAGATCGAGGCGAGCCTGAACCGGATATTTGCCCAGACGTAATTTGCGGAAAACGCCTTCCTGGACGCCGTCACGTTTGAATTCAATGATATCGTCTGGTTTAAGCATCGGCGCGAAGTCGACCGACAGATACTCAGGGTCGTCTTCGGACAGGCTCATGGCCGCTTCACGCTTGGCCAGCTGACCTTCGGTGATGGTGTGGTGCTTTTTCAGTTCAGCGGTGTCTTGTGTGATGGGTTTGACGTCTCCCATCATCTGCTGAAACAGTTCGAAATCATCCTGAGACATAATCGCATCTCGAAATCATTATTGAATATCAGGATTATACCAACGGAATGGTGTGGGTGATCAACGACTAATAATAAAAAACCGGAGCAGACAAGTTACCTACTCCGGTGCATAGCGAAATTCTATTTTGCAATAGCAGCTAAGCGATCTAGTGAGGAGATTTGTCGTTCATGACTTTGACAAATAAAGGAATCGCTGGGTAACAGCACCAGACCCAGAGCTTCAAGACAATTTTCCTAATTGCATTACCCAATAGGAGCTTGAGCTGTCAGTCTGTATTCCCTCCAAAGCGTTCGAAGACAGGACTAAGGTAAAATCTGTTGGGGGAGACGACACTGATCTGGATCAATGATGTTGCAGAGGTTGCGACAATGTTTATATTGCTGTGTTTTTAGTCACATTTTTTTGTGTTTGATTGAGTTTTAAGCGAACAAAGCAAAAATGCAAAAAAAGTCTGCTAAAGGGCTTGCACCAAAAACCAGAATCCGTACTATACACAACGTTCCCGGTGAATAGCGCAGTTTGGTAGCGCATCTGGTTTGGGACCAGAGGGTCGGGGGTTCGAATCCCTCTTCACCGACCACATTTAAAGCCTCGTCAGAAATGACGGGGCTTTTTCGTTTTTCTAGAATTTGAAATGAGAATTCATAGCATAGAGGTCGGGGGCTGGAAGCCCAGCCGCGTCGAATCCCTCATTCACCGACCACATTTAGAGCCTCGTCAGAAATGACGGGGCTTTTTCGTTTTTCTGGAATTTGAAATGAGAATTCATAGCATAGCGGTCGGGGGCTGGAAGCCCAGCCGCGTCGAATTCCTCATTCACCGACCACATTTAAAGCCTCGTCAGAAATGACGGGGCTTTTTCGTTTTTCTGGAATTTGAAATGAGAATTCATAGCATAGCGGTCGGGGGCTGGAAGCCCAGCCGCGTCGAATTCCTCATTCACCGGCCACATTTAAAGCCTCGTCAGAAATGACGGGGCTTTTTCGTTGCTAGTGTGTTTGAATTTTAGACCCTAGACCTTCACTCACTTAATAAAACTGACAATCTGCCGCTTGGGAATGATTGCGTTTGTGTACGGTAAAGCCGCGTTGTTGCAGCATACTCAGCAGGCTGTCTTGGCCGACCAGGTGAAGGGTTCCTACTACCATCAGATATTGACCCTGACTTTGGGGCAGCAACTGGCCGCTGGCCAGCTTGTCAGCCCAGTCGCGATTGCGATTTTGCACCATGGCTTGTTCCAGTTCAGGGGACATCTCGGTTAGCTGTGCCATTGAATTTAGATTGTCGGCGTCGCCGGCAATCCAGCTGTCGATCATGCATTCAGTCATGGCCTGATTTTTTTCCCAGTCGTCAAGCAGGGCCGTCAGCATCTCCTGACCCGCATCGGGTTGCTTGGTGAGCAGATCAACCTGAAACTGGACCGATTCCAGGGCCACGATGGGTTTATTGGTTTTGATGGCTTTGTCCATCAGTACGGCATCGACGCCTTGCGTCGGATGAAAGCCGAGTTGTTGCAGTTGCAGTAACTGGATTGATAAAGCGGCTTTCCATGGTGCAAGCTGGCGAAATACTTTACCGTCTTGACCCAGATCTTTAACCACCTTATCCAGCATAAAAACCTGCTCATCCGATAAAACTTGCTCAGCACTCGGTTGCCCGCTCGGGTAGCGGATATGTTGATTGTCGCGAATATCGGCTTCAACGATTAAGCCGTCTGCGTCCTGCAGAGCCTGGTATACAGGCTGCGGCAAGGGATACATTTTCGGCTCGCCAACGTGAATCGAGCCGAAAATAGTCAGTTGAAGATCGCCTTTACTGGCTTGCCAGTAGAGAGGCTCGGCTTGAAGAGAGAAAGCGGCCAACAGGCAGCATGTGGCGATAATGCGGGAGATCCCTGTCATAACGTATTCCTTGCGTATTTGAATATAATTACCTTACCGGAACCCGCAGGTAAAGGTCGACTTGTTATGACTGTTATTAAGCGGGACACCGCCTTTATTTTACGCGGAACACACATCCTTGTCTTAACGAGGAGACTAATGTCTTAACGAGGAGACTCGCCTTTACCAGCGGCAGGCCAATGGTAACAAAACTCAGCGAGGTGATGGTGCCTGTCCCGTAAAGTATGTGGATACACAATAAAGTAAAGCCCTGCACAAGGCAGGGCTGATAGGCTGAACATTACTGATTGGCGGGGTATTGCCGGTATTTGAAGCTTTGACCTTGTTCGTTAAAGGCGTACACCACGTAGGCATCTTTCTGATCGCCATACTCCATGCCCGGAGACCCCATAGGCATGCCGGGTACTGCCAGCCCCTTGGCATTTTTCGGCGGATTGGCAAGGAACGCTTTGATATCTTCAGCCGGGATATGCCCTTCAAACACATAACCATTGATTTCAGCCGTATGGCAGGATGCTAACTGTGGAGTGATCCCCAGTTGCTGCTTAATGTCATTCATATTGTTGTGCTGCTGTTCTTTAACATTAAAACCGTGCTCTTGCATATGTTTGCCCCATTCGCCGCAGCAGCCACAGTAAGGGGACTTATGGTTGATGACATCGGTGGCTAACGCCTGGCCGGAAAACGCAAACAACAGTGCAAGTCCGAGTGAGTATTTATTCATAGTTGCCTCTTGTATTCAGGAATGAAAACGAGTTTTCACCAAGCGCAGTCGGTTGGCATTACTGACCACAGTGATTGAAGACAGCGCCATCGCTGCGCCTGCGACCACCGGACTGAGCAAAAAGCCGAACGTAGGGTAGAGCACGCCGGCCGCAATCGGGATACCTAATGTATTGTAAATAAAGGCTCCCAGTAAGTTTTGTTTCATGTTCTTCACGGTGGCCCGGGACAGTTCGATAGCGCTGACGACAGCCAGTGGTGAGGAGTTAAGCAACGTCATCTGAGCGCTTTCTATGGCCACATCACTGCCGCTGCCCATCGCGATACCGATATCTGCCTGTGCTAATGCCGGTGCATCATTGATGCCGTCACCAATCATGGCAACACGGCGGCCTTCACTTTGCAACTGCTCTATTTGCTGCGCTTTCTGATCCGGCAGCACCTGGGCAATCACCTGATGGATACCAAGCTCTCTGGCAATCGCATCTGCCACGCTTTGATGGTCACCGGTCAGCATCACGGTATGAATCTTCATCTCGTTGAGGGCGCGTATGGCTTGCTGCGCGCTTTGCTTAATCGGGTCAGCAATAGCGATAAGTCCAAGTAACTGTCCTTGACAGGCAATGGCGACGGGGGTCCAGGCCTGACGGGCAAATTCCTGCAGCGTTTGCTGGGCTGTGTCGAGGTTAATCCCGCTGTGCTGGAAGTGATCCAGTGACCCGACCTGGACTTTTTGATTTTGATACTGCGCCTCCAGCCCGCGGCCTCGCAAATTATTAAATTGAGAGATGGCCGCCGCTTTAACCTGATGCTGCTTGCCGTAGTCAATAATCGCTTTGGCCAGTGGATGTTCTGAATGTTGCTCCAGCGCAACAGCCAGACTGAGCATCACGGACTCTTCGCCCTGCAAGGTGACCACTTGTTGTACGACAGGCTTACCTTCGGTCAGGGTGCCGGTTTTATCAAACACCACGGTGTCTATCTTGCTGGCGCTTTGCAGTACGTTGGCATCACGGATCAGTATGCCCATTTCCGCGGCTTTACCGACTCCGACGGTCACTGACAGTGGGGTGGCAAGGCCAAGAGCACAAGGACAGGCGATAATCAGAACCGTGGTGGCGATCACCAGCATGTAACTGGCGCGAGGTTCAGGACCGGCCCAGAACCAGATGGCGGCAGCCAGCAGAGCGATGGCGACCACGGTCGGTACAAATACCGCGGAAATTTGGTCAGCCATTTTCGCGATTGAAGGTTTACTGCTTTGTGCCTGACGTACCATCTGAATAATTCTGGCCAGCATGGTTTGCGAGCCTGTCCCGGTTGCGGTGATGATCAGGCTGCCGTCCTGGTTAATGGTTCCGGCGGAAACATTATCGCCGGCGGATTTGTGTACTGGGATCGGTTCGCCGGTTAGCATTGACTCATCGATATACGAATCGCCTTCGAGGACTTTACCGTCCACCGGAGCTTTTTCACCGGGTTTGATCCGCAACTGCATACCCTGGCTGATGTCTGCAACCGCGATCGTGCGCTCGGTGTTGCCTTCAATCAGAGTCGCTTGTTGTGGCTGCAGGTTAATCAGTGCTTGTAACGATTGGGTCGTCCGGGCTTTGGCACTGGTTTCGATGTAATGACCGAGTGAAATCAGGCCAATGATCATTGCTGTGGCCTCAAAGTAGACATGGCGTGCAGCGGGCGGGAACCAGTCCGGAAATACGACCACCAGAACGGAATAAAACCAGGCAGCGCCGGTGCCAAGTGCAACCAGAGTATCCATCGTCGCGCGGCCATGTTTTAGTGCTTGCCAGGCGCTGCTGAAAAAGCTGCGTCCGGCAGTGGCGAGTAACGCCAGGCATAGTAAGCCGATGATACCCCAGGCGATCTGATCGCTGCCGGACCGGATCATCATATTGCCGCCCAGCACGCCCCAGGCCATAAGTGGCACACCGACCATCAGGCCGGCCAGAGCACTGCGTTGATGCTCTTTTTTCACCTGCTCAAGTTGCGCCTGCTGTTTTTGCTGCTGTTCGGCCGGGTCATCGACGGATTCAGCCTGATAACCGGCTTTTTGCACAGCGGCAACTAATTGCGCGGTGACGTCCTGGGTTGCGATGACCAGTGCGCTCTGTTCTGCCAGATTAACTTGCGCGCGGTCGACACCGCTAACGGAGGTCAGCGCTTTTTCCACCGACGAAACGCAGCTGGCGCAGGTCATGCCTTTGATTAGTAAGTGCGTACTGACCTGCCTGTCGTTTGACTGTGCTGATGGTGTAATAGAGTCACGCTGAGACTGGGCAGCCGTTGTCAGCGTGTCTTGGTCAGAGTCAGGAGCGGAGGCGGTGTGAGAGACTGCGTCTGTCTTGACTTCTGCGGCTGTCTCAGAGCTTGCCGCTGTGCCAGTCAGTTGTGCCTGGTAACCCGCCTCAGCCACTTTGGCGATGATGTCATCTGCGCTTAAAGTGGTTCGGAGTGACAGTGAGTCTTTACTTACCTTCAGGCGTGCAATCTGGTTACTCTGTTCGAGCTGTTTGGTCAGTTTGTTCACACATCCCGCGCAGCTCAGTCCTTGCAGCTCAAATTCGAGAGCCTCTGCGCCCTGATAGCCCAGTGATTCGACACTATCAAGCACTTGATCCAGCGATGCATCGACATCGAGTTCGATAAAGGTCGGAGAGAGAGTCTGAATCTCGGCGCTGAAATCTTCATTAATGCGGCGCTCAAGCTTACGTGCGCAGCCCATGCAATTTAAACCCGATAAACTTAAAGTAAAATGACTCATGGTTTTCCCCTCCGATATTTAATAATAGCAGGATAAACCTTCCCCTTGCGGCAAGGTCAAGCTTTGTTCGTCACGGGCAACTTTTCAGGTCCATCCGGGCTAAAGCGCAGTTGAATATGCCAATCAACGTTGTGGACTGGGAGCTGTGGGTGCTAGAATACTGGCCAAAATTTCGCGCATGCTGAACTCTCAGCAGAAGTTCCAGACAAAGGTAAATCATAATGACGGTTAAGACTCGTTTTGCTCCCAGCCCAACTGGCTTTCTTCACGTAGGTGGTGCCCGTACCGCACTGTATTCTTGGCTTTATGCAAAAAGTCAGGGCGGAGAATTTGTACTGCGTATCGAAGATACTGACCTTGAGCGTTCAACTCAGGAAGCAGTAGATGCCATTCTGGAAGGCATGAGCTGGCTTGGACTGGATTGGGATGAAGGTCCTTACTACCAGACGAAGCGCTTTGACCGTTACAATGAAGTGGTTGAACAGCTTCTTGCCGAAGACAAAGCTTACAAATGTTACGCTTCAAAAGAGCTGCTGGACGAAATTCGTGCTGAGCAGGAAGCGAACAAAGAGATGGCTCGTTACGATGCGAACCATCCGAAGATCAAAGCGGTCAACGAAGCGGCAAAAGAGGGGGATCCTTGTGTTATCCGCTTCCGCAACCCGAAAGAAGGCAGTGTGGTCTTTGATGACCAGATCCGTGGCCGTATCGAAATCCGTAACGACCAGCTGGATGATCTGATCATTCGTCGTACAGACGGCTCGCCAACGTACAACTTCTGTGTTGTTGTTGACGACGTAGACATGGGCATTACCCACATCATCCGTGGTGAAGACCATATCAACAACACGCCTCGTCAGATCAACATCTACAAAGCAATGGGTGCGACTATCCCGACATTTGCTCACTGTGCAATGATCCTGGGCGACGATGGCGCCAAACTGTCTAAACGTCATGGCGCGGTGTCTGTAATGCAATACCGTGACGAAGGTTATCTGCCAGAAGCACTGATCAACTACCTGGTGCGCCTGGGTTGGGGTCATGGCGATCAGGAAATCTTCTCTCAGCAAGAGATGATTGAGCTGTTCAGCCTGAATGCTATTTCTAAATCGGCCTCTGCGTTTAACACTGACAAACTGTTGTGGCTGAACAACCACTACATCAAAACCTCGTCACCTGAACATGTTGCTAAGCATCTGGAATGGCATTTTGATCACCAGGGCATCAACAAAGACAATGGCCCGGCACTGACTGACATTGTTAAGCTGGTGGGTGAGCGTTGCCACACTTTGGTTGAACTGGCACAGCAGTCGCGTTACTTCTTCGAAGACTTTTCTGAATTTGAAGCAGGCGCAGCGAAGAAACATCTGCGTGGTGTCGCGAAAGAGCCTCTGGCACTGGCGCTGAGCAAGATTGAAGCCCTGACAGAGTGGAGTAGTGAAGCGCTGCATCAGGTGATTGCTGCTGTATGTGAAGAGCTGGAAATCGGCATGGGTAAAATCGGTATGCCACTGCGTGTTGCCGTGACCGGTGGTGGTCAGTCGCCTTCAGTGGATGCTGTGATGACGCTGATTGGTAAAGAGCGAGTGATTGCTCGTATCAAGCTGGCACTGGCGTACATCGAAGAGCGCGAAGCGAACGCCCAGTAAGGATAATGTCTCACCGGTTGATGCAACATCAGCCCGGTCAGTGTCCAACCTCAATGCAAAACCGCAGCTGATGGCTGCGGTTTTTTTATTTTCTCCTCTTATCATTTGGACTGCATTTGAGATAAGTTCTCGGTTTGCAAGCGTTTATATCTGAGAATTCGCAGAAAACTAACAAAACTTAACCAAATCCATATGCAACTTTTCAATGCTATTCATTATAGTTAATAGCGAAGGCCCGCTTTTTAACGGGAAGTCGGTAATGAACAGGTTCACACAGACGTTAAAGTCGCGAGTCTTACAATCACAATAATGAACCGTAAGGAATGGTTATGAAAAAGTTAGCAGCAATGGTATCCGCGTCAATGTTAGTCGCATCAACGGCCGCTATGGCCGATGTGTATGTTGGCGGTAAAGTCGGTAAAACCTGGCTTGATGATGCGTGTCACAATACTGAATCCTGTGATTTGGATGGTACAACGGCAGGTGCTTTAGTCGGTTACAACTTCAATGACTGGTTGGCTCTGGAAGGTGGTTACGATTACCTGGGTAAATTTAACGGTGCAGGCATTGATCGTGACACTGCAGAAGCATTTACAATTGCACCTAAACTGAGTGTCGGCCTGACGGATTCTCTCGATCTGTACGGTAAAGTCGGTGGTGCACGTGTATTCTACGGCCACTCTTCTGACTACTCATACCTGGGTGCTGCGGGTCTGGAATATGCAGCAACCAGCAATCTTGGTGTTCGTCTTGAGTATCAATACCTGAGTGACATTAATAATGACGTTGTACGTGCCAAAGCACATACAACCACTCTGGGTCTGGTTTACCGTTTTGGTGGTAATGATGAGCCAGCACCGGTCATGGCTCCTGTGAAACCAGCACCAGTTGCAGAGCCAGCTCCAGCACCTAAGCCACAAATCGTGACTAAAACTTTTGAGTTCCAGCGTCTGGACAGCAAAACCTTTGCTAACGACAGCGCATCGCTGAGTGCTGAGAAAAAAGCTCAGCTGGATGACCTGGTGGTCTTCATGAATGAACACCCACAGGCAAAAGTAGAAGTGACCGGTCACACCGACTCAAGCGGTCCTGAAGCCTACAACCAGAAACTGTCTGAGAAACGTGCTCAGGCTGTCGCGACAGCACTGCAAGAAAAAGGCATTGCAGCTTCTCGTATCAAAGCGACAGGTCAGGGGGAAAGCAACCCGGTTGCTTCGAACAAGACTGCAGAAGGTCGTGAGCAAAACCGCCGCGTAGAAATCGTGATTCCGGCATTTGATTACCAAGTGCAAGAATAATCGGCGATTGTTAGCACAAAGCCCACCAAAATGGTGGGCTTTTTCATTGTCTTCGCTTGACGGGTATTCAGTTGAACCTCGTTGTAACAATATCATCCGAACGGGTTATTTGAGATCAATACTGTTTAAACGGCCCATATAAACCAGTATATCGAGACAGTCTTTATGGGCTTCCAGCAGAGCCTTTTTAGTTTTAGTGTAAGCGGCTAATTTGCCATGCTTATTGATAGAGCAGACCACGCTTTTGAACGTGCAGCGACCTTTTTCATCATAGTGACGCCAGGCTGCGATGTAACAGGCATCACGGCAGTCCGGGTTATCCTGAGTCGGGCGCGGTTTATATATGATTTTAGGCTCCAGACTGTGCGGCAGTCGGGTCATCAGGTACGGGTCTTTCAGGATACGTCGCCAGTGCTGGCCCCACATTTCTCGTCCAAGCTCGTTACGCATCTTGATTGCTTTTTTTAATCCCTTTTTCTCACCAATTCGGATGTAGCCCACCGACCGATGCAAAACTTTATCATCAGGGGTGTGAATGTGAATCTTGTACGCCGTCTTGGCTTTAGAGATAAAGCGGTGACCAGTGTTGGTTTCCAGGTTACTCTTTGTCATACGCGATGCTATAGATAATATTGTTAATAGTAATAGTAGAATAAATTCCCAAGAATAGTAGCGACAGAATAGGGGGAAACTGATCGCCCTTCATCAGGGCGATGTCAGATTTGCGCGAAATGAAGCTGGCCCCCGCCACAAAAGGGACACGCAAGTTTAGAAATGGAACTGGACACACATCTTTGCAAAAAAGACTCCGCATAAAAAACAACGAATTGGCCTGGAAATTAGCCACTAAACGGACAGGGTTAATGGCGTGGGTTGTTATTTTTACCGCGGATCATTTAGGCAGGAGAGATTATTTTATAAGAGTGTAGTTGCTTATTTTTTGGTGTGAGTGGAGAGGGAGAAGTCCTAAACTTGCTTTACTATCGATGAAGGAAATTAAATGAACTCTCATTAATGAGAAACGGTAGCAGCGCTAAATCACAAAACCATTCATCATATCTATGTAATGGCTCAGCCAACCATGTGTTGTCTGTTGAGGCTCTGCTTGGCAACGCGCAATGGCTGAGAGCCACCTATCCATCGTCTGGAGTTTAATCCAAGCTGGAGGGCGTAAAGGGGCGTGTCCCGTTTATTTCTTCCTGCTTATGATTGGTACGGATATAAATACATCCCCTGAAAGAAGCTAAATCTAGTCAGAAAAAAGCATGAAAACCCAGCGATTAATCAGAAAAATTCGGCTATGTGTACTGGTATTTTAGTATTTATTGTTTTGAATTTGTCTGGTGGTTTATTCTTTAGTAAATAACCTTTTATATTGTGATGTTTTAAGTGACCTAATATATAGAATGTTGTTCTATATAGTGAATTATTTAAAAAAGAAAAAAATAGTGAAGCTTTTGTTGTTGCTTTGTATGTTTACTTCACATTTTTGCTATGGTAGTTTGCGTGCCCCAAGGAAGGACACTGTGGTTTACAGTGTGTTTAGTCAAAACTAAATAAGTGAAATCTTATTTTAATGGCTGCTAAGTCATGGTTGGTTAATTTTTATTGAGTAGTTGTACAACGTGCTTTTATTCAAAATATAACGTTGCTTATTTTTAATAATGTTAATTTAAATCTGGTCGTGTTGCGCTATGAATTATTTTTGTCATTGTTTTAAGGCATATGACTACGATGATGATTTATTGATGTGTTGTTGACAGATTACCTACTTAATATCCATTTGTTATCCGTGCTTTTTTAGAGCAAAGGCGGTTTTCCTCGGCTGCTTAATTTTATATTTAAGGTCAGTGTCTTTATGAAAAAATTAGTCATGATGTTGTTTGCTGTTGCCAGCATGACATCTTTTCCGTCAGCGTATGCTGACGATAATGATTCACCGGTTGATGTGCTGCTGATTGGTGGCGGGATCATGAGTGCGACTCTGGGCACCTACCTGCAGGAGCTGGAGCCTGAGTGGAACATGACCATGGTTGAGCGTCTGGACAATGTTGCCCAAGAAAGCTCGAATGGTTGGAACAACGCAGGTACCGGTCACTCGGCACTGATGGAACTCAACTACACGCCGCAAATGCAGGATGGTAGCGTCGATGTCACCAAAGCGGTGAAGGTGAACGAAGATTTCCAGATCAGTCGCCAGTTCTGGGCATACCAGATTGAGCAGCAAGTGATGCATAACCCGGCATCTTTTATCCGCAGTGTGAATCACATGAGTTTCGTCTGGGGTGATACCAACGTTAACTTCCTGCGCGCTCGTTACGCTGAACTGCAGAAGAATACGCTGTTCCAGAGTATGGACTATTCAGAAGATCCGGCACAGATCAAAGCCTGGGCACCTTTAGTTATGGAAGGTCGCGATCCGAATCAGAAAGTGGCGGCTACCCGCTCAGTACTCGGTACGGATGTAAACTACGGTGAAATCACTCGCCAACTGGTCAGATCGCTGCAATCGCAACCTAACTTTGACCTGCAACTGCAAACGGAGGTTCGTGGTCTGAAACAGAATACAGACGGCAGCTGGACAGTGACCGTGGCTGATCTGGCCAACGGTGAGCAGGAAAAACAGATCCACGCTAAATTCGTTTTCATTGGTGCTGGTGGTGCGTCTTTGCCGCTGCTGCAGGCATCGGGTATTCCTGAAGCGGATAACTATGGTGGTTTCCCGGTTGGTGGCCAGTTCCTGATCACGGAAAACCAGCAAGTCGTGCAACAGCATCTGGCCAAGGTGTACGGTCAGGCTGAAGTGGGCGCGCCTCCGATGTCGGTGCCGCACCTGGATGCGCGTCGTATTGATGGTAAAGAAGTGATCCTGTTTGGTCCGTTCGCTACCTTCTCAACCAAGTTCCTGAAAAACGGTTCACTGTGGGATCTTATGAGTTCGACTACTGCGGACAACCTGATGCCGATGGTACATGTGGGGCTGGATAACTTTAATCTGGTGACTTACCTGATTGGCCAGGTACTGCAGGATGATGAAGACCGTTTTGCCGAACTGCAGAAGTACTATCCGAACGCGAAAAAGAAGACTGGAAACTGTGGACAGCGGGCCAACGTGTGCAAATTATTAAGAAAGACCAAGAGAAAGGCGGTCGTCTGCAATTTGGCACTGAAGTTGTTGCTTCACAGGATAAAACCCTGGCGGCTCTGCTGGGGGCATCTCCAGGCGCGTCTACCGCAGCCCCTATCATGCTGAATGTGCTGAAATCCGTATTTAGCGAGCGTGTTGACGGTGTCTGGAACGATAAATTGAAGCAGATCATTCCTTCATTTGGTCAGCACCTGAATGGTAATGTTGAAGCGACGCTGAACGAGCTGAACTACACCAGTAAAGTACTTGGTCTGCACAAACCTCAGCAGGCGCAAGGTGATGCACCAGCGCCGGATGCTGATGCAGCGATTCCTGAGAAAGCACCGATGGCTGATATCGAGCTGTAAATCTCGCTGCCACAATGGGGCCAGATGAGTAAGGATAGGGCGCCTATCTGCCTGCGTTGCAGAGACTCGCGATAAAATAGAGTCAGATTTGAAATCCAATCCCCTTATGCTTTGTGCCTGAGGGGATTTTTCTGTATGGCCTAATCCGCGCATGAGCGGCTGGTTAATAACGTACATTCACGAGCAGGCCGACATAAGTGCCGTCAGATTCAGGCGGAACGACGAACTTATGGTGTGCCACATCTCTTTACCAGAGGCGCTCGTCTGATACGAGCTGAGGTAGCATATGAGTTGGAAAGGCTATGCTTTTAACAAGGTTATGTGTCGGGTTTTTCAGCCGTTTTATGAATATGCAGTGGATAAGGCAAGCGGTGTTATCAAGTCCAGCCTCTACGATGAGGACGAGCTGATTCGTGTACTTAAAGGGTCAGCAGCGAAGGTGACGACTATATGTCCGTGTTCATGATTGGTAGATAGAGTCGCAGATGCAGAGTGTCTTTTAACTTGGAGTTCTGTGAATAACTGTATTTTTGAGGATTTGTAACACATATTTGCCCCATTCGAAGTTACGCCTGATTAATGCACTAATTCAGAAAGTTGCTTTTTGGATTACTTTTATTCATTTTTGATCGAAATAAGAAACCAGTAAAAATTAGCCCTACTTAGCTCTCAACAAGCTAAGTTCGAATCAGTTAAACGTGGCAAAGCAAGAGTGAGTGGAGAACTCACTCTACTTCAAAGGGATACCCAATACCTAAAAACGATTAGCTAGATAGTAAAGGCAAAGTGAGTTGAGCAATTATCAATAATGGTTTTCGCTAACATCACTATTTAGTGTTTCCTTCCGCAGTCCGACATTCGAAAGTTGCATAGGTACAAAGCCAGATAGCCCTTCTACTCGTTTGAGCCAAGATTCAAGAACAGGGTAATCAGCTAAGCTTATGCCGCCTTCTGGTGCTAACTTGATATAACTGTAGAGCGCTAAGTCTGCAATAGTCGGCTTTGTTCCGACCAACCATTGGCGGCCGTTTTGGTAATTCTGAAGTTGCTTGAGTAGCTTATGTGCTTCTTGAGTGAGTGGCTCACTGTCTATGTTGCGATTAAATAAGTTCGCTGTGCGTAGTTTGGCGATTGAACCTGCTAGTCGGTGAGCGGCAAGAGAAAGACACTGCTCGATATTCGCACGTACTAGAGGCGACTCGGGAAGCCATTGCTTTTCTCTATCATAAACGGTAGCGAGATAAACCAAAATCGCGTTTGAGTCAGAAATGACGGTTTCACCATCAACTAATACTGGTATTTGACCAAACGGGTTAAGTGCCAAAAACTCTGACCGTTGATGTTCCCCAGCCGGTAAATCGACAGTAATGAGTTCAAAATCCAATTCGAGGATACTTAATAGCATGTGCACGCGGTGTGCGTGCCCTGAGATAGGGTGCCAATATAGTTTTATCATTGTTTTCTCCTAACTAGTTGTCTGTTCTATATTTAAGAATAACTTGCGAAGAAGAAAAACCCCGCTAACATGGAATGATAATTTCCAGCATGTTGATAAATTATGGACACTATCGATGGAATGAGAACAGTTGTGGCAGTAATAGAAACAGGCTCATTTACCGCTGCTTCAGAGCGTTTAGGTATTTCTAAATCTTTGACTTCCAAATACGTTAACCGCGTCGAAGAGCAGCTTGGAGTCAAACTGTTTCATCGCACTACCCGCAAGCTTTCAGTTAATCAGTCTGGCCAAGAATACTACCTTCAAGCACAACAAGTTTTGGCTAAGTTTGACCAGCTATATCATCAGCTTAACTCAAATAATAAAGAGGCTTCGGGGCCTTTGCGTGTAACAGCTTCACAGGGTTTTGCAGAGGAATTATTAAGCCCACTTATTCCTGAGTTTCACGCTCGATATCCAGATATTCAGATTGATATCATCGTTACCAACCAAAAACTGGATTTAGTGGAGCAAGGCATAGACATCGCTTTCCGTGCCAGTGAACTCGAAGACTCCAACTTAAGATATCGTAAGGTAATGTCACTTCAAAGTTCAGTGTATGCCGCACCTGACTTAGCAAAACAGTATCGGCATGATATGGAATTGAAACAATTGCCATGCCTTATAGATAACAATCTTCACTCCACAGCTCGTTGGCCTGTGGCCAGTGCTTTGAACCAGAGCAATACTGGTAATAGTCTCACCGTACGAGCCGTTTTCAAAAGTAATAGTCCACGGCTTATTCGCCAGTTGACGCTCTCAGCAGTCGGAGCAAGCTATCAACCCGATATTATCGCTGCACCTTATGTGAAAAAGGGATTATTGCAAAAGCTTGATATCGGTTTTAAACCACTTAAGTATCCGTTAAACGCTCTCTACCGTGGAGGTGTTTATCAACCTGAATGAGTGAAAGCCTTTTTAGATTTTGTTATTGATAAACTTGGTGCAATTGATTGAAAGCAGCAGATACGCGCTGGCACATATCTGCTCCATTGTTCGTTAAAGCGAAACCTCACTAGAAAGCGATACCAGTGAGGTTTCAATACATTAAATTATAACACTTCGGAAAACGTTACTAGAGGTACGCGAGGTGATGCAGCATTCAAAGCAATTTTATGAATCATCGCATCTGTAGTTGTGCAACAATCTTCAATAATTGAAACTTTATATTTTTCTGCTTTCTTTGATATAGCTGTATGCGTAACGCAATTTTGTGTCATCATCCCACATATCAGTAACACGTCAATATCTAATTTTTCCAGTGATTTCTCTAACTGAGTTTGATAAAAGCTATCTGCATGCTGTTTATGTACGATTTCTGCATTAGGGCATATCGCGATTATTTCTGGGTGGATATTCGCTCCTTCACTACCTTTTTCAAAGAAAGGTGCCATTCCTTTAGGAGCTGAAGATACATGTTGGATAAGAAAGATCGGAACATGCTGTTGGTTAGCTTTAGCAATTAATTCTTTAATGTTTATCAGGATCTTATCTGTGTTCCATAATGGGAATTTACCTTTAGGGAAGTAATCATTTTGTATATCAATTATAAGTAACGCAGTTTTGTTCATTTTTGATCTCCTGTTTTTTTAACTTTTTGTTCAGGAAAATTATGAGCAACTTGCTGTAGTCTTTTTAGTGGTTAAAATGACATAAAAAGGGCAAAAATCGACATGTATAGAGATTCGTATGACAAAAATATCCATTGGAATTTGTGAGTATCCTTCAGTATTGAAGTCTGCGGTTTTTGGTCTTGAAGAGATGTTTTTGCTTGCAAGCAGAGTTTGTCGAGAACAAAGGATTGAGGTCTTATTTGAACCAGTCATTATTTCGCATGATGAGTTGATAGAGGATAGTTTTACCGTTGTTTTTCTACCGCCAGCTTCAATAGACGATTATTACTTGGCACCTGAAGCCGAACTTATTGAATGGCTTAGAAAGCAGTATTCCAAAGGTACAGTTCTATCATCTGCTTGCGCGGGGGGTATTTATTCTGGCCGCAACGAACTTGCTTGGTAAAAGAGAAGTGACAACCCATTGGGCGTTAGCAGAAACATTTGCCAGAATGTTTACGGAGATTCCACTTAACAGTAATAAGATATTGATCGATCACGGTGACATAGTGACGGCGGGCGGTATGATGTCGTGGCTGGATCTCGGGTTTGAACTGGTCTCTAAATATTCCTCACCTCGGGTTGTTCGCCAACTTGGTAAAACACTTGTTATCGATACTGCGCAGAGAGAACAGAGCTATTATCAACAATTCAAACCATCGTTCGATCATGGTGATTTGGTGATTGTTTCGGTTCAACAAATAATGCATCAAGGTTATACAGAACCGTTATCGATACATCAGCTAGCGAAGCAAGTAAGCATGACTGAACGTACTATGCAAAGACGGTTCCTAAAGGCTACGGGTTACAACCCAAATCAGTATTTGCAGCGTCTCAGAATACAGAATGCATGTGATTACTTGGAAAGTACAAAGCATTCATTTGAATGGATAGCCAATCAAGTTGGTTACGAAGATATCAGTGCATGTCGAAAGGCCTTTATCAATATTGTTGGATTAACTCCACGAGAGTTTCGAAAGAGATTTTCCTGATACAAAATCGGTTGGTAGTTAAGGTACGACAGAATCGCTTGGTGATCACAGGTTGCAGACCATTGCCGTAACTTATCTCTGCCCCTTTCTGGTGTAGCGTCGAATCCAATACACATTCTGCCAATGTGCGTTTGGCTTACTAAAATTTATCCGACGAAGTCTGAATGTTAGACTTTCTAAAATTATGCGCCATTTTACAGTCTAACATCCCATACTTCTAGCTAACGTGCTGATTATCAATTGAACTACGATAAGAAACACCGCATTATAGAACGACAAAAGACGGCTAACAGTCGTATAGAAAGCGTTATACACCAACGGATTCAATTTCTAGAGGTATTGGCATGAAATCTATTAATATAGTAACTCTCCCAGTCTATAGAATCGAAAAACAAAAGTACTACGCTCAACGAGAACTATTTGTAGAAAAATCGATATTTGGTGGACCAGATGGGCAGTTTAAAAGAGAGTATGCTATCAAAGACCCGCATTGGTTTACTCGTTTTAGCGCACACCTATGTGATGCTTACGGTGGAGCATGGGACTTTAATGAGGTGATTGGGTACATAGAGATACATATTATGGGCAATCAAATACGTGGTAAATATTGGCAGGATAATAAGAAACGTTTTGTAAAATCACGTAGAAAGCAATTTAAATATGTGACTCATAAATTAGTACCTGAAGTGAGTTTTTCTCGTTCGTCGGATAGTGATCAGATTTATCAAGCAGTTTTAGAATATGTTTCGCATTGTCAACGATACCTCAAGCAACGTTATATTGACCAAAGTAATCTGACCAACATCGGAAAGTATATGGACTGGAAATCGCTGATAAACGGTGTATAGCAAACAACTTAAATGGGACAGAAACACGCACGATTTTGGGTTCGGATTGTTTTTAGGGTTCCGGCTGATGCGGTTGAGTGAATGGGTTTTGGTTTTTGCCCTTTAGTTGGGCTAAGCGTATTCGGGAGGTTATTAGATTGAAATATAACATTGTTGAAAATTATTGTGTTGAGCTGCAGAATCTATATAGCTCAATTCAGTTCTCGCTGAAAGAAGATAATGATTTTAGTTTTTTTCTAATTTGTTATATGTATAAGCTAAATCAGCATATGAACTCTATTAGTAAATTAACACCTTCACCAGATGTACAACTCCTAGCCCGAACGATGATTGAGACATTAATGCAAATGCTGTGGGTTGCTCATAAACCTGAAGAACGTTCATCAATGTGGCGTAGGTTTGTATTTATAGATGATTGGTATAAGTTACAAAATTTATTAGATAAAGGTGAATATGTTTCACCTGAAGATCGTATTACAGTCGAAAATGCATTTGAATTGGTCAAACATGAATATCTAACGAAAAGTAAAAAAAGTATTCATCGAGATTGGAAAAAAGGTACCAAAATTCACGAAATGGCGAAGGATGTTAAAGCCGGCGAGTTATATACAGTTTTGTACTCAAGTTTTTCTGATTGGGTTCATGGTGGGCCATCTTCCCTTGCATATCAGGTGGAGTTTACTGATGAAATGGAACTTATAATTGGTAGCAATGTTCCGCATTTTGTAAACGCTAGTTTGAGTGCTGCATTTCAATGTCTTTATCAAGCTCTTCAAGTTTGTACTCAACATTTTTCCTTGGGGTTGGACGAACAGCTTAAGAATATATATGAGCAATATATTAATGAAATGACAGTGGAAAGTTACGCTTAACAAGGCAATCAAGATGATGCATTACACTCGGCATTTGTGGTGTGGAGTTCAGTGTGCTTTGCTAGTTCAGTGAGGCACATCTTATTGCAGGCGTTATGCACTAATGGGTTAAAATTAAATAGGTTGTACTGAATGGCGAATATAAAAGATGTAAATAACTTCAAATGTAAGGTTTTTGAACCTGAGACAGCTGAATTGTCGCACAGAGAACTTAAAGGGATGCTGAGGCAACTCTACGAATACTACCCCAAGACCGTATCATCTGATGGAACCCGCAAGCCCTATGATGCAAATAGCGATTACTCAAAACAGTGGTTTCAGTGCTACAACCATTTGCTCATGTTGATAAATATGCGTAAACAAGAAAGGAAATTTAATATTTCAATTTGGCTTTCAATCTTGGCTTTGGCAGTATCAATTATAGGAACTATTATTCGTTTATCAGCAATTAATTGATCGTGCATAACAATCCATCAAGGAATCAACATATTTTTCCTAATATGACAGAAGCGCTTTAGAGCATAAATTCTGAATCGTTTCTGTCCAATTGCGTAGCTAACTTGGCTCGCTCATGTTCTTCCCTATGCCTAGCATCTAGGCTTAATTGGCATTTATCGCGACAATCATCGCCAAGTTTCTAAAACCGGCTCGCCTAGTACTTGATACCTTTTATTTTTGCCAATTTGCGATTTTAATCTGCTACACCGAGAACCAAAAACACCAAAGGCTTAGGTATTAATGATACCTAAGCCTTTGTTTTATATGGCGCTCCCGACAGGATTTGAACCTGTGACCTGCCCCTTAGGAGGGGGCCGCGCTATCCAGCTGTGCCACGGGAGCGGAGAAAGAATATACTACCCAATTATTTGAATAAATTCATGTTTTCAAATCACAATCATAACTGTTTGTGCATTACGTCGCCAACTTGAATACTGGAAGCCAGCTCCGGCTGATCTACGGTCAGTTCTGCATTGGTGTCATAGACACGGCTTACGGTCAGGGTGATTTCGCTTTGTGACACCTTGTTACGCGGCAACCCGTTTTGATCGATAAAGGCACCGGTGTGCCACAGTTGCAACTTATCGCCCTCTCTGACACCGTGAATTCTACCCAAATCCATGCTCACGGTATTGCCAAATTTAGCCACCACCTCTGGCAGGGTAATTTTGCAGGAGATTTGTGATTCCAGATCCAGCATGATATCCCGGCTGACCTGAAGCAGCATCTGACCGTAAGTGGATGTCCAGAAGCGGGCGCTGCGGGTATCGACCTGGCTGGTTTTAGCAAATGGCCAGTTGGCCACTTCGCGGTAGTTACCTTGATACACTTCGCTGCCGGTTTTGCCGTCAAACACATGCAGTTCGAGCGCGAACTGACGGTTAATCACATCATCCTGGAAGGTGCCCTGATCGACGGTTGCGGTCAGGTCGGTAATCACTCCGCCAACCAGGTACTGAGCTCCTGAGTCCTGAGCCAGCATTTTGATCCGCTCCGGGTTGCGGGCATCAATATCATAGTCTGTGGTGCCAACCGACATAAAACTGTGCGAGTCCTGCTCGATCTGGCGATTGAGGATATGGGCGAAGTCATCGCCGACATCGTAGATCTGACCCATCACGGCTTGCTGGGGAGAGGCAACATCAATATTGCCGATCATAAAGGTCTTTTTATAGTTACTGATGTGGCAAGCTGTTGCCGACGGATAAATATCAATCCGGGCGCGCACCTGCATCACGTTCCCGACCACAAGGCGTTTTTCCACCAGAATCGAGCGTACCTCATGATTAGCAAACAGATATTCGCGCCGGTTGTCCTCCAGCAACGGTAACAGGTTACTGATACTGCCAATATCTGCCCCGGCAAAATTTACCGCTTTATAGATGGCATCTTCCAATGCATGCAGTCTGGCCGATTCTTCGGAGGCAACAATGGCCGAGGTTCCGGTAACCTCATACCAGGCTGCGTGGGCTGCAGGAATCCAAAGTGACAATAAAAGCATTGAAACTAAAGAATAAATGTTTTTTTTTCATCGTAATTTACCAGTCAGGTACAAATTTTGCTTTTTAATTTTCAGCTGATGTAGGCATTTGCTGTTCAAAGTGGTCTCAGCTTAGAAAAGCAAAGAGCGTTCCAGTTTTGTCACAGAGAGTGAAATTGAACGTGTCGCCTTAGTATATCTGGAGATGAAGATAATGAAAAAATGGCTTTGCTTAGTGCCGGCGATGATGCTGACTGCCTGCTCTTATGCCCCGATCTATAACGGCAAAGAGTCATACGGTGGTTCGCAGTTTATGTTGATGGAGAGTCCGCGCCACACCCTGGACTTCTTTGTGGACAGCTTGACCGAAGATCTGGTCGAATCGAATACCAGTGTGACTGCCCGTACACCGATTGCAATTACCTCTTTTGTCGATTTGCAGAATATGGATACCACTAACTGGCTGGGCAACTCGGTCTCGGAAGGGTTGATTTATCAGTTCCAGCGCCGTGGGTTTAAAGTGGTGGATTTCAAAACCACAGGTTCCATTCAGGTCACTCAACAAGGTGATTTTGCTTTCAGTCGTGAATGGAAAGATCTGGCCCAGCAGCAAGAGATTCAGTATGTTCTGACCGGGACCATGTTGCGTCAGGAAGGTGGCGTACTGATTAACGCCCGAGTGGTTGGTATGCAGTCACGGATCGTTGTGGCTACCGCGCAAGGCTTTTTACCGGCGGATCGTATTGGCCGCGATCTGGATACGCTGAACAGTATGCGTACTCAGGATGGGGTGTTAATTCGGTCCGATCCAACCATGACTCAACCATACACTGTGATTTTGCGTCCCTAGGAGGAAAGGATGAAATACGGATTACTCGTACTGCTGGCCGCTGTGATGGCCTTATCCGGATGTCAGCCGCTCCAGACTTTGCGCGCGGATGAGTGGTTGACTGCGGTGGGTTACGCCAATATTAATGAACAGCGTGGCCGCGATACGGCAGAGAAGCAGGTTCGCGCGATGCGCGCATCGAAAATCGATGCTTATCGTGAACTCGCTGAACAGGTGTATGGCATGCGCGTCAGTGGGCGTTCGCAATTGCAGGATCAGCGAATGGGGACTGAACTGACGGCTGGTGCTGTTGATGGTGTGATCCGCGGTGCGGAAGTGGTGCGTAGTTATAAAGTCGGCGACAATTACGTGACTGAGCTGCGTCTCGATATTCGTAAGATGGATCGTCTGCGCGACTACGGTGAAGTGCAGCAGGTGCCGGAAAATCGTCAGCAAACATTATTCTAAGCGGCACACTCTCATCTCTCCAGATAACAAAAAAGCGGCGCTCGACAGCCGCTTTTTTGTTATCTGTTACGCAGTTTATGCCCTGATGCGGTCAGGCTTTAATATTGGTGCCTAAGGTCGATACGGTATGAGTTTGACCGGTCGCGTTGTAAGTCATGCCGATTTTACCGTGACTTTGTTGCATCAGATTATTCAATTTGTTGAAACTTAGCTGAGCACGATTTAGTGCCTCGCCGTTGACGGCATTAGCTTGTTGGCACTCTTGTACCAGACTGCGGATTTGTTCGACCAGATTCGCCAAGTATTCATCTTCTGTCAGGCTCGGAACATGAGGATGATTGGAAATGCGTTGGTCGGTCTGTTGCAACTGGCCGACTAGGGTGATTTTCTGTTTCGCCAGCGCTTCTATATCCGCGGCAACACGGCCGGTGATGGCAATTTTTTCCTGCTCCAGTAACGCGGACAGCTCCTGGGCGTTTTTGAGCTGAAACTCGACTAAGTCTTTCAATGCTGCCATGACTTCATCACCTTTTTGCCGGACTGAGTATCAGCTTACAGGCCACCCAGTTCATTTTCAAATTTGATCATATTGTCGGCCAGTTTTTCCGGATCGACTTTGTACGAGCCGTTCGCAATCGCTTCTTTGATTGCAGCGACTTTGGCGCTGTCGAAACTCGGCGTCGCGGCCATTTCGTTATGCATTTCACCGATTGCTTTGCCCTGAGAGCTCAGCGATACCGCATCGTTACGCGGTTGAGAACTCTGACTGACTGAGCCAGAAGTTGTTGATGATGCATTAGATTCTGAACGCGCAGGGCTTCGGCTCGTTGTCGTCAACGAGTTTCCTGAGCGAATGTTATCAATGCCTGCCATATTTTTGAGCCTTATAAAACTATGAACGTGTACCGTCAATATCGACTGTTGAGCGACGAACTTTAGCTTTTTCTTAACAGTCGGGTAAATTTCCCTGCGTTGAGTAGAGGCAGCTAAAATCGTACGGTGACTTCACCTATTCCGCTGACTTGAGCATCTATTATACGGTTAGATTTGCTATTTTTCACTTTTATCTGTTCGCCAAAGGTCCCGTCCGACAATGCGGTGCCTTCGGTTGTGATGCTCATCCCGCCGCTGACGGCGCGGATACGTACGTTTTCATTACGGCAAACCACACAGACATCATTTTGCTCGATGACATCACCTAACTTAAGGTTTTTCTTGGTCTTTGCTCCGACCACCAGATCCGGAGAGGAAAAACCTTGCCGTCTGAAGCGCAGCAGATCTACCATACTCATCGTCACATTATGAGCTGTGATGATTTGGCCGCGGGTCAGCGGTGTTAGTGCGGTGACCATGGGAACCGTTACCGTTAATTTGACCGGAACATAGACTTTCCAGTTATCAGGCTCACATTCTACTAACACAGTGATCGCACTGGCAGAGCCGTTGTTAGATGATGATGAGGTCTGCAGTGGCGCAGGGCAGTCGGTGGCAAAAATACGCTCATCGATATTGGCGGCACTGACATCCAGCTCGCTGCCGGCCGGTGTATCCACGTTGCTCAAAACGTGCTGCTGAGCGGCTTGCTGAATCTGAACAATTTGTTCTGGTGTTGCACTGTGCACAGAAAGACTAAAGAAAACGCACAAAAAGCCGATACAGGTATAATAAAAGTGGCAGAAAGCTCTACACTTACGTTTGGTATGTTGGCATACACGGGTATTCGAAATCATGGTTCGGTTCTCTGGTTTCTTCATAGCCTTAGGTAGGTTATCACTTTTTTACATAAAAATGTTTAAGATGGAGATGTGCATATGACGGGTATTCTTGATTCTGTGAATCAACGTACGCAACTCGTCGGTCAAAACCGACTGGAATTACTAACCTTCCGTCTGAACGGACGCCAACGTTATGGCATTAACGTATTTAAGGTGAAAGAAGTTCTCCAGTGCCCTCGTTTGACTGCAATGCCTAATTTGCATCGACTGGTAAAAGGCGTTGCGCACATCCGTGGTCAGACCGTATCGGTGATTGATTTGAGTCTGGCGATTGGTGGCCGTCCGACCACCGAAATTGACAAAAGTTTTGTGGTCATTGCCGAGTTCAACCGCACGATTCAGGCTTTCCTGGTCAGCTCAGTTGAACGTATTATCAACATGCGTTGGGAAGCCATTTTGCCACCACCGGAAGGGGCTGGTAAAGGTAACTACCTGACTGCGGTGACCAATATTGATAACGAGCTGGTAGAAATTCTCGACGTAGAGAAAATTCTGGCCGAGATCGCTCCGGTGAATGAAGTGATGGATGCCAGCATTGGCGAGCAGATTGCTCATGCCGAGCAGGAAAAAGAAATCGTACGCCGTATACTGATTGCGGACGACTCGAGTGTGGCACGCAAACAGGTGCAACGTGCGATTGAGTCGATTGGATTTGAGTGTATCCTGGCCAAAGATGGCAAAGATGCTCATCAGCAATTGGCCAATATGGCTAAAGAGGGGAGCATTTACGATCAGATTTCTCTGGTTATTTCAGACATTGAAATGCCGGAAATGGATGGTTATACCCTGACTGCTGAAATTCGTCGTAACCCGGCTCTTAAAGACTTGTATGTTATTCTTCACTCGTCACTGAGTGGTGTATTCAACCAGGCGATGGTTGAGCGAGTCGGTGCGAATTCGTTCATTGCGAAATTTAACCCGGATGAACTGGGTAACGCAGTGAAAAAGGCTTTAGTAGAATAAAGAGAACTGAATGACTGCGATAACTATCAGCGATCAAGAATATCGTGATTTCTGCCGTTTTCTGGAATCTCAGTGCGGCATCGTGCTGGGAGACAGTAAACAGTACCTGGTCAGAAGTCGTCTGAGTCCGCTTGTCAGCAAATTCAAGCTGGCATCGCTATCCGATCTGCTGCGTGATGTTACAACCGGCCGCAACCGAGAGTTGCGTGTCGCCGCAGTGGACGCGATGACGACCAATGAAACCTTATGGTTCCGTGATACCTATCCATACACAGTTTTGGCCGATAAGCTGTTGCCTGAACTGGCCAAGAACAAGCGTCCGATCAAAATCTGGTCTTCGGCCAGTTCTTCTGGTCAGGAGCCTTACTCTATGGCGATGACCGTGTTGGAAGTACAGCAACGTCGTCCTGGTGTGTTACCCAGCGTGTCTATTACTGCAACCGATATCTCGACCAGTATGCTGGATATGTGCCGGGCCGGTGTGTATGACAACCTGGCTCTGGGGCGTGGTCTTTCTCCGGAGCGCCGTCGCACCTTCTTTGAAGACGCCGGTGATGGCCGGATGAAGATCAAAGACAACGTCAAGCGAATGGTTAACTTCCGCCCGCAGAACCTGATGGAAAGCTATAGCTTGCTGGGCAAGTTCGACATTATTTTCTGTCGAAATGTCTTGATTTACTTCTCGCCAGAGATGAAGTCCAAAGTACTTAATCAAATGGCAAGCAGCCTTAATCCCGGTGGCTACCTGCTGCTTGGGGCATCAGAATCTCTGACCGGTCTGACTGACCGTTTTGAGATGGTGCGCTGTAACCCAGGTATCATCTATAAGCTCAAATAAGCTATAAGCTCAAATAAGCGTTATACCTCACCGATAAGCCCGGCAAATTGCCGGGCTTTTTGTTTGCCGCTGTACTCGCCCGTGACTCCTCACCATTGCCGCCGGCAAGCGCTTGTGCGATCGGCTTAAGGTGTGTGTCCGGTTAAAGATGACGGCTATACTAAGGAGGCAAAGGTGCGCTGCAGGCTTGCCGCCGGGCTGACATTCCCCCGGTGGCGGCTTGGTAAAATAGGGTTGGATGAAAACATTACCGGATATGGTTTTTGCTCAGCGCTCTGGCGTGTATTTTGCAAAACAGCAAGGGATGATGATGTGGTCAATGTGTATTATTAAAGTTGGTACGCTAATTGCTATAAATTCATCAGTAACGGTCAGTTCTATCAAAGAGGCACAGTATGGCTATTTCTTTTGACAATGCACTCGGTATCCACCAGTACACGGTGGGTGTGCGTGAACGTAATGCGGAAGTGATTGCTTCTAACATTGCGCAAGCAAACACTCCTGGGTTCAAAGCAAAAGGAATGGACTTCCAGAAGGCGTTGCAGGCGGCAAGTTCGGAGGCAAGCATTGGTCTTAGCCTTACCGATGGTCGGCATATTCCTGCCTCTGCGAATGTGACAGGGGAAATGCTTTACCGTCTTCCGACACAACCTGACACTGGTGATGGCAATACGGTGGATGTGGATCTGGAGCGTAACTTGTTTATGCAAAACCAGATGCGTCACCAGGCATCACTCGATTTCTTAGGCAGCAAGTTTAAGAACTTAACCAAAGCTATCAAAGGGGAATAATTAGATGAGCTTATTTAATGTGTTCAATGTGACTGGTTCTGCAATGAGTGCTGAATCTGTTCGTCTAAATACCACTTCGAGCAACCTGGCGAATGCGGACAGTATCAGCAGCTCTGCAAAAGATACTTACAAAGCTCGTCATGCGGTGTTTGGCGCTGAGTTAAGTAAGGCACGTTATAACCATGATGTGAATGTGCCAGTCAAAGTGTTGGGCATTGTAGAAAGCGATAAACCGCTTACCGCGGAATTTAACCCGGATCACCCACTTGCTAATGACGAAGGTTATATCTACAAGCCTAACGTCAACGTGATGGAAGAAATGGCCAATATGATCTCAGCATCCCGCGCATACCAAAGTAATGTTCAGGTCGCTGAGGCGAGTAAACAAATGCTGCTGCGTACGCTGCAGATGGGTCAATAAGGATAAGGAGGTAGCGAATGGCCGGAATTAATAACGTTGGTCAAAGCGGCTTGTCCTATGTTGACCAGCTAAAAGCGCTTCAAGAGAAAAATAAGCCAACCGAGACAACGGGTAAACAGGATCTCAAACAAGAGGATTTCCTGTCGTTGCTCACCAAGCAGCTTTCTCAACAAGACCCTTTTAAGCCGGTCGGCAACGACCAGATGATCGCGCAAATGGCTTCATTTGCCACGGTTGATGGTATCGGCAATATGAACAAGCAGTTTGAAAGTCTCAACTCGTCGATGACATCAAACCAAGCTCTGCAGGCATCTTCTCTGGTAGGTCGTGATGTACTGGTACCAGGTGCTGCAGGGGTGAAAAAGGACGGCGCCAGTATGGCGGCGATGGTGAAGCTCCCCCAATCCATGGAAAACGTCATGGTGCGAGTTGAAAACGAAGCGGGCCAGCTGGTGCGCACGTTTGATCTCGGAGCGAAGCCAAGCGGTGATAACCGCATCGAATGGGACGGTAATGATCAAAACGGTAATCCATTGCCGGGCGGCAAATACAAAGTGAGAGCTTCGGGTTTGCTGAATGGGGAAAGCAAAGACTTTGAGGTGTCGACCTATGCCAATGTCAATAGCGTTCTCCTGGGTAAAGGTGATGGTAACGTACTGCTCAATCTGGCTGGTTTTGAATCGCCAGTTCGACTTGCTGAAGTACTAGAAGTTGGCCAAGCATAATCATGCTAGCTAGATAGGAGAATTTGGAATGTCATATGTATCTCTAAGCGGTTTGTCCGCAGCTCAGTTAGATCTGAACACCACCAGTAACAACATTGCGAACGCCAATACCTTTGGCTTTAAAGAGTCGCGTGCGGAATTTGGTGATGTTTACTCGAATTCACTGTTCACTAACGCGAAAACCACTCCGGGTGGTGGCGTGATGGCGAACAAGGTCGCGCAGCAATTCCATGAAGGTTCAAGTATTTATACTAACAACCCGATGGACCTACGTATCTCAGGTACCGGCTTTTTTGCGGTTTCTAAAGATCGTATGGTGCCGCAGCAAAATGAGTTGACGCGTAACGGTGCGTTCCACCTGAACAAAGACAACTACATGGTGACCTCAAATGAAGAGTTCCTGCTGGGCTATCAGGTTAATCCGGATACCGGCGAAGTGCTGTCTTATGAGCCTTCACCGCTGAACATTCCAGCTGAGTTTGGTAAGCCAAAGCAGACCTCAAATATTGATGTGGGTGTCAACCTGCCGGCTAACGGTGATCTAAAAGATCCAACCTTGTTTGATTTCACCGATCCGGAAACTTACAACCGTTCAACCTCGTCAACCATCTATGACTCGATGGGGCAGTCGTATAAGTTAACCACGTATTATCTGAAAGATCAGACTCAGCCGAATACGTGGCAGACATATTACACAGTGACTGACCGTGACGGTGAGAAGCCAATTAACATCGCTGGCGGTGATGCAACGTCGGGTAGCGGTCAGGTTGGTCACACCATGCGCTTCAATAACGATGGAACATTGGCAAGCCTGAACAATGGTCAGCCTATTGTTTCTGAAGCATTGGGTGCGGGTGCTAACCCGCTTAACCTGAATGGTGCTGATGTCAACCAGACCTTATCTTTCGGTCTGGATGCGGCCACTCAGTTTGCCGCTCCGTTTGAACTGACTAAGTTTGATGAAGATGGGGCGACAACCGGCTTCCTGACCAAGATCGATTTTGACGAAAACGGCAGTGTGATGGGCACTTATTCGAACGGTGAAAACGTGACTCTGGGCCGAGTGGGCCTGGTGCGTGTACCGAACGAGCAAGGCCTGGATAAAAAAGGTGGTACTCAGTGGGATTCGACTCAGATGTCCGGTGGTAAAATCTGGGGTGAATCCAACAAAGGTTCATTTGGTACCATTAAGAACGGCACACTCGAGCAGTCAAACATTGATATGACTCAGGAGCTGGTGGACCTTATCTCCGCGCAGCGTAACTTCCAGGCCAACTCACGTGCTCTGGAAGTCCACAACCAGCTGCAACAGAATATCCTGCAGATTCGATAATCCTTTCATCTGGCCTGTCAAACCAGCGGCAACGCTGGTTTGACAGGATTGCCACTTGCCTCATTGCCGCGGCAAATTCTGTCTTCCCCTCTCAACAATTTTCTGCTTTATCTTTCCTAATAATTTGATTTAAAACACTATTTATTTTTGGCACGCCAATTGCTTTATTACAGTTAATAAACGATTTTGGGAGCGAATTATGGATCGTGCTTTGTTTTTAGCCATGAGTGGCGCCAAGCAGAATATGCAAGCAATGCAGCTGAGAGCGAACAACCTGGCCAACGTCAGTACCACCGGTTTCCGGGCGGATCTGGAGCAGGCGCGTTCCATGCAAGCGTACGGTGATGGCCTGCCAAGCCGGGTATTCAGCATGACTGAGCGTCCGGGGCACAATTTTCAGCAGGGCAGTGTGATCACGACCGGCCGCGATTTAGATGTGACTGTCCAGGGCGATGGCTGGCTGGCAGTGATGGATAAAACCGGCAAAGAAGGTCTGACCCGCAACGGCAATCTCAATATCGACGCGAACGGACTGCTGATGAATGGCAGTGGCCATCTGGTACTGGGTGAGAATGGTGCGCCTATCACTTTGCCGGTTCCGCTGGCCAAAGTGTCGATTGGCAATGATGGGACGATTTCGGTTCGTCCGCAGGGCGCTCCGCCGGATGCGATGGAAATCGTTGATCGCATCAAACTGGTTAAACCCGATAATCAATCGTTATATAAAGATGTCAATGGTCTGTTCCGGGCGAAAGATCCCAACGCAGCCTATGACGCAGATGCAACGGTCAAAATCCTGACCGGTGCGGTAGAAGGCAGTAATGTCAATGCGGTTGGCGAAATGACCAGCCTGATTGATCTGCAACGTCAGTTTGAAATGCAGGTCAAGATGATGAAAACGGCAGAAGACATGGATAAATCATCCGATACTCTGCTGCGCATGAGCTAACCGAGAACAGGAGTTTAATATGCAGCCGGCATTATGGGTAAGTAAAACGGGTCTGGACGCACAGCAAACCAACATTGCGACCATTTCCAACAACCTGGCCAACGCCTCGACCGTAGGGTTTAAGAAAAGCCGTGCGGTGTTTGAAGACCTGTTTTATCAAAATATTAACCAGCCAGGCGGCCAGTCGTCTCAGAACACCGAATTACCGAGTGGTCTGATGCTGGGCGCGGGCTCAAAGGTGGTCGCAACCCAAAAAGTGCATACTCATGGGAATGCACAGACCACGTCCAACAGTCTGGACATGATGATTGAAGGTGATGGCTTTTTCCAGATTCTGATGCCTGATGGCAACATCGGCTATAGCCGTAATGGTCAGTTTACTCTTAATGCTGAAGGCGTGATTGTGACCTCAGGTGACGGCTATCCGCTGCAGCCGGAAATTGTTATCCCTGACGATGCTATCTCGATTTCGGTTGGTAATGACGGTGAAGTGTCAGTAAGGGTGCGTGGCCAGCAGGACAACCAGGTGCTTGGTCAGATCACCACCGTTGATTTTATTAACCCGGGTGGCCTGGAACCGATTGGACAGAACCTGTACTTACCGACCGGCGCCAGTGGCGATCCGCAGGAAGGGGTGCCTGGGCTGGATGGCCTGGGTAATATCCGTCAGTCGATGCTGGAAAGCTCCAACGTGAACGTGACCGAAGAGCTGGTCAACATGATTGAAGCGCAGCGCGTGTATGAGATGAACTCAAAAGTGATCTCGGCTGTGGACAAAATGATGAGCTTTGTTAACCAGCAGCTGTAAGCGCTGGATTAGTGACAGATTAGCAAGAGAATGCCGCGATGAAACGTTTACTCAGTTTAGCTTTGATTTCACTGTTATCAGGCTGTAGCCTGCTGCAGGAGCCGATTGAAACACCGGATGTTGCAGCAGGCACCACAGTGGTGGATGCGGTGGAAGGTGATCAGTCTGAGCCGAGCAGTACCGGCCTTATCGATACGTTGCGTAATCGTACCGACCCGGTGGCGGGCGACCCGGCCTGGGCGCCGATTCATCCGAAGAAAAAACCGGAGCATTACGCGGCAGAAACCGGCTCGCTGTTTAATCTTGACCATGCCAACAGCTTGTATGACGACTCCAAACCGCATGGTATCGGGGATATTATCACGGTTAACCTGGACGAGAGCACAAACGCCTCTAAGAGTGCCGATGCGGATTTATCCAAATCGAATGATGCCTCGATGGATCCGCTCAATGTCGGCGGCCAGGAGCTCAAACTGGGCGATTACAACTTCTCATATGGTCTGAAAAACGATAACAAATTTTCCGGCAGTTCCGCTGCCAACCAGAGTAACAGCCTGTCCGGTTCGATTACGGTCGAAGTGATTGAGGTGCTGGCTAACGGTAACCTGGTGATCCGCGGTGAGAAATGGCTGACCCTCAATGCCGGAGACGAGTACATTCGTCTCAGTGGCACCATTCGTCCGGATGACATTGGGTTTGATAATACCATTGCCTCAAACCGCATTTCCAACGCCCGAATTCAATATTCCGGCACCGGAACCAATCAAGATATGCAAGAACCTGGATTCTTGGCACGATTTTTTAATGTCTCTTTGTAAGTCGGACTGGGCGGTCGAGATTTTGACAGCTTGAGGTATCGATGAGGCCAGATTGGCCTCATTGTTTTTATAAAGAGACAGGTAATCCACCATGAAAAGACTCACATTGTTATTGTTGATGTTTGTTGCGGCAACGGCGCAGGCTGCCCGCATCAAAGATATGGCTCAGGTAGCGGGTGTGCGCAGTAACCAGTTGGTGGGTTACGGCCTGGTCACTGGTTTGCCGGGCACCGGCGAATCTACCCCCTTTACCGATCAAAGCTTTAACGCGATGCTGCAGAACTTCGGCATCCAATTGCCGCCGGGGACCAAGCCAAAGACCAAAAACGTTGCCGCTGTGATCATCACTGCTGATTTACCGGCATTTTCCAAACAGGGGCAAACCGTTGATGTGACCGTTTCATCGATTGGTTCCGCATCCAGCCTGCGTGGCGGTACTCTGATGCAGACGTTCCTCAAAGGTCTGGATGGTCAGGTGTATGCCGTTGCCCAGGGGAATCTGGTGGTGAGTGGCTTTAGTGCTAACGGCGCGGATGGCTCGAGCATTGTCGGCAATAACCCGACGGTGGGCATCATCTCCAATGGTGCCATTGTCGAGCGCGAAATTCCGACCCCGTTCAGTCGTGGCGATTTTATTACCTTTAACCTGTTTGAATCTGATTTCACGACCGCGCAGCGTATGGCGGATGCGGTGAACCAGTTCCTCGGGCCGCAAATGGCATCGGCTGTCGATGCCACTTCAGTAAAAGTGCGCGCACCGCGTGATGTCAGCCAGCGTGTGGCCTTCTTATCTGCGATTGAGAATCTTGAGTTCAATCCGGCAGACGGTGCGGCAAAAATCATTGTCAACTCGCGTACCGGCACCATAGTCGTCGGTCAGCACGTGCGTCTCAGACCGGCTGCGGTCACCCACGGTGGCATGACGGTTGCGATTAAAGAAGATTTGAATGTCAGCCAGCCCAATGGACTCTCGGCAGGTCAAACTACAGTCGTACCGGACTCATCGATCGAAGTGACCGAAAAACAAGGTAAGATGTTTAAACTTGAGCCTGGCGTGACGCTGGACGACTTAGTCCGCGCGGTCAATCAGGTGGGCGCAGCTCCGTCGGATCTGATGGCTATTCTGCAGGCGCTCAAACAAGCGGGTGCCATTGAAGGTCAACTGATCATTATTTAAGGAGCAGGTTATGGTTAATAATCCTAATGATGTCGGTTTTATTCACGATATTGCCAGCCTGGACAGCTTGCGTAAGCAGGCGGTAACCGGCGACAAACAATCGGAAAAAGAAGCACTGCGCTCGGCTGCGCGCCAGTTCGAATCGATATTTACCACCATGATGCTCAAATCGATGCGTGATGCCAATGCCAGCTTCAAATCGGGAATGTTCGACAGTCAGAACGAAGACTTCTACCGCCAGATGCTGGATGAACAGATGACCAGCGAACTGAGTGCTTCCGGCTCGCTTGGCTTAGCCGATATGATTGTTGCCCAGCTCTCTGCAGGCGATAATGCCGGTGCTGATCAGGGTGATAATTTTGACCAGGCGATGCGCCGTGTCGAGCGTGCCCGTGAGCAGGCGGCAATGCAACCGGCAACGGAGCCGGCGCAGGTTGCCGCAGCGGCAAGCCCGGTTGCCAGTGAGAAAGCGGATACATTTGAATCACCGCAGTCGTTTGTCGCTTCGCTCAAGCCGTACGCGAATAAAGCGGCCAAAGCCCTGGGTATTGATGCCTCACTGCTATTGGCTCAGGCGGCACTGGAGACGGGGTGGGGGCAGAAAGTGGTCAAAAATGCGCGTGGCAGCAGCCATAACCTGTTTAACATTAAGGCTGACCGCAGCTGGCAGGGTAATAAAGTCGCGACTCAGACGCTGGAATATTACAACCATACGCCAGTGATGGAAAAAGCGGCATTTCGCTCTTACGGCACCTATCAGGACAGCTTTAATGATTATGTGCGCTTTTTAGAAAATAACCCACGTTACAATACCGCGCTGCAGCATGGCGGTAATGATGAAGCCTTCATTCGTGGTATTCATCAGGCCGGTTATGCAACGGATCCTGAGTATGCCGACAAGGTGTTGCGGGTGAAAAGCCAGATAGAGCAGATGGACGCGCTGTAAGCGTGGTTGCAATGTCGCATCGTTCCCTTATTGCTAAGCCGGCATTGTTGCCGGTTTTTTTACTGCTGCCGGATGAGCCTTCTTTGCTTTACCTTGTTACCAATCACTTATTTATCTTGTTACCAATCCCTTATATTTCTGTAGCTTAGTCCGATTTTATCTTTTGGCATACATATTGCTTTTACCTTAACAGGTGCTGTATTACTGCGGCAATTTTCTTGGTTTTTGGGGGCATTATGGCGTCTGATCTGCTGAATTTGGGTGCGCAAAGCGTACTGACAGCTCAGAGACAACTTAACACCACTGGTCATAACATTTCTAATGTTAATACAGAGGGTTACAGCCGTCAGTCTGTCATCCAAGGCACCAATACACCGCGCCAGCTTGGCGGTGAAACCTATGGTATGGGCGTGCACGTGGAAAATGTTCGCCGCTCATGGGATCAGTTTGCCGTCAAAGAGCTTAACCTTGCCACCACCGACTACTCCTTTAAACGCGACAGCGAAGAAAATCTCGATATGCTTTCCAAGCTGCTGTCGTCAGTCGCATCGAAAAAAATCCCGGAAAACCTCAATGAATGGTTTGATTCAGTCAAAAGCCTGGCAGATTCTCCCAATGATGTCGGCGCACGTAAAGTGGTGCTGGAAAAAGCGGATTTAATTACTCAGAACATGAATGACTTCCATGAGACCGTGCGGCGTCAGTTTGATGTGACGAACAAAGGGCTGGATGTTGGTATTAAACGCATTAACCAGCTTGGTCTGGAAATCCGCGATCTGCAGCGTCTGATGATGCGTACTCCGGGGCCGCACAATGACCTGATGGATCAGCACGAGAAGCTGGTTAAAGAGTTGTCTGAGTACACTAAGGTCACCGTGACGCCGCGTAAGAACGCTGAAGGGTTTAACGTTCATATCGGTAACGGTCACACTCTGGTTTCCGGTACCGAGGCCAGTCAGCTGAAGATGATTGACGGTTATCCGGATGTGAAACAGCATCGCCTGGCCATGGTGGAAGGCAACGGTATCAAGCCGATTACCGCACGCGATATCGGCGGTAAGATCGGCGCACTGATGGATATGCGTGACAAGCATATACCTGGCCTGCTGGATGAACTGGGCCGCATGGCAACTTCATTCAGTTATGAAGTCAATAAATTACAGCATCAGGGCCTGGATCTGCGCGGCGATGTCGGCAGCGATATCTTTATTGATGTGAACTCGGACGAAATAGCCAAGGCTCGCGTTGTCACTGGCAGCGATTCCCAGGCGGACATGGCGGTGTATATTCAGGACATCAGCCAGTTGCAAGGTGGCGAGTACTCACTGAGCTATAACGGGGACGATTACATCATTACCCGCCCGAACGGTGAACAGAGCACTGTGGTGCCTGTACGCGACCATATCGATCTGGATGGTTTCCGTATCCAGATAAATAACGAGCCGCGCGCCGGCGAACGGGTGATTATCCGCCCTACCCGTGACGGGGCGGCCAATCTGCGCATGGCCACCGATGATGCGTCAAAAATTGCCGCTCAGAGCTATGAAGCCTCGACCGCTTTTGCTCAGGGGACCGCCAAATTCAATATTGAGCAGGCGGGGGACGTGCGTGAATTTGAAGCTTATGTGATTCAGCCGCGCGATGGGGACGGCAATCCAAGCGGCGGCCTGCAACTGCGGGTGCAGGATAAAGCCGGCAATATCCTGGTCAACGAACCTTACCAGTTTGACGACAATCAGGAGCAACTGACCATTACTATTCCGGAACAGGAGAATGACGGGCGCGAGACCATCTTCACCCTGAGTCGTGGTGCCCTGCGTGATGATAAGTTTACCGCCAACCTGGTTCCGTCCGATGGTGACAACGGTAACCTGCGCAAAATGATTGATATTCAAAGCGATAAAACCGTGGATGACAACAACTCGACCATTATCGATGTCTACCACAATCTGAATACCGAATTTGGCCTCAAAATGTCGACCGCATCGCGTCTGACCGATGTGGCACGCTTAGAAAAAGAGTCTGCAGAATCACGGGTAGCTTCTGTCTCCGGGGTTAACCTGGATGAAGAAGCGGCCAATATGATGAAGTTTCAGCAGGCTTATATGGCATCGTCGCGCATTATGCAGGCGGCCAACGATACCTTTAACACTATTCTGGCACTGAGATAGGGGGAGCAACTGAATGTTTAATCGTATTTCCAGCTTCCACAATTATCAGTCGGTGCAAAATGATTTGCGTCGTCAGGAATCGAAAGTTCATCACAACCAGGCTCAGCTGGCTTCCGGTAAGAAGTTGTTGTCGGCGGCGGATAATCCGCTGGCGACTCACTATATCCAGAATGTGTCACAGCAGGAAGAGCAGCTGCGCCAGTACATTGATGCCATTACTCTGGTCCGTAACCGGCTTGAGCATCAGGAAGTGATTGTCTCCAACACTGAAGATTTTGCCGATAAGGCGAAACGCAACGTGATGGAAATGATCAACGGCTCACTTTCTCCTGAAGACCGGGCTGCTAAAGCCCGTGAGCTGGAGGAAATTTCGAACAACATGCTCAGCCTGGCCAATGTGCAGGACGAATCGGGTAACTATATTTTTGCCGGCACCAAGCCGACCACTCAGCCGTTCTTTCGCGATAATGCCGGTAATGTGTCGTACGCCGGAGATGATTACCAGCGCAAGATGAAGATCTCTAACAGCCTGGAAGTACCGTTTAATACTCCGGGCAGCAAGATGTTCATGGAGATTGAAAACCCGTTTGGCGATTACGCACCGGATTATCAGTTGCAGGAAGGATCAGAATTGTTGCTTGAGAGAGCGACCAACAGCGATCCGGATGACGATGGTCAATACACGCTGACCTTTGTCGATATGCAAAACGGCCAGTTCGGTTATCAACTCGAGCGCAATGGCTCTGTGGTGGCGGCAGATGATTTTGACCCGAAAACCGGTATTGAATATGAAGGGCTGACCATACACGTCAAAGGACAGCTGACTGCCGGCGACAGCATGTCGCTGACGCCACGCGATAGCTACAGTATTTTCGACACCTTCAGAGATGCCATTGAGCTTTCTAAAGGGTCAGTGTCTGATGCTTCAACCACAGCCAAGTTGCAGCAGATGACCGAAGAATTTCATACCGCTTTTATTCATCTTAATAAACAGCGGACTGATATTGGTGCCCACCTGAGTACTCTGGATATTCAGGAAGAGCAGCATGAAGATTTTAAAATCAGCCTGGCGAAGTCGAAAAGCCAGTTTGAGGATCTCGACTACGCGGACGCGGTGATCGAGTTTAATGAGAATTCCCGTGCGCTGCAGGCTTCTCAGCAAGCTTTTGGTAAAACCAAAGATTTGACCCTGTTTAATTATATTTGATCACGCCTGGCGCTGATTAGCACGATGGGTGGTGGTGGTTCTTTATCTGCTCGCAACTGCATCGTACTTCCCTGCCATATGAGCTATGCCATATGTGCGAAGTGAGATGACAGCAGCGAAATGAAAAAGGCACGCAGGCGAAGTCGGAGGGCCGCGCTACGTCAACGCTTTACCTGATGGGCATTTTTTTGCCGCGTTGGCAGGGCAGGGGTTGCCGCCTCGGGTGGTGAATAAATAAACGGCAATGATTATGGTAATGGTTGTTTGCCGCTCAGGGTAATGGTTAACAGCTGATAGGCCTTTAAAGCACAAGGTGTTAATTAACTCATTGAAAAACAGGTAAATAATTTTTTAATTACTTACAGGTTTTAAAGTTGGCACACAATTTGGATTGTTATTAGTAACCTTAAATTATTACCACAGTTTATAAATACGGTTCTAAAACGCGCAGTGATGCGTGTTTGGCAAGTTATTCACGGTCAGTGCTTCCAAAAGAGTCCAGCTGACCGCTTCGCATAAAGCTTGCGAACTCGATAGGAGAGCAAACTATGACCATTAACGTCAATACCAACGTGTCGGCGATGACCGCACAACGTTATCTGAATAAGTCGTCTAACGAGCTGAACACCTCGATGGAGCGTTTATCGTCAGGTAATCGTATCAACAGTGCGAAAGATGATGCGGCCGGCCTGCAGATCTCAAACCGTCTGACAGCTCAGTCTCGCGGTCTGGATGTGGCAATGCGTAACGCCAACGATGGCATCTCAATTGCGCAGACAGCGGAAGGGGCGATGAATGAGTCTACCTCGATTCTGCAACGTATGCGTGACTTGTCACTGCAATCGGCGAACGGCACCAACTCAGACTCTGAACGTGGTGCGATTAACGAAGAAGTAAAAGCTCTGCAGGACGAATTGAACCGTATTGCTGAAACCACCTCTTTCGGTGGCCGTAAGCTGCTGAACGGCTCATTTGGTGAAGCTTCGTTCCAGATCGGTGCTAGCTCAGGTGAAGCGGTGATCATGGGCCTGACCAGCATTCGTGCTGATGACCATCGTATGGGCGGTGTGTCGTACCTTGCTGAACAAGGTAAGAGTCAGGACTGGGGTGTACCAGCGAATGCCAACACGATGCAGTTAGAGTACACCGGAGAAGACGGTGAGCCTGTGACGATTAATATCAATGCCAAAGCTGGTGATGATATTGAAGAAGTGGCGACGTACCTCAACGGCCAGACTGACATGTTTAAAGCCTCGGTTGATGATGAGGGACGTCTGCAAGTTTTTGTTGCGGAACCTAATCTGGCCTCTGGTTTGAGCATCTCTGGTGGCCTGGCCAATGAACTGGGTCTGAGTACCGATAACGGTGTTTACACCACAGTGCAGGACATTGATGTGACCTCGGTCGGTGGTTCACAAAACGCAGTCGGTATCCTGGATGCAGCACTGAAATATGTTGACGCACAGCGTGCAGATCTGGGGGCGAAGCAAAACCGTTTGAGCCACAGTATCAGCAACCTGGCTAACATCCAGGAAAACGTGGAAGCTTCGAAGAGCCGGATTAAAGATACCGACTTTGCGAAAGAAACCACGCAAATGACCAAAGCACAAATTCTGCAACAGGCAGGGACTTCGATTCTTGCCCAAGCAAAACAGTTGCCTAACTCTGCAATTTCACTATTGCAGTAAGATAGGGAGCCTTTATTTCCGGCTCAGACGTGAGCTTACGATGAAGGTCCCCTGGCAAAGTATGATAACCGGAGATTGACAAGCTCTCTCACCTAAACCTGCTTGTTAAGCAAACGTTGTCATACACAATCTGGTAGCCAAAATGTGTTCATTTCTCTGATCTCCACATTGGCGTTGGCTTCCAACCCAGCCCCGGTTCTCTCAAAGGAAAGGGGCTTTTCTTTTGCCTGCTATTTACTCACGTCTGATTGATACCCCATTTACTTGCCCTGATGTGCACTGTGTTGCACCGTCCGTTTTTGATTAATCTTTAGCCTTTTTTGTTCGGGTTGTTTACTTTTGCGTCTTATCTCGCACTTCTTGCATCCATTGTTCGTTTTTTAACTTATTCGCTGCGTTTGTCTAAAGCTAAATTTAGCCGGGTCGCTATTAGAGATAACTTTGAGAGAACACTTTGGATTTCCGAGACGTCGGAAACCGTTCGTTAAGTTCCGCTACGTCTGAAAATCAACAGGAGATAATCTTATGGCGGTTAATGTAAATACTAATGTGTCAGCAATGACAGCTCAGCGTTATCTGAACAGTGCGACCAACGCCCAACAGGCTTCTATGGAACGTTTGTCGTCAGGTTACCGAATCAACAGCGCAAAAGATGATGCGGCCGGTCTGCAAATATCTAACCGCCTTAATGTCCAGAGCCGTGGCCTGGATGTAGCGGTGCGCAATGCCAATGACGGCATCTCGATGGCGCAGACCGCGGAAGGTGCAATGAATGAAACCACCAACATTCTGCAACGTATGCGTGATTTGTCCCTGCAATCGGCCAACGGCTCTAACTCGAAATCAGAGCGCCAGGCTATTCAGGAAGAAGTGACGGCGTTGAATGATGAACTGAACCGGATTGCGGAAACCACTTCATTTGGTGGTAACAAGCTGCTCAATGGTACCTTTGAAACCAAAGCGTTTCAGATCGGTGCTGACAGCGGTGAAGCCGTCATGCTGACCCTGAACAACATGCGCAGTGATAACCGCATGATGGGCGGCACCGGCTACCAGGCGTCACAAGGCAAAGACAGTGACTGGGGCGTGGCAGCCGATGCGAATGATCTGACCATTACCCTCAATGACCGTTTTGGTGGTGAGCAGACCATCTCAATTAACGCCAAAGAAGGTGATGATATTGAAGAGCTGGCCACTTACATCAATGGTCAGACCGACATGGTCAAAGCCTCCGTGGATGAAGAGGGCAGGCTGCAACTGTTTGCTGACAATAACAAGGTCACCGGACCGGTGAGCTTTGGGGGGAGTCTGGCTGGTGAGTTGGGGATGCAGGATGGCCAGGCGCTGACTGTTGATACGATTGATGTTACCTCTGTAGGTGGCGCTCAGCAATCAGTGGCAGTGGTGGATGCCGCGTTGAAGTTTGTGGATAGTCACCGAGCTGAACTGGGTGCATTCCAGAACCGCTTTAACCATGCGATCAGTAACCTGGATAACATTAACGAGAATGTGAATGCGTCGAAGAGCCGTATCAAGGATACGGACTTTGCCAAAGAAACCACGGCACTGACCAAATCTCAGATCCTGGCCCAAGCTTCCGGCTCGGTGCTCGCTCAGGCAAGACAAGCGCCAAATACCGCGTTGGCGTTACTGGGATAAGTGCAGTGACTCAATAGTTGCTTCACAAACAGCTTCGTTGGCTTATGAACTGCGTATTGGCTTAGGATCGATTTAGTGAGTGGGTAGACTAATGCCTGAGCGCGTAAACTAAATCGTGAATTTGAACATGAGACAGTGACTAACAGATCCCGCTTAGGTTGGATTTTTTAGTACCCAGGCAGTAGGGAAATATAGGAACGACAGATAAAACAAAACCCAGCCGATGCTGGGTTTTGTCAATCTATGGTGCGGAAGGAGAGACTTGAACTCTCACACCTTGCGGCGCCAGAACCTAAATCTGGTGCGTCTACCAATTTCGCCACTTCCGCAACTTGATTTGTGGACAACCCGACTTGGTATATCGAATCATCGTTGTAATGGCAGGTCTACCTGGATTCGAACCAGGGAATGGCGGCATCAAAAGCCGCTGCCTTACCGCTTGGCGATAGACCTACAAGATACTAAATTTGGTGCGGAGGGAGGGACTTGAACCCTCACGTCCTAACGGACACTAGCACCTGAAGCTAGCGCGTCTACCAATTCCGCCACCACCGCAAAATTTAGTATTACTCTGTTAAGCTATCTTGTGACAACCTGTTCCGGAATACTAACCGGAACTTAAGCTGTTGTCACGCAGCTTTTTGATAATATTGAAAAGTTTTTCATATTATCGTCAACATGGTGCGGAAGAAGAGACTTGAACTCTTACACCTTGCGGCGCCAGAACCTAAATCTGGTGCGTCTACCAATTTCGCCACTTCCGCATGTTTCCTAACTACTCTCGGTTCAGATGTTCTGATCTAAAAGCGTTTAGGAAATGGTGGCTACGACGGGATTCGAACCTGTGACCCCATCATTATGAGTGATGTGCTCTAACCAGCTGAGCTACGTAGCCACTCTGTTATTCTTATGTATTAATACTTAAGAATAATGGTGCGGAAGGAGAGACTTGAACTCTCACACCTTGCGGCGCCAGAACCTAAATCTGGTGCGTCTACCAATTTCGCCACTTCCGCATCATGTTTTGTAGATAACCCGACTTGGTATATCGAATCATCGTTGTAATGGCAGGTCTACCTGGATTCGAACCAGGGAATGGCGGCATCAAAAGCCGCTGCCTTACCGCTTGGCGATAGACCTACAATCTACTGAATTTGGTGCGGAGGGAGGGACTTGAACCCTCACGTCCTAACGGACACTAGCACCTGAAGCTAGCGCGTCTACCAATTCCGCCACCACCGCAAATTCAGTATGTTGTCTGATAACCTCAGACAAGGTGTAAAATGGCAGGTCTACCTGGATTCGAACCAGGGAATGGCGGCATCAAAAGCCGCTGCCTTACCGCTTGGCGATAGACCTACAGCGGATAACGTGTCGTTATCGCAAATTATGGTGCGGAAGAAGAGACTTGAACTCTTACACCTTGCGGCGCCAGAACCTAAATCTGGTGCGTCTACCAATTTCGCCACTTCCGCAAAACAGTTTCAGAATATCGGGATGATGGTGCGGAAGGAGAGACTTGAACTCTCACACCTTACGGCGCCAGAACCTAAATCTGGTGCGTCTACCAATTTCGCCACTTCCGCGTCCCGGTATTCTAAGCCAATCAGCAAAATGATTAACTTGAATAAGTGGTGGCTACGACGGGATTCGAACCTGTGACCCCATCATTATGAGTGATGTGCTCTAACCAGCTGAGCTACGTAGCCAACAATTTTGAGCGAGAAACTATAATACAATCTCGCATTCAGTTCCAATGGTTTTTAAATCGCATTGAAATCTAAAGAATTATGGCAGGTCTACCTGGATTCGAACCAGGGAATGGCGGCATCAAAAGCCGCTGCCTTACCGCTTGGCGATAGACCTACAATCTACTGAATTTGGTGCGGAGGGAGGGACTTGAACCCTCACGTCCTAACGGACACTAGCACCTGAAGCTAGCGCGTCTACCAATTCCGCCACCACCGCAAATTCAGTATTCTGCCTGATAACCTCAGGCAAGGTGTAAAAATGGCAGGTCTACCTGGATTCGAACCAGGGAATGGCGGCATCAAAAGCCGCTGCCTTACCGCTTGGCGATAGACCTGCAGGCAATAACTTGCGTTATCTTAAATAATGGTGCGGAAGGAGAGACTTGAACTCTCACACCTTGCGGCGCCAGAACCTAAATCTGGTGCGTCTACCAATTTCGCCACTTCCGCATTATTTCCTAATTACTCTTACTTAATCAAGTTAAGCGAAAGCATTTAGGAAATGGTGGCTACGACGGGATTCGAACCTGTGACCCCATCATTATGAGTGATGTGCTCTAACCAGCTGAGCTACGTAGCCAACAATTTTTCATTTTCGTTACTCGCTTCAAAGTTGCCTTATCGCTGAGAACGGAGCGCATTATGCGGATATGGCTCAGGAGCGTCAACAGTTTTTTTGAATAAATTCCCTGAAATTGACTGTTCGGGTTATTTTTAATCAAAGAGGCGTGTTTGTGATCAAAAAGCGCTAGTAAAACAACAGATTCATTACCTTTGACCTGAGCGAATTTCTCATATTTAACAGCCGTTAAAACAAAAAAGCCAACCGCTTGGTTGGCTTTTGTTCAACTGCCTGATTTTGCCTCAGGCGAGTTGAATGTTATTTAAACGGATAGGTCAACGCAGAGCTTAAACGTTGAAGCGGAAGTGGATAACATCGCCATCTTTTACGATGTAGTCTTTACCTTCCAGACGCCATTTACCGGCTTCTTTGGCGCCACTTTCACCGTTGAATTCGATGTAGGCATCGTAACCCACAACTTCAGCACGGATGAAGCCGCGTTCGAAGTCGGTGTGGATCTTACCGGCAGCTTGCGGAGCCGTTGCGCCGACAGGGATAGTCCAGGCACGTACTTCTTTAACGCCGGCGGTAAAGTAAGTGTGCAGGTTCAGCAAATCGTAACCAGAACGGATAACCCGGTTCAGGCCCGGCTCTTCGATCCCCAGATCGGCCAGGAATTCATCACGCTCTTCTTCTTCCAACTCAGACAACTCAGATTCGATCGCGGCACAAACCGGAACCACCACGTTGTTTTCTTTGGCGGCGAATTCACGTACAGCATCCAGGTACGGGTTATCTTCAAAACCGTCTTCCGCCACGTTAGCGATGTACATGGTCGGCTTCAGAGTCAGGAAGTTGAGGTAACCAACGGCTGCCAGCTCTTCTTTTGACAGTGTCACCGTGCGGGCAGAACCACCTTCAGTCAGTACTGGCAGCAGTTTTTCCAGTACGGTCAGCTCGAATTTTGCGTCTTTGTCGCCGCCTTTGGCACGTTTGGCCTGGCGCTGGATGGCACGCTCACAGCTGTCCAGGTCAGCCAGAGCCAGTTCCAGGTTGATCACTTCGATATCTTCAATCGGAGAGACTTTACCCGCAACGTGAACGATGTTTTCGTTCTCGAAGCAGCGTACAACGTGACCGATTGCGTCAGTTTCACGGATGTTAGCCAGGAATTTGTTCCCCAGACCTTCACCTTTTGATGCACCTGCAACCAGGCCCGCGATGTCAACGAACTCCATCGTGGTTGGCAGAATACGCTCCGGGTTAACAATGTTTGCCAGTGCGTCTAGGCGCAAATCCGGTACCGGAACGACACCTGTGTTTGGTTCGATGGTACAAAACGGGAAGTTTGCCGCCTCGATACCTGCTTTTGTGAGTGCATTAAAAAGTGTTGATTTACCAACGTTTGGTAGACCAACGATGCCACATTTAAAACCCATGACTGTAAACCTTATTCAGCTTTGAACGTGTGTAAGCGGTTTTGCGCTTTCGTTAGGCCATCTTTGATTAAGATGTCGAGACAGCGAACGGATTCGTCCACCGCTGCATCCAGACACTCCTGCTCTTTAGCCGGAGCTTTACCCAACACATAGCCTGCTACTTTATCTTTATGCCCGGGATGGCCGATGCCAATCCGCAGGCGGTAAAATTCTTTGTTATTACCCAGTTTACTGATGGTGTCTTTCAGGCCATTGTGACCGCCATGACCACCACCTTGTTTAAACTTAGCAATGCCCGGAGGAAGATCGAGCTCATCGTGCGCGATCATGATCTCTTCCGGCTTTATCTGGTAAAACTTGGCCAGTGCGGCCACGGCTTTACCGGATAAGTTCATAAAGGTCGTTGGGATCAGCAGACGCAGATCTTCGCCGTTGACGACGATTCGACCGGTTAAACCAAAGAATTTTGGTTCATTTTTGAGTACCACATTATGAATGCGCGCGAGTTCTTCGACCACCCATGCACCTGCATTGTGGCGTGTCCTGGCGTATTCTGGTCCCGGATTGGCCAGACCGACCAGTAATTTAATTGGTTGACTCAAGGCTAGGATCCCTTCGGAAACAAAAAGCGCGGTATGATAGCACAGAAAAGCGCCGTGGGGCGATACTCTGCATTTTCGTGCGCGATGCGGGTAGATGACATGATGAGTATCAACGAGACCAGGGGTATCAGTGCGATAATAATGGGTTGCTCACGAAATAAGCCGCGCCAGGCGTAAATCTCACACCGTCAGCAAACAAAAAGCGCCTCATCCGAAGATGAAGCGCTCAATTTAGAAGAGATAATCTGAGCGAAGCTACTTAGTTGAACATCGCTGAGATAGATTCTTCGTTGCTGATACGACGAATCGCTTCAGCCAGCATGGTCGACAACGTCAGTTGAGTCACTTTACCGGTCGCAGCCATCTCTTTTGACAGAGTGATTGAGTCAGTGACGATCACTTGGTCAAGCACAGAGTTTTTGATGTTCTTAGCAGCATTGCCTGAGAACACCGCGTGAGTGGCGTAGGCAAATACACGTTTCGCACCGCGCTCTTTCAGCGCTTCTGCTGCTTTACACAGAGTGCCGCCGGTATCGATCATGTCATCAACGATAACACAGTCACGACCTTCAACGTCACCGATCAGGTTCATCACTTCAGATACGTTAGCGCGTGGACGACGTTTGTCGACGATCGCGATATCGATATCGCCCAGAGCTTTTGCAGTAGCACGTGCACGTACTACGCCGCCCAGGTCAGGAGAAACGACTACCGGATCTTCCAGGCCGCGCACTTTCATATCTTCCAGCAGTACCGGTGTACCGAAGATGTTATCTACTGGTACATCGAAGAAGCCTTGGATTTGCTCTGCATGCAGGTCGATGGTTAGCACGCGGTCAACGCCGACGTTAGAAAGGAAGTCTGCAACAACTTTTGCAGTAATTGGCACACGGGATGAACGCACGCGGCGATCTTGACGAGCATAACCAAAGTAAGGGATAACAGCAGTAATACGGCCTGCTGAAGCACGGCGCATTGCATCAATCATGACCACCAACTCCATCAGGTTATCGTTGGTTGGTGCACAGGTTGATTGAATGATGAATACGTCGCTACCACGAACATTTTCGTTGATTTGTACTGCGACTTCGCCGTCAGAGAAACGGGATACAGTTGCATCACCAAGGGAAATGTAGAGACGTTCAGCAATACGTTGGGCTAGTTCAGGTGTGGCGTTACCAGCAAATAGCTTCATATCAGGCACGGTGGAAACCTCAGGGTTGCGTCCAGTTTTTAAATAGGTTGGGTGTAGGCCAATTGGTAATCAGCCAGCGTCTCTTTCAGCGGTGAAACATTGCGCCCATAGGCAATAAACGCAGAGACGTTGTCAGGTAATTTGGCAAGGACAGCTTCCGCTTCTTTCTTGCTCAAAAACTCAGCAAAAACGCAAGATCCCGTCCCAGTCAATCTTGACGGCGCGTATTGTAGCAGCCAAGAAAGTTGCTTATCAACCTCTGGGTAAAGCATTCGGACAATTTTTTCGCAATCGTTTTCGTAACCAGTGTCAACCAGCGTTGCCAGATCACGCTTGGGGGTGTCGCGCGTCAGATGCGGATGAGTGAAAATATCCTTGGTGGCTATGCTCACATTCGGGCGAACCACCAGGTACCATTTTTGCTCAGGTTCCACCGCGACTAACTGTTCACCCACGCCTTCGGCAAAGGCGGAAAAACCGCGTACAAACACTGGTACATCTGCGCCGAGCGCTAAACCAATCTCAGCCAGTTGTTCATCACTCAGGCCGGTTTGCCATAAAAAATTCAGTGCCACCAACACGGTGGCGGCATTCGACGATCCTCCGCCGATCCCGCCGCCCATCGGCAGAACTTTGTTGAGTTCTATCTCAGCACCTAACGAACAACCGGTTGCTTGCTGCAGGGCCGTAGCCGCTTTCCAGATCAGGTTATCTGTGGTGGCCACGCCCGGCAAAAGCGGCGAAAGATCTATCTGACCACTGTTATTGGCTCGAATAGCCAGGGTGTCACCATGGTCGAGAAACTGGAAAAGAGTTTGCAGTTCGTGATAACCGTCCGCGCGGCGGCCGGTGATGTACAAAAACAAATTCAGTTTAGCCGGTGACGGCCAATGGGTGGTTTGATCAACAATCGGGCCTTGGATCATGGGGTCAGAGTCCATTTAGATACCACCAGATTAATCGCGGTCTGGCGTTGGGTCAGTTTCAGTTTGTCCGGCAGAGGCAGGGCAGTGCTTTGCCACGGATATTCGCGGTAGCGGGCATAATCGACATGCCAGCTGCGATTACCGGCGGTTTTGTCCAGACTCTGCAGGGTGTTATTGCTGTTGAGCTGGTACTGATCGGCCTGAGACGGTAAGCCGAGGATCCAGTCCTGGAGCAGGTTGATCGGAATATCAAGTCCGGTCAGTTGCCAGATCAGTTGCTCTGCATTATCGGCAGTGTAGACCTGATCATCATAGGTTTCGACCCGAGCACCCTGGGCAGAAATGGTCAGGTTGAGAATCGTCTGGCCAAGAAAGTTGGTCAGGCGCAGCTGACTGCTGTCGGCCTTTTTCTGCCATTGGAAATTAAATGATTCGCGTTGTTCCGGAGAGATATAGCCCATTTTTCCGGACAGACGGAATTGCGAAATATTAGCCAATCTGGCCTGGTGTGACTGCCATTGCACTTCACTTACCGGTTCAGGGGCCATGCTACAGCCAGCCAGAATCAGTAAAAGGGCAAAGATCAGGTAAATACGTGGCTTAAAAGTCATGATTTGCTCGTTATTTATCCAGTCTGTGTAAGGGAAGCGCTTCACTATACCATTGAAATCACGCTGTCGGGAAAACAAATCCCGGTGACTCTTTTAACATGACCCTTTCAATAAACGGGCCCATCAAGTAAAATTCGGCGCCTAGTCCATTTCATATCAGAGAACCCTCGATAGATGTCCTTGCTTGCTATTGGTATCAATCACAATACGGCTTCGGTTGAATTGCGAGAAAAAAGTTGCTTTTGGTCCAGACAAATTGTCTGAGGCTCTGGGGCAACTGTCGGACAGCGCCTATGTGCATGGCAGTGTTATTCTGTCGACCTGTAACCGCACCGAAATCTATTGCGATGTGAAATCGTCGAGCAAGAATAAACTGATCGAGTGGCTGTCTCAGTTTCATCAGGTTAACCCTGAAGATCTCAAACCCAGCCTTTATGTACATGAAGAGCAGGCCGCGATTCGTCACCTGATGCGGGTGTCGTGTGGTCTCGACTCTCTGGTGCTGGGTGAGCCGCAAATTCTCGGGCAGGTGAAGCAGGCTTATGCCGACTCGCGTGAAGAGCGGGCGGTAGACCCGTCACTGGAAAAGTTATTCCAAAAGGCGTTTTCTGTTGCCAAACGTGTACGTACTGAAACCGAAATCGGCGGCAGTGCCGTTTCGGTTGCGTATGCGGCGTGTACGCTGGCAAAACATATTTTTGAATCACTTTCTGATGCGACCGTCATGCTGGTCGGTGCCGGTGAAACCATTGAGCTGGTGGCCAAGCATCTCGCCAGTCACAACTGTAAACGCATTATTGTTGCGAACCGAACTCGCGAACGGGCCATGACTCTGGCTGAGCAGTTTGAGGGTGAGGTTATCGCCCTGAATGAAATCCCTGAGCATCTCGCCGCGGCGGACATCGTCATCAGTTCGACCGCCAGCCCGCTGCCTATTATTGGCAAAGGGATGGTGGAGACTGCGCTGAAAGCGCGCCGTTATCAGCCGATGTTGCTGGTCGATATTGCGGTCCCGCGCGATATTGAGGCTCAGGTCGGCGATCTCAATGACGCCTATCTCTACTCAGTGGATGATTTGCAGTCTATCGTCGATAGTAATATAGAGCAGCGCAAGGTTGAGGCGATTCAGGCTGAGGCGATCGTCAGTGAAGAGAGCGCGGCCTTTATGTCGTGGATGCGCTCGTTGCAGGCGGTCGACAGTATTCGTGATTACCGGAAAGCGGCGAATGAAATTCGTGAGGATCTGCTGAGTAAAAGTTTGCAGGCCTTGGCGGCTGGTGGCGATCCGGAGAAACTGCTGACTGAATTGAGCAACAAACTGACCAATAAACTGATCCACACCCCAACGCGTGCAATGCAGGCTGCGGCCGAGCAGGGCGAACCGGGTAAACTGGCGGTAATCAGAGAAAGTCTGGGTCTTGATGACCCGCAATAATTTATCACTCCTTATTCATTAAAGAAGAAACTATGAAAGCGTCGATTTTAGTTAAGCTTGAATCCCTGGTAGAGCGTTACGAAGAAGTCCAGCATCTGCTCGGCGATCCAGCGGTGATTGGTGATCAGGACAAGTTCCGTGCTCTGTCAAAAGAGTACTCTCAGCTTGAAGAGATCACCAAGTGTTTCCAGGCTTATCAGCAGGCGCAAGATGACTTGGTGGCCGCCGAAGAGATGGCCAGAGAAGATGACGCAGAAATGCGTGAAATGGCACAGGAAGAGATCAAAGAATCGAAAGCGGCGATTGAGCGTCTCAGCGATGAGCTGCAAATCCTGCTGCTGCCAAAAGATCCTAACGATGACCGCAACTGCTTCCTGGAGATTCGTGCCGGAGCGGGCGGTGATGAAGCGGGCATTTTTGCCGGTGATCTGTTCCGTATGTACAGTAAATACGCAGAAAAGCGTGGCTGGCGTATCGAAGTGATGTCATCCAACGAAGCGGAACACGGCGGTTACAAAGAGATGATTGCCCGGGTCAGCGGTGATGGCGCCTACGGCGTGCTGAAATTTGAATCCGGCGGTCACCGCGTGCAGCGTGTACCGGCGACGGAATCTCAGGGGCGTGTGCATACCTCGGCATGTACGGTTGCGGTCATGGCGGAAGTGCCAGAAGCGGAAATCCCGGAAATTCGTACTGCGGATCTGAAAATCGACACCTTCCGCTCATCGGGCGCGGGTGGTCAGCACGTCAACACCACGGATTCTGCGATCCGGATTACCCACTTACCAACCGGTATCGTGGTTGAATGTCAGGACGAACGTTCTCAGCATAAAAACAAAGCCAAAGCGATGTCAGTGCTGGCTGCGCGTATTGCCCAGGCCGAAGAAGCGAAACGTGCCGCGGAAATTTCGGATACCCGTCGTAACCTGCTGGGCTCCGGTGACCGCAGTGATCGGATTCGGACCTATAACTATCCGCAAGGCCGTGTGTCAGATCACCGTATCAACCTGACTATCTACCGTCTGAGCGAAGTGATGGAGGGTGAACTGCAGACTCTGGTTGATCCTGTGATTCAGGAGCACCAGGCTGACCAGCTCGCCGCTCTGGCTGAGCAACACTGATTTATGTCTCTGACCATAGAAGCCGCCCTGAAGGCGGCGACTTTGCAATTGAGCGCCAGCGGCAGCGATTCGCCGGCGCTGGATGCTGCTGTGCTGCTGTGTCATGCTCTCGACAAGCCGCGATCTTATCTGCTGACCTGGCCGGATAAAGTGCTGGACAGTGACGTGCAACAAGGGTTTGAGGCCCTGCTGGCTCGGCGCAGCAGCGGTGAACCTGTGGCTTATATTCTCGGTGAGCGGGAATTCTGGTCATTGCCGCTTAAAGTTGCCCCCCTCAACCCTGATCCCAAGACCGGACACCGAACGGTTGGTCGAACTGGCTCTGGACAAAGCGGTGACCCTGGAGGGGGATATTCTCGATTTGGGAACCGGGACCGGTGCAATTGCCCTGGCTCTGGCATCAGAGTTACCTCAGCGCCAGGTGGTCGGAATTGATTTACGTCCTGAGGCACAGCAGCTTGCCTGCGAAAACGGCCGCCGGTTAAATATCACCAATGTCACGTTTCTGCATGGCAGTTGGTTCTCGCCATTGGCGGCCGGTACAAAGTTTGCTTTGATTGTCTCTAACCCGCCTTATATTGATGAGCATGATCCTCATCTTGACCAGGGCGATGTGCGTTTTGAACCCAAAACTGCACTGGTCGCTGCTGATAACGGTTTAGCCGATATCAAACATATCAGTCAGGCTGCGCGGCAGCATCTGTTGCCGGGCGGCTGGCTGGCGTTTGAACACGGTTATCAGCAGGGCGCGGCTGTTCGCACCATTATGCAGGATTTAGGTTATCAGTCAGTGAGCACAGAGCTGGATTATGCCGGCAATGACCGCGTCACTCTGGGGCAATTCCCGGCTTGCTGATTACGTTGAAATAAAAGAGGAATAGAATGTACGAAGGATTAAAACATTTTCACATGCTGACCATCGCCCTCAGTGCGCTGTTGCTGACTGTACGCTATGTACTCATGATGCGCGATTCAGCTCTGTTACAACATAAGTTCCTCAAAGTGACTCCCCATGTTGTTGATACCTTTCTGTTGCTGTCCGGCATCGGTCTGATTTCCATCACAGGTTTTATTCCATTTACGGCCGCCGCGCCGTGGATGACCGACAAACTGACCTGTGTACTGGCTTATATTGCCCTGGGTCTGTTTGCTCTTAAGCTAGGTCGTACCAAGCTGATGCGCACCCTGGCCTTCTTTGGCGCACTGGGCTGGCTGGCGATTGCTGGCAAGATTGCAGTGACCAAAGTTCCGATGTTCTTTGGCTGACAGGCTGCCAGTGGTGTCTTGCCATGTCATGTAAAGGCACGCCCTTGCCGCAGGGCGTGCAGACATAACCTGAAGAAATAACCAACCGATAGAGTAGTTTGATGCTGGATTTGTGTGATGAAGATTTTGATGCGATGGAGCTGGTGGACGGTGCTCTGGCGCTGAATAAAGCCATCAATCCTGACACTCAGGTCGCCTGGGCTAAAGTGGAACTTAAGCGTCTGCTGGATGAAGCCGAGCTTGCTCTGTTGCATGAGCGTGATGAGAAACAACGCTTTGAGGCGTTTTTGCGCCTGTTTTATTTCGAGTGGGGTTTCGCCGGTGACAGCGAAGCCTACTTTGATTCCAGTAACGCTTTTATCGATAAAGTACTGGAGCGACGTAAAGGGATCCCGGTCAGTCTGGGGGCTCTGCTGCTTTATTTCGGCCGCCAGCTCGGCTTTCCGCTGCAAGGCGTGACATTCCCGACCCAGTTTATTGTTGAGCTGCACTGGCCGGATGAAGGGCCGCGTTACATCAATCCGTTTTCTGGTGAATATGTCTCGCTGCATACGCTGCAGGCGTGGTTGATTGGCCACAAAGGTCCGCTGACGAAACTGAAAACGGATCACCTCAAACCGGCCGATCACCCGACCATTATCGGTCGCTGGCTGGCGCTGGTGAAAAGTGCTCTGCTGCGTGAAGAGCACTATACTCTTGCCCTGCGATGTACCGATCTGGCCCTGACATTTGTGCCCGATGATCCGTACGAAATTCGCGATCGCGGTTTTATCTACCAGCAGCTCGATTGTCATCAGGTTGCCTTGACCGACTACCAATATTTTATTGAACAGTGCCCGGATGATCCGGCCGCAGAATTACTGAAAACTCAACTTAATGCCCTGAGTCACGATGCCGTGACCCTGCATTAAGCCTAACTAAGAGAAAAAACATGGAACAGAAAATTGTTCACGTAGGTGATATCCCGGTAGCGAACGACAAGCCGTTTACTCTGTTTGCTGGTATGAACGTACTGGAATCGCGCGATATGGCGATGCAGATCTGTGAACACTACGTAAAAGTAACTGAAAAGTTGGGCATTCCCTACGTATTCAAAGCGTCGTTTGATAAAGCGAACCGCAGTTCTGTCCACTCTTACCGCGGCCCTGGCCTGGAAGAAGGGATGAAAATCTTTCAGGAACTGAAAGATACTTTTGGGGTGAAGATCATTACTGACGTGCACACAGAAGCTCAGGCTCAGCCTGTTGCCGACGTTGTGGACGTGATCCAGTTGCCGGCGTTCCTGGCGCGTCAGACTGACCTGGTGGAAGCGATGGCGAAAACCGGTGCGGTGATTAACGTGAAGAAACCACAGTTTATGAGTCCGGGTCAGGTGGGTAACATCGTTGAGAAGTTCGCGGAATGTGGTAACGAGAAAGTGATTTTGTGTGAACGTGGTTCTTGCCACGGTTACGATAACCTGGTGGTTGACATGCTGGGCTTTGGGGTGATGAAAAAGGCGTCTAACGGCAGCCCGATCATCTTTGACGTGACTCACTCTCTGCAGATGCGCGATCCATCTGGCGCCGCTTCCGGCGGTCGCCGTGAGCAAACCGTAGAACTGGCTAAGGCTGGTCTGGCGACCGGTATTGCCGGCCTGTTTATCGAAGCGCATCCGACTCCGGATCAGGCCAAATGTGACGGCCCGTCTGCGCTGCCGCTGGACAAGCTGGAGCCATTCCTGGCCCAGATGAAAGCTCTGGATGATATGATTAAGAGCTTTGCGCATATTGATATCCGCTGATTGCTCTGCGCTGCAAATCTGAAAAACCGCCGTTTGGCGGTTTTTTTATGCGCGGCATCTCTCGAACGTACACGCTAAAACTGGCTTGAGCGCGATTTGTTGCACATACTTGGCGGATAAAGCAGATGCCTTCAGTGGGGACGGCCAGCAAGCGACAGATTTGCACCGGCGTAACATGTTTACCGCTGAAGCGTATCACCGCAGTGGAACCGTATCAGTGGAACGCATTCTCATGAAACAAGGCTTACTCGTAAAATCCGCGCTGGGAAGTGTGCTGGCCGCTGTGCTGGCGGGCTGTGCCAGTTCACCTCAGCCCGCCTGGCAGGAAGATAAAACCTACACTCTGACCATCTTGCACACCAACGATCATCATGGCCGCTTCTGGCCGAATCAGTATGGCGAATATGGCCTGGCCGCACGTAAGACTCTGATCGAACAGATCCGGGCCGAGGTGACCGCGCAGGGTGGCAGTGTGTTGCTGCTTTCCGGCGGTGATATCAATACCGGTGTGCCGGAATCAGACCTGCTGGATGCGGAGCCGGATTTTAAAGGTATGAGTGTGCTGGGTTACGATGCGATGGCAATTGGTAACCACGAATTTGATAATCCGCTGGAGGTGCTGTTTAAGCAGCAGCAATGGGCTAATTTTCCGCTGCTATCCGCCAATATTTATGATAAAGCGACCGGACAGCGTCTGTTCCAGCCGTATCAGATCATCAATAAGCAGGGGATTAAAATTGCTGTGATTGGCCTCACTACCGAAGATACCGCACTGATCGGTAATCCACAGTATATTGAGGGGCTGGAATTTCGTGATCCTAAAACCGAAGCCAAACAGCTGGTGGCTGAACTGCAGCATAGTGAACAGCCGGATGTGGTGATTGCGGTCACCCACATGGGGCACTATCAGGATGCGCAGCATGGCAGTAATGCGCCGGGCGATGTCTCCCTGGCCCGAGCTCTGCCGCATGGTGCGCTGGATATGATTATTGGCGGTCATTCGCAGGAGCCGGTGTGCATGGAAGGCCCGAATGTGATGGTGAAGAAGTTTGCTCCCGGCGATGCCTGTCGGCCTGATCAGCAGAATGGCACCGATATCCTGCAGGCCTATGAATGGGGCAAATATGTCGGCCGTGCGGATTACCAGTTCCGCAATGGCGAACTCAATCGGATCAGTTATCAGTTGATCCCGGTTAACCTGACAAAAAAAGTCAGCGTGAACGGAGAGAGCAGCCGGGTTATCGCCACTCAAGCTATCGAGCCTGATCCGGCGCTGGAGGCTTTCCTGCGTCCGTATCAGGAGCAGGGCCAGGCACAGCTGAATGTCAAAATTGCCGAGACCAACGGCAAGCTGGAAGGCGATCGTGATGTGGTGCGTTTTAGGCAGACCAATCTGGGTCATCTGATTGCCACTGCGCATATGCAACGGGCAAAAGCCGATTTTGCTATCATGAACTCAGGCGGTGTGCGCGATTCGATCGCCGCCGGTGAGGTGACCTATAAAGATGTACTTCAGGTTCAGCCGTTTGGTAACACACTCAGCTATGTCGAGATGGGCGGTGAGGAGTTGCTGGCGTATCTGAATGTCGTGGCGACCAAACCGGTCGACAGTGGTGCGTTTGCCCAATTTGCCGGTATTTCGATGACGATTGCTGACGGTCGGGTATCGAATGTGTTTATCAGTGGCAAACAGTTGCGTCTGGACGGACATTATCGCTTCAGCATTCCGAGTTATAACGCTGCGGGTGGCGACGGTTATCCGGATATTACCCGGCATCCGGGTTTTGTGAACACCGGCTTTGTTGATGCCGAGGTTTTGAAGGATTATCTGCAGGCGATGAGTCCGATTGACGTCAATCTGTATGCCCCATCCGGTGAGATTATTTATAAGTAAGGGGTGTCTATCCGCTGCCGAGGAATATTCCTGACAGTTTGACCGCAGAGATTGACGTTATGCGTGCGATCCCTTTTACTAACCGCTGAGCGGCGCAGTTGCCAGAATTTGTCAGAGTTTGCCAGAATTGAGCCGCTTTTGTGGACAGGCAGGCGGCATTAAGTCCGCCTGTTTTTGTGTTTGTTAACGGGGATAAGGACCTATTTCGCATGACTCCTGCCATTAATCTTGCCAAGAAGAAGAAAATTGCCCACACCATTCACCAGTATGAGCATGATCCCAGCCACAGCAGTTACGGACTGGAAGCGGCGCAGGCGTTAGGTCAGGATCCGAAAACCGTATTTAAAACCCTGCTGTTCTGTCTCAACGGTGAAGCCAAGAATCTGGCCGTGGCTATCCTCCCGGTTGATCAAAAGCTCAATCTCAAGCTGGCGGCCAAAGCGGCAGGCGCCAAGAAAGCAGATATGGCTGATCCGGATATCGCGCAGAAAACCACCGGCTACGTGGTCGGGGGCATCAGTCCGCTTGGCCAGAAGAAAGCGTTACCGACCTTTATTCATCGCAGTGCCGAGACCTTGCCGACCTTGTGTGTCAGTGCCGGAAAGCGCGGCCTGGAAATTGAGCTGGCCCCACAGGATTTAGCCCTGCTGACCCGGGCTAAGTTCGCGGAGTTGTGTCAGCCCGAGGGTTGAGTGGATACGCATCCAATAAAAAACGGCCTCTGCAGAGGCCGTTTTGTGGTGAATTCTTACTGAACTCGCGCTGTGTTCAGACACGCAAATTAGTTGTCTTCTTCCATCTGGGCATTATCGACCACATGGTTTTCACCCAGATCCTGTGGCAGAACCAGGTTAAGAATAATCGCCACAATTCCGCACAAGCTGACGCCCTGCAGGCTGAACTCGCCGATGCCGAAGGCCATGCCACCGATACCAAAGACCAGAGTAATCGCCACAATCACCAGGTTACGTGATTTGTGCAGGTCAACATGGTTTTTGATCAGGGTGTTGAGGCCGACCGTAGCGATTGAACCAAACAGCAGAATCATAATACCGCCCATCACCGGAACCGGGATGGTTTGCAGCAGCGCGCCCAGTTTACCGACCAGAGCCAGAATGATAGCCGTCACGGCAGCCCAGGTCATGATGACCGGGTTGAATGCTTTGGTCAGCATGACTGCACCGGTTACTTCACTGTAGGTAGTGTTTGGCGGCGCACCCAGGAAAGTCGCTGCGATGGTTGCCACTCCGTCACCTGCGATGGTGCGGTGCAGACCCGGTTTTTTGATGTAGTCTTTACCGGTCACGTTCGAAATGGCCAGCATATCACCCACGTGCTCGACCGCCGGAGCAATGGCCACCGGAATCATAAACAGGATCGCATTGATATTGAATTCAGGGAAAGTGAAGTTTGGCAGTGCAAACCAGGCAGCTTGTTGCACCGGTGCAAAGCTGACCACTCCGAAGTAGAGTGACAGTGCATAACCGGCTGCAATACCGCCACAAATCGGCAGTAGTTTAAAGAAGCCTTTGGCAAAAACACTGATGACCACAGTGACCAGCAGCGAAACACAGGAAATCCACAATGCTGCGTCGCCGTTGACCAGCTGGACTGAACCGTCGCCGGTTTTACCCAGAGCCATATTGACCGCAGCCGGAGCTAGGCCCAGACCGATGACCATGATCACCGGGCCAACCACAACCGGTGGCAGCAGTTTATGGATGATGCCAACACCGCGCACTTTAATGACCGCACCCAGAATAATGTACACCACACCCGCGGCCATCAGGCCACCCATGGTCGCCGCAATACCCCAACTTTGGATACCGTACATAATAGGAGCAATAAAAGCGAACGAAGAGGCAAGGAAGATTGGCACTGAGCGGCGGGTAATGAGTTGGAAAAGAAGGGTGCCGACACCAGCCCCGAATAGTGCAACGTTAGGATCCAGACCGGTCAGAAGCGGTACAAGAACCAGAGCACCAAATGCAACAAATAGCATTTGTGCGCCTTGAATGGCATTTTTCATCGTTTTTTCCCTGATGCTGAAACAAAATTCGCGCGATTCTATCACTTTTGCAAACGATTGCCATGCAAACTGGATCAAAGTTTTTGTGGTTTTTATCACTAAGGCGGCAAAAGTACGCTGGAGCGGGCAGAGCCAATTTGACCTGAGACAGTAGGCGCGCCTTGCCCGAAGCGGGAGAGTTGCTTATCATCAGGCTTCACGATGTGGAAGGTAGGAAGAGTATGCGTTATTTAGCTTGGTTGATGATGGGGCTGATGAGTCTGCCCGCGTTTGCCCTGACAAAAGTCAACTTGTATCAAACGGAAGTGGTACTGGATCAGCAACAGGATAACGCCGATGCTGCCGCCCGTGCCGCGGGATTGCAGCAAGTGATCATCCGCGCCAGCGGCAATAAAGATGCGGCCAGTAATAGTGTGGTGCAAAAAGCCCTCGGCCGCACGTCTCAGTATCTCAATCAAATCAGCTATGCCCAGCAGGATGACGCCAAAGTGGTGCGTATGGGCTTTAGTGCGCCTAACGTTCGTGCATTACTGACCCAGGCTCAATTACCATTCTGGCCGCAGGAACGTGCCAATCTGCTGGTGTGGCTGGTAGAAGAGTCCGATTATGATCGCAGCATCAGCTGGGAACACAGTGATTCAGCGCTACTTAAACACATCAGGCTTGCCGCTGCTGCCCGAGGTTTGCCATTGACGTTACCGGTGGGTGATTTTGATGATATCACCGGTGCACAGATTTCCGATTTGTGGGGTGGTTTTAGCCGGCCAATCAGCCAGGCCAGCCAGCGTTACGCTACGGATGCGGTACTTGTGGTACGCGCCCAAGGTTCTGATTTACGCTGGACCTTGTATGATCAGCAGGCCGAGAGCATGATTTCCGCACCGAAAACGCCGTTGAACGGCCAAGCATCCGGTGCGGATGCGGCGACCCAGATGGTGGATGAGCTTAGCGATTACTATGCCAAGCAGAATGCGGTTGTGGTCAATGGCGAATCATCGCAAGCTGTACTGGCGGCCTTTAAACCGATTGATGGTGCGATTGCTTTCTTTACTCTGGAAGAGCAGTTACAGCGCCTGAGTTCAGTGGCGTCACTGGACATAGTGAAAATTCAGGGCGATGAAGTCACCTTCAAGGTGAATCTGCTGACCAGTGAAGCTGAGTTTGAACAGGAAGCGCTGCGTATTGGTGCAGTCGGTAAGCGTGAAGCGCCACCAGCACCACTTGGCGCGCCTGTACCTGAGGTGACGCCACAGCCACTGAGTGATGACGCATCTGTGACTGATGAGGCAGAGATTGATGGCGCTGCGGTTCCGGCGCAAGAAAGCAGCGCCGATCCGATATCGCCAACAGACATTACTCCGGTATTGGCAGAGCCAACAGTGGCGCAAGCGCCGCTTGCTGAGCCTGAGCCGCTACTACCTGCACTGCCAGTGTTGTACTTTAGCTGGCAACAATAACCGTCGGCGGCAATAAGAATGAGCAGTGACAACAGCGGCAAATCATGTCAGCGGGAATCAGTCACGATTCGTCATCAGTAAAAAAAGCGCCATTAGGCGCTTTTTTAATGTCGTCTGTCTTTACCATCAGCTGCGCTATTTGCGGTGCTGAGGCATTACTTACGTGGCTGATCAAATCGGGCCCGCTCCTGCTTTTCCACCTCTGACAAGCGGGTCAGCTTAAAGCCCAGCTCTTTACCACGGTGACGGGCGTAGAGGATATTGCCGATAAAGGCGGCAAAGGTAAGGACAAGTTCCACCGCCGCCAGCAAGCGTTCACCGTTATCGATGTACAGCAGAGTCAGGGCGTGCAAAAAGTAGAACATCAAAATGAAATTGGCCCAGGCATGCGTGTACGGTTTGCCGGCCAGGATTCCCGGCAGTGGCAGTAGCAAGGGGATCATCCAGGCGATGGCCAGGGTCAGCGCATTAATGTGCGGATGAGGCGATAGCGACAGTTGCCACAGTGCTATCCAGGCCAGCAACGCTAAATTTCCGCCCAGTGCCAGCCAGCGGAACAGCGCAGTGCGGGGAGACATGTCGACACTCATGAATTTTCCTTCAGTTGGCTTGCGATACGCGCAAGGCGTTGCCCTAAGCGTTGCGCCAGCTGGTTTTCCTCTGCGCTCAGTTTGTCCTGATGACCCGACACATGACTGGCGCCATAAGGCGTGCCGCCGGAGCTTGTGGTGTGCAGCGCCGGCTCGGAATAGGGGATGCCGAGAATCAGCATGCCGTGATGAAGCAGGGGTAATTGCATGCTTTGCTGTGTGGTTTCCTGGCCGCCATGCAAAGTGGACGAGGAAGTGAATACGCAGGCCGGTTTGTCGATGAGATCTCCGCTCAGCCACAGCGGAGTGGTTTGATCCCAGAAGTGTTTCAGGGGAGCGGCCATATTACCAAACCAGACCGGGCTGCCCATCGCCAGACCATCGCACTGCTTGAGCTCATCCAGAGTCAGATGGGGATCTTCTCCATCGGCCTGCTGCGGGCTGAGCTCCGGCACAGTGCGCAGTACGGCCTCACAGCCAGCGACCGACTCAATGCCACGTGCGACCTGACGCGCCAGCGCACGGGTGCCGCCATGGCGGCTGTAATACAGCACTACGAGTTTCAGACTCATACCTGTTCTACTCTCATACCTGTTCTACTGTCATAGAATGTCCAGTACCTGCTCCGGTGGACGCCCGTGGCGGGCTTTTCCGTTGGCAACCACGATTGGACGTTCAATCAGCTTCGGGTGTTCGGCCATGGCGGCAAACAGGTCATCATCCGATAGTGAGCTGTCAGCCAGGTTGAGTTCTTTATAGAGTTCTTCTTTGGTCCGCATCATCTCGCGCACCTGACTCAGGCCCAGCTGGGTGTACAGCTCTTTCAACTGGGCCACGCTCAGCGGCTCATCCAGGTATTTCACCACTTGTGGGTCGATGTGGTTGGCTTGCAACAGCACCAGTGTTTCACGGCTTTTGGAGCATCTCGGGTTGTGATAAATCACGACAGACATAAAAACTTCCTCTTAAGTAGGTTATTGCAGTGTCAAGAAGCGCTCTCGTTGCACCATCAACTGGTCGATACGTGCATCGTAGCGCGCCTGTTCCAAACTGCCCAGTTTCGCCAGCTGGCTGGCCTGAGTATAAAACTGAATCGCTTTGTTCCAGTTGGCTTGCAGAGCGAGGATTTCAGCCCGTGCCGCCAGCTCTTCGGCGCCGTTCCCCCCAGGGCACTGGACTCAGATAACAGGTGCCAGCCATTGGGATCGTTGGGGTTGTCATGGGTGTAGCGCTGCAGGGTACGTATTGCCTGCGGATACTGCTCCGCTTTGATCAATGCGTTGGCATAGTTGATGATCAGCACCGGGTTGTTCGGCTTCTGCTTCAGCGCGCTGCTGAGGCGTTCGACTGCCTGTGGCGCGCGGTCTGTGGCCAGATACAGGTCGGTCAGCGCATCGAGATAGAAATTATTGTTGGCATCGCTTTTGAGCAGCGAATCGAGCAGGGGCTCTGCCTCATCAAAACGGCGGCTGTCGAGATACACCAGCGCCTTACCATACTCAAAGGCCGGTTTGAGCTCGGGAGCGGCTTTTTTCTGCGTGCGCTCAAACCAATCCAGCGCGGCATCTGAGTCAATCCCGGCATATCGGGCAACCACGCGCGCGCGCGCCAGGTGATAATGCAGCGACGGCGGCAACTGAACCGGGCTGAACTGCTGGGCACGCACCCGGCTGTCGGTGATACGATCAGCCGGCAGCGGGTGAGTCAGCAACATAGGCGGTGGTGTGCTGGCATAGCGATATTCATCGGCCAGACGACCAAAAAAGCGTGGCATGGCATTGACGTCAAAACCCGCTTTGGCCAGGGTATTGATGCCAAACCGGTCGGCTTCTTTTTCATTGGCTCGGGTGTAGTTGATCTGACTCTGAATATTACCGGCGGTCGTGGCGGTAATGGCGGCAATACCCGCTTGCGGGGCTGCGATAGCCAGCAGCAGTGAGCCAGCCAGGGCGGCAATGGTGGCCGGCGTTCGCTGGGCCTGATCTTCCATACTGCGCGCCAGGTGACGTTGGGTGACATGGGCGATTTCATGCGCCATCACCGATGCCAGTTCACTCTCAGACTGGGCATGCAGGAATAGGCCGGAATGCAGGGCCACATAACCGCCGAAAAACGCAAACGCGTTAATGTTACGATCGCGAATCATAAAAAAGGTGAACGGCGTTTTGACATCATCGCTGTTGGCGACCAGGCGGTGACCGAGCGCATCGATGTATTCGTTCAGGACCGGGTCATCGATAACCGGTTGGTTATTGCGCAGCATGCGCATGTATGCGTCACCATAGATCAGTTCCTGATCTATGGTCAGGGTTGAGCCGGCGACGGTGCCGATGTCGGGCAATTCAATGCTGTCGGCATAACTCGGCACCGGAGCGGCCAGGGCCGCTGCGAGGCAGAGACATAACAGTGAACGAGTACGTTTGACTATCATAGCTACAGGTAATACTCCAAAATCATCTCTCACTAAGACACTGTCTCATCGGAATGGTTTCCCTGCGGGCGGCCGGGACTGATACGCTGACAAGGTGCGCCGGCATGGCTGCAGCGCTGCACCTTTGACCATTAGTCAATCTTGCGCGGGTTTGCCGATTCGCTATTGCTTGGTAATGAAAGGTAACGATTTTTTCTCCGAGAGAAAAACTGGCACGCCGCGCAAAAGACTATACAATATCTCACCTATATTAAGGATTGAGCCGCAGAATGGAACCGAATATTCTCGATTTACGTCAGCAGCGCTGCCCTATGGCGTTATTACTTGCCAAACGTCACACTGTGCAGCTGGATGCTGGTGAATCGACCACCATTTTGCTGTCTGATCCAAACTCAAAACGCGATATTGAAGCCTACTTGCTCCGGCAACCGTTTACCTGCCAGAGTGACTATGCCGATGGTTATTTTTCGCTATACATAGTTAAGGAGAGAGGATCCAATGTTTGAACTGGTGAGTCGTTGGTATAAGCGACGTTTCTCCGATCCACACGCTGTCAGCCTGGTGGCGATACTGTTCTTTGGTTTTATTACCATCTATTTCTTTGGTCATCTAATTGCCCCTCTGCTGGTCGCTATTGTACTGGCTTATCTGCTGGAATGGCCGGTGATCCAATTGTGCCGAATGAAAATCCCGCGCACTCTGGCGGTGATATTAGTCATTATGCTGTTTACCGGCCTGATGTTGCTGGCGGTGTTTGGCCTGGTACCGACCATCTGGCAGCAGATCGTTAACCTGATTAACGATATTCCCAATATGTACAACGGGCTGCAAAAATTTATCGCCATGATTCCAGAGCGCTATCCGGAACTGGCCAATCTGCAAATCGTTGAATCGATTGTAACCAATGCCAAAAATAAAGCGTTGGGTATGGGCGAATCCGTGGTGAAAGGCTCTCTGGCTTCCCTGGTCAGTATTGCGACCTTAGCGGTTTACCTGATCCTGGTGCCTTTGCTGGTCTTCTTCCTGCTCAAAGACAAGCAGGAAATGTTGGGTATGGTGCGCGGCGTTTTGCCACGCAACCGTAAGCTGGCCAACAAAGTCTGGCATGAAATGAATCAGCAAATTTCCAACTATATTCGCGGTAAAGTATTGGAAATATTGATTGTGGGTAGTGTCAGCTATGTCACTTTTGCTATTCTTGACCTGCGTTATTCGGTGCTGCTCGCGGTCGCGGTCGGCCTCTCGGTGTTGATCCCGTATATCGGTGCTGCCGCAGTGACGGTTCCGGTGGCAGTGGTCGGTTTGTTCCAATGGGGAATGACGCCGCAGTTTTACTACCTGCTGATTGCTTATGGCATCATACAGGCACTGGATGGGAATGTACTGGTTCCGGTGCTGTTTTCTGAAGCGGTCAACCTGCACCCGGTTGCCATCATCGTCTCTGTGCTGGTGTTTGGTGGATTATGGGGTTTCTGGGGGGTGTTCTTTGCTATCCCGCTGGCGACTCTGGTGAAAGCGGTCTGGAATGCCCTGCCGAGTACCGAAGAAGAGCCACCGGAGCAACTGAGCTGATTGCAGCACTAAATTTTGCGGCGCCCTGTCATTGTATGATGGGGCGTTAATTTATCCGGTGAATAAAATGTAAATAAAGTATTATTGATTGAACTATAACTAACGGTTAAGTTAAGCCTTAAGTTTTGTTATGGCTAGTCGATATATACACAATGATGGATCAAATAATAATAAATGACTTTTTATTGATTGCAGTTAATCGCTACAAGCTTATGAGTTGAGGGAAGATATGAGATTTAGCCAAAAAATTGTGGCCGCTTCATCGGCGCTACTGTTACTGATTATATTGCTGTTATCGATTCAGCAGCTGAGCACAGTGCGCACAGAAGTCGAGTCTTTGGTTAACAGCAGCCTGAAGGAGATGGTTGCCGGGGTAAATAACACGATTACCGCACAGATGACCAGTAAAAAGGCGCTGGCTCAGTCCACCACCGAAGTTCTGGAACTGGATCCGCAGAACCGCACTTACGTTAAAAACGTGTTGGAAAAACCGGCACTGAAAGGCAGTTTCCTGGCGGTCGGTCTTGGCTATCAAGCCGACGGCAGTGTGGTTGAAAATGACGATGGCTGGGAGCCAAGCGGCGATTATGATCCGCGTAAACGCCCTTGGTTTATGGCCGCCAAGCAAGAGCGTAAGCTAACGCTGACTGCGCCGTATGTTGATGTATCAACTAAGAAAACCATTATGTCTATCGGTACGCCGGTGTTTGACAACGGTCAGTTTGTCGGTGGCATGTTCTACGATCTTGAGCTGACCAAGCTGGCAGATCTTATTAACTCCATTAACCTTTTCGATGCCGGTTACCTGTTCATCGTTACCGCCGATGGCACCACTATCGCGCACCCGACCACGGCGAACAACGGCGAGAAGCTGAGCAGCTATCTGCCACAGGTCACCATTACTCCAGGAACGCAGGAAATAGAGATTGATGGTAATCCGTTTATGGTCAACTTCACCAAGGTGCCAAGTGAAAACTGGTACATAGGTGCGATTGTCGATGAAAATAAGGCTTACGATGCAGTGGATACGTTGCGTACTAATAGCATCATTTACACTGTGATTGGCGTATTGGTGAGTATCGTCGGCCTGAGCTTGCTGATTAAGTTCCTGATGCGTCCGCTGGGTACGCTCAATGAAGCGATTAAAGATGTCGCGTCCGGTCAGGGTGATTTAACCAAACGTCTCAGTACGGACACCGATAAAGAGTTTGCTGAGCTGGCACAGGGCTTCAATACCTTTACCGAAGCACTGCAAAAGCAGATTCAGCAGTCCAAGGCGATTGGCGTAGAAATCATGCATGGTGCTGAGCAAACCATGGGAACAGTGCAGGGCTCTGCGGCGGCGATGCGCGATCAACTGCAGGAGCTTGAGCAGTTGGCAACCGCGATGCACGAGATGGCGGTGACAGCAACGGAAGTGGCCAATAACGCCCAAGGGGCCGCTTCAGCGGCGAAAGAAGCCGACGATGCGACCGTGGAAGGTTCACGTGTGGTGAGTGATACCGCCCAGTCGATTGACCGTTTGTCCGCTCATATTGAGATGGCGGTGGAAGAGGTGCGCGGTCTGGAATCGGCGACATCCAATATCGAAACCATCTTGAAAGTGATCAACGATATTGCCGATCAGACCAATTTGCTGGCGCTGAACGCGGCGATTGAAGCTGCCCGTGCCGGTGAGTCTGGCCGAGGTTTTGCTGTGGTTGCCGATGAAGTTCGGACCCTGGCGCAACGTACTCAGCAATCGACGACGGAAATCCGCAGCATGATTGAACAGTTACAGGCGGGTGCAGGTTCCGTTTCTGTGGCGATGAAAGAGAGCAAGTCGACCGCAGAAGATGCCGTGGAAAAAGCTCAGCTGGCGGATGAAGCGCTGCAGCGTATCCGCGCGTCAATTCAGCAGATCAGTGATATGAATATGCAAATTGCTTCTGCGGCGGAAGAGCAGAGCCTGGTTGCGGAAGAGATCAACAGCAATACGGTGAAAATTAAAGACCTGTCGACTCAGGTATCGGAATCTGCGCAAGAGGCGAGTATTTCGATGCAGGCCCAGACAGAAAATGTGCGTGAGCAAGACGCCATTCTGAACAAGTTTATTGTCTGAGTGGTGTACAGCTTCACACAAAAAAAGGGCCAGTCTTGTGACTGGCCCTTTGACTATTTATGCATTTTTCTCATTGAGATAATTAAGAACAACTTCGTGATGATCTTTGGTTTTGAACTTATTAAATACATGTTCAATTGTGCCGTTTTCATCAATCAGAAAACTGATGCGGTGCAGGCCATCGTACACCTTACCCATGAATTTTTTCTCGCCCCATACGCCAAACTGTTCCGCTACGGCATGGTCTTCATCTGACAGCAGCGTGAAGTTGAGATTGTCGCGTTCAATGAATTTGCCCAGACGTTTAACCGGATCAATGCTGACACCCAGAACGACCACATTGTGCGCATCCAGTTCTGCTTTGACATCACGCATTCCTTGTGCCTGGACAGTACAGCCCGGAGTCATGGCTTTCGGGTAAAAGTAGAACAGCACTTTTTTACCGGCAAAGTCAGACAAAGAGACCGTATTACCATCCTGATCGGGAAGCGCAAAAGCCGGTGCTGGTGAGCCTGCGGTTAGTGTATTCATCATCCTTCCTTTTATTGCTTGTTCAGAGACTGTTTTTAATAAAGTTCAGCGAACCTTTGACCTGTAATTGAGCGCACACCGCATCAAAATCTTCCTGCAGTTGCATCAGATTACAATTACCGTCGACATGCGCGGTGATCGCGAGCTGGAACTGGTCGCGTTCACTTTCAAGTTTTTGCTTATCGATGGTCTGGGCACTGAGTGAGGCCATACCGATATTACGTTCGGCAAAAAACTGGGTGAACTTTTCAGTCAGCCCGGGCTTGTCATCGGACTCGACGTAAATGTCTACGATGTAAGCGTTGTTTTGGCTCACATGAGGTGAGGTGCGTTTCATCATGGTGATCAGCTCCTGCTCCTGCCCCAGTAACGGCAGCAAGGTTTCCACCCGTGTGACACTGTTGGCATTGCCCGACACTAACATAATCAGGGTAAATTCGTTTCCGAACAAGGCGATACGACTGTCGATGATATTGCATCCGGCCTGAGTCACCAGTTTGATCACCTGATTACAGATGCCTGGTCGGTCGCTTCCTACTGCGGTAATTACTAAATGTTGAGTCATAGCATCACTTCGCTGAATTTTTCCGGCATGTTAACACAGTTAAAGTATAGAGAAAGCGCACCAAAACGTCTTTTTCTGTGCGACGACAAAGCGTTATTTTGACATACCCGAAAGTGATAAAAATAAACCCTCTATAACGCGACAATTATCCTTTGCATGCAGTGATTTCATGATACAGTCGGGAAAGCAGGCATAGAGCCTTTACCAAGTTGCGGTTCGCATCGAGCGCAGAAAGGGGTGTCTTTGGGCATAAATGACCACCGTTTGACATCCGGTGGTTTGTACTGTGTATAAAGCAGAGTACAGAATAGAATGAGCTTAAAATCTGACATCTGATAAATATTCACTCATAAGGGCTATTTAAGCGGTTTGCCCCTCTTGTGTTTTTCAAGCGCCATGCAGTACCATGCAAGAGTTATCAATCTAGGGAGATAGACATGTTTTCAGGAAGTATCGTCGCGTTAATTACACCTTTTAATTCAGACGGTGAGGTCGATTATCGTAGCCTGAAAAAGCTGGTCGATTACCATATCGATGCTGGCACTGACGGAATCGTTTCTGTGGGGACGACCGGTGAATCAGCCACCCTCTCGATCGAAGAGCATGTCAAAGTTGTGGAGAAAACTGTTGAGTTTTCCGACGGGCGTATTCCGGTCATTGCGGGCACTGGTGCGAATGCAACCCACGAATCAGTGACCTTCAGCCGACTACTGAACAATACCGGCATCTCAGGTTACCTGAGTGTGACGCCGTACTACAACAAACCGACTCAGGAAGGTTTGTATCAGCATTACAAAGTGATTTCTCAGGAAACCGACGTGCCGGTTATCCTCTACAACGTACCTGGCCGTACCGCGGTTGACATGAAACCAGAAACAGTGGCTCGTGTTGCGGAACTAAAAAACATTGTCGCACTCAAAGATGCAACAGGTGATTTGAGCCGTGTTGCCCTGCACCGTGAACTGTGTGGTAAAGATTTCGATCTGCTCAGTGGTGATGACGCGACCGGCCTCGAGTTTGTAAAACTGGGTGGTCAGGGTGTCATTTCGGTGACCAACAACGTTGCAGCTGCAGACATGGCAAAAATGATGCGTCTGGCGCTGGAAGGTAAGTTTGAAGAAGCTGAAGTGATTAACCAGCGTCTGATGGCGCTGCACAAAGGTTTGTTTGTTGAGTCCAGTCCGATTCCGGTTAAATGGGCTGCTCACAAAATGGGTCTGATTGCAGAAGGTGATCTGCGTCTACCTTTAACGGAACTCTCTGAACAAGCTCGTCCACTTGTTGCCCAAGCAATGACAGAAGCCTGTATTTTCTAAGGCACTATCCAGTACAATGCCGGGGTTTTCATACCCCGGTACATTTTAGGAGTTTCAATGAAGTTATCGCGTCAGCTGGTGGTTGGGTCACTGGCTGTTTTGGTGTTGAGTGCCTGTTCAAGCAGCCCAACGCAACGCCGCCAGGCCAAAGATGATTTTGCCTATCTAGAGACTAAAGATTTTAAACAGTGGGCATTGCCTGAAGGGGCGACGCCGCAGTTTTATCCCGATTACGATATTCCTCAAGGTGATTTCAAAGGTGGTGTCGGCACTGTGGTCGATATTCGTCCGCCGCAACAGGTGCTGGAACTTATTCCAGGCGCCAGAGCCGAAAGCCAGAATGGCAAAGTCACTTTGTGGATGATCCGTAAAGATGAAGCCGATCAAGTGTGGCAGACTGCACTGACGATGATGCGTGAGCATAAAATTAAAGCGCGTCAACAATCAGACACCCAAGTTGAAACTGACTGGGTGAACTGGGTCTCGGAAGATGAAGATGCCGAAATCGGCAGCCGTTACGAACTGAGCCGGGTCGAAGCGAATAACCGTTATGGTTTCTCGGTCGCCCTGATCGACTGGCAGCAGGCTGGTGAGCGTCAGGCGGTCTCTATGACCAATAAAGAACGTTATAGCGTGTTGATGACCAACCTGGTGACCGCTCGATACGATCAGGAAGTGCGCGCGGAAGCGGAGCGTAAAGCTCAGGCGCTGGTGAAACAGATCCCGATCTCTATGGGTGCTGACCGCAGTGGCTTCCCGGTCATTATTGCTCGCTCTCCTTATAATGTTTTGTGGCCTCGACTGCCGGAGCTGTTGCCTCGCATGGGCTTTACTCTGGAAGAACGTAATCAGTCACAAGGTACGATTAAGGCTAAATATGCCGCGCCGGATGATGAGTTCTGGCAGCAAATCGGTGTGAAACCAATGAACCTCAAGGCGGGTACTTATACCTTCCTGTTTGGTGATTTGGGTAACCGCACGTCAATCAACGTGACAGATTCAGCGGGTAAACCGGTTGAGGAAGCGCTGTTGAAAGAGATGATGCCGGTGCTGGCGGCGATTTCGGAGCGCAGTAAAACGCAATAAAGGCTTTATTGACGTTACATCGTTATAAACAACAAAAGGGACGCATCAGCGTCCCTTTTTACTGTCATTGCACTTTATTATTGCATTTTATCACTGTGTGATCGCTTATCCTCACTGGCCGGGTCTTGCGCTGACTCGGGCTGCGCCGCTGATTCTCCGTGGCGCGCTTTATCCAGTTCATTGAGCTTGTCCAGTTCGCTTTTTGGCCGCTTTTCGCCAAACTTGACCGTATTGGCCGTCTGTTTCAATGCTGCAATATTGCCGACGAACACAAATATCACCAGCAGGGTGATAACCCAGGGATTGAGTAAGAAGTCTATCATCTCAGTCACTATCGCAAATATGGCTAATAAATTGAGTGTAGATCTGATTGAGGTGTTCGCGCACCCACTGTTTCGCCAAAATGGGCGCCTGTTCTAACTGCTGATCCAGGATTTGCGGCGTGAGGGCACTCAGACATTCACGTGCGGTCGCACGGTGGCTGATATGCCAGGGTTCAAATGCCACTCCGGAACCATGCTGCTGGTAAGGGAAAAAGAAGCCGAAGCGGTGCAGGTTGCATTGCAGCCATTGATAAAAAGGCCGCTGATGGGCTTCTAAGTACTCCCAGGGCTCAAGTTGCAGCGTTTGTCCCTCAGGCAGGGCATGACGGTCAAAGACATCAAAATCACTGCCCCAATGATGACGGCTGCCACCGGGCAGGGCGGACCAGCGCAGGATGGCCTGCGCCTTTTCATCTTGCGATAATCGCGCCGTATCTAACGGCTGATTATCGGCATCGCGGATCACCGCTTCGCCGTTCATCTTACGGTTCCAGATCGCGAGCTGACGTTCAAACGAGCGAAAACCGCTGGCAATATTGAAATTAAAGCCGGCCGCATCGGCGGCTTGTTTCAACGCCAGCAAATCGGCGCTGACCTGTGGGTGGACCAGAAAGGCTTTCTGGCCTACCACGACTTCGGTCAGGTGTGACTCGGTTTGCCCGGTCAGCTGCTCCGCGGTCATCATTGCGCGAGCAGGTTCTCGAGAGTTTTCTGATACATATCAGTCAGCTTTTCCAGATCCGCAATGTTCACGCACTCGTTGACTTTGTGGATAGTGGCGTTAACCGGACCCAGTTCCACGACCTGCGCTCCCATGCGGGCGATAAAACGGCCGTCTGAAGTCCCGCCTGTGGTCAGCAGTTGCGGCTGCTGATGGTTAACTTCACTGACCGCTTTAACCACCGCATCGCGCAGAGCACCGGTATCGGTCAGGAACGGATGACCGCTCAGTGTCCATTTCAGATCGTACTCAAGACCGTGCGCATCCAGAGTTGAGTGTACGCGACGTTTGATCTCTTCATCGCTCAGTTCGGTACTGAAACGGAAGTTAAACTGGACATTAAACTCACCCGGAATCACGTTGGAGGCGCCGGTACCGGCATGCAGATTCGGGATCTGGAAGCTGGTTGGCGGGAAGTATTCATTACCCTCATCCCAGGTGGTCGCAGCCAGTTCTGCCAGAGCAGGCAGTGCCTGATGAACCGGGTTATTGGCCAGATGCGGGTAGGCCACGTGGCCCTGGGTACCGTTTACAGTCAGATCACCAGTAATTGAACCGCGACGGCCGTTCTTGACCACATCACCCACGTAACGCGTGCTGGATGGCTCGCCGACAATGCACATGTCGATTTTCTCGTCACGTGCCATCAGGGTGTCGACCACACGCGTGGTACCGTTGATGAACGGCCCCTCTTCGTCAGAGGTGATCAGGAAGGCGATTGAGCCTTTGTGATCCGGATTTTCAGCGATGAAGCGCTCCACGGCCACCACCATACAGGCCAGTGAGCCTTTCATATCCGCAGCGCCACGGCCATGCAGGTGGCCGTCTATAACGGTCGGTTCGAACGGAGGCGTATGCCATTGCGCCAGCGGTCCGGCCGGTACGACGTCAGTGTGACCGGCAAAAGCAAACAGCGGCGCTTCGCTGCCGCGGCGCGCCCAGAAATTGGTGGTGTCTTCAAACACCATCATCTCAATCTCAAAACCGAGTGCTTTAAGACGTTCGATCATCACGTCCTGACATCCCGCATCGAGCGGGGTCACAGACTGGCGGCTGATTAAATCTTTTGCGAGAGCCAGAACAGGGCTGTCTGTCATCCTTGAAATCCTTGTATTTAAGAGAAAAGAGAAGCGTATTGTTCGGCTTTAAAACCGATATGGAGCTGACCATCGACACGCAGAACCGGGCGCTTGATCATCGCGGGTTGTTCAACCAGCAAAGGGACTGCATTGTCCTGATTGAGACCATCTTTCTGTTCTTGTGTCAGTTGACGATAGGTAGTGCCACGTTTGTTGAGTACATTTTCCCAGCCGAGAGCCTGACAAAATTCACTTACCAGATCAGTGTTGACGCCATCTTTACGATAGTCGTGAAACTGATAATCCACACCTTGTGCTTCCAGCCATTTACGCGCTTTTTTGATCGTGTCGCAATTGGGAATACCGTACATAGTGATGGTCATAGGAATCCTTTGAATACTGCTTATTATGAGGTTTGCCAAATCGTAACAGGAAGGCTCCCTTCTGACAAAAGTGTGATGAAACTATTTTAGTGAATTGAAAAATTATGCACTGGGCTACGGCGATTAGCGAGTTATTGATCGAACTCAACACCTTGAACTGCAAAACAGAAATAATGTGCTTAGCATAATTAGGAGGTTATCAATGGAATTGAGTCCTGTATTTGCAAGGCGCCTGTATTTAGCCTTGCTGGTGGAGAGTCTTGAGCGACCGAATGTTCCCAAACTGATTGAGAAGACTGGCTGGCCGCGGCGTACTATTCAGGATGTGATCAAAGCACTGCCGGGGATCGGCATTGAATTGATGTTCATTCAGGATGGCCGGCGTCATAACGATGGCTACTACCAACTGTCTGATTGGGGGCCATTCGACAGCCAGTGGGTACTGGAGCGCAAAACGGCTATCGCTGCCAGCCTGGGTTTCAGTGCCTGAATACGGTCATAAGTCCGACCGACCAGGATGCGTCGTCCGCCAGGGCGGCGCATTTTTTTCATTTCCGTCATTTCCGTCATTGCCGTGTTTATGGTGTCTGTCCTGCTACGTCGTTTTTCTAATATCAGAACACTCGGATTGTGATCCGAGAAGCTAAGTAACGCCTGTTTAACGACTCTGATAACTCAGCGAGTGAAAACGCTATCTCTTTCTCTGGTTCTCTTATTTTAATGATTTCTGTTTTTCTTAAAGCCATTTTTTGCCAATTTTGTGGAAACGTTTACACCTTGAGAGCAGAGTCACAGAAAGTGCGCTTAGGTTGAGGATAAACTGCATCCTATAGTCAACAGACAACGAACAAGAGGTGACAGGTGAACGTTCTTATTACAGGTGGTATGGGATACATCGGCAGCCACACATGTGTACAGATGATAGCGGCCGGTATCACGCCGGTGATTGTCGATAACCTGTGTAATGCCAAGGCAGAAGTACTCAACCGGGTAGAGGCGTTGACCGGTGTACGCCCGCGTTTCTTTGTCGGCGATATTCGCGATGAAGCGTTTTTGGATTCGGTGTTTGCCCAGACGTCAGTCAAGGCGGTGGTCCATTTCGCCGGTCTGAAAGCGGTCGGGGAATCGGTCAGCAAACCGATTGAGTATTACGACAATAATGTCAACGGCACGCTGGTTCTGCTGCGCAGTATGCGCAAAGCCGGAGTGAAAAGTCTTGTCTTCAGTTCATCGGCGACGGTGTACGGCGATCCGCAACAAGTGCCAATCACTGAATCGTCTCCGACCGGTGCCACCACCAATCCGTACGGACGCAGCAAATACATGGTGGAGCAGTGTCTGACCGATCTGTTTGCTGCTGAGCCGGACTGGAGTATCACTCTGCTGCGTTATTTCAATCCGGTCGGTGCTCACCCGTCCGGCAGCATGGGCGAAGACCCGCAAGGAATTCCCAACAACCTGATGCCGTTTATTGCTCAGGTTGCTGTCGGGCGCCGTGACAAACTGGCGGTGTTCGGTGATGACTATGCCACGCCGGACGGTACCGGCGTGCGTGACTATATCCATGTGATGGATCTGGCCGATGGCCATATTGCCGCACTGGATAAAGCCGGTTCTGAGGCCGGATTGCATATTTTTAACCTCGGCACAGGGAAAGGGTCGAGTGTACTGGATATGGTCAATGCGTTCAGCGATGCCTGTGGTCAGCCGGTGCCTTATGAGATCTGCCCGCGTCGTCCCGGTGATATTGCCGAATGCTGGGCCAGTACCGAAAAAGCCCGTCAGCAACTGGGCTGGCAGGCAACACGCAGTGTGGCTGAAATGACCAGAGATACCTGGCGCTGGCAGTCACAAAACCCGCAAGGTTATCAGGACTAACGGCCCATACATTGTTTAGGTAAGCACAGATGACAAATCTTAAATTTAATCCGGTGGATCATCCACACCGCCGCTATAACCCTTTGACCGGACAATGGGTATTGGTCTCTCCCCATCGAGCCAAGCGCCCGTGGAGCGGTCAGGACGAAACACCGTCTACCGCCCAGTTACCGAGCTATGAGCAGCACTGTTTTCTCTGTCCGACCAACGCCCGGATTTCGGGCGATGTTAACCCGGATTATTCGGGGACTTATGTGTTCAATAATGATTTTGCAGCGTTAATGACGGATTCACCGCAAGCTCCGCAGTCGGACAGTCCGCTGTTTAAAATTCAGGGTGTGACCGGTTTGAGCCGGGTGATTTGCTTCTCACCGGATCACAGCAAAACCCTGCCAGAACTTCCGCTGGCGGGAATTCGCGCCGTGATTGACACCTGGAATGAGCAGATTGAAGAGCTGGGTAAAGAGTACCTCTGGGTGCAGGCGTTTGAGAACAAGGGTGAAACCATGGGTTGCTCGCAGCCGCACCCGCATGGCCAGATTTGGGCCAACAGTTTCTTACCCAATGAAATTGAGCGTAAAGAAGCCCATCTTAACGCCTATTACCAGCAACATGGCACTAACCTGCTGGTGGATTATGTTCAGGCAGAGCTGGCTGACGGTTCACGCATCGTGGTGGAAACGGAGCATTGGGTGGCACTGGTGCCTTACTGGGCTGCCTGGCCGTTTGAAACCATGCTGCTGCCCAAGGCCCATGTTCGCCGCATGAATGAACTGAGCGACGAGCAACGTGATGATCTGGCGCTGGCGATTAAAAAGCTCACCAGTCGTTACGATAACCTGTTCCAGTGCTCTTTCCCGTATTCAATGGGCTGGCATTATGCGCCGTTTTTCAGTGCCGGAACCGATATAGAACACTGGCAGTTACATGCACTGTTCTATCCGCCTCTGCTGCGCAGTGCCACAGTGCGCAAGTTTATGGTTGGTTATGAAATGCTGGCTGAAACCCAGCGCGATCTGACCGCGGAACAAGCGGCGCAGCGTTTGCGTGATGTCGCGGACATCCACTACAAAGAACAAGCCTGATTAGTCGGTACGGCGTGCTTTAAGGCGCCGTCCTTAACCAAAGAGAATTTAATGATGTCTGATCTTAAACACACGGTAAGCGCGTCTTTCCACGCCGCGTTCGGCTGTCAGCCAAGCCATATTATTCAAGCTCCGGGACGGGTCAACCTGATCGGTGAACATACCGATTATAATGACGGCTTTGTCCTGCCGTGCGCCATCGACTATCAGACTGTCGTGGCCGCGAAAAAACGCGATGACAATGTAGTACGTGTCGTGGCCTGTGACTATGACAACCAGATGGACGAATTTACCCTTGATGGTGAAATCCGTTTTGTGGATGACAAAATGTGGGCCAATTACATCCGTGGTGTTGTGCTTTGCCTGCGCGAACGCGGCCAGATTTTCCGCGGGGTTGATCTGGCGGTCAGCGGCAACGTACCCCAAGGAGCAGGGCTGAGTTCCTCAGCGGCGCTGGAAGTGGTGATAGGTCAGACCTTTAAAGAGCTGTACCAGTTGCCGTTGTCACAAGCGGAGATCGCACTCAATGGTCAGCAGGCCGAAAACGAATTTGTCGGTTGTAACTGCGGCATTATGGACCAGCTGATTTCCGCTCAGGGCGAGGATAATCATGCGCTGCTGATTGATTGCCGCAGCCTGGAAACCGAGGCGGTTTCGATGCCGCAGGACATGGCGGTGGTGATCATTAACTCCAACAAGCAGCGCGGGCTGGTTGGCAGTGAATACAACACCCGCCGTCAGCAATGTGAGCAGGCCGCGCAGTGGTTCGGCGTCAAAGCTCTGCGCGATGTCAGCCTGGAGCAGTTCAATGCCCGCAGCGCCGGGCTCGATGAAATGGTGGCCAAACGCGCCCGTCATGTGATCAGTGAAAATGCCCGCACTTTACAGGCGGCGCAGGCGCTGCGTAACGGTGATATGGTCGTTCTGGGGCAACTGATGGCCGAATCCCACGCTTCCATGCGCGATGATTTTGAAATCACCGTGAGTGAAATTGATACCCTGGTCGACATTGTAAAACAGGTGATCGGTGAGCAGGGCGGCGTACGTATGACTGGGGGGGGTTTGGCGGTTGTGTGGTCGCGCTGGTTCCGCCGCTGCTGGTAGATAAGGTCACCAGCGCGGTTGCTGAGCGCTATCAGGCTGCGACCGGACTGAAGGAAAGTATCTATGTCTGCCAGGCTAAATCAGGGGCGGGGTTGATGGCGGTGCTGTAATCAGCACCGGTTTAAGTTGTTCTCACTGTTTTAGGTTTTCTATAGCCAGTTACCCATGGCAACATCTTGAGCATAGTCGCGTTGCCTTGTAGGGAGTGGCGCGGCGCGCGAACTGCATTTTCGGGGGAGAAAGCAGTGCGTTGTGGCAAGATTGTTGATCATGGGTTTTTTTATGATTGATCAGGCGCTGTTGCGTGCACAATCAGTACGTGGCCTGCCTGCCAGAACGAAAAAGCTCACTTTGTCAGTGAGCTTTTGGGGGAGAACTTTTCTTGGTAGGCAGCGGCGTCAGACGCTTAATCTGCCATAGTCCCTGCGACGGAATCACGTTTGACCATAGTCGGAGAGTAGCGTTTCGGACTGGTGTCCGCTTCCGCCGGCTGTTTGGCCAGGTACAGGGCGAGCTGGGCCGCATTTTCCGCCATCATCTGAATCGGATAACGTACTGTGGTCAGGCGCGGTTTAACGTAGCGCGCAATCAGTCCGTCATCAAAGCCGACAATCGAAATCTGATGCGGAACCGCAATGCCGTTTTCTTCCATCACTGACAGGGCGCCAGCGGCCATATTGTCGTTGTAGGCGACGATGGCGCTGATCTCGAGCCCTTTACTGAGCAGATTGAGCATCGCCTGCTCACCACCTTCACTGCTCGGATCGCCATATTCAACATAGCTGTCAGGCTGGGCTAAGCCATGCTCCTGCAGCGCATCGCGATAACCGCTCAGCCGTTCGTCCACATCCGTTATCTGATGGCTGGAAGCGATAAACGCGATTTTGCTGTGTCCCTGGCGAATGAGAAAATCCGTCGCCAGATGCGCACCTTTGTGGTTGTCGAGATAGATGCAGCGCTCAGCCAGTTCGGGGATAAAACGGTTGATGATCACCATGCCCGGCGCTTCTTGGGCAAAGGCAATCAGTTCGTCATCACTCAGCGCTTTAGCGTGGATCACCAGCGCATCGCAGCGGTTGTTGATCAGCAGTTCGATAGAGCGGCGCTCATCTTCCGGGTTATGGTAACCATTACCGACCAGCAGATGCTTGCCGTGCTGGCGCGCGACCGTATCTACAGCTTTGACCAGAGTGCCGAAAAACGGATCAGACACATCCGATACCAGCACGCCCATCGTCTGGGTACTCTGGCTAACCAGAGCCCGCGCGGCGGCATTGGGGCGATAGCCGAGTTCACTCATTGCTTTAGTGACAGCGTCAATCGACGCCTGACTCGCTTTCGGTGATTTATTGATCACGCGCGATACGGTGGCGACGGATACGCCGGCGGCCTTTGCTACGTCTTTGATGGTTGCCATGGGCTGTAAACCTTTTTAATCTGTACTGAACTCTCTATGAGCAGTTAATACTGAGTTAGAGTGGTTTCCGCGTTTTTATCCTTCCTAAAATCAAGAGGATGGTAAAGTCAAAAATAAACTTAAATTTGCGGTTAATTATCGGATCGATGCTTTAATGTCTGTAGTCATACATTCTTTATACTTTTACTCATAAAGTTTTTAGGTGAATTATGCAAAAGAGAGTAAAAGAGGCTCAGCTAAAAAGACGGAGAAGACCAGTTTCGAGCCAATCAGTGGTTTCTTTTCAATATGCTAAATAGTACCTCAATGTGCCCATGAGTGGTACCACATTTCCTCTATGTGATATTGAATGTGGGGTAACATTCAGTCTATCTAACACTTTGTTTAAAAAGGTTTTTATTTGCGTATGGTTTCTGTGTTGATATGAGTGCGTGGAATGATGTTCGCAACAGTTGAGCGTCTAACTAAGATTGGTAGAAAAAGTCGATTTTGCTGTGCAATTGATTGAGATTCAAGCAGTTGATTAGATAGCTTAACCGCTTCGGCTGCCATAATTTGAATAGGGTAGCGGATAGTAGTTAATCTTGGATATATATAACGTGCAATGAGCCCATCGTCGAAACCGACAATTGAAACGTCTTCTGGTATACGAATCTCATTTTCCTGCAGCATTGCCATACATCCAGCCGCCATATAATCGTTGTAGGTAGCCACTGCTGTCAGCGGGATGTTTTTCGCCATGAGATTTACCATGGCTTGTTCACCGCCTTTTTCATCTGGTTCTTCGAATTCTATATAATAATCTCTTTGGGCAAGACCATAGTAACTTAGTGCATCGCGATACCCATTTAGGCGGTCATGGGCATCTGTGATGTTGTGGCTTGAACAAATATAGCCAATATCACGATGGCCATTTTTGATTAAATGTTCTGTAGCCAGAAAGGAGCCTTTATAGTTATCAAGAGCAACGCAACGATCTTCCAAGCCAGCGACAATCCGGTTAATGAACACCATACCTGGTATTTCTGCTGCTAGCTTATAAAGCTCTTCATCGCTCATTCCTTTACTATGAACGACCATGGACTCACACTGGCTGTTTAATAGAAGCTCGATGGCATTACGTTCTTTATCTGAGTTATGGTAGCCGCTTCCGATAAGTAGCTGCTTACCTTGTTCACTAGCTACAGTATCAATGGCTTTAACCATAGCGCCAAAAAAAGGGGCCGAAACATCATTTACCACCACACCAATAGTATTGGAAGCCTTGTTAACCAGAGCTCTGGCATTAGCATTCGGACGATAGCCTAGTTGGTTCATTGCTAATTGTACGGCTTGAATCGCAGAAGGACTGGTATGGGGGGATTTATTAATCACTCGTGATGCTGTCGCAATAGACACGCCAGCAGCTTTAGCTACATCTTTAATGGTGGCCATTATCTTCTCTTCGTAACTCGAACACCTTATTTAACCGTGTGTAGCTCAAAAAACCAAGCGAGAGAGTGAGACATAGTGCGTGTTTGCAAACATTAGCCCTAGAAATATCCCCGCCAGCAGAGCGGGGATATTTTGCCAAGGTTAACTTTTTGGACTCATTGATAGTTTGTAATGATAATTTTTTTTGTTTAATTGATATTCCGGGTGAACGCTGGGGCTCCAGGAGTCATCGCCACCCACGCCCATCTGTTGATGGTCAATACACAAATAGATTTGATTTTGCGCAAACAGTTCATTGGTGTGTTTAGCCTGTGCTAATTGTTGTCCTCCAAATTGACTGACTGTGAACAAGAAATCACCCTTTATACTGATATTATTTAAGGTCAGTTTTTCTGTGCCACACCGCAAACCATTATCTGTTGGAAAAATATACGGGGTGTGCATCTGCTCCAGGGTTTTTGTGTGTAATCCAAACCGGGCGGCAGAGCAGCGATCCGGATAGTTTTCAAATGGACCAAGTCCGAGCCAATTTATTTCAGGACATTCCACCAACAGTGGCAACTGCATTTCCAGTCCAATTCTTGGCATTGGAGGTAAATGATCTGCTAGTTCCACATTAACATTGAGTTCTATTTCACCTTGGTTATTCACGTCGTATATCCACTGGGTAATCGCCTGGATTTTACCGTGATAAGTGTAAGTATAGGTTGTGGTTACACGCACTGTATGTGTTAGTGTTTCACTAACGCAGCTAACGCATTGTCTTTCCCAATGGCCGATGCCTGCATTATCCCATCGGCATATCCACGAGTTAGGGTCAACATTATCAATTTCACTTATACCAATATCGTTATCTAATGGCGCGCGGAAAAAGTTATCGTGAGGAGACGTTAACAGATGTTGGATACCGTCTGTTGTCCATTGTGTCATTAAGCCCGTATTTGAGTCCCATTGCCATTGGTGTCTGCCGTCGCTACTGGATAGCTGAATCCACTGGTTATTCTTAGTAACTTGCGGGGGCATTGTTGTCATTGGTTCTGCTAAACGCAGTCCGGATTCGTTAGATAAGCGAATCTGTTCGGTTGCAATCACATAACCTGCGTCTGCCCACTGAGTATCGGCCACTAATTGGATATCTATATTGAGGTGATACTGTGCGCCAGGCTTGTGCTGCCAATCCCAAGATAGCTCCAGCGCTTGCGAACTGTCGGGTAATATATCGAGTTGTTTTGTACCGGATATAACTACCAAACCATCTTCCAGGACAGACCAGGTTAACATTTCGTTATCTGTGGCTCGGAATAAGTTTTCATTGGTGACCTGCAGGCTGCAGCCATTATGAAACTGCTTGTGCAGGGCAACTGTGATCATACGCTGACAGTACTTGGCTTCTTCTAATGCCGGATGTATGGTGCGATCCGGGAAAAGTAATCCATTGATACAGAATTGGCGATCATTTATTTTATCGCCAAAGTCACCGCCATAGGCCCAGTAGTGAACTCCGTTTTCATCCCATTGACTCAGGCCTTGATCCACCCAGTCCCATATAAATCCGCCTTGCAGACGAGGGAACTCTCGGAACGCCTGCCAGTAATCGGAGAAGCTTCCCAAACTATTACCCATAGCATGAGCGTATTCGCACAGAATTAGCGGACGTGTTTCATTCGGAAGTGATATCCATTTTTTTATTGCCCATTTAGGAACAGCTTCATCCTCAAGAGTCGTGTCAGTGCGTGCATACATAGGGGCTATAATGTCTGTTGCTGTAGTGTTTGAACCTCCGCCTTCGTACTGTACCGGGCGAGAAGGGTCAAATTGCTTAGACCAGGCGTACATGGCATTGTGGGTACTGCCATGGCCAGATTCATTGCCCAGAGACCAAATAATGATCGAAGGATGGTTTTTATCGCGAAACACCATTTGGGTATAGCGGCTCATGTAAGCATGTGCCCATAAGGGATCGGATGACAATCGATTCATGGGTTGCATACCATGCGTTTCAATATTTGCTTCATCACAGACATAGAGTCCATATTCGTCACAAAGCTCATACCAACGAGGATGATTTGGATAGTGAGATGTGCGCACCGCATTAAAGTTGTTTTGTTTCATCAACTTTATGTCACGCAGCATCGCTTCTTCGGTCATCACGTGACCAAGTTCTGGGTGATGCTCATGCCGATTGACACCACGAATGAGTAACGCTTTGCCATTCAGGGTTAGTTGACCTGCTTTGAGTTCCACCTTGCGGAAACCAACTTGATAAGCTTCACTTTCAATATGTTCCCCGTGTTCATTGAGCAGAGAAACAACCACTCGATAGAGATGAGGTGTCTCGGCGCTCCATTGTTTAGGCTCCTGAACCTGGAGAGTCTGGAAGACTTTATCTTTATAGGCTCCTCGTTCATCAATACGGCGATTGTGTGGTCTGGCGATATGCGGGTCTGTTACCGCCTGTTTTTCATTAAACAGTTGAATCTGAATCTGGTAGTTGTCGGGAGCATTGATGCGTGTTTCAACAGACAAGATGCCATCTCGATAACAGGCATCCAGATCGGGAGTAATGAAAACATCTTCGATACAGTATTTGGGTTTTGTCAGCAGAGTCACGTCGCGAAATATACCGCTCAGCCACCACATATCCTGATCTTCCAGGTAACTTCCATCGCTCCATCGCATGACCATCACTGCCAGAGTGTTCTCACCGGCAACCAAGTAAGGTGTCAGATCAAACTCGGCTGGAAGACGACTGTCTTGACTATAACCAATCCAGTGACCGTTGCACCATAAGTGGAATGCCGAGTTGACGCCATCAAAAATAATTCTCTGAGTCTGTTGAAGTTCACTTTCTTGCAATGAAAATGAGGTTCGGTAACAGCCGGTTGGATTATCAGCAGGAACAAATGGTGGATTAACCTCAAATGGATATTTGACATTGGCGTAGATAGGTTTGTCGTAGCCTTGAAGCTGCCAGTTTGATGGAACAGTAATGCTATCCCATAGAGAGTCATCGAAAGTTACTAGCGAGAATTGTGCATCAGCCAATTCAGGGGCATCAAATAGTTTGAATTTCCATTGACCGTTTAGTAAACGACGTTGTGCTTCAATGCCATCTCGCGCATGCTCTATCTGTCGGAAACTTGATAATGGGCTATGGGCATTTAGACAGTGGATATTGACTGACTGCGGGTTCTCCCAATCGCGTCTATTTAGTATCTCTGAGAATGACGTCATAGTAATTCCTGTGTGTTGTATGCAGCTCTAGAAATAGGCCTGCGAATTTTCTGTTCTTCGTTGATTTCATCTACTGGGCTAGTTGGTTTAACAAGTAGTCTTTAGCTTGTTTTATACCTGCCTCTGAGGCTTGGGTTGCAATTGCAGCGGCTTGCTTTACGTTGTCATTTTTCAGAGCGTCATCAATTTTTTTCTTGTATGTGGGCCAGAGCAAGTGGTTAGGTTGTTCTATTACTGATATTGGTGAGTTTTGAGAGGTGGCAACTGACTTTAATTCACTCACCAAGCTAAGAAATTCATTATTTTGTGGGCTACTAGTGGTCAGTTCAATATGGCCAAACTCGCTGAAAGAAGCAGTTAAAGGTAACTGTTTTTGTTCGATAATCTGTTGGGTTTGCGCGTATAGTGTCTGCGGGTGTTGTCTGATGATGGTATGCGATAATGCCTGACCATCTGCACTTAACATAAGGTAAGTGGCGTTATTTTTTTGTGGATTTATAGTTATAACAGCTTCAATTCTCTCCAATCCCTGCAGGCTGGTCGGTTTATAGTCAAATTGAACACTGGAGTAGCGTTTAATAAGTCGCCAGTCAGGATCATACACTCGCACTTCAGGAGCAAAGAGCGAATTTTGTGTGATATAGGAGCGAATCATCAAAGACAATGGTTGTGTGGATACCAAGCGATACGTCAATACAGGGACCCGTTTATCGTTATTGGTTTCATCTAACACAGCTAAAGGTAGCAATGGTAAATGGGTATCCATGACCACTTTTTTATGTGAGGGAACGGAAAGTGACGTCATCGGTAACTCAGTGAGTTGAGTACAACATGCTTCGTTGTTTGTCTGAGTATCGAGTTCCTGTTCGGATAAAGTGCTGCAGGCGGTCAGCAGAGATGCAATCATTATACTTATTAAAAAAGGGCGTCTCATTTACAAATCCTCAGTTATAGGGTGGATGGTCCACCCTGTTTTAATGTCAGCGCTTACAAGTTGGCGTGTTTACCACCAGGTTTCAACGTTGAAACCAAAAGTCACTTCATCGATCTTGTCACGATTGATGCTGGTAGCAGAACCATAAACGTCGCCACCGCGGTTCCATTCGTCGGTTTTTTCTGAATAAGTGACGAACAACCGAATAGACGGACGTGCCCAGAGTCCTTTGCCAGCCTGGAACATTTGAGCCAGTGTTACCTTGTACAAATCGTTGGTGCCAGAGCCATTTTGTGCTTCAACCGATTCATACCCCGCCTCTAAGGCTGTCGCCATATAGTTGTTCCAACTATATTGTGGTCGGGCACCTATACTGAGCCATTTTTCCCCTTCAGCGTTATCAAGATGGTTATCCTGATAAGCCAGAGAGTACATCACTTGAAAATCGTCATTGAGATTGAGATCCCCGGAGTTAAAAATACGCCAGCTGTTCCCGTCGTGTTCGACACCGGTACTGTATTTGCGGTTGGATCCCCCCTCGGCACTCATGAGTCCACCCGCTAAGGCATCTGTGCCATATTGAAATGCCAGTGTATTTGAACCATAGTCCCATGCTTGCCTATACAATGCAGAGAACATAGCGCCAGATGTGGTGATATTGTCCTCCTCATAACTGGAGTTTTGGGTAAAAACATAGTTGATACCTAGCGTGAGATCGGCTGATTCAGATAGTGTGATATCACTCAGGCGGGCATCAACGTTATGTAATGTTCTGCCATCCGCACTTGAGTTAGGTGACAGCCAGGCAAGGTGACCTTTTGCATATCCTAAGTCCCAGTCTTCAATACCGATACCCGTACTAGAAGTGTCCCAGTATTTAATATCAATCATGTGTACTTCGTGACGGCGGTAAAAGCGTTCTCCGGCCCAGACTTTGGCTTCAGGGTTGTCTGAAAATATGCCGTGACCTGCTGACCAAAGCTGGATAGTACTTACATCTCCCCAGCTTTCTCCGCTGCCCAAATAGAGGGTGGTGTCAAAATGGGCAGTATCTTGTTGCCAAATATCTGCTTTAACACCAGCTTCCCACCAGTTGAGTTCATTGCCTAAACGAAAATTGCCATAACCTTGTGTGGCTCTAATGACAGTGTTGCGTTCTCCTTTGCCATCATTATGGTTGTCATTGTCGGTATATATCGTTCCCCATTTGGCATAACCAAAATAAGTAACATTCTCCACTGCGGCTATACCGGTTAATGGTATTAGAGCGAGGGTACAACCGAATGCTTGTGCCAGCATCTTTGGTTTCATGTGGTGTCTCCATCTATTTTTATTTTAGGTAGCGCTATCTATCTTTGAGTCCTAACTCGTGACGGATTGTAATCATTACTGGAAACGTTTTCATGATGAGGTTGGCATTTTTTACTTTATAAAGATATATGAGTAATTATGTGAGCCTTAGATCACACTAAGTGTAGTTGGTCAGTTAAATACAGGGATAAAAATCACTGTTTTTTATGTAACCGTTTTCTTTTCTAGGCAATCAATTGGAAAGGATGTAAGGGAGATTCGGACACTTGAGGAATGTTAGAACGATGTGAAAAGGGATTCCATTAATGGAAAATAACCCAACTAAATTTAGTTGGGTGTGAGATAAGCAAAGCCGTTGATCACAACCATCGGATAGTTCCTCTGGTTAAATCATTGTGTTTTGGGAATAAAAGTTAGGACCCAAAACGGCGCTATGGAGGATTCTCTAAGTGGTTAGAATAAGACTCTAGGTGTTTAAGTTCAAGACTAATCCAAGTATTAAGGCCTTTAATATCAATAAAATAACATGATTTCCTTTTGGATATTTGCTTGATAACGATAGGTGCTGTGCAGATATGTGGTAACGCACGTATTGATGTTATGTGCAATGCGTTTGGCAAATCAATTTATCAGCGACGTATGAATTGTTTGTAAACGTTTCCATGTTTTGTGGTTGCTCACAGAATATTGTGTAGTTTTCATTAAGATGCTTGCTCTTCGGATCGAGGTAGAGGCAAGAAAATGAATGAAGGCAAACTGGTTCAGCTCGCAGGTAAGCACACTCAGTTGTTGATAAAGGTCGGCGAGAGTGCAGAAATAATCCATTGGGGAAAAAGGATTGACGGGGAAAGTAAATCTTCTGGTTTGTCTCTTGAGCGGCCAGTCCCCTATGGACGTCTGGATGTAGATGTTCCGGTTTCAGTGCACCCTGAGTTGGGGCGGGGCTCCTTTGGGAGTCCTGGATTAGAAGGTCACCGCAGTGGTTTTGATTGGGCTCCCGTGTTTGTAATCGAGCATATTGAACAGTGTGATCAAAGTCTATCTATTATTTGCACTGATACTTTGGCCGGTTTGAGACTGACAACTGAGCTGATGATTGATGATCATGATGTGCTAAAAGTTCGCCATACGTTACAAAATATCAAACCTGAGAATTATCAAGTTAATCGCCTGTCTTCGACCTTGCCTTTACCTCCTCGTGTCAATGAATTAATGACCTATTCGGGACGTTGGGTTAACGAGTTTCAGACTCAGCGTCAACTGTTGCAGCATGGTGGGTATCAACAAGAAAATCGGCGAGGTCGAACCTCCCACGAACATTATCCAGCGCTGATTGCTGGTAGCAGACATTTTGACGAAATGAATGGCGATGTGTGGGGGTTTCACTTTGCATGGAGTGGTAACCACAGATTACGTGTAGATGCTAAAGCTGATGGACGGCGCTATTTTCAAGCTGAAGTTATCTACCTACCAGGTGAAATCTCGTTGGCGCAAGGGGAGAGTGTGACCACCCCGTGGCTATATGCCAGTTATAGTGATGCTGGATTAAACGGCATGAGCCAGCAATTTCATTCCCATGTTCGTGCAGAGATTCTTCCGAAAGAAGTGAAAAACAAATTACGCCCAGTTCACCTGAATACCTGGGAAGGGATCTATTTTGACCATGATCCGGAATATATTATGTCGATGGCTACGCAATCAGCTCAGATGGGCGTCGAGCGTTTTATTATTGATGATGGCTGGTTTCGTGGACGCACTGGAGATAAAGCCGGATTGGGGGATTGGTTTCTCGATCCGACTAAATATCCGCAAGGTTTAGAGCCGATTGTCCAGCATGTGAATGGATTGGGAATGGAGTTTGGGTTGTGGTTTGAGCCTGAAATGATCAACAAAAATTCGGATTTGTATCGAAATCATCCAGAATGGTTACTGGCTGTAGAAGGATATGAGCAGCCAACGGGAAGGAATCAGTATGTAATTGATTTAAAGAACGAAGATGCATTCAACTATCTGTTTGAGCGGTTGGATTATTTTCTGTCCACTTACAACATCGCTTATATCAAGTGGGACATGAATCGAGAAGTTGTTCAACCTGGACACAACGGTATGGCCTCTGCCTACCAGCAAACACTCAATTACTACCGTTTAGTAGACCAAGTACGTGCTAAACATCCGAAGGTTGAAATTGAGTCATGTGCAGCAGGTGGTGGACGTATAGATTATGAAATTCTGAAAAGGACACATCGCTTTTGGACATCAGATAATAATGATGCTCTGGAGCGTCAAGCTATCCAACGTGGTATGAGTTATTTTTTCCCGCCTGAAGTGATGGGCAGTCATATCGGTGCGAGTTATTGCCACAGTACTCGCAGACGGCACACTATTCAATTTCGAGGGTTGAGCGCATTATTCGGACATATGGGAATTGAACTTGACCCAGTGAAAGAAGAAGTATCCGAAAAACAGGGTTTTGAACGTTATGTGACCCTGCATAAAGCATTGCGTCCATTGTTACATAATGGGACCTCTTGGCGTATCAGTGCGGATGACCCTGCTCATCAAATTCAAGCGGTGGTGGCGAAAGACTTTTCTGAAGCGGTTGTTTTGGTTGCTCAATTATCGATGCCGACACATTCTCTTAGTGGCCACCTGCGGGTTCCGGGTTTGGATCGGCAGGCGCAATATCGTATTACGTTGTTGGATAAGCCGCTTAACTATGAAGATATTGTCAATTATCAACCACCATGGACGATAAATGGATGTGAATTATCCGGGGCTTGGTGTGAGGAGGTAGGATTGACTATGCCGATTCTCGATCCAGAAAGTGCCGTGTTGATTCATTTCCAGCGAATCAGCTAGTTACACGGCAAAACACTTTCTTTCATGTATTAACCACACAAGTAGTTTCTTGTGTGGTTTTGTTATTGGTTTTATTTTAATTGGTTGAATTTAAAGTATTAATTTTTTGTGTTAGTAGGGGGTGTTATCTTTTGGCTTAGCTCTCATTTTTCACAAAATTCATTGTAAACGTTTCCATAAAGAAGAGTTTGATCACAACCTAATGTGTTACGCAAAGGTAGCATTCACGGCGAAACATAAATATAAACGCTCGAGACTAGGACACGGGGTTAGGCTGTGGAATAGCGAAAGGGCACTAAGGAACGGTTATGTCTGATAAAATTACTCTACAAACTAAAATATCCTACGGTGTAGGCGCGCTTGGAAAAGACTTTGCTTGTGCACCAATCTACATTTTTCTAATGTTCTATTTTACTGATGTGGCTGGCCTATCAGCGGCATTTGTTGGAACTATCTTTCTGGCAGCGCGGATTATTGATGCCATCACAGACCCTATGATGGGGGTAGTTGTTGATAATACACGTTCACGTTTCGGTAAGTTCAGACCTTGGATCGTGATAGGCACGTTATTAAATGCTGTTGTTCTGGTTGGGTTATTTAGTACGCATTTGTTCGAGGGCACCGCACTTTACGTGTATGCTGCTGCAGCCTATATCTTGTGGGGATTAACTTACACTATAATGGATATTCCCTACTGGTCGATGATTCCTGCTTTATCTAGTTCTCGTGAAGAACGCGAAAAATTAGTGGTATGGCCTCGTCTGTTTGCCAGCCTGGCTTGGTTTATCACTGGTACTTATGGATTACATATTGTTGGAGAATTAGGGAATGGCAATCAGGGTGACGGTTTTTTTAATGTTGCTGTGTTGATTGCCGTACTGTTTGTGATGAGTGCATTTCTTATTGCCCGTAATGTAAAAGAAAAAGCTTCACCTGCAGTGACAACGGAAAAGTTCAATTTTAAAGATGTTCTGACTATTATCGGTAAAAATGATCAGCTGAAGGCATTAATTGGTACTGTACTCTCTTTTCAGATAGCTAATTTATTGGTTGGTGGTTTTGCTATTTACTATTTTTCCTATGCACTAGGTAACGCGGAACTTTTCCCTGTTTATATGATGGTGGCCGGTGTTGCTGAAGTTGCCGGGGTTTTCTTATTTCCACGTATTGCGGCATGGTTGCCACGTGAACATTTATGGTTGATTGCTTGTGGTTTTCCGGTTGTGTCTTGTGTGCTTTTACTCCTGATGGGATTCCTCTCTCCAGCGAATGCCGTCATGATTGGTATGGCAGGTGCCGCAATCAAATTTGGTGTAGGCATTGCCAACGCTCTGCAGACCGTAATGTTAGCCGATGTTGTGGACTATGGTGAGTACAAAACCGGGCGTCGTAGCGAAAGTGTTATCTTCTCTGTACAAACCATGTTGGTTAAGTTCGCGGGCGCGGCTGGTGGTTTTATCGTGGGTATGGGTCTCTCTATTGTTGGTTATATTCCAAACGTAGAGCAATCTTCAAGCACTATTGCTGGACTGGAGTTTATGATGATCGGTTTACCTGCGATCATGATGATCCTAAGTGGTCTCGTGTATTATCGTTACTATCGTTTACACGAAGGGTTTGACAAGCGATTACTTAACGAGAAAGATGCAGAGTCATCTCTGGATACAGTTAAAGCAGAAGTTTAATTCGTTTATCTAACAAAACAGGCGCTTGATTGAGGCGCCTGTTTTGTCATCAGCCATTATTTGAATATAAGCAGTGTAAAACCGAGCCAACTCACTACCAGCAGTATCCAGGGCAGTCGGCTTGGCCATGGGGAAGCGGCTTGTGTTTCTGAGACGGATGGTTGTGAGGCATCGTCATGGCCCGAAGTCGCCTGCTTGCTTTTCAGCGCTTTTTTGCGTGCCCGATCAGCCTGGCGCTGTTTCTCTTTTTGTTCTTTCTTATACAGGGCAATGCCTTTTTCGATACCTTGGGCAATCAGCTTGGTTTGCTCTTTGGTTTGGCCGGGCTTTTGTGTCGCCCTGGCAATTTTATTGGCGTCGTCCTGAGTTTGCGGCGACGCGACGATTTTGTTTTTCATTTCAGCCGTCCTATCAGTTTTCACCAAGGGTAACATGAAGCTTGGTTGGCACCAAAAGTAGCGCTTGCATATAGCTATTTGAAATCATTGCGCTAAAGTGGAAGGCAATAACATGAAGTTGCTAAGTGGTACAGGGCGAGCAGTGCGTTACGCGATTGAACAATATGATACACATGGTTACCTGAAGGCACCGGTCTGGCTATGGCTGGGCTGGATATTTCTGGCCCGGGCCTGGCTGGTGTTTGTGATGGCAGGCGTCAGCCGCAGCAGTGGTTCTGATATTCTGGCCTGGGTCTATCCGAATTCGGCCACCCTGTATCTTGGTTTGCTGTCTGGCTTGCCCGGTCTGGCACTGATGTGGCTGATTGGCCTGCGCCATCAGCAGCGGACAAAAATTAACGCTTTGGTGCGTAACGGGCGCTGGCTGACGATACTGACGGTGCTTGTACAGTCAATCCAGGTGGGATACCACACGTATTTGCAACACGGCATTTTTCATTGGGCGAATGCCCTGACCTTATTGATTCTGTTATGGTTAGTTCTGTATCTGCTGCGCAGTCGCCGGGTAAAAGACTGCTTTTGTGAACCGATAGACGCTAATCGATAACCGCGCCGGACACGTACAAACCAGCACTTATTTTTAGGATAAGCACAGCGGCGCCGGGATTGGCACGCAGCACTGAGTGGGCTTGTCTGATGATTGAATACACTGAGCAAAAACAAAAGTGAGGACTTAATATGTCAACGCCACAGTCGGCTATTTTGCCGGAAGCGAAACCCTTCGCACTGTACAGTCTTTTGAAAATTAAGCAAAACTACGCTCAGGTTCTTGAGCAGTTGCAGGCTTTACCTGCGCTGGTGGAGGAACTGAACGCAACGCAGCCAGGCGCGGAATTGAGCTTGTCTATCGCATTCAGTAAGGCGTTCTGGCAACAGCTGGAAACGCCGATGCCGGGAGAATTAATTGATTTTTCTCCGCTGGGAGAAGGCGCAACTCAGGCACCGGCAACCGATGTCGATGTGCTGATTCACTGTCACAGCCTGCGTCACGACCTGCTGTTTTACGTGATGCGCCAATGTCTGGAGCAGGTGGCGGAAGATGTCGAGGTGGTCGATGAAACCTATGGCTTCCGTTATCTGGACTCCAGAGACATGACCGGTTTTATTGACGGCACAGAAAACCCGAAACAGGAGCAGCGCCGTGAAGTCGCCATCATACCCGATGGTGAATTTGCCGGGGGCAGCTATGTGTTGGTGCAGCGTTTTGTCCACAAACTGCCGGCCTGGAATCGCTTGAATGTGTCCGCGCAGGAAAAGGTCATTGGTCGAACCAAAGTCGACTCAGTCGAGCTGGATAATGTGCCAGCCGCTTCCCATGTCGGCCGGGTGGATATTAAAGAGCAGGGTAAAGGGCTGAAAATTGTGCGCCACAGCCTGCCTTATGGCAGTGCCAGCAGTGAACATGGTCTGCTGTTTATTGCTTACTGCAATACGCTGCACAATATTAAGACTATGCTCGACAGCATGTATGGGGTAACCGATGGCAAAACCGATCAGCTGTTGCGCTTTACTCAGGCGGTCACAGGTGCTTATTTCTTTGCGCCGTCTGAGGCGATGTTGCACTCACTCAGTCTGAAAGCCTGAACGAGCGCAAAGGTTTTTATTGGTCAGGATTGAGTTCAAGCCAGGCTTTGCCTGGCTTTTTCTTTATCTCGTTGCTGCTTAAAGTAACATCTGGTCTGAGTGAGCTAAATCTGCTAGCGGCACTAAAGTTTAGTGCCGGTCTGCCGATAGAGCTTGCATACACGATACTCAGCACAGGGTGCCTTCACTGCATGGCGATTACGGTCAACACCAATATCTCAGCGCTTATAGCCCAGCGGCATTTGACCAGCGCGACCGATATGCTCAATCAGTCAATGGAGCGGTTGTCTTCTGGAAACAGAATCAACAGCGCCAAAGATGATGCGGCAGGTTTGCAGATCTCCAATCGACTCAAAGCGCAAATGAGTGGGCTGGATGTGGCGGTACGTAATGCTAATGACGGCATTTCAATCATGCAGACTGCCGAAGGCGCGATGCAGGAAACCACCAATCTTCTGCAGCGAATGCGGGATTTGTCTTTGCAATCGGCTAACGGGTCAAACAATAAACAGGATCGAGTCGCTTTACAGGAAGAAATGGGCGCTTTGAATGATGAACTGAACCGAATCGCTGAAACGACCTCTTTTGGTGGGCGAAAATTGCTCAACGGTTCTTTCGGTCAGGCGTCCTTCCAGATTGGTGCCTCATCCGGCGAAGCGGTGCAGTTATCGCTGAAGAGAATGCGCTCTGATGACATTAATATGGGTGGTTTCAGTTATGTTGCCGCTGGGATGGCAGATAAAGACTGGCGGACCGGTAATGGCCGCAATGAGCTGAACATCTCCTACCTTAATGCGCGTGGTCAGCAAGAGCAGATCACCCTCCAGGCCCGCAATGGCGATGACATTGAACAGCTGGCTACCTACATTAATGGTCAGACCGATAAGGTCTCGGCATCGGTTAATGACAAAGGACAGTTACAGATTTTCATGGCCGGTAAAGAAACGGCGGGCACTTTATCTTTCAGCGGCAGTCTGGCCGATGAGCTGCAGATGAACCTGCAAGGTTATGAAGCGGTTGATAATCTTGATATTACTTCGGTTGGCGGTGCGCAGCGCGCTGTGTCGGTGCTGGATACTGCCATGCAGTATGTCGACAGCCATCGCTCTGAACTGGGGGCGCTGCAGAACCGTTTTGGTCATGCCATTAACAATCTGGATAATGTGCATGAGAATCTTGCTGCATCCAACAGTCGGATTAAAGATACCGACTACGCCAAAGAAACCACTCAAATGATTAAGCAGCAGATCCTGCAGCAGGTTAGTACCACGATTCTGGCCCAGGCACGCAATCAGCCCAATATCGCCCTGACTCTGCTGGGTAACTAGTATTCTGTTAGCTGTTACTCAGCAAGAGGCTTGTTCCTATCTCATGTTCATCATCGCCTCAGATAATGAATAGGTGTGATACAACGAATAGGCCTTGTTACAATCAATAAGTCTTATTGGTAAGCCGAACCAAGCAGTATCGACAAGCGCTTGAAAAGCTTTAGTGAAAAACGCAATTTTTTAGCTCTTTTTGTAGTTTCGTCACTTTTAATCCGCTAAAGCAGTTTTTTTCAAAAAAATCTTAAAATCGACCTAAAGCTTTTCAAACCCACGCCGTTAAAGAAAGTAACTTTGAGAGAACTACTTGGTTTTCCGAGACGTCGGAAACCGGAAATATCGGAAAATCAATTGGAGATACCACTATGGCAGTAAATGTAAATACCAACGTATCAGCGATGACCGCGCAACGTTACCTGAACAGTGCAACCAGTGCTCAGCAAACCTCAATGGAGCGTCTGTCTTCTGGTTCACGTATCAACAGCGCAAAAGATGATGCGGCTGGTCTGCAAATTTCAAACCGTCTGAATGTACAAAGCCGCGGTCTGGATGTCGCGGTACGTAACGCCAACGATGGTATTTCGATGGCGCAGACAGCAGAAGGTGCGATGAACGAAACCACCAATATCCTGCAACGTATGCGTGACCTGTCTCTGCAATCTGCTAACGGTTCGAACTCTAAATCAGACCGTGTCGCGATTCAGGAAGAAGTTACAGCACTGAATGATGAGCTGAACCGTATCGCAGAAACTACGTCTTTCGGTGGTAACAAACTGCTGAACGGCACCTTCGAAACCAAAGCATTCCAGATTGGTGCGGATAACGGTGAAGCGGTGATGCTGACCCTGAAAGATATGCGCAGTGATAACCGTATGATGGGTGGTACCAGCTACCAGGCAGCCAATGCTAAAGACCAGGACTGGACAGTCGCTGATGGTTCAAATGACCTGAGCATCACGCTGAACGATGCGCAAGGTACAGAGCAGACCATCAACATCAGCGCGAAAGCGGGTGATGATATCGAAGAGCTGGCGACTTACATCAACGGTCAGACTGACATGGTCAAAGCGTCGGTAAACGAAGATGGTCAGCTGCAAGTGTTCACGGACAACAACAAAGTGTCTGGCCCTGTTTCCTTCAGCGGCGGTCTGGCTGGTGAACTGGGTATGGGTGACGGTCAGCAAGTGACAGTCGACAACATCGACGTAACCAGCGTAGGTGGTGCTCAGGAATCGGTTGCTATCGTTGATGCTGCTCTGAAATATGTTGATAGCCACCGCGCAGAGCTGGGTGCATTCCAGAACCGCTTCGGTCACGCTATCAATAACCTGGACAACATTAACGAAAACGTGAATGCGTCTAAGAGCCGTATCAAAGACACCGATTTCGCGAAAGAATCGACGGCAATGACTAAGGCACAGATTCTGTCTCAGGCTTCAAGCTCAATCCTGGCTCAAGCCAAACAGACTCCGCAAGCGGCACTAAGTCTGCTGGGCTAATCGCCTCCAAGAACAAAAAATCCAGCTTCGGCTGGATTTTTTTATGCCTGAATTTTGTGTTCTTGGTCACGTTTTATTCATAAATGGACAATTGTTGGAAAAAAGGTCGCAGTTCGGCCTAAAGGATGTTGAGTGGTCGCCGTTAAAGGATACGAGAGAAATGAGGTGCGTGGACGAGAGGTGAGAGACTCGAAAACGCGCCAACTATTCCGCCTTAGGAGATCACAATATGGCAATTAATGTAAGTACCAACGTCTCGGCGATGACCGCCCAGCGTTATCTGAACGGTGCAGCTGACGGTGCCCAGAAGTCGATGGAACGTCTGTCTTCCGGTTACCGTATCAACAGCGCTAAAGACGACGCGGCGGGGCTGCAGATCTCAAACCGACTGAGTTCACAAAGTCGTGGTTTGGATATGGCTGTACGTAACGCAAATGATGGTATCTCAATCGCGCAAACCGCTGAAGGTGCGATGAACGAGAGCACCAACATTCTGCAACGTATGCGTGACCTGGCATTGCAATCCTCAAACGGCTCTAACTCAGGTTCTGAGCGTCAGGCAATTCAAGAAGAAGTGTCGGCGCTGAATGATGAGCTGAACCGTATTGCGGAAACCACTTCATTTGGTGGTAACAAACTACTAAACGGTACTTTTGGTAATAAATCATTCCAGATTGGCGCAGATTCCGGTGAAGCGGTAAATCTGAGCATGGGCAACTTGCGTTCTGATACCATGGCAATGGGCGGTAAATCTTACCGTGCAGCAGAAGGGAAAGCCGCGGACTGGACAGTGGGTGATGCCACTGAGCTGACTCTGAGCTATACCGATCGTCAGGGTGAGGCGCGCAATGTGACCATCAACGCTAAACAGGGTGATGATTTAGAAGAAGTAGCGACTTACATTAACGGTCAGAATGATGATGTAAAAGCGTCTGTCGGCGAAGATGGTAAACTGCAACTGTTTGCTGCTACTCAGAAGGTAAACGGTGAGGTCACTATCGGCGGTGATCTTGGCTCTGAGATTGGCTTTGCGGCTGGTCAGGATGTGACAGTGAAAGATATCGATGTGACCAGTGTGGCCGGCTCGCAAGAAGCGGTCGCGTTGCTGGATGGCGCATTGAAATCGGTTGACAGTCAGCGTGCTTCTCTGGGTGCATTCCAAAACCGTTTTAACCATGCAATCAGTAACCTTGATAACATCAATGAGAACGTGAACGCGTCTCGCAGCCGTATCAAAGATACTGACTATGCACGTGAAACGACGGCGATGACCAAGTCACAGATCCTGCAACAAGCGAGTACGTCGGTACTGGCGCAGGCGAGACAGGCACCATCTGCAGCTCTTAGCCTGCTGGGTTAATCCTGGCAGCTGGGAGCTTTAGGTCGTCGTTCTCTTAACGACGGCTGATAAGGTGGAGGGAGATTGTTATGGACGGACCATCCTATACATCGAACGTCCAGCCTTACGGCTCGCAGAGTGGCATTAAATTTGCTTCAGAAAACGATAGCGTGAAAGGCGCTTCTGATTCGAAAGATGACTACCGCATGGTTCAGCGTGGCGATAATACTGCACGTTTGGCACAGCAGACACAACAAGGTCAGGACCAGGCATTGGCAAGCGCCGTTGAGCAATCCCGTGAACAACAGCGGGTCAGCGAGGAGCAACGTGCTAAGATTGTTGAACAGATGAGTGAATTTGTTGATTCGTTCAACAAGGGGCTGGCATTCAGGGTGGATGAAGAATCAGGGCGGGATGTTGTGACGATTTATGAGGCCTCAACCGGCGACATAATACGTCAGATTCCAGATGAAGAAATGCTTGAGGTTTTACGACGCCTGTCGCAGGGACAGAGCCCGACATCGGGCCTGTTACTGACCAAGGTGTAATCGTTTTTTTGAGGTGAAATAATGAGTTTAGGCCCAATGGGAATGAACACTGGTTTTGATATTAATTCAGTGGTCAGCGGAATTGTCAATGCAGAGCGTGCTCCCAAGCAGCAAAGCATTGACAATAAGCGCACTGAAATTGATACCAGTATCAGTGCCTATGGCAGACTCAGAGAGTCGCTGGATACCATGCGTAACCTGATGACGAATTTTCGTCAGCAGGAGGCTTTTGCCGTGCGCAAAGTCGATACAAGCGACGACAAGGTGGTATCTGCGACCGCATCCACAGACGCAATCGCAGGCAGATACGCAGTCGATGTGCTGCAGCTTGCCCAAAGTCATAAACTGGCATCAGCGGTATTACCGGAAGATGCCAGGTTTGGCCCGGGTAAGCTGCAGATTTCTCTTGGTGATCAATCATTTAGTGTCGATGTACGTGGTCGATCCCGATTGATTGATGTCGTACGTGGCATTAACGACGAGGACCGTAACCCAGGAGTTCGTGCTTCGGTCATCAATGACGTTGACGGGCCGCGTTTGATTGTCGCTTCAAATTTATCCGGTGCGAATCACCGCATTAGTATTCGCGCCGATGCCCCATCCGGGGATGCGTTGCATCGCCTGGAATACAAAACGTTAGAAGATCGGGTCAAAGATCTGGAATCAGCACGCGCCAAAGCACAGCAGCTGATTGCCCCTCTGACACCCGAGCAGCAAAAAGTTGCCGCTCAAGTTGCCGATCGGATTGGCGAGGCGGCACGAAATGTCGATCAGGCCATGTCAGAACACGTCAATTCTGCTGCACAAAGCACAGGTCAAAGTTCTGATTCAGATGAGCTGTCCGAAGACGCAGTCCGTGCAGCGGCACAAGCCGGCACGGATGCCAACCGTTATCTGAGACCACAAGACAGAATTCCGGGCTGGACTGAAACGGCTTCGGGGACTTTACTCGATTCCTATTCAGAGCCGGAAGCTGAGTTAGACAGTACGGCGCAGGAAAAATCATCGCAAGTGCCGGGCTGGAGCAACACTGCCTCCGGTACGCTCACGGATTCTTATGTTACGCCGCAAGAGGCTCAGGCTCGTCTCGATGCCCAACTAGCCCGTGAACAGGCTGCCATTGACGCAGCCGTGCAAAGCGGCAATATGACGCCACAAGAAGCTAAGCAAGCTGCTCGCGCGAAACTGCCGGAAGCAGAGCGCGAACGTCTCGAGCAACTCGAACAGGCGCAGCAGGAACTGAAAGCGGCGCAAGATTCATTCGATGGTTATTCAGGAATGATTCAGGTTCAGGCCGGGCAGGACTCCATGGTGATGCTGGACGGTGTCGCTAAGTTGTCGAGTGAAAACAACGTGATTGAAAATGCCATTGACGGGGTTGATTTAACCCTGAGTGGTAAAACCAATCCGGGTGATCGACCGGCTGAAATCGATATTGAATATGACCGTGACAGTGTGCGTCAGGATATCGAACAATTTGTCGCAGCGTATAACCAGTTTTTTGCGGTCAGCCAGGATCTGAGCAGTGTTGATCCCACGACCGGGAAGGCGGGGCCTCTGGCCGGTGACAGTGTGGTGCGCAGCGCGCATTCACGTTTACGCTCGGTGTTTTCATCGCCGGTAGAAGGTGCTCCGCAAGATATTCGTAGCCTGACTGAGTTTGGTATTACGACGACCCGTCAGGGAACACTGGAGATCAATCATGACATGCTCGATCGCCAGCTGAACAATAACTTCACTCGTCTGGGCGAGTTTTTTGGCGGCAACCAGGGATTCGCACGCAAAGTAGAAGATGCGATTCAGAGTATGACCGGGGTGACTGGTTCGATTCGCACTCGTGAGCGTAGCCTTGGTGAGCAGGACAGACGCCTGACGGATGACCAGGCGGCATTAGATCGCCGCATGGATAATTTACAGCAGCGCACCCATGCGCGCTTCTCTGCCATGCAGGATGCAACCAGCAACATGCAGTCCCAGCTGTCGAGCATGATGAGTATGTTAGGTCAGTAACATGGATGATGAGCTGCAAGTTTTACGTGATCTGGATCACCAATTAAAGCAGAGTCTTTCAGTGCAAGACATTAACACTGAAGAAATTGTAGACTTGGTCGATAAGAGAGAACGGTTATTGCAAGGATTGTTACTCTACGCAGCTGACAATCCGGAATTTGCCCATTCTGAGGTTTGGCGCAAGGCAATTTTGCAAACACAACAGCTTGTTGAACAGATGCAGTCACAAACGACTGCAATAGGTCGATTGTTGCATAAATATCGCTACGGCAACAAATCAGTTCAGCAATACAAAAAGTTTTTATAAAGAGGAAGACTATGCGTGGTTCTTTACAGGCGTACAAAAAAGTATCAGTGGATAGCCAGCTAAGTGCGGCCTCACCGCATAAAATCGTTCAGATGCTGATGGGCGGTGCAATTGAACGTCTTATTCAAGGTAAGGCGGCGATGTTGCAGGGTCATATCCCGGTTAAAGGTGAACGTCTTGGTAAGGCGTTAGAAATTGTCATCAGCCTGCGCAGCTGTCTGTCGATGAATGATGGTGGCGAAATCGCCGAGAATCTCGATCAGTTGTATGAATTTATGATCACTCAGATCACGACGGCAAACTATGAGAATGACCCTCAGCCTATTGACGACGTTATTGATATTTTGCGTGAAATCAAGTCCGCCTGGGATCAAATTCCGGCTGAATACCACAATCTGACTGCCTCAGAAGTGGGAATCTAAGGAATTTTTGAAACTTTTAACTGATATCACATCGGTTAATTGCCAGGTTGCCTTATTTTTATAATTAAATAGAATAGAAGCCACTAACTAGCCAGTGGCTTTTTTGTTGCTGAATTCCACAAATTGTCTGTCGTTTAGACAGATAGATATTATAAATTGTCGGGTCTGATGATGACAGTCAGCAGCGCGACAACAACATTCCAGAATTAAGGCAAATAATCTCACCTATGCAAGGTTTAGCAAAACTACTTGTGATTGAAGACGATCCCTCGATTCGTCTGAGTCTCAGTACCATATTAGAATTTGTTGGAGAGCAATGTGAGGTGATTGAGTCTTCTCAGTTGGATCAGATTGACTGGTCGGCTGTTTGGGCTGGATGCATCCTGGGCTCCCTCGGAACGCAGTACTTACCTGAGTTGCTGTCGAATTCTCTTGCAAAAGCTAACCACATCCCGCTATTGGTCGCGAATAAGCAGCCGTACTCGCTGGAAGAGTTTCCCCATTTTGTTGGTGAGCTGGATTTCCCTCTCAATTATCCGCAGCTCAGTGAAGCACTGAGACACTGCAAAGAGTTCCTGGGGCGTAAAGGCATTCAGGTCATGGCGAGTGCGCGTAAAAATACGCTGTTTCGCAGCCTGGTTGGGCAAAGTCATGGTATCCAGGAAGTTCGTCACCTGATTGAACAAGTTGCGGGCACCGAAGCCAATGTACTTATCCTGGGGGAATCCGGGACAGGCAAAGAAGTGGTGGCACGTAACATCCATTACCATTCGTCACGTCGCGGCGGCCCGTTTGTGCCGATTAACTGCGGTGCTATTCCGGCCGATCTGTTAGAAAGCGAACTGTTTGGTCATGAAAAAGGCGCCTTCACCGGGGCAATTACCGCGCGGAAAGGACGTTTTGAACTGGCTGACGGCGGTACACTGTTCCTGGATGAAATCGGTGATATGCCGATGAGTATGCAGGTGAAGTTACTGCGAGTGCTGCAAGAGCGCTGTTTTGAGCGTGTCGGCGGTAACAGTACGATTAAAGCCAATGTCCGCGTGATTGCGGCGACGCACCGCAACCTGGAAACTATGATAGATGATCAGCGTTTCCGTGAAGATCTTTACTATCGTCTCAATGTGTTCCCGATTGAAATGCCGGCGCTGAAAGAGCGCAAAGAAGATATTCCGCTCCTGCTGCAGGAGCTGATGACCCGTCTGGAAGCGGAAGGCGGCCTGCCTATCTGTTTCACACCACGCGCGATCAATTCTCTGATGGAGCACGACTGGCCGGGGAATGTGCGCGAGTTGGCCAATCTGGTCGAGCGCATGGTTATCCTGTATCCGAACAGCCTGGTGGATGTTAACCATCTGCCGACCAAATACCGTTACAGTGATATTCCTGAATTCCAGCCTGAGCCAAGTCGTTTCAGTTCGGTTGAAGAGCAGGAGCGCGATGTGCTGGCGGATATTTTCTCGGAAGACTTCAGTTTTGGTCAGGATGAAGACTTTAGTGAGCAGCTCGATGCCCCACAATCACTGCCTCCGGAAGGCGTGAATCTGAAAGAGTTGCTGGCCGATTTGGAAGTGAACCTGATTAACCAGGCTCTGGATGCTCAGGGTGGCGTTGTGGCTCGTGCCGCTGATATGCTGGGTATGCGCCGCACGACTTTGGTTGAGAAAATGCGCAAATACAACATGCAGCGCTGATTTTCGCTGAGTCAATTTATTGTCATAGCATTAACCTGCTGAAAAGTAATGTAAATAGCCTGGCACGCATCTTGCGTTACAGGCTATTGTTGTATTTAGAGGCAGATTTCCGACGATGGACCACGCAGCGCAAGAACAGCATTCTCATTTAGACTCCCTTGAGCATCAGGTGGAGCGCTACAAACAAGTACTGGATGTTATGCCAGCCGGAGTGATTTTGCTCGATACCCAGGGCATAGTGCGTGAAGCCAACCCTGAAGCTCAGCGTCTGCTTGACGTGCCGCTGCTGGGTGAGCGCTGGTATACCATTATTCAGGCCGCTTTTGCACCGCGCGAAGATGACGGCCACGAGATCTCGCTGCGTAACGGACGTAAGGTTCGTTTGGCTATCTCGGCATCGGCGACCGGACAACTGATTCTTATCACGGATCTGACGGAAACCCGGCTGTTACAGTCGCGGGTCAGCGATCTGCAACGTTTGTCATCGCTGGGCCGTATGGTGGCGTCATTGGCGCATCAGGTCAGAACACCGTTGTCGAGCGCAATGCTGTATGCCTCCAACCTGTCAGCGCCTAATCTGCCTCAGCCCACTCGCGAACGTTTCCAAAGCAAACTGATGGATCGCTTGCATGACCTGGAAAAACAAGTTAACGACATGCTGCTGTTCGCCAAAGGTGGTGATAACAAAGTGATTCAGCCTTTTACGGTGGCCGAGCTGGTGAATGAATTTTTGCCGATGATCGAAACCGCAGTAAAAAATAATCAGATTGATTACGGCCAGGAAGTGGAGCAGCAAGAGACCCAACTGATGGGTAACGTTAATGCGATCGCTTCTGCGTTAAGTAATCTGGTGATGAATGCGATTCAAATCGTCGGTAAAGGTGCTCAAATCGATGTCTTTTTCCGACCGGTGAATGGGGTATTAAAAATTTCTGTGCAGGACAATGGGCCAGGTGTGGCGAAAGAGCTACAACAAAAAATTATGGAGCCTTTCTTTACCACCCGTTCACAAGGCACCGGCCTTGGTCTTGCGGTTGTACAAATGGTGTGTCGTGCACATGACGGCCAACTTGAGTTGATTTCTGAACCGGGGAATGGTGCCTGTTTTACCATGTGTTTGCCTCTGGAGCGTCAACCACACACGTCTCACTCAGATTCGGGAGAATGATGATGGCTCAAAGTAAAGTCTTAATCGTTGAAGATGATGAAGGTCTACGCGAAGCACTGGTAGACACTCTGGCATTAGCGGGCTACGAATGGCTTGAAGCCGATTGTGCCGAGGATGCGTTGTTGAAACTGAAAACCTATCCGGTTGATATTGTGGTCTCTGACGTGCAAATGGCCGGAATGGGCGGCCTGGCCCTGCTGCGTAACATCAAACAGCATTGGCCGAATCTTCCGGTGCTGCTGATGACCGCGTATGCCAATATTGAAGATGCAGTGTCGGCGATGAAGGAAGGGGCGATTGATTATATGGCCAAACCTTTCGCACCTGAGGTGTTGCTTAACATGGTCAGCCGTTACGCTCCGGTGAAATCGGATGACAATGGTGATGCTGTGGTCGCGGACGAAAAAAGCCTTAAGTTGCTGAGCCTGGCAGAAAAAGTCGCGAAAACCGACGCGAATGTCATAGTTCTGGGGCCAAGTGGTTCCGGTAAAGAAGTGATGTCCCGTTATATCCATAATGCGTCACCGCGTAAAGCCGGCCCGTTTGTTGCCATCAACTGTGCTGCGATTCCGGACAACATGCTGGAAGCAACCCTGTTTGGTTACGAGAAAGGGGCATTTACCGGTGCGGTTCAGGCTTGTCCGGGCAAATTTGAGCAGGCTCAGGGCGGTACTATTTTGCTCGATGAGATCAGCGAAATGGATCTTAACCTGCAGGCCAAACTACTGCGTGTGCTGCAGGAGCGTGAAGTGGAACGGCTGGGCAGCCGCAAGAGCATCAAACTGGATGTGCGTGTACTGGCAACCAGTAACCGTGATCTTAAAGCTTACGTGCAAGAGAAAAAATTCCGCGAAGACCTTTATTATCGTCTCAATGTTTTCCCAATCGCCTGGCCGGCGCTGTGTGAGCGGAAAGGGGATATTGAACCGCTGGCCATCCATCTGGTTGAGCGTCACTGTAAAAAGCTTGGTCTGGCGGTTCCGGCAGTTTCTGAAAGTGCAATCAATAAGTTGCTGAGCTATAACTGGCCGGGTAACGTGCGCGAGCTGGATAACGTGATTCAGCGCGCTCTGATTCTGAGTGACCAGGACAGCATTGATCAGCAGCATATTTTGCTGGAAGGCCTCGACTGGCAGGATGCAAGCAGCTTGCAGAGTGCGGTGGAAAGCGGAGACGTGGCCGCGGTAGAGATTAAGCCGGTTGCCGAAGTCGACTTTGCCAAATCAATCAGCGCGAGCAGCGGTTTAGGCGGCGAACTGCGCGATCAGGAGTACGCCATCATCATGGATACCCTGGTGGAATGTGAAGGACGACGTAAAGAGATGGCCGAGAAGCTTGGTATCAGCCCGCGCACTTTGCGCTACAAACTGGCCAAAATGCGTGATGCCGGAATCGATATTCCGGGCTGAGTGAGCGTTGCGGTGCATGGCACATAACTTGCTGGATCTGACTAAAAGGTGATTCACAATGGGCATGAGTCAAACAATTGGCATCTGAGGTAATAATGAGATTAGACGGCTTACAAAGCGAAATGCAGGCGATGATGATCGAAGCGGGTAACAGCCGCCCTGCAGCAACAGGACAAAAAGTTGGCGCTGATTTTGGCGATATGCTCGCTCAGGCCATCAATAATGTAAACGCTCTGCAAAAATCATCCGGTAATTTACAAACCCGTTTTGACCGTGGTGACGAGGGGGTTTCTCTGTCGGATGTGATGATCGCCCGCAACAAATCGAGTGTGGCTTTTGATGCCACGATCCAGGTACGCAATAAGTTGGTTGAAGCGTACAAAGAACTGATGAACATGCCAGTGTAATTGTAGGATTTGAACTGTGGCTGAAGATAAGCAAACAACTGATTTGGCACTGTCCGGCTCTGGCGGAGATCAGGCCCTGCTTGCCGGCGCGGATCTTGACGGCGTGGCGCAGAATCCCGATCTGGATGAGAAAAGCTCATCCAAGATGGATTTTGCTATGGGTGATCTGGATCTGCTGCGTCAGATCGTGCTGGTTCTGTCCATTTCGATTTGTGTTGCTTTGATCGTGATGCTGTTTTTCTGGGTCAAAGAGCCGGAAATGCGGCCGCTTGGCGCCTATGAAACGGAAGAGTTGATTCCGGTGCTGGATTACCTGGATCAGCAAAAACAAGATTACAAACTGGATGGCAACACCATTTTGGTGCCGAACAGTGACTACAACAGCCTCAAACTGAACATGGTGCGCGCCGGCCTGAATCAATCCCGGGAAGCCGGTGATGATATCCTGTTGCAGGATATGGGGTTTGGGGTTTCCCAGCGTCTCGAGCAGGAACGTTTAAAACTGAGCCGGGAACGTCAGCTGGCCAAAGCGATCGAAGAGATGCGTCAGGTGAATAAAGCGCGTGTTCTGCTGGCACTGCCGAAACAGAGCGTATTCGTGCGTCATAACCAGGAAGCGTCCGCCTCAGTATTTTTGACCCTGCGTACCGGCTCCGACCTGAAACAAGAAGAAGTGGATTCGATTGTCGATATGGTCGCCAGTGCGGTACCGGGGATGAAACCGACCCGGGTCACGGTCACGGATCAACACGGTCGTCTGCTCAGCTCCGGTTCACAGGATCCGGTCTCTGCGGCACGCCGCAAAGAGCAGGAGCAGGAGCGCAAGCAGGAAGACAACCTGCGTGAGAAAATTGACTCGGTGCTGATCCCGATCCTTGGCCTGGGTAACTACACCGCTCAGGTGGATGTGGAACTGGATTTCAGCGCCATTGAACAAACGCGCAAAAGCTTTGACCCGAACACGCCATCGACCCGCAGTGAATATACACTGGAAGATTACAACAACAGTAATACGGTCGCGGGGGTTCCCGGCGCTCTAAGTAACCAGCCGCCGGCGGATGCCTCGATTCCGCAGGATGTCGCGCAAATGAAAGACGGCTCGCTGATGGGACAGGGTTCGGTGCATAAAGAAGCCACCCGCAACTTTGAGCTCGATACGACCATCAGCCATGAGCGTAAGCAGACGGGCGTAATTAACCGCCAAACCGTGGCCGTTGCGGTGAAAAACCGTGCCAGTGTTAATCCGGAGACCGGCGAAGTGACCTACACTCCGCTGAGTGAGAGTGAGCTAAACTCTATCCGACAGATTCTGATTGGTGCGGTGGGCTTCAGTGAAAATCGCGGTGACCTGCTCAATGTATTGAGTATGCAGTTTGCCGAGCCTGAAATAGAGCCGCTGGCCGATGTGCCAATTTGGGAGAACCCGAATTTCAGTGACTGGATTCGCTGGCTGGCGAGTGCACTGGTTATCATCGTTGTGGTGCTGGTGCTGGTTCGCCCGGCGATGAAAAAACTGCTCAACCCTGTAGCAGAAGACGACGAACAACTGTATGGCCCGGATGGCCTGCCTATCGGAGCGGATGGTGAAACCAGCCTGATTGGCAGCGACATTGAAGGCGGAGAACTGTTTGAGTTTGGTTCGGGGATTGACTTGCCGAATCTGCATAAGGATGAGGACGTGCTGAAAGCCGTACGTGCTCTGGTGGCCAACGAGCCGGAACTGGCGGCTCAAGTAGTGAAGAACTGGATGCAAAATGCCTGACGAAATCGTACCACGTAATGCCGGCGGTGAAGTGGCTGAAACCAAAATTGATATTGCCTCAATACCGGGTGATGAACGTGCAGCAATCCTGTTGCTGAGCCTGAATGAAGAAGATGCGGCCGGGATTATCCGCCATCTGGAACCCAAGCAAGTTCAGCGGGTCGGTAGTGCGATGGCGCGGGCTAAAGATCTGAGCCAGGATAAAGTCAGTGCGGTGCACCGTGCATTTCTGGAAGACATCCAGAAATACACCAATATCGGTATGGGTAGCGAAGACTTTATGCGTAATGCTCTGGTGGCAGCACTGGGAGCAGACAAGGCCAACAATCTGGTTGACCAGATTCTGCTCGGTACTGGTTCGAAAGGTCTCGATTCACTCAAATGGATGGATCCGCGTCAGGTTGCCAGCATTATTGTTAACGAGCACCCACAGATCCAGACCATTGTCTTGTCTTACCTTGAGCCGGATCAGTCGGCGGAGATACTGGCCCAGTTCTCCGAACGTGACCGTCTCGATTTGATGATGCGAATTGCCAACCTGGAAGAAGTTCAGCCATCCGCACTGGCGGAGCTGAACGAGATCATGGAGAAACAGTTTGCTGGTCAGGCTGGTGCGCAAGCGGCTAAGATTGGCGGCCTGAAAGCAGCGGCCGATATCATGAACTACCTCGACAATAACATCGAGGGAGCTCTGATGGATCAGATGCGCGACCAGGACGAAGATCTGGCTACTCAGATCCAGGATCTGATGTTTGTGTTCGAGAATCTGGTCGAAGTCGACGATCAGGGGATTCAGAAACTACTGCGCGATGTTCCGCAGGATGTGCTGCAACGTGCGCTTAAAGGTGCCGATGACGCGCTACGTGACAAGATCTTCAAGAACATGTCCAAGCGTGCTGCTGAACTGATGCGCGATGACCTGGAAGCGATGCCGCCGATCAAAGTGTCGGATGTCGAAGCGGCCCAGAAAGAGATTCTGGCCATCGCTCGTCGTATGGCGGATAACGGTGAACTGATGTTGTCCGGCGGCGCCGACGAGTTCCTGTAACACAATCTATTTTGTCAGGGGCTGTTGACCTGATGACAGCAGCAGACCCGGGCCGGCTGATTCAGCGGGCCCTTTTTTATCTTGGGTAGGGATGGTATGTCTGGAGAAAGAAAACGCGGTTTTATTCGTTTAGGCTCAGAATCAGAAGTGGCCGCCGAACCGCCAAAAAAATGGGGTCTGCCTGATTACAGTGCTGAACAGCATAAAACGGCTCGGGAAACGGCGATGAACTACGACCCGAGCTGGATGCCGAATTTTGATGAGCCGGAAGAAGAAGAACCGGTGCAACTGACCGAGCAGGATATCGAGCTGATTAAGCAGGCCGCTTACCAGGAAGGTCTGGAACAGGGTAAAGCGGAAGGCTATCAGCAAGGTTTCGAGCAGGGCAAAGAAGCGGGCTATAACGCCGGCCATGAAGAAGGCTTAGTTGCGGGGCAGGCCGAAGGCATAGAAGCCGGGCAGGCGGTGATAGAAGAACACGTGAATACCTTTATTGGTCTTGCCAATCAGTTTGCCCAGCCGCTGGAGTTGATGAACGCCCAGGTTGAAAAGCAGCTGGTGGATATGGTGCTCACTTTGGTCAAAGAGGTGGTGCACGTAGAAGCGCAGACCAACCCGCAAGTGATACTGGATACAGTCAAAGGTTCGGTGGAGGCGCTGCCGGTTTCCGGCCACGCCATTACGTTAAAACTCAACCCGCAAGACTGCGAGATTATCGAACAGGCTTATGGTGAACAACAGTTGCAATTACGTAACTGGACGCTGGTGAGTGAACCGGCTCTCAATCGCGGCGATGTGCAGATTGAAGCCGGCGAATCGAGCGTCAACTATCGGATGGAAGAGCGCATCCGATCTGTATTGCAGAGTTTTTGTGGTACCAACCGTCATCAGCAAGGTAATGAATAATGTTAGCGTTGGCAGAACGTCTTGCACAGTATAAAACCCAGGGGTTGACCAGTCGTCCGATTGCCTCTGGCAAACTGGTACGTGTGGTCGGACTCACCCTCGAAGCGACCGGCTGCCGCGCGCCAATTGGCAGCTTGTGCCGGGTCGAGACCATGTCCGGCGAGATGGAAGCCGAAGTGGTTGGTTTTTCCGGCGACAGTTTGTTTTTGATGCCAAGTGAACAAATAACCGGGGTTCTGCCCGGGGCAAAAGTGACCCCACTGACGGAAGAGACCGGACTGGCGGTCGGCATGGAACTGCTTGGCCGGGTGATTGATGGTGTGGGCAATCCGCTCGACGGACTTGGCCCGATTTATACCGACCAACGCGCCTCTTTCAACGCTCAGCCGATTAACCCGCTGGCACGCAAACCGATCAGTGAGCCGCTTGATGTGGGCATCAAGGCCATCAATGGCCTGCTCACGGTCGGTAAAGGACAGCGTATCGGTCTGTTTGCCGGTTCAGGTGTCGGTAAATCGGTCACGCTGGGCATGATGACCCGGGGCACGACAGCGCAGGTGGTCGTGGTCGGTCTGATTGGTGAACGGGGCCGCGAGGTTAAAGAATTTATTGAAGAGATCCTCGGGGTGGACGGACGCCAGCGTTCTGTGGTGGTCGCCGCGCCAGCGGACTCCTCTCCACTGATGCGGCTCAAGGGATGTCAGACGGCGCTCACGATTGCTGAATACTTTCGTGATCAGGGTCTGGATGTCCTGCTGCTGATGGACTCACTGACCCGTTTTGCTCAGGCGCAGCGGGAAATCGCGCTCTCGGTTGGTGAACCGCCAGCGACCAAGGGTTACCCGCCATCGGTGTTTGCCAAGCTGCCCGCGCTGGTGGAACGGGCCGGTAACGGCGGTCCGCAGCAAGGCTCGATTACCGCATTCTTTACTGTGCTGACCGAAGGCGATGATTTGCAGGACCCGATCGCCGATGCGTCACGGGCAATTCTGGATGGCCATATCGTGCTGTCACGGGAAATGGCCGATGCCGGCCATTATCCGGCGATCGACGTTGAGAAATCCGTCAGCCGGGTCATGCCACAAATTACGACAGATGAGCACGTGCTGATGTCCAAGGCGGTACGTCAGGTATTGTCTATTTGCCGTAAAAATCAGGATCTGGTGTCGATTGGTGCCTATAAGCCGGGCACTGACAAAGCGATCGACAGTGCCTTTACTCTCAAGCCGCGCCTGGATCTCTATCTGCAGCAAGCGATGAAAGAATCCGTCCCTTACGAGATGTGTGTCAGCATGCTGAAAAATGTGCTGAGCATGGAGTAACATCATGGATAACGCATTACAGTTTTTGCTGGAGCAGGCCAAAGATAACGAAGATAAAGCTGTCCTGGCGCTCAACAAGGCGCGCACTGAGCTGGAAGGTTATTATCAGCAAATCCGTCAGATTGAGCAGTATCGTCTGGAATACTGCCAGCAACTGGTTGAGCGTGGCCAGTCCGGGCTGACGGCCAGTCAATATGGTCACCTCAACCGCTTTCTGACTCAGTTGGATGAAACTCTGGCCAAGCAGCGCGATGCAGAACACCACTTTAAAAATCAGGTCGTCAATTGTGAGCAGCATTGGATGGCGGTACATAAACAGCGCCGATCTTACCAATGGCTGATCGATAAGAAGCAGACCGAAAAACAGCGCGCAGAAAATAAGCGCGAGCAGAAGCTGATGGATGAGTTTTCGACCCTCAGCTTTAACCGACGTCGTCCCGGTTCCAGTTTGAGCTGAGTTTATTGGGCCATTGACGTGCTTGGCGTAGATTTTGCAGCAGATTTTGTAGAGTAGTAATGTGCAGAGTAGTAACAGATATCCGTGAGTCTCATCTCTGCAGACTGAGTCTCATCTTTGCAGATTAAGTACAAAGTGCTGTCCGACGCAGTTGTGCACGTGACAGTGGATTCGCTGCCGTTTAGGTGTGCAGCCTGAAATACGAGCTAAGTAATTATGAACGTCAACTCAACCTCATCTGCTGTTGATAATAGCAAAGCCACCAATGTGGCTAAGTCTGCGGGACAACAGGTCCAGCAGGATGAAAGCGGGGAAAATTCCGGCTTTTTGAGCAAATTATCGGCTCTGCTGTTTGGCGCCTCTGACCAGAGCGAATCCAGTAATGTCAAAAAAGCGGCCGGACAGCCACAAGCTGCATCAGTTTCTACGCAAGATAAGCTTTCTGCGCAAGACCAGCAGTCTGCAGCGGATGGCAAGCTTATTAGTGTTGATAGCGGACAAGATGCGGCTGAGGGACTGCTCGAACAAGGTGACGGTGATGAGCAGACTCCGTCAGCCAAAGGGCAGCCAGCGGAGACGCAGCCTGATATTCCTAAGAATTTACAACGTCTTATTGCTGACGAAAGTGACAGCAAGCAAGGCGTGAATGCCACAACCCAGCAAGTCATGAGTGACGGCGATGCGCTGATAGGCCGCTTAAAAGACGCCAATCAGGCACTGGCTGCCAGTAACGGCAACATTTTGCCTCCGTTCCCTGCTCAGCCTGCAAGCCGAGGTCATAGTGAAGATGATCTGTCATTGCGCGCCGCGTCGGAATCCGTTCAGGTCGTTCGTCCGATGAGTGCAAAGGGTGTGCTCAGCAGTGCTATAACCGACAACGCTCAGCTAACCGCACCCGGTACTCCGCTCAGTGCTGCACAGGGGGGCAGAGATCACCCAGTTGCTGGCCGAGCAGTTAACCAGGTTAGGATTGGATGATCAGATGAGCACCGAAGAACTGCAAGAGCTGACACCGCAGCAGGCAGCGGCTATCCTCGCTGCTTTGAAGGCCGAGTCGGCTCAGCCTGCGTCTGCGGATCCTGAACTCAGCTCTGCCAACAAGTCGGGAGAAGTTAAGATTCAATCTGCTGCTGCCGATAGCCAGAGCTTAGCGCAGCTTGCGCAAGGAGTTATGCATGATAAAGGTGACGCTACACCTGGCGTTGTCGCAGTGACGGCGGATTCAGCACGACTCGCGAACTCGCGGGCAGAGAGCCAGGTTTCTGCAGACAATGCGCCGCACTTAACCGCTGTGGCACAAGGTGTTGCAGCCGCAGCAGGTTCGGAGCTCGCCAGCGCTCAGACGACGTTGGGCTCTTCTGAGCAAGCAGACAAAATTAAGTCGGGAGTACACCATAATCCGGCTGGTGCAGCGCAGCAGCTTATCAATCAGTGGCAAACTGCTCAGCAACAATCTACTCAGCAAGCCGGCGCGTCAACCCATAACGTACCGGTCCAGGATGCCACTAATAGCGCGACTGTCACCACCAACGCCGCCAATCCGGCGCTTAATCCTGCAATGCTGGCCCAAACTGAAAGCCTCAGCCCGGCAGCATTAAAAGCTGCACTCGCAGGTAGCGGGATAGGTAAGCTGACCAACAGTAAAACAGGCCAGCCTGGTCAGGACTCGGCTTTTGCTAGCCAGGTGGCAACGGCTGCTGGTCAGCAGGGTATGAATGCCACGTCGTCCAACCTGCGTGCAGAACCAACCCAGGCTCAGCCGCAGATGCCGCTGCATCTGAGTAAGGAAATGGATGTGGATGATATGGCACAACGGGTCCAGATGATGATGTCTAAAAACCTCAAGCAGATTGATATTCGTCTCGACCCGCCTGAGCTGGGCCGTCTCCATATCCGCATGAACATGCATGGTGACGGAGCCAGCGTACAGTTCACCGTGGCCAACAACCAGGCGCGTGATGCGCTGGAACACTCTATGCCCCGCCTGAGAGAAATGTTGTCTCAACAAGGCGTTCAGCTTGGAGATACTTCGGTACAACAACAGAATTCAGGCCAGCAACAGCGTTATGCGGCAGGGGGGGGCGGTCAATCCGGTCATTCCTCAGCCAGCGAGCGTTTTGCTGGTGAAGAAAATCTTGATACAGACGTCAAACTTGATTTGAATGTGGCTGCAAAGCGTGATGGAATCAGTTATTACGCTTAAACTAAATACAAAATAACGACATAGAGTAAGTTATGGCTGTTGAAGAATTACCTGATGGTGCCCCGAAAAGTAAAAAGAAACTGATGATCATCATCATTGCTGCTGTCGTATTGCTACTGGGCGGCGGTGGTGCGGCTTTCTTCCTGATGGGCTCAGATGGCAGCGAGCAGGCTCAGGAAGAAAGCGCTGAGAAAGTTGAAACTGTCGCTGAGCCGGTCTCTTACGTCAACATTGCCCAGCCGTTTGTGTTTAATGTCAGCGGTGATGCGCGTGAGCGTATGGTGCAAATTAAAGTGCAGCTCATGGTGCGTGGCACTGAAAACGAAGATCAGGCCCGTTACCATTCGCCGTTAGTTGAAAGCACGCTATTAAGTACCTTTGCTTCGGCTACGGTTGAGCAACTGCGCAGCGCCACTGGCCGTATTGACCTGCGCGACCAGGCGACAGACGATATCAAAGCAGCCATGACCAAAGTCGTCGGTAAGCCTGTGATTGAGCGGGTTCTGTTCACTGACTTTGTTATGCAGTAGGTGACGTGTGACTGATCTATTAAGCCAGGATGAAATCGATGCTCTGCTCCACGGTGTGGACAGTGTCGATGACGTTGAAGAAGAGTTAGATAGCTCCGATACCAGTGCGGTATCTTTCGATTTCTCCTCACAGGATCGGATTGTGCGCGGCCGAATGCCGACCCTGGAGTTGATCAACGAACGCTTTGCCCGTCACCTGCGTATCAGCCTGTTTAATATGCTACGCAAGACCGCAGAAGTGTCGATTAACGGCGTACAGATGATGAAGTTCGGAGAGTATCAGAACACCCTGTACGTACCGACCAGCCTGAATATGGTGCGTTTTCGCCCTTTGAAAGGCACAGCGCTGGTCACCATGGAGGCACGCCTGGTATTTATCCTGGTGGAAAACTTCTTTGGTGGCGATGGCCGCTATCACGCGCGGATTGAAGGTCGCGAGTTCACCCCGACCGAACGCCGTGTTATCCAGCTTCTGCTTAAAATTGTATTTGCTGATTACAAAGATGCCTGGGCGCCTGTGATGGGGGTGGAATTCGAGTATCTCGATTCGGAAGTGAACCCGAGCATGGCCAACATCGTCAGCCCGACCGAAGTGATTGTGGTCAGTTCGTTTCATATTGAAGTGGATGGCGGCGGCGGTGATTTTCACATAGTGATGCCGTACTCCATGGTGGAACCGATTCGGGAACTGCTGGATGCCGGTGTGCAGTCAGACAAGATGGAAACCGACGTACGCTGGAGCTCGGCACTGCGTGAAGAAATTATGGATGTCCCGGTCAATTTCCGCGTCAACCTGCTGGAGCAGGATCTGGCGCTGCGTGACCTGATGGAACTGCAGGTCGGCGATATTATCCCGATCAATATGCCCAAACATGCCACCATGTTTGTCGAAGAGTTGCCGACCTACCGGGTTAAGATGGGACGCTCGGGCGATAAACTGGCAGTGCAGGTATCGGAAAAAAATTAAACGCCCGGATGTGGTAAAGACCGATCTCGCTTTCTTTGGTAAGGACATTATTGCCGAGCTGGAAGATGACGAGGAGGATGATGAAATGACGCTGGACAAGAATAGGTAACAAAGATGTCAAAATCAGAAGATCAAAAGCTTGCAGACGAGTGGGCTGCGGCACTGGGGGAAGACCCGAATGCGCCAGACGTTGATGTCGATGAGATTCTGGCGGCGCCACTGGATGAGTTGAAAGATAGTGCTCAGCCTATTTCAGATGATGAGCGGCGCAAACTGGATACCATTATGGATATCCCGGTCACCATTTCGATGGAAGTGGGGCGCTCTAAGATCAGTATCCGAAACCTGCTGCAACTTAACCAGGGCTCGGTCGTCGAGCTGGATCGCATCGCCGGTGAATCGCTGGATGTCATGGTAAACGGCACTCTGATAGCCCATGGCGAGGTGGTGGTCGTGAATGATAAGTTTGGTATCCGTCTGACCGATGTGATCAGCCAGACTGAACGCATTAAGAAACTGAGATAGCTTATGAAAAAGCTCATAAGCCTGGCGCTGTTTTCGACCCCGGCATTGGCGGTGGAGAATAATCAACTGGACCTGGCGACCACGCTGGGTTCTTTGATTTTTGTCATCGCGCTGATTCTGGCCATGGCCTGGATGCTCAAACGTATGCGGGTCCCCGCGTTTGGTCAGCAGAAAGGACTGAGTGTGATCAGGCAACTGGCCGTCGGAACCAAAGAGCGGGTGATGATAGTACAGGCGGGGGAAGAGCAGTTCCTGATAGGGGTAACCGCGCAATCTGTTCAACTGATCTCAAAACTGGACAAGCCACTCCAGCCACAGGAGACGGAAGCGGCTTCTTTTACTAATCAACTGACCCAGCTACTGAAAAAACATGATAATAAACCCTCTGTTTAAGCGCTTGCCCGAGCGGCTGTCCTGGATAGCTGTGCTTATGTGGTTGTCTGCACTGCTGTTTGCGCCGTTGGCCAGTGCACAGCAGGAACTGGAAACCCCCATCCCTGCCACCGCCGCCGGCGCTGAAAATGTGACGGTTTCGGCGATGGAACGCGAGCAGGGGGCGGCCCGGACGATGGCGCTGGGCTCAAGCAGTGGCGGCGGGGGCATTCCTGCCTTTACCATGACGACAACTGCCGATGGCGGCGAGGAATACTCGGTCAATCTGCAGATCCTGGCCCTGATGACCATGCTCGGCTTCTTGCCGGCCATGGTCATTCTGATGACCTCGTTTACCCGTATCGTCGTGGTAATGTCGATTCTGCGTCAGGCGATGGGGCTGCAGCAGACGCCGTCCAACCAGGTGATTATCGGCATTGCTGTGTTTCTGACCTTTTTTATCATGTCACCGGTTCTCAACCGCATTAATGACCAGGCCGTACAGCCTTACCTCAATGAACAGATCACCGCCCGGCAGGCTTTTGATTTGGCTCAGGAGCCGATGAAAGATTTTATGCTCAAGCAGACCCGGGTGAAAGATCTCGAGACCTTCGTCAATATTTCAGGATCTGAGGCGCAGAATCCTGAGGATGTCTCTATGGCCGTGCTGATCCCGGCTTTCATTACTTCTGAACTTAAAACGGCTTTCCAAATCGGCTTTATGCTGTTTTTGCCGTTCTTAATCATCGATTTGGTCGTTGCTTCGGTACTGATGGCGATGGGTATGATGATGTTGTCGCCGATGATTGTTTCGTTACCGTTTAAACTGATGCTGTTTGTGCTGGTGGATGGATGGAATCTGATTCTGTCAACCCTGGCGGGCAGTTTTGCCTTATAGCAGGAGCATTGAATGACACCAGAAGTCTTTGTCGAGCTGTTTCGTGATGCGCTGTGGATGGTCCTGATTATGGTCTGTGCCATCATAGTGCCGAGCCTGCTGATTGGTCTGGTGGTGGCGATATTTCAGGCCGCAACCTCCATTAACGAACAGACGCTGAGTTTTTTGCCGCGTCTTATCGTGACTTTGCTGGCACTGATGGCGTTTGCGCACTGGATGACGCAAATGCTGATGGAATACTTTTATTCCATCGTTGAGCGCCTGCCTCAGGTGCTGTATTAGGCTGGCGTATGGAATATCCTGCCAGCGTCGTCCTCGATTTTATCGCCAACTATTTTTGGCCCTATACCCGCATTTCAGCCATGCTGATGGTGATGAGTGTCACCGGGGCGCGATTTGTTTCCACTCGTATCCGGCTTTATCTCGGTCTGGCGATTACCTTTGCCGTTATGCCCGCTATCCCAGCGGTTCCTGCTGATCTGCAACTGCTCTCTTTTCAGGGTTTTATGACCACGCTGGAGCAGTTGATCATCGGAGTGGCGATGGGTATGGTGACCCAGTTTATGGTACAGACCTTTGTGATGCTGGGCCAAATTCTCGGTATGCAGGCGAGTTTGGGTTTTGCTTCCATGGTCGATCCTGCCAACGGTCAGAATACGCCGCTGCTTGGTCAGCTGTTTATGTTTCTGGTTACCCTGTTTTTTCTTGCCACCGATGGACATCTGAAAATGATCCAGCTGCTGGTGATGAGTTTTAAAAGTCTGCCGATTGGCAGTGGATCGCTCACCGCGGTTGATTTTCGCGAGCTGGCGTTGTGGCTCGGGACCATGTTTAAAGTGGCCCTTAGTATGTCACTGTCAGGCATCATCGCTCTGCTGACGGTCAACTTATCCTTCGGGGTGATGACCCGCGCTGCGCCGCAGCTGAATATCTTTTCACTCGGTTTTGCCTTTGCGCTGATGGTCGGCTTGCTGCTGTGCTGGTATATCATCAGCGGGCTCTATACTCATTATGATCTGTACTGGAATCAGGGCGAACAGCAGGTGTGCAGCCTGATCCGGTTAACATGTTAATTCACGGCGTGTCAGGAGGCTGAATTGGCAGAATCAGACGGACAAGAAAGGACCGAAGACGCCACCCCCCGACGGTTGCAACAGGCGCGAGAAAAAGGCCAGGTTGCCCGGTCGAAGGAGCTGGCGTCTGTGTCGGTACTGGTGGTCGGCGCTTTATCTCTGATGTGGTTCGGAAAGTCGATGGCCAGCGGTTTGCTGACTGCGATGGGGCGGCTTTTTAACCTCAGCCGGGAAGAGATTTTTGACGTCAACAAACTGTTCGACATCATTTCTGGTGTGCTGGTGCAGCTGCTGATGCCGCTGCTGCTTATTCTGGTGACGTTATTTATTGCGGCGCTGATTGGTGCAGCCGGCGTCGGCGGGATCAGTTTCTCAGCCGAAGCTGCGATGCCAAAATTATCCAAGATGAATCCGCTCAGTGGTATCAAGCGCATGTTTGGCATGCAGAGCTGGGTTGAGCTGATCAAATCGATTCTCAAAGTACTGCTGGTGGCCGGGATGGCGTTTTATCTGATTGAAGCGTCGAAACAAGATCTGTTTCAGCTCAGTCTGGATGTCTTTCCGCAAAATATTTTTCATGCCCTGGATATTCTGCTTAATTTTGTCTTGCTGATCAGCTGTTCACTGCTGGTGGTGGTGGCGATCGATATTCCGTTTCCAGATCTGGCAACACGCCAATCAGTTGAAAATGACCAAGCAGGAAGTCAAAGACGAATACAAAGACACCGAAGGTAAACCTGAGGTGAAAGGACGGATTCGGATGCTGCAACGCGAGGCTGTGCAGCGGCGTATGATGGCTGATGTACCGCAGGCGGATGTTATTATTACCAACCCGGATCACTTCTCGGTTGCGCTGCGTTATACACAAAACCGCGACCGGGCGCCGGTGGTGATAGCGAAAGGGGTTGATCACCTCGCCCTGAAAATTCGTGAAGTGGCACGGGAGCATGACATTATGATCGTGCCGGCTCCGCCCTTAGCGCGGGCTTTGTATCATACCACTGAACTGGAACAGGAAATTCCTGACGGATTGTTTGTTGCTGTGGCCCAGGTACTGGCTTATGTGTTCCAACTGAAACAATATCGGCGTAAAGGTGGCGAACGACCTAAACTGAAAGAAGAGAATATGCCGATACCGGATGAGATGAGGTACTAAAGGGCTATGACTCACAGGTTAAGCCATAGCTATTCAGAATTATTTTTTGCTGACTGACTATTTTTCTGGGACTGACAGCAGAACCAGTAGTGCACCGGCACCGCCAAATTCCAGCGGCGCCTGGTGGAAAGCCATCACATCCGGATGCTGGGCCAGCCACAATGGCACCTTCTGTTTGAGAATGTGTTTACCAATGCCGTGTTGGACGCAGGCACAGTGGGTACCTTCTTTGATACAGTAGGCGATCATGGCGCCAAGCTCACGTTTGGCTTCCTGTTGCGTCATGCCATGCATGTCGAGGAAAACATCCGGCACATAGACTCCGCGTCGCAGACGTTTGACCTCGTATTTGGACACATCGCTGCGCGCGTAACGAGTCGGCCCCTCTTCACTGAGCAGGGGGACGAACTCATCGGAAAAGTAGAAATCGTTGTCGCGGGCTTCACGCGCGGTACGACGGGTTTCTTTTTGTTTAGGATTTCTGTTTGGCTCCTGGATTATGGTATCCTGCGCCAACTTTTTAACGCCCTTTACTGCATCCTGAAATAAAGCGAAATCGTCATCGGTGTCGACTTCATAGTTGTCGTTGAATTCGGTCTCTTTTTTGCTCATTTGGGATTAGATAATCTGTTATAAATCGAAATTGGCAGTATTGTAGCGCTTTTCGGAGGCAAGTTTGGATAAGATTTTTGTAGAAGAGGCGGTTTCAGAGCTGCATACGCTTCAAGATATGATTCGTTGGACGGTGAGTCGCTTTAACGCTGCGAACTTATTTTATGGTCACGGTACCGACAATGCGTGGGATGAAGCGGTTCAACTGATCCTGCCAACCCTTTATTTACCGATTGATGTGCCTCCTCATGTGTTGAACTCACGCCTGACGACCAGCGAGCGTTTGCGTGTGGTTGAGCGTGTGGTGATGCGGATTAAAGATCGCACCCCGGTGGCTTACCTGACCAATAAAGCCTGGTTCTGCGGCCTGGAATTTTTTGTTGATGAGCGGGTGCTGGTGCCACGTTCACCGATTGGTGAGCTGATTCAGGCTCAGTTTGAACCTTGGCTGGTAGAAGAGCCGCAACGTATCATGGATATGTGTACCGGCAGTGGCTGTATCGCAATTGCCTGTGCACACGCATTCCCTGATGCAGAAGTGGATGCGATTGATATTTCGGCGGCAGCGCTGGAAGTGGCTGAGCAAAATATCCAGGACCACGGACTGGAACAGCAAGTGTACCCGATTCGTTCTGACCTGTTCCGCGATCTGCCAAAAGAGCAGTACGATGTGATTGTCACCAACCCACCATATGTGGATGAAGAAGACATGAACAGTCTGCCGGATGAGTTCCGTCACGAGCCTGAACTGGGTCTGGCGGCCGGAACCGACGGCCTTAAACTGGTGCGCCGTATTCTGGCGAATGCCCCGAATTACCTGACTGAGAAAGGTATTTTGATCTGTGAAGTGGGTAACTCGATGATTCACATGATGGAGCAGTACCCGGAGATCCCATTTACCTGGATTGAGTTTGAAAATGGTGGTCACGGCGTATTCATGCTGACCCGCGATCAGCTGCTGGCGTGTGCCGATGAGTTTGCACTCTATCTGGATTAACCAGCACTGAGCTGTATACATAGTTAAGACAGTTGTCTAGAACACCGGCTTTGCAGCCGGTGTTTTTTTATCTTTTTAATGGCTGATCGTATGTAAATCAGTGGATTGGAAAGGTGATGCCCATTTTAGGGAGAAAGATTGCACAAATTGTGCAAGCTTAGGCTTTACATCAAATCGTAATAAAGCGACTATGATTCCACGAAGAATAGTAATGAGTGCTGCGGGCGTCGCGTTCAACGTGCGCAGCAAGCTAATTTGAGGACATAATGGCAGGAAACAGTATCGGACAACATTTCCGGGTAACGACATTCGGAGAAAGTCACGGTATCGCACTGGGATGTATCGTAGACGGTTGCCCTCCGGGGTTAGAAATCAGTGAAGCAGATCTGCAGGTCGACTTAGATCGTCGTCGTCCGGGCACATCGCGTTATACCACGCAGCGCCGCGAAGCGGATGAAGTAAAGATTTTGTCGGGTGTGTTTGAAGGTAAAACGACCGGCACTTCGATTGGTCTGCTGATTGAAAATACCGATCAACGTTCCAAAGATTATTCCGACATTAAAGATAAGTTCCGTCCGGGACACGCTGACTATACCTACCATCAGAAATATGGGGTGCGTGATTATCGTGGCGGTGGCCGCTCATCGGCTCGCGAAACCGCGATGCGTGTTGCCGCCGGTGGTATTGCCAAGAAATACCTCAAACAGGAATTTGGCATCGAGATCCGAGCTTATCTGGCACAGATGGGCGATGTTGCGATCGATAAAGTGGACTGGAACGAAATCGATAACAATGCGTTCTTCTGTCCTGATGTCGATAAAGTGGAGGCTTTTGACCAACTGATTCGCGATCTGAAAAAAGAAGGCGATTCGATTGGTGCCAAAATTCAGGTTGTTGCCACCAACGTACCGGTTGGTCTTGGTGAGCCGGTATTTGACCGTCTGGATGCAGACATTGCGCATGCACTGATGAGCATCAATGCGGTCAAAGGGGTGGAAATCGGCGATGGTTTTGATGTAGTGCAGCAAAAGGGCAGTGAGCATCGTGATCCACTGACTCCGCAGGGTTTCAGCTCTAACCATGCTGGCGGTATTCTGGGCGGTATCTCAACCGGCCAGGACTTAGTGGCGAATATCGCGCTGAAACCGACCTCGAGCATTACGGTTCCGGGCGATACCATTACCCGTACCGGTGAGCCAACTCAGCTGATCACTAAAGGTCGTCACGATCCTTGTGTCGGTATCCGTGCGGTACCGATTGCCGAAGCCATGCTGGCGATTGTGGTTCTTGACCATCTGCTGCGTCATCGCGGGCAGAATTTTGGTGTCACCACTGACACTCCGGTTATCTGATAATCCGAGCTCTTCACCCCAAAAACGCCCTCATGTGAGGGCGTTTTTGTTGGTGCAGAGCCCAGGTTGTCACACGCTGGCTGATTGCACTTTACCCGCCGCGAAAAAATCGCCAAAATGCGCGCTGTCGATGACTGTTAACCTTAATCTTATGTCCCACCAATATTCCGATTTGATCGCTATTTTCGATCAAACCTTTTTTGCTGATTTTAACACCCGTCTGGTGCGCGGTGATGACGAGCCGGTTTATCTGCCTGCTGATGACAGTACGCCTTACCACAGGATCATTTTTGCCCGCGGTTTTTATGCCTCGGCGTTACATGAAATATCTCACTGGTGTGTAGCGGGTCCTGAGCGCCGTTTGCTGGAGGATTTTGGCTACTGGTACGAACCAGACGGACGAACGGAAGCGGTTCAGGCCCGGTTTGAGCAGGTAGAGGTGCGCCCTCAGGCGTATGAGTGGATCTTCTCGTTGAGTGCAGGCTTTCCTTTTACGGTCAGTTGTGACAACCTTAACGGCGATTTTGAGCCGGACCGGCTGGCTTTTATGCACAAAGTGCAACAAGAAGTACGGTCGATTCTGGCCAGCGGATTACCAACCCGAGTGAACATGCTGTCGCAAGCGCTGCGCGTGTTTTACCACACGCCGCCGCTCAGTCCAGACCAATTTATTGTGAAGTAACGAGATAACTATGATTATTGAATTTGAAGAAAAACTCCTTGAGCTGATTGATACCCGTATCGCGACGGCGTCGGACGATGAGCTGTTTGCCGGTGGTTATCTGCGTGGTCATATTTCGTTATCCGCGGCAGCGTGTGAAGAAGAGGGCATTAATGATCTGAACGAGTTTAAAAGCCGTATCGAGAATAGCCTGGAACAGGCTCGTTCAGAGCTGACCCCGGCTGACCGCATCATTGTTGCCGATCTTTGGCAGGAATTGGCTGCTCAGGCCTGATGGCCGCATTATCGATCGTTCAAATTATTCGAATGAATCCATAAAAGTTTTATAGTTGTTGTTGAGCGGTCGAATGATTACTCTATCATCATCAACCGAACAGATAGGATTACCGACATGAAAGTTATCGCATTCGGAGCTAGTACTAGCTCAACATCAATTAACAAAGCATTAGCGACTTACACCGCTGGTCTTGTTGATGGCGCAGAGGTTAAAGTTCTGAACATCAGCGACTACAGCGTGCCTATGTTCAGCGAAGATCTGGAAAAAGAGATCGGCCAGGCTGAAGGTGCACAAGCGTTCCTGCGTGATTTGGCTGATGCTGACGCCCTGGTGATTTCGTACGCAGAGCACAACGGCCATTACCCGGCTGCTTTTAAAAACCTGTTTGACTGGGCAACTCGTATCGATCGCGAAGTGTTTAAGAACAAACCAGCGGTTTACCTGTCTACATCACCTGGCCCTGGCGGCGCGCAATCTGTTCTGGCTGCTGCAGTAGGTTCTGCACCTTTCTTTGCTGGTAACGTGAAAGCATCACTGTCTGTACCAAACTTCTACGATGTGTTTGATCTGGAAGCGGGTCAGGTGAAAGACGACGCGGTCAACGCTCAACTGAAAGAAGCGGTTGCTAAACTGGCTTAATGAGCTGACAACAGGTCGATGCTGACTGTTGTCAGCCAATGAATCTAAAAACGCCTCGCAAAATTGCGAGGCGTTTTGTTTTTTGCCGTGGCGGACGGAACGGTTGTGCCATCTTGCCGACGAATTTGCCGAAGGTTAGTTCACTCAGTGCGGTTATTATCTATTCGGCGCGATTATTATCTATTCGGCGTGATTATTGTTCACTGATGGCTTTACCTTTACGCAGGCGGCGCACCCACATCCGGCTCGGGTGCAGGCTTTCCATCACATCGACCGGTAGCGGCAGCGGATCACCACAGATGATGGATGCCAGAACTTCGGCCAGAAGAGGGGCCGAACTTAGGCCACGCGAACCGAGACCAAGCAAGCCATACAGTTGCGGGTACTGAGCCACACGTGGCGCTTCATCCTGTGCCATGTGCACCAACTGTTGGTACTGCTCGAGAATTTCCGCCATTTGACCGATACTGCCGACAAAAGGCAGGTGATCACGGCTGACGCAGCGGATGGCCTGACGTGAGTCGTTACCTGAGGTGTCGACCTGAGCCGGCCAGCTTTGTGTACTGACACATTTGGCCAGACGTGCGCCATTTTCGGTTTGTGCCTGCGCGTCAAACTCACGGTCGATGTGTTCGCGGTCATAACTCGCCCCGATGCAATGGGTGGCTGTGTCTGGGTTGGCCGGGGTCATGTAACCGTCGTAACACAAAACCGAACGCAGTAACCGCAGGGTGTCGTTGCTTGGTACATGACTGACCTGACCTTTGACTTTACCCAGCGGCTGTAGCTTGGTCTGCTCGATGGCGTCAAACTGATGACCATTGGCCATAATCACGCACTGATGATGTCTCGTCTGCTGCACGGGTGATGTGCCGGCAAAGGACAGCTGCCACTGCTGGCTGTCAGCCAGCCATTCCAGTTTGGTCAGCTCATGATCATAACGGGCAGTCAGTTTGCCTTGTCGGGTTAAATGGTTCAGCAGCCCTGTGGTGAACTGAGCCGGGCATAGCCAGCCGCCCAGCGGGTAGTGGACGCTTTCCACATCAACCGGTAAGCCGACCGCTTGCGCGCTCTGCTCGGGGCTGAGTTTGGTGACTAAATCGTGACTGAAATCACCGGCGATCATTTTATTGAGTTTTTTGGCGGACTTTTCATCCCACAGTAACTGAGTCACGCCACACCAGTCATGATCGAATTCGATGTTTTCTGCCATCTGCTCAAAGAACTGGCGGGCGTATAAAAAGGCCGGGGCAAACACGCGAGACACGCCGTTATGCTCACCATTGAGCAGCGGATAGACGGCGCCCTGGCGGTTGCCGGACGCGCCCTGAGCCGCTTCACTGTCCTGGCAATACAGCGTGATGGCCACGCCACGTTCGCTCAATGCTTTAGCCAGAGCGGCACTAGCGATACCGCCACCTATAATGGCCACATCCTTGACGTCGCTCAGGGCCTCGATGTGATACCAGGGTTTAATATTGCTGGCCGGCTGTTTGTCGCTCATGGCACCGGCGATCATTTCCCGTTTGGTGCCAAAGCCTTTGACTTTCTTCATGTCAAACCCGGCTTCTATCAGGCCGCGACGCACAAAACCGGCTGCGGTGAAAGTGGCGCAGGTACAGTCTTGTTTCGCCATCATTGCCATGCCGTTAAACAGGTTTTGATTCCACATTTCGGGATTTTTACTCGGAGCAAAGCCGTCCAGGAACCAGGCATCGACCAGACCTTTTTCAGGAACCGGAACGCCGGGCATGCAATCTTTAATGTCACCAAACCATAAATCCAGGGTGACCGCGCCATCGGCCAGTACAATACGGTGACATTCTGGCACAGCAGGCGGATAATGCTGATGTAATTGCCTGGCATAATCAGCCAGTTCCGGCCACGCCTGATGAGCCTGGACTAAATCTGCACGACTGAGCGGAAACTTTTCAAAACTAATGAAATGTAACTGCTGTAGTGTCGCTTGTGGGTTTTGCTGTCTAAACTTGTCAAACCATTGCCAGGCGGCAAGGAAGTTAAGTCCGGTACCGAATCCGGTTTCGGCAATGACGAAACGGCGCTGATCGTGTTCGTGCCAGCGCTGAGGAAGGTGATTTTGGGTCAGAAATACGTAACGGGTCTCTTCTAACCCATTAACGTTAGAGAAATAGACGTCGTCAAATTGGTCAGAAACCGGGGTTCCGGCCTCGTTCCAGCCGAGTTGTGCATGAGTGATTGAAGTCATAATGGGCGAGTTCTATGATATTTGACGTAATTATGGGCCGGGATTGTACGGATTTATGGGAAAGCTGACCACTTTTGTTGGCCTTCTTCGTTATCATTTATCAGAATTTTGAATTATAGGAATGTCACATGAAACGAGTCGTAATCACCGGTATGGGTATTGTTTCAAGTATCGGTAACAACGTCGAAGAAGTTTTAGCGTCTCTTAAAGCAGGTAAGTCAGGCATCAATGCTTCTGAGCAATTCAAAGAGAAAGGTCTACGTTCTCAAGTTTGGGGCGACCTGAAAATCAACCCTGCTGAACATATTGACCGTAAACAAATGCGTTTTATGGGCGATGCAGCGGCATACGCTTACCTGTCGATGGAACAGGCGATTGCTGATGCAGGTCTGACTCCAGAGCAGGTTTCTAACGACCGTACAGGTATCATTGCCGGATCGGGCGGTGCGTCTTCCCTGAACCAGGTGAACGCGGTCGATATTCTGCGTGAGAAGGGTGTGAAGCGCGTTGGTCCTTACATGGTACCGCGTACTATGTCTTCAACGGTTTCGGCTTGTCTGGCAACTCCATTTAAAATCCGTGGCGTAAACTACTCAATAAGCTCTGCTTGTGCGACATCTGCACACTGTATCGGTAACGCAATGGAACTGATCCAACTGGGTAAACAGGACATCGTATTCGCGGGCGGCGGTGAAGAACTGGACTGGTCACTGACCATGATGTTTGATGCGATGGGTGCACTGTCAACTAAGTACAACGACGATCCATCTAAAGCGTCTCGTACCTACGATGCAGACCGTGACGGTTTCGTTATCTCCGGCGGCGGCGGTATGGTCGTGATTGAAGAGCTGGAACACGCTCTGGCACGTGGCGCGAAAATCTACGGTGAAATCGTCGGCTACGGTGCGACTTCGGACGGTTACGACATGGTCGCTCCGTCTGGTGAAGGCGCAGTGCGTTGTATGCAGATGGCGATGCAAAACGTGGACGACGTGGACTACGTAAACACACACGGTACGTCAACACCGGTTGGTGATGTGAAAGAACTGGGTGCGATTCAACAGGTCTTTGGTGGTAAGAGCCCGGCGATTTCAGCAACCAAAGCGATGACAGGTCACGCTCTGGGTGCGGCGGGTGTGCACGAAGCGATCTACTCAACCCTGATGCTGCATCACGGTTTTGTTGCACCAAGCATCAACATTGAAAACCTGGATGAAGCGGCGCAAGGTCTGGATATCGTGACTGAAGCTCGTGAACAGGAACTGACCACTGTGATGTCAAACAGTTTTGGTTTTGGTGGCACTAACGCGACGCTGGTAATTAAGAAATACCAGGGCTAAGCGCCTCTGACCAATCCGTTTCCAGAACCGATCAGCCTGGCTGATCGAACAGACGCAGACTCTGTCCCATGGAGAGCGGGACAGGATCCTTTTGTTCTGGTTATTGCCCGGCAACCATTTTTGGTGCCGGGCATTTTTATGGCCGACGTGTTAATCCTCGACACTGGCAACGCTTTTCTGCACAATGCGTTGTTAACCTGCCAAGCACACTAGTAATGCAACCCCAGTCAAAAATAATGTGAACTCTGTATGAAAATTGTGATCGACGAAAACATGCCTTATGCAGCTGAGCTGTTCAGCCAGTTGGGTGAGGTGATTTTAAAACCAGGCCGGACTCTGACCGCCGACGATCTGATTGATGTCGATGCGCTGATGATTCGTTCGGTGACCAAAGTCAACCAGGAACTGATCAGTAAGGCCAATAAGCTGAAGTTTGTCGGTACGGCGACTGCGGGAATGGACCATGTAGACCAGGCGTTGCTGCAAGATCGCGGAATCTTCTTTACTGCGGCACCAGGCTGTAACAAAGTCGGTGTGGCGGAATATGTGGTCAGTGTGTTGATGGTTCTGTCACAGCAACAGGGTTTTTCGGTCTTTGATAAGACGGTCGGTATCATTGGCGCGGGCCAGGTGGGCAGCTATCTGGCCGAGTGTCTGAGCGGTATGGGCATCAAAGTTCTGCTCAATGATCCACCGAAACAGGCGCAAGGTGACTCTCGTGTCTTCACTCCGCTTGAGGCTTTGCTTAGTGAAGCGGATGTGATTACTGTGCATACGCCGATCACCAAAGACGGTGAATGGCCGACCCATCACCTGATCAACGCCGACGTGCTGGCGAATCTGCGCAGTGACCAGATCCTGATTAACGCCGCTCGTGGTCCGATTGTCGATAACGAAGCGCTGAAAGCGCGTCTGCTGGAGCGTGACGGTTTCACCGCTGCGCTGGATGTGTTCGAGTATGAACCTCAGGTCGATATGACACTGCTGCCTCTGTTGGCGTTCGCGACGCCACATATCGCCGGTTATGGTCTGGAAGGTAAGGCGCGTGGTACGACTATGATTTTTAACAGCTACTGTGAGTTTCTGGGTGAAGCTCATTGTGCTAATCCATCCAGCTTACTGCCGGTAGCTCCGGTTCCCGAGGTGACGCTGGATCGGGCCTGGGATGAAGCGACACTGCTGTCCTTAACCCAACTGATTTATGATGTGCGTAGGGATGACGCACTGTTCCGTCGCGAAATACACAAACCTGGCGCGTTTGACCAAATGCGTAAACACTATTGGGACAGACGTGAGTATAGCGCGGTCACACTCGTTGGTGATGCCGGATGTAATCTGGAGCCGCTGGCGAAATTAGGTTTTAAAATTGAGGTAACGAATGAGCCAAGAATTTAACGTTGCAATATTTGGTGCAACAGGCGCCGTCGGTGAAACGATGCTGGAAGTGCTGCAGGAGCGTAAGTTCCCGGTCGGCAATCTGTACCTGCTGGCCAGTGAGCGCAGTGAGGGCAAGACTTACCGTTTCAACGGTAAAACGGTCCGGGTCGAGAATGTCGAAAACTTTGACTGGACGCAAGTTCATATTGCGTTGTTCTCTGCAGGTGGTGAACTGTCAGCCCAGTACGCGCCGATCGCGGCAGATGCTGGTGTGGTGGTGATTGATAACACCTCACAGTTTCGTTATGACTACGACATTCCGTTGGTTGTGCCGGAAGTGAACCCGCAAGCGGTGGCGGATTTCCGTAACCGTAACATCATCGCTAACCCGAATTGCTCGACCATCCAGATGCTGGTCGCACTGAAGCCGATTTATGATGCGGTGGGTATTGAGCGCATTAACGTCACGACTTACCAGTCGGTATCCGGAGCCGGTAAAGCTGGCATTGATGAGCTGGCAGGACAGACCGCCAAGCTGCTGAACGGTATTCCGGCTGAGAGTAAAGAGTTTCGTCAGCAAATCGCGTTTAACTGTATTCCGCAAATCGATCAGTTTATGGACAACGGCTACACCAAAGAAGAAATGAAAATGGTGTGGGAAACGCAGAAGATTTTTAATGATGCGGCGATTACGGTTAACCCGACCTGTGTGCGTGTGCCAGTTTTCTACGGTCATGCAGAAGCGCTGCACGTTGAAACCAGTGCTCCGATCGATGCTGAGCAGGTGATTGATTTGCTGGAACACACCGAAGGAGTGGAAGTGTTCAAGGGTGAAGATTTCCCGACCCAGGTGCGTGATGCCGGCGGTAAAGACCATGTGATGGTGGGACGTATCCGTAACGACATCAGCCATCACAGTGGTATTAACCTGTGGGTTGTGGCTGACAACGTGCGTAAAGGTGCGGCGACCAATGCAGTGCAGATTGCTGAGGTGCTGATTCGGGATTATTTCTGAGTTAAGTCAGTCGTCTGATGTAAAAAAAACCACCGCAAAACGGTGGTTTTTTTTTATTTCTTCGGCTTGTGAGCGTCAGGGTTGTCTTTGCAACTTCCGTCTGCGCATTTGCCGTAAAGATACAGGCTGTGGTTGGTCAGTTGGACATTGTACTGCGCGGCAATTTGTTTCTGACGATCTTCGATCATATCGTCCGAAAATTCAATTACTTCACCGCAGTCCAGGCAGACCAGGTGGTCGTGGTGGTGCTGCGTTGACAGTTCAAATACCGATTTACCGCCTTCAAAATGGTGACGGGTCACGATGCCTGCATCATCAAACTGGTTTAGTACCCGATAAACTGTGGCAAGGCCAATCTCTTCACCGAGATCAATCAGCTTCTTGTACAGCTCCTCAGCACTAATATGTTGGCACTCAGGCTGCTGTAATACTTCTAAAATCTTGAGCCGTGGAAGGGTTACTTTAAGACCAGCATCCTTTAGCGCTTGGTTATTGTCTGACATATACTTTCCCGTTGATGATCTGCAGTAATTAACAGAAGTCAATGTTGTCCAACATTATAGGTTAGTCGCCGCGAACAATAAACCACGAACTTCAAAGGGTTACTACTAATTATTATAAAGCGGGAGTACATCACTGATATAAGTAATCCGACCAGTTACACTTTGTTAACATTTGGCAGAGGTAAAATCTTGGGCGGTTGACGCTTAACTCCCTGATTTTACGCTGGCTGGGTATCTACATGGCGTCAGAGGTATTTACATAATGCATACAACCCTCGCAAAACTCTATCGTCCTGGTGTGGTGAAATGGGCATTGAACTGCTGGCCACCATTTTGGGGCTCAGGGATTAAAATAGTCACTATCAGTAATGATTTTCGTGAAGCGCGTCTGCAGTTAAAGCTGCGTTGGTGGAACAAAAATGCCAATCGCTCGCAATATGGCGGCAGTATCTTTTCTTTAACCGATCCGGTTTACGCTCTGATGTTGATGGGGATCCTCGGCGATCAGTACTATGTCTGGGACAAGCAGGCGAGCATCAATTTTATTAAACCCGGCCATACCGATTTGCATGCGGACTTTTTGATCTCGCAACAGCAACTGGATGACATTCTGGCTGCAACCGCATGTGGTGATAAGTGTTTTCCCGAATTCATCATCCATGTCAAAAACGCGCATGGTGAAGTGGTGTCGGAAGTGCATCGCCAGCTCTATGTGCGCAAGAAGCCCAAATACCGCGATGTGGAGCCCTCAGCGATGATGGAATCACAAACAACAGTGCGATCGGAAAATATTGCCTTGGTCGAGTCGTTAAGCCCGGCAGAGTCGATAACGTCGACCAGTCGGGTTGTGACGCAGGACGACCGTGCCGCGCGGCGTTACGGGCAGCAGCGCTAGCTAGCGTGTGCGGTTGCGATAGGCCCGGCATACATCAATCCACGCTTCCGCCGTGCGTGGCACGTAGCGCTCGGCGTGCCAGATAGCGCCCAAGCGCCATTCAATTGAAGGTGACATGGCTTTTATCACCACACCTTCGCCCTGAATACGATGACACAAAGGCTCAGGTAAAAAAGCGACGCCCACGCCGCTTTTGACCAGTGCGACCAGAAAGTCCCACTGGCTGCTGCGTGCGGCGACAGAAGGTGTGATTGCCTGTTGCTGACACAGAGTTGCTATGTATTCGCTGAGGGTGAAATCATCGGTATACAGATAAAACGGCTCGTGCTGAATATCCTGCCAGTGCACACTGTCCATCTCGTTCCAGGGCGCGACATCCGGCAGCACGGCGCAAATCGGGTAACTGTCGAGATCGAGAATATTGAGCGTGTCGGCGGCGCTGGGCGAGAGCATGGTGACGGCGACGTCAAGGTCACCGTTATACACGGCTTGCTCAATTTTACGTCCACCGCACTCAACGATGGTCAGTTCGACATTAGGAAAGGCTTGGCGATACTGGCGAATCAATCCGGCGTACATATGGCCGACCATGGGCGGTATTCCGAGGCGCAGGTGGCCGCGTTGCAATTGGTTGAGGTCGAGCAGCTCAGCATTGAGCTGGTTGAACTGAGCCAGGATCTGCTGGGCACGCTGATAAACCACTTCACCGGCATCGGTGAGCCACAAACGGCGACCTTCCCGGTGCAGTAATGGCTGTTCGACTTCCTGCTCTAGGCTGCGAATCATCTTACTGATGGTCGGTTGGGTGACAAACAACTTTTCTGACGCCCGGGTAAAACTCTGCTCGTTGACCACTTCAATAAAATAACGCAGTGCTTTGATGTCCATGTCGTTCACTCTGGTTGCTAAATATTCCATTTTGGCATGAATTGAATAATAAAAATTCATTTTATGATGGTTTTGCCTCTGCCTATACTGTGATTGACTTCTCAAAAAGGCAAATGGGCAATGATAAAACTAATGAACGCGCTGATGACTCTGGGTCAGGTCACAGTATTAACCCTGATCTGGTTCATCGCCGATGAGCTGGTGGCACACTTCCATCTGCCATTGCCAGCTAATTTAACCGGCATGCTGATGCTGCTGGCCTTGGTGATGTGCCGAGTGGTCAAAGTGGACTGGTTCCGGCGTGGTGCCAGCTGGTTGCTGGCCGAGATGCTGCTGTTTTTTATTCCGGCTGTGGTGGCAGTGATCAATTATCAGGATATGCTCGCACAGCAAGGGTTGCGCATTCTGCTGGTGCTGGTATTGAGTACCATCATAGTGATTGCCTGTACGGCCTGGGTCGTTGACAAGCTGTATCGTTATGAGCTCAAAGTGGCGCGGCGGCGCAGTCAGTTAGGGCAGGAAGCATAATGATGGCTGCCGGAACTTCGCTGTTGGGGGCAGTTTGTCTGTTAATGACATTAGTGCTCTATTTTGCTAGTAAGGCGCTCTATCGTCGTAAGCAGACTATGTTGTTGATGCCGTTATTGCTGGTACCTGTGTTACTTATTCTGGTGGTGGTGGGTTTGCATATCTCTTATCAGGATTATATGGCCGAGTCACACTGGCTGGTATGGATGCTGGGCCCTGCCACGGTAGCGTTTGCGGTTCCTGTCTATGATAACCGACATTTGATCGCGCGCCACTGGCTCTCTTTATCAGCTGGCGTGGCGGTTTCTGTGGTGGTTGCGGTCAGCTCAACGGTATTCCTGGCCCGTTGGCTTGAGTTGCCGGAATTGCTGCAACGCAGCCTGGCGATGCGTTCAATCACGACCCCTTTTGCTGTCGAGGCCACCAAGTCAGTCGGCGGACAAACCGATCTCACTGCGCTGTTTGTGGTGCTGACTGGGGTGATAGGTATGCTGGTCGGCGAGGTGATTTTTACCTTATTGTCGATTCGCTCCCGTCTGGGACGTGGTGCCAGCTTAGGAGCCTCAGCCCATGGTGCTGGTACCGCTAAAGCCTATCAGCTTGGTCATTCCGAAGGGGTCGTCTCGAGCGTGGCGATGATGATAGCGGGAATTATCACCGTGCTGGTGGCACCGCTTATCGGTCAGGTGATGTGGTAAATCTGCGCTAAGCGTAAGCGGATATAAAAAAACCCTGCCTGGCAGGGTTTTTTCAATCAGTGCGACAAGCTTAGTCTTCCAGCTCAGCCAGACACATCTCTTCGTAAACCTGGGTTACCCATTTGGTCACACGTTGCTCAGTCAGTTCTGGCTGACGGTCTTCATCAATACACAGGCCGATGAAGTGGTTTTCATCAACCAGCGCTTTCGACGCTTCAAACTCGTAACCTTCTGTTGGCCAGTGACCCACAATGGTTGCGCCTTTGGCTTCAACGATGTCACGCACGGTGCCCATCGCGTCACAGAAGTACTCAGCGTAGTCTTCCTGGTCACCACAACCAAATACAGCGACGAGCTTGGTTGAAAAATCAATGGCTTCTAATTCAGGGAAAAAATCATCCCAGTCACATTGAGCTTCACCGTAATACCAGGTAGGGATACCGAGCAGCAACAGATCGAAGTTATCAATGTCTTCTTTGCTGCTTTTAGCAATATCTTGAACGTGAACCAGTTTTTTACCCAGTTGTTTCTGAATCATCTTTGCAATAGCTTCGGTGTTACCTGTATCGCTACCAAAAAAGATACCTACACTTGCCATAGAGTCTTTACCTTTAAATTGTTATGGGTTGGCGCTGGTTGAACGCGCGGGCATTAGCCAAGTCCGGTTCCTTCCCAACTCAGTTGGATAATGCCTTTGGCGATAAAGCCGGCACAACCTAAAAATAGAACAAGCCACACGATACGACGGCCAAATGGCGGAACATTACCTTGTTTTAAAACGTCTTTTATTGCCATTCCGATCAGAAAAAATATAGACGCAAACAGCAGATCGAGTCCGACAGACTCAAGCATGTTCATGTAGTCGTACAGCATGGTAGTCCTTTATGCCAATTTGCTTGCGCGCACTATACCATTGTTGTCGGGCAAAGTTAATGCGCGGATGAGAATCGATTTCACACTTGGCGGATGAGAAAAACCGCGATCAGCCGACAACTGCAGTGCGTTATCTCATGTGATGAATTTGCGTATCGCACGCAGTACTTCGGTTGGCTTTTCTGCATGTAGCCAGTGGCCGGTGTTGGCGATGACGTGGGCTTTCGCCTCGCTGAACTGGGCCTGAACCTCGCTCTGATGCTCGGCGGTCAGATAATCGGAGTCACCACCTTTAATGAACAGGGTCGGAATCGTGCAGCATGTGATCGGCTCCCAGCCCATAATGTGAGCGTAGTTGGCTTTGAGCGCGGTGACGTTGAAGCGCCAGGCCATGATGCCATCGCAGTTATACAGGGATTTACCCAGGAACTGACGTACACCGTCAAGCTCGATGTGCTCGGCAAGAATCGCCATTGCTGCACTGCGCGAAGTCGGCTTTTGTTCTTCAACCGCGGTCAGACCGGCAAAAACCTGCTGGTGGCGATGTTCGCGGTAAGCATACGGGGCAATGTCCATTACCACCAGTTGACGCATACGATCGGCGGCGATATCGGCCAGTTTCATTGCCGTTTTTCCGCCCATGGAATGGCCGACCACGATGGCATCACGAATATCAAGATGTTCGAGTAACTGTTTGATATCCTGAGCGAGCAGAGCGTAATTGTGCTGCTCACTGTGCAGTGACAAGCCATGGTTACGCAGATCGACACTCAGGACCTGATGATCGGTTTTCAGGTCGCGGGCCAGCAGGCCCAGGTTGTCCAGATTACCGAACAGGCCATGGATCAAGACGACGGTGTGACCCTCACCTTCAAGTTTGTAATTCAGAAGTGCTGACATTTTATCTTATTAGTAATGGGTTTAACGTAGAGTCTCGGCAAAGATCTCGCTATAATCCCCCAGAGTTTAAACATTGAGATTGTGAAAAGCGAATGAAAACAATTGAGGTAGATGAGGATCTATACCGTTACATTGCAAGCCAGACCCAACACATCGGTGAGAGCGCGTCGGACATTCTGCGCCGCCTGTTGAAAGCGGATGGACAAAGCACTCCTGTTGCTCCTAAGTTGTCGGTGGAGCCGAAAGGTATAGTTGTGAGTAAAGATGCTGGGCAAGAAACGAAACTGGATGGCGTGAAAGAGATGCGCGCTCTGCTGATTTCAGACGAATTTGCTGGTCTGAAAAAAGCGGTTGATCGTTTTATGCTGGTGCTTTCCACTCTTCATCGCATCGATCCTGCCAGCTTTTCTGACGCCACGTTAGTGAAGGGCCGCAAACGTGTTTATTTTGCGGACAATGAGCAGACCCTGCTGGCCAACGGTCAAACGACGAAGCCCAAGGCGATTCCGAATACCCCGTTCTGGGTGATCACCAATAATAATACCAGCCGTAAACAGCAAATGATTGAGCAGGTCATGCTGCGTATGAACTTCCCGGCTGAGATTATTGAAAAGGTCACTCAATCTATTTGATTATATTGATCAAGCCCTAAAAGTCTGACTAAAACCTCATAATATGCAATCTAAACTGCGTATTATGGGGTTTTTTATTTGTCGTTATTTCTGAAAGGATGTCTCCTATGCCAATGCACCCACGTGCAGGACAAAAAGCCCAACAGCAGGACCTGCATAATATTCCCGCGCTTGTTGCTAACTACTATCTGTTGCAGCCTGATCCAAGCAATCCGCAACACAAAGTGGAATTTGGCACCTCAGGGCATCGCGGTACTGCGGATAAATCCACATTTAACGAGAACCATATTCTGGCGATCGCCCAGGCGATCGTTGAAGTCCGTACCGAGCAAAAGACTTCAGGTCCGCTGTTCGTTGGTAAAGATACCCATGCGTTGTCTGAACCTGCCTTCAGCAGCGTGATCGAAGTCCTGATTGCCAACGGCGTTGAAGTGATTGTTCAGCAGGACAACGGTTATACGCCGACGCCGGGTATTTCCCATGCCATTTTGACCTACAACCGTGACCACGCCGAAAAAGCGGATGGTATCGTCATTACCCCGTCGCACAACCCGCCCCAGGACGGCGGCATCAAATATAACCCGACTCATGGCGGCCCGGCGGAAGGTGAACTGACCCAGGCGATTGAAAACCGTGCTAATCAGCTGATTGCCGAGGGGATGAAGGGAGTAAAACGCCTGCCGATTGGCGAGGCGAAACAGTCTGCATTGTTTAAACGGGTGGATTTGGTTAAGCCTTATATTGACGACCTGGTGAATGTGGTTGATATGGCGGCGATTCAAAAAGCTAACCTGAAACTGGGTGTGGACCCACTCGGCGGCAGTGGTATTGATTATTGGCGCCAGATCGGGAAGGCCTACAATCTGAATCTGACCCTGGTCAGTGAAGCGATTGATCCCAGCTTCCAGTTCATGTCACTGGATAAAGACGGTGTCATTCGTATGGACTGTTCTTCGCCGTATGCGATGGCCGGTCTGCTGGCATTGAAAGATGAGTACGACCTGGCGTTTGGCAATGACCCGGATTATGACCGTCATGGCATCGTGACTCCGAAAGGTTTGATGAATCCGAACCACTTCCTTGCGGTGTGTATCGATTACCTGTACCGCCATCGTGACGGCTGGGGTAAAGATGTCGCTGTCGGTAAAACCCTGGTTTCTAGTGCCATGATCGACAAAGTGGTGGCGGATTTGGGCCGTGAACTGTGCGAAGTGCCGGTCGGCTTCAAATGGTTTGTAGATGGGCTGTACAACGGCAGCTTTGGTTTTGGTGGTGAAGAGAGCGCTGGCGCCTCTTTCCTGCGTAAAGATGGTACGCCGTGGTCAACCGACAAAGACGGCATCATTCTGTGTTTGCTGGCCGCGGAAATTACGGCTGTGACCGGTAAAACGCCGCAGCAGTACTATGACGAGCTGGCGGCCAAACATGGTGATTCACACTACAACCGGATTCAGGCGGTCGCGAACGGCCCGCAAAAAGAGGTATTGAAAAAGCTGTCACCTGAAATGGTGTCAGCCCAGACTCTGGCTGGTGATGCGATTACTGCCCGTCTTACCCATGCGCCGGGCAATGGTGCAGCGATTGGCGGCCTGAAAGTGACCAGTGATTTTGGCTGGTTTGCGGCGCGTCCTTCCGGCACCGAAGATATCTACAAGATTTACTGTGAGAGTTTCAAAGGTGAAGCGCATCTGCAGCAAATAGAGCAAGAAGCTCAGGATATCGTGAACCAGGTGTTTAAAGACGCCGGACTGTGATCGGCTGAGTGAGGCGGTTGAAGACTATGACGTGAAGAGGCGCACTGAGCGCCTCTTTTTATCTCTGCAGTTTCCGGTTTGTCTGCCCGAGTACAGCGTGATTGTCGAGGCGTTCGGATTACGCGCCGATATTGTGGGGCCAGTCGCGAGGAACCACAAACCAGAATTGGCCGGATTCACTCTGGCAGTGGACAAAACCGTCGGCGTCGCCGTGAAAACGCTCGGTATCCGCGCTGCGCCCGGTCAGCCATTGTGATTTGTCCAGCAGGTAAAGTGGTTCTTCTATCTGAGCGAACTGATGATCATAACACCAGTATCCGCTGACCTGCGACTGATTGAGGCGAAAGCCCAGACAGTCTTCGGGCACGGTTTCCGGCTCGAACGGATTGACGTACAGACGTCCCTGCATCAGCAAATTGGGTTGTGCATTGGCCCATAAAGGATAGGTTTTGATGAACGCATCGTTGGTTGACATCGGCAACTGGTGGTTGAGCATATGGGCCAGTTTGAGATCCAGTCGGTCCTGGGCATTCGGGCCGTACCATAGCCCATTCTGGAGCAGATAAAACTTTACCGCGACTTCCCAGTGCTCATACTGCTCGGTTTTGCTGTTTTTAACGATAAAATCGATGGAGCCCAGTGTACGGCCATGTTGATTGAGCTGAATCTCGTCCGATACAGAGTGATAACGCGGCGTGGCAGAGAAGAGTTGCAAACATAAATGCTGATAAAGAAAGCCCAGACGGCGGTTGCCCTGATATTCAGCCCATTTCTGCGAAGCGGGCTTACGAAATGGCGGTGTGCCGGCAATCGGCGGGGCAGATTCAAACAGTGATGGGGTAGTGGCTACCCAGTGGGTGAGTTGTTCCAGATCCATAATTGTCTCGTTCCGTCAGTGTTCTTTTCGACATTTTAGCGCGAAATTGGTAGCGTAAGCGGGAAATTGTCAGTTTTAAAATGAAAATGTTATAACCACGCCATGAATATCAGGCAATGGGATCAATGATGAATAATTTACAACTTGAAATGTTGCTCAATGACACGCTGTCGCCACAGCTGATTAAAGATTATTGCCCGAACGGTTTGCAGGTTGAGGGTAAATCGGAAGTCAAAAAAATTGTTACCGGTGTGACAGCATCTAAGGCGCTGATAGAAAAAGCGATAGAGCTTAATGCTGATGCGTTGCTGGTCCATCATGGCTATTTCTGGAAAGGTGAAAATGAGGCGATTCGCGGTATGAAAGGTACGCGCATCCGTCAGTTAATTAAGCATGATATCAACCTGCTGGCCTATCATTTACCACTTGATATCCATCCTGAGCTGGGTAATAACGCGCAACTGGCCAAGCGACTGGGTATTAAGGTTGAAGGTGGACTTGAAGGGCATCCGCAATCGGTGGCGATGTATGGTTCATTGGCTGAGGCGCTCAGCGGAGATCAATTGGCACAGCGTATCAGCCAGGTACTCAGCCGGGCACCGCTGCACATTGCCCCGGAGATGGCAGACAAACCGATTAAAAAAGTCGCCTGGTGTACCGGTGGTGGTCAGGATTATATTGAACTGGCGGCAGCGCAGGGTATGGATGCGTTTATCTCCGGTGAAATCTCAGAACGCACCACATACAGTGCTCGTGAGCTTAACATTCATTATTTCTCTGCGGGCCATCATGCTACGGAACGCTATGGGGTGAAGGCGCTGGGGGAGTGGCTGGCGGCCGAGCACGGATTTGAGGTTGAATTTGTCGATATTGATAATCCGGTATAACGGACAATCTGAACTCAATGCGCGATACTAATGAAAAGAGCGAGGCCTGGCCTCGCTCTTTGTTATCACACAACAAACATCTGGCTATTATTCGCGTTCGTGCAGAGGCACGAAGTCACGCAGACCCTGACCAGTGTACAGCTGACGTGGACGACCGATACGGCTGCCCGGGTCGCTGTGCATTTCATTCCAGTGAGCAATCCAGCCGATAGTCCGCGACATCGCGAAGATTACAGTGAACATAGACACCGGGATACCGATCGCTTTCAGAATAATACCGGAATAGAAGTCTACGTTCGGGTAGAGTTTCTTCTCGATGAAGTATTCATCAGACAGAGCGATACGCTCAAGTTCCATCGCCACATCCAGCAGTGGATCCTTGATGCTGAGCTCTTTCAGCACTTCGTGACACGCTTCGCGCATTACAGTTGCACGCGGGTCATAGTTTTTGTACACGCGGTGACCGAAGCCCATCAGACGGAATGGGTCATCTTTGTCTTTCGCACGTTCAACATACTCAGGGATCTGATCAACTGACCCAATCTCTTCCAGCATACGCAGACACGCTTCGTTCGCGCCGCCGTGAGCCGGACCCCATAGCGATGCAATACCGGCGGCAATACATGCAAATGGGTTAGCACCAGAAGAACCAGCCAGACGAACTGTTGACGTCGAGGCGTTTTGTTCATGGTCTGCGTGCAGAGTAAAGATCTTGTCCATCGCACGGGCGACAACCGGGTTCACTTCGTACTCCTCACATGGTGTTGCGAACATCATGTGCAGGAAGTTTTCAGCGTAGCCCAGATCATTGCGTGGGTAGATAAACGGTTGACCTGTTGAGTATTTATAACACATTGCTGCCAGTGTAGGCATTTTAGACAGTAGACGGTACGCAGCGATTTCCCGGTGCGAGTCGTTGTTGATGTCCAGTGAATCATGGTAGAAGGCTGCCAGGGCACCCACCACGCCACACATTACTGCCATTGGGTGAGCATCACGACGGAAGCCGTGGAAAAAGCTTGCGATTTGCTCATGGACCATAGTGTGACGAGTAACGGTACGTTTGAATTCTTCGTACTGATCGCGATTAGGGGCTTCACCGTAAAGCAGAATATAACACACTTCTAGGTAATCAGCGTTATTGGCTAACTGGTCGATAGGGAAACCGCGGTGTAGCAGAACACCTTTGTCACCATCGATATAAGTGATTTGAGATTCACAAGATGCAGTGGCAAGAAAACCAGGGTCAAAAGTGAAGTAACCATTTGAACCTAATTTACGAACGTCGATTACCTGAGGGCCCAGTGAGCCATCCATAATCGGCAGTTCGATTGGCGCTTTGCCTTCGATATGAAGGGTCGCTTTCTTATCTGCCATAACAATCTCCTTTGTTTATTATTTAATCCGTCCAGGATGTTTGTGTGCCATTCTTGTACGTCTGATCTTGGTTAAAGTCAATTAATCTCACCCGATGTGTGCACTTACTTTGATTTTTTATACATATAAAGTTAAAAATCTGTTCTGTGTAGCAAAAATTGTTACATCAATTGTTGTAGAATGTTGCTAGCCGTATATTGGCGTGGCAAATTTTGGTGGAAACCTTATAAATTAAGGGTTAGCTATAACGGTGAGGTGATAGCTTCTCTCCTTTGTTAACAAATGTTTTACAATCTTATTCCGGTGTTTAAGCGGGTAAAGGTTAAATAAATGTTAACTTTTGTGGGTTTGCCACCAAATTTCATCCATAACTATAAATGCTCAATGGAGCTGAGTGAGCAAGCCCGTGAAAGAAAGAAAGTCTAGACCTGTTAATTTAGATCTGCAGACCATCAGCTTTCCGATCACAGCAATCGCTTCTATCCTTCACCGCGTGGCGGGGGTTATTACGTTTGTAGCAATCGGAATTCTGCTTTGGTTATTATCCATGTCATTATCCTCCCAAGAAGGGTTCATCGAAGCGAGCGATATCGTTGGCGGTTTCTTCGTGAAATTTATTCTGTGGGGTATTCTGACCGCATTGGCGTACCACATCGCTGGTGGTGTTCGTCATTTACTTATGGACCTTGGCTATTTTGAAGAGCTTGAGTCTGGTGCGCAGAGCGCGAAAGTGGCGTTCGGCGCTACTGTGGTTCTCTCTCTGTTGGCGGGGGTTTTGGTATGGTAAAACACGTTTCCTCATTTGGTCGTAACGGGGTTCATGATTTTCTGTTGATTCGCGCCAGCGCAATCATCATGACTCTGTACACCATCTATATCGTTGCCTTTTGTGCATTTACTGATATCTCTTACGTTTCCTGGACCGAGTTCTTCGGCGGCACGTTTACCAAAGTGTTCACTATGCTGGCCTTGGTATGCATCCTTATCCACGGCTGGATCGGCTTGTGGCAGGTTCTGACCGACTACGTCAAGTGCGCTAAACTGCGTGGCGGTTTGCAGCTTGTCGTGATCGCCGTGTTGTTCGGATACTTTTTCTCTGGCCTATTTGTATTGTGGGGTGCGTAAGTGACTATTCCAGTTCGTGAGTTTGATGCCGTAGTAATCGGCGCAGGTGGTGCTGGCATGCGTGCAGCACTGCAAATTTCAGAGCAAGGTTTGACTTGTGCTCTGTTGTCAAAAGTGTTTCCAACTCGTTCTCACACGGTATCGGCGCAAGGCGGTATCACAGTGGCACTGGGCAACTCGCACAAAGATAATTGGCAATGGCACATGTATGACACCGTAAAAGGTTCTGATTACATCGGTGACCAGAACGCTATCGAATACATGTGTAAAAATGGCCCGGAATCGGTAATTGAGCTGGAGAAAATGGGTCTGCCATTCTCTCGTTTCGAAAATGGCTCGATTTATCAGCGTCCGTTTGGTGGCCAGTCTAAAGAGTTTGGTGGCGAGCAGGCTGCACGTACTGCAGCAGCGGCTGACCGTACTGGTCACGCACTGCTACATACTCTTTATCAACAAAACATTAAACATAAAACCACCATTTTCTCAGAATGGTACGCACTGGATCTGGTGAAAAACCAGGATGGTGCTGTGATGGGTTGTACCGCACTGTGCATGGAAACCGGCGAGATCTGTTACTTCAAAGCGAAGGCAACGGTTCTGGCAACGGGTGGTGCAGGCCGTATTTACGCATCGACCACTAACGCGCACATTAACACCGGTGATGGTGTTGGTATGGCTCTGCGCGCTGGCGTACCTATGCAGGATATGGAAATGTGGCAATTCCACCCAACCGGCATTGCCGGCGCCGGCGTGCTGGTGACCGAAGGCTGTCGTGGTGAAGGTGGTTACCTGCTTAATAAAGACGGCGAACGTTTCATGGAGCGTTACGCACCCAACGCCAAAGACCTGGCTGGTCGTGACGTGGTAGCGCGTTCAATGATGATCGAGATCCGTGAAGGCCGTGGTTGCGATGGTCCGTGGGGCCCGCACATCAAGCTGAAACTGGATCATTTGGGTAAAGACGTGCTTGAGTCTCGTCTGCCTGGTATCTGTGAATTGTCACGTACCTTTGCTCACGTTGATCCGGTGAAAGAACCGATTCCGGTTATCCCGACCTGTCACTATATGATGGGTGGTGTTCCAACGCAGGTTTCCGGTCAGGCTATCAAGCAAACGGCAGCAGGTCAGGACGTTGAAGTTCAGGGTCTGTTTGCCTGTGGTGAAATTGCTTCTGTATCGGTCCACGGTGCCAACCGTCTGGGTGGCAACTCGCTGCTTGACCTGGTGGTATTCGGCCGTGCAACCGGCCTGCACCTGGGTGAAACCCTGGCTGCACAGGCTGAGGCTCGTCCGGCAACTGAGTCAGACATTGAAGCTTCACTGGCGCGTACCATGCGTTGGGAAAACAGCAAGGGCGGCGAAGATCCGGTGCAAATCCGTAAAGACCTGCAACGTTGCATGCAAAACAGCTTCTCGGTATTCCGTGAAGGTGATGCAATGGCAAACGGCCTGGAAGAGCTGAAAGTGATTCGTGAACGTCTGAAAGATGCTCATCTGGCGGACAAGTCACAGGAATTCAACACCCAGCGCGTTGAGTGTCTGGAGCTGGATAACCTGATGGAAACCGCTTTCTCGACTGCGGTTGCAGCGAACTACCGTACCGAAAGCCGCGGTGCCCACGCTCGTTTCGACTTCCCTGATCGTGACGATGCAAACTGGCTGTGCCACTCGATTTACAACCCGGAAACTGAGCAGATGAACAAGCGTGATGTCAACATGACGCCGGTTCACCGCGAAGCGTTCCCGCCAAAAGTACGTACTTACTAAGAGGAGGACTGACTGATGAAAATGAACTTCTCTCTGTACCGCTACAATCCGGATGTCGATAAAAAGCCTTACATGAAAGACTACGTGCTTGAAGTGGAAGAAGGCTCTGACATGATGGTTCTGGATGCGCTGATTCTGCTCAAAGAGCAAGACCCGTCGATTGCGTTCCGCCGTTCATGCCGTGAAGGTGTGTGTGGCTCGGACGGTCTTAACATGAATGGTAAAAATGGTCTGGCGTGTATCACTCCATTGTCGGCGTTAAAAGGCGACAAAATTGTGATTCGTCCGCTGCCAGGTCTGCCGGTAATTCGTGACCTGATCGTTGATATGACTCAGTTCTACGATAACTACGCCAAAGTGAAACCATTCCTGATTGCTGACGATGCATTACCACCATCGCGTGAGAATCTGCAATCTCCGGAAGATCGCGCACATCTTGATGGCTTGTATGAATGTATCATGTGTGCATGTTGTACAACGTCCTGCCCATCATTCTGGTGGAATCCGGACAAATTTATCGGTCCTGCGGGCTTACTGGCCGCTTATCGTTGGTTGATCGACAGCCGCGACACCGCGACAGACGAACGCTTATCCAATCTTGATGACGCATTCAGCGTTTTCCGTTGCCACGGCATCATGAACTGTGTAAGTGTTTGTCCGAAAGGATTGAATCCGACGAAAGCAATCGGCCATATCAAGTCGATGCTGGTAAACCGTTCGGTTTAGATAAAAAATTGCAGGCCTGCGGGCCTGCGTTTATTAGCTCGGCGTAGACCGAAGCAAACGTGAAAACTACTGGTTAAGGGAAAATAATGCACAACGGCGTGATGAAGGCATGGCTCGAGTCTTCACACTTGGCTGGCGCCAATGCAACTTACGTAGAGGACCTCTACGAACTGTATCTAAGTGATCCCGATCTGGTCAGTGAGGAGTGGAAACGTGTTTTTGAAGGGCTGCCTGCGCAACCCGACAATGTGGCAGAACAGCCACATTCACGTGTCCGTGACTACTTCAGACGACTCGCTCAAGAAACAAAGCATTACAGTGTCCAAGTTAGTGATCCTGAAGTCGATGCAAAACAAGTAAAAGTCCTACAGCTGATTAACGCATACCGCTTTCGCGGACACGAAGCAGCCCAATTGGACCCTCTCGGATTGTGGAAACGCCCTCCTGTGGCGGAATTAGACCCCTCTTTCCACAGCCTGACTGCCGAAGATATGGAAGAAACTTTCAACGTAGGTTCATTTGCGGTTGGCAAAGAAACCATGCGTCTGAAAGACATCTATCAATCTCTCAACAACATCTATTGTGGCTCGGTTGGTGCAGAATACATGCACATGACAGACACAGAGCAAAAACGTTGGATTCAGCAACGTCTTGAGCCTGTGGTCGGACAGCCGTCGTTCACTCTGGATGAAAAGCAAACTTTCCTGGAAGAATTAACCGCAGCTGAAGGTCTGGAACGCTATCTGGGGGCAAAATTCCCGGGTGCAAAGCGTTTCTCACTGGAAGGTGGCGACGCGATGATTCCAATGACCAAAGAACTGATTCGTCATGCGGGTAAAACCGGTATGCGTGAAGTGGTCATCGGGATGGCGCACCGTGGCCGTCTGAATATGCTGGTCAACGTTCTGGGTAAGAAACCGCAGGATCTGTTCGATGAGTTTGCAGGTAAGCATGACGAAACCTGGGGTACCGGTGATGTGAAATATCACCAGGGTTTCTCGGCTGACTTTGCAACGCCTGGTGGTGATGTGCATTTAGCACTAGCATTCAACCCATCACACCTGGAAATCGTCAACCCTGTGGTTATGGGCTCGGTACGCGCTCGTCAGGATCGTCTCGGCGATGATGACGGTAGCAAAGTTCTGCCAATTACCATCCACGGTGACTCTGCTGTTGCCGGTCAGGGTGTCGTGGCTGAAACCTTCAACATGTCTCTGGCGCGCGGTTACTGCGTGGGCGGTACGGTTCGCATCGTGGTGAATAATCAGGTCGGCTTTACTACCTCCAACCCTCGTGATACTCGCTCGACCATGTACTGTACTGACATTGCGAAGATGGTTCAGGCGCCGATTTTCCACGTTAACTCGGATGATCCGGAAGCGGTTGCTTTCGTTACCCGTCTGGCGCTGGATTATCGTAATGAGTTCAAACGCGACGTAGTGATTGACCTGGTATGTTACCGCCGGCATGGTCACAATGAAGCGGATGAGCCAAATGCGACTCAGCCTCTGATGTATCAGAAAATCAAAAAGCATCCGACACCTCGTAAGCTGTACGCGGATGTGCTGATTGACCGTAAAGAAAGTGATATCGAAACCGCGACTCAGCTGGTGAATGAATATCGCGATGCTCTGGACCGCGGCGAAGTCGTAGTGAAAGAGTGGCGTCCGATGACGATGCACTCGGTTGACTGGTCACCATACCTGGGCCATGAGTGGAATGAAGAGTGGGCCAACAAATACCCGCTTGAGCGTCTGCAAGAACTGGGTCAGCGTGTTTGTCAGTATCCTGAAAGCCACAAGCTGCAAAGCCGGGTAGATAAAATCTACAACGACCGTCGCGCGATGCTTTCCGGCGAAAAAATGCTCGACTGGGGTATGGCGGAAACACTGGCTTACGCCACTTTGGTGGATGACAGCAAACGTATCCGTCTCTCAGGTCAGGATTCCGGTCGTGGAACCTTTTTCCACCGTCATTCAGTTCTGCACAACCAGGGCGATGCCAGCACTTACATTCCGCTGAGCAACATTCATGACAACCAGGGTCCGTTCGAAGTGATTGACTCGGTTCTGTCAGAAGAGGCAGTACTGGCGTTCGAATATGGTTATGCCACAGCAGAACCCGGCGGCCTGACTATCTGGGAAGCGCAGTTTGGTGACTTTGCCAACGGAGCTCAGGTGGTGGTGGACCAGTTCATCTCTTCCGGTGAGCAGAAGTGGGGACGCTTGTGCGGCCTGACTATGCTACTGCCACACGGTTATGAAGGTCAGGGCCCAGAGCACTCCTCTGCTCGCCTTGAGCGTTACTTGCAGTTGTGTGCTGAGCAGAATATGCAGGTTGTTGTACCGTCGACTCCGGCTCAGGTTTACCACATGCTGCGTCGTCAGGTGGTGCGTAAGATGCGTCGTCCGCTGATCGTGATGTCACCGAAATCGCTGCTGCGTCATCCGCTGTGTGTTTCCAGCATGGAAGAGCTGGCTGAGGGGGCATTCCAGGCCGCAATTCCGGAAATCGACACGCTGGACCCTGCCAAGGTGAAACGCGTGGTGTTCTGTTCAGGTAAAGTTTACTACGACCTGCTGGAACAGCGCCGCAGTAACGAGCAGGAAGACGTCGCGATTGTACGTATCGAACAGCTGTACCCATTCCCGATTGAAGAAGTACAGGCTGCTATCGCCCCGTACACCAATGTGGTGGACTATGTTTGGTGTCAGGAAGAGCCGCAAAACCAAGGCGCCTGGTACTCTAGCCAGCACAACTTCCGCGCAGCCATCCCAGCTGGTGCGGATCTGAAATATGCAGGCCGTCCTGCTTCTGCTTCACCAGCAGTAGGTTACATGTCGGTACACTTGAAACAACAAAAAGCGTTGGTTGAAGACGCTCTGACCCTAGCTTAAGAACTAGAACTAAAAAAGGAAGACATAGATATGACAGTTGAAATTCTGGTTCCAGATTTACCTGAATCAGTAGCAGACGCAACCGTTGCGACATGGCACAAACAACCAGGTGACGCCGTTGCACGCGATGAAGTGATTGTAGAAATTGAAACCGACAAAGTAGTACTGGAAGTTCCGGCTCCTGAAGATGGCGTGCTGGAAGCTATTCTGGAAGAGGAAGGCTCGACCGTACTGTCTAAGCAACTGCTGGCTCGCATCAAAAAAGGCGCGGTTGCCGGTGAGCCGACTAAGGACACCACCAGTGCAAGCGAATCTTCACCAGACAAACGCCATAAAGCGACACTGACGGAAGAGAGCAACGATGCACTGAGCCCGGCGGTTCGTCGTCTGCTGGCTGAACATAACCTGGAAGCCTCTCAGGTGAAAGGTACGGGTGTTGGCGGTCGCATCACTCGTGAAGACATCGAAGCCTTCCTGGCTGCTGATAAGAAAGCGCCTCAGGCAGCACAAGAAGCACCTGTTCAGGCTCCGGTTGCAGCACGCAGTGAAAAACGCGTTCCAATGACCCGCCTGCGTAAGCGTGTGGCTGAGCGTCTGCTGGAAGCGAAAAACAGCACTGCTATGCTGACCACGTTTAACGAAGTCAACATGAAACCTATCATGGATCTGCGTAAGCAGTACCAGGATGTGTTTGAGAAGAAACACGGCATCCGTCTGGGCTTCATGTCTTTCTACGTTAAAGCGGTGACCGAAGCGCTGAAACGTTTCCCTGAAGTGAATGCGTCAATCGACGGCGACGAGATTGTTTACCACAATTTCTTCGATATCAGCATCGCGGTTTCTACGCCACGTGGTCTGGTGACTCCGGTACTGAAAGACTCAGATACACTGGGCATGGCTCAGATCGAAAAAGGTATCAAAGAGCTGGCAGTGAAAGGTCGTGACGGCAAACTGACGGTTGACGAACTGACTGGCGGTAACTTCACTATCACTAACGGTGGTGTGTTTGGTTCCCTGATGTCAACGCCAATCATCAACCCGCCACAAGCGGCTATTCTGGGTATGCACAAAATCCAGGACCGTGCCATGGTTGTCGACGGCAAGATTGAAATCCTGCCAATGATGTATCTGGCGCTGTCTTACGACCACCGTTTAATCGACGGTCGTGAGTCAGTTGGCTTCCTGGTAACCATCAAAGAGTTGCTGGAAGACCCAACACGTCTGCTGTTAGACGTTTAATATCGCTGAAACGTCTAGTTATCGCCGATAGCTAGACGTTTGATTGCGGCTAAGGCTAGACTGCTCAACGTCCGGCCTTCATATGAACTGTCTTGCGCAGTTGATTTGAGAAGACCCTACAGACGCGCGACAGTAACTGTGAACGCGTCATGGAAATTATAAGTCCCTTAAGGGAAGAACAAACGGAATAGATCAATGAATTTGCATGAATACCAAGCCAAACAGCTGTTTGCAGAATTCGGATTGCCTGTGCCAGAAGGCTATGCATGTGATACGCCACAGGAAGCTTTTGAAGCGGCTGGCCGTATTTCGACGGCAAAAAAAGTAGTTAAATGTCAGGTTCACGCAGGTGGCCGCGGTAAAGCGGGCGGCGTAGAACTGCACGACACCAAAGAAGGTGTCAAAGAATTCGCACAGAAATGGCTGGGTAAAAACCTGGTCACTTACCAGACAGATGCGAATGGTCAGCCAGTGACTAAGATCCTGGTAGAAGAAGCGTCAAACATCGCTAATGAACTGTACCTGGGTGCCGTTGTTGACCGTTCGACCCGTCGTATCGTTTTCATGGCATCGACTGAAGGTGGCGTGGAAATCGAGAAAGTTGCGGAAGAGACTCCGGAACTGATTCACAAAGCAGCGATTGATCCATTGGTTGGCCCTCAGGCATACCAAGGCCGCGAACTGGCATTCAAACTGGGCCTGCAAGGCGATCAGATCAAACAGTTCGTTAAAATCTTCATGGGTCTGGGCCAGATGTTCGCTCAGTACGACTTGGCTCTGCTGGAGATCAACCCTCTGGTTCTGACCGGTGAAGGCAACCTGCTGTGTCTGGATGGTAAGATCAACATCGACTCTAACGCTCTGTACCGTCAGCCAAAACTGCGTGAAATGCACGATCCTTCACAAGAAGATGCCCGTGAAGCGCACGCAGCGCAATGGGAACTGAACTATGTTGCTCTGGATGGTAACGTAGGTTGTATGGTAAACGGTGCTGGCCTGGCAATGGGTACCATGGACATCGTGAACCTGCACGGCGGCAAACCGGCTAACTTCCTGGATGTCGGCGGCGGTGCTACTAAAGAACGCGTTGCAGAAGCGTTCAAGATTATCCTGTCTGATGACAACGTAAAAGCCGTACTGGTTAACATCTTCGGCGGTATCGTGCGTTGTGACATGATCGCTGAAGGCATCATCGGTGCTGTGAAAGAAGTCGGCGTAACTGTGCCGGTTGTCGTTCGCCTTGAAGGCACTAACGCGGACCTGGGCCGCGAAGTACTGGCTAAGTCAGGTCTGGATATCATTGCAGCTGAGTCGCTTACTGACGCAGCGCAGAAAGTTGTTGCTGCAGCGGAGGGCAAATAATGTCTGTATTAATTAACAAAGACACCAAAGTAATCTGTCAGGGTTTTACCGGCGGACAAGGTACCTTCCACTCAGAGCAGGCGATCGCTTACGGTACACAAATGGTGGGTGGTGTTTCTCCGGGCAAAGGCGGTCAAACACATCTGGGTCTGCCAGTGTTTAACACCGTACGTGAAGCAGTAGAAGCCACAGGTGCAACGGCAACCGTTATCTACGTACCAGCGCCTTTCTGTAAAGATGCGATTCTGGAAGCGATTGATGCGGGTATCCAGCTTATCGTCACTATCACTGAAGGTATCCCGACAACGGATATGATTGACGTGAAAGTGAAACTGGAAGAAACCGGCGTACGTATGATCGGCCCTAACTGTCCGGGTGTTATTACTCCGGATGAGTGTAAGATTGGTATCATGCCTGGTCACATTCACCGTAAAGGTAAAGTCGGCATCGTATCTCGTTCAGGTACGCTGACTTATGAAGCAGTAAAACAGACGACTGATGAAGGCTTCGGTCAGTCTACCTGTGTTGGTATCGGTGGCGACCCAATTCCGGGTTCTAACTTCATCGATATTCTGAAACTGTTCCAGGAAGATCCGGAAACCGAGGCGATTGTTATGATCGGCGAAATCGGTGGTACTGCGGAAGAAGAAGCGGCAGCGTTCATCAAAGAGAACGTAACCAAACCGGTTGTTTCTTACATCGCGGGTGTTACTGCTCCTCCGGGCAAGCGCATGGGCCACGCTGGTGCAATCATCTCTGGTGGTAAAGGTACGGCAGACGAGAAGTTTGCGGCACTGGAATCAGCAGGCGTGAAAACAGTGAAAAGCCTGGCAGATATCGGTTCAGCACTGCGTGAAGTGACTGGCTGGTAATTCGCTGGCGAATTGAGAAAAACCCGGGTTTTCCCGGGTTTTTTTATGGCTGACAGTTTTTTTATTGCTGACAATGTTGATTGCGACTATCTGTTCTCTCAGTCTGTCCGCATTGCTGGTCGAGCAACTCATCGCTTTTTGACATGTAAACCATTCATCAGGTGCGCTTGAAGAAATGGCTTAGAATGAACATGGTGGTGGCGCTGACCACGACAGACGGGCCTGCCGGCGTATCGAAATGCCATGACAGTGACAGGCCGGATAGCACGCAAATCATACCAATGGCTGACGCCATAGCGGCCATTTGTTCCGGCGTTTTGGCAATGCGGCGCGCCGTGGCGGCCGGAATAATCATTAACGATGTCATGATCAGGGCACCGACAAACTTCATACCGACCGCAATCACCAGACCAATCAGCAGCATCAGAATCAGTTGCATCAAGTCGGTATTAGTCCCTTCCACCGACGCCAGTTCTTCGTTGATACTGCTCGAAAGCAGAGGACGCCAGAATACACATACCGCAATGCCGACCGCAATCACGCCACTCCAGATGAAGATCAAATCAGACGGACTGACCGCGAGCAGGTCACCAAACAGGTAACTCATCAAATCGATGCGGACATTATCCAGGAAGCTGACGGCAATCAGACCGAGCGATAACGCACTGTGAGCGAGGATGCCGAGCAGGGTATCGGTGGCAATCAGCTTCTGCTTTTGCATCGCCACCAGAATCACAGCCAGACCAAGACAGCACACCAGCAGCGCGAGGTAAAGGTTGATGTCGAGCAGAAAGCCCAGCGCCAGTCCTAGCAGGGAAGAGTGGGCCAGCGTGTCGCCAAAATAAGCCATACGCCGCCAGACGATAAAAGAGCCAAGTGGGCCGGCGATCAGTGCAATACCAATCCCGGCGATAATCGAAGGTAACAGAAATTCAATCATGTTGGTGGTGACCATGTGAATGGTGGGAACAATCCTGAGCATCGCCTTTGACTGGCTGGCCCGCTAAATCATGGTGATGGTGTTCGTGATCGTGATGGTAAAACGCCAGCGCTTCACGGCTGGGTTGTCCGAAGAGGGCAATGTAATTCGGATGCTGGGTAATCGCGGCCGGTGTGCCTGAGCAACAGATGTGATGATGCAGACAGATAACGTTATCGGTTTTCGCCATCACCAGATGCAGATCATGGGAAACCATAAATACACTGCAGCCAAAACGCTGGCGAATGGTGTCAATCAGATCGTACAGATCTATCTGCCCCTGGACATCAACTCCTTGCGCCGGTTCATCCAGTACCAGCAGATCCGGACGACGCAACAGGGCTCGTGCAATCAGAATACGCTGGCTTTCACCGCCGGACAGCTTGTGCATGTCATTGAGCAGCAAATGCTCGGCGCCAACCAGACGCAAAGCCTCGATCAGTTCTTGTTTACTGTATTTACCCGCCAGTTGCAGAAAACGTTTTACGGTTAACGGCAGGGTATCGTTGAGTTTCAGTTTTTGCGGCACGTAACCGATACGCAGGTTTTTGGCGCGCTTGAGCTGACCTGAATCCGGCGCATGCAGACCGAGCAGCACCCGCACCAGGGTTGACTTGCCTGCACCGTTGGGACCAATCAGCGTAGTGATCTTACCGCGAGTAAGGGTGAGGCTGACATTATCCAGGACCTGGCGTTGGTTAAAAGCAACGCGAATGTCTTGTAATTCAATAAGCGGTGACATGGAAGAGGAACTCATTTGCAAAGTGGTGATGTTATAATGTAACATCCATAAACTAATAACGCTATCGCTCGGAGACAACATCCTCATGTTACCCAGAATTGCCTTACTAACCGCACTTGCGGCTGCTTCAAATTCTGCCTTGGCGGCCAATATACTGACCAGTATTAAACCGATTCAGATGATTACCCATGAGCTGACAGCCGGTGTGGCTGAACCTGATGTGTTGTTACCAGCGAATGCTTCACCGCACGATTATGCGCTTCGTCCCTCAGATGTAAAGCGGATTCATAATGCCGATCTGATTATCTGGTTCGGAGAAGACCTGGAACCCTTCCTCGATCGTGCTCTGGCCAGTCACAGTAATGTGCTGACGCTGGAAAAATCACCGCAACTGGTCCTGCGATCTTACGGTGAAGCGGAAGAGCATGACGACCATGAAGAGCATGTCAGCCATGCGAACCATGCTGACCATCACCACGAAGAACACGCTGATCATGACCAGCACGATGAGCACGTTGCCCATAATGATGAGCACGACGACGGACATCATGAAGAACATGAAGGGCATCATCATGATCACGGCTCGCATGACCCGCATTTCTGGCTGAGTGTCGAGCAGGCTAAGCAAGCGGCCGGAATTATCGCTCTGCGCCTGGAGGAGACGGACCCGCAACATGCAGACCTGTACCGCAAAAACCTGGCGCGTTTTATTAAGCAGGCTGATGAGACGGACAGCGAAATCCGCTCTCAGCTCTACGCAGTGCAATCTGTACCTTATTATGTGTTCCATGAAGGTTATAGTTACTTCGAACAGCGCTATGGCCTGAATAACATGGGTCACTTTACGGTCAGTCCTGATCGTAAGCCTGGCGCAAAAACCCTGATCCGGATCCGCCAGTCTCTGGCTGATAATCAGGCCAAGTGTGTGTTTGCAGAACCGCAGTTTCAGCCGGCGGTGATTGATACGGTTGTCAGAGGCAGTAAAGCGAAAATTGGTGTTCTTGACCCTCTGGGTACGGAAGTGAAGATTGAGCAGGGCAGCTATTTCACCTTCCTGCATCAGCTCAGTGATAGCTTCTATCAATGTTTAGCACAGTGATTCTTTAGCGCACTGATTCGAAAGCCAGCATCTGCTGGCTTTTTTTGTCTCTGAATTTTGCATGTCGTTATTTAGCGAACTTTGTACGCTATAAATCAAGTCAGCCCCAGAATTAGATGAAATACTCTAAAAATACATAAGCCGGTCAGACATTCAGTCCCGGCCCGGGGACTCAGCGGATGTAGGAGATGAGAATGAAGCTAACCATCATACTGGTGCTGTTGGGCGGGGTGATGATGATAGGGTGGGGATTCCACCGTCGGTGCAATGCTCACTTGCAGGAGCTGGTCACTCAGGTTGCCCGACTGCGTCAGGATAACTGCAAGCTGCTCAACCATAACTGCCAATTGATGAAACAAATCGAAGTACGTGAGATCTGGCAGGAAAACCACATTGCCAATCTGATACCCACATTGAGTCGGTTGAGTGTTGGTCACGATAAGCAGCAGGGCAAGCAGGCCCATTTAGCTATACGGTGCAGCCTTGGCCGGTTAAGCCGTTCGACTGTGGCGGATCTTCCCCGCGCCGCGCCGCCAAACATCAGCTATCGGCTCATCGATATAATGACCAGCGTCAGAGCCTGCTGGCAGGACGAGTTACAGCATGCCGGAATTAAGGTTGAACGTGATATCCGTATCTCAGATGAGATGATTGAGTTGCGCCAGTGGGGCGCGGATATCATTTTCAATGCTATTTTCTCGCATACCCTGCAGCGACTGACGCCTGGTCAGATCCTGTCAATTGAATGCCAGTCTGTTGCAGGGAAGGCGGTTATCCGTTTTTCAGACCACGGTTTATCTTGCGCTTACCTGGCGCAAGTAATGCTGTTTGATCGCGAAGGCCATCTGTTATCTCTGCCTACTCTGACCAGAGATACCGGTGGTGAGCTGATTATATGCAGTGGGGAGCAGGGCAATCTGGTCGAGCTGTCTTGGTCTTTAGCGTGCCAGGGCGCCGGTAAAATCCTTGATGATTGTGAAGGGGCGTCTACGACAGCACTCACGGCGCAAGGTGACTGGTTATCCAAACTTGAACAACTGGTCTGTGTCCATTTTTCTGAACCGGATTTTTCTACCGCCCGGGCGGCCCGTTTATTATTGTTGTCTGAACGCAGTTTACAGCGCCGTCTCAAGCAGCTTACCAACCGAACGTTCACTGAGTATCTGACCCATTACCGATTGGAACAAGCCTGTTTACAGTTGCGTAGTGGCGCCAGAGTATCCGATGTCGCATTCGAATGTGGTTTTAATGACCCGTCTTATTTCAGCCAACGTTTCAAACAGTATTATGGTCTGTCTCCTAGTCAATATATTGCCAACGGTTATCGGCTGTAAATCAACAATCATTATATGATCTTAAGATGTTTCATGTCGGGGGCAGGATGCCCGCGCGGTATAAATGGGGTTGAACGACTGAGAGAAGAAAAGCGTGACACACAAGGCTGGGCTTTGTGTGTCACGGCGCTAAGGGCGCAGCGTGTCTGATGACTGAGCAATGCCAACCTGCGATATTCTCTAGTTGCTCGGGAATGTCGACTCGGTTGATGTCACTGACTTTACCAGCTGGCATACTGCGGCCTGTAGCAGATTTACGCCAACTGCTGTGAGGAAAACGCCAGCCATATGTTTTGATATAAATCCGCGTTTTATTTTGGTGTTTTTAGGTTTTTTGTCCCCGTTTCTCCACACACAGCAGTGGCCGGTCCGGCACTTGACCATCCGGCTGCATTGAATCTGGAATCTTTGATTTCGCGCAAGCCTTAACCCCTGGCATAGCGTTATTATTGTGCTCATCAGTAATGAAAATCCTTATCATTAGCAATAGTGCTTTATCGTTCAGGCGGAGTTACGGGCGTGGCAATGAAATTATCCGATTTACAACCAGGCCAATCCGGTCAGGTCGTCGCATTGAACGGACTGTCTGTGGAAGTCAGAAAAAAACTGATGGTCATGGGCGTGCTGCCTGCGACCAGAGTGACAGTGATTCGTCATGCTCCGATGGGCGATCCTTTGCAAATCGAGGTGCGAGGTGTTTCGATTGCGGTGCGTGAGAGCATTGCGGCGGCAATAGAGGTGGAGTGCGGGCAATGAAATATCAGATTCTGACGGTCGGTAATCCAAACAGCGGTAAAACGACCTTATTTAATGGTTTGACCGGCGCCCGGCAGCAAGTCGGTAACTGGGCCGGAGTCACGGTTGAGAAGAAAACCGGCCGCTACCTGTATGCCGGTGATGAATTGCTGCTGACTGACCTGCCGGGTATTTATGCTCTGGACAGTGGCAATGATGCTAATAGCCTTGATGAGTCGATAGCATCCAGAGCGGTACTGACTCACCCGGCAGACGTCATCATTAATGTGGTGGATGTGACTTGTCTGGAACGCAGCTTATATATGACCTTGCAGCTGCGTGAGCTGGGCCGCCCTATGGTGGTGGTACTCAACAAAATGGATGCTCTGAAGCGCGAACGTCAGACCATTGATGTCAAAAAGCTGCAACAGGCGCTGGCCTGTCCGGTGTTTACCTTGTCCGCCCACAACAAACAGCAGGTGGCTCGCTTCAAAGATAAGCTGCATAACGTTTTGGTGCAGGGGATGGCGCTTGAGCCGTTGCAACTCGATTATGGTCAGCGCTTTGAATCAGCGATTGCTGCCTTACAACCAGATTTTACTGAGCAGCAGGTCTCAGCCCGGGCCCTCGCGATTCGAGCGCTGGAAAATGATTTGCTGGTGGTTAACATGCTGCAGCAGGCGCAGCGAGAACAGTTGGTGTTTGAGCAGCAGCGCAGTGAAATGGATATTGATCTGCACGTTGCTGACTGTAAATACACCTATTTACACCAGTTGTGCCAGCAGGTACGCCGCAGTGAAGGTAAGCTCAGCCACAGTTTTACCGAAAAAGCCGACCGAGTGATTCTGAACAAATGGGTCGGGGTGCCGTTCTTCTTTGTGGTGATGTACCTGATGTTTATGTTTTCCATCAACATCGGTAGTGCTTTTATCGACTTCTTTGATATTGGTGTCGGAGCATTACTGGTGGATGGTGGCCACTATCTGCTGGATGACCATCTGCCGGTTTGGCTGGTGACTCTGCTGGCGGACGGAATTGGCGGTGGTGTGCAGACGGTCGCGACCTTTATCCCGGTCATTGCCTGTCTGTACTTGTTTCTGGCCCTGCTGGAAAGCTCAGGTTATATGTCACGTGCCGCCTTTGTGCTTGATAAGGTGATGCAGAAAATTGGTCTGCCGGGTAAAGCCTTTGTGCCTCTGGTTCTTGGGTTTGGTTGTAATGTGCCGGCAATCATGGCCACTCGAACCCTGGATCAGGAGCGGGAACGCAAACTGGCTGCATCGATGGCTCCTTTCATGTCCTGTGGCGCGCGTCTGCCGGTATATGCGTTGTTTGCTGCGGCATTCTTTCCGGATCTCGGTCAAAACATCGTGTTTGGTTTGTACCTCCTGGGTATTGTGGCTGCGGTGTTCACGGGCTGGGTGCTGAAGAAAACCCTTTATCCGGGTACCAGTGACAGCTTTGTAATGGAAATGCCGGATTACGAGCTGCCGACGCTGCGCAATGTGGCGATTAAAACCTGGCACAAGCTCAAACGTTTCGTGCTTGGTGCGGGGAAGACCATTGTCATGGTGGTGGCCATTCTTAGCTTCCTTAACTCGCTCGGCCCGGATGGCTCGTTCGGCAACCAGGACAGCGGTAATTCGCTCCTGTCCAGAGCAGCCCAGATAGTGACGCCGGTATTTGCGCCGATAGGGATTGAAGCGGACAACTGGCAGGCGACCGTGGGTATTATTACTGGCATCTTCGCCAAAGAGGCGGTGGTTGGGACCCTTAATAATCTCTATACCTCATCCCAATCGGATAATGCCGACTATGATTTGCTGGCCAGCTTGCAACAGGCGGTCGGGTCCATCGCCGATAACCTGACGGGGCTGAATTTTAGTGACCCGCTGGGGATCGAAGTGGGTGACTTAACCGATAGTGCTTCGGCAGCCGCTGATCAGCAGGTGGACGCTGCATTGTTCGGAAATCTGCACAGCCATTTCAGCTCTGGTTATGCGGCGTTTTCCTACCTGATATTTATTCTGCTCTATACACCTTGTGTGGCGGCGATGGGCGCTTATGTTCGTGAGTTTGGTGGCCGTTTTGCGCGCTTTATTGCTGTGTGGACCATGGGGCTGGCCTACGCCGGGGCGATATTGTTCAATCAGGCTGCGCATCTGGCGGAGAGTCCGCTCAGCAGCAGTTTATGGATTGTCGCAGTGCTCGCTTCTGCGTTGCTGGTATTCTGGTTACTGAAACGCACGGGGCGGCGACAACAACATTTCGAGGTGACCATCGCATGATACTTAATCAGCTGAAACAGACGATTGCCGAACACGGATCCATGTCACGGAAAGAGTTAGCCCGTCGTTTTGCTCTGAGTGAGGATGGTGTGGATGCCATGCTCAGTGTCTGGATACGCAAAGGGGTGATTTCGCGCTTTATTGATACTAATTGCGCCCAGCATGTGACCCGGGTGCGCTATGCGATTAATCAGGCGCAGGCGTTGTCTGTGACCGTGACGATGTAGAACCGGAACGTCAGTGCTGCGATAACCAAAAGCCGCTTGCTTAACAGGCGGCTTTTGCGTCTTTACGGACCAAGTGTCAGCCCTGCAAGAGAATAAGCGTGATCAATAGCGGTTTCTTTTGCGATAGACTTTTTATACAGCGACAAACATTCTATACAGCAACGAACATTCTATACAGCAACGAACAGAGTGCTTAGTGACAATACGCTGCGCAGTTTGCGCAGCATCGTCTCTTGCTCAGCTTCGCTGCGCGTCTCACCCTGAGTATTTCCCCATACAGGCCCGGGCCAGGCAATGTCATCCTTAAAACGGGCAATGTGGTGAATGTGCAGCTGAGGTACCATGTTGCCCAGTGCGCCCAGATTAAGCTTATCCGGTTGAAATAAGGCTTCCAGAGCCTGATTGATCGCTTGAGATTCTAGCAGAAATTGCTGCTGTTCATGCATTGGCAGATGATGCAGTTCTTTCAGATGGGCTTTTTTTGGCACCAGAATAACCCAGGGCACGGCAGAATCTTTATGCAGCAGGGCAACACAAAGAGGAAAGTGGCCGATCACATCGGTATCTTTGGCCAGTTGAGGATGAAGTTCAAAGCTCATGATAGTTATCCGTACAAACGTGTTGGTGGTATAGGGCAGTCATCGAACCGGAAACGGGGTCAGTAATGAAGCGATCACTGCCTGTGTGACTGACAGGCAACACACTGCAACCACAGTACCAGCATTATAACCCCAAGCCGCGTTCGGACGCAGCAGCTAAACATCTTGGTTGGTGGCGGAGTTCAATGCTGTTTATCTATAAAAACACCAGTCTTATCGATAAGAATCAGTACGATGTAGATAAAAAACAGCGAACAAATAAAAAGGCTGACCTCAGGCCAGCCTTCGCAGCGGTTGTTAGTGCCACAAGCTTGTGACAACAAAGCCTGCCGGTTGCGCGTTTACATACGTTCCAGCGTATTGATGCCCAGCAGTGACAAACCTTGTTTGATGGTTTTTGCGGTCAGTGCAGCCAGCTTGAGACGGCTCTGCTTCACTGCTGCATCTTCTGCGATCAGGATTGGGCACGCTTCGTAGAAGCTCGAGAATTGACCCGCCAGTTCAAACAGGTAGCTACACAGAATGTGTGGCTGACCTTCACGTGATACCATTTGCACGGCTTCTTCAAATTGCAGCAGCTTAGCAATCAGAGCTTTCTCTTTTTCATCAGTGATTTGGATATCACCTTCGATGTTGTCCTGAGTGACGCCAGCTTTAGCAAAGATAGACGCCACACGGGTGTATGCGTATTGCATGTAAGGGGCTGTGTTACCTTCAAATGCCAGCATGTTGTCCCAGTCGAACACGTAATCTGTAGTGCGGTGCTTAGAAAGGTCAGCGTATTTCACCGCTGCCATCGCCACAGTGCTGGCAATTTCTGCTTTCTCTTCCGCGCTCAGTTCGGCGTTTTTAGACTCAATCAGTGCTTTAGCCCGCTCTTCTGCTTCATCCAGCAGATCAGCCAGACGTACTGTACCACCGGCACGGGTTTTGAACGGGCGACCGTCTTTACCCAGCATCATACCGAACGCATGGTGCTCCAGGCTTACTTCGTCCGGTACATAGCCCGCTTTGCGTACGATGGTCCAGGCTTGCATCAGGTGCTGATGCTGACGTGAGTCGATGAAGTAGAGAACGCGGTTGGCACCCAGAGTCTCGTAACGGTATTTCGCACACGCGATGTCCGTTGTGGTGTATAGGTAGCCGCCGTCACGTTTCTGGATGATCACACCCATCGGCTCGCCTTCTTTGTTTTTGTATTCGTCCAGGTAAACGACTTGGGCACCGTCATCTTCCTGCGCCAGACCTTTCTGTTTCAGATCCGCCACGATAGTTGGCAGCATGTCGTTGTACATGCTTTCCCCCATGACATCATCACGGGTCAGAGAAACGTTAAGGCGGTCGTAGTTACGCTGGTTCTGAATCATGGTCACGTCAACCAGCTTTTTCCACATATCTAGACAGAACTGATCTCCACCTTGCAGTTTCACTACGTAGTTACGCGCACGCTCAGCAAATTCTGCATCTTCGTCGTACAGCTTTTTCGATTCACGGTAGAAGCTTTCCAGGTCTGCCAGTTCCATGGACACTTCACCAGACTCTTGTTGTACGCGCTCCAGGTTGGCAATCAGCATACCGAACTGAGTACCCCAGTCACCGATGTGGTTGGCACGAATCACTTTGTGGCCGAGGAATTCAAGCGTACGAACGACAGCGTCACCGATGATGGTTGAACGCAGGTGACCGACGTGCATTTCTTTCGCAACGTTTGGTGCTGAGTAGTCGGCAACAATGGTTTGTTGCTCTTCGATGGCGACACCCAGACGCTCATCTGCCAGAGCGACATCCGCTTGTTTAGCCAGGAACTCTTCGCTCAGGAAGATGTTGATAAAGCCAGGACCGGCAATTTCGGTTTTGCTGGCGATGCCATCCAGTTCCAGAACATCCAAGACTTTCTGCGCGAATTCGCGCGGATTTGTACCCAATTTCTTTGCCACGCCCATTACGCCGTTGGCCTGGTAATCACCAAACTGTGGTTTTGCGGATTGGCGAACGGCTGCAGGGCTGCCTGCAGGTGCGCCAGCGGCTTCAAGAGCCTGAGATACTTTGTCATTAATCAGTGCTTGGATATTCACTTGCGTGTCCTTCAATTCTGGGAATTGTTTCGGTATGCATCAGCTCACTCGGCAGAAGTGAATGCATATCTTGATCTTGTTCATAAATTGGCGCACATCATAGCAATTTTATTACCGGGCTTATAGGGACAAAATTACGAAAATTTCTACTTTTCAGCTTAATCTTGGTACCATCGCCGATAAAAGATGGTTTGGGAAAGTAAAAATGCTTCAAGCGCTAATGGAATCAGGCCTTCATCCTGTTCAAATGAAAGACAAACTTGACGACTTTATCCAGAAAATTCAGCAGTTATCTGCTCTTTTGCATATAGATTTATCTGGTCATACTCTGGACCATATTGCACTGCGTATTAATGACCCGAAGTTAGCGCAAGCTGCGCATCAAGAGTGGCTTAAAAGCGGCCGACAAATCTCCTCGGCCGAGATCAACTGTCGGGCGATTATTGTGCTGGAATTTGACCAGCCTCTGGCCGCTGGCCCCTGGCATATCGCGTGTCTGGAATTGCCGTATCCGGCGCCAGGCAAAATCTATCCCGAGCAAAGTTGGGAGCATGTGGAGTTTGTTGTGCCATCGCAGGCGGTCAGCGCAGAGGCGTTTGTGGCGGATATACAGCAACAGTTTCCGGCACTGGCCGCGGGTTGGGATGGATTAGCAGAGCAAGGCGTAACAATTAAACTCTCCAGCCCAAAAGGCCAAGGGGAGAGGCTCAATAATCCGACCGTGGCGTTTAAGTGGCAGGGAGTGTGTATCAAACTGCACCCCCACACCCTGAAAACGATTGTCGAATCGGAACAGGCGCCGAATCCCGACTGCGCGTGCTGAGTTAGCCGAGGTCGTATGCTTTAGGTCGCAGCTGGAACTCTTCAATCGAGCCGATTTCTTTTCCCTGTTGCAGGGGCTTTGCGTCATGGTGAGCATTACCCTGAGTATGCATGATAAGCCGGTTAGCGGTACGCGGTTTGAGCTCATTGACCACAAAGCGGATCATATCTGAGCGCGTCAGCTTTTTGAGCTCTTCCAGTACCTGTTCACGCTGGTTGAAGGTCCAGTCTTTGTTGCCTATGGCTACCCACAAACGCTGCGCGCGGGTGCGCAGTGTTTGATCCGGAGTGGCGATTTGATTCCATAATCCGCGTTTACTGCTGTGCCACTGGTAATCGCTTAGCTCAAGCAGCACCAGGTAGAAGGCATTAAGAAACTCGTCCACCGAGCTGATTAAGTCGGCCGGAGCAGCATTCGGGGATTGAACGTAGAGTACCATCCCAGGGTGGCGGTTAAGCGGCATGTTGCCGGTGCCGACCATGTAACCCAACTGCTGTTTGGTACGAATTTCGTGGAAGAAAGTCGCCGACATCAGATGATTGGCCAGTGAATAGAGGGCAATACTGCGCGGTTCGGTATCACGCGACTGATAATAAACCGCCACAGCGGAATCATCCTGATCGCAAATCACTTCTCGTTGGAAGGTACCGTTACGGCCAAGCATCACCAGAGGCCGGAGCGATTCCTCGTAGCTTTGATTCTGCATCCGCAGCGCATTTTTCAGCACTTCTGCCATGCTGTGGGCATCTTGTTCCTGCCAGTCGCCGTAAACAAACATTTCAATGTGCAGTTCGGCCAGGATGTTTTCGACAAACTTAGCCAGTTCACCCACTTCAATGGTTTCCAAGGCCTCGACCAACTGCTGGTAAGGCGGATTGTTGGGCTGCAGCAGACCGGTCATGGCATTGAACAGTTGCGACAGCGGACGGTCATGCGCGGCGTTACGCCAGTTGCGTAATAAATGTTGTTTGACGGTGGCAAAACGGGGCTGGCTGAATTCGCGCCGGGCAAATTTGTCGAGGATCATTTTCATCAGCTCAGGTTGCTTCTGGCTGAATCCGGATAAGGTCAGAGTCACACCGCCCTGATGGGCATACATGTTGTAGCCCATACCGGCAATTTCCGCCTGATAGGTCTCTTTGGCCAGCGTGTCTAGAAACATCTCCACGCACAGGCGTGTAATAACGATATTGCGCGTGGTCGCCACGGAGTGGGGGCTGTCGATGGCAATATAAATCACCCCTTTAGGGACGCGGAACTCAGCATCCTGCAAGTGCCAGAGACGAAAGCCGGGTAAGTCCTGCAGGATATGGGGCAGGTGGCGAGTGCCGAGCAGTGGTTTGGGATCCAGCTGCTCACATATGAACGGGTTTTTGCCTGGCAGGCGTAGTGCCAGTTCAGTGGCCGGGCTGGCAAAACGGCTCAGTTCATCATCACTGAACGGACGGACACTGTAAGGAGTAAAATACCATTCGGCCTGCTTATCGAACTCCCCATCCTGAGCAATCAGGGTGGCGCGTAAATTATCCGGCACCAGATACTGCAGCAACTCCTGCAACAGCACTTCATCGTAGGCCTGCATCATGTAGTCGCCGTAGATGGTGTCTTCTGCCCGGTAGTGCTGCATGTTGATGACCAGGTGGCTGGCAATATCGAGCGGACGCGAGTTTTCCTGAAAACGAAATGCCGATTCCAGTACGGCCCGCTTTTCCATATAACGCCATTCATCCAGCCCGTGGTCCCGGATCTCGGTTATCGTGGTAAACAGCGCCCGGATGATGTCGTCGACATGGTCAAGGCCAAGTGGCGTCAGGGTACAACTGATGGAAAATTCGCGATAATTACTGCCGCTGGCGCCGCCGCCCGCGGAGAGGGAGGTGACCCAGCCTTTGTCTTTCAGAGCCAGCAATAAACTGCCTTCACCTTCATAGCCAATCAGATGGGCAAAGTAGGACAGCGGTTTGCGCTGATAATACGCATCGGTACTTGGCATTGGGAAACTGAGCAGTAACTTGCGGATTTCTTTCATCGGCTCGACCTGAATCAGCAGACCGGTTTGCGCGCGGGTAACGAAAGGTTCATCGACCTGCTTGTCAGCCAGATTGTTATTTACAATAGCGCTGAACTTGTCGCGGACCCACTCTTCCTGCTCATCAAGTGTATGCGGACCAATCACCACCAGAGTCATTAAATCGGCCGAATAATGTTGCTGATGAAAGGCAATGATCTCATCGCGGATCGAGCTGCCCGCGCGGTCACCGAGTGTATCCAGGTTACCCACGGAAAATTTGGCAAATGGATGAGCCTGATTGATCGTTTCCTTCTGCACCTGGTATAAGCGACGAGAATCATCGCTCAGTTTGAGCTTATATTCTGAGTCAACCGCGTGGCGCTCTTTGTCGAGTGCTTCCGCGTTAAACAGGGGGGCGGTGAAAAACTGACTGAAACGATCCAGCGCTTTTTCAAATACGTTTGGGGCAATATCAAAGAAGAAACACGTATGTTCTGTACCGGTCCAGGCGTTATTGCTGCCGCCGTGCTGGCTAATAACGCTTTGAAACTCGCCCACTTTAGGGTATTTTCGCGTGCCTAAAAACAGCATGTGCTCTAAATAATGAGCCAGACCCTGGCGATCAGCCGGGTCGTCAAAGTGGCCGACTTTAACGGCTAATGCGGCAGCGGACTTCTGGGCACTTTCATCGTGGATCAACAGCACACGCAACGCGTTGGAAAGAGTCAGGTGTCGGTAGCTATTTGAATCATTTGGGCTTATGTGCACAGATATTCTCCGCTGGGGCTTTGTGTAATTATGGCGTTGAAACACGGCGGCGCAAATGCAAGCCGGTGTTTTTTTTGCAGAATGTCATTGTAGTCCCAATAGCGCGTTTTTAATAGACTGTTACCGCGGTCTAAGTCTTTACACCGCGTGCTGTTATAATCGGCGGCGAGCAGCAATGACTGCCGTGTGTCTTTGAGCAAAGTAGGTTATACACAATGAAGATTTTTATCATGCGTCACGGCGAAGCTCATCATTACGCAGCCAGTGATGCAGAGCGAGCCCTGACAGACCGAGGTCGCAGTGAGTCTGTCGCGGTTGCGCGGGTGTGTCTCGAGCAACAGCAAATGGGTCATCTGGATAAGGTGCTGGTCAGCCCTTATTTACGCGCTCAGCAGACCTGGCAGGAAGTGTCGCGTTACTTTGCTGCACGACAAATTGAGATTTGTGACGATATTACGCCCTATGGGCAGGCCAGCGATGTATTTGAGTATATTTCCGCTCTGGTTGATGTAGAGCCGATAGAGAGCCTGCTGTTGGTTTCCCACCTGCCTTTGGTCGGCTATCTGGCGGCAGAATTTGTGGCTGATATGGTACCGCCGATGTTCCCGACTTCGGGCATGATGTGTATCGATTTTGATCCGCATACCCGTCAGGGTAAAGTGGCGTGGAACGTACACCCTTAATCCGGTTTCAAACGCCAAGACAGTATCAGCCGCCGAGACATTTTTAGCTGCTGAGAAAGCAACACCGACGGCGCTAGCGCTTGCTATACCAACTGAGAAAAAGCTGCAGATCGCGGCTTTTTTATCTCTTTTGATGTTTGTTTTTTGCCAATGTTGCGCAAGCCGTGCTCATTATGCCACTGAGCTGACTGACAATATCCTGTCACCCAAACCGAATCTCACCATCCCCCGACTCGTTGCCAAGTTTTTGACAGTAATGGCTGGACTAAAACTTGCATCCTCAAGCCAATTCAGCACCATTGTGGCGACGCGCAGTCGCGCCGATTGACTCAATTACTTAATGCTTACAGGCCTATGAAGTTTACTCTGCCATTTGCGGACAAATTACCCAATATTCCCCAACGCAGCATGCCGGCGATTGGCGCGCCTGTCATGGTGCTGGCTACGCTGGCAATGGTGGTATTGCCGATACCGGCGTTTCTGCTCGACTTGTTTTTTACCTTCAACATCGCCTTGTCGATGGTGGTGCTGCTGGTCACGGTCTATACCCGCAGACCGCTCGATTTCGCCGCTTTTCCGACTGTGCTTCTGATCGCAACCCTGTTGCGTCTGGCTCTGAACGTGGCATCGACCCGGGTAGTGCTGCTGTATGGTCATGAAGGGGGCGATGCGGCCGGTAATGTGATCGAGGCGTTCGGTAACGTGGTGATTGGCGGTAACTATGCCGTGGGTCTGGTGGTGTTCCTGATTCTGATGATCATCAACTTTATGGTGGTGACCAAAGGTGCCGGCCGTATTTCGGAAGTAAGCGCTCGCTTTACGCTCGATGCTTTGCCTGGTAAGCAGATGGCGATTGATGCTGATCTGAACGCCGGCCTGATTGATCAGGAACAGGCTCGTGTGCGCCGTTTTGAAGTGACCAAAGAAGCCGATTTTTACGGCTCAATGGATGGTGCGTCCAAGTTCGTGAAAGGTGACGCCATCGCCGGTATCCTGATTCTGTTCATTAACATCATCGGTGGCCTGTCGATTGGTATGATTCAGTATGACCTCGGTTTTGGTGATGCGATTCAGATTTATACCCTGCTGACGATTGGTGACGGTCTGGTGGCACAGATCCCGTCGCTGCTGCTGTCGATCGGTGCCGCGATCATGGTAACGCGTCAAAATACCGATGAGGACATGGGACAACAGGTGGTGTTCCAGTTGTTCGATAACCCGAAAGCCCTGATGATCACCGCTGCGATACTGGGTGTGATGGGGGTTGTGCCCGGTATGCCTCATTTCGCTTTTTTGCTACTGGCAAGCCTGGCTGGCGGTGGTGCTTATCTTATTCAACGTAAGCAGAAACAAGCATCGGATGAAGCCAAGTTACCGGCCAAAATCGAAGGTGAAGCCGCACCACCCAAAGAGCTGTCCTGGGATGACGTACAGCCGGTTGATATTATCGGCCTTGAAGTGGGCTACCGTCTGATTCCTCTGGTTGACCGTGATCAGGGCGGAGAGCTGCTGGAGCGGGTGAAAGGGGTGCGCAAGAAACTGTCGCAGGACTTTGGCTTCCTGATTCCGCCGGTACATATCCGCGACAACCTGGAACTGACGCCGAACAGTTACCGCATTACTCTGATGGGTGTCGCGGTAGGTGAGGCGGAAATCCGTCCGGACCAGGAGCTGGCCATCAACCCAGGTCAGGTGTATGGCATGATCGACGGTGAGCAGACCTACGATCCGGCCTTTGGCCTGGAAGCCGTGTGGATTCGCGAAGATCAGCGCGAGCATGCGCAGGCTCTGGGCTACACTGTCGTTGATTCCTCAACGGTGCTGGCCACTCATCTCAGCCAGCTACTGACCAACAACGCCGCGCAGCTTATCGGGCATGAAGAAGTGCAGAACCTGCTGGAAATGCTGGGCCGCACCGCACCGCGTCTGGTGGAAGGTTTTGTCCCGGATCAAATCAGTCTCGGTGTTGTTGTCAAGGTGTTGCAGAATCTGCTGCATGAAGCGATTCCGATTCGTGATATCCGCACCATAGTCCAGACGCTGTCCGAATACTCCAGTAAGAGTCAAGAACCCGACATATTGACCGCCGCTGTCCGCATCGCTCTGAAACGACTAATCGTTCAGGAAATCAATGGCATAGAACCAGAGTTACCCGTTATCACCCTGATACCAGAGCTGGAACAAATATTGCATCAAACCATGCAGGCTTCAGGTGGTGAATCCGCCGGTATTGAACCGGGTCTGGCAGAACGCCTGCAGATGTCTCTGAGTCAGGCGACTCAGGAGCAAGAGCTTAAAGGTGAGCCGGCGGTACTGCTGACCTCAGGTGTGCTGCGTTCTACGCTGGCGAAGTTTGTGAAGAATACGATTCCGAACCTGAGAGTGCTGTCGTATCAGGAAATTCCTGACGAGAAACAAATTCGAATTGTGCAGGCGGTCGGTAACTAAGTTCAGACATTCCCTCCATCCGGAATGGATGTCTGTTTAAAGGTTGCAGACTCATCACATTGATAATGGATAGCCGCTTTGAAAATTAAACGATTTTTTGCCAAAGACATGAGGACCGCTCTGCTGCAAGTGAAAGAAGAACTTGGCGCAGACGCAGTGATCATGTCGAACAAAAAAGTCGCAGGAGGCGTCGAAATCGTCGCGGCTGTAGATGGGGAAACAGCGTCTGCTGCAGCCCCAGCAGCGGCCAAATCGTACGGCTCTCAGCCAAGACATATCGGCACTCAGGCATCGCCTAAGCTGCAACAGGCAGCAACACGCCGTGAGCTGGAAGAAGACCGGGTCAGTCTGAAAAAAGGTCCGGGCTCAGACAGCTCAATGACCAAGCGCTTTGCCAATATGCTCAGACAGTACAGCCAGGGCGGTGAGGTTCAGGATGAAGAACCTACGTATCGCGCTGAAAACGAAGATTCGCTGTCAGCATTACTTAAGCGTCAGTCTGGCTCACGTTCCTCCGAAAGCAGCGCTCAGATCAAAAGCGACTCACCGCTTGCCAGACTGCTGGGAGAAGAGCGTGCTGAACCGGCTTCCCGTCCGCGTCTCGATCCTTCCCGCTATGAACGGGAGCGCCAGAAAGAGAGCTCACTGAGCGCTGAAGAGCTGGAAGGTATGCGTGAAGAGATGAACTCGATCCGTCGCCTGCTCGAGCATCAGGTCTCTGGTCTGATGTGGCAGGAAGTGGAGCGACGTGAACCGCTGCGCGCCATGCTGATAAAGCGTCTGGAACGGATGGGCGTGTCACTGGATCTGGCGGATCAACTGGCGTGCTATATTCCGGAAGACACCCAGCCACAGAAAGCGTGGAAAGCGCTGCTGGGCCTGGTGTCGGATCAGGTTCCGGTGGTTAAGCAAGATATTCTCAAGCGTGGTGGTGTGGTGGCCCTGCTCGGACCGACCGGGGTCGGTAAAACCACGACTGTCGCTAAACTGGCGGCCCGGGCTGCGATGGAGTTCGGCTCCGACAATGTCGCCCTGGTCACCACTGACACTTACCGTATCGGTGCCCACGAACAATTGTCTATTTACGGACGAATTATGGGTTGCCCGGTAAGAGTCGCTAAAGATTCCAAAGAGTTAGCCGATGTAATATACCAACTGCGTAATCGTCGTCTGATTCTGGTTGATACCGCGGGTATGGGACAGCGTGATGTACGTTTGTCGGAGCAGCTCGACACCCTGATGCAGGAGAGTGGCGAAGTCATCCACAGTTACCTGGTATTACCCGCAACTGCACAACGCAAAGTGTTGCAGGAAACCATTGAGCACTTTAGAAGAATTCCTCTTTCGGGGTGCATTATGACTAAGCTTGATGAGTGTTTGAGCTTAGGTGAATTTGTCAGTGTTGTTGTTCAGAATTCGCTGCCAGTGGCTTATATCGCCAATGGTCAGCGTGTACCCGAAGACATAGTGATTGCCCAGCCCAAATACATGGTGGCGAAGGCGAATGAGTTACTAGAAAAGTCGACAGAGAATGAACCTCACTACTGGAACAGTGATGCAGAGAGATTCTAGGCGGCAGACAGATATGACAAACAAAATGATATATGACCAAGCAAGCGGCTTACGTCGTTTAACCCAACCTTCCGTAACCAAAGTCATCGCGGTGACTGGCGGCAAAGGTGGTGTGGGCAAATCAAACGTGACTCTGGGCATGGCCATTTGTATGGCGCGTCAGGGTAAAAAAGTCATGGTGCTGGATGCTGACCTGGGACTGGCGAATATCGATGTCATGCTGGGGATTCGTCCGAAACGAAACCTCGGTCATGTACTGGCGGGTGAATGTGAGCTTAAAGATGCGATCGTGGAAGGTCCGCATGGCATCAAGATCATTCCGGCTACATCGGGTACCCAGTCAATGACGGAGCTCTCGCATGCTCAGCACGTAGGCCTGATTCGTGCATTCGGCTCGCTGGAAGATGAAATGGACATCCTGCTGGTGGATACCGCAGCCGGTATTTCTGACATGGTGGTGAGCTTTTCTCGTGCGGCGCAAGATGTGGTTGTTGTGGTCTGCGACGAACCGACTTCTATCACCGATGCTTATGCACTGATCAAACTTTTGAGTCGTGAACACCAGGTTCAGCGATTTAAGATTGTCGCCAACATGGTTAGAAGCTATCGTGAAGGCAGGGAATTGTTCGCCAAGTTGACTTTGGTCACGGAGCGTTTCTTAAATGTCAGTATGGAACTCGTCGCCTGTATTCCTCTGGACGATAATGTTCGTCAGGCGGTGAAACGGCAGAGAATCGTGGTAGATGCGTTTCCGCGTTCCCCTGCCGCATTGGCGATTAGCTCTTTGGCCAATAAGGCGTTAACATGGCCGATTCCGAAAACGCCAAGCGGGCATCTGGAGTTCTTTGTGGAACGATTGCTCAACCGGACCGAAATTGTAGGGGAATCATTTGGTGAATAAAGCGCTTACTTATAATCAGTTCGGAACCGTGAACAGCCAGACTCTGTTTCTGGAAAAGTATTCCGTACTGGTTAAGCGTATAGCTCATCACTTAATCGGGCGCCTGCCTCCCAGTGTACTTATTGAAGATTTAATCCAGGCCGGCATGATCGGCTTGCTTGAAGCGCAAAAGAACTACGACGGAAGTAAGGGTGCAAGTTTTGAAACCTATGCCGGGATACGGATTCGGGGTGCGATGCTCGACGATATCCGGCGTGGGGACTGGGTGCCACGCTCAGTACATAAACACAATCGGGAAATCAGCCAGGCGATTGCGGTGTTGGAGGGGGAGCTCAATCGCGACCCAACCGATTCAGAAGTTGCTAAACACATGGGAATGTCATTAGATCAATACCATAGTGTACTAACCGATATAAACTGTTCCAGAATTGTCGGAATTGAAGACTTGGGTGTGACTGATGACGCCATCTCACCGGTCGATGATGCAGAAGATAACACTCCGTTCAAAGGAGTGGCTGATGATGCATTCCGGGAAGCCCTGGTCGCATCGATAAAATCGCTGCCCGAGCGTGAAGCTTTAGTACTTTCGCTCTATTATGATGAAGAGCTAAACTTGAAAGAAATTGGTGAGGTACTGGGGGTGAGTGAGTCCCGAGTGAGCCAGATACTAAGCCAATCAATGCAACGTCTGCGAACCAAATTGAGTTCATGGACACAGAACGACTAACTATCACTGATTTCGAACTCAGTGGAGGCAATTTTGAATAAAAACATGAAAATCCTTATTGTTGACGACTTTTCAACAATGCGCCGTATCGTAAAGAACCTGCTTCGTGACCTGGGTTTCAACAATACTCAGGAAGCGGATGACGGACTGACGGCATTGCCTATGCTTAAAAAAGGTGATTTTGATTTCGTGGTAACTGACTGGAACATGCCGGGTATGCAAGGTATCGACCTGCTCAGAAACATTCGTGCCGATGCCGAACTGAAGCATCTTCCTGTTCTGATGATCACTGCTGAAGCGAAACGTGAGCAGATCATCGAAGCGGCTCAGGCTGGCGTTAACGGCTACATCGTGAAGCCTTTCACCGCTGCAACGTTAAAAGAAAAATTAGAAAAAATCTTCGAGCGTCTATAAAAACTGTCGCATAGACAAAAGTTTGCTCTATTCAACGCGTGGAAGGCTAACGACACAATGATTTCATTAGAACAAGCCAGAGAACTCGTTCATTTGCTTGAAGAAGGTCAGCAAGATCAGGCTAACCTTCTGCTTAAGCGTATTTATGAGTCAGAAAGCAACCCAATGTTCAAGGAGATTGGCGCCTTAACACGTGATCTTCACGATTCTCTCAAGCAGTTTCACGTCGATGAACGAATGAGTGAAATTGCCAATGATGAGATTCCTGATGCACGCGATCGCTTGCATTACGTGATCGAAAAAACCGAAGTGGCCGCCAACAAAACCATGGATGCCGTTGATCGCTGCATGCCGATTGCAGACAGTCTGCATGAAAGTCTGCTTCAGGTTCGTCCGCAATGGAACCAACTGATGCATGGTAAAATCGAGCTGAGTGAGTTCAAAGCGCTGTGTCATCGAATTGACGGTTTGCTGTCTCAGGTAGAAGGTGACAGCAGCGAGTTGCGCGGTCAACTTACCGAAATACTTATGGCTCAGGATTTCCAGGATCTGACCGGGCAGATCATTCGCCGCGTGATTACTCTCGTCAACGAGGTAGAGCAGCGTCTGGTCGAGATTCTGACTGTGTTCGGCAGTGAACAAATAGAACAACAAGAGAAAAGTAAGAAAGCATTAACTGAGCCTGAGGGACCGATTATGAACCCTCATGAACGCAGTGACGCGGTTTCATCTCAAGACGAAGTAGATGACCTGCTATCGAGTCTTGGATTTTAGGGGTAACGTATGAGCTACGATTTAGACGAAGATATTCTTCAGGACTTTCTGGTTGAGGCTGGCGAAATTCTCGATTTGCTGTCCGAACAGTTGGTTGAACTTGAGAATAATCCGGAAGACCGCGATCTTTTAAACGCAATTTTCCGCGGTTTTCATACCGTCAAAGGTGGTGCGGGTTTCTTAGCGCTGACGGAACTGGTTGAGACCTGCCATGGCGCAGAAAACGTGTTCGATATTTTGCGTAACGGACAGCGCTCTGTAACAGCCGGTCTGATGGATACAATGCTTCGTGCATTGGATACCGTCAATGAACAGTTTCGTGCGGTACAAGATCGTGAACCACTGGTAGCTGCTGACCCTGAGCTGCTGGAAGAGCTCCATCATTTATGCAAACCGGAGTCGCAGGACGAAGACATCTCAGCGCAAGCCGAGGTGGCTGAAGTCAGTGTTGAAGAAGAGCCGGTCGCGGAAGATGAGCCTGTGATGGACGATGCTGTGGCCGAGCCTGCTACCCGTAGTGCGCTGGCTGCCGATTCGATCGATGACATTACTCAGGATGAATTTGAAAAGTTGCTGGATGAGCTGCATGGCAAAGGTGCTGCTCCAGGCGCTAAAGCGGCCGCACCTGCCGCCGTAAGTCCTGCCCCGACTGCAGCGTCGACCAACAGCCAAGCGGACGGTGATATCACAGATGACGAGTTCGAACGTCTTCTCGATGAGCTGCATGGTAAAGGTGGCGCACCTGGCAAAGAGAGTGAGTCTGCGGCTGCACCTACTGCGAAAGCGCCGGCCTCTTCGGCTTCGTCTTCTGACAGCGACCTGATGAGCGACGAAGAGTTTGAAAAGCTGCTTGATGAACTGCATGGTGCAGGCAAAGGCCCGTCTATCGAAGAGCTCGACATGGCGACGCGCCCAGCCAGTGAAAACCTGCAGCCTGCGGCGAAAGCGCCAACGGCCAAGCCTGCCGCTGCGCCAGCTGCAAAAGCTTCGCAAGCGCAAACACCGAAGGCGGCGCCGGCCGCTGCCGCGCCAGCGCCTAAAGTGATTGAAGAACCGGCAGAGAAACGTGAAGTTGCTGCGGGCGGCGCTGCTAAGAAAACGCAGGCAGAAGCCACCGTTCGTGTTGATACGTCGACACTGGATACCATTATGAACATGGTCGGTGAACTGGTTCTGGTTCGTAACCGTCTACTCAGCCTGGGTCTGAACAGTAATGACGAAGATTTGTCGAAAGCCGTCTCTAACCTGGATGTGGTGACCGCCGATCTGCAAGGCGCGGTGATGAAAACGCGCATGCAGCCGATCAAGAAAGTGTTCGGTCGTTTCCCGCGCGTGGTACGTGATTTGGCTCGCAGCCTGAAAAAAGACATCGTGCTGGAGATGCGCGGTGAAGAGACCGACCTGGATAAAAACCTGGTTGAGGCGCTGGCGGATCCGCTGATCCACTTGGTGCGTAACTCGGTTGACCACGGGATTGAAATGCCGGAAGACCGGGTAAAAGCGGGTAAGCCGCGCACCGGTAAAGTGATTCTGTCTGCATCGCAGGAAGGCGACCATATTGAACTGTCTATCGTCGACGACGGCGGCGGTATGGACCCGAATAAACTGCGTAGTATTGCCGTTAAACGCGGCATGATGGATGAGGATGCCGCTTCGCGTCTCACCAGCAAAGAGTGCTTCAATCTGATTTTCATGCCTGGTTTCTCCAGTAAAGAGAAGATCTCCGATATTTCGGGACGTGGCGTCGGTATGGACGTGGTGAAAACGGCGATTAATACCCTGAACGGTATGATTGATATCGATTCGGAAATGGGTAAAGGAACCAAGATCACCATTAAAGTGCCTCTGACGTTGGCTATTCTGCCAACCCTGATGGTGGGTGTGGCCGGTTATCCGTTTGCATTGCCGCTGGCAAGTGTCAGTGAAATCTTCCACCTCGATTTAAGTCGTACTAACGTGGTTGATGGTCAATTGACCATTATCGTCCGTGATAAGTCTATCCCGCTGTTTTATTTGCAAAACTGGTTGGCTCCGCAAGCCGGCAGAGTCGAAGCTCGTAAAGGCCATGGCCATGTGGTTATTGTCCAGTTGGGCAATCAGCGTGTCGGTTTTGTGGTTGATACTCTGATTGGCCAGGAAGAGGTGGTGATTAAACCACTTGATAAACTGCTGCAGGGGACACCGGGCATGGCTGGCGCGACGATCACCAGTGATGGCCATATCGCACTGATTCTTGATGTGCCGGATTTGTTGAAGCAGTACGCGGCTGCATCACGAATCTGATTGACCTTAAACAATAAGGATAACTATGGCGATTAGAGTATTAGTTGTTGATGATTCGAGTTTTTTCAGACGTCGTGTTAGCGAAATCATCAACTCTGAGCCGCGCTTGGAAGTGATTGATGTAGCGACAAACGGGCGTGAAGCGGTGGAGAAAGTCCAGCGCCTTAAGCCGGACGTGATCACCATGGATGTCGAGATGCCGGTGATGGACGGCATTACGGCTGTGCGTGAGATCATGGCCAGTACACCGACCCCGATTTTGATGTTTTCATCGCTGACGCATGATGGCGCTAAGGCGACCCTGGATGCGCTGGATTCCGGCGCGCTGGATTTCTTACCGAAAAAGTTTGAAGACATAGCCCGTAACCGTGATGAAGCGGTGACATTGCTGCAGCAACGGGTACTGCAGATTGCGAGCAAAAAGGCGTTCATGCGCCGTCCGGTGGTTGCCCGGTCCGAGCCAGTGACGCCGGCGGCGACCAGTCCGACGGCATCGCCACTACAGCGCAGTAGCCTGTCGACGGGCAATCTGAGTCACAGTCGACCTGTTTCTGTATCGGCACGCTTTAAGGCAACGGGTAAAAAATATCAGTTGACCGCCATTGGTACCTCAACCGGTGGTCCGGTTGCACTGCAGAAGATTTTGACTAAATTGCCTGTCAATTATCCGCACCCGATAGTTTTGATTCAGCACATGCCGGCAACCTTCACCGCCGCTTTTGCCAGCCGCCTCAATTCTCTGTGTAAAATTCAGGTAAAAGAAGCGGAAGACGGTGATGTACTGCGTCCTGGTGTGGCTTATCTTGCGCCAGGCGGTAAACAGATGATGGTGGAAGGACGTCCCGGTGCAGCTAAGCTGCGGATTCTTGATGGCGGAGACCGGATGAATTACAAGCCTTGTGTTGATGTTACCTTTGGCTCGGCATCGAAAGTTTTCAGCGATAAAGTGCTGTCGATGGTGCTGACCGGTATGGGGGCCGATGGCCGTGAAGGCGCACGTATGCTTAAGAACGCAGGCGCGACCATCTGGGCACAGGACGAAGAAAGTTGTGTTGTCTACGGTATGCCGCAAGCGGTCGCCAAAGCCGGTATTTCATCCGAAGATTTACCGTTAGACCGTATCGCTGAGCGAATGCTGGTCGAAGTTGGTCTGGCCTGAGGATTGCGCATGATCGTTTGGAGTGTAGCAAACCAGAAAGGCGGAGTGGGGAAAACCACCACGACCATTACACTGGCAGGTTTGTTAAGTAAACAGGGCAAGCGCGTGTTATTGGTGGATACCGATCCGCACGCATCCCTGACCACGTATCTTGGTTATGATTCCGATGGTGTGCCCGCCAGCCTGTTTGACCTGTTTCAGTTGCGTGAGTATACCGAACAGAGCGTTGAACCGCTGATCCTGAAAACCGATGTGGAAGGGATAGATATTATTCCGGCTCATATGTCTTTGGCTACTTTGGACCGGGTAATGGGTAACCGCAGCGGCATGGGGCTGATTCTGAAACGGGCGTTGCTGGCCCTTCGTCAGCGCTACGATTATGTGCTGATTGACTGCCCTCCGATCCTGGGGGTCATGATGGTCAACGCTTTGGCTGCCAGCGATCGTATTTTGATCCCGGTGCAGACCGAGTTTCTGGCGATGAAAGGTCTGGAGCGCATGGTGCGCACACTGGCGATTATGCAAAAGTCGCGCAGTCGCTCGTTTAAAGTCACCATAGTGCCGACCATGTATGACAAGCGCACCCGGGCATCATTGCAGACGCTTAACCAGTTGAAAAAAGATTACCCGGATCAGGTCTGGACATCAGCGGTACCGATTGATACCAAGTTTCGTGATGCCAGCCTGAAACGTTTACCAGCTTCGCACTTTGCCGAAGGCAGCCGCGGAGTATTTGCCTATAAGCAGTTATTGTTGTTCTTAGAGAGGCTCGCCATCGATGAGTAATCCTTTGCTGTCGAGTGAACAGGCTTTAGACGATTATTTCAATGCTTTGCTTGATGAAGAGCTGGGCGATGACGAGCTGCTTCCAGAGCCAGAACGAGCACCAGAGTTAAAACCTGCGCCGCAGATAGCTGCTGCGGCGCAACAGAATTTCTTTGAGCAAGAGCTGGACGAAATCGAGTTACCCAACCTGAATGACGTCCAGCGTTTACTCAGTCAACTGGAAAACAGTAATCCGGTTGCTGAACTTGATCTCGAACAGGTCATGGAACAGAACACGCTTGATATCGCAGTGCATGAGGTGGTGGCGACACCGGCTGACGTGGACGAAATTCAGGAATGGGATCTTGAACCGGAACTGCACAGCGAAGCAGAGCTGCCAGATAGCATTGCTTTACAAGAGTTACAGGATTTGGCTGAGCCGGACATCAGCGTCACTGAGCCCATCGCAGAGGTGGCACAGCCACAGGCTGAAGTGACAGCAGACCCGACGCCAGAGCCCGCAACTCAAGCGGGTGGCGGATCTCTTGGTCACTGGGACAGCCCGGTACGCAATGAAAATTTTCAGGTGCTCTATTTTGATGTCAATGGTGTGACCTTTGCGGTTCCGCTCGATGAACTGGGCGGGATTCATCAGAAAGGCAGCCTGAACCACTTGATCGGACGACCGGTCTGGTACCTGGGGTTACAGACCAATCGTGATACTCAGCTGGATGTGGTTGATACCGCAAAGTGGGTCATGGCAGAAAAACTGCGAGACGACAGTCATAAAGAACATTATCAGTACATTGTGATGCTTGGTGAAAGCCACTGGGGATTAGCATGTACTAAACTCTTAGGCACGGAATTGCTTAACAGTGACAAAGTTCGCTGGCGGGAACAGGTGGGTAAACGCCCCTGGCTTGCCGGAATGGTGAAAGAAAAAATGTGCGCCTTGATCCATGTTGAGGCATTGATCGCTATGCTAAACGCTGGTCTTGATGTAAAAGCACTGGATAAATAATACATATTTGTCGGGAACGACTATAAGAGGAAAAGGTATGTCTCAAACTAACGAAGTTGAAGTGCGAAAAGAACACTCTAACGACGAAGTGCTGCAGTGGGTGACGTTCCAGCTAGAAGAAGAAACCTATGGCATCAATGTAATGCAGGTGCGTGAAGTTCTGCGTTATACCGAAATTGCTCCGGTTCCCGGTGCTCCGGATTACGTGCTGGGTATCATCAACCTGCGTGGTAATGTTGTCACCGTTATCGATACTCGCTCCCGATTTGGTTTGATGCAAGGTGAGACGACAGATAACACCCGTATCATTGTGATTGAATCAGAGCGCCAGGTGATTGGTATTCTGGTTGATAGCGTGGCGGAAGTGGTATACCTGCGTTCATCTGAAATTGACACCACACCAAGTGTCGGCACAGACGAAAGTTCTAAGTTCATTCAGGGTGTCAGCAACCGTGATGGTAAGCTGCTGATTCTGGTGGATCTGAACAAGCTGCTTAGCGATGAAGAATGGGATGAAATGGCTCATCTGTAATGAGTGATTGGGTCAGCTTAACGCCGTCCGTACTTGCTGCTGGCGGCGCTATTCTATTCGTTCTGCTCTTGCTCGCATTGCTGATGGTACGTCGCTCTCAACGGCGTCATTCCGATATGCTGCGCCAGCAAATCCGCCATCTTGATAAAGAACTGCAAAAAGCCAATAAACAAGCGTTGGAAGTGCGTTCGGTGATGGTAGGGCTGGGTCAGCAGGTTTCCGAGCAACAAGATATTATTTTACATCTGAGTGAACGGTTAAAAGAGCTCGAAAATGCCGATACCGACGGGCGGATGTACAGCCGCGCCTCGAAAATGGTCAAGTTGGGCGCAGATATTAACGAGCTGATCGAAGAGTGTGAACTGCCCAAGGCCGAAGCGGAGTTGATGCTGTCATTGCAGAAAAAAATGTCAGGTCGTGAGGCTATTCCGCCGTTAAGCAGTGATCCGGAACAGCGCTCGTCTGCCGGTAATCAGCAGCGTAGCGCGCGTAAACCGGTCCGGCGCAACTGATATCTGCTGCTGATTTGAGCATAATAATTCAGCTTATCAATAGGCTCGGGCGCAAACTTAATAAGGAAGCATAAGGCTTCCTTTTTTATTGGGCTATGACAGGGTATGCGCTTAATACCTTAGGGTTAGTTGGTGTAAGAAGCTGTTAAAATTTAACAGTTTCTTACCTAGTTTCGTGATTCGAAATACCCTTGGTCTATTTAGTCTCTTTCTGGGTGTGGTAATATAGACGCCCCAAAATAGTGATACAGAAGCCCATGCTGGATGTAAAAAGCCTCACCGCAATTCGTGATGATAGAGCGCTGTTTGAAGGATTGTCTTTTACCATTCAATCCGGTGAACTGGTGCAGATCGAAGGACGTAACGGTACGGGTAAGACGACATTACTGCGCATCATCACCGGCCTTGGTGATCGTGATGAAGGTACTATCCATTGGAACCAAGTCAATATCGAAGCGGATCGTGACAGTTATCATCAGGACTTACTGTTTCTTGGTCATCAGACCGGGATTAAACGTGAGTTAACCGCATTGGAAAATTTGCGTTTTTATCAGTCAGTCCACGCCGGGTCGGCAGTAGGTGAAGATCTCTATCAGGCGCTGACCCAGGTAGGGCTGGCGGGACGAGAAGATGTGCCGGTGGCACATCTTTCTGCCGGACAGCAGCGACGGGTTGCGTTGGCGAGACTATGGCTCAGCCGGAAAAAACTGTGGATTCTGGATGAACCCTTGACTGCGATTGACAAGCAAGGTGCCAAAGTGTTGGAAGCGTTGTTTCTTAAACACGCTGAGCAAGGCGGTATCGTGGTTCTGACCACTCACCAGGATATGTTTGCCGATAATCCCAAGCTGCGTAAAATTAAACTGGGGGATGCCTGATGTTCTCAACTATGGGCACGGTGATCCGGCGTGAACTGCTGATTGCGTTTAGGCGTCAGGCGGATATTTTTAATCCGCTGTGGTTTTTTATCATAGTGATCACCCTGTTTCCGCTGAGCATAGGTCCTGAGCCCGGGCTGTTATCACGTATTGCACCGGGTATTGTCTGGGTGGCGGCGCTGCTGTCTGCTCTGCTCTCGCTCGAGCGTCTGTTTCGTGATGATTTTCAGGATGGTTCACTGGAGCAGATGATGCTGATGCCGGTTCCGTTACCTGTGGTCGTCATTTCTAAAGTATTGGCGCACTGGTTGTTAACCGGTGTCCCGCTTATTCTGATTAGTCCGCTGCTGGCGATTTTGCTGTCTCTGGATTTGGATACCTGGCTGGCCGTGGTATTGACGTTGCTGTTGGGGACTCCAACCCTCAGCTTTATTGGTGCTATAGGCGTGGCGCTGACCGTCGGGCTGCAAAAAGGTGGGGTGCTGCTGAGCCTGCTGGTGCTGCCGCTGTATATTCCAATTTTAATTTTTGCCACTTCAGCGATCGATGCTGCTTCGCTGGGGATGGCGTTTAACGGACAATTGGCCATTATGGCTGCCATGTTTATGGGGGCACTGACCCTGACCCCATTTGCGATCAGTGCAGCACTCAGAGTGAGCGTCAATTGACAGATTGCGGACTGCTGTATCCGTGACATACTGGCAAACCGGACAAGACAGATTCGGTGTCGGAAGCAAAGTGAGAAAGAACAATGTGGAAATGGCTCCATCCCTATGCCAAACCAGAAGCTGCTTACCGTTTATGCGGTAAATTGCAGCCGTGGTTTGTGATTTTAGCGCTGTTATGTCTGGCTGCCGGTACCGTTTGGGGACTGGCTTTTGCGCCGGCTGACTACCAGCAGGGCGATAGTTTTCGAATTATTTATATTCATGTTCCCGCGGCGATCTGGTCGATGGGGGTGTATATGTCGATGGCGATTGCGGCCTTTATCGGCCTGGTTTGGCAGGTGAAATTGTCCGACATGGCCGCTTCAGCGATGGCGCCTATTGGTGCGGTATATACCTTTATCGCGCTGATCACTGGTGCGGTGTGGGGCAAGCCGATGTGGGGCGCCTGGTGGGTATGGGACGCTCGTCTGACGTCCGAACTGATTCTACTGTTCCTCTATCTGGGTGTCATCGCCTTGTATCATGCGTTTGATGACCAGAAAACGGCCGCAAAAGCCGCCGGTATTCTGGCTATTGTCGGGGTCATCAACCTGCCCATTATTCACTTTTCTGTCGAGTGGTGGAATACCCTGCATCAGGGGGCCACTATCACCAAATTTGCCAAGCCATCCATTTCCAACGACATGTTGTGGCCGTTGCTGTTAAATATTTTTGGGTTTGCTTTCTTGTTCGCTGCTCTGGCGATGATTCGTACCCGGAACGAGATCATCAGTAAAGAGAGTCACCGTCCATGGGTGATCCAGCTGGCAACCAGCAAAATGCTCGGGGGGCAATGAGATGTATTTTGACTCAATCGGTGACTTTTTTGCCATGGGAGGCTACGCAGGTTATGTGTGGAGCGCCTTTGGTATCACTTTTGTTTCATTGTTAATTTTGTGGGTGGCGAGTGTTCGTCGCAGCCGGACGCTGCTTAAGCAGGTCGAGGCCAAAATCGCGCGTCAGGCTCGGATTGATGCGGCAAAAAATATGGAGAACACACTATGAACCCAAGACGAAAAAAGCGCCTCGGTATTGTGCTGGCCATTCTGATTGGTCTCGGTGCGACGATTGGTTTGATTTTGTACGCACTGAACCAGAATATGGACCTGTTTTATACTCCGACTGAGCTGGTAAACGGTAAAAGCGGGAAGAAACCGGAAGTCGGCCAGCGACTGCGTATTGGTGGTATGGTACAGAAAGGTTCGGTGAAACGCGATTCTGACTCGTTAAAAGTCAGCTTTTTGCTGCGTGATACCGGGCCGACCGTGACCATTCTTTACGACGGCATTCTGCCGGACCTGTTCCGTGAAGGGCAGGGTATTGTTGCTCAGGGGGTGCTGAAAGACGCCACTACCGTTGAAGCATTCGAAGTTCTGGCTAAGCACGATGAAGAGTATATGCCGCCGGAAATTGCTGAAGCGATGCAGAAAAACCATTCTCCGATGAATTATTCTGAGCAACAGATACAAGGGAGTGCGCAATGATTGCAGAGATAGGACATTTTGCCCTAATCCTGGCACTGGCGCTGGCGTTACTGCTCAGTATATTGCCTTTGATCGGCGCTGCCAAAAACAACGCGACTCTGATGAATGCGGCGCGCCCTCTGTCGCTGGGCATGTTCACTATGCTGGCGTTGTCGTTCGGCATCCTGATGTGGGCCTTCTACAGCAACGATTTTACCGTGCAGTATGTGGCCAGTAATTCCAACAGTCAGCTGCCTTGGTATTACCGTCTGACTGCTGTCTGGGGTGCCCACGAGGGCTCGTTGCTGCTGTGGGTGCTGATTCAGGCTGGCTGGACTCTGGCTGTGGCCACCCTTAGTCGCGGCATGCCGCAAGAGTCGGTTGCACGGGTACTGTCCGTGATGGGTATGATCAGCGTCGGTTTCCTGCTGTTTATCATCGTGACATCGAACCCGTTCACTCGCACTCTGCCATACTTCCCGATCGATGGCCGCGACCTCAATCCGCTGCTGCAGGACCCGGGGCTGATTATCCATCCGCCTATGTTGTATATGGGCTATGTCGGTTTCTCGGTGGCGTTTTCTTTTGCGATTGCATCATTGATGACCGGACGTCTGGACACGGCATGGGCGCGCTGGTCGCGTCCGTGGACGACGGCGGCTTGGCTGTTCCTGACTGTCGGCATTGTACTGGGTTCATGGTGGGCTTATTACGAACTGGGCTGGGGCGGCTGGTGGTTCTGGGATCCGGTCGAAAACGCATCCTTTATGCCTTGGCTGGCTGGTACCGCTTTAATTCACTCACTGGCGGTGACCGAAAAGCGCGGCACGTTTAAGGCCTGGACCGTGTTACTGGCGATTTCAGCGTTCTCACTGAGTCTGCTCGGTACGTTTCTGGTGCGCTCAGGAATTCTGGTTTCGGTGCACGCATTTGCGTCCGACCCGGCGCGCGGCATCTTTATCCTGGCCTTTCTGGTGATTGTGATTGGCGGCTCGCTGCTGCTGTTTGCGCTCAAAGGCGCATCAGTACGGGTGCGAGGCAACTTTGAGCTGGTATCGCGAGAGAATGCCCTGCTGGCCAATAACGTATTACTGATCGCGGCCCTGGTGGTGGTTCTGGTTGGTACTCTGCTGCCGTTGGTGCATAAACAGCTTGGGCTGGGCTCGGTTTCTATCGGCGCGCCATTCTTTAACTCGCTGTTTGCCTGGTTGATGGTGCCGTTCGCGTTTCTGCTCGGTATTGGTCCGCTGATTCGCTGGAAGCGTGACAACCTGAGTAAACTTATCAAACCTATGGTGATTTCCGGCCTGATCTCCCTGCTGCTTGGGGCGATAGTCGTTGACACGACCATGCTGCATTTCAGTGCCATGGCCTATATGGGCTGGGTAATGGCGTTATGGATTGTGTGCCTGCACGCGGTGGAGCTGTATGAACGTGCGACTCATCGTCACGGCTTCCTGACCGGTCTGGGTAAATTGCAACGCAGCCACTGGGCGATGATGTTGGCCCACCTGGGGCTGGCGGTGACGATTATCGGTATCGCGATGGTGCAGAACTACAGCATTGAACGTGATGTGCGCCTGGCGCCTGGTGAACGTTTCCAGCTGCATGATTACGAGTTCTACTTTAAAGGGCTGCGTGATAAAGATGGCCCTAACTACGATGGTTATATTGCCGATTTTGAGGTCACTCAGCAAGGTAAGTACCTCAACACCATGCACGCAGAGAAGCGTTTCTATCGTACGGCGCGCTCTATGATGACCGAAGCGGCGATTGATCGCGGCCTGACGCGCGACCTGTATATCGCGATGGGCGAACGTCTGGATGACAATCATTCCTGGGCGGTACGCATTTACTACAAACCGTTTGTTCGCTGGATTTGGGCGGGTGGTCTTTTGATGGCGATTGGCGGATTGCTGGCCATTAGTGATAAGCGCTACCGTTTCAGAAAGACATCGGCACAGGAGGCATAAGGCATGAATAAGAAGATTCTGTTTATTCCGCTGCTGGCATTTCTGATTCTGGCAGCCGTGTTTGCCACTCAATTGTTCAGAAACTCGGAAGGGGATGATCCGACCAAGCTTGAGTCAGTGTTGGTAGGGAAGAAGGTGCCAACTTTCCGTCTCGAGGATCTGGCTGAGCCCGGCAAACTGTATGATCAGTCGATATTTAAAGGCGAGCCGCTGCTGCTCAATGTCTGGGCAACCTGGTGTCCGACGTGTTATGCCGAGCACCAGTACCTTAACCAGTTATCTGGTCAGGGGGTGAAAATTATCGGTATGAACTACAAAGATCAGCGCGATAAAGCGGTAAAATGGCTCAACAATCTGGGTAATCCATACCTGATCAGTCTGTTTGATGGTAATGGTATGTTGGGTTTGGATCTGGGTGTGTACGGCGCGCCGGAGACATTTCTGATTGATGCTAACGGGGTGATTCGTTACCGCCATGTCGGCGATGTCAATCCTCGCAACTGGCAGGATACCCTGGCGCCGCTTTATCAGAAACTGTTGCAGGAGGCGAAACAATGAAACGTTGGATCCTCGCGATACTGACAAGCCTGATTGTTTCTGCCTCAGCTTTGGCGGCAATCGAAGTGTATGATTTTGACAGCCCGGAGCAGGAGAGCCAGTTTCAGGAACTGAGTAATACACTGCGTTGCCCGAAATGTCAGAACAATACCATTGCAGACTCGAATGCTGCTTTGGCTCAGGACCTGCGTCATAAAGTGTACGAAATGACTAAGCAAGGGCAGTCCAAGCAGGAAATTATCGACTACATGACCGCCCGTTATGGTGATTTTATCACTTATAACCCGCCATTTACCGCCAGTACCGCTATTTTGTGGCTTGGTCCTCTGGCCGTGCTGGCTATCGGTTTTAGCGTAATTGTCGTGCGCAGTCGCAGTAAAACGACCACTGGCCAAGGGCAGCAATGGGACAGTGCTAAAGAAGCGCGCCTTAAGGCGTTGCTGGAAGAAGCTGAAAACGGAGATAAGCACAAATGACTTTATTCTGGATTGCGACGCTTATCCTGGTAACGATTGCCTGTGTGTTTATCGCCATACCGCTTATCCAGCGCAAAGCGAATAATGACACTGTCCTGCGTGACGAGCTGAACAAAGCATTTTACAAGGACCGCCTCAGTGAACTGGAAGAAGAGACCCAGGAAGGTCTGGTTGGCGATCAGAGCGAACTTATTGCCGATTTGAAGCAGTCTCTGCTGGACGATATCCCCGAACAAGGCAAGGCCGTTGAAGCTCGTCAGATGTCGACACTGGCAGTGCTGATACCTTCCGTGCTGGTGGTGGTGCTGAGTTATGGTCTGTATGCCAAGTTTGGTTATTACGATAAAGTCGAGCAGTGGCAAAATATCAGTGCTAATTTACCGGATCTGACCCGTAAGCTGATGGCTCCTGCCGGACAGGGCGTGCAACTGACTGACCAGGAGATGCAGGACCTGACCTTGTCGCTGCGCACTCGGCTATACTATCAACCAGAGGATTCGACCGGTTGGTTGCTACTCGGCCGGATAGGGCTGGCGAACCGGGATATGCAGACGGCGGTTGGTGCAATGAAACATGCTTATGCCCTTGAACCGACGGATGGCGATATCCAACTGGGGTATGCCCAGGCCCTGATGCTGTCTGATGATGAAATGGATCAGAACCAGGCGCGTACGATGTTAGAACGCCTTGCCAGCCGTGATTATGTGGATTTACGGGTCTATTCATTGCTGGCTTTTGATGCCTTTGAACGAGCGGAATATCAGGCGGCTATCGATTATTGGCGTCGTATGCAGCAGATGATAGGTCCGAATGACGCGCGTTACCAGATGCTGACACGCAGTATTGCCAGTGCAGAGCGCAGCCTGGGACAAGGTTCTGATGCCGCTGCGGATTCGGTGCAGGTGACGATATCGCTCGGCGGTAATGTCAGTTTGCCGGCTGACGCAGTGTTGATTGTATCGGTACACACCGCCGATGGCGCCCCGATGCCAGTAGCGGCTGCCCGTTATCCGCTGAGTCAGTTTCCGCGTACTGTGGTGCTTGATGACAGCAACAGCATGATTCAGGGGCGTAAGCTGTCTGATCTTGATTCGCTGATGGTGCGGGTCCGGGTTGACCGTGATGGTAACGTAGCAACAAAACAGGGCGACTGGTTTGGCGAGAGTGAGGCGGTTAATTTAGGTCAACCGGTTGAAGTTGTGATTGATAAGCAGTATTAATTACCCACCTGTATACCCATGTGCTACTTTTTGGGTATAGTTGCTTGATTTGATGTATTAAAGGCCGATGACATCATCGGCTTTTAGCTATGGACTATGATGATGCTGAGCCGTTTAACACGGATTTTTTCCCTATCCGTATTGATGATTCTGGTCGGGTGCAGTTCAGCGCCCGATGATGCCGCTAACGCGGACTCCGACGTAAATGATCCACTGGAAGGATTTAACCGTGCCATGTGGACGGTGAACTACGATTATCTTGACCCGTACGTGGTACGTCCGGTATCGCTGGCGTATGTTGATTATGTACCTTCACCGGTGCGCACTGGCCTGTCCAACTTTCTCTCCAACCTTGATGAGCCAGCCAGCATGATCAACAACCTGTTGATGGGTAATGGTAAAAAAGCGCTCGATCATTTTAACCGCTTCTGGCTCAACTCCACGTTTGGTCTGCTGGGCCTGATTGATATCGCGTCTGAGGCCGGGATCAGTAAGCATGAAGAGAAGGCGTTCAGTGATGCGGTCGGACATTACGGTGTCGGTAACGGCCCTTATGTGATGGCGCCGGGTTATGGTCCGTTGACCGTGCGGGAAACCACCGATCTGGTTGACAGCACTTATGCCCCGTTATCTTATCTCAATATCTGGGCCAGTATCGGTAAATGGGCGATTCAAGGCATGGAAAACCGTGCTGCGCTGGTGTCGCAGGAAGCGATGCTGGACAATTCTCCGGATCCTTATGCGCTGACACGCGAGGTTTATCTGCAGCGCCGTGACTTCAAAGCCGAAATCGAACAACCTGAATATAATCCGGAAGAAGAAGAGTATCTCGACGACTACCTCGACGAAGGTTTCTGATTTGCCCCTTTCCGTGTCGGCCTGCAGCACGATCTTGGCGGCTATTGCCTCGGATCAAGCTCACTGGTTTGCTGGTCTCGTACAAAGGCTCAGGCTGACATCACCCGGCCACTGAAATACTCATTGGCGACAATGTATTCCGTATTGCGAATCAGCTCATCATTGACCTCAGCCCAGTGGGCGGTTTCGTCGTTGGCTGAAATCATCGGCACCACGCCGCCTACCCGGATATTAAACGGAGTCAGATCTCTGGCCCAGCTCTGGGTAAAGCCGGATACCATCGAGGTCGCGTTTTCAATCCCCGGCATATCCTGGGGGGAGTTGTAGGACAGCACATTGACGATGACGCCTTTGGTGTTATGTTTGCGCATTCTTTCCGAACAGACTTGACCAAACGTGAACATCGACGCCGCCATCAAGGCCAGTTTCTCGATAAAACGCTCGGTTGGTTGGTGGTCGGTTAACGCAGGAAGCGCAGCGTTGGGCCAGTTGTTGATCAGCACATCCGGTACGGTTTGATAATGCCGTTCAATGTCATCCAGCATGGCCTGAATACTGGGTAAGCCATAATCGCTTAACGGATAGGCCCGAATATGTCCGCTGATGTCCTGACAACGCTTACGAGTCTCTTCCAGCCCGGCACTATCGGTATCACACAGCACTACGCTTGCGCCAAGTCGGGCAAAATGCAGCGCCAGTGTACCGCCAAGCAGTGAGCTTGCTGAAGTAATCAACACCAGTGAACTTCCAATATTCATCTTGAGCCTGCCTTTGAATGTTATTATCGATTTGGCGGTGGAACAGGTTGTTTCAGGATGGCCGAAGAGATGCAGCAGCGATGTGAATAAAGTCAAAGAACCCGGGGTGGCGGCTTAATCATGATCAAATGTTTGCACTTATTCACACTCCGTGTCGGTAGCGGCGTAACGAATTACATCCGGCGCCAGGACGGGATCGCAGCATGGTGCGTCAAAAGGGGATGAAATCTGCAATAAGGTGATCGTATCGGGCACAAGGTAATTAAACCTGGGCGTGAATCTGATCCTGACGCCAGGCGGTATTGAGTTGCGGGTAGAGATCCGCCGGGATAAGGCTTGGCGCCGTTTTCTGTGCCAGATGACGCCGTTCGTGACCAGATAGGTTGAGGTAAACGTCTTCAGGAAGATCCTGAGTATCTTCAGGCAGATAGGTCAGTACTTCCGGCTGCAGATAATGGGCAAGTTTGGCACTGGCCAGGCCGCCGTGATGGAACATGTCCGCCTGACGGGCTGAAATAGCGTATGAACTCTGATCATTACGCAGTGCCTGGGGGTTCTGCAGGGCAAAGCGTTTACGTAGAATATCATCGCTGGTCAGCGGTTGTTCAACCTGCTCGACTGGTGTGTTGTCACGCACATCAGCTGAAAACATCGCAAGCAGCAGAGAAAAGTCGGCGCGACGTCCTTGCTCGACGGCATGGCTGATGCCACGGCCGAACTGCAGTTCGTTAATAATACCGGCTTTGTCTAAGGTGTGTACTTGCATGCTGCTCTCCGCTTGATGCCCTATGTAGCGGCAGCGGTCAGCAAAGCTTTAGACAAATTTTTGCTTAAAAACCAATATATTTCGTGATTAAAGCCCACAAAAAAGCCCGCAAAAGCGGGCTTTAAGCAAGATTACTGGATCAGTAAGCTGCGATTACTTCGCTAGGTTCGCTGCTACGAATTCCCAGTTAACCAGAGCCCAGAAACCGTTCATGTAGTCTGGACGCACGTTGCGGTAATCGATGTAGTAAGCGTGTTCCCACAGGTCAACAGTCAGCAGCGGAGTCGTACCCGCTTCAGTGATTGGAGTGCCTGCGTTAGACGTGTTTTCGATAGCCAGAGAGCCGTCCGCTTTCTTAACCAGCCAAGTCCAAGAAGAACCGAAGTTGTTGATTGCTGCTTCAGTGAACTTCGCTTTGAACTCTTCGAAAGAACCAAATGCAGCGTTGATAGCATCAGCTACTGCGCCAGTTGGTTCGCCGCCGCCGTTTGGAGACAGGCAGTGCCAGTAGAAAGTGTGGTTCCAGATCTGAGCTGCGTTGTTGAACACGCCGCCAGTAGACGTTTTGATGATCTCTTCCAGAGTTTTACCTTCAAACTCAGTACCTGGGATCAGACCGTTCAGCTTAACCACGTAAGTGTTGTGGTGTTTACCGTGGTGGTAGTCCAGAGTTTCTGCAGAGATGTGTGGTTCCAGTGCATCTTTTGCGTAAGGAAGAGCTGGTAGTTCAAATGCCATTACTCGATTCTCCATATATTTGAAAGAGTTATCTCTTTCGGATTGCTTCCAGTGTTTTTATTTTCGTCGATACGACTGACTTGCGATCTATTTTAGCAAGTTTTTACTTTATTAAAAGCCCAATCTTGAGAAAAATCGTTAATCCAGCCACGCAGGTCAATTGATCAAGTAGTCGATCATTCAACAGTGTAAATGGATCCAGAGCGTAAACCGACTCTTGGCAAAGTAGGCGCCTTCTGCGATAAAGGCAAGTCAGAAAGTTAATTTTACCGTTTGTACAAAGCTGCGCCAGAAACCATAATGATAATGGGCTTTTTATTCTCTATTAATGATTTAGAATGTGGCTCATCAAAATTAAACTCCATTAAGAGGAAGCAATGGAAACCATCGATAAAATCAAACAGCAAATTTCAGAGAACGCGATCCTTCTGTACATGAAAGGTTCACCTAAGCTACCTAGCTGTGGTTTCTCTTCTCAGGCATCTCAGGCTCTGATGGCTTGTGGTGAAAAATTTGCTTACGTTGATATCCTGCAAAATCCTGACATCCGCGCTGAACTGCCAGTTTACGCTCAATGGCCAACTTTCCCGCAGCTGTGGGTTGAAGGCGAGCTGATTGGTGGTTGTGACATCATCATTGAGATGTTCCAGAAGGGCGAACTTCAGCCACTGATCAAAGAAGCTGCCGCACGCGCAGCGAGCAGCGAAGACTGATATTCGTCGAAAACACTGTATAAAACTACAGTTTTTCTTGATTTCCTAAGGCCACATTCGATAATGTGGCCTTAATTTTTTCTAGTCGTCCGTCAGGTTATGAGCCGTTTATTTATTGCAGAAAAACCCAGCTTAGGCAGAGCGATTGCCGACGCATTACCCAAACCGCATAAAAAGGATCAAGGTTTTATTCGCTGCGCCAACGGTGATGTGGTGACCTGGTGTATTGGCCATCTGCTCGAACAGGTCGAGCCTGATGCTTATGATGAACGCTACAAGAAGTGGAATCTGGCTGATCTGCCCATCGTGCCCGAGCAGTGGCAACTGAGAGCGAGAAAATCAGCCAGTAAGCAATTGAGTGTGGTGCGTAAACTGCTGAAAGACGCCAGTCAGATCGTTCATGCCGGCGACCCGGACCGTGAAGGACAGTTGCTGGTGGATGAGGTGATTGATTACTGCAAAGTCAGCAAAGGCAAAAAAGAGACGATGGAGCGTCTGCTGATCAGCGACTTGAACTTACCGGCAGTAAAAAGAGCGCTGTCATCGATGCGCAGTAACCGCGAGTTTATTCCGTTGTCGGTTTCGGCATTAGCACGTTCACGCGCCGACTGGTTGTACGGGATGAATATGTCCCGTGCCTATACCCTGCTCGGCCAGAAGGCGGGTTATCAGGGCGTGTTGTCGGTCGGTCGGGTGCAAACGCCGGTGTTAGGGCTGGTGGTGCGGCGTGATGAAGAAATTGAGCAGTTTGTGCCGAAAGATTACTTTACCCTGGATGCGTTGATCCCTTACCAAGACAGCAGTGGGGCGTTTGATATCCGTGCGCGCTGGCAGCCGAGTGAAGCGTGCAAACCCTGGCAGGATGAAGAAGGGCGGGTGCTCAACCGTAAGCTGGTGGAAAATGTGGCCGGGCGGATTGCCGGCCAGCCAGCCAAGGTGCTTGAATCCGAGCAGAATCAGACCAAACAGTCAGCGCCGTTGCCTTATTCCTTATCCGCGCTGCAGATTGATGCGGCGAAACGGTTTAATCTCAGTGCCCAGCAGGTACTGGACATCTGTCAGGCGTTGTACGAGAAACATAAGCTGATTACTTATCCGCGTTCCGATTGTCGTTACCTGCCCAAAGAGCATTTTGCCCAGGCAGGAGCGGTGACGGCGGCAATTGCACACAATGCCAGTGAACTGACCAGTGCGGTGAGTGGTGCCGATTTAAGCCGCAAATCCAAAGCTTGGAATGATGCCAAGGTGGATGCCCACCACGCGATTATTCCCACGCCGAAGCAGGCATCCGTCAATGCGTTGTCGGCTCAGGAAATGAAAGTCTACCAACTGATTGCCCGTCAGTATCTGATTCAGTTCTATCCGCCTGCGCTTTACGCCGAAGCGAAACTGGTGTTCGATATTGCCGGTGGCACCTTTATTGCCAAAGGGCGCCAGTTGCTCTCCGCCGGTTGGAAAGCCCTGACCGGACACAAAGATGAGCAGGATGAAGGCGTCGATACCGTTCCGCCGTTGCCGGTTGGCACTGTGCTGACCTGTCGTGAAGGGGAAATTAAGGATCGTAAAACCGAGCCGCCGCGTTATTTTACCGAAGCGTCTCTGCTGCAGGCCATGACCGGGATCGCTCGCTTTGTGGCCGATAAAGAGCTGAAGAAAATTCTGCGTGATACCGATGGGCTCGGGACAGAGGCGACCCGGGCCGGGATCCTTGATACCTTATTCAAGCGTCAGCTACTCAAACGCGAAGGTAAGTTGATTAAAAGCTCTGCGGCCGGACGCGGTCTGATTCATGCCTTACCGCAAGAATCAACCTATCCGGATATGACGGCCCACTGGGAGCACCAGTTGCAGGCTATGGCTGAACGCGGCCAGGCTTATCAGCCGTTTATGCAGGCATTGCAGCAACAAATTGAAACGCTGATGCAGCAGGTGAAAACCGGCCCGGTTCCGGACTCACTGCGCGCGTTACCTGCGGTTGAAAAGCCGACGTTTAAACGTAAACGACGCAGCTTTAAAACGAAGCCGAAAGGCCAGGCGTAACAAGGTAGCGGGCAAATAAGAAAGGCCCACCCGGAGGGAGATCCGGACAGGCCCTGAGTTATTGTGTGCCGTGCGGCTCACAGAGTCGGTTGCGGCTGTGCTGTTCGGCTTAGTCGTCGCTGTCTAGCTGTTGACCTGGACGGCGTGTGGCTTTACCTCGCTTTCAACCGATTTAATCTGCTCGTAAGGCAGGCCGACGTACTGCTCGGCAATCAGCTTCATGCCAGATTCACTGTGCAGATAGAATTCCAGTTCAGAATCGGCCATCTTTTCCACAAATGAACGTTTATCCTCATGTTCTTCACCAAAGTGATGCAGCATGCTGGTCATCCACCAGGAGAAGCGTTCCGCATTCCACACGCGACGCAGACAAACATCCGAATATTGTTCCACCACCTGACGTGGCTGGCCTGCATAGTAAGCACTCAGCACCTGATACAGGGCAGCCACATCTGAGGCGGCCAGATTCAGCCCTTTGGCGCCCGTTGGCGGCACGATGTGCGCCGCATCACCGACCAGGAACAGATTGTTGTGCTGCATCGGCTCACAAACGAACGAGCGCAGCGGGGCGATGCTCTTTTCAATACTGGGCCCGGTTTGCAGCTTGGCGGCTTCTTCGGCCGGCAAGCGCAGTTTCAGCTCCTGCCAGAAGCGTTCATCGCTCCACTCTTCGACCTTTTCACTGTTTGCTACCTGAAGATAATAACGGGAACGGGTTTCCGAGCGCTGGCTGGCCAGGGCAAAGCCGCGTGAGTGTTTGCAGTAAATCAGCTCATCACACACTGGGGGAGTGTCGGCAAGCAAACCCAGCCAGCCAAACGGATAAATCCGTTCATATTCAGTACGGATGTCTTGCGGAATACTCGGACGTGACACACCATGATAACCGTCGCAGCCAGCGATAAAATCACATTCTATCTGGTACGGTTCGCCGTCCATTTCAAAGCAGACACGGGCTTTGCTTTGAGGCGAATTGTGGATCTGGTTCACTGGCGCGCTATAAAAACTGGTTTGGGCCGACGCTTGCCGGGCCTGCATCAGATCGCGGGTCACTTCGGTCTGGCCGTAGCAGGTGACGACTTTGCCGTCCGTCAGTTTTGTTAGATTAACGTGAGTCTTCTTGCCTTCTACACTGATGTAAATACCGTGATGCACTAGGCCTTCTTGCTCGAGACGTTGCTCGCAGCCTGCTTGCTGCAGTAGCTCAACGAAGCCCTGCTCAAGAATGCCGGCACGGATCCGATCCTGCACATGTTGTGCAGAGCTGCGTTCGATAATGATGTTATCGATGCCTTGCTTGTGCAGCAGTTGGCCCAGTAATAGTCCGGAAGGTCCGGAGCCAATAATGGCCACCTTGGTTTGCAACGTTTTCATGGTGTGCTCCTTGCTCGTTATAGTAAGGCTAGCGCCAGTGACGGAAAGGCGATCAACAGGCCCAGCCGGACAACATCCGACAGGATGAAAGGTATGACGCCTTTGAAGATATCGGTGACATTGAGCTCTTTATCCAAGGACTTGATGACAAATACGTTCATGCCGACCGGCGGAGTAATCAGGCCGACTTCGACGGTAATCACCGCCACGATACCAAACCAGATAGGGTCGAAACCGGCCGCCTGAATCAACGGAAACACCACGGGAACCGTGAGCAGCAGCATAGCGATGCTGTCCATGACGCAGCCCATCAGAATAAACAACATCAGTACGGCAAATAGCACCATGTAAGGCGACATGTTGAGGCTTTGCACATAGTCGACCAGAGAATAAGAAATGCGCGACACAGACAGGAAGAAACCGAAGATTTCAGCGCCGATGATCATAAAGAAAATCATCGCAGAGATAGATAAGGTTTCGTTAATCGCTTCAACAAACATGGCCCAGGTCATACCGCGCATCAGCGCAATCGCCAGGGTGAGTGCGGCGCCGATGGCCGCTGCTTCAGTCGGGGTAAAGAACCCGGCGTAAATCCCGGCGATGATAAAGGCAAAGATGGCAGTGAACGGTAGCAGTCCTTTCAGACCGGCCAGTTTTTGCATCAGGGTGGTTTTTCCCCTGGCGTGGCCAGATGAGGGAACAGCCATACGGTGACCGCAACGGCCAGGCAGTAAAACGCCAATCCAAGCAGGCCAGGAATGACTCCCGCGATAAACATATCACCGACCGACTGTTCGGTGATCAGGGCGTACAGCAGCAGAGCAATTGAAGGTGGGATCATAATGCCCAGCGTACCGCCGGCTGCCAGAGTACCTGTCGCCAGTGAGACCGAATAGCCATTGCGTTTCATTTCTGGCAGTGCCACACGCGACATACTGGCCGCGGTCGCCAGCGATGAACCGGAAATGGCCGAAAAGATGCCGCAGGATGTCACCGCAGCCAGCGCCATTCCGCCACGCCAGGAGCCGAACAGGGTCTTAGCACCGTTGAACAGCTCTTGTGACATCCGTGCTTTGGAAGCGAATACGCCCATTAAAATGAACATCGGAATCGGACTGAAGCTGTAGTTGGATAGGGCATCAAACGGGGCACTGTCTAAAATGGCCACCGCGGGCTGAAACGCAACGATCGAGGCAAAGCCGACAAAACCGGTGACTGCCATTGATAACGCAATCGGGGCGCGAAACGCTATCATGATCAACATGATGGCGATGCAGATAAAACCAATCATAGGCGCGTCCATTACATCACCTCTTTATGCTGTTGATTCGAGTGGGGAAGCGACGTTGCATGCGCTTCAGTGGTTGTGTCCTGGTTGCGATGATGAGAGCGGATCAGTTCCCAGATCAGCAGCAGGCAGCGCAGGGTCAGCATGGCGGTCGCGAACACCACTATGCGATAAACCCATGGCATTGGGATCATGAGATCCTGGGTGGTTTCACCACTCAGGATGGCGCTCTCAATGGCATCGTAAAAACGGTAGGTCATACCGGCGCCAAGCAGAGCAAAACCAAGCAGGTAGAAGGATTCGAGATAGATTTTTGCCCGCTCGGACATGCGATCGGTAAACAGATCGACCACTACCTGAGCATCACCGACCGACTGAGGCAGGGTAAATAAAATGGTAAACAACAGGCCGTATTTGATCAGCTCAACACCGCCGATAAAGGTCAGCGCAATCGCACCGTCACTGAGGCCATACAGGGTACGGGTCAGGACATCAATCAATGTCACCAGCATCATGCTTATCAGCAGTACACCGCTCAGCACGTGCATGGCTTTTGCTATCTGATTGATAAAATTTCTGCATGCAGTCATAACATTACTCCCGATAGACATCGCTTAAACCGGATTCGTGCAGCTGCCGGCAGACAACGCCAGGGCACGCTGATAAACCGCTTTGGCTGGTAAGCCTTTGGCTTCGAGATCATCCAGGTACTGCTGAGTAACACTATCCAGTACCGGTTTCCACTCGCTGTTGAAGTGATCAGGGCTGATGGTGGTGATCTGCTGGCCTTTTTGTTTGGCCTCGGCCATGCCCTGGCTATCGAGTGCATCGAACGTTTCACCCGCTTTTAATGACCACGACATGCCGGAGTTTTTATCAATCACGGCTTTCAGTTCCGGTGCCAGGCGGTTGTAGACGTTTTTATTCATGGTCACAACGAAAGCGAGCGAATACAGGCCACCCAGATCGGTGTGGTTATTCGCCTGTTCATTGATTTTAAATACTTTTGCCCCTTCCCAAGGCAGGGCGACCCCGTCAATCACGCCACGTTGCAGTGACTGGTAAGAGTCCGGTGCCGGCATGCCGACCGGTAGGGCATTGAGTTTTTTCCAGTAAACCGGCGACGACTGAAGTCGGACGACGGATACGCAGGTTGGCCAGATCTTGTGGTGTTTCGACTTTTTTGTCTTTGGTATGCAGCAGGCCCGGACCATGGGTAAACATGAACAGCGGTCGGGTATCTTTGTATTCGGATGCGATCAGACCTTCGGTGTAAAGATGTTCAATCACACAAGATCCCTGCACGGCGCTTTTGACTACGCCGGGCAACTCGACGATCTGGGTAAGCGGAAAGCGGTTGGCGGTATAGCCTTGCACCGTAGCGGTCATATCAAGAATCTGGTGACTGACGGCGTCGTATTGCGCCGGAGCTTTGGCCAGAGTGGAACTGGCGTAGATATCGACGTTGATCCGGCCATTGGAGTCCTGTTCGACCTGGTCAGCCCAAGCCTGGAACAGATCAGTGTGTATTGCCGACACCGCTGGCCAGAAATGACCAAAGCGCAGGTTCACGTCCGCAGCCTGAGCTGATGCAGCCGCGAGTAAAGTGCCGATTGTGCAGGCAGTCAGGGTGGTTATCTTTTTCATCATTCGCATCCATACTCATGTTTATTTTCACGTTATCGCCAGGCGGTCTGCTCGCCAGCTACAGGCTGAAAACAGGGGCCGGGAGGGCAGATATCCCGGCGCTGCGTCCATGCAGCTGTTGGCGGTTATTAAAATTCTTCGGTATCAATCTCCGTCTGGGTGGCGGCGTTATAGCGCGGTCCGGCCACCCGGTTGTGGTTGATGAGATCATCCAGCGCGGCAACCATGTCAGCACTGAGGATCACTTCACTGGCAGCGATGTTTTGCGCCAGATGGTCAAGGTTGGTGGTGCCCGGAATGGAAACCAGCTCGACCTGCTGACTGTTGAGCCAGGCCAGAGCTAACTGCGCCAGGTTGATATCCAGTTTTCCTTCTGCATGCCAGACATCGAGTTGTTGTTGCAGACCGTCAATCAGGCTCAGATTACGGGCGAAGTTGCGCTCGGCGAAGCGCGGCATCGCACGGCGGATATCTTTGTCGGCCAGAGCCTGACTGTCGCGCAGGGTTCCGGTCAGCATGCCGCGTCCCAGCGGACTGAATGCCACCAGGGTGACATTTAGCTCGCGGCACGCGTCAAGCAGAGCGATTTCCGGATTACGGGTCCAGAGTGAATATTCACTCTGGACCGCGCCAATAGGATGCACCGCATGCGCTTTACGCAATGTGGTGGCAGAGACTTCGGACAAACCGATTTCACGAATTTTGCCTTCTTCGACCAGACGGCTCAGTTCACCGACCGTTTCTTCTATCGGGATGGTTTTATCCCAGCGATGCAGGTAGTAGAGATCAATCACATCGGTATTGAGGCGGCGCAGACTGTCTTCACACTGACGGCGGATCAAAGCCGGGTCACCACTGATCTGTTTGGTTCCCTGTGGGTCGATATACATACCGCATTTACTGGCCAGCAAAAATTCATCCCGTCGGTGCATGACGGCCTGGCCCAGTAGAGTCTCGTTGGCACCTGCGCCGTATAAGGTTGCGGTGTCGAGATGGTCATAGCCCAAGTCCAGCGCCTGGTTAAGCAGGGCTGAAGCTTCTCGAGCTGGTGTCGCCGGTCCGTAAGCATGTGAGAGGTTCATGCAGCCTAACCCGACGGCACGACTGGTCAGTTGTCCGATCTTTTTCATATCGTTACCCGTTGTTTTCCAGTAACTGCTCCAGCTTGTGCAGCGTTTCCATCGCGCTCAGACATTGCAGTACTGATGAGTTAGGCTCACGTCCCTCGCGGATGGCAGCGATAAATTCACGATCAATCAGCTCAATGCCGTTGTTGGAAACGGTCACGCCGGACAGATCGATTGGGTTGTCGTAGCCGTCGAACAGGTCATCGTAGCGGGCGATGTAGGTGCCTTCTTCACAGATGTAGCGGAAGAAGGTGCCGAAAGGCCCATCGTTGTTGAATGAGAGTGACAGGGTACAGATAGCGCCGGATGGCACTTTCAGACCGATACTCATGTCCATCGCAATACCGAGTTGCGGGTGAACCGGTCCCTGCATCGCTTGTAGCTGGCTGGCAGTCTGACCAGTCTGGTATTGGAACAGATCCACGGTATGGCAGGCGTGGTGCCACAGAAGGTGGTCGGTCCAGCTGCGCGCTTCACCTTTGGCGTTGGTGTTGGTGCGACGGAAGAAGTACGTCTGCACGTCCATTTGCTGGATATGCAGATCACCGGCAGCAATTTTGTTGTGAATCCACTGATGGCTTGGGTTAAAGCGGCGGGTGTGACCGGCAACCGCGACCAGTCCGGTCTGTTTCTGAACTTCAACCAGACGGCGGGCATCTTCGATGTTGTCGGCCATCGGGATTTCAACCAGGACATGTTTACCCGCTTCCAGACACTCAATTGCCTGGCTGGCGTGCATGTGGGTCGGAGTCGCCAGAATGACGGCATCGACAGTATCCAGCGCCAGTACTTCACTCAGGCTGTCGCTGATGACGGCGCCCGGGTATTGCTCACCCAGCGCGGTCATTTTTTCGACTTCACTTCCAACCAGCGCGGAAACCTGGACGTCATCAATTTGACTTAAGGCTTCCAGGTGTTTAGTTCCAAAAGCGCCAGAGGCACCAACGACACAAATATTCATAACGTTTCCTTTCTGTTTCCGGAGTGGTTCGCCCACTGAGTGGTTATATTGTTAAGTGGTTATATTGTTAAGTTGCGATTTTTTTGAGAGGTGCTCTTTTTGCAACAATACTTTCGCTAACTGGCGTGGTTGAGATCCAGGTGAGCCGTTCTGATATCTAAAGATTTAAATATCTCCAGTAGTCTGGTGTGCTGCGTGCTGCGAATCACAAGGTGGTCATGATGGATATCAATCTCACCGTCTATAAAGGCCGCTTGTTGGCTCTCGACCTCTTGTTGTAAACGGGCCTTATCGACGCTGCCGCTGCGCAGATCGGCGACCATCTGCCCCGGTTTGAGCTGAGGTACAAGCTCTTCCAGCCAGGGGGTGAGGTCACGCTCAGCATCACTGAGTAGGATCAGATGCGCGCTGTTAATGGCATCCGCCACTGAAAAACAGCCTTGCACCCCGCTGCTGATAAAGCGCTCCAGCTGCGTTTTACAGCTGTCATCATGTAAGGTGTTCGGGTCAAAAGCAGTAATGACACGCTCGGCCTGGTTAACCCCGAGTCTGAGCATGTTCTGCGCGGTAAGTCCGAAACCAATCAGCGCCAGTCGCGAAATTTTTGCCATGCACATTCCTTAAACGTTCAGGTAGCAAATATGTTGATGGAGTGTATTGAAGTTGTTTTATTGATGGCTAACTTAGCAAACGGAATGGTATCGGGATAATTGAAATTTAGTATTGGCTATTCAAATTTTGAATAGCCAATTTTGGATGGCCTATATCATTTTCTTATAGGTTGATCAGTGAAAGACCAATGCGGCGTATAGTTTCAACAAAAGCTTCCTGCGTCGTGGTGCCGCGCCAACTTTTACGCACTGTGATGCCGATCGCACGCTTTTGTTGTTCGGTGTCGTAATCGATCATTTCAAATGCGCCTTCGCTCAACTCTCTGTGCACCTGGTGTTTGGGCAGCATGGTCAGTTTGTCACTGCCCACCACGATTTCACGCACCAGCATCTGTGAGCTGGCTTCAACAATCTGTTGTGGCAGTGGGTGATCTTTACTGAGAAACAGCTGCTCGAACATGTGGCGTCCGGGAGTGTTCTTACGTGAAATAACCCAGCCATAGTGACATAAATCGTCCAGAGTCACTTTTGCCATTTTCCCCAGCGGATGACCTTGGCGGGCCAGGATGACGTTAGAGGTAAAAAACAGTGTTTCCTGATGCACATCGTAGGAAGGCACCGGAAAGCGCAGTGCGCCGACAATCACGTCCAGCTCGCCACGCCGTAAGTGTTCGAGTAAATCCTCATATAACCCATCGAGGACGCTGACATTAAAATCCGGACAGTTCTGAGTAAACTCATTGATTGCACTAGGTAAAATACAGGTTCTTGCCAGTGGAAGGCTACCAATGATGATACTGCCGGCGCTGACATTATTCTTGGCATCGATTTCGGCAATGCCCTGATTGATTTCATTGAAGGCCAGTTTTACCGCCCGGCTCAGGGCCTGGGCCGCTTTGGTTGGGCTGACTCCCAGGCTGGTTTTTTCAAACAAAACGGTGCCCAGATACTCTTCGAGATCTTTACACGCTCTATATAGAGAGGACTGGGATACACCAATATTACGTCCGGCCGCGGAGTAATTTTGCGCTTCGGATACGGCGACTAAAGCGCGCAGCTGTGTGGTGGTCAGAGCAAATAAACTTGGTGTGGCGGCAGCGCCGGCGGATTTATCCAGGCGGTAACTTTTCTTGATCGCCTGGGTCAGCATCTCCAGGGCCCGTTCGATCCGGAAGCTGAATAGTTCCCCTTCCGCAGTCAGGTTCATCCCGTCAGTCTTGCGTTCAAACAGCGAAGTTTTGAGCGACTTCTCAATTTTGGCTATAGCCTGAGTGATGGCTGGCTGGGATAAAAAAATGCTTTCCGATGCTTTGCTGATACTGCCGTTTTTGACCACGGCCACAAATGCGACCAAGTGGCGCAGGTTGGGTATCTTTTCCATTTTATGCGTAATCTTTCTATCTCGTTTTTTACCACTATATCAAAAACCAATACCGTTAGTGTAAATTGAAATAGCCAAAACGTAACGCAAATGTAAATACTGTGATCCACGCATTGAGTAAGTCCAATTGCTTAGTGACAAGGGAGCAGACTAAGTATGATTATTGATTGTCATGGCCATTACACGACAACGCCGCCACAAGTCGGTGATTATCGTGAATCACAAAAAGCCGCATTAAAACAAGACCCAGCCTATCGTGGCGAGAAAGGGACGATCCACATCAGCGATGATGAAATCCGCGAAAGCATTGATAATAACCAGTTGCGTCTGCAACAAGAGCGCGGAACCGACCTGACGATTTTTTCCCCGCGTGCCAGCTGGATGGGACACCATATTGGCAACGAGTACACCAGCCGTTACTGGACCGAGCATCAGAATGACCTGATTCGCCGCGTGTGTGACCTGTATCCGAATAACTTTGCGCCGGTAGCCCAGCTACCCCAATCACCGGGGATTACGCCGAGCAAATCCATTCCTGAACTGGTGCGTTGTGTCGAAGAGATGGGTTTTATCGGCTGTAACCTCAACCCGGATACCACAGGTGGCTTCTGGCAGGACGCTTCGCTGGGCGATCGCAGTTTTTACCCTCTTTACGAAAAACTGGTCGAGCTGGATGTTCCGGCGATGATCCATGTCAGTGCCGCATGTAACCACTGTTTCCATACCACCAGCTCTCACTATCTGGGGGCTGATACCACAGCGTTCAGTCAGTTGCTGATGTCTGATGTGTTTAAAGATTTTCCTGAGCTGAAGATCATCATTCCGCATGGCGGCGGTGCCGTGCCTTATCACTGGGGACGTTTCCGTGGTATCGCTCAGGATATGGGCTTGCCACCGCTGGAAGAGTCAGTCCTCAACAACATCTATTTCGATACCTGTGTTTACCACCAGAAAGGTATCGACCTGCTGCTTGATCTGCTGCCGGCCAAAAACATCTTGTTTGCATCGGAAATGATCGGCGCAGTAAGAGGCATCGACCCGGAAACCGGCCACTATTTCGATGACACCAAACGCTATATCGATGCCAACACCAAGCTGTCGGAGCAGGAAAAATCGATGATTTTTGAAGGCAATGCCCGTCGGGTATTCAGCCGTCTTGATGGCATTCTTAACCAGGCTTAATTCAGGAGAGTAAAATGAGTAACCACGTAGTAGTACAGAACATTGAACGCGTCGCTCCTGACATTGTGCAAGGTCTGGCGCAGTGTGGTGTGGCCACCGTGCATGAGGCGCAGGGCCGTAAAGGTTTGCTGGCGGATTATATGCGTCCTATTTACAGCGATGTGGCGGTAGCGGGCTCTGCCCTGACCATTTCGGGTGCGGCTGGTGACAACTGGATGATGCATGTCGCGATGGAACAGGCTCAGGCTGGCGATATTCTGGTGTTTGCGCCAACCTCGCCGTCAAATCACGGCTTTTTTGGTGACCTGCTTGCGACATCTGCCCAGTCGCGCGGTGTGGTCGGATTAATTATTGATGGTGGCGTACGTGATGTGCGCACGCTGAAAGAGATGAATTTCCCGGTCTGGTCTAAGCATATTTTTGCTCAGGGCACCATCAAGTCCACCCTGGGTTCCGTCAATGTACCAGTGGTTTGTGCTGATGAAGTGGTCAACCCGGGCGATGTGATTGTTGCCGATGATGATGGCGTGTGTGTGGTGCGCCGCGAAGAGGCGGAGTGGGTGCTTAATGAAGCTCGTGCCCGTGAAGCGCGCGAAGAAGCTAAACGGGTGCGCCTCGCCAATGGTGAACTGGGCCTGGACATCTATGAGATGCGTGAGCGTCTGGAACAAGAAGGCCTGAAATATGTCTGAGCAGCCTTTCTCAGCACCATGCATGTGGATGCGTGGCGGCACATCGAAAGGGGGCTACTTCCTGGCATCGGATCTGCCGGCCGATCCAACCGAGCGTGATGCGTTTCTGCTGGAGGTGATGGGCTCTCCGGATGTGAAACAGGTTGATGGAATGGGCGGGGCCAGCCCGCTGACTTCGAAAGTGGCGGTAGTGAAACCGTCTGAGCGTCTCGGTGTGGATGTCGATTATCTGTTTTTGCAGGTGTTTGTTGATCAGCCTTTGGTCGCCGATAAACAGAACTGCGGCAACATTCTCGCCGGTGTCGGTCCCTTTGCGATTGAGCATGGGTTGGTTGATGCCGATGAATTGGTGACCGAAGTCACTGTGTTTATGGAAAACACCGGTCAAATCGCAATTTGTCGTGTGCCGACACCACAAGGTCAGGTAACTTACCGTGGGGTGTCCTGTATAGATGGTGTGCCAGGTACGGCCAGCGCGATTGAAATTGAGTTTCAGGACACGGCAGGTTCCAGCAGCGGGGCCTTGCTGCCAACCGGGAACGAGGTGGATGAAATCAACGGGCTTCATGTCACTTTGATTGATAACGGCATGCCGGTGGTGGTGATTGCAGCAGACGAACTTGGATTGTCAGGCTCAGAAAGCCCGCAAGATCTGGAAAACAATCAGGAACTGCGGCTGCAACTCGAGCAACTGCGTCTGAAAGCCGGACCGATGATGAATTTGGGAGATGTCACTGAACTCTCGGTGCCGAAATTGAGTATTGTCAGCGCACCACAACAGGGCACGATCAATACCCGCACTTTCATTCCTCATCGCTGCCATGATGCCATTGGTGTGCTGGGGGCGGTGAGTGTGGCGACAGCCTGTCTGTTGCCACACTCACCGGCTAGCCAGGTGGCCCGATTGGAGAAAGCGCAGCGTATGACCCTCAGCGTTGAGCACCCAACCGGTGAATTAAGTGTTGTGGTCAGTTTAGACCAACAGGATAACGTAAAAAGCGCTGCGATTTTGCGTACGGCACGCAAGCTGTTCGACGGCGTAGTATTTGGTCGCTAAGACGACCGAAACGTGAAACATAACTAGAAGATTACAATAACAAGGACGATAAGATGGATAAAGATTACTTACCTTTTCATCCCGACCCGAGCAAGCCTACTTACGTCGCACCCGCTGGTGCGGTGGATGCCCACTGCCACGTTTTTGGTCCGGCAGAGCAGTTTCCTTACTCGCCCAAGCGTAAATATACCCCGTGTGATGCGTCGAAACATCAGCTGTTCGCACTGCGTGACCACCTCGGCTTTGCCCGTAATGTGATAGTGCAGGCGTCGTGTCATGGCACGGATAACGCAGCGTTGCTGGATGCCCTGCAAACCGCGGGTGACTTAGCACGTGGCGTGGCGGTAGTCTCACCGGACATTAGCGAGCAAGAGCTGCAGCAGATGCACGATCTGGGCGTGCGAGGTGTGCGTTTTAACTTCGTAAAACGTCTGGTCGATGCGACACCAAAAGAAGTGTTCCTCAATATCGCGCACAAGATTCGTCCTTTGGGCTGGCATATTGTGGTCTATTTCGAAGCGCAGGATTTTGACGATATCGCCCCGTTCCTGCTCGAACTCGATACCCAGATCGTTATCGATCATATGGGCCGTCCCGACGTTGCTCTCGGCGTCGACCATCCTGACTTCCAAAAATTTGCCCAGTTACTGGCTGATAATCCACAAATCTGGACCAAGGTCAGCTGTCCGGAGCGCCTGACTCAGACTGCACCGGATTACAGCGACGTGGTGCCGTTTGCCAAACATCTGGTGGAACGTTTTCCTAATCAGGTGCTATGGGGCACTGACTGGCCGCATCCGAATATGAAATCGCATGTGCCTGATGACGGTCACCTGGTTGATGTGATTCCCCTTATCGCGCCGACAGCGGAGTTGCAACAGACACTGTTGGTCGATAATCCGATGAAACTGTACTGGCAATAAAGGAGAAGCAAGGATGGCTTACGCAAAAAATGAAGTGCCTATTTTGGGTACCACGTTTTTCGACGGCAACATGGCACGCAAAGGTTATGGCCTGAACAAAATGTGTTTCTCCCTCAACGATTCCTCAGCGCGCGACGCGTTTTTTGCTGATGAGATGGCTTATTGCGATCGTTTTAACCTGAGCGAAGAGCAGAAGCAGGCGGTACGCGATCGCGATGTGCTGCGCATGATTGAGCTGGGCGGCAACATCTATTATCTGGCGAAATTTGCCGGCGCACTGGGGATGAACATGCAGGATATCGGTGCATTGCAAACCGGCATGTCACTGGAAGCGTTTAAACAGAAACTGGTCGATGCAGGGAGATAAGCAGATGGCACAAATTTTAGGCGGCATTACCACGTCACACATTCCGGCGATTGGTAAAGCGATTGATCAGGGTCTGGAGCAGACCCCGTACTGGAAACCATTCTTTGATGCTTACCCACCGGTGCGTGAATGGCTGAGCGAAAAGCAACCGGATGTGGCGATTATTTTCTACAACGACCATGGCCTGGAATTTTTTATTGACCGTAAACCGACGTTTGCGATTGGTGTGGCAGAAGAGTACCACAATGCCGATGAAGGCTGGGGTATAAAACCGATTCCGACCATTCAGGGCGAATCTGAGCTGGCGTGGCACATTTGTAATGAGCTGGTAGACAACGAATTTGACATCACGATTTGCCAGGAAATGAAAGTCGACCACGGCCTGACCATTCCGATGCAGCTGATGTGGCCGGGCTTTAAATACGATCATATCAAAGTGATCCCGGTGTGTATCAATATCGAACAGCATCCGATGCCATCACCAAAACGTTGTTATGACCTGGGCAAAGCGATCGGTGATGCAGTACGAAGTTTTGATCAGGATCTCAAGGTGGTTGTGCTGGGCACCGGTGGTCTGTCCCATCAGCTGGATGGCGAACGCGCCGGATTCATCAATAAAGAGTTTGATCTCTACTGTATGGATAAAATTGTCAGCGAACCGCAAGCGTTAACCAAACTGTCTGTGCGCGATTTGGTTGAACAGGCTGGCTCTCAGGGACCGGAACTCAGTATGTGGCTCGGCATGCGCGGTGTACTGAATCCGCAACTGACGGTGCTGCACAGTAACTACCACGTGCCGATCTCTAATACCGGTGCCGGATTACTCCTACTTGAATAATTTCCCCTACGACGTGAAATAACATAATAACAGGACCAGAACATGAAACAGACTTACCTCAAACGCCTGGCTGTGGGCATGATGATGATGAGTTCATCGCTGGCGATGGCGGCCGATTATCCGAGTAAAAACATCCAGGGCATCATTCAGTGGGGTGCGGGCGGTGCCACTGACAGCATCATGCGTTCCGTCACACCGGGGGCGGAAAAGCAACTGGGTACCGATATCATCCTCACCAACCGCAGCGGCGGTGCGGGTGCGATTGCGACCAAATACGTTAATGCCCGCGGTGCTGACGGTTACACTCTGCTGATGGGGGCGGAGCCGACCCAGATGGCTAAGGTTATGGGGCTGGGCAAACTCGATTACAGCGACATGGTGCCAATTTCGGTGCTGGCGCAGGGGATTTCAATCATCGTGGCGCGCAATGACGCCCCATACGATAACCTGCACGAGTTTATCGAATATGCGAAAGCCCATCCGAAAGAGATCAAACTGGGTTCAACCGGACCGGGGGGGTTACCTTCAGTTTTGCTGGCGATTCTGAAAAGCGCTGAACCGTTTGAAGTGACTGAGATCCCGTATAACGGTGACGGTCCGGGTATGACCGCCATTCTGGGTAACGCGATTGATGTGATGCCGACCGCATACGGCCCGGCCAAAGAGTATCTTCGCGCCGGTCAGATGAAAGTGATTGGTCTGATGGACAAAGAGCCGAATGCACACTTCCCGGATGTTAAACCGGTAACGGATTACTATCCGCAACTGGCCTCACAGCTGCCGTATAACTCCTTCTTTGGTATTTTCGTCAAAAAAGGTACACCGGATGATGTGGTGAGCAAATTGTCCGCGGCATTTAACCATTCCGCCAGCAGCGATGAGTTCAAAAACCTGATGGAGCAGCGCGGTTTTAACTATCTTGGTCTGTCTGGCAAGGAAGCGGGTGACTATGTCGAGCGTTTTCGCTCGGTAGCATCCTGGATTGCTTACGATTCCGGCATTGCCAAATTCTCTCCGGAAAAATTTAACATCAAAAAAGTCAGTCAATAATGAGGTAGCGAATACAGGCATGCGCGGCGTGCCTGTATTCGTGCACCCATAATAATATGTGAGTGAGGAGATTGACCATGGAGGTTAAATCCAGAAAACCGGGAGAATTGGTATTCAGTGTACTGATGGTATTGCTGAGTGCCGGCTTGTTGTATCAGGCATTTTTCATTTCCGACTCCCATGCGTTGAGTTCACCTGGCGCGTTTCCGATGAGTGCAGCGGCGATCATGCTGGTGTTCTCATTGATTACCGTGAAGGACACACTGAAAAAAGCACCGGTGAAATCGGCGCTGCGCGCTTTTCTGCAGCAGATTGTGCCGACCAATGTGGTGATCATGCTGGTACTGATTGGCCTGTTTGCTTTTTGTCTGGAAAGCATCGGCTTTGTGATTACCACGTTTGTTTTTCTGACCGTTACCCTGCTGCTGTTGCATCAGCGTAACCTGGTTAAAGCGGTCACCATTGCGCTGCTGGCACTGGTGGTGATTTATATTATTTTCCGTCTGGTGTTTTTGGTTATCCTGCCAGAAGGGGTGATTCCAGAAGGTGATGTGCTGTCTTATCTCTCTTCATTATTTAGCGGAGGCGCCTGAGATGTTGGAATCTATCAACTATTTTCTGATGTCATGGACATCAATGAACCTGTTTTTACTGACCGCTCTGGGGACCTTTCTCGGGATCTACATCGGCGCGATTCCCGGTTTGTCAGTCACTATGGCTGTATCGATCCTGATTTCGTTTACTTTCCCCTGGGATCTGAATAACGCTTTGTGTCTGATGGTCGGTGTTTACATGGGCGGCGTATATGGCGGCTCACGAACCGCCATTCTGTTGAATATTCCGGGCTCGCCATCGGCGATTGCCACCGCAATCGATGGTTATCCGCTGGCTGAAAAAGGCGAAGCCGGGCGTGCAATCGGCCTGACCACGATCATGTCGGTTGTGGGTGGCTTTGTCGGGATTCTGGTCCTGTCGTTTGCCGCGCCGGTCGTGAGTACATTTGCGATTCAGTTCCAGCCACGTGACTATCTGATGATAGGTATGCTTGGCATCATGCTGATTAGCTCATTATCCGAAGGCAGTTTTGCCAAAGGGATGTTTACCGGCGCGATCGGTATCCTGATCGGTACGGTCGGCCTCGATCCGCTAACAGCGGAAGAGCGTTTTACTTTTGGGGTGGTCGAACTGTGGGATGGTATCAACCCGATTGCCGTCATGATCGGTATGTTTGGTCTGTCTGAAGTGCTCAGTCAGTTGCACAATATCGACAAAGCAGTCATTAAACAGAAGCTGACTAAAATCATTCCGGGTTGGATGGATGTACGCCGTTACCTGCCACTGAGTATTAAATCTTCCTTGATGGGCGTTGTGGTTGGCGCGCTGCCGGGCACCGGCGGTGATATCGCGTCTTTGATGGCTTACGACTATGCCAAACGCAGCACGAAAAATCCGGAAGTGCCGTTCGGCCAGGGCGCAAAAGAGGGCCTGGTGGCACCGGAAGCGGCCAATAATGCGGCGGTAGGCGGTGCCTACATTCCGATGTTGACGCTGGGTATTCCCGGCGATGCGGTTACCGCGGTGTTTATCGGTGCGCTGTTCATCCACGGCCTTAATCCGGGCCCGCTGCTGCTGGCCGAAAATCCGAGCATTTTCTGGTTTACCGTCGGCAGCCTGACGTTGGCCAACCTGTGCGTACTGGTGTTTGGTCTGACCGGAATCAAGGTGTTCAGTAAAATGGTCAGCTGTCCGAAAGGGATCCTGATGCCACTTATTGTCGTGCTGTCAGTGGTGGGTGCTTACGCGATCAATAACTCGATCACCGATGTGTGGTGGATGATGGCGTTTGGTGTGCTGGGCTATTTTATGCGCCAATACAACTACCCGATAGCACCGGTTATTTTGGGTGTGATCCTGAGCGATCTGATGGATCAGAACTGGCGTCGGGCGATGTTGTCCGAGCAGGACAATATTTTGTCCTTTATCCAGGGCATTTTTACCAGTCCGATCTCAACCGTGCTGGCGGTAGTGATCGCCCTGATCTATCTGTCACAGACCCCGGTCTGGAAAAAGATTAAGCACAACTGCGCGCAGCGCAAAACGTTCGCGAAACAATAACAAGAGATAACAGAGACAGACTTCAGCACAGCCTTGTCGGGCTGTGCTGCGGTGTGCTGCTGCCTGTTGTCCGCAAAATGAGAGGAAATCCCGATGAAACTTGGACTTATTGGTCAACATATTCAAAAAAGTAAATCTCCTCAACTTCATGAATTGCTGGGTAAAAAGCTCGATATTGCTACCAGCTACGATCTGTTTGACTGCAAACTCGATAACGAGCAGGCCTTGTACGAATTACTCAAGGATCTCAAACAGCGTGGCTATCGCGGTGTTAACGTCACCCACCCTTATAAAGTGTGGGCCTGGAACATCGTGGCGAATACATTTAACACCAGTGCCGGGCTGGGTGCCCTTAATACGCTGATCATTGACGGCGAAGAACTGAGTGGCACCAATACCGATTGCAGCGGTTTTGTGCGTGCCTATCAAAAAGAGTGTTCAGACCTCAAACCGGGCAAAGTGCTGATGAAAGGCGCTGGTGGTGTCGGGCGTGCGATCGCCTTTGGCCTGGGTATGCTCGAGGTGGAACACCTGTACATCTTTGATGAAAACACAGTCAGCCTGCAGGCGCTGGTCAGCGATTTGCAGCAGGCCGGTGTCGCGTGCAGCGCGCTTACCGCTGATGCAGTGACGGAATGTGCACTCAATTGTGATGGTCTGGTCAATGCTACACCGGTTGGTCACTACACCACGCCGGGCGCCTCGTTCAGTGCTGAGCAGGTGCAGGGCCAGCGCTGGGTTTTTGACGCAGTGTATACACCGGTCGCAACCGAATTTATTTGTCTGGCCCGCGCGGCAAATATGAGCGTCATCAGCGGCTTTGAGCTGTTTATCCACCAGGGAGTCGATGCCTACCAGTGGTTTTCCCAGCGCGCGGTCGACAGTCAGCTGCTCAGCGGCGAAATCAGTGTGGAGTAACTTTGCCGCGGTTAACGCGTGGTAAAGCACAAACAAGGACAAGAGTATGAAAACAGGTATTGCAACCGTCAGTATCTCCGGATCGCTGGTCGACAAACTGCATGCGGCAGCCAACGCCGGCTTTGACGGTGTGGAAATTTTTGAAAACGATTTAACCCAGTCCGATCTGTCACCGCGTCAGGTACGCCAGTTGGCAGAAAGTCTTGGTTTGGAAATTATTGCCTTACAGCCGTTTCGTAATTTTGAAGCGATGCCGGAGGCGATACGCAAACAGAACTTTTATCAAGCCCGCAAGAAGTTTGAACTGATGCATGAATTGGGTACGTCACGTCTGATGGTGTGCTCGAACGTGTCTCCGCATGTGATTGATGACCCGGCGCGCGCAGCGGCCGATTTGCATCAACTGGCAGAGCTGGCTGCGCAGGAAAACTTCCAGATCGGCTACGAAGCGCTGGCCTGGGGACGTTACGTGCATGACTACGATCAGGCGTGGGATATCGTTAAGCAGGCAGACCACGGCAATCTCGGTATCGTGCTTGATACCTTTCATATGTATGCGCGGAATAATACCCTCGATACCATGCGTAATGAGATCACGGCCGATAAAATCGCTCTGGTTCAACTAGCGGATGCCCCAAGCCTGCAGATGGATGTACTTAACTTCAGCCGCCATTTCCGCTGCTTTCCAGGGCAGGGCGATATGCCAATCATCGAATTTATGCAGTGCCTGAAAGAGAAGGGTTATCGTGACTATATCTCCCATGAGATCTTTAACGATGAGTTTCGTGCTTCGCTGGCGAGCGAAAAAGCGACCGACGGTATGCGTTCGCTGATTTGGCTTGGTGAACAGCTCAAAGAGCCGGAAGTGCCGGAGCCGACCATAGATTCACTGGCCTTTATCGAATTTGCCATTGAGGGTGAAGATGGCCAGAAGCTAGTCAATCTGTTGCAGCAGCTTGGTTTTGCCATCACCCATCGCCACCGTTCTAAAAAAGTGGATCTGATGCGTCAGGGTAAGATTAATCTGGTGCTGAATTATGAGCCACAAAGTCAGGCGCACCATTATTTTCTTTCCCACGGTGTGTCGGTATGCGCACTCGGTTTTGGCACCAGCAGCGTGGCACAAATGATTAAGCGCACTAAGCATTATGATTGTGCCCGCTTTAATAATCAGGCCGGCCCGGGTGAGTTGAACATTCCGGCGATTAAGGGCGTCGGTGATCAACTGATCTACTTTGTCGACAGCCAGTCGGTACCGGAATTCTATGATATCGACTTTGTTCCGGTCAGCGATCCCAACCATGCCCATGCGGGGGCCGGGCTGCGAGAGTTTGATCACGTCGGACAGACGGTGCTCGACACCGACATGTTGTCGGCCACCTTCTTCTTTAAAGCCCTGTTCGGCTTTGACATCGAACCAAGTCAGGATATGACGGATATTAATGGACTTGTGACCAGTCGTGTGGCCAAGAGTCCGGCCGGCAATATCCGCATGCCATTTAATACCTCGTCGGCGCGTAACTCTTCCGCGCAGCGTTTTGTCAATCAGGCACAGGGTGCGGGTGTGCAACAAATTGCCTTTAATTGTGACGATATTTTTGCGACAGTACAGCAAGTATCCCGTGATTGTATCCTGCCTATCCCGGCTAACTACTATCGTGATCTGGAAGCGCGCTTCCAGCTTGATACCGAGTTGCTGGCCCTGATGCAGGAGTACCACATTCTGTATGACCAGAATGAGGAAGGGCACTTCTTCCATTTCTATACCACAGAGCACTTTGGTGTGTTCTTTGAAGTGGTGCAGCGGGTCAATTATCAGGGGTACGGTGAACCGAACGCTCATATCCGCCTCGCTGCACAGGCTCGGCAGCAGCGCATTGGCAACTAAGCCGTGACATCTGCCAGCCGCCGATGAAGGAGAAAGGGTGATGCCGCTGGGTATCACCCTTTTTGTTGTTGAATTATAAGGAAGTTTATCTTGAACGTGTTATCCGTCGTGTTTCCCATCTTTCTGATTATTTTTCTTGGCTACCTGTGTGTGCGGCGCGGATTAATCTCCGCCGGCGCGGTGGCGGAAATGGGGCGTTATGTTATGTATCTGGCATTACCGGCGGTGATCATCAAAACCCTGATGGAGCTGCCGCTGAGCGAACTGTTTAATCCCCGTTATCTGCTGGCTTACCTGCTGACGTCCTTATCGGTGATGGTGGCTGGTTTCTATCTGTTGCGACGTGGCATGCAACAGGGCGGACTCGATAGCGCGCTGATGATGGCCGGTATGGTGGTACCCAATAGTGCATTTATCGGCTATCCGGTAATGTTACAGCTGATGGACTCGCCGCCGGTGAGTGGTTTTGCCATGGCATTGATCATCGAAAATCTGTGTGTGTTGCCTATCTGTTTTATTTTAATGGACTTTCATGCAACCAGTAGTCAAAGCGGTTTACGCTCACGGATAATGGGTGTTTTAAAGCGTACCAGTAAGAATCCGCTGCTGATTTCGATTGTGCTGGGTGTAGTGGGTAATATCCTGGCCGTACCGCTTCCGGATGTTATCAATCAGACGCTGACCTTGCTGGCACCGTCTGCGGTATCAGTGGCGCTGTTTGTGATTGGTGGTTCACTGGCAACGATCGCGATTAAAGAGACCCGCTGGTGGCCGCTGCTGACCACGGTATCGGTCAAGCTGGTGGTGCATCCTCTGGTGGCACTGCTGCTGATGTCCTGGCTGTTGCCGGGACAAACCGCACTGACCATGACTCTGGTGGTTATCACGGCAGTGCCAATGTTCAGCATTTATGCGGTGGTCGGCGAAGTGTATTCGCGGCGTGCTTTTTGCGCCACCGCGCAGCTGGTGGCGACTGCTGCATCTCTGGTGTCGATTCCGATGATGCTGAGCATTGCCAGTTGGTGGCTGGCGCGCGGATAAGGTGCCTTGGCAGAGGTATTGTGAAGCGAGGCGGCAAACTGTTACCATCCGGCTATTGATTATTTGTCGGGCGTGGACATGATTCCGCTGATTTATCACCCCATCTATTCGCAACTGCCGCTGCCCGAAGGGCATCGTTATCCGATCAATAAGTATTGTTTGTTGTATGAGGCGCTGCAGCAACAAGCACCTGACTGGTTAGCTGCGTTTGAGTTCTTTGCTCCTCAGGCGCTGACTCTGAAGGATATCTGTCAGGTTCATAACGCCGAGTATGTCCGGGCGCTGGCTGACGGCCTGCTGCCGGCGGCAAAAATGCGTCGTATCGGTTTTCCCTGGAGCCCGGCTCTGATTGAGCGCACCCTGACTTCGGCAGGCGGAACCACGCTGACCGCGCAACTGGCGCTGCAGCATGGTCTGGCGATTCATCTTAGTGGTGGCTATCACCATGCGCACCATGATTTTGGCAGTGGATTCTGCTTGTATAACGATCTGGTGCTGGCGGCGCATCGCGCCTTGCAGCACGAGGGGGTCGACAAAGTTCTGATTGTTGACAGTGATGTGCATCATGGCGACGGCACCGCGACCTTGTGCGCCGGACGTGACGACATCATTACCTTATCTTTCCATTGTGATAAAAATTTCCCGGCCCGCAAGCCGGAGTCCGATCTGGATGTCGCCTTAAGCCGTGAAGCTGATGATGATGAATTCCTCAGCCACTTTATCTCTGTCGTCACCATGGCGGTCAATCTGCATCAGCCGGATCTGATTATTTACGATGCCGGCATCGATATTCACCAGGACGATGAACTGGGCTACCTCAACGTCTCGACGGCGGCGATATATCAGCGTGACTGCTTTATGATGGATCTGGCGCGCGAGCGGCGCCTGCCGATGGCGTGTGTGGTCGGCGGTGGCTACCGCAGTGATCATCAGACCCTGGTGCCGATTCATCTGCAACTGTTTAAAGCCGCATTTGACCGCTACAAGGAGTAACTATGCAACATCGTATTCGTGGCGCCGGTATTTTGATTGACAATGATGCGGTACTGTTGGTGAAAATTCGCGACTTTACCGGTGAGTACTGGATCCCGCCCGGTGGTGGGTTTGAAGAGGGAGATCGCAGTACCAAAGCCTGTGTGCAGCGTGAATTTCGGGAGGAAGCGGGGATTGAAGTTGAAGTCGGTGAACTGATCTGTGTGCGTGAGTTCCTTGAGCATGACCCTAAACGCTACCATGCGGAATTTTTCTATGCGATTGACCGTTATCGGGGTACGCCCAATACGGACAACCTGAAAGGACTCAATGATGAAGCGGTGATTCAGTCGGTGGAGTGGGTGCCTGTCGAAACACTGCCAACGTTGCGGGTCTATCCGGCGGAGCTGCATGGCCCCTTGATTGAATGGACCCGCCAGCGCCGTTTCAGCAGGCATTTGGGCAGTTATATTCAGGGTAATGCCGAGCACATTAATCATTTGTGACTCGTTGTTGACTGTATGCAGAGAAGCCCGATCCGGATTGCCGCATACTGTTGGGGGGGCTTGCTGGTAAACCCCTGGTTCAAACACGACCAGAAACACCACGTCGCCACAGCGGACTGAATCTGTGCTTCGGCAATCGCTCATCAGCGACTTTTGAATGGATTACGTTGCCAGTGTCTGTTCATCTCTGCTGAATGCCACTATTTTTAGCGATAAAGCTCGTTGGGATCAAAGATCAATAACACAAGGACGTGAATTGGTCTGAGTTGGATTTGCGCAGTATAGCGATGCTGAAGAATGAGGCTGACTGCGCCGCCAGGCAGCGCAGTCAGATGACCGTTCAGCGTACCGGTTGGGTCATCCCCCGTTATCTGAGAGCTGAAAACGCCGCGGCCACTTTAGCCACATTGCTTTCGTTAAGGCCAGCCAGACACATGCGGCCGCTGCTGATCAGGTAGATGCCGTGTTCTTCACGCAGGGTATCCACTTGCTCGGCGCTGAAACCTGTGTAACTGAACATGCCTTTCTGTTTCACCAGGAAGCTGAAATCTTTGTGCGGACAAAGTTGCTGCAAAGTGTTGTGCAGGGTTTCACGCATGGTGAGAATACGGCTGCGCATCTCTTCAACTTCGCTCAGCCAAAGATCGTTCAGCTGCTGCGTGTTCAGCACATTTGACACCACTTTCGCGCCGTATTTAGCCGGGCTCGAGTAGTTACGACGTACGGTTGCCTTCAACTGGCCCAGAACACGTGACGCTTCTTCGCTGTCGTTACACACCACTGACAAACCGCCGACCCGCTCGCCATACAGAGAGAAAATCTTCGAGAATGAGTTGGAAACAAAGCTGACCACATTGGGCTCAAGCGCAATTTTACGGATCACATAAGCGTCATCAGCCATGGTGTCACCGTAGCCCTGATACGCCATATCAAAGAATGGGATTAGCTGATTGCGTTTAATAATTTCAATCACCTGATCCCACTGTTCATTGGTCAGGTCGACACCCGTCGGGTTATGGCAGCAAGGGTGCAGCAGGACAATATCCTGAGCAGGCAGCTGACTTAAGGCCGAGAGCATGCCGTCGAAATCCAGCATTTTGGTCTGCGGATCGAAGTAAGGGTAAAAATCAACCTGGAAACCGGCGCCGGCAAAAATTGCATTGTGGTTTTCCCACGTCGGGTTACTGACCCAGACGGTGGATTTTGGGAAGTAGTAATGCAGGAAATCCGCACCGATCATCAGTGCACCTGAACCACCGAGCGACTGGATTGTCGCTACGCGCTGATCTGTCAGCGCCGGATGGTTAGCGCCGAACACCAGGTTCTGTACACCCGCACGGTATGGTGCCAGGCCTTCCATTGGCAGGTAAACACATGGCTCGGCATCGGCTTGTTGCAGCTGCACCTGAGAAGCGGCCACCGATTTCAGGGTCGGGATTTTGCCATTCTGGTCGTAGTACAAACCAATACTCAGATTGACTTTGTCAGATCGGTCATCCGCCATAAATTTTTCCATCAGAGACAGGATAGGGTCTCCGGCGTATGCTGTGACATGGTTAAGCACAGTGTTTCTCCTTAATTTTTATACTTGGTAACGATCTGAGCGATGGTTAAGCGCGATGATTAGGTTGAGCACCAGGCCGCAAACAACCGACAGCGCTAACTCATACAGTCCGACCACGGACAATGACACCAACATGATGATCAGGTCAATCCCCATCAGCAGCCACCCGGCTCGCAGACCAAATCTGTCTTGCACATATAAGGCGAGAATATTGAATCCGCCCAGGCTGGCTTTGTGGCGAAATAAGATAATAAATCCGGTACCAAATAAAAAGCCACCAAAAATCGCCGCATAAATCGGATTGAGGTTACTGATCTGAATAAATTGGCTTTGAGTGTTGGTGATAAAGGAAACTAACCCAACCGCAGTAAAGGTTTTCAGGCAGAACAGCCAGCCCATGCGGCGCAGAGCTAAATAGTAAAACGGCAGGTTAACCAGGAAAAAGATGGTGCCGAATTCCAGATGATAATGGTAACTCAAAAACAGCGACAGGCCGGCGGTGCCACCGGTGACCATACCGACTTGCTTTAAAAATAGTACCCCAAAGGCGACCAGGCTGGTGCCCATCACCAGTGCCATGGCATCTTCAAACCACTTATGATGTGTGTTTGCGACAGCGACTCCCGACATCGTAATCATCCCTAATGTTAATGTTGAGCTAAATGCGTGAATTGTGCGTTATTAATATCACAATGAAATATTCATGCAATAACTAATCAATTTTAGCTCAATCTGTGCGTTTAAAGCCGGTTTTTTGCGCCAAATGCGCGCCAGGATGCCTATTTTGGTGCAGAGTTTTTATTGGGAAATGACGTTACCGTGTTCTTTGACCCGTTCCAGCACCACCGAGGTTTTGATATGGGAAATGAGTTTGGTGGTGAAAATACGGTTGATCAGGGCATTCAGAGTATCCAGGTCGGAGACCAGGCTCTTGACCAGATAATCGGCATCACCTGTGGTTTTAAATGCATCGATAATCGATGGCTCATTATTTATAAAGTTCAGAAAGTTAAGTGTTTTTTCCTGTTCATGATTAAGCAGTTTAATCTCAATCATGGCGATCATGTCCTGTTTCAAGGCCTGTGGTGAAATACGTGCGTGATAGCCGAGGATCAGTTGCTGGTTTTCCAGGCTGATCCGGCGCCGTGAGCATTGCGAGGCTGACAGGCCGATAATGTCGCTAAGTTCTTGATTAGTAAGACGTCCGTTCTCCTGCAGTAGTTGCAGTATTTTGACATCATAGTCGTCCAGTGTGCTGACCATAGTGTGTCCCTGTTAGCGGTTGCTGTTATCGGTGAATGAGCTCGAGTGTACCAACTCACCGTCTGGGCGACTACTTGAGAATCGCGTCTACTGAGACAGGATTTGCGCCACCGTCAAAATGTAACAGGTATTTTCTAACGCAAGGGAGCGGAGAGAGTGAATATATCCGGGTCGCAACCAGTTTGTTGACCCCTGAACGGGTGCAGCGACTGGCCGATGCTATCTCACTGTGTTTTGAAATCTAGCCCGGGTAAGGAAAAATCGCCAAGCTTATGTGATCTCAATAAGTTAACGGCCGTAAAACAGGGCATTGCTGGCGGATGTAAGGGATAAGGAGCGCACAGTGAAACGCACTCTGGGGCTGTACTGGTTTACTAATGATCTAAGGTTGCTGGATAACGGGCTGCTGCATAAAGCCGCTGCGCAAGTGGACGAGCTGGTGTGTGTCTATTGCTATCCGCAGGTCACGCCTTTTATGCGTCATTATAGTCAGGAAGCAGGGCTCAATCCGCTGCGGCGTCAGTTTCTCGATCAGTCGCTCAAGTGTCTCAATCAATCGCTGGGCGACTTACAACAATGTCTGCATGTGCTGGATGCGCCCGCTCTGTCTGCGCTTGTTTCTCTGGTTGAAAATCTGGGTGTAACGCATCTTTTCGTGAGTGAGGTGTCAGGCAGTGATGAACAGCAGGCTGTCGCGCGACTCAAACAGCAGTGCCCGCAGTTAACGGTCGAGCAGTATGCGATAAATCATCTTTATCAGCCACAGCAACTGCCCTTTGATTTGGCTGATTTGCCCGCCACTTTTACCCGTTTTCGCAACCAGGTGGAATCTCTGGCAGTGGATTTACCACTCGACAGCCCGTTATCTCTGCCGCCTATGCCGGATGGGCTGCAAATCTCTGGCTGCAGCGGACAGCGGTTGGCAGAGCCTGAAATCATGACGCCCTTTAGCGGCGGAGAGCAGGCCGGACTGGCGCACTGTCAGCGTTATTTTGACTCCCGGCGGCCAGGTGACTACAAGCAAACCCGCAATGGGCTGGACGGAATGGACTATTCCACCAAATTTTCGCCCTGGCTGGCACTGGGCTGTGTTTCACCGCGTACTATCAACGCGATGCTCAGGCGCTACGAAGTTCTCTATGGTGCCAATGAGTCAACTTACTGGATTTATTTCGAGCTGCTGTGGCGAGATTATTTCTATTTTTACGCTCTGCGTTATGTCGAGCGCCTGTTTAAGTTTGGCGGAATTGAGGATAAAGCCCCGCTCACCAGCTACTATGCGCAGCGTTTTCAGGCCTGGAAGCAGGGCACGACGCCGTTTGCTATCGTCAATGCCTGTATGCATCAGTTGCGTGAAACTGGCTATATGTCTAACCGTGGTCGGCAACTGGTGGCCAGTTGCCTGATCCATGAGCTTCAGATCGACTGGCGTTACGGCGCTGCCTATTTTGAAACCCAGTTGCTGGACTATGATGTCGCCTCGAACTGGGGCAACTGGCAGTATCTGGCAGGTGTCGGCGCTGATCCGCGCGGCTCACGCCAGTTTAATCTGGATAAACAAACTGAGATGTACGATCCGCAGGGGCATTTTATCCGCCGCTGGCATGGCGATTCCACACAGGCGGAGCTGGACTCCGTCGATATGGTGGACTGGCCGGTTGGGCCACTAAAGAGAGACACCTAAATGCAGTTTGATACGTTACGTCTGATTCTGGGCGACCAACTCAACAGCGAGCATTCCTGGTTTGAACAGGTCGATGAGCGGGTGATCTATCTGATTGCCGAGCTCAGACAAGAGAATACCTACGTTAAACATCATATTCAGAAGAGCTGCGCGTTTTTTGCGGCTATGAGCCAGTTTGCCCGTCAAAAGCAGAGCGAAGGTCATCAGGTATTGCACCTGACCCTGGATGACAGCACGCAGTTTGCCGATTTAGCCGCGTTGATTCAGCACTATGTACGAGAAGTGGGGGCGACAAAATTTGAATACCAGCGCCCGGATGAATACCGCTTGTTAGCGCAATTGGCCAATCTCAAGCTTGACGGAGCCGTGATAGGCTGTGTCGATACCGAGCATTTCCTGCTGCCGTTTGATGAAATAGAGCAACAGTTTCCGCCCGGTAAACACATTCTGATGGAGCATTTTTACCGCCGGATGCGTAAACGGTTCAATATCCTGATGCAGGAAGGGAAACCAGAAGGCGGCAAATGGAATTATGACGCCAGCAATCGTAACAAACTGAAAGCGAAGGACATCCAACAACTGCCACAACCTTTATTGTTCGGGCTGGATGTTAGTGATATTCGCGAACGACTTAAACGTCACAATATTCCGACGATAGGACGTCTGGATGGCAAACTTATCTGGCCGGTCAATCGGGCGCAGAGTTTGTCGCTGCTGGCGCATTTCTGCCAGGTGTGCCTGCCGCGTTTTGGTCAGTTTCAGGATGCGATGACGGCGCAGCATGAGTCCAAATGGAGTTTGTACCACAGCCGCTTATCGTTCGCGCTGAACACCAAGCTGCTGCATCCGCGCGAGGTGATCGATGCGGCGCTGGTGATGTTTCGCGCCAGTCGTGGCGTCGATATTGCTCAGGTCGAAGGCTTTATCCGTCAGATCCTCGGCTGGCGCGAATACATCCGCGGCGTCTACTGGGCCAATATGCCGGCCTATCCGGATAAAAATGAACTGGGGGCCAAGCGGCGGCTGCCGCACTATTTCTGGAGTGGTGACACCAAAATGGTCTGCATGCAGCAGGCGATAGGACAGTCACTCGATTATGCTTACGCTCATCATATTCAGCGTTTAATGGTGACCGGCAATTTCTGTCTGCTGACCGGAATCGACCCGAATCAGGTCGACGAATGGTACTTAGGCATTTATGTCGATGCGATTGAGTGGGTGGAGATGCCGAACACGCGTGGGATGGCGCTGTTTGCCGATGGCGGGATTGTCGGAACTAAGCCCTATGCGGCCAGCGGATCTTATATCAATAAAATGAGCGACTACTGTAAAAGCTGTCATTATGATCATAAAGCGCGCAGCGGAGCGCGCTCTTGCCCGTTCAACAGTTTGTACTGGCGCTTTATGGATAAGCACGCTAAGCGCCTCGCCACGAACCCGAGAACCGGGATGATTTTCCGCTCCTGGGACAACATGGATCCGCAGCAGCGCACCACGATTCTTGACACGGCTGCGTCTCATCTGGCCAACCTGGAGCAGTTGTAATGCATATTGTGATTATCGGCGGTAACGGCGGGATTGGTTTTGCCATGCTGCAGCATACACTTGAGCGTTTTCCTGAGGCGCAAATTACCGCTACCTTTCGTCGCCGCCGGCCACAATGGCCACATCCGCGTGTCAATTGGCAGTCGCTCGATGCCAGTAACGAAGATGAGGTACGCAGATTAAGTGATACCACGGACTCAGTCGACTGGCTGATTAACTGCATCGGCCTATTGCACAGTGCTCAGCAGGGGCCGGAGAAGAATATCAATGCGCTGAACGCTGAGTTTTTTCAGCACAATATGATGGTGAATACGTTACCCATGCTGCTGCTGGCCAAGTATTTTACCCCGCTGCTAAAACGCAGTACGGCGCCCAAATTTGCCGCGCTGTCGGCCAGGGTCGGCAGTATCAGCGATAATCGCCTCGGCGGTTGGTACAGCTATCGCGCCTCAAAAGCGGCGCTGAATATGGTAGTGAAAACCTTGTCGATAGAATGGCAGCGTACCCTGAAACATGGCACGCTGCTGGTGCTGCATCCCGGCACCACCGACACTGCGCTCTCTGCGCCGTTTCAGGCTAACGTACCGCCCGGCAAACTGTTTACTCCGGCGTATGTCGCACAGCAACTGACTGATATCATTACGAACGCCACGCCTGAGCAAAGCGGTTCGTTCCTGGCTTATGACGGCCAGACCATCCCCTGGTGAGAATTTATAACGGGACACACACCGTAACTATGAATGAAATATAACAAGGACACACATGGGTTAGTGACAGGCAGAAACGAAAAAAGCCGCTGATAAATCAGCGGCTTTTCGAATGTGGCGGAGAGATAGGGATTTGAACCCTAGGTACGCTATTAACGTACGCCGGTTTTCAAGACCGGTGCTTTCAACCACTCAGCCATCTCTCCGTTGTTGAGGCGCATATTAGCGACCCGATAAAATCTTGTAAAGTACCAATTGAATCGTTTGCTGAAATTATGCGCACTTGAGCCGAAAAACTTGTTCTACCTGGCGTTTTTCTCATTCTCTGGCACGAAAAAGAAGCGCGTTTACAGAGCGTTTACAGTGCGTTTACAGCGTTTACAGGGACACCCATCATTACATTGACGATTTTTGTTCCTTTGTCAGAACACCCTGTTCCTTTGTCAGGACACCCAGGTTATTGTATTTTTCTCTACAGCCCGTTTTGTTCACAGGGCACTCACCGTAGTAAAATAATTATTAAGATGCTGCTCTCATATATCCATTGTGTTACTTATAATATTAACTTTTATTGTTCGTTATCCTGTGTAAAGCTTTATTTATCTTCTATGTTATTCCTATCTAACTAATACCTTTTGGCATGCTTATTTAAATTTATTGACTTTTTTCGAATTAAGTCCTGACTTAAAAGTAACCTGGTAATAACAATTTCCAGTCTGATTCAGCTAAATTATTAAAGCGTTATCTTGATTGAATAAACTTTTTAATCATTAATCAGAACCATACTGGTGTGAACAACGAAATTTAGTCACAGACCACGCCAATAATATTTTGACAAAATCACTAGGAGTAAAAGATGAATAAATACCTTCCAATTCTAGCGAGTGCCATGGCATTAACTGCATTCAGCGCGGCGTCACAAGCTGCGGTAATGGATGATGAAAGTGGCTTTTATGTAGGTGGTAACTACGGTTATGTAAAAGTAGACGGGCAAGATGATTTTGATGATGACAATGATGTCATGCAGGCGTTGGCAGGTTATAAACTTAACCGTTATGTAGCGGTTGAGGGAAGCTACATCGATTTTGGCAAATATGGTGGTGGTATTGCCAAAGCTGAAACAGATGGTTACACAGCAGCTCTAAAACTCACTGCGCCAATTGCAGAACGTGTGGAGTTGTATGCGAAAGGCGGTCAGTTGTGGTACACCACGGATTACGATATTGCCGGAGTGCATGGTGATGAAGATGATGAAGCGTTATTCGCTGGTGCAGGTGTCGGTTTTAAAGTGACCAATAATTTCCTCGTCAATGCTGAATATACCTGGTATGACGTTGATCTTGACGCGAATGATGCTCTAAATGGTGCTGATACCAACACTGACTTTAATCAGGTTTCTGTTGGTGCAGAATATCGTTTCTAAGTCAGGTAAATAATTTTCAGGGCGCTGGTGTTATTTTTAAATTTAATATCGGCGCCCTCTAGCTGTTCAATATTAGATGGTTCGGAGCCATAAGCCAATGACTGCTTCATGTTCTGGATTATTCTTTCTGAGTTAAGAGATAACAATCCCTGTTATACGCTGGCGATTTAACTGTACTTTCGCTGTATGTAGATTATCTCTGGTGCCAATCCAAAGTCTCGAACGAATTTCCAGCACTGTGCAGAGCGCAATACACTCCTTCGGTGGTAAAGAGAGCCGGGTCAGTATCGGTGGTGTATTGTGCGCTATATGACCTGATTTCCCCTCTCGTATTTGCCTCCCCAGCCAGTCCAGTAACTTCAGGTAGTCAGTCAGGCGAAATGGAATGACTGCTCTGCCACTATTACTACTGTTGCTATTGTTGTCATCGATGAAATCGAGCAGGGGCTGATGAGATAACAAGTCTTGTTTTAAGTTTTCCAGCCGGATTTTGATGGATGTATAGTCTGATTGTTCCGGTGTTGGTGCCGCATTTGCCCGTACTGGGTTCAGATCGACATAAGCCATTGCGGCTAACAGGGCTTTTTCGTCCAGCAGCGCCTGAGATTTAAATCTTCCCTCCCAAAACCGTCCGGTACAGTGGTCTTCTCTATTGGCATGAGTTGCTATGTGCTGATTGAGTTCACGCATAAACCAGCTGAGTGAATAGAGACGGGTACGCCAGATTTCAATGATCTCATAACAAGTTTCTTCCGCTTTTGTCGTCACTTGACCGTGCTGAAAGCGTTGAATAATCGCCGGAAGATGATGAGCGATGGACCAACGCTCAATCACTTGCTGCTCAGACAAAGCGAGAGCGCTTTGTTTGTCGATGTAAACGACGAGATGGTAATGATTGCTCATAACGGCGTAAGCACATATCTGAATGCAGTAGATGGTTGCCAGGCTCAATAGACGCTGCTCTACCCATTCGCGACGATGTGAATAGGATACGCCGGTAAGCGGGTCTTCACCACACAGAAATGAGCGCCGCACACAGCGCGAAACGCAGTGGTAGTAAGGTGTTATGTCAGGGCATATCAACTGAGAGCGTGCTGTCGTCATAAATATTACTCATGGTGAAACATGAGATGATTGTGGCTGACATCGTGGCGATAACAACTATGAACAGCAGATTCGCGGGGCGGATCTCGGCAGGCTGTAACATCCGATGTTGCGTAAGCATGATGGAATACCCCCTAGTACGTATTCAAATCATTGCTAAATAGTGTGAGTGTTGTCCTTTGCTGGGATTTGGTCGCGCGGATTAAATCACGGCGTATATGGCGTAGGATGGGTGTCCTGCTTAGAGGGTGAAGGAAGGTGTCCTATTATTGGATTTTAGCGCGAGTGTCCGACTAGAGATTTAGTGTCCGACTTGAGATTTCCGACTAGAGATTGCTGATTAGAGAAGAAGACGAGAAAGGATTTAGGGTGTGTGTCCTGCTAGGACCCCTGCTAGGAAAGGGGAGTTGGCGGTGGTATAAAACGAAAAAGAGAGCCGAAGCTCTCTTTTTCAGGTGTATGGTCGGACTGAGAGGATTTGAACCTCCGACCCCCGACACCCCATGACGGTGCGCTACCAAGCTGCGCTACAGTCCGATGACATTAATCTAATCAGTTTTTACCTTAACGTCAACTGACTATCGTCATAAGATTCTGATTTAATTGTCCTTTGAGTAGAAACGCTGCAATTCAGTCAAACCTTGCATCAGAATAGGCAGAGTTGGGTTTTCTTCGCTCAGACGTTGATAGTTATCATCGAATAACTTGAAGTTACCGAATTTGTCGATAACTGTGGTTTCTTTATCGGTAATCAGCGCTAATTCGCGTGAATCACCGGCCAGAATCCATTTTCGGTTGCTTTCGTTGAACAGGTTACGACCACTGCTGAAATCATTCGGATTTGAGGAAACGCCCAGTAAATCCTGTAACAGAGTCACACTGACATCCAAGTGGCTGGATCTATGGGTGAAGTTGGCGGCGATCTTGCCAGGCCAGTGGATCACCATAGGTACCTGCAGTTGGTAACGACTGTAGTTGCTGTTAGCGCCCCAGCTGTTGGTTTTGGTTTCGTTGAACTCAGTACCATGATTGGAGGTAATGACGACGACGGTGTCATCCAGCAACTGCAGGTTTTGCAATTGGCTGAACAGCTGGGCCAACTCCTGGTCGGCTACATTGACCGAGTGATGGTAATTGTTACGCAGTTTGTCCGTCGCAGACGCTTTGCTGTCCTGGTTCGGCGCGTAGTTACTGAAATTGTCGACTGTCGTCAGTTCCAGATAGCTGAACCATGGCGCGCGGTTCTGTTCGCTGACCCACTGTGCCCAGCGTTGAATAGTTTGCTCATCTGCCGACTGGTTAGGATCGAACGGAGCCTGCGACAGAGGCAGTCCACGGAAAATGGTTTCCTGGTACAGGTCATCACTGAAGTTATCGCCACTGAATAAGCCAAACTGGTAATCCTGAGATTCCAGCACGTCAATCAGTACCGGAGAGGTACCCTGCACCTTGATACTGCTGGCATAACTGCTTGGCAGGCCGTAAAACAGACCAAAGATGCCGAAGGCGTCATTACTGGAGCTGTAATGATTACTGAAGTTGAGGTTGTTCTGAGCGAACTGATACATGTTTGGCATCAGGTCTTTGCTCAGGGCATCAGCGCGCAGGTTGTCGACGCTGACCACTAAAATGTTGAGATTATTCGCCCGACGGCCAAAGCGGATTTTTTCCAGCGGGTAACTGACTAAATCGACATTGGTACGATTTTTCTCTTCCAGGCGCTTGAGGTACTCTTCCCGATCCAGCAGGCCGTGTTTTTCCATAAAGGATTTCGCCGTCATCGGGTAAGAAAGCGGGAAGTTAGATTTCTGGCTGGTAACCGGTGTGTACAGGTACGCATCCGACCATACGTAAATCAGATGGCTGGCGATGAAACTGACGAAGAACACTGCAGCCAGAGGCCGACCGATACGCTTATGCGACAGTTTACGCTGTTTGCGCCACACCCATTCGGAGAGTCCGAGCTGCAGCAGGAAGATCAGTGGCAAAACCACGAACAGATGCTGCAGATCTGCACTGACACTACTGTCGTCAGCGAACAGCAGTTCCCACACCACAGGGGTAAGGTGCAAATTGATGGTCTGATAGGTCTGAGTATCAATCAGCAGGACCGTCAGTCCAAAGGTGGCAAAGCAGACGGCGACAAACCGGAACAAGGTCCGCGACGGAATCAAAAACGTCAGCGGAAACAGGATCAACAGGTAGAGGGCGAAAACCAGAAAGCCAAAGTGACCGACCCAGGAAAAAGTCAGATAAAACTGACCCAGGAAGGTGTCTGGCCAAGGAGACTGGGCAATGTAGCGTGTCCCAATCAGCATCGCTGCGATGATATTGAAGAACGCAAACCAGTGTCCCCAACCAACCAGACGTGATACTCGTTCGCCGTATGTGTTTCCGCTATCTACCATGAATTTTTCTATTTATCCGGTGTTAAGTATGAAATTAATCTTTCAGCGAAGACATTAAAGCTTGCGCAAACTTTTCTGCAATCGCTTTTCTCTGTGCCTTAGCTACGTTCTGATTGATGACATTGGTGGCCACGTTTCCTGCAATCATCAGGGTAAGCTCTGGTGATGCATCATGTTTATCAAGAACGGCAGCGATTTCAGTCAGGATAGTTTCAACTTTTTCGTCACTGTATTTAGATGTAATAGGCATAAAGACTCTAATGATGATAGTAAAAGCGGCTTATGATAACCTACTATGCCTTACAACTGAAACCAGTACGACGATTATTTCACTATGAGTTTGCACCTTTCTAATGTCATTTTGCATCAGTTGCGCAAAAATGATAATGACGAGCTGATGGTTAACTACCGCGCTCAATCTCTTGATAATGATACCTCAACCGAAAACTTAGTCGCTGAGTTACATCGTGTTTTCAATTCGAAAGCGGGCAAAGGCTTCGGTTCGTTTAAATCGGACAGCGAATTTCAGCACTGGTTGCAGGAGTTACGTAAGGGAGAGCGTAATTTTTACGACTTTTCCCAGGTCAGTGCCCAGCGCCTCAAAGATGAGCTGAGCAAATACCCGTTTGCGGACGAAGGTATTCTGGTCATGGCTGAGTATCAGTCACTGGCGACGGACTATCTGTTTATCGCTCTTTTGCCGTCTAACCAGAGCCTGAAAGTGACCGAAGGACTCGATATCAGTGCGACCGATTATCTCGATATCAATAAGATGGATATCGCGGCACGTATTGACCTGTCGAGTTATGAAACGGATAAAGACTCCAACCGCTACCTGTCTTACATTAAAGGTCGCGTCGGTCGTAAAGTTGCCGACTTCTTTCTTGATTTTCTGCAGGCCGACATCGGCCTTGATCCTAAGCAGCAGAACCAGGTTCTGATGCAGGCAGTCGAGGACTTCGTGACCGATGCCAAGCTGGAAAAAGACGATGCTATCAGCTACAAAAAGCAGGTCTACGATTACTGCAATGACCAGATTAAATCCGGTGAAGAAGTGCAGATTCAGGAGCTGTCCGGTGAACTGCCAGCCAGCGAGACCGGCAGCAGTTTCCTGGATTTTACCCGTGAGCACGGTTATGAGCTGGAAGAGAGCTTTCCAGGTGATCGCAGTACCGTGCGTAAGCTGACCAAATATGTTGGTGCCGGTGGTGGTCTCAACATCAGTTTTGACAGTCTGCTGATGGGCGAGCGGGTGTTCTACGATCCGGAGACGGATACCCTGACCATCAAAGGAACACCGCCAAATTTGCGTGACCAACTGACACGCAAAAATGGCTGATTGAGTCAGATGAACTACATCACGAATTGACAGAAAGAGCGCTGCGGCGCTCTTTTTTTATGCACCTTTGCGCCCTGCAGCACGACAGTCAATCCATTTCGATATATGCTTGTATTTAATAATAAATCGTTCAGCAGGCTCGCAGATGGTCAGGCAAAGGCGCGGTGGTTTTTTTAAAAGTAAGTGGTATTTTGCCATCATGGCACTTTGGGGCGTGGTGATGCTGTTTGTGGTGCTGCAATACCGGGCACTGGAGAACAGTAACCGCAGTGTGACCGCACTGCAGGACAGTGTTATTCACCTACGCAACACACTCTATTTCCGAGAGCCTTACCGGACCAATCGTTCCAGCGATTTGGCATTGAATATTCAACAGGTTTACTCATTACGTCGTCAACTTGAGCTCGACTGGCAAGGGCGCTGGTTGCAACCGGACATGTCTCAGTTGCTGTATGTGACAGACCGATTCATTGAATTAACCCAGAGCTTTGTCGCGATTGAATTGTCACTCAGTGACTTTGTGGAGCGATTAAATCAGTCGCGGGACAGTTACGTTTCTCAGCCGGATATTCAACTGCGCTACTGGCAGATTGGCTCTTATGTACTGCAGGCTTTGTATACCGAAGGGCAGCAAAGTCCGCAACTGTATCGCACTTTCGACCACATTTTGCAGTATTCCTACCAATTGCCGGAGCAGGAGAGAAACGAACTGCAGCGCACTCTGACATCCGTTTCTTCATTGTTAAGTAAATATGCAGAATCAGACAATCAGGTCACCAAACTGCTGGAGCATCAGGTGCATGATGAAGTCACGCTGGTAGCAATAAAACTCCAACAGGATTTCAAGTGGTTAACCATACTGGCGATGGCAAGCAGTGTCACCGCTTTAGTGCTCGTGGTGTGGCTGCTGCGACGCGAGCAACAACTTCTGCCGGAAAGTGATGCTTTGTCAGCCAAGCATGAGCAAGGCCACAACCCAGTGCCGCAAACGAAGGTTATGGCGGCTGAAAACTCAGCGCCGGTTTTTTCTGCAATAGCCGGTGACAATGCCGGGTTGATCGAGCCGCAAGTGCTGTCCTCGGAAGTGGATATGCCGGCGATGCTGAATGCTCTGGATAACGATCAGGCATCGGTTTATCTGTTGTTGGAGGTGTTCGTCGAGGATCACCAGCATGATGCTCAGCAGATCAGCCAATTGTTGGTTTCAGATCGTGAAGCTGCTGAGCGGAAAGTACATAGTCTGAAAGGTGTCGCCAGTAGCCTGGGCGCCAAGGGTTTGAAAGAAATTGCCACCGACATAGAACTCAAGCTTAAACAGGGCGGTACACCGTCGGGCGGGGAATTGCAGAGTTTAGCTAAACAGTTGCAGCAGACTCTGGCCAGTGCCAGACATTGGCTGAGTCTGCAGGTGGATGGCTAAAACACTCAAAATTGGCTTTATTTTACGTTTTTTTGCTTTAAATGCTGATTTTTCCGATTCTTTGTTGTGATTAAATTCATTTTCCTAGAGCCTTAAATAAATTTTGCACAAAAAATGCCCGCTGTTTTTCTATCTAACATCCTCAATTTAATGGTGAAAGGATGTTCGCTCGTCGCGTGGCTTTCTCACTGTGAACGGAATTTGCGCTGTCGCGCACTAAAACGGTGACTTCTGGGCTTTATCCGTAAAAAAATCCTGTCGATAAGCGCCTGACCGACGTTCCACAACGGTGCGAGGCCTATGATAACAACCAGGACAAACAGCCTTGCTTAACAAGGTTGCCAAAGTGATAAGGGGGATTCAAGCTCCGGCATGCGGGTCAACCGGCGGTGCAAACTGTGGCAAAAAATTGCTGATTTCTGTGGATTGAATGCGAAATGGGCGAAAATAGCGAGGCTGAAAAAGAAAAAGTTACAACTTTTGCCAAGAAAGGGTTGAGATTTTTTTCTGAACCACTTATAGATGGTAGACTGAATTTTTAATTGAAATACACGGAGAGTTAGTGCGATGAGAGTAGGTTTAGTGGGTTGGCGTGGTATGGTTGGTTCTGTACTTATGCAACGTATGGTTGAAGAAGGCGATTTCAACCTGATTGAGCCGGTATTCTACAGTACGTCTCAAATCGGTATCCCTGCTCCTAACTTTGGTAAAGAAGCGGGTTTACTACAAGATGCATTTGATATTGATAGTCTGAAGCAACTGGATGCAGTGATCACCTGTCAGGGTGGCAGCTACACAGAGAAAGTGTATCCTGCTCTGCGTCAGGCTGGCTGGAAAGGCTACTGGATCGATGCAGCTTCTACCCTGCGTATGGCTGAAGATTCCATCATTACTCTGGATCCGGTTAACCTGAATCAAATCCAGCAAGGTATTCATGGCGGCACTAACACTTTTGTCGGCGGTAACTGTACTGTCAGCCTGATGCTGATGGGGCTGGGTGGTCTGTTCGAGCGTGGCCTGGTTGAGTGGATGAGTGCCATGACTTACCAGGCGGCGTCTGGTGCTGGTGCACAGAATATGCGTGAGCTGATCTCCCAGATGGGCGTGATCAATGACTCCGTCAGCTCTGAGTTGGCTAACCCGTCAAGCTCTATTCTGGATATTGATCAGAAAGTAGCGGAAACCATGCGTTCTGCAAGCTTTCCGACAGACCAGTTTGGTGTACCTCTGGCTGGCTCTCTGATCCCTTGGATCGACGTTAAACGGGACAATGGCCAGAGCAAAGAAGAGTGGAAAGCTGGCGTTGAAGCAAACAAGATCCTGGGCTCATCGCATTCTCCGGTGCCAATCGATGGCACTTGTGTCCGTATCGGTGCAATGCGTTGCCACTCTCAGGCACTGACTATCAAGCTGAAACAGAATGTGCCACTGGACGAGATCGAAGAGATGATCGCGACTCACAACGACTGGGTTAAGGTTATCCCGAACGAACGTGATATCACGGCACGTGAACTTAGCCCGGCCAAAGTTACCGGTACACTGTCTGTGCCAGTTGGCCGTCTGCGTAAAATGTCGATGGGTGACGATTTCCTTAACGCGTTCACCGTTGGTGACCAGCTGTTATGGGGTGCGGCAGAACCGCTGCGTCGTACACTGCGTATCATTCTGGCTGAGAAGTAAAAACACCTCTTCCCAGGCTAGAAAATAAGCATACTTTGGAAAAAGCGCCTGCGGGCGCTTTTTTTATTGTTACCTTTTCTCAACGCTCTTTTCTTACGGCCTGCAATACCTAGCGTTAAACTAATCACGGCTTTCAATATCCTCGGCAGGGCGAAGTGGTCATCGCAGCTTACCTCAGTTAGTCATCGGGTGGCTGCACGTTTGTTGGCACTGAGCCTGCGTTGACTTTCGGCGTTAGCTCAGCTGGTACCACACGTTTATCCGGGTCAGCCAGTTCACTGCCACAATGTTTGCAGTACATGGCATCCGGATCATGGCCTGCATGGGAGCAGTTGGGACACTTGACCAGTTCACGGTGTGAGTTCATCTCCTGGTTCAGCTCTGCGGTAATAATGCCGGTTGGCACTGCGAGGATCGAATAACCGAGCAGCATGGTCAGAGCGGCGACTGCTTTTCCGAGCGGAGTTTGTGGTGCGACATCGCCATAGCCGACGGTGGTAATGGTGACTATCGCCCAGTAGATACTTTGCGGAATACTGGTAAAGCCGTTTTCCGGTCCTTCGATAACATACACCAGTGAGCCAAAAATGGTCACCAGTATCGCCACCGTACTGAAAAAGATCAGCACTTTGCGTCTTGCTCCCAACATGGATCGCATCAGAATGTTGGAGTCCTGCAGATAACGCACCAGTTTCAGAATCCGGAAAATACGCATCACACGCAATAAGCGGATTGCCCCCATAAAGGTGGCGGAGGGAAACAGCAGGCTGAAATAAGTCGGCAGGATAGACAGCAGGTCGATGACGCCGTAAAAACTTTTCGCGTAGGCTTTGGGCTGAGGGGAACAATAGAGTCTGAGCAGATATTCGATGGTGAATAATGCTGTGAAGACGTATTCGATGATTCGGATTTCCTGCTTCCAGACGGCGGCTACCTCGGGGATGGAGTCGAGTATCAGCGCCAGAATGGATGTCAGGATCGCAATAATCAATGCGATGTCAAAAATACGCCCGCCGCGGGTGTGAGTTCCGAAGATAACGACGTAAAGCTGATGTTTAAAAGTATTGTCCGTCATGATATTGCAACCTGTGTCACTCGTTGCAATATCATAACGTTATGTCGGGCGTTAGGCTAATCCGGTAACAGCTTACGCCAGTCCCGGAAACAGGCTGCGTAATCCGTTCGCGATAAATTCAATCCCCAATGCGCCCAGAATCAGGCCCATGATACGGGTGATGACGTTGATCCCGGTCTGACCCAGTAAGCGCACGATATAAGGTGCGGAGCGGAACAGAACCCATGATGCCACGCAGAACAAAATAATCGTAACGACGATGCCTAAGGTATCCATCATCGCCGGATAGCGCGAACCATACACAATCGTCGAACTGATCGCGCCCGGGCCTGCCATCAGCGGCATCGCCAGAGGAACCACACCTATCTGCTCACGGCTGATGTATTCGGTCTTTTCCTGCTTATTCTGCTTATCTTCCCCCAGTTTACCGCTCATCATCGAAAACGCGATGCTGAGCAGCAGTAAGCCGCCTGCCACGCGGAAAGAGTCGAGGGAAATGCTGAACATATCCAGCAACATCTGACCACCGAGTAATGCAATGATCAAAATGACCGCAACGGCTGTGTTAGCGGTGGCTGCGGTTTTGTTCTTCTCTTCCGGTGTCATGTGGCCGGTCAGCGAGACAAACACAGGCATGATACCGACCGGGTTAACGGCGGCCACAAGGCCAAGGAAAAACTGCAGAAAAATAGCGAACTCAAATTGCATTAAGGATTCTCTTGAAATCACAGGGTTGACATAAAAAGCAGGCTTAATGTAGTGCAAAGCCTGTTAAAGCACGAATGAAAAAAAGTATCGCTGCAGGCCTCTGATGATTAAGAAAAACTAATCATTGGATTTGAGTGTGAACCAAACGTGCCGTTATTGTTGGTTTTGTGTGCAACTTAGGGTGAGGATGTTAACCAGAGCACGGTTTGGCGAAAATTTACGCAGTGGTGTGGAGGCGTATCGCTGAAAAGATATACTGCTTAGTGGCACATTAATCCACGGGTACATGTAATGTGGTTGTACAAAAATGAAACTTTTTTACAGGGTTATGTGGCGCTTTGAGTTTGTTTTGTCGGGATACTGAATATTTTTCTGAGTGGTGTTTGTTTTATTTGTATTTATAAATTAATAGCTTAGATTGTTTTTCTTAGGGTGAATACCTCTAGAGTGGTAATTACTTTTTCATAACTGATCTGAGTCAATATTTGTCCCACAGTGAAAGATTATACTCAGCCATGAAAGCAATTTACTAAGCCTGTCGTTAGATAAATGATTGACGAAATGGCCAAAACTTAAAGACACATGCTTAATAAAGAGTTTTTAACATTTTTATATTTTTAGGAGATTCATTATGCCTGTAACTAACTTGGCTGAACTTGATGCTCTTGTAGCACGTGTGAAAGCGGCACAAGCCGAATTTGCTACTTACACTCAGGAACAAGTAGACAAAATCTTCCGTGCAGCATCGCTGGCAGCTAACCAAGCTCGTATTCCCCTGGCGCAACAAGCGGTAGCGGAATCTGGCATGGGTATCGTTGAGGATAAAGTAATCAAGAACCACTTTGCGTCTGAGTTTATCTACAACAAGTACAAAGACGAAAAGACTTGTGGTGTGCTGGAAGAAGATGACAACCTGGGCACGATGACTATCGCTGAACCGGTCGGCATTATCTGCGGTATCGTTCCAACCACTAATCCGACTTCCACTGCGATCTTTAAGTCTCTGATTTCTCTGAAGACTCGTAACGGCATCATCTTCTCGCCACACCCACGTGCCAAGAACTCTACCAACGATGCAGCGAAACTGGTTCTGGATGCAGCCGTAGCGGCTGGTGCGCCAAAAGATATCATCGGCTGGATTGATGAGCCGTCTGTCGAACTGTCTAACGCGCTGATGAAACACGAAGGTATCGCTCTGATCCTTGCGACCGGTGGTCCGGGCATGGTGAAAGCGGCGTACTCTTCAGGTAAACCAGCGATCGGTGTGGGTGCGGGTAACGTACCGGTTGTGATTGATGAAACAGCTGACATCAAACGTGCAGTAGCATCAATCCTGATGTCTAAAACATTCGACAACGGTGTCGTGTGTGCTTCTGAGCAGGCCGCTATCGTGGTTGATTCAGTGTACGATGAAGTGAAAGCACGTTTTGCTTCTCACAAAGCGTATGTACTGAGCAAAGCTGAAGCGGAAAAAGTGCGTAAAGTACTGCTGATTGACGGTGCGCTGAACGCGAAAATCGTAGGTCAGCCTGCAGCGAAAATCGCGCAAATGGCGGGTGTGACTGTCCCTGCAGACACCAAAGTACTGGTCGGTGAAGGCCTGGGTAAAGTCTCTCACGATGACGAGTTTGCGCATGAGAAATTGTCTCCGACTCTGGGTCTGTTCCGTGCCGATGACTTTGAAGATGCGGTTGCACAAGCAGTAACCATGGTTGAAATCGGTGGTATCGGCCATACTTCAGGTCTTTACACTAACCAAGACGTGAACGCAGACCGTATCCGTTACTTCGGTGACAAGCTGAAAACTGCACGTATCCTGATCAACATCCCAACCACTCACGGTGGTATCGGTGACCTGTACAACTTCAACGTTGCGCCGTCTCTGACCCTGGGTTGCGGTTCTTGGGGGGGGAACTCTATCTCTGAGAACGTAGGTCCTAAGCACCTGATCAACAAGAAAACTGTAGCGAAGCGAGCTGAAAACATGTTGTGGCATAAACTACCTAAGTCAATCTACTTCCGTCGCGGTAGTCTTCCAATCGCATTGAGCGACCTGGAAGGTAAAAAACGTGCGTTCCTGGTAACTGACCGCTTCCTGTTCAACAACGGTTATGCTGATGATGTGGTACAACTGCTGAAAGCTCAGGGTATGGAAGTACAGACTTTCTTTGATGTAGAAGCCGATCCAACTCTGTCTGTGGTTAAGAAAGGTGCTGAAGCGATGAGCAGCTTCCAGCCAGACGTTATCCTGGCGCTCGGCGGTGGTTCTCCAATGGACGCAGCGAAAATCATGTGGGTAATGTACGAGCACCCAGAGACTCACTTCGAAGAACTGGCAATGCGTTTTATGGATATCCGTAAACGTATTTACAAGTTCCCTAAAATGGGCCAGAAAGCTGAGCTGGTATGTATCACTACCACTTCAGGTACCGGTTCAGAAGTGACTCCGTTTGCCGTAGTTACTGACGACAAAACTGGTGCGAAATACCCACTGGCGGACTACGAACTGACTCCAAACATGGCTATCGTGGATGCTAACCTGGTGATGAACATGCCTAAGTCTCTGACTGCCTTCGGTGGTTACGACGCGGTGACTCACGCTCTGGAAGCCTATGTTTCTGTACTGGCGAACGAATACTCTGACGGTCAGGCTCTGCAAGCGCTGAAAATGCTGAAAGAATACCTGCCATCAAGCTACGCAAACGGTTCTAAAGACCCGATTGCCCGTGAAAAAGTACACAACGCAGCGACTATCGCAGGTGTCGCGTTTGCTAACGCATTCCTGGGTGTATGTCACTCAATGGCACACAAAATCGGCGCTGAGTTCCACCTGCCACACGGGCTGGCGAACGCACTGCTGATTTCTAACGTGGTACGTTACAACGCGAACGATAACCCGACTAAACAGACTGCATTCTCTCAATACGACCGTCCACAAGCACGCCGTCGGTACGCTGAAGTGGCAGACCACCTGGGTCTGAGCCAGGCTGGCGACCGCACTGCGCAGAAGATTGAACGTCTGCTGGCATGGTTGGATGAGCTGAAAGTGAATCTGGATATCCCAATGTCGATTCAGGCTGCAGGTGTCAATGAAGCTGACTTCCTGGCGAAACTGGATGAGCTTGCGGTTGAAGCTTTCGATGACCAATGTACTGGTGCGAACCCACGTTATCCTCTGATTTCAGAGCTGAAAGAAGTGCTGTCAGCTTCTTACTACGGTAAAGCGTTCGTTGAAGGTGAAACTTTCGAAGGTACAACCGTTATCAAGAAGAAAGCGGATCAGGAAGCTGCCAAAGTCGCCGCTCCAGCCGCAGCGCCTAAAGCGAAAAAAGACAAAGCTGAAGCGTAATGAGATAAGTTTTCGCTAGCACGAAAACCTAGCCATAAAAAAACCCGCCATCCGGCGGGTTTTTTTTATGGTCAGCCCCAAACCACCGCCCTGGCAGCCGGTAAGGCCTTGCCTGTGCCTTGGGACAGACTGATTAAGGGCATGAGTTGTGGCTGGCCGCTGTTATTACTGTATCTGGCCGGATTTAGGTTGCCGATAAACCACAGTTTGCATAGCATAGCGCTTTCGCTCTTTATCGGATCATCGCCCATGACATGGATTTTCTTTACTTTTCTCGCTGCTTTCATGCAATCCTGGCGTAATGCCTTTCAAAGCCATCTTTCCGGCGATGTGAAAACGGCCGGTGTGACCCTGGCCCGTTTTCTGTGGGCAAGCCCGATCGCTGCGCTCTATCTGCTCGGACTGTATCAATACCAACCCGAGGCAGCACTGCCAATTTTTAATCTCAGCTTTACCAGTTTTGTGGTCGGAGCCTCCGTGATGCAAATCATTGCTACGGCTTTGATGGTGAAATTGTTTAAATTCAATAATTATGCGGTGGGTGCCGGACTCGCCAAAAGTGAAGCCTTGGTCGCCGCTATTCTAGGGATGATTTTCTTTGGCACTCACCTGAGTCTGCTCGGATGGAGCGGGGTAGTGATAGGTGGTGTCGGAGTGTTCATGATGAGCACACAGGGCGGCTGGCGTCAGTTGTCGGTACCGACGGTTTTACTTGGCCTCGGCAGCGGCAGTGCTTTTGCGTTAACATCATTATGGATTCGTGAAGCCAGTCTTGCGCTCGGGTTGCCTTTTCCATATAGCGCCGCTTGGGTGTTGCTGTCGGTCATCTCGCTCCAGACTCTGATGCTGGTGGCGTATCTGCTGGTGAGCGATCCGGCCACGCTCAAAGCACTATGGCTGCGCCCCAAGATTGTGGTGGCGACCAGTGTGTGCAGCTGTATCGGTTCGCTCGGATGGTTCAGTGCGATGTCGCTGGAGGCGGTACCGTATGTGAAAACGTTGGGTCAGGTGGAGATCTTTTTCACCATGCTGATCTCTGTATTCTGGTTGCGACAGAAAGTGCGAATTAAAGACGGGCTGGGACTGATTTTAGTTGCCCTGGCGGCAGTATTAGTGATGTGGACCTGACCCGGTTGTATTAATCAGGCAGCCCGATCGGATACCCGATTGCGGATAATAAAAAGCCTCTCAATCGAGAGGCTTTTTGCTGTTTCAATCACAAGCCGTTGATTAACCGGCCAGTGAGTCAGTGGCCACTTTATAGATTGGGTCTTCTTTGACGTTAATCTCGACCAGGCTGCCAGCTTTGTGCAGCAGGGCACGACAATCTTCACTCAGGTGACGCAGATGCAGGGTTTTACCGACCGAGGCGTAACGCTCGGCGATAGTCTCAATCGCTTCAATCGCTGAATGGTCGGCAACGCGTGACTGGGCGAAATCAACAATCACATCTTGCGGGTCGTTCTGCGCATCAAACAGCTCGAGGAAATTAGCCGCAGAGCCAAAGAACACCGGGCCGTTGATCAGGTAAATTTTTGAACCTTCGTCATTGATTTGGGTGCTGGCATAAATGTGTTTTGCGTGTTCCCAGGCAAACATCAGAGCTGAGACAACCACACCCACTAATACTGCAATGGCCAGGTCAGTAAATACCGTTACTACGGTCACCAGTACGATAACAAAAAAGTCTTGTTTTGGTACGCGGCGTGCCAGTTTGAAGGTGGCCCATTCGAAAGTGCCAATCACGACCATAAACATCACACCAACCAGCGCAGCCAGCGGGATCATTTCAATCAGTGATGAAGCAAACAGAATAAAGAACAGCAGCATGACCGCAGCAACGATACCTGACAGTCGGCCACGGCCGCCTGAGTTAACGTTGATCATCGACTGGCCAATCATGGCACAACCACCCATAGCGCCGAACACGGAACAGGTCATGTTCGCCAGACCCTGACCCATACATTCGCGGTTTGACTGACCGCGTGTGTTGGTCATTTCATCCAGAACCGTCAGTGTCAGCAGAGATTCGATCAGACCGACAGCGGCCAGAATCACTGCATAAGGCAGGATAATTTGCAGCGTTTCCAGTGTCATAGGAACTGTTGGCAGAGCGAAGGTCGGCAGATTGCCAGCCAGGGTCGCTGCATCATTACCCGACATTGAGCGCAAGAAGTCGACCACAGTACGTGTTTCCAGCCCCAGGCCTTGTACCAGCAAAGTAATAGTGACTATCGCAACCAGTGACGAGGGTACTGCCGTGGTCAGCTTAGGCAAAAAGTGAATGATTGCCATCGTCAGGGCGACCAGACCCAGCATCAGCATCATCTGATCTTGCGGTAGCCAGGTCAGGATGCCATTCAGATCCGGTGCTTTAAACTGGCCAAGCTGAGCCAGGAAAATCACGATAGCCAGGCCGTTGACGAAACCAATCATGACCGGATGTGGCACCATACGAATAAACTTGCCCAGTTTGAACAGGCCTGCGCAAATCTGTAATACACCGGCCAGCATAATTGCTGCGAACAGGTACTCAATACCATGGGTCGCAACCAGGCTGACCATAACCACTGCCATCGCACCCGTTGCACCGGAGATCATGCCAGGACGACCACCAAAAATAGAGGTGACCAGACCAACGATGAAGGCGGCATACAGACCAACCATAGGATCTACGCCTGCCACAAAGGCAAACGCGACGGCTTCGGGAACTAATGCCAGTGCTACCGTCAGACCGGATAGCACGTCATTTTTTACCGAATGCTTGGAAAATTGGGGGAATTCAAACATGAGTACTCAGTTTTTTCGCTGTCGTTAAATGAACGGCGACACTTGTGCGTGCTGTGTTTAGCAGTGCCTGGTGACGACTGACGTCATCCGGGACCAACCGAAACTGGGGAAGCAAAGAGTAGCAGCGTTTAGGTGTCGCTAGTTAAGCGCAGAATGGTACTGAATAGTGTGATTAAGTTCAACAATTAACCGGCCGAATGTCTGAGCAGGGATGAAATTATTACTGTGATGAATGATCGAGTATCAGCCGTTATCAGCAGCTGTTATCAGGACACACATCCTTGTGAAGGCAGAGCAGTTATCAGGACACACGTTTGCGAGGATAAGGGAGGGGGGAAACCGTGTTGCATGTCAGTTCAGCGTGTGCCGATAGCGATGTTTGTCAGACTTTTGCTTGTTTTCTAGGCAGTTAAGTCTAGTTTTGACTGAAAATTAACGGAGTAGTGTGATTGGTGTCATATACTGGCGGCTTTGCCATTTTTCAGTTGGAGGTTATCCATGCCATTGTCAGCAAGAAACACGGCACTGACGGCGTTAATCAGTGCATTGTCTTGTTCTGCCTATGCGACTCAGGAGCAAGGTGCACAAGAGACACAAGGGGGACAATTCAGCGGGGATGCCAAACTAGGCTTTATCTATTCCAAAACGGATAGTACTTCGATGTCGATCAACTCAGGTGCCACAATTAATTATGATGAAGAGATGCGTAAGCAAAAGCTCTCTCTGGCGACCTACTATTCACATAAGTCCGATAGTGACGCTGATGACGACGGGACCAACAAATATCGTGTGATCTACGATATCAAACACACCTTATCGCAAAGCTCTTTTGTGTTTGGTAACGCCAAGTACGAGCATGACCAATATGCGACTTATCGTCACCAGGCGCTGTTAGTAGGTGGTTTTGGTTATACCTTACTTGATACCGAAACATCGAAACTGGAAGTTGGTGCTGGTCCGGGTTTCCGTTATTCGAAACGTCAGTCTTTTGATGAAGACCATCCTAACCGTTCAGAGGATGAAATCATTGCCAACGGCTTTATTAATGGCAGCTTGAAAGTCAGTGATGCACTTGATATTGGTGGTGGTGTACGGATGGACTACGGTGATTCAAACACAACCACAACAGCCAACGCGTACCTGAAAAACAAACTGGCCGAGAAACTGGCACTGGTGCTGGATACGGAATATATCTACAACACAGAAGTGGCGTCTGGCAGAGATCATGATGAAATCTACAGTACCATCAGCCTGAACTACGCGTTCTAATCGGTCCGTCGCCCGTCATGGGTGAGGCCGTTCGTTGAAAGGGACATCGCCAGTTCTGAGCGACAAATTGTAATAAAAAAGCCCACCTTCTCAGGTGGGCTTTTACTTTTCAGCGTATTAGTACGTTAACAGCGACGTTAGTCAGTTACTGTGGCTTAGTCATTGCTGCACCGGCCTGGTTGCGAGCAACCTGACTGCCGGCACCGCGAGGCTGGTAACGTTCAGCGCGGAGTGGTGCTGCCACTACGGCAATCTCTTTCAGCTCACTGCTGCCTGGTGCTTTGGCCATTGGTGCTGATGCACGGCCGGACGTCACGGCGATTGCTTTCGGCGCTGTGATAATCACAGGTGCTTCTTCAATCACTGGCTCCATCACTTCTGCAACCGGCGCTGGTTCAACACTTGGTTCAGTTGTCACCACTTCAGCAGCCGCTTGTGCAACCTCAACGTCTTCTGTTGCTGGTGCCTCTACTGCCGCAGCGATTTGTTCTGCCGCTGCCGTAGGCGCTGCTTCTGGAGCTGGTGTGCTGACTTTAACGGCAGGTGCTTCAATCACAGGGCTTTCAGCGACTGGGGTCTCAACAACCGCTGCCGTTTCAACCACGACTGCTTCAACCGCTGCATTGTCTGTTACCAGCTCTGCCACCGGCGCTTCACGACGGATGATCACTTTACCCATCGCCATCTCCGGACAAGCGAAACCGCCCAGAGTGACATTAGTTTGCGCCTGTTGTTCTGCTTTTGCTTTCTTCGGCTTCGGCAGATCATAACGCGGCATCACTTTACCCATCGCCATTTCCGGTGATGCGACACCACCTTTACGCAGACGGAATGGGTTCGGACGGCGGTCGCGACCGCGACGACGACGCTGACCACTGGCACGTAGATGACGTGGTGAGCGGCGGTTACGGCGTTGTTTCTGCTCGTCTTTTTCAGTATTTTCCCCGTCAGTGTCAGCAACCTTGGTATTGTTATCTTTCACTGATTTCGCTTCTGCTGTCTGCTCTGGTTGAGCGGCTGCAGTGATGGCTGCTTCAGTTTGATCCTTAATACGGATCTGCTTGGTCAGTTTACGGCGCTGACGACGCTCTTTGACAACGGCCGCTTTTTCCTCTTGCGCTTCCTGACGAGGCGCTTCGGTTACGTCTTGTTGCTGAGCGTCGGTCGCCAGTTTGCGACCCTGTTCCATCACCTTGCTGGATTTCGCTTCATCGCGTTTGCTGTCGTCACGTTTGTTGCGACGCTGATCATTAGCATTGCGGTCGTTACGCTCGTTACGATCTGTGCGTTCCTGTTTTGGTTTACGCTCTTGCTTACGATTGCTTTGCGCGTCTTTATCCGCAGGCTTATTGCTCTCTTGTGGTTTCGCATCTTTCACGTCATCCGCTTTGCGTCGGTTCTTATCACGCGGATTGCGGCGGCGATCGTTACGTTCACGGCGAGGTTGGGAAGACTTGTTGCGGTCACCTTGCGGTTTCTGCTGTGGTTTTTCCTCAGTTTCCTGAGCTTGTTTTGGCTCTTCTGCCTGAGGTGCGGCAAATAGGTTTGACAGAGCGTTCAGGAAGCGGGAAATCAGGCCCGGTTTTTCTTGTTGCACTGGAGCTGGCGCAGCTTGCGGTGCTTCGACCGGCTGTGGTTTAGGTACCGGAGCCGATTGAGTCGGAGCCGCAAAACCTTTCAGCACTGGTTCTTCCAGACGCTTAGGTTTGATATCGGCATCACCCAGATCTTTGCCTTCTGCTTCTTTCATTGATTCCAGTTTACGTGGAATCAGGTAAGACAGCATTTCCTGCTCTTCACCTTCGCGGATACGGATAACTTCGAAGTGCGGCGTTTCCATATCAGAGTTCGGTACCACAGTGATTTTCACATCTTGGTGACGCTCAATGTGGTTAACGGAACGACGTTTTTCGTTCAGCAGGTAAGAAGCGATCGAGACTGGCACAACCGCCAGTACCTGAGAGGTGTTGTCTTTCAGTGCTTCTTCTTCAATCAAACGCAGTACAGACAGCGCCAGAGATTCGTTGTCACGCACAACACCGGTACCGGTACAACGCGGACAGATGTGATGGCTGGCTTCTGCCAGCGACGGGCTCAGACGCTGACGCGACATTTCCAGCAGGCCAAAGCGCGAGATACGGCCGATCTGCACGCGAGCACGATCCAGGCGCACAGCTTCACGCAGACGGTTTTCTACTTCACGCTGATGGCGAACAGGTGTCATGTCGATAAAGTCGATAACAACCAGACCGCCCAGGTCACGCAGACGCAACTGACGAGCAATCTCATCGGCCGCTTCCAGGTTCGTGTTCAGAGCCGTCTCTTCAATATCGCCGCCTTTGGTTGCGCGTGCTGAGTTGATATCGATAGAGGTCAGAGCTTCAGTTGGGTCAATAACGATTGAACCGCCGGAAGGAAGACGAACTTCACGTTGGAAAGCAGATTCGATCTGGCTCTCGATTTGGAAGTGGCTGAACAGTGGCACTTCACCATCGTATTTCTTGACTCGGTTAATGAAGTCAGGTCGCACCAACCGGATGTGTTCCAGAGCGCGTTCATAGATGGTGTTGCTGTCGATAAGAATTTCGCCGATATCGCGACGCAGATAGTCACGAATGGCACGTACGATGACGTTACTTTCCTGGTGAATCAGGAATGGGGCCGGGTTAGAGTCAGATGCCTGTTTGATTGCGCTCCAGTGGTTGATAAGCACATTCAGGTCCCACTCCAGCTCTTCCGCACTTTTCCCAACACCTGCGGTACGAACAATTAGACCCATACCTTGCGGTAGTTCCAGCGTGCTTAGTGCTGCCTTAAGTTCAGTGCGTTCATCACCTTCGATACGACGTGAAATACCGCCGGCACGAGGGTTATTTGGCATCAGAACCAGGTAACTGCCAGCCAGTGAGATAAAGGTAGTCAGAGCCGCGCCTTTACTGCCACGTTCTTCTTTCTCTACCTGTACGATCACTTCCTGACCTTCCGTCAGCACTTCTTTAATGCTTGGGCGGCCTTGGTAACTGTAACCTTCTGGGAAGTATTCGCGGGCAATTTCTTTAAGAGGAAGGAAACCGTGTCTTTCAGCGCCGTAGTCGACGAATGCGGCTTCCAGACTTGGTTCAATGCGGGTAATACGTCCTTTGTAGATATTCGCTTTTTTCGATTCATGTCCAGGACTTTCGATATCCAAATCGAACAGTCGCTGGCCATCGACCAACGCGACACGCAACTCTTCTTTTTGAGTTGCGTTAATTAACATTCTTTTCATTTAAAAATCTCGTTATCTTTTCTTCATTTTGATTGTTGTTCTTATTGCTTTTGTTTCGTTTTCACGGTGCCTGATCCCATGGCTTGGTTATTACAGCCTCCCGGCTGGAGGGGGATGCTCTGAGGGCACTTCAGTATCACAAGCGTTTCACTCGCCTGTGATCCGCGTAGTGGCGGAGGATACTCAACATGAAATGACGATGAGTAGAGCAACAAGAACGCCTTAATCAACTGTGTCTTACGCCGTGTGCAGCACATCGGTTTTTGGCTTAGCTACTCATAAACTTGCGTTAATCAAACGGCTACAGATAATATGCCACCTGTTCGATTATTGCAGCTGTGAACTATAGCAGTGACTGGTAAACTCAGCAATCTGCTTTATTAGAAAGCGCTTAAAATTTTGCGGTTCTGTATAAAAAATGTCAGTGAACACGCAAAATTCTTAGTGAAAACCAGTGACAAATTTGAGTTTTGCGCGTATTCCAGGCTTTAACTGTCGGAGCAGTGCGCCGCATTGATGTGAGTTTCAACAATTTAGCTTAAGTTTTAAGCTGAAAGCGTTTTTTTTGTTACCAAGAAAATGTGAATTTCATCCTATTACGGTTAGAATAGCCGCCATGAGCGAAATAAGAACCCAAGTCCAGTTCGTTGATATCGACGAAGACATGGCTGGTCAGCGCATTGATAATTTCTTGCGCAACCAATTAAAAAACATCCCTAAAAGCGTGGTTTACCGAATCCTGCGTAAGGGCGAGGTGCGCGTCAATAAAAAACGCGTCAAAGCCGAATACAAGCTGGCGGCCGGCGATATGGTGCGGATTCCGCCGGTGACCATGGAAGTGAAAGAAGAAGAGATCGCGGCACCGAGTACTAAGCTCAATAAGGTCGCAGAACTGGAGCATTGTGTACTGTATGAAGATGAGCATCTTTTGGTGCTCAATAAACCATCCGGTACAGCGGTGCATGGCGGCAGCGGCTTAAAGTTTGGCGCGATTGAAGCGCTGCGTGCGCTGCGTCCGCAGGCTCGCTTCCTTGAGTTGGTGCACCGGATTGACCGCGATACGTCAGGCATTTTGTTGGTGGCTAAGAAGCGCTCGGCGCTGCGTCACCTGCAGAGCCAGTTTCGCGAAAAAACCGTGCAGAAGTACTACTTTGCGCTGGTGATGGGGGAGTGGAAAGCCAGCTGCAAAGCGGTCAATGCGCCACTGCTGAAAAACGAAGTGAACAGTATCGTGCGGGTCAACTCGAACGGTAAGCCGTCAGAGACCCGTTTTAGAATTCTTGAGAAGTTTTCACAAGCTACGCTTGTTCAGGCAAGTCCGATTACCGGCCGCACCCACCAGATCCGTGTGCACACTCAGTACATGGGTCATCCGATCGCCTGGGATGATCGTTATGGTGATCGCCGTTTTGACGCCTATACCGCTAAGTTTGGCATTGACCGTCTGTTTTTACACGCCGCCAACATTCAGTTTGTTCATCCGGGCAGCGGCGCAAAAATGGAAATCAATGCGCCTCTCGACGATAAACTGGAGCAGGCACTGGCCAAAATGCGTCAGGCAGGCTGATTCTTTCAGTCAGAGCGACTGGTGGTGTAGCAATGCAAAGGCTTGTCGGATGACAAGCCTTCGTTATTTGTGGCTGAATTAAGTTATGTGGTGAAATTAAGTTATGCGGCGAAATTAAGATATGCAGCGGAATGAAGTTTCAGCTCAGCTTAATGCTTACAGTACCGCAAACTGCTCGTTTTCCAGCAGGCGAATAAGGCGAATCAGCGGCAGTCCGACCAGACTGTTCGGATCGTCGCCTTCCAGCCGTTCAAACAGGGCGATGCCGAGTCCTTCACTTTTAAAGCTGCCTGCGCAGTGCAGTGGCTGCTCCTGGTCAACATAACGGCTGACCATCTGTGGAGTGAGCTTGCGAAAGTGAACGGTAAAGGTATCTAAAACCACCTGAGCCTTGTCGGTGCTGCGGTTATACAGTGCCAGGCCCGTATAGAAGGTGATCGCCTGACCGCTCTGACTGAGCAGCTGTTCGATGGCTTTATCACGGGTGTGGGGCTTGCCGACAATCCGGCCGTCAATGACACACACCTGATCCGAGCCAATCACCAGGCTGTTGCCGGTAACCTGGCAGGAGCGTGCTTTCGCCTCAGCAAGGCGCAATACCAACTGCTCCGGACTCTCACCGACCAGTGGGGTTTCATCACAATCCGGGGTGGCGGTGGTAAACGGGATCTGCAGTTTGGCGAGCAACTGTTGACGGAAAGGGGAAGTTGACGCTAAAACAAGTTGGTAATTTTGCATCTTTTTATACGCTTCTTACTGTACAATTATCATGGGTTTTACGGCAGCTTATATCAACAAACAGGCTGCTCATAATTCTCTATACGGAAAGGGAAAAAAAAGTAACTTTTTTGCCTTTTTCTTTGACTAAATCTATTTTGGAAGATAATATTCGCGCCCTATGCAAAAGGTAAAAATACCGCGAACGATTGATCCGGGTAAAGCCGCTCAGAAACGACTTGATTACGATGGCATCATCCAAATGAGTCTTTTCAAGCGCTTAGAGGAGTCAGTCGAAGGCGTTAAACGCGACGCTCAAGTCTCATTGTCATTTGGGCTTGATGAACAGCGACTTGTTGTTATCTCTGGTAAAGCTAACATCGAAGTCGATTTAGAGTGTCAACGCTGTAATGAGGTTTTCACACATCAGTGTGAAGTTGAATTCACTTACACCCCTTATAAAGGGCAGCAAAGTGAAGAAGACGCCCCCGACGAGTACGATTTGGTAGATCTGAACGAGTACGGTGAGGTTGACCTGATTCAGTTAGTTGAAGACGAGTTCATCATAAACTTGCCCCAGGTTGCGATGCACGACGAAGCAGATTGTAGCGTTACTTCAGACAATATGGTGTTTGGTGAACTTCCAGACGAAGTGTTGGAAGAGAAGCCGAATCCGTTCGATGTTTTAAAAAGTTTAAAGAAGTAAATCTTTAAGCAATAACATAGGAGTAGGGTCGATGGCCGTACAACAAAACCGTAAAACACGTTCACGCCGTGGTATGCGTCGTTCACACGATGCGCTAACTACAGCTGCACTATCTGTAGACGCAACTTCAGGTGAAACTCACCTGCGTCACAACGTGACTGCTGAAGGTTACTACCGTGGCAAAAAGGTTATCAACAAGTAAGGTTGACCTTTGCAAAATTTAACCGTTGCACTTGATGCAATGGGCGGGGATTTCGGTCCTCGCGTTACAGTGCCTGCCGCCGTGCAGGCACTGTCGCATTTCCCAGAGCTAAAAGTGACTCTCATCGGTGATCAGACTGAGATCGCCCAGCAACTTTCTCTTCTAGGTTACGAATCAGATGCCCGTTTGTGCATTCTGCACAGTGACCGAGTTATCTCTAACTCCGAAAAACCATCATTAGCACTGCGTCATTGTCAGGGCAGTTCAATGGCGATGGCGATTGATCAGGTCGCTGAAGGCCAGGCCCATGCCTGCGTCAGTGCAGGTAATACCGGAGCTTTGATGGCGTTATCCCGTTTTCGACTCAAATTGTTACCAGGTATTGACCGTCCTGCTTTAGTATCGGCGTTACCCACCGCGTCCGGCGGTAAAGTGTGGATGTTGGATTTAGGCGCCAATGTGTCGAGTGATGCCGATTCTCTGTTCCAGTTTGCCGTTATGGGGGCTGCATTGGCGGAGCAACATTTGTCCCGCATTCCCAGGGTCGCTATTTTGAATGTCGGCGCTGAGGAAATAAAAGGTAATGATCTTGTCAAACGTTGTTCAGGAATGTTGCAACAGACTAACGCAGTGAACTTTATCGGTTATATTGAAGGTAACCAACTGCTGACCGATGCAGCGGATGTGATAGTCTGTGACGGTTTCGTCGGCAATATCTGTTTGAAAACCTGTGAAGGAACTGCGCAACTCTTTATCGATAAGTTAAAAAGTAAGTTTTTAGCCTCATCCATAAAGGGTTGGATTGCCAGAAAGCTGTTTTCTGAACTATTTACTGAACTAAAAACACTGAACCCCGACCAGTATAACGGTGCAAGTTTGCTAGGATTGCGCGGCATTGTCATTAAAAGTCATGGAAGTGCTGATGTATCCGCTGTCGTGAATGCCATTTCCGAAGCGGTACATGAAGTGAAACGACAAGTCCCCAGCCGTATAAGCGATCGTTTGGAAGCGGTTTTACTCGAGAGGCATTATTAGTCTTCATGTATAGCAAAATTTTAGGTACAGGCAGCTACCTGCCATCTCAAGTGCGTACCAACGCCGATCTGGAGAAAATGGTAGATACAAGTGATGAGTGGATTGTCACTCGCACCGGTATTCGTGAGCGTCGGATTGCTGCCGAAAATGAAACGGTTGCCGATATGGCGTTTTATGCGGCTCAGAATGCAATCGAGATGGCTGGCATTGATAAAGAAGCCATCGATCTGATCATTGTCGCCACCACGAGCGGCAGTCATACTTTCCCGTCTTCAGCTTGTCAGGTACAAGCGAAACTGGAGATTCAGGGCTGTCCGGCGTTTGACCTGGCTGCAGCCTGTTCGGGTTTTATGTACGGTTTGTCGGTGGCAGATCAACACATTAAATCGGGTATGTGTAAAAATGTTCTGGTGATTGGCGCGGATGCGCTGTCAAAAACCTGTGATCCGACCGATCGTTCAACCATCATTCTGTTTGGTGACGGTGCCGGTGCTGTGGTTGTGGGTGCCAGCGAAGAGCCGGGTATTCTGTCAACCCACATTTACGCGGACGGCCGTTTTGGCGATCTGCTGAGCCTGGAAGTCCCGGAGCGCGGCGGTGATGTCGACAAATGGCTGCATATGGCCGGTAACGAAGTGTTTAAAGTCGCCGTGACACAATTGTCAAAGCTGGTGAAAGATACACTGGCTGCCAACAATATGCACAAGTCTGAACTAGACTGGTTAGTGCCTCATCAGGCGAACTATCGAATTATTTCAGCGACGGCGAAAAAACTGTCGATGTCGCTGGATCAAGTCGTGGTCACTCTGGACCGTCATGGCAATACCTCTGCCGCTACCGTGCCAACTGCACTGGACGAAGCGGTTCGTGACGGACGCATTCAACGTGGCCAGACTCTGTTGCTGGAAGCCTTTGGTGGTGGTTTCACCTGGGGTTCTGCATTGGTCAAGTTCTGATTGATTCACAACGGACGGTTGAACTTAGCAGCAACGCGCGATAAATATTCAGACTTAAGGAGTCGCAAGACTCCTTATTCATTATTAAGTTAAGGAAAAAAACATGAGCAAGTTTGCTATCGTATTTCCGGGTCAGGGCTCTCAGGCAGTGGGTATGCTTGCTGAGCTTGGCGAACAGTATGATGTAGTTAAACAAACTTTTGCAGAAGCGTCTGACGCTCTGGGTTACGATCTTTGGGCTCTGGTTCAAAATGGCCCTGCAGAAGATCTCAACCAGACTTTCCGCACTCAACCTGCACTGCTGGCGTCATCCGTTGCTATCTGGCGCGTATGGCAGGAGCTGGGCCTGGAGCAGCCACAAGTGCTGGCCGGCCATAGCCTGGGTGAATACTCTGCTCTGGTTTGTGCCGGTGTGATTGACTTTAAAGCGGCCATCAAACTGGTTGAACTGCGTGGTCAGTTGATGCAGGAAGCCGTTCCTGCGGGTACCGGCGCTATGTTTGCTATCATCGGCCTGGACGATGAAGCGATTGCGAAAGCGTGTGAGGAAGCCGCACAAGGTGACGTTGTGTCCCCGGTGAACTTCAACTCGCCAGGCCAGGTGGTTATCGCCGGTCAGAAAGACGCAGTTGAACGTGCCGGTGCACTGTGTAAAGAAGCGGGTGCCAAACGTGCATTGCCGCTACCGGTTTCAGTACCGTCACACTGCGCTCTGATGCAACCGGCAGCCGATAAACTGGCTGTGGCACTGGAAGCACTTGAGTTCAACGTGCCACAAATTCCGGTGATCAACAACGTAGATGTTGCGGCTGAAACGGATCCGGCAAAAATTAAAGATGCACTGGTTCGCCAACTGCACAGCCCGGTTCGCTGGACTGAAGGCGTGCAGAAGATGAGTGAGCAAGGCATTGAGACTCTGATTGAAGTTGGCCCGGGTAAAGTATTGACTGGTCTGACTAAACGTATTGTGAAAACGCTGAACGCGCAAGCAGTGAACGATATCGCTTCACTGGACGCAGTTAAGTAAAAGTAGGAAATAGACATGAGTGATTTCATGAACCTGGAAGGCAAAGTTGCCCTGGTTACTGGCGCAAGTCGCGGTATCGGTAAAGCGATCGCGGAACTATTGGTAGCACGTGGTGCGAAAGTGATTGGTACTGCAACCAGCGAAAGCGGCGCAGAAGCGATCAGCGCTTATCTGGGCGACAATGGTAAGGGTCTGGCACTGAACGTGACCGATGTTGAATCTATCGAAGCAGTACTGAAAAACATCAATGACGAATTCGGTGGCGTAGACATCCTGGTTAACAACGCGGGTATCACCCGTGATAACCTGCTGATGCGCATGAAAGATGATGAATGGACAGATATCATGGATACTAACCTGACATCTATCTTCCGCCTGTCTAAAGCGGTTCTGCGTGGTATGATGAAAAAACGTCATGGTCGTATCATCAATGTGGGTTCTGTTGTTGGTACGATGGGTAACGCAGGTCAGACTAACTACGCAGCAGCGAAAGCGGGTGTAATCGGCTTTACTAAGTCAATGGCACGCGAAGTTGCTTCACGTGGTGTGACTGTGAACACAGTTGCACCAGGTTTTATCGAAACTGATATGACAAAAGCGCTGAATGACGAGCAACGTGCTGCTACACTAGCACAAGTGCCGGCTGGTCGTCTGGGTGACCCACGTGAAATTGCTTCTGCTGTGGCTTTCCTGGCATCTCCGGAAGCTGCGTACATTACCGGCGAAACTCTGCACGTTAACGGCGGAATGTACATGGTTTAACGCTAAGTTTGCGGCGAAGTGAGCGCAAACTGTGAAGTAAATGGTTGACTTCGCCTGAAACTTAACGTTTAAATGCGCAAGATTTGTGCATGATATAAGTCAAAAATGGTGTGAATTTCGGTTAAAATCGCCAAATTTGTGGTTTGACCAGCAAGGTGCCCCTTGCAACTTTCACTAGTTCGAATAAACTACGGCATCATCGCATTAGGCGAAATCTGTAAAGGAAAAGTAAAAATGAGCAACATCGAAGAACGCGTAAAGAAAATCATCGTTGAACAGCTGGGTGTAGACGAAGCAGAAGTTAAAAACGAAGCTTCTTTCGTTGAAGACCTAGGTGCTGATTCTCTTGACACTGTTGAGCTGGTTATGGCTCTTGAAGAGGAATTCGACACTGAGATTCCTGATGAAGAAGCAGAGAAAATCACTACTGTTCAAGCTGCGATCGACTACGTAAACAGCGCTCAGTAATGCTCTCCCCAGGCGGCCCTCTGGCCGCCTGAGTTTTTCTCACTCATCTATTATCTCTCATAGAATTTTCATTTCCGGAGAATATGATCGTGTCCAAGCGTCGTGTCGTTGTCACTGGCATGGGTATGTTGTCACCGGTAGGCAACACAGTAGAATCTTCTTGGAAAGCCCTGCTAGCTGGTCAAAGTGGTATCGTGAATATCGAGCACTTTGATACAACAAATTTTTCTACTCGTTTCGCAGGTCTGGTAAAAGATTTTAACTGCGAAGAGTACATGTCTAAAAAAGATGCCCGTAAAATGGATTTGTTTATCCAGTACGGTATTGCCGCGGGTATCCAAGCGCTAGACGATTCAGGTCTGGTCATCACTGCAGAAAACGCGCCTCGCGTTGGTGTTGCCATCGGTTCTGGTATCGGCGGTCTTGATTTGATCGAAACAGGTCATCAGGCGCTTATGGAGAAAGGTCCACGTAAAGTGAGCCCGTTCTTTGTTCCTTCTACCATCGTTAACATGGTAGCGGGTAACCTGTCTATCATGCGTGGTCTGCGCGGTCCTAACATCGCGATATCAACTGCATGTACTACAGGTCTGCACAACATCGGCCATGCTGCGCGTATGATTGCATACGGTGATGCAGACGCCATGGTAGCCGGCGGCAGCGAAAAAGCGTCAACCCCTCTGGGTATGGCGGGTTTCGGTGCAGCAAAAGCGCTGTCTACTCGTAACGATGAGCCACAGAAAGCGTCTCGTCCTTGGGATAAAGACCGTGATGGTTTTGTACTGGGTGACGGTGCAGGCGTGATGGTGATCGAAGAGTACGAACACGCGAAAGCTCGTGGCGCGAAGATCTACGCAGAAATCGTTGGTTTCGGTATGTCGGGCGATGCTTACCATATGACTTCACCAAGTGAAGATGGTTCAGGCGGTGCGCTGGCTATGGAGGCGGCGATGCGTGATGCTGACCTAACTGGTACGCAAATCGGTTACGTCAATGCACACGGCACGTCTACACCAGCTGGTGACGTGGCGGAAGTGAAAGGCATCAAGCGTGCACTGGGCGAAGCAGGCTCTGAGCAAGTACTGGTTTCTTCGACTAAGTCGATGACCGGTCACCTGTTGGGTGCTGCGGGTTCAGTAGAGGCAATCATTACAGTGATGTCTTTGGTAGACCAGATTGTTCCACCGACCATTAACCTGGACAATCCAGAAGAAGGTCTGGGTGTGGATCTGGTTCCAAATACTGCGCGTAAGGTTGAAGGTATGGAATACGCTATGTGTAACTCGTTTGGCTTTGGTGGCACAAACGGTTCACTGATTTTCAAACGCGTATAAAATCCTGACCGCAACAGTTAGCGAAAATATTTGAGTTGAAACGGCTTGATGCTTAGCATTAAGCCGTTTCTTTTTCAGGGAGTAGAATATGTTCTGGCACAATGGCGAACTGACGGATGTGGTCGCGGTTTCGGATCGCTCGTTTCAATATGGTGATGGCTGCTTCACCACTATGCTGACCAAGCAGGGCCGGATTGAGCACTGGTGCTATCATGTTGAGCGAATGGAAGCGTGCCTGAATGTGCTGGCTATTCCCCTGCCGGACTGGGACACGATCAGCCTGTGGTTGCAGCAGGCGATGCTGGCGGATGACAAAGCAGGCCTTAAGCTGCATATCAGCCGCGGTCAAGGCGGACGTGGTTATAGCCCGGCCAATTTACTTCACCCTGACGTGACTATCAGTCATTTTTCATATCCTGCTCACTATGCCGCCTGGCAGCAGGAGGGGATTCGTCTCGGCGTTTGTCACCATCGTATGGGGCTCAACCCGATGCTGGCGGGTCACAAACACAATAACCGCCTGGAGCAGGTGCTGCTCAAAGCAGAAATGGATCAGGCCGGCTATGCCGACGGCGTGTGCCTTGACCTGAATCAGCATGTGGTCGAAACCACCATGGCGAATTTATTCTGGCGGAAAGGCGATACTTTGTACACACCGGACCTGAGCAACTCAGGGGTAGCTGGTGTGGCGCGGCGGCTGATTGTTGAGCAAGCGCCCGATTTGGGATTGAACCTCGAGAGCGGGACGTTTAAGCTCGACCATCTTGCGGATGCCGATGAGGTGTTTATCTCCAATGCTATTATGGAAACCGCTCCGGTGATTGAAATTGGCGGACGGGCATACCCAATCGGTCACTACACACGACGCTTTCAGGAGAGCTTTCATTCGTGATTAAAAAACTCGTTTCACTGCTGTTTACTCTGCTGGCACTGGCCGCAGTCGGCTATTTCTATGTCACTAAGCAAGTTGAAGATTATCTCACTCAGCCGCTGGGTATCGAAACTAAACAACTGTTCACGGTCAACGCCGGAACCAGTCTGAATAGTGCGCTGACTCAGATGACCCGCCAGGAGTGGATTACGCATAGTTTTGCCGCCAAATTGGTGCGTCGTTTCCATCCGGAACTGGTTCAGATAAAGAAAGGTACCTATCAGGTAGAGCCGCAAAGCACGCTGCGTGATGCGTTGAATTTGCTGGTATCCGGGAAAGAGCACCAGTTTGCGATCACTTTTGTGGAAGGCAGCCGTTTTAATGAGTGGTTGGCTATGCTGGCACATGATGAGCAGTTGGAACATACTCTGGCCGGCAAATCAGAAGCCGAGATTGCGCAGTTACTGGGTGTGGAGCAGAAAAAACTGGAGGGTTTGTTTCTGGCCGAGACCTACCACTTTACCAAGGGCACCAGCGATCTGGACATCCTGAAACGGGCACACGCCAAACTGGAAGCCATTCTGGACAGCGCCTGGCAGCAGCGTCAACCGGATTTACCACTAAAATCGCCTTATGAGGCCCTGATACTGGCGTCCATTATTGAGAAAGAGACGGCGGTGGAAGAAGAGCGTACCCGGGTTGCTTCGGTGTTTGTCAACCGTCTTAATAAGCGGATGCGTTTGCAGACGGATCCGACGGTAATTTACGGAATGGGCGAGAGTTATGATGGTAATATCCGTCGTAAAGATTTGCGCACAGCCACCCCGTATAATACGTATGTGATTAACGGCTTACCACCAACACCGATAGCAATGCCGGGTGAGGCATCTATCGCGGCAGCTCTTAATCCGGAGCAAAGCGCGTATCTGTATTTTGTCGCCAGCGGTAACGGTGGCCACGTATTTTCTAAAAGTCTGACCGAGCATAATCGTGCGGTGCGTGCGTACCTGAAACAGCTCAGACAGCAGTAAACATAGCGATTAGCAAAGATAAAACCCATGAATGCAAAATTTATCGTAGTAGAGGGCCTGGAAGGGGCCGGTAAAAGCACGGCTATCCAGGCTGTGGTTGAAGCGCTGCACGCGCAGGGTATCGACCATATCACCCGCACTCGTGAGCCGGGCGGTACTGTGCTGGCGGAAAAAATGCGCTCGCTGATTAAGGAAGAGCATGACGGTGAAGTGCTGCAGGATATTACAGAGCTGCTGCTGATGTACGCAGCACGCGTGCAGTTAGTTGAGAACGTGATTAAGCCGGCGTTAAACCGAGGCGATTGGGTTGTGGGTGATCGTCATGATATGTCCTCACAAGCGTACCAGGGCGGAGGTCGGCAAATTGCAGCCGAGACCCTGCATAATCTGAAACAGACCACGCTTGGTGATTTTAAGCCGGATTTGACGCTGTATCTGGATATTGACCCTAAGCTTGGCCTGGAACGCGCCCGCGGCCGTGGCGAACTGGATCGGATAGAAAAAATGGACATCAGCTTTTTTGAACGTACCCGCGAGCGTTATCTGGAGATCGCCCGCGCTGATGAGTCGGTAGTGATCATCGATGCCGCCCAGAGCATGGCAGAAGTGGCGAACAGTATTCGTCAGGCGCTGGACTCCTGGTTCAAGGTGGTTTAGGCGATGCAACCGATTTATCCCTGGCTGAATGATGCCTGGTTGTCCTGGCAGGCACGGCTTAAAAACCAGACCTTTTCTGCTGCGACCCTGATTGCAGCGCCGGCTGGTGTGGGCGCCTTTCAGCTGGTTAAACCGTTTGCCGCGGCACTGATGTGTTCAGCGCAGGACGGTGAAGCGTGCGGGTTCTGCCACAGCTGCGATTTGATGCAGTCGGGGAATCATCCTGACTATCATGTGGTTCGGCCAGAAAAAGAGGGCCGTTCTATCAGTGTTGAGCAAATTCGTCACTGTAATCGTCTGGCGCAGGAATCGTCGCAACTGTCCGGCTACCGGCTGATAGTGATTGAACCTGCCGAAGCGATGAATGAATCGGCAGCTAATGCGCTGCTCAAAACGCTGGAAGAACCGGCAGGTAAGTGCGTGTTTGTGTTAGTGACGACGCGCATTAGTCATATTCTGCCGACCATAGTGAGCCGCTGTCAGCAAATCAACGTCGCAGAACCAGCGACACAGATGGTGTCTTGCTGGCTGAGTGAGACTCTGGATAAAAGCGTGCCGCCTTATGCCGCGCACATTCATGCCAATGCGCCATTGACCACACAGGTATTCATTGCCGAAGGGGGAGTGGCGGATTACAGCGCGCTGGAAAGTCAGTTTATTGCTGCGCTGCAAGGTGATGTCAGTGCATTGATCAATTGCGCCAAAGCGGCGGCAGCGCAGCCGGTACAACGTTTAAGCTGGTTATGGTATTTACTGACAGATGCGCAGAAAGTGCAGTTTGGCATTCGGCAGGCGTATTTTACGCCGGGTTGTGAACAGGTTGCCGGGCTGATGAACTTTGCTCAGTTACAGCAACAGACTGACCGTCTGGCTAAACTGATAGAACAACTGAGAACGTTCACCGGTTTGAACGGTGAGCTGCTGATCACTGATTGGTTACTGAAATTAAATGAGGAAGCATGTTTGTAGATTCGCACTGTCATCTCGATAAACTCGATTATGATGAATTACATAACGGCATCGAAGATGTGATAGAAAAGGCCAGGCAGGCTAATGTAAAACAGCTGCTTTCGGTCGGGGTAACTCTGGATTCATTTGCCGGCATGCTGGAAATGATCACGCCTTACGATAATGTTTACGCTTCCTGTGGCGTACACCCGCTCGATGTTGCGAGTGATTTTGAACTCGCCCGTTTTCAGGAATATGCATCACATCCCAAAGTGGTTGCGATTGGTGAAACCGGTCTGGATTACCATTATGAGCCGGAAACGGCGCCGCTCCAGCAAGAGCGATTTAAGCAGCATATCGAAACAGCAGTAGCGCTCAACAAGCCGCTGATTATTCATACCCGAAATGCCCGTCAGGATACACTGGATATTCTGCGTGCGGGCGGAGCGGAGCGCTGTGGTGGTGTCATTCACTGTTTTACCGAGGATCTGGCGTTTGCCGAGGCGGCGATGGAGCTGGGTTTTTACATTTCTGTCTCCGGTATCGTCACCTTTCGCCAGGCGCAAGAACTGAAAGATGTGGTGAAGCAGTTACCACTAGAGCGCCTGCTCATTGAGACCGATTCGCCTTATCTGGCGCCGGTTCCGCACCGCGGTAAGCAAAACCAACCGGCATATGTGGTTGAAGTCGCGGCTTATATTGCGCAGCTCAAAGGTATCTCTCTTAAGGAAGTCGCTGAAAAAACCACCCAAAATTTCCAGCAACTTTTTTTACGATAAAAAATAAATCATTGTGAAAAACGGCTCGGTATGGGTTGTTTTTTATACATAATGGCGCTTTAGTGCATTGGCGTGCCTGTTGTTCACCAAATGTGTTGGAAATCTGGCTTTAAAATGCGGAAATGAAATTTTGTTACGTAAAATAACAATTGGCTCTATTTTATTTACTGCATGAAATTAATGATTAGTTATTTTTTTATCATTAAAAACAGCTAGATAGATGAAATGTAAAGGATTTCACTCTGTGGTGGGTATTGTGATCTGTCTAATAATTTGAAACTAAATTTCATTAGTCGCTAGAAAGCTTGAGGGGCATCAAGATATATTTAGAGCCGGAAAATATAATGACATTCGCGTTACATTTTCCTTGAGGGCCAACACTGAGGCTACGGGGGTGTGCCGTTGGAACTCAAGAATACTAATAACTTAATCAGGAGCATAAACGTATGAAAGGTTTCTTTAGTAAACTTTCACAGTCCATTATGTTACCCATCGCGCTGTTACCAGCGGCGGGTATCATGCTGGGTATCGGGGGTAGTTTTACTAACCCAACAATGATCGAAGCGTACAACATCAGTGTGCTTCAGGACGGAACTATTCTGAATAGCTTCCTGCAAGTAATGACTGCCGCTGGCGGCATCGTATTTGCTAACCTGCCAGTTATGTTTGCGCTGGCAATCGCCGTGGGTTTTGCGCGTGCTGAAAAAGGTGCTGCTGCACTGGCTGCGTTGATCTCATACCTGGTAATGAACGTTGCAATCGCGAAAACGCTGACTGTAGCGAACATGATCAACCTGGACTCTAACACAGTCGTACTGATGGGCAGCGAATACCCGGGCGTACTGGCTGATGTGCTGGGTATCAGCAACACACTGAGTATGGGTGTGTTCGGTGGTCTGATCGCAGGTGCTATCACGGTTGTTCTGCATAACAAATACCACGACGCGAAACTACCTGATTACCTGGGTTTCTTCGGTGGCGCACGTTTTGTTCCAATTATTAGTGCATTTGCTGCGCTGTTCTACGGCATCGTTCTGACCTTTATCTGGCCATTCTTTGGTGCTGCGTTCGGTGCAATCGGTGCGGCTCTGGGTGAGATGACTGCAAGTGGCCACGGTTACGTTGCGTCTCTGATCTTCGGTATCATCGAGCGTTCTCTGATCCCTGTTGGTCTGCACCACGTGTTCTACCTGCCACTATGGCAAACTGAAATCGGCGGTACTGCGACTATCGCTGGTGAAGTGATCAAGGGTACACAGAACATGTTCTTCGCTTCTCTGGCAAGCGGTGACTTCTCTCAATTTACTTCAACCAACTTCATGACTGGTAAGTTCCCGTTCATGATGTTCGGTCTGCCAGCAGCAGCGTACGCTATGTACACTCTGGCGGATGACGAGAACAAAAAAGCAGCCGGTGGTCTTCTGTTCTCAGTTGCTCTGACTGCATTCCTGACTGGTATCACTGAACCAATCGAATTTACCTTCTTGTTCCTGGCTCCAGCTCTGTACTATGCAGTGCACGTGCCGCTGGCAGGTCTGTCATTCCTGCTGATGGATATGCTCAATGTTAAAGTTGGTATGACATTCAGTGGCGGTTTCATTGACTTCGCTCTGTTTGGTGTACTGCCAGGTGTGACTGGTGTTGAGAACAACTGGTACTTCATCCCGCTAGTTGGTATCGCTTACGCGTTCGTTTACTTCTTCGTGTTCCGTTGGTTCATCGTGAAGTTCGACGTCAAGACTCCAGGCCGTAAAGGCAGCGCAGTTGCCGTGGTTTCTAAGAAAGACTACCACGCAGCAAAAGGCGGTGCAGCTGGTGACAACCAGAAAGCGAAAGACATGATTGAAGCTCTGGGTGGTGCAGAAAACATCGTTGATGTGGATGCATGTATCACTCGTCTGCGTATCACTGTTAAAGATGGCGCACAGGTGAAAGGCAACGAACACTGGACTCAAGAGCTGGGTGCTCGTGGTCTGGTTAAAGTTGGCGAAACTGGTATCCAGGCAATCTACGGCGCAGAAGCTGCAGGTTACAAAGCACAAATCAACTCTCTGCTTGGTAAGTAATGAATAGCGGAGACAAATTCAGAAGAACCGGCGCTTTTATCATCGATTTGATGGTGGCCAAGATGTTCACGCAAGCGGTGATGTCGGTTCTGATGGTGGTGGTAACAGGTGTCTTCGCTGAGAAGAGCGGAGGCATGTCACTGAATGACAATCTGGCTCTGCCAGTTCTGTTACTGATTGTACTGGCGATGCTGTTAATCTTTATCGGGATATATCTTGGATTCAGTACTCTCTGTTTTAAGCTGATAGGGAAGTCTCTGGGAAAATACCTGCTGCGGGTCGACAGTGGTCAGTGGATCAAAGCTAAAGATTTGTCGACGTACTTATCGCGCGAAAAAGAGAAAATTGTCTTTTTTTGTGCCACGCTGGGATTGTATGCCGCCTATTCGGCGATTCAGCTCTACATGTACAATGTTGAGCCGCTGCATGAAACCCGGGCACGGAGTAAGGCCTGACTCAGTAGTAACAAAGTAACTAGCCCGCTTAATTGCGGGCTTTTTTGTCTTATCTATTCTTGTCGCTCCAGCAGCCTATTGCTGTCCCGCTGATTGTTGCCCTGCTGACATCCTGACCAGTACTTCGGTTTGTGAACCTGCCCACGTCAGGCACATAAAATCCCCGAAATTGTGATGCAGACAAAAAAGTGGTCATAAATAGCCGTCATCCTGAGCAAAGGTTGAGAATTGTCATTAATTGGCTGGTGGCGGAAAATATAATACACAGGTGGTGACATTTTTATCGGGTGCTAACATTTAGGCTGTGGGGCAAGCCGTTTAGAACCCAACAATGCTAATAATTCGTTCAGGAGCATAAACATGTTTAACAACTCGTTTGCTAACCTGCAAAGAGTCGGTAAGGCGCTGATGCTTCCAGTATCAGTTCTGCCAGTTGCGGGTATTCTGCTTGGGGTAGGGGCGGCTAATTTTAGCTGGCTACCCGAAATTGTTTCCCATCTGATGGAGCAGGCCGGTGGTTCAGTATTCGGCCAGATGGCATTATTGTTTGCGGTGGGGGTATCTCTGGGCTTTACCAACAACGATGGTGTGTCAGGTTTATCGGCTATCGTCGGATACGGTATTATGGTCGCTACCCTTAAAGTAATGGCTGCTGCCATGGGCGTCGACAGCATAGATACCGGTGTGTTAGGTGGTATTCTGGCTGGTGGTGTCGCTGCGTGGGCTTTTAACCGCTTTTATAAAATTCAGTTGCCTGATTACCTGGGCTTTTTCGCCGGCAAACGCGCCGTACCGATTATCACCGGTTTCTTATCTATCATTCTGGGTGTCATCCTCTCTTTTATCTGGCCGCCAATCGGTGCTGTGATCGCTTCGTTCTCAGACTGGGCTGCCCATCAAAACCCTGTTCTGGCATTCGGTATTTACGGTGTGGTTGAGCGCTCTCTGATCCCATTTGGCCTGCACCATATCTGGAACGTTCCTTTTTTCTACGAAGCCGGGACTTGTGTTAACGGTGCTGGTGAAACGGTACACGGTATCATGACTTGTTTCCTGACCGCCGACGATGCGTCTCGTGCGGCCGGGAATGGTTTTGGTCAGCTGGCGGGGGGGTACCTGTTTAAAATGTTTGGTCTGCCTGCCGCTGCATTTGCGATAGCACATTGTGCCAAGCCTGAGAACCGGGCTAAAGTCATGGGTATCATGGCTTCAGCAGCACTGACGTCGTTTTTGACCGGTATTACAGAGCCGATCGAATTCTCGTTCCTGTTTATTGCACCGGTGCTATACGGCATTCATGCGCTGCTGGCGGGTTTAGCATTCGTGCTGACTAACTCCCTGGGCGTGGTGCATGGTCATACCTTCTCAAACGGTTTTATTGACTTTGTCGTGCAGTCCTCCCGAGCCGATAACATGTTACTGCTGGTCGGTCTGGGTGTGGCTTATGCGGTGCTGTATTACGTGGTGTTCACTTTTGTTATCCGTGCACTGGATTTGAAAACGCCGGGGCGTGAAGATGAAAGCGCGGATACCACCACAGCGTCAGGCACAGAAATGGCTGGTGAGTTGGTGGCTGCTTTCGGGGGCAAAGCCAATATTACTAATCTGGATGCGTGTATCACTCGTCTGCGGGTCTCAGTGGCAGATACTGACGCAGTGGATCAAGATAAGCTGAAGAAACTCGGCGCAGCAGGCGTGGTTGTGGTATCTGGCGGAGTGCAGGCGATTTTTGGTACCAAGTCAGATAATCTGAAAACCGATATGGATGAGTGGATTCGTAACCACAGTTAATCCGTGTGCGCCACCGGGCTGAAGGTGCCAGGTGGTGAACCGCATGCTTCAATATGCAGTGATGATGAAAAGGAGGCTTGGCCTCCTTTTTCTGTTCCAGTGACCTATGTCTTAGCGATGGCTGTCTCGCTATTCTTTAATACCTGAATCACCCCGCAACAACCCTTTTCATGCTGTAATAAACCTGTCCATGCTGTAAAAAAACTGATTGTACTCTGATGGTTTCTCTACAGGAGCCTTGAATTCCCTTTACCCTTGGTTGACATATCCCTGCCGGACCTGAACTAAAGTTTGTAGTGTTAAAACAATTAATAAAGGGTATCAATAAATGAAAAAACTAGGGATGACAGTGGCACTGCTGAGTTTGTCGGCCGGAGCATATGCTCAGCAGGATCCTAACCTGAAAGTCGGCCTGGCGGTCGATCAGCAGCTGAGCGCTGTGCTGGAAGTCAACAACCAATATCGTTTTACTCTGGGTAACCAAGGTGCGGCGTTCGATTACATTGCAAAACGTGGCAGCTTTAATAACCCGGATGTCCCTTTTGACTGGTATGTTGGTGTCGGTGGCTGGGCTGAGTGGGATGATGACTTTGGCGCACGTGTGCCGCTGGGGCTGGATTGGCAAATTAACCAGAATCTGAATGTTTATGGTCAGGTTCACCCTGAACTGCAGCTGCATGATGATACCGAGCTTCAACTTGGCGCAGCTTTGGGTGTGACATACCGTTTCTAAGCGGTTTTTGTCTGACTGCATGGCAAGTCATGTCACGACAAATTAGAGCGCAGGTCCATTCAAGAGTGGATGAATAAAAAAGCCGGCAACTGAGTTGCCGGCTTTTTACGTTCAACTGAACTTGGTGTTCAATAAACGTGATTACTGTGATTTATTCATCGCTTTACGGATACAGATGGCTGCGCCACCCCAGGTAATCCCTAAACCCAGAATCATCATGATGATTGCACCAGTGGTCATGCGTTATTCTCCTTACGGCTCATCGCGTTCACCGCGACACCAATGATAAACAGTACGCCAATCAGCGCCCAGCCCAGTGTGAGATCGTAACCGCCGTAGCCTTCGGTCATCAGAGTTTTCACCTTAGTCACCACAATGATGGCCAGAATAACTGGTGAGATAAAGCGCAGACAGATATCGAACCAAATGCCAACCGCGAAATCGGATACTGAGTTAACGTATTTACGCGCATCAGACACTTTAACCAGCCAGGTCATCAGCACCAGTTCAACCAGACAGCTCGACATGATGCCGATGTTGTTAGCGAAGTGGTCTACCAGATCCAGCAGCAGCAGGCCGCCGTTGGTTGCAAAAGCCATGGATACGATGAAGCTGACACCGATAACGATGTTGGCCGCTTTCTTACGGCTCCAGCCCATTTTATCGATCACGGCTGAAGTTACGGCTTCCAGAATCGAAATGTGTGAGCTCAGACCGGCGACGATCAGTGCCAGGAACAGCAGCGGGCCAAATACGTAAGGCAGTGGCAGCAGGTTAATCGCCGCTGGCAGAGTAACGAACGCCAGACCTACACCGGCAGAGACAACTTCCGTCAGCGGTTTACCTTGCTCCTGCGCCATGTAACCCAGTACCGAAAAGATCATGATACCGGCCAGAATCGAGAAACCACAGTTGAGCAACACCGTCATAAATGCGTTGTTGGTGATGTCTGATTTTTGCGGCAGGTAGCTGGAGTAAGCCAGCATGATGGCAAAGCCGATACTCAGGGTGAAGAAGATCTGGCCATAAGCGGCTGCCCACACTTTCACATCCCAGATTTTGCTGAAATCTGGCTGGAACATGTAGTTCACACCATCCAGTGCACCTGGCAGGAACAGCATACGACCGATAAGCAGCAGTACCATGACAAACAGTACAGGCATCATCACTTTAGAAGCACGTTCGATACCGGATTTAACCCCGCCAACGATCGCAGCGTAAGTGATGGCCCAGGCAATCACCATTGCCAGCACGATCTTCCACTGAATGCCGCCCAGGTTGGTCGGAGAGTTGTCACCAAGGCCCAGATATTCACTAAAGAAGAAGGCGTTAGTATCTGTCCCCCAGCTTTGGTCAAACGACATACCAAAGTAGGAGATCGCCCAGCCGATAACAGCGACGTAGTAAACCCCAATCACAGCGGCAACGCCTACCTGGAACCAGCCCAGCCATTCAAATTTTGCGTTAATACGTGACAGCGTCGCCGGAGCTGAACCGCGGTTACGCTGACCCATAGAGAATTCCAGGATCATAAACGGAATACCGGCGGTGATCATGGCAAACAGGTAAGGAATGAAGAAGGCGCCACCGCCGTTTTCATACGCCATATACGGGAAACGCCAGATGTTTCCCAGTCCCACTGCTGAGCCCACAGCAGCCAGAATAAAACCGGCTCGGGAACCCCATTGTTCTCGCTTCATAAGTTACTCCTTAATAATCCCTGAGGTATGAAGCATCTCTTTCACTACAGCTAATAAGGAACAGGATAGGAGATAACCAATCAGAATATGGCTAACTTGTTAAAAAAATGGCCTATCATCCAGTAATTAGCAAAATGTTAGTTATAAGTTTTGTAAGCTAGTCGAGATCTCAGAATATTGTTCTTAGTTTTACGATGTGTGTTTGCGGAATCTGAAATAATCAGCTACGCATTGCTATCGAGACTACAGATATCTGCCGCTCATGGCAATAGATTGTAAACATGATGTTGTGCTGGTTTAGTGGTTTGTTTGTTGTTTTTTTGTTCTTTGGTTAGTGAAAAATTTTATATAATTTAAAATATCCAGACTGTAAAACTGGACTGAAGAGCTATAGCAATTGATAAAACTGTATTTATCGCTAGAGTGTCTGACTGAAATATATACACACACTAGTGAATCTCTCCAATGCGGTACTATTAACTCAGAAGCGTATGGTCAGACCCAGATTGGCCGAGAACTGGTTCATCCAGTCTGACTGAAAGCGCACAATACAGCGTCCCGGTTCCGGCAGGCTGCACAACGCACTGGTTTCATTATCGACCACGGTTCCGAGCCAGCGAATCTGACTGCTGAGTGCAACGGATGAAGTTATATGATAGTCGAGCCCAGTGAAAATGCTGGCTGCGAATCCGGATTTGTTACCGACCCAGCTGGCATCAAAGTAGGAAGCGCCGAGGCCTGCGCCTAGGTAACTGCTCCAGTTAGACTCAAGCTGATAATTAATCCGGCTCTGAAACAACAGGTAGTGCAGCGTCGCTTGATCCCCGGCTGTGTCGACATCGGTAGACTGCCGGGCGTAGAACAGACCTACCCGGCCGGTTTGAAATGGCACTTCCAGTGTGATTGCCAGCGTGGAAGAGGCGTTGAGGTCATAAGACTGGCCGGTATTGTCTTCCACTTTTCCACCCAGTGCGTAACCGGCGGAGGGTGTCAGGTAAACGTCAGCCGTGGCCGTGGCAGAGAGCCAACAACCAAACACAAAAACGATAAATTGAAGCGAGCGCATCACAAACCTCAAAATTATTTTCGGGTGGTTGAGTAATTGTGATAGTAACTTCATAATCGTGCACGAAAAACCAGCAATTCTTGAACATGCGTCGCACCACTGGTTATGCTTTAACAGACGCTATCGTGTGCCTGTATCCAACCCGGCTCTACTTTCCTTTTTAGCTATCAAAATGTTAGTGGGAAGGATGGCGTTGTCTGATTAACACGAGGAGGTGTGTATGGAACGCGATCTCAAATTTGCACTGTGTGTGGTGGTGGCCGTGTTTGTAGTATTGATTGGCTTTGGAACGATAGCCATTTCAAATTAAGTAAAAGGGTTCTGCTGATGAAAAATAGTGGAACAGTCTCTGAATTAGATACTCTGGTTGATATCAGCCGGTTGTCTAAATTTATTGGCGGAAAAAGAGCGTTGGTTGCGCAGGGCGGTGGACAACGCGGTATCTTCACAGCCGGGGTATTGGATGCCTTTATGCTGTCAAATTTTGACCCGTTTGATGAGTTTTACGGAACCTCGGCGGGGGCATTAAATCTCAGCTCGTTTTTGTGTCGCCAGCCGGAGCTGGGTAAATCTTTTATCGTTGATCTGACGACTGACCCTCGTTTTTTCCATCTGTTCAGTTATATCCGTCGTAAGCAATATATGGACCTCGACTGGGCGCTGGATAGAATCTGTGACTTCCCTTATCGGCTGGATAGAATCTGTGACTTCCCTTATCGGCTGGATATGGACATGGGACGTCAGGTACTGGGGCAACGTAAGGCATTTGCCGCGGTGACGTCGACCCGGACGCTGAGCGATTTTTATTTTCCGATTCTCGGCCCTGAATGGCGTGAAGTGCTGATTGCAACATGCGCTATTCCCGGTCTGTATCCGCGTGAAGTGGAACTTGCCAATCAACATTATATTGATGGTGGGGTCTCTGCATCCATTCCGGTTCAGGAAGCCTGGCGGCGTGAAGCGCGTTTTATTGGCGTCATTCGCACGGAAAGCTTTTCCGAAGAACCTGATATGCCGCTGGAATCGGTGCAGCCGACAGAGCCGGTGAAATGGTTTCGTGATTCGGTCAACACCATTCAGACTCAGTGGCAGAGTAAACTGCTGCAATGGAAACAAGACTGGAACGGATTTTTTTAACCAGCAGATCGAAAAGGCGAAACAACAGAAAATTGAGCAGAAGCATCTCAGTACCCTGAATGGCGGGCGCTGGTTGTTTGGTGCGGATGACATCTATCGTCTCAGCCATTTGATTGGTGATAAATTTGATTCCGGCCTGGCGGATATGCTGATGGTACACTATCAAACCTATTCGCTGACCTGTGACTTTTTGCGCAATCCGCCCGACGACAGTTTTATTGTTCAGGTTGCTCCGAGCGAACCATTGCGTTCCAGTTCACTGCTCAGTAATAAGGATGATCTGCTGCACGATTATGAACTCGGGCTTGAAGCTGGGTATCGTTTTGTCCGCATGTATCAGATAGCGGAAGATGTGCAAGCTGAACGAATCAAGCAGCATAAGTCGGTGCAGCCCGATTTGGATGAATAACCCGATAGATATCAATAGGTCAGCATCTCGCAGCTGTTGATTTCACTATTATAAAAGCAGGGGCTTTGAGCCCCTGTTTCAGCTATTACGAATTTTACAGTACCGGTAAAATACGCATACAGTTGGTTGAGCCTTCCACATCCATGATATCGCCCTGGGTGATGATCACCAGGTCACCAAACGCCAGCAGTTTTTTCTCTTTCAGCGCTTCCAGCGCAGCCTGAGCCACCTCAAAGCCTTCACCTTGTTTACTGTCGAAATAAAATGGCATGACGCCGCGGTACAGAGCACAGCGGTTGAGTGTGCTGTCATTGCGTGACATGGCAAAGATAGGCAAGATGGAATTAAGACGTGAAGTCATCAGTGAGGTCCGGCCGGATTCAGTCAGATTGACCATGGCTTTAACCCCTTCCAAATGGTTCGCAGCGTATATTGTCGACATCGCCACTGTCTCTTCGGCGGTCGAAAATGAGCGGTCAATCCGGTAGTTCTGCTGATTGGCTTCAAACATTTTCTCTGCCCCGATACACACTTCGGCCATGGCTTTGACGGTTTCTACCGGATATTTGCCGGCCGCCGTTTCTCCTGACAGCATCACGGCATCGGTGCCGTCCAGCACCGCATTGGCCACGTCCATCACTTCTGCGCGGGTTGGCATCGGATTAGTGATCATCGATTCCATCATCTGGGTCGCCGTAATGACGACGCGGTTGAGCGATTTAGCTCGGGTAATCAGTTTTTTCTGCACGCCAATCAGCTCCGGATCACCAATCTCAACCCCCAAATCGCCGCGAGCGACCATAATGACATCGGATGCCCGGACAATGTCATCAATGTTTTCATCGCTGGCGACCGTTTCGGCCCGTTCGACTTTCGCGACCATACGCGCTTCAAGGCCGGCATCGCGTGCCAGACGGCGGGCATAATCCATATCGGTGCCGTTTCGCGGGAAAGAGACCGCCAGATAGTCCACTTTGATTTCAGCCGCCAGCAGGATGTCGCGTTTGTCTTTTTCCGTTAACGCATGGGCAGACAGTCCGCCGCCTTTCTTATTAATACCTTTATTATTTGATAATGGTCCACCGACCAGAACGCTGGTATGGATCTTATTGCCCTCAACGCTAATCACCTGCAATTGTACCCGGCCGTCATCGAGCAGCAGGATATCTTCCCGTTGTACGTCATTGGGCAGTGCTTTGTAGTCGATGCCTACCGCATCTTTATCACCTTCGCCGGGCGCGAGTTCGGCATCCAGAATGAATCGTTCACCTTCGACCAGTTCGATTTTTCCTTCCTTGAAGGTCGATACCCGGATTTTTGGCCCTTGTAAGTCACCCAGAATGGCGACGTGTTTACCCAGTCGGGCGGAAATTTCACGCACTTTCTGCGCGCGCAGTTTGTGATCATCGGCACTGCCGTGGGAAAAATTCATGCGTACCACATTCGCGCCGGCACGAATGATGGCTTCCAGTATTTCCCCTTTATCGGTTGAAGGCCCTAAAGTGGTGACAATTTTCGTTCTGCGTAGAGCTGAGGTCATAGTGATCTCCTGAAATGTTCGGGCGTGATAAAAGTTCAACTGTGTTTAAGTATATGCAAGATATTGGAATTGTTTGTCTTTTAGGGCGGATATTTGCACTGTGTCATACTTGGTCGAGCTGATAGCACTTCAACCGCAGAACCCTCATTTAAGTCTGCTGAGGGGCTTGAATCCGGCCGTTAAGCGCGCGGCTTTGACCCGGCTAGCGCATTGTCCTGTTGCTGCTATTTCATCCAACGCCAGGTCAGCCTGAGCACGGCTAAGGAAGCGACATTTTGACTGAAAACACAAACTTCTATGTATATGCGTGATGCTTGTCACGGCTATTCACCAAAGCGCTTCACAATTAGTTCGCAAAGTAAAAAAATTGGCATGTTGTTGAATTCTGGAGCGCCCTATGTATATGGCTCAACCAGGCCATATTGATCACATCAAACAGGTCAATGCTGGCCGTGTATATAAACTTATCGATCAAAAAGGTCCCATTTCTCGTATCGACTTATCGAAAGAGAGTGAACTCGCCCCCGCCAGCATTACTAAAATTACCCGCGAATTAATTGATGCCCATCTGATTCATGAAACGACAGTCCAGGAAGCGATCAGCCGTGGTCGTCCGGCGATCGGATTGCAGGTCAACAACCAGGGCTGGCAGTTTTTATCCATGCGTCTTGGACGCGGTTATCTGACCATAGCGCTGCATGAGTTGGGCGGCGAGGTGTTGATCGATACTAAAATAGACATCCATGAAATTGACCAGGATGATGTCCTGCAGCGTCTGCTGTTTGAAATCGATGAGTTTTTCCAGACTTATGCCGAGCAGCTCGGGCGGGTGACCAGTATCGCGATTACTTTGCCGGGGCTGGTCAATTCAGAGCAGGGTGTGGTGCTGCAAATGCCGCATTACAACGTGGAAAATCTGGCTCTCGGTGAAGCGATTTTTCAGGCAACCGGTTTACCGGTCTTTGTCGCGAATGATACCAGAGCCTGGGCGTTGGCAGAAAAATTGTTTGGCCATTCCCAGGATGTCGACAACTCCGTCCTGATCTCAATCCACCACGGCTTAGGCGCTGGTATTATTCTTGACGGCCGGGTACTGCAGGGCAGGCACGGCAACATCGGTGAACTGGGGCATATTCAGATTGATCCGCACGGCAAGCGTTGTCATTGCGGCAATATCGGTTGTCTGGAAACGGTCGCCAGTTCTCAGGCGATTCGTCAGCAAGTTACCGAGCGTATTGCGGCCGGAGAAGCCTCGTGCCTGAGTGATCAGGAAGAGATCAGTATCGAAGACATCTGTCTGGCAGCGGCCGAAGGCGATCCGCTCTCGGTCGATGTGATTGAAAAGCTGGGACGTTATCTGGGTTCGGCGATTGCCATCGTCATCAACCTGTTCAACCCGGAAAAAATCTTGATTGGTGGTGTGATTAACCAGGCGAAGAGTGTTTTGTATCCGGCCATCCAGCGTTGTATCGAAGAACAGAGTCTGCCGGTTTACCATCAGGATTTACAGTTGGTGGAATCTCGCTTCTACAAACAGGCGACCATGCCGGGCGCGGCACTGATCAAGCAGGCGTTATATGACGGTTTGTTGCTGATGAAAGTGGTCGAAGGGTAAGTTTTTCTTCGTTTTTTCATCTCTCCGGTTTACATTTGCCACTCGGATTATATTTACCTGCGTGAATATGGCTATACTGTGTAGCGTTGTCATGTGTCTATTTATTGGGATTTTGTATGTCGGGTATTTTGAATACGGTCGATCAGCGTACCAATCTGGTAGGTGAGAACCGCCTGGAATTGTTATTGTTCAGTCTGAATAGCCGCCAGGTGTTTGCTATCAATGTGTTTAAAGTTCGGGAAGTGATTAAAGTTCCGAAAACCACTAAGATGCCAGGCTCTCATCCTAACATTATCGGTGTCGCCTCTTTACGGGGTGTCTCAGTCCCGATTATTGACCTGAGGCAGGCGATTGGCTTCCCGCCTTCGCGCGAGGAAAATCCGGAGCAGAATCTTATTATCACCGAATACAACCGAACCGTGCAGGGTTTTCTGGTCGGGCAGGTGCGTAATATTGTCAATACCGCGTGGACTGAAATTCAGCCACCGCCAAAATCGGTCGGGCGTTCGAACTATCTGACCGCGATTACTCAAATCAAAGAACAGGATCAGACCAAGATCGTTGAGATCATTGATGTGGAAAAAGTACTGGCTGAAATTATTGAGTATGATGTGTCGATCTCCGAAGAGATCCTGGATCCGACTCTGGTCAATGACATGGTCGGTCGTAATGTTCTGATCGTGGACGACTCCTCGACAGCGCGTAACCAGATCAAGGGGACCTTGTCTCAGCTCGGTCTCAACATCATTGAATGCAGTGACGGCCTGGAAGCGCTTAATTTCCTCAAGGGTTTGTGCGATAAAGGCAAGAACATCAACCAGGAATTGCTGATGTTGATCACCGATGCCGAGATGCCGGAGATGGATGGCTATAAGCTGACCTATGAAGTACGTAATGACCCGCGTATGGCCGATCTGTTTATTACTCTGAACACCTCGTTAAGTGGCAGCTTTAATGAAGCCATGGTGCAGAAAGTCGGGTGTAACCGATTTATCTCCAAGTTCCAGCCGGATTTGTTGGTGGAAGCGGTGCAGGATCGCCTGCGCGAACTTATTTAAGTGGTATTTGCATAAGCTATTTTTTTAAAGCGCTGATAGTCAGCGCTTTTTTATTGCCAGCTTGTCAGTGGAAATCGCGGGAACGGGTCTGTAACTGTTGCAGCTTAGGGGTGAGATCGATAAGACGTCCGGCAATGACGTGAATGACACTGCCTTCCCGCTCCAATATGCCTTTTACCATCAGCAGCTTAGCACCGATATAGGCACTTTTTTGGGCTCGTGCGGTGGCCTGCCATACCACCACATTAATATTGCCGGTGTCGTCTTCCAGAGTAAAAAAGGTCACACCAGCGGCGGTGCCCGGTGACTGACGTCCCGTGACCACACCGACCACGGTCACCAGTGACTGATGAGCCAGATCCGTCAGATCGCGCTGGCGGGTAAAGCGTCCCAGTTCTCCGGCCTGGTCAAGCAGGGTGACCGGATGCTGAGTCAGCGACAGTCCTAAAGCAGCATAATCTTCCAGCAGAGTGTCGAAATCACTCGGTTGGTGAGCCAGCGGCGGCGCTTCTTCTTCCAGGGTGGCAAACAGCGGCAGATCGCTGAGTGAGTCCATCATTGCCCAGCGTGTGGCATAGCGGTTATCGACGATAGCGTGCAGCGCATTGGCAGAAGCCAGCGCTTCAAGATCGCGCAGGCTAAGTGCACAACGTTTCAACTGCCCCGGATGATGAAAGCCCTGAGGCGGGCGCTGCTCAATCAGTGCCTGAGCGCCGGCCGCGCTGAGCCCTTTGATCTGGCGCAGACCAAGCCGTATGGCCAGTTGCTGCTGATGTTGCACGACCTGATGATCAATGGCGGAGTGGTTGACACACACCGGTAGGACACTGATGCCATGGCGGCGGGCATCCTGAATCAGCTGTGAAGCGCTGTAAAATCCCATCGGCAAACTATTGAGCAGCGCAGTGTAGAACGCTTGCGGGTAATGGTATTTCAGCCAGGCGGAACAATAGGCCAGCACAGCAAAAGACGCGGAATGACTTTCCGGAAAGCCGTATTCACCAAAACCACAAATCTGCTGATAAATCCGTTCGGCAAAGGCTTGCTGATAGCCACGTTGTCGCATGCCATCGACCAGCTTGTGTTTGAACTTGGCCAGCTCACCATTCTTCTTCCAGGACGCCATAGCACGGCGCAGTTGATCGGCTTCACCGCCGCTGAACCCGGCGGCGACCATGGCCAGTTTGATCACCTGCTCCTGAAAAATCGGTACACCCATGGTGCGTGACAGTACCGCTTCAACCTCCCGGGAGGGGTAAGTGATGGGCTCAAGGCCATCGCGCCGTTTGAGAAACGGATGCACCATATCACCCTGAATCGGCCCGGGGCGAACAATCGCTATCTGGATGACCAGATCATAGTAACAGCCGGGCTTCAGGCGCGGCAGCATACTCATCTGCGCCCGAGATTCTATTTGAAATACCCCGACTGTATCAGCACGCTGAATCATGCCATAGACATTGCTGTCATCCTGCAAACGGGTGATAGCGGCAATGTTCAGACTGCGCTGGTGGTGCTCTTCTACCAGGGCAAAACATTTTCGAATCGCAGTCAGCATGCCCAGCGCCAGCACGTCGACTTTAAACAGCCCGAGACTTTCCAAATCGTCCTTATCCCACTGGATAATGGTGCGCTCCGGCATGGCGGCATTCTCGACCGGAACCAGCTCATGCAGTGGTCCGGAAGAGATAACAAAACCGCCGACATGCTGAGATAAGTGACGCGGAAAACCGATCAGCTCACTGACCAGTTCAATAAACTGCTGGCCTTTAAGTGATTGCGGCTCCAGCCCCAGCTCGGTCAGTTGTGCCTGCCAGCCAAGAGCTTTATCCCGGCGGTTAACGTTCTGGATAAAAAAATCGAGCTGCGCCTGGTTGATGCCGAGTGCTTTGCCGACATCGCGTACTGCACTTTTAAAGCGATAGGAAATGACGGTGGCCGCCAGTGCGGCCCGCTCACGGCCATATTTTTGATACAGGTACTGAATGACTTCTTCACGACGTTCATGTTCAAAATCGACATCAATATCCGGCGGCTCGTCGCGCTCTTTACTGATAAAGCGTTCAAATAACACGCTGATCTGGCGCGGGTCAACCGAGGTGATTTCCAGGCAGTAGCACACCACGGAATTGGCTGCCGAGCCACGTCCCTGATAGAGAATGCCACTGCGTTTGGCAAACATCACAATGTCATGGATGGTGAGAAAATAGTAGGGCAGGTCAAGTTCGCCAATCAGTGCCAGCTCTTTTTCAATCAGTATCTGAATGTCTTGCGGTACCCCGTCAGGAAAACGCAGTGCTTTACCGCGTTCCACCAACTGGCGTAAATAGGCCATCGGTGTGATGCCCTGCGGTACCAGTTCGCTGGGATAGTGATAGTGCAACTCGCTGAGCTGAAACTGGCAGCGCTTGGCAATCCGCACACTCTCTGCCAGCCATTCGGCGGGAAACAGCTTGCTGAGTTTATTCTGACTGCGCAGTGCACGTTCGGTATTGCTTAGTAGATGGGCCTGAACCTTGTCCAGTGGCTGGCTATGGGCAACAGCGGTCAGTACATGCTGCAGGGGCAAGCGGGTCGCGTTGTGCATCAGTACGCCGCCGCAGGCGGTCAGCGGTAGTGCCAGTTGCTGGGCTAGCTGACAACAATGAGCGAGATACTCTTGATCCTGCGGCCCCAGATGGCGCTGTACTCCTATCCATAGACGGCCGCTGTGATGGTGTGTCAGCCATTGCCCCCAGTGCGTGTCACGCTCGTGGTGGCCCGGCAACCATACCAGCAGGCAGTGGCGCGCGGACATTACATCCCATTCCGACAGTTGATAGTGGCCTTTTTCACTGCGGCGACGGGCGTTGGTTATGATGCGGCACAATTCAGTGTATGCCTCGCGATCCGGGCACAGCAATACGAAGCGGCATTCATCATTCAGGGTAAATACGCTGCCGACAATTTGCCGGATGCCAAGCTGATGTTGCTTAATCGCAGTGTGAGCACGTACTACGCCGGCCAGTGAGCATTCATCAGTGATGGCAATCGCGTCATAGCGCAGAAAATCAGCTTGCATCACCAGCTCTTCCGGATGGGACGCGCCAGCCAGAAAGGAGAAATTACTCTGACAAAACAGTTCTGCGTAAGCCATAAAACCTCTTCAATTCAAACGGGTTGTGAAATTAACTGAACTGCCCGTGCACAAACCACTGCTGCTCGGGGGTACGAAATACCCATAGCCAGCGTCCCTGAGGAGTGCGGGCAATGAAATAGTCACGAATAATGTTGTGGCCGTCCCACCATCCGGTCGCAATCCGCTCCGGACCGTGGATAAGCGAGATCGGTTCCTGTAACGGCTGCGGCTGCGGTAAACGAAGGCTCGGTCTCAAGCGGCCAGAAGCGCGATGACAGGCAGAGTTAAGGCTTTGGGGCGGGGTACTCATTACGCTGACCGGTTGATCGGCAGGCAAGTAACGGCTGCGCAGCTCTGGACGGGGATCGTCACTTAACAGCAGTTTACACACTTGCTCTGTGCCCAGTTTGGCCTGCAGAAGGGTGATCAGTTCTGCGGAGCTCTGCTGACCCTGGCGGGCGCGAAAAAAGTCACCAGGAGTTTGTTCGGCAAGGCCGGAGCGAATGACTCGCAGGCTGAGGCTAAGTACTGGCCGGGTCAGTTGCACAGATTCCATGCTCAGCCAGCACAGCCGAGACCATTTGAGCGCCTGATATTCCCCTTGCGCTGAAGTAAAGCGCACCACATCGCATGCGTCATCGCGCTGTTGCAGCATCAGTTCCAGCTCAAACGCGACCTGATTACGCAGGGTGAGAAAGGCTTCCAGTCGTTTGAGCAGGCGGCGGAGGGGCTTTTCCAGCCACTGTACATTGTCTATCTCATACAACAGATCAAGATGGGCGTGGAAGGCCTGCGGAGGATGATAAAAGCTGAGCGGGTGTTTAAAGTGGCCAAGCAGGCGCCCGACATAGTTGACCAGGTCGATATCAAAGCGGCGTGCTATCTCTTGCATGGGTAGCGCCAGCAGAGCCTGAATATTCCGAATCCCCACCCGGGCGAGTTTGTCGATCTGCTTAGCATCCAGCTCGGTGGCACTGAGGGGATAATGCTCCAGTCGCTGACGCAGCGCTTGCTCGTCGCCGCAGATCCAGTCGGCTGCACTTTTGGCGAGCAACGTCGCAGCAAGAGGAGAGAAACCGCTGGCGTAGTGATAACGCACCTGACGCTGGTCCAGATGCTGACTCAGCGCCTGCCAGTAATTATTCAGTCCGGCGTACAGCGACAGCATATTGGTCACCCGCAGCAGCAGCCCCTGCGGCGGACAGAGCACGATATCGCACGTCAGCAGATACAGCCATTGAGCCAATTCCTCAATCGCTTGCCGCTCTCTGTCCGCTTCATACGGATAGACCTGAAGCTCGCTGCATAAAGCTGCCGCGCTGCCAAGCCCCATGCCCGGTTTGATGCCCTGCTTAAGCGCGGACTGACTGGCCTGCACCACCTGATGAGCAGGTCCGTTGACGATCACCACCGGTGCGGCAGCACGCTCTGCTGCGGTTTCAGACGCAGCCGGTGCCGTATCCGCGGACATGTTCTCAGCAGTCATACTTACTGCCGTCATATTCTCTGCGCATGGGGCCTCTGCAAACATCGTATCGAGCTGCAGGTTAGGAAAATGCAGATAGATCCATAGAGTCATGGTCAGCCCTGTTTACGCAGCGGAAATGGCACCACCACTGAAGAAGGCAGCGGCAGTACGAGACGTGACCAACGCTCTGCCATCGACAGGGTAAACGCACCGAGCGGCCAGCCGCCTCTGCGCTTCGGCACTCGTATTTCGAGTCCCTGCGGGTGGGCACTGAGGGATAGCGTCAAAGTAACCGGCAGTGAAAATAGGTTATCTTGTGCCGAACGGAAGAGAAAATTCAGACAATTTCCTGTTTCGCAGGCAACCTGCAGGCGCCGGGCGTGATGCACTTCCAGTTTATCCTGCCACAGCAGAACCTGGCTGCAGGCGCCGCTTCTGGCACACTGTTCGGCTGACCATAATCCATCTTTTTCTGATTTTGGCGTCACAATGAGTACGTTTTCGATGTTAATTCCGTCATTTCTCAGACTTTCAGCATCGACAATACCTGGCGGGTTGATCAGCACGGTCAGGCGCTCACCATGTTGCTTAAGGTAAGGATACACCAGGCGCAGTTCACCAATCCCGCTCTCGGAGTGGATATCGACAACACCATGCGCCGGGAAGCCGCCGCACAGCTTGTGGTCCAGCTCGTTGAAGCCGGTTGAATGAGTATCCGGTTCAGACTGGGTTTGCGAACCCTGCCAGAGCCAGTGTTTATTTTTGAGGTGTTCGATCAGTTCATACATAACAATTTACCTGTATATATGTACAGTATATTTTGTTGTGTTGAACATTCAAGGAAAATGTCGGCTCTGAAAAACACAAAGCCCTGCTCACAGAGCAAGGCTTTGAATTAATGAGATCTTTTGTGACTTATTTTTTCGGTTGCGCGTCAATGCACTCGCCGTGTACGGCTTTGCCTTCCGGTGCCATCAGGTACAGATAGAGCGGCATAATATCGAGCGGTGTCTTCAACTGATTGGCATCTTCCGCTGGGAACGCTTTGGCACGCATACCGGTACGGGTGCCGCCCGGGTTGATGGCATTGACACGAATCCGGGTATCGCTCAGCTCATCGGCCAGTACCTGCATCATACCTTCAGTGGCAAATTTAGATATAGAATAGGTGCCCCAGTATGCACGGCCAACGTGGCCCACGGTTGAACTGGTGAATACCAGGCGGGCATCGTCTGATTTGTGCAGTAGTGGCAACAGCGCCTGGGTCATCAAAAACTGGGCTCTGACGTTGACCTGCATCACTTCATCAAAAGTCTCTTCACCAATTTGATCGAACGGGCTCAGCACCCCCAGCAGGCTGGCATTGTGCAGCACACCATCCAGACGACTAAACTGGCCTTCAATCGTATCGGCCATATCGAGATAATTCTGTTTGCTCGCGCCTTTCATATCGAGCGGAATGATGGCCGGTTGCGGGTAGCCTGCGGCTTCGATTTCATCGTAAGTCTGTTCCAGCTTTTTCACTGTGCGGCCGAGCAGGATCACGGTCGCGCCATGTGCGGCATAAGAGAGTGCCGCTTGTTTTCCGATGCCGTCACCTGCGCCGGTGACCAGAATGACTTTATCTTTGAGGGCATCTGCAGAAACTGAATAATCCACGTTACGTTTCCTTATTCTTATGATTTGCTTTAAGTCTTCGTGACAAGGTGGTTACAATACACCAATTCGCATTGAAGAGGATGAACACATTGGAATTTTTATTAGACTACGGCCTGTTTTTGGCCAAGATTGCGACTGTCGTCGTCGCTATCGTAGCAGTGTTAGTCATTGTTAAATCCAGCGGCGGAAGACAAAGCTCAGCCAAAGGTGAACTGGAAGTGACGAACCTGACCGAGCAACATAAACAAACCGTGGAGCAGCTGGAATCACATCTTCATGACGACGCCTTTCTGAAAGCCCGTCATAAAGCGGATAAGAAAAGCGAAAAGGAAAAAGCCAAAGCGCGGGGAAAAGAGATCAAAAAAGCAGCGAAAAGCGGCGAACTTGAGGCGAAACATGAGCCTCATCTGTTCGTGCTCGATTTCCATGGCAGTATTGATGCTAAAGAAGTCGCGGCGCTGCGGGAAGAAGTCACCGCGATTCTGGCGGTGGCGAAACCTGGCGATGAAGTGCTGCTGCGTTTAGAAACCGGTGGCGGTATGGTGCATGGTTACGGCCTGGCGTCATCTCAGCTGGATCGCCTTAAAGCAGCCGGCCTGCCGCTGACGATCTCGGTCGATAAAGTTGCTGCCAGCGGTGGTTACATGATGGCGTGTATTGCCGATAAAATCGTCTCTGCACCGTTTGCGATTGTCGGCTCCATCGGGGTCGTGGCTCAACTGCCAAACTTTAACAAATTGCTGAAAAAGCATGATATTGAGTTTGAACAGCTGACCGCCGGTGAGTACAAACGTACTCTGACCATGTTTGGTGAAAACACCGATAAAGCGCGTGACAAATTTAAGCAGGAGCTGGAAGAGACTCATGTACTGTTTAAAGATTTCATTCGCGAACATCGCCCGGCACTGGAACTGGATAAAGTCGCCACCGGTGAACACTGGTTTGGTACTCAGGCCAAAGAACTCGGTCTGGTCGATGAGATCACAACCTCAGACGATCTGATCGTTGAAGCGTGCAAAGACAAAACCGTACTGGCTATCCATTACGTGCAGAAGAAAAAGCTGACCGCTAAACTGGCTGGCGCAGCAGCTGAAACTGCGGACAGTGTGCTGCTGAAACTGGCAAGCCGTGGCCAGCGTCCTATCGTGTAATCAAAGTCTAATACTTATATGAAAGCGCTTCCTCGAAGCGCTTTTTTTATCGCCGCAGAACCAAAAGAAAATAAACGGGACACACACCGTTATTACAGCGTTACAAAGTTGATTGCAGGATGCCGGTTTAGCTGAGTATTACTTCTCATAACGGATGTGTGTCCCTTAAATGGATATCAGAGTTGCCTTTATCTGCTGGTATTAGTGAGTGTCGTGCCGTTCTGGCCTGATAGTCGGCAGAGTAATTGAATCAACCAACTGACTTTGGCCTCTTTTTCGCGCACTTTATGCCAATATAATTTTATCTGGAAGTCGGGGATAGTGATGGGCGGTGCACGGTAAATCAGACCGAGCGAATTACTCACAGTTTGAATATACACTTCCGGGATAGCGAGAAAATACGGGGTGTTTTTCAGCAAGTAAGGCGCACTAAGCACGCTGGGCAGTGTCATTACGACCTGGCGTTTTTTGTTTATTTTTGCCAGCGCGCTATCCACAATCCCTCGTGACTCATTCCAGGGAGTGACCAGAATGTGCGGATAGTCCAGAAAGTCTTCAATCCGCATAACTTTCTTTGTATCGGCCATTTCATGCTGGCTGTCCATCGCAATACAGTAACGACCTGTGGTCCAGACCGCGTTGCCGATGTGGGCTGATTGCTCGGCTTCGTGGTCAAATCCTAACGCCAGATCGACGTCACCGGATTCAAGTTTTTCTGCTGGTATCTGTTCATTACTTTGCACTATCCGAACACCGATATTCGGGTAGTGTCTGGCAAGATAAGCATTCAATTCAGGCAGTACACACCAGATACTGAAATCGTAGCCGGAGATAATGAACTGATGTTGCCCGTTGGCTGGTTCAAAGGGGACGGCATTATTCAGACCGGATTGCAGCAGGCTGACAGCCGGTAATACCGATTCTGCCAGCAACAGAGCGCGCTCTGTTGCCACCATCTTGCCGTTAATACGAATAAACAGCTCATCATCCAGTCGCTCACGCAGACGAGCCAGGCTATGGCTGCAGGCCGACTGGCTTAGATGAAGTTTTTCAGCCGCCAGGTGAACAGACTGAGTCTGATAAATGTAATAGAAGACCTTGATCAGATTGAGGTCCAGATTTTCCAGCGTCGCCATAAGCTTCCTTTATCACCTTACCGCATATGTGAATATGATGCAGATTAACTATGAATACAATGCACTTAAATCATAATGTCCGGGTCGATATACTGTTCATACACCACAAAGAAAGGAAAGTAGTGATGAATATTCGACCGGCAACCCTAGGTGATGTCAGAGTGATTTTGGTTTTTATTAAAGAGCTGGCGCAATATGAAGAGGCACTGCACTGCGTACAGGCCAATGAAGCGGATATTGTGGCCAGTCTGTTCAGTTCAACTGCAACCGCAAAGGCACTGATTTGCGAGGTTGAGGGACGCCCGGTGGGGTATGCGGTCTACTTCTTCAATTATTCCACCTGGCTGGGTAAAAATGGTCTCTACCTGGAAGATCTCTACGTGACGCCTGCGTACCGGTCCTGCGGAGCAGGAAAGCGCCTGATGAAAACGCTGGCCGAGATCGCGCTAGAGAATAATTGTGGACGGTTTGAGTGGTCAGTACTGCACTGGAATCAACCGGCGATCGATTTCTACCAGCATATTGGTGCCGAAGAGCAATCCGAATGGCGAATCTATCGTTTGACCGGCGAGGCTCTGCAGCAGTTTGCCGAGGCGTAATTAACGTTCAGATGTAACGTGTGGAACGGATAATATTTAAGGGGACACACCCCTTGTTGAGTGATATTTTGGTGTGTGTCCTGGATAGAAAACCAGAGTGTTTGCTCGTTGTCCTTTTGTTATGACTGCTTCGTGCGGCTTGGCATCTGATTAAGCAGCAAAGCCAGCAGTATCACAGCCAGTGCCAACCAGGTTGTGAGAGGCAGCATTTCATCACTGAAGATCAGGCCGAAAACAACACCAAATGACGGAACCAGATAATTTGTCATTGATGTGAACACCGCACCGGCATTTTTCACGCTGATCATGTACAGATAATACACAACACCTGCGCACATGACTCCGAGGTAGATAACGGAAAAGACGTTAAAGACGGAGAGTTGATTGAAGTGCAAAGAAGCTAACTCAGTGGGGGCTTCAAGCAGGGTCAGAGCAGTAAGCTGCAGGCTGGCCATTATCAGAACATTCCTGGCGACCATCAGCGGGTGTTCATCGCGAACGCGGTTAAGCAGAAGCAGGGCGATGGCAAAGCAGGCAGCAGCGAGTAAAATGGCTCCCGCACTAGTAAGCGGAATGGTCTGGTCTTGTGAGGATAGCGCGGGATAAAACAACAATAATAAGCCGCCAAATCCCATGACCACACTGAGTAAACTGTACACACCTATTGTACTCCCCCTGATCAGCAGTGGCGCTAACAATAGGGTACAGAAGGGAACTGTACCCATTAATACGGCGGTCGTGGCGCTGCTCAGTTGGATCTGCCCCCAGGGAACAAGAATAAAAGGTATAACGGCTTCCAGCAGGCCAATAATGCAAAACAGCCCCCATTGTTTATTTTTGCTCTTCAGACCTGAGCACTTACACAGAATTATCAGTGTCAGCGCACCGAATAATGCTCGTAAAGTGGCTATCCACAGTGGAGAAAAGAGCGACAGTGCCTGTTGCTGAAAAATAAACTGTGAGCCCCAAATACCACCGATAATAAACAGGACTGAATAATTCCTTACCTTCATGATTTCTCCTCATCGACAGCAGGAGCACATTGGTCAGAGATCGATTTAAAGGCTGTGGCATCGACTTCAACTTTCATTCCGTCCAAAGCAAGGCGAGGTACCGGAATCACCGTACTGGCCGACAACTGATTTTGCGGCCAATATCGCTGTCCGGAAATAAAAATTAATCTGCCATTACCGGGAGCCGATATGGAGTGGCAAAAGCCGAAAGGTATCGGGTCAAACAGATTATCGGGATTAAGCCCAAAGGGCAGATTAGATTTCATAGGGTAACCTTTTATGATGATTAAAAATAAGATTGGCCAAGTATAAAAGTTCAAGTTAACTTGAGGTCAATAAAGGATGTTGAATTGGCGTTGGCTTGTGACAAAAAAGGTAAATACAAACTATCTGACTATCGGTCAGCTCGCTGAGCGCAGCGGGGTTGCGACCTCGGCACTGCGTTTTTATGAAGCTAAAGGTCTGATTGTTTCGATTCGGACGGAGGGGAATCAGCGCCGCTATTTGTTATCGATGCTGCGCCGTATTGCTTTGATTCAGGTCGCGCAGGCAGTCGGCTTTACTCTGGAAGAGATCACGCAAGAACTGCGTGGATTGCCGCTACACAAAGCTGCAACGAAGCGGGATTGGGAGCGGGTAGCTAAAAAATGGCAAGCGGACTTAGACCGTAAAATGGCTCAAATACAATCTTTAAGAGCGAATCTGACCGGCTGCATCGGTTGCGGGTGCCTGAGTATGAAAAAATGTCATCTGTTGAATCCGGAAGATAAACTCAGCCAGCAAGGAAAGGGTGCCCAACGAATCGGAATGGAGTAACGAGAACAGGTGAATTTTTAGCTCACTCGGGCTAAATCGACAGGACGCCCGCGAGTGTCCTGTCACATCATATTGCTGTTGCCAAGAGACGGTTTAGTTTGCTGCCTGTAACTCGGATGAGTTTTGATAAGGCGGGTAGTCAACATCGCCCTTTGTATCATCGGCGGTGAGCGGTTAAATCGCTCTGGCAATCGGGCGTTTGACCTGGCGCTCGGTAGCATAGATATAAGTGGCCAGCGCAAACAACGTTATGCTCAGGGCAGCGATCAGCCAGAAGACATCCAGCAGACTGCCGGTGTTTTCATTGACGATGCCGGCCAGCAGATTACCCAGCGCGCCACCCATGCCGAACGTGACCATACCGATGCCGTTGATCTGCATGGTTGACTTGGAGCTGTAGCGGCGGCTTATCCAGCCGGAAACGACGCCCCAGACCGGGAAATACATCAGGCCGTAGCCAAAGCCTGCCACCATAACGAATTTGGCGGGGTTGTAGGTGAAGGCGATAAGTCCCAGGGCAAAAGCGCCGAAAATCAGTAATAGCGCGAGGCTGTGACCACGTTTATCAGCCAGTTTACCGATAAAGAAGCCTGCCACCATGCCAGTAAATCCGATCACACTCCAGGTATAGCCTCCCAATGCCGAAGGTAGATTAAGCTGGGCCAGGAACGTATTCAGCCAGGTTGAAAAGGTCATGGTTGAGCAACCGACCAAAAACAGCATCAGACAGGAGAGGAAAGCAGTGCGTTCACGCAGTACGATGGAAAACAGCTCGCGGGTGCTGAGTGCTTTGGTCACTTTGATATTGTCCAGGTGCGGTTGACTGCGGAGATGTTTGAGCAGGTACATGGTGGCTATCAGCGTTACCAGCCCCATCACAGAGGCGACAATCCAGCCACTGCGCCAGCCCAGAACCGGTACAACCAGTAAAATGATGAGGCCGTTCAGGCTGCAGCCCCAAGCTGTGCCGCTGGCGGACACGGAAAGGTTGGTTGCGGTGCGTTTTTCTTCACCATAGCTGGTGGTCAGCTCAACAATGCCTCCCCAGCTCATAGCGGCGCTGGCGGCTAACACGGTCAGTACGCCAATCATAACCAGCGGATCGTTGAGCCAGGCCATAGTAAACAGCAAGACAGTGGTCAGTGAACCGGTAGCTAACAGTAAACGGCCGGAATCGATGCGATGCCCGATCACACCGAGAGCCATGGCGCCGGACAAATAAGAGATTTGGGTCAGAGCCCCTGCCGCGGCAAGGTACCAGCTGCTGATCTCAATTGAGGATTGCATCATCGGCATCATGGCCGCAAACAGAAACAATCCAAAGCCGTGACTGATAACCTGGTTAAAACCAAATGTCATTGCCATGCGCATCGTAATCCTCCTTGTCCAAGGTACTTTGGCCTCAACTGATTACCATCTAACCAGGAAAAGTCACTGAACCTAAAATGTTAAAAATTAACAATCCAGCTACAAAATAGCGATGACGCTATACTATGGGCTTGCGTTTATTCGGTAAATCGATAAATATTCAATTCTACGTTCGGATTTATTGAAAACTCAGCCATGCATGACTTACCTATTAATCTGCTGCGTACTTTTATGATGGTGGCAGACACTCTGAATCTTACCGAGGCGGCCAGGTTATTACACAAGGCTCCGTCTACGGTGAGTATGCAACTCAACCGCCTGGAAGACCTGGTGGCGAATCCGCTGATGGAGCGCGGCCAGCACGGCGTGCGCCTGACGGCGGCAGGAATGCAGCTCAAAACCCATGCCCAGCAATTGCTTAATCTGCACGATCAAATTGTCGGCTCTTTCCTTAACATGGATATTGACGGGGTAGTGCGACTGGGAACGCATGATCAGTATGCCAGCCAGACACTGGCCCCGATTCTGCAGGATTTTATCCTCAGTTATCCGGAAGCGGAGCTGGAAGCGTTTTGCGACTATCGTCCCGATCATCTGGTTGACTTACTGGATAAAGGCAAGCTCGATATCGCGTTAGTCGAAATGCTGGCCGGAACCCAAGGCGGAACGCGGCTGCGGCGCGATGAATTAGTCTGGATTGGTTCGAAAGATCACTTCGTCCATACCCATGCAGTGCTGCCGCTGGTGGTGTTTTATGAGGGGTGTCAGCATCGTCAATATGCCTGCTCTGCGCTGGAAAAAGCCAGGATGCCTTATCGCATTGCGTTTACCAGTCAAAGCCGATCCGGAGTTCTGGCGGCGGTACGTGCCGGAGTCGGGATTGCCGTGATGCCTTATCATACTCTGGAGGACGATCTGGTTATTTTAAGCGACCTGCCGGAGCTGCCGGATATGGAAGTAACCCTGTTCACATCTCCCAAAGTCAATGAAGCCACCCGGCGCCTGGAACAGATCATTATTAACAGCCCGGTGTTTAACCCGGTAGTAGTGGAAGTCGGGCCATCCATCGAAATCCAGACTAAGGGATAGCAGGAAAATAGCCACCGGCTTTGCATTCAAATAGTTATTCCGTTATTGAGGGACATTGTCGCTGATTAACCATTGCCAGCAGCAAACCACCCAGTACACCAGCCAGGTGCGCCTCGGTTGCCACCCGGGCCTGAATCAGCGCTTCAGTGCCGAGTGAGCTGCCGTAGCACTGCTCCCAGATCACTTTGGCTAGCACGCCGGCAACCAGCAGCCAACTGCTGCGCCGCCCCTGCCTGGCTTCTTGCAGGGCAAAACAGGCAAACAATCCGTGCAGGGTGCCGGACAGACCGACGTATGAACTCATGTCGGTCATTAATAGCGCAATACCGACCCAGAGACTGATAAGCACAAGAGCGGACAGTAACAGCCGAACGGTGGGCTTGAAGATATAGCTGATGAGCCATAACCCGGCCAGATTCATCGCCAGATGAGCAAAGTTGGTATGGGTGAAGTTTCCTGTTAGGATGCGCCACCATTGGCCGTGTTGAATGGCACTTAACTGCCAGGCTGCGGCAGAAGAAAGCGGTTCGAACTGCAGTCCGGCACAGACCATACTGATTATTACTAGCCACAGGTATAAATTCACACTATGTCCCGTTATTGTTCCCGGTGCGGTAAAGCACATAAAGCCTGTATCTGCGCTGCGATAGTGCCGATCGATTCACAGGTGGAGCTTATCATTCTTCAGCACCCGACAGAAGAACATCGCGCCATGGGGACTGCACGTATCCTCAGTCTGTCGCTGGCGAACTGCCGCTTGTTGGTCGGCGAAGATTTCCGTCAACATGAGGAACTGAATCGCCTGCTGGCAGAGAGCAGCGTGCAGCATTTTGTGTTGTATCCGAGCGAGCAGTCACAATCCAGTGCGCAGCTTAAGTTACAAGCTGAGCGGCCGATCCGGGTGATTGTATTGGATGGTACCTGGAAAAAAGCCTTTAAGATGTGGCAGGTGAATACCCAGCTTCATCACTTACCCGCCTTGCATCTGCCCAAAGATCTCAAGGGCAACTACCGGATTCGCAAAGCGCCGAGTGAGAATGCACTATCAACGGTGGAAGCTGGCTATCACTTACTGCAGACTCTCCAGCCTGAACAGGACTTTTCGCCGCTGATGACTGCATTTGACACCATGATCAATTATCAGATTCAGCAAATGCCACCCGGTGTGTTTGAGCGTAATTACCTCAATAAGGAAGAATAAGGGGCACAGATGCCCCTTGTCTTCGTTAAGTAGTCAGATTCAGTAATTAACGTGGGCCGAAAACAGCTGCTGATGCAGCCGCTGGGCATAACCATCGGTCATAGCGGCAATATAATCGCAGATGACCCGCATTCCATCTTCCGAGGCATGCTCCGCGGTGCGCCATTTCTCCTGGGTTGCATCCGGCAACAAGCGTTCCGGATCGGCGGCCAGTGCTTCAAACAAGTCCATTATGATCTGTTGGCCTTTATATTCAAAACGCTGCACTTGCGGCACTTGGATCACGTACTGACTGACAAAGCTTTTCAGTACTTCCAGCGCGTTATGCATGTTCGGCTCCAGATAGGCGTTAAAGGCCAGCAGATCGCTGTTGAACGCCGTATCAACCGGCTGGACGCTGACACTGGTTAGCAGGGCATTAACGATGCCGCCAATGGCATCTTTACGCACATGATGCTGGCCGGAAAACAGCATGCGGCTCAATGCTTCAATATGCTCAGCAAACCACTCATCACCGCACACGGCTAACTGGCTGGCCGCGGCCTGTTGCCACTGGGTCTGCGTGACCATACCGAGCACAATCGCATCTTCCAGATCGTGCACCCCGTAAGCGATGTCATCGGCCAGCTCCATAATTGAGCAATCGAGGGATTTAAAACGTGTCTTCTGGTGCTGATAAGGCGAGCGGGTTTCTGCCCGCATCTCGCCCAGCAGCTGACGATCATGGGTGCTAAGCGGCGCCAGTACCCAATCCAGTACTGCACTGTCACAGTTGTAGACACCTTTGGCCGGTGCCCAGTCTTTGGCTTTCAGCTGACGCTGGTGCGGGACTGATTCGGGCAGTTTTTCCGCCCGGGTGCGGCTGAGCAGCGCCGGGTATTTAAGCAGGCCGAGCAGGGTACGGCGTGACAGGTTCATGCCGTGATGCTCGGTATAGGGTTCGAGACAGGTGACGATACGAAACGTCTGCGCATTGCCCTCAAAACCGCCGTGCTCACGCATCATGTAGTTGAGTGCGATTTCACCGCCATGGCCGTAGGGCGGATGGCCGATATCATGCGCCAGGCACAGCGAGTCAATCAGGCTGTCTGACGGTAGCAAATGACGGAACTGGGGCTGCTTGAGTTTTATCTGCGCGACAATACCGGTTCCGATTTGCGCGGCCTCTAACGAATGGGTCAGCCGGGTGCGGTGGAAGTCGTTCAAACTGGTGCCGTGCACCTGGGTTTTGGCCTGTAAGCGGCGAAACGCGGCCGAGTGAAGAATTCGGGCCCGGTCACGCTGATATGGACTCCGGTGATCATTGCGACGAATCTTATGCTCGTCGTTGTTACGTTCTTGCCAGTCTGAACTGATGGTTACCTGCATGGATGGCTCCCGATATGACACGGTTTTTATAAAACCTACAGCGAGTTAGCTGATCTCGTCCAGTGTTAATTCAAAGCTGGGCGCAAAGGTTTGCAGAAAATAATCCATTTCTTCGGTGTAGCGCTCACGCAGCGTCACATCGAGGCGCTTTTTCGCCAGAGCAAATTCATGGTTACCGGCGCTGAGTTCTTCCAGACATTTCAGATAAGCACACAGGCAGTCGGCTTGTTTGACGATCGCGGAATCCTCGGCATGTGCTGCATCGGAGACCAGAAACGGCGCAAAATCGTCGTGGAATTCTTCCGGTAGCATCGACAGCAGGCGGCGTTCTGCGGCTGCTTCGATTTTTTTGTACTCTTTGGCGATGTCCGGGTTGAAGTATTTGATGGGCGTTGGCAGATCGCCGGTCAGCACTTCACTCGAGTCATGATACATGGCCAGAATCGCAATCCGCTCGGGATTGAGCTGTCCGCCGAACTTTTTGTTCTTAATCACGGCCAGTGCATGGGCAACAAACGCTACCTGCAGGCTGTGCTCGGAGATGTTCTCTTTGGAGACGGAACGCATCAGCGGCCAGCGCTGAATGAGTTTCATACGGGCGAGGTGGGCAAAAAAATGGCTTTCTTTCATAACGCTCGACATCCTGGTTGATCGCTGAATAAAACAAAAGGCGCTCTTTTAGTTTAGAAAAGAGCGCCTTTTTAGCCTAACTGATCAGGAAAGGGAGAGGAAAGCGTTATTGGCTGTAAGTGCTCAGGAAACGCTCAAAACGGCCGATCGCCACTTCCAGATCTTCAACATGGGGCAGGGTCACGATGCGTACGTGGTCCGGTTTCGGCCAGTTGAAGCCGGAGCCCTGTACCAGCAGGACTTTTTCCTGTTTCAGGAAGTCGAGTACCATTCGCTGATCGTCTTTAATACTGTACTTCTTGGTATCAATTTTCGGGAACAGATACATCGCGCCTTTCGGCTTCACACACGATACCCCGGGGATCTGGTTAATCAGTTCCCAGGCACGGTCACGCTGCTCCAGCAGGCGCCCGCCTGGCAGGATCAGTTCATTGATACTCTGATAGCCGCCCAGTGCAGTCTGGATCGCGTGCTGCATCGGTACGTTGGCACACAAACGCATTGAAGCCAGCATATCCAAGCCGGAGATATAGCCGCTGGCCTGATGTTTTGGCCCGGTCAGGAACATCCAGCCGCCACGGAAACCACACACACGATACGCTTTAGACAGGCCATTAAACGTCACGACCAGCACATCTTCAGTCAGCGTCGCTACAGAAGTGTGAGTCGCGCCGTCGTACAGAACTTTGTCATAGATCTCGTCTGCAAAGATAATCAGTTTATGTTTGCGGGCAATTTCAATTACTTCCAGCAGGAAGTCACGGCTGTAGACCGCGCCGGTCGGGTTGTTCGGGTTGATCAGGACGATGCCGCGCGTGTTCGGCGTGATCTTTTTCTTGATGTCGTCCAGTGAAGGATACCAGTCGGCCTGCTCATCACACAGATAGTGCACCGCTTTACCGCCGGACAGGGCAACGGCTGCCGTCCACAGCGGGTAATCCGGGGCCGGAACCAGCATTTCATCACCGTTATTCAGCAGCGCCTGCATCGCCATTACGATCAGTTCGGAGGCGCCATTACCAATGTAGACATCTTCGACATCCAGAGAACGGATGCCTTTTTTCTGATAGTGCTGTACGACAGCTTTGCGTGCCGAGTAGATACCTTTGGAATCACAGTAACCTTGTGAGGTTGGCAGGTTACGAATCACGTCGACCAGGATTTCATCCGGGGCGTCGAAACCAAACGGGGCCGGGTTGCCGATATTAAGCTTTAGTATTTTATGCCCTTCTTCTTCCATGCGTTTAGCATGTTTGAGCACTGGACCTCGAATGTCATAGCAGACATTATCGAGTTTTGACGACATCCCGATATTTTGCATTGTCTTGTTCCTGAAAATGATGAAATTTGTTTATTAAACCTCTACAGATTGCCTTTTTTTAGGATATAAATCTAGGCCATATTGTCCTTTCGAGGTTAAATTTTGTCAGTACCCCAAGTGGCTCAATTCAGAGGGTAGATAAGCTGTCCGAAAGTTTTTATGGCCTTATATTCGTTAAGGTAATGAATTTATATACAGAATGTGGCTGTGGCACGCAGAACTGGTGGGAAAAGATACGATATACCCTTGATTTTAGTGGGTTCTCTCAATAGAGTAACCGGGTTAGATCGAGTCTCAGCTAAGTCGAGGTCGTTTTGTTGAACTTTTATCAAGCCATTGCTCGCTTAACAGAGCAAATTCACGACGCGCAGGAAAACGACGTCCGTTTCATCCAGGAGTTGGCAGGCAAGCCGCCATTCGCGCTGATCGATTGGCTTGAAGCCCAACCGGTTTACCCTAAGTTTTACTGGCAGTCACGGGACAGTCGCGAAGAAGTGATTGCGCTCGGGCAGTTATATACTTTCACTGATCCAGCCCCGGCGTATGCCATGGTCGGTGAGAATCAGCGTGTCTGGGGGGGGACGCTCGTTTGACGGTCATACCGATAAAAACCAGCGCTGCATGTCGTCTTTCTTCTTTTTGCCCCAGGTCGAGCTGATACGGTTAGATAACACCTGGCACCTGGCGGCCAACGTTAATCAGGAATCGGCCCGGACACTCGCCACGCTCAACAAGCTGGTGGCGGACGTTAAACCGTTGCCTGCGATCCACCGTGAAGTCAGACAAGTCAGGCATGCTCCGAGTGAGTCCGGCTGGGCGCAGCTGGTACAGGACGTGTTGGACGGTATTGAAAAGCAGGATTTTAAAAAAGTCGTCCTCGCCCGTCAGACCCGTTTGACTCTCGATGGCCCGCTCAGTGCTGCTCAGCTGCTGAAAGCCAGTGCGCGGCAAAACCATCACAGTTTTCACTTTATGCTGGCGCTGGACAGTAAACACTGTTTTATGGGCTCGACGCCCGAGCGGCTCTATTTACGCCAGAGTCAGGAGCTGTATACCGAAGCGCTGGCCGGCACTATCGGGCGCGGCGCCAATGCGGCGCAGGATCTGCAACTGGCGAACTGGCTGACCCAAGACCGTAAGAATCTGCATGAGAATCAGGTGGTAGTGGATGACATTATCGAACGTCTTACGCCTTATGCTGAGTCAATCAATGTCGATCCTGAGCCGCACCTGGTGCGGCTGAGCAAAGTGCAGCACTTGAAGCGGGCGATTCACGCCAATCTGCAACCCGGGGTTAATGGCGTACAGCTGCTGAGAGCTTTACAGCCGACCGCTGCTGTAGCAGGGCTGCCGCGTAAACCGGCTCTGGATTTTATTACCCGACATGAACCTTTTGCCCGCGGCTGGTATGCCGGTTCGATGGGCTATTTTAGCCATCAGCAGGCAGAGTTTTGTGTTGCAATCCGCAGTGCTCTGGTACTGGAAAATGAAATCCAGCTTTATGCCGGGGCCGGGATTGTACCGGGCTCAGAAGCGCAGTATGAGTGGCAGGAGTTGGACAAGAAGATGTCCACTCTGCTCAGTTTGATCAGTGACGATCTGCCGCTGGGAGTTGCCTCATGAGCCACGACCAGGCACAGCTCAACCGTATCTGGAGCCGAACTTTGCTTGAAGAGCTGACCCGCTTTGGGGTCAGTGAGGTGTGTATCGCGCCCGGCTCTCGTTCGACACCGCTGACACTGGAAGCCGCCGCGCATCCCAATCTGACTCTGCATACCCACTTTGATGAGCGCGGGTTAGGCTTTTTAGCCCTGGGACTGGCCAAAGCCAGTACCCGGCCGGTGGCGGTGATCGTCACGTCCGGTACCGCGGTCGCCAATTTGCTGCCGGCGATTGCCGAATCCGGTCTGACCGGAGAAAAGCTGGTGGTGTTAACCGCCGACCGGCCAGTTGAGTTAGTCGGTTGTGGGGCTAACCAGGCGATCGATCAGGTCGGTATTTACTCTTCCCATGTCACTGCGGCGATGAATTTACCCAGTCCGGGAGTGCACTTATCTTTAAGCTGGCTGCTCAGTGCCCTTGATGATGCGCTGTTCAAACAGGCGCAGCAGGGCGGCGCAGTACATATTAACTGCCCGTTTCCCGAGCCGCTTTATTCGACCTCATGTACGGATTTATACCGCGATTATCGCGCGCGGGTAGCCGACTGGCACAATGCAGATGTGCCTTATACTCGGCGTCTGATGCCACAGACTAGCGTCATGCCACTCGAGGCGGCATCTTTTCATCGCAAAGGTCTGGTCATTATCGGTTCTCTGCCGTTGTGTCAGGCTCAGGTGGCGCGTGATTTTGCCCGTCAGCTCGGCTGGCCGGTGCTGGGTGATATCCAGTCCGGTGTCAGCAGTGAGTGGGCACATTATGATTTGTGGCTGCAAAATGCCACAGCCAGTGCCCGCTTGAATGAGTGCGAATTGGTGCTTCAGTTTGGTGCCAGAGTGGTATCAAAACGGCTTAATCAGTGGCTGCAACGCCAGATCAGCGCCGCCGACTGTGACTATTGGTATGTGTCGCCGGATGCCAGTCGTAACAACCAGTCTCATCTGCCGCAACAGCACTGGGTGGCCGATATCCGTGACTGGGTTGCGATTCAGTCCGCCGTCGTGCACTCCTCCGTTAAGCCGCCACTCAACAGCGCCGGCCGTGGCTGGGCAGATGAACTGCGTCATATTGCCGGTGCAACCGCGCAACTGGCAGTATCAACGTTGTCTGACGAGGGATTGAACGGCTCTGCCGGTGCACTGACCGAAGTCGCTGTTGCGCTCGATCTCAGTCAGCGCGTGCCGTGGGTGCCGCTGTTTATCGGTAACAGCCTGATAGTGCGTCTGACGGATATGCTGAGTGAACTGGATGATCGGGCAGTTTATTCCAATCGCGGAGCTTCCGGGATTGATGGCCTGGTGGCCAGTGCTTCCGGTGTGCAGCGCGCGCTTAACCAGCCGTTAATGATTCTGCTCGGTGACACCTCACTGCTGTACGATCTCAATTCACTCACTTTGCTGCGTCAAACTTCGCAGCCGGTTGTGATGGTGGTGACTAACAACGACGGCGGTGCCATCTTTGATCTTCTGCCCGTACCGGAGCAGGAGCGTCAGGCTTTATATCAGATGCCACACGGCATGCAGTTTGAATTCGCAGCCAGGCAGTTTGGTCTGGCTTATGCCCGCCCGCAAACCCTGGCCCAGTATCAAACCGTAATCGATGTCCATTTTGACTCGGGGCAGGGCACCTTGCTGGTGGAGGTTGTTACGCAGCCGCAGCAGGCCGCACGACACATCCAACAGCTTAGTGCGCAGATCCATGCTTTATAGTCGCTCGTCCGGTCATGTCTCCGTTAACACGCTATCGGTGGCAGAACGGCCGCTACTGGTGTTTCTGCATGGTTTGCTTGGTAGCACGGACGACTGGCAGCCGGTGTTGGATCGTTTACCGGATGCAGACTGGCTGGTTATCGATTTACCCGGACATGGTCATAGCCAAACGATTTGCTGCGACGATTTGCAGCAGTGCTGCGAGTGGGTTGCACAAACTATTGCCAGCCGGGCCGGAGCGAAACGCCCGGTATGGTTGGTCGGCTATTCACTTGGCGGACGCATTGCCATGACCGGGGCTGCGTGTGGCTGGTTCAGTGGCTTTAACCTCTCAGGTCTGCTGATTGAGGGGGGCCATTTTGGTTTGCCAACCAATCAAGAACGAGAGCCGCGCTGGATTCATGATAGTCGCTGGGCGATGCGCTTTGCGCACGAACCGATTGAACAGGTATTGAGCGATTGGTATCAACAAGCGGTATTTAGTTCACTAAACCATGCGCAAAGACAAACCTTAATCACTAAACGCAGTGCTAATCTTGGTCAGGCAGTGGCAAGTATGCTGTTATCAACCTCGCTGGCAACCCAGCCTTATTTGCTACCTGCACTGCAACAAGCCCGTTTAACCACGCATTACGTCTGTGGCGAACGGGATAAGAAATTTTCGCAGCTCGCGACACAAAGCGGGCTGAGCTTTAGTCAGGTCGGGCAGGCCGGGCACAATGTTCACCATGAGCAGCCTGATGCGTTCGCCCTGATCATTCAGCGTTTAATTGGCTCGTTGTCATCAACAACGAGTAACAACAATGGGAATCAGCATGGCTAAAACAGTAGGCATTTCAGAACAAGAACTTTATGCTCCGGTCGAATGGCATGATTGTGGCTCAGTTTATGAAGATATCGATTATCACAAGTCGCCGGATGGTATGGCCAAAATTACCATTGCCCGCCCGCAGGTGCGCAATGCGTTTCGTCCGCAGACTGTCAAAGAGATGATCAATGCACTGGCCGATGCACGCTACGATGAAAATGTTGGTGTCATCATTTTAACCGGTCTGGGTGAAGAGGCATTTTGCTCGGGCGGCGACCAGAAAATTCGTGGCGATTACGGCGGTTATAAAGATGAATCGGGTACCCACCATCTCAATGTGCTCGACTTTCAGCGCCAGATCCGGACCTGTCCGAAACCTGTGATCGCCTCTGTGGCCGGTTGGGCAGTTGGTGGTGGTCACGTACTGCATATGATGTGTGACCTGACCATTGCGGCAGAAAACGCCCAGTTTGGCCAAACCGGGCCAAAAGTCGGCTCTTTTGATGGTGGCTGGGGCGCATCTTACATGGCGCGGATTGTTGGTCAGAAGAAAGCGCGCGAGATCTGGTTCCTGTGTCGGTTCTATGACGCCAAAGAAGCGCTGGATATGGGGCTGGTGAATACCGTGGTACCACTGCAGGATTTGGAAAAAGAAACCGTACGCTGGTGCCGTGAAGTTCTGCAACACAGCCCGATGGCGCTGCGCTGTCTCAAAGCAGCACTGAACGCTGACTGTGATGGGCAGGCTGGCCTGCAGGAACTGGCTGGTAACGCCACTATGCTGTTTTATATGACAGATGAAGGCCAGGAAGGCCGTAATGCGTTTAACGAAAAACGTCGCCCGGATTTCAATAAATTCCCGCGTAACCCGTAAAATCGTTGCGGCCCGTGCAAAAGTGGGCCGCTTTTTGCTTACGACGTATAACCCTTTGTGATGTCATTGTCTTGGCGCATTCCGTGCCGACAGTGTGAACATCCAGGAATAACAACAGAGTTAGGTTGGATATGCGCAGCGCAAAACTGTATCGCTATCGTCTGCCGATGGATAGCGGTGTCATTCTTCGTGAAGAGAAGTTAACCGAACGTGAAGGATTCATTGTCGAACTTCAGGAAAATGGCCGAATAGGGCGTGGTGAAGTCGCGCCGTTAAAAGGATTTAGCGTCGAAACCATTGATGAGGCGGGAGCCCTGGCTAAAGAACAGCTGGAACTGTGGGTGAAGGGGCAACCTCTCGGACTGGACGAATTATTTCCTTCTGTCGCCTTTGGTGTGTCTATGGCGGAGCTGGAACTGGCCGGTGAGTTGCCCCAAGATGGGCAATATCAGGCTGCACCGCTGTGCACCGGTGATCCGGATGACCTGATCCCGCAACTCGAAGCCATGCCAGGTAACAAGGTCGCCAAAATTAAGGTGGGCCTGTACGAGCCGGTACGTGATGGCATGCTGGTTAACCTGTTTCTCGAATCCATGCCGGATCTGACGTTGCGTCTCGATGCCAATCGGGCCTGGAACAAAGAAAAGGCGGCTAAATTCGCTCAGTATGTCGCTCCGTCACGTCGTGGCCGGATTACTTATATCGAAGAGCCGTGCCATACACCGAGTGAGAGTCTGTCGTTTGCCATCGATACCGGGATCGCAATTGCCTGGGATGAGACGCTGCAGCAGGCGGTACGCATGGATGACTTTCGTCTCGAAGAGCTGACCGGCGCCAAAACCATCATTATCAAACCGACCGTGATAGGGTCCGTACCTTTCTGTATTCGTCTGGTTGAGAAAGCGAGAGCACTCAATCTTCAGGTGGTGATCAGTTCCAGTCTGGAATCGAGTCTGGGTCTGACCCAGTTAGCCCGCCTGTCAAAATGGTTATTACCGGATGAAATTCCGGGGCTTGATACCATAGGCCTTTATCAGGCGCAGCTTGAAACCGCCTGGCCGGGTTGTGAACTGCCAGTGCAGACACTGCAGGAGCAGGAGCTGGTGTGGCAGTCGCACCACGCATGACCCCCTGGCAACAATGGCAGCAGCGTACGCCGGATAAGGTGGCGCTGCGTCTTGAGCAAGAATCTCTGACCTGGCAGCAGCTGGCTGATCGTATCGAGCAGTATGCTCAGGCACTTCATCAGCAAGGTGTACAGGGCGGAGACGTACTGACACTGGTCGGTAAAAATCATCCGCATACGTTGCTGTGGTTACTGGCCGCGGTGTCGCGCGGTGTCATTTGTGCCCTGACGATGCCTCAGCCTGGCGAGGCTTTACACCTCAAACTGGACGCCCTTTATGGCGCGCATCAAACGCCCCATCTCTGGCTGGCTCCCGGGGCCGACGTTTCCCGGCACTCTATTTCCCGGCACTCTGATAGAGCCGTCAATGTCATTCAGATACCCAAGGCATTACACGTTACTGAACCGGTTGGGTGGCATGGCGATCTCTATCAGGCTGACAATCTGGCCACTTTGATTTTTACCTCTGGTTCAACCGGCGTTCCGAAAGCGGTGGCGCATACTCATGCCCAGCATTTGGCTTCTGCGCAGGGCTTATTGCAGGAGTTTGTGTTCAGCGCTGAAGATACCTGGCTGCTCAGCTTACCGCTCTATCATGTGTCCGGTCTGGCGATTGTTTACCGCTGGCTGCTGGCCGGCGGCTGCCTGAAAATTGGCCGTGGTGATCTGGCTTATGACATGGCTCAGGTCACACACGCGTCTTTGGTGCCGACCCAACTCAAACGGCTGCTGGAGGCCGGAATCGAGCTCAATCTGACCCATGTGTTACTTGGTGGCAGCCATATTCCGGTCCGGTTGGCGCAGCAGGCCGCGGCAATCGGCATTGAAACCTGGCTTGGCTACGGCATGACAGAAGCGGCCTCAACCGTGACGGCGAAACAGGTCGACGGGCACAGCGGAGCCGGGCATGTATTGGCCGGACGCCTGGTACAACTGCGCGGACAGCGGATTTATATTGGTGGCGAGACCCTGGCCAGCGGTTATTACCGCCGTGGGCTGCTGCATCCTATCCTGGAATCAGACGGCTGGTTTGACAGTCAAGATCTCGGCGAATGGCAGGATGAGCAACTGGTGATTATCGGACGCGCCGACAATCAGTTTATCTCTGGCGGCGAAAACATTCACTGTGAAGAAATTGAGTCCGTACTCAACCGTCATCCGGCGGTGCAACTGGCGATGGTGGTGGCGGTTGAAGATGACGAATTTGGCGCCAGGCCGGTTGCGATAGTGCATAGCGCAGAAGCGGTATTTTCATTGACGCAAGGTTCAGCCTGGTGCGAAGGGAAGCTTGAGAAATTCAAATGGCCGGTGGCTTATTTCACTATGCCCGAGCAACTGATGAACAGCGGCATTAAAGTATCGCGCCAGGCCCTGAAGCAATGGCTGGCGCATCATCAGACTCAATATCGGGTTATGAGTTAGACCAAAACAGAATTTTGCTTCTTATAACGATTGGGCATAATGAATCCGGATTAATAATGATTCGGGATTATCTGACCATGAAGAAAGGCTTACTTGTTGGCGTCATCGCCCTGCAACTGCTGATTGCACTGACCCAGGATGGCTGGCCGCGTTCGGTGGCTGAATTAAGTGCTTTCCTGTTGGTGCTGCTCGTCGCCTGGGAAGTGCAGCGCTCGCCTGTTATCCGTTCGTCTGGCTCAGCAGCCAAGCCAGAGACGAAGTCGATATAACTATCCAGAGTACAATACCGAACATCAGCGGCTTGGCACCGGCAGCGCGTAAACGGCGCACCGACAAGCTGCAGCCAATCAAAAACAGACACACCACCAGGGCTTGCTTGGCCAGGCCGAAAATCTGCTGATATACCACCTCAAACTGCGGCAACTGATCGCTAAATCCTATCGCCGCGCAGTAAAAGAGAATGAAATACGGGATTGTCACTTTTTTCGATTCACTGCGAAACATCCAGGCACTGAGCAGGGCAACGGGTACAATCCACAATGCGCGCGCCAGTTTGAGGGTGGTGGCTGTTTTTAGCGCCTCTTCACCGTATGCCGAAGCGGCGCCGACCACAGATGACGTATCATGAATGGCGATGGCGGCCCAGGTGCCAAAGGTATGCTGATCAAGATTGAGGGCATGGCCGATAAGCGGAAACAAAAACAGCGCCAGTGAATTGAGCAGAAATACCGTACCCAGGGCCACTGCGGTTTGATCGTCATCGGCATTGACTGCCGGAGCCACGGCCGCAATCGCACTGCCGCCGCAGATGGCTGTCCCCGACGCAATCAGGTGACCTGCAGTCGCATTAAGGCCGATAAACCGCGCCAGCACTGTGCCGAGAATCAGAGTGCCTGCAATACTGGCCACAATCAGGCCGATGCCGTCGCTGGTCACGCTGAGTGCTTGCTGTAGCGGAATACCAAAGCCGAGGCCGACAATCGAGTAAGCCAGCAATCTTTTGGTGATCTTCGCAAGTGGCAGTCCGCCGGGAACCCAGCCCAATGTTGCCAGCAAAAAGCCCAGCACCAGCGCAGTGGGCGAGGTGAGATAAGGGGTAAGACAGGCCAGCAGAATCAGCACAAAAGGCAGATATCTCAGCTTAACAGGCAGTGAGTTGCATGACATAGGATTGACCTTCAGCGAAGTGGAAACTGATTGTAACCCATTGCTAATGGTCAGAAAGTCTTAATGTTTTGAACAAGCGTTCAGTTAAACTGAACGCTTGTTCTTAGTGAACGCAAAGCAGCGAGCTGAAAGTCGTACAAAGCTACTTCCAGTCACCACGCAGCGCTGCGACTTCGGCGTGCATCAACTGGGTGTTAGCGTCGCAGGCGGCAACGGCGCGACCGGCTTCTATTTCAATCCGTGAGCGGAAACGACAGGGCAGGCTGCTGCAGGCACGACCTTTATATCGGCTGAAGAAACTGCCCCACAGTCCTTTAATCGCCATCGGAATCACAGGTACCGGACTGCGCCTCAGTATCAGGTCGATACCGCGCATAAACGGGTTCATCTCGCCATCTTCGGTCAGGCGACCTTCCGGGAAGATACACACTAGATGGCCTTGTTCCAAAGCTTGTTCTACCTCGGTAAATGCGCGGCGGATAGAGGCGCGGTCATCGGAGTCTATCGGGATAACGCCGGCCCGCTTGAGGAAACGGCGCGCAATGCGGATATTGGCGTACTCTTCGTGCATCACAAAGCGAATCAGGCGCGGGCAAACCGCACTCAGCAGCAGGGCATCCATATAGCTGACATGGTTACATACGATCAGAGCGCCGCCTTGCTGCGGCAAATGATGCAGATTTTTATGCCGGACGCGGTAAATGGTATGAGTCAGCGCCCAGACCAGAAAACGTACCACAAAAATAGGCACTTGCAGGAACAGGTATACGGCCATCAGCACATTCATGACCGACAGCAGGATAAACAGCTGCACTATGCTCAGGTTGAGCAGTGACAAACAGACAATGCCGAGCAGCGCGCTGCCGACCATAAACAGGGAGTTGTAAATATTGAGTGCGGCGATGACCTGAGCCCGCTCGCTTGCTTTGGCGCGTTGCTGCATCATGGCATACAGCGGCACGATAAAGATCCCGCCGGACACGCCCAGTAACAGCAGATAAATATACAGTGGCCACAACGGGGTGTAGCTGACGAATTCGCTAAATTGCTGGAAGAGCGGTAAATCATCGGGAATGCTGCTGGCCATCAGGTAGCCGAAAATACTTATCCCCAGACTGCCGAGCGGCACGATACCCACATCAATCCGGTGGCCGGACATTTTGTCACAAGCCAGTGAACCGGCAGCAATACCGATAGAAAACAGCGCCAGTAAGAAAGAGACTGAGCTTTCGGTACCATTAAGAAACAGTTTGGTGAAGTTGGGGAACTGGGTTAGGTAGGCCGCGCCAAGGAACCAGAACCAACTGATGGCCATCATCGACTGAAAAATGGTGCGGTCGCTGCGTGCGATAGCCAGAGTCTGGCGGGTCAGTTGAATAGGCCGCCAACGAAATTTGAGATCCGGCGCGCTGGCTGGCGCTTCAGGGATGGCCCGGCTGGCGAGGTAACCGAACAGGGCAAACAGCAGCACGGCTCCGGCAGCGATGTAGCGCGCATGTTCTGCAGAAGCGATGATGCCAGCTCCCAGCGTACCGAGCAAAATCGCTAAAAAAGTGCCGGTTTCGACCAGGGCGTTGCCCGGAACCAATTCGCTCGATTTCAGTTGCTGGGGTAGCAGCGCATATTTGACCGGACCAAAAAAAGCAGATTGGGTACCCATCAGAAACAGCATCAGCAGTAACAGGCCGTAGCTCTCAGTAATGAAGCCCAGAGCGCCGACACACATGATGGCTATTTCTGCCAATTTCACTTTACGGATAAAAGCAGACTTTTCATATTTGTCGGCCAGCACGCCGGCAGAGGCGGAAAACAGAAAAAAAGGCAGGATAAATAAGCCGGCAGCCAGGTTAATGAACAGGTCACTGGATACCGGCAGAGCGCTAGAGCCTGCAAAGGCAACCAGCAGCAACAATACGTTTTTAAAAATATTGTCGTTGAATGCGCCAAAGAATTGGGTAATAAAATAGGGCAGAAAACGCCGCTGGGTTAACAGTGACGTTTGAGAATGTGGCATTACGTTTCCTTGATGCTTACCAGTTGGCCAGATAGTTAGAGAGTAGATCTTCAATCAATGCCTTGCCATCGACAGGCTCAGCAGCAAAGAATTTGTCGTCTACACTCAGCAGGGTGATGCCATGCACTCCTGACCACAAAACTCGGCTGGTGCGCAGAATTTCACTGTCGGTACGCTGAGGGGCCATGACGTGCAGCAGGCCTTCCAGCATGCTGGTCATGTGTTCAATCCGCTGTGACTGCCACTCAGGCAACTGTTCGCCATTCATGTTATGGGCAAAGATTAACTGCCAGCGATAGGGGTTTTGCTTGGCAAAGTCGTGATAGCAGTAAGCGAGCTGATAAAGTGCCTGAGCCGGATCTTTACTCTGGCTAACCACGGCTTTGGCTTCGGTGGCCAGTTCGTCCAGCGTTTGTGCCACCACATGCAGCAGCAGCAGGTTGTAATTACCAAACACGTTCACTAATGTACTCGGTACATAGCCGATCATCGTCGCGATTTTACGCAGGCTCAGCTCGTGGTGAGAGTGAGTATGGAGAAATTCTTTTACCGTATTGAGCGTCAGCGCAATAAGCTCGTCTCGTGTATGGTCGTTTCGTCTTGCCATGTGGGATAATACTTAATGAACAATGTTCAATTATTCTAATAACCTCCCGATGGAGCGTCAACTAATCTCTCAATAAGCGTGTGCTTTTGAAAGCGTGCACAACGGACTTTGGCTGCGAAGTCGGCCTTTATTGCTGCCGTTTGTAACATCGCTTGTCGGTTGAGTTCCGTTCGGGATCCATGAAAATCTACAGCAACGCTTTGAAAATCAAAGGCTGTTGATGGGGTTTAGACAACCTAACACCGCAAATGGTTCATTATGTCCGAACGAAGTTTGCAATATCCTGATACAAGTCAGCAAAAGCAAAATGTTTGATTGTGATATTGAAGCCGCTATGATGACCCGGTATCAAAATAGGTTTAGGGTCCTTTTGAGGGCCATTACCAGTAACGAGCTAAGGATAAGTATGAAACGTCTGTTTTCTCTGGTCGCATTAGTGATGGTTTCTGTTGCGTTTACTCCAGTGGCGGATGCTGCCAAAAAATTTGGTGGCGGTAAGTCATTTGGTAAAAGCTACAACACATCGCCTGCGCCGACGCAAAGTAGCCAACCGACCAATTCGCTAAAACAACAAAACGGCACACAAACAGCACAGAATTCCTCTAAAAAAGGATTAATGGGTGGTCTGCTGGGCGGCCTTCTGGCTGGTGGTTTGCTGGCTGCCTTCTTCGGTGGCGCTTTTGAAGGTATCCAGTTTATGGATATCCTGATCATGGGTCTGATTGCCTTCGTGATCTTTAAACTGATGCGCGGAGTGTTGGGGGCCAAGCAGGGCAGTATGAACCAGCAGCAACCGGCGTTTGGCGGAATGAACCGCAACCAGTTTGAACAGCCGAATGTGCACAACTTTGAGCAGCCGCAGGCATCGGCAGGTGGTTTTGGCAGCACGATGCAAAGCGATGTACCGCACAATTTACCGGCCGGTTTTGATCGCGTGGCGTTCATCAACGGTGCGCGTGAGCATTACCGTATTCTGCAAGGTGCCTGGAACCACAACCAGCTGCACACCATTGAGGAATATGTGTCACCAAGCCTGTTTGAAGATCTGAAACAAGAGCGTGCCAAGATTGACTCGGCTCCACAGACAGACGTGATGTATGTGGATGCAGAAATCGTACGTGCAGATTATGACGCCAGCAAAGCACAGCTGAGCCTGCAGTTCAGCGGCCGTTACCGTGATGCGGGTGAAGGTATCGAAGAGGATATCGAGGATATCTGGCACCTGGAACGTGACCTGACAACGCCGAATGCACCATGGCTGATTGTTGGTATTCAAGGGTAATTTCCCTCAGTCACCAGTGCGGAATCTCAGCGCCCGGGCTCGTCCCGGGCGTTTTTGTTTGCTTGTTTTATAATGACTTTATGAGTTTTAAAATAGCGGTGTGAGTTTTATAAATAACTGGCAGCGTGTTATAAATAACAGATACACCTCTGTGACTGGTCTGCTTTGGCCGGTGGCAGGCAGACAACAAGAAAGGAAAGTCCCGTGGCCGAATTTAAACATAAAGATCTGACCCAAGAACAACAGGATAAAATGGATGCAGCGGTGTTCCGTCGCCTGCTGGCGCATCTGGATAATAATAAAGATGTGCAGAATATCGACCTCATGATTCTGGCAGGGTTCTGCCGTAACTGTTTCAGCAAATGGTATCTGGCCGAAGCGCAACAGCTGGGATTAGATCTGGATATTGATGATGCTCGTGAGCGTGTGTACGGCATGACCTACGATGAGTGGAAAGCCAATCATCAGCCAGCGGCAACGCCAGAGCAGATGGCCGCGTTTGAAGCGCGTCAGAAAAAATAATGGTCTAAAGCCGCCTCTTCTGGCGGCTTTTTTGTCGTCGTTGAACGACGATGAAGGGGCTTTGCTCGCTACAGTTTGACCAGAGGGGGCAGAGGCTGAAGGTCAATCAGCGGCTGGCGGGTGATCCTGGGTTGGCTGCTGAACAACATCAGTGGACTAAAGCTCCCGCTATCGAGCTTGTCCACATCAACCAGCCCATTGAGGGCATAAAAACGAGCCACGTACTGGCGGGTTTCAGCTGGCAGGATTAAGTGTTCAAACTCGCGGCTGTTGGCTCGCGCCATCGCGCGGGCAACACGGCCTTCTCCGGCATTGTAGGCAGCGATGGTCAGCGCCAGGTCGCCGCTAAATTTGTTATATAAAAATGTCAGGTACTGAAGCGCTGCATCGGTACTGTGAAATACATCCAGGCGTTGATCCTGCGGGGTAATCGTAAGACCAAAACGCTGCGCTGTGGCGGGCATCAGTTGCCACAGGCCTCGTGCACCAGCATGGGAAATAGCGTCAGGGTTCAAAGACGATTCGAGCATGGGCAGCAGAGCTAGTTGAGGTGGCAGGCTGCGCTTTTTAAGCTGGCTGAATATATGTCCGAGCAGAGGCTGATAAAGGTCAAAACGAGCGGAAATCTGCGTCTGATAAGGTGATAACACCTCGTGCTGGCGATCAATTTGCTGCTGAAAGGTTTGGGCGGCGCTCTGGGCGTTGGTCAGCGGAAGCACCAGCATGACAAAAAGGAGACTCCCGGCTAACCGACACAACTTGGAGTGGGAAAGGCGGTACAACAGGGAACCTTGATTCATAGTGTCGCGCTGCTGCGCTCTTGATAGAACGGGGACGGATTGGTCATTTCTGCCAGTAATTCGTGCAGCATAGCTGAGCTGTGGCCGTTGCTCTGATTGAGGTGCTGGCACTGTTCGATCATTGTGTTCAGCGCACGCCATTGCTTGCGTACCCGTTCCTGCAGATGCTGAGGCAGAGCACCAAACAGAAGTTTCACGCCAGCCTGGTCATTAGGTAAAACCAGGCGTTGCAGACACTGTGAGCGCTGGGTCGCGTTGCGGTTGAGCTGATTGAGCAGCGGAACCTGCTGACGAATATTGTTGCCAAGAGACTCGCCGTCAAACTGCAGATAGAGTGCTTTTTGCTGCTGCAGCAGTTGATGTAGCTGACGATACATTCTGACATCTTCATTGATGGTGTACAAAAAGCTCTGGATGAGTTGTCCGCGGTTTAAGGCCATGACTGCTTCCCTTTCTTGACGCGTTATTCGTGGCCGGTATGAAATTGCATCAGCGCCTGACTTAATGCTTTGCTGTCCAGGTTTAACTCGCCTTTAGCCAGCATCGCTCGCACCTGTTCCACTTTAGCCATGTCCACATCCGGCAGCTGAGCCAGTTCGGTCTGAGCTTTATCCAGTGCAACGGTGTTGGCGTTCATCGCCGGTTCGCTGGTCGGAGTGGCACTTTGAGTTTGCAGCGGTTGTTTACTGCTCTGTTGCAGCGCCGTTTGCGGTACGTGTCCACCGGAGACTTTGTCAATTTTCATAGCTGGGGTCCTCAATCTTCGTCGTCAATACCGATAGGCGACCGACCGCCGTGCTGAATTAAATCTGACGGCTATTTTGGTAAGAAAAATTTATCGCGCGGTTTTGTACCCGAAATCCGCGCTGCCATTCGAGTGCTGAGGGCTAAAAATGTTACCTTGAGTCAATAAAATCCGCTCAGTCAAAATTGAGTTCGAACCTGATTCAGGCCGCTGACCACGGCATGGATGACTTTCTGTGACGTGCTGTTTTGCACCTCAATCTGGTCTCCTTGGCTTCCATCTTCCAGTGCGACGCCTTGGGTACTGGCATTGATGCCGTTTTTAGCGGCGATGATGACAACCTGATTGCCCTTAAGAACCCAAGGCGGCTTGCTGACTAATGTCGGGCTGAGAATGTCGCCGCTGCGCACTCTTCTTGATACTTCCATTCCGATCGCGTCCCGGATATCTGTGAAAAATTCATCGGCCCGATCGAGCGTTCGTTTCTCGATCATCAGCATGGAGGCATCCAGCGACTGACCACGTGACAAGGCTGTTTGAGTGACGACAACCGGTAACGTCAGCGATGCTTTGATGGTGACATTGATATGCCAGGGGGATTGCCCTTGTTCGCAACTGACCTGACGTTTCAGACGTCCGACCGGCAGTAACTGGTTATCGCGTCCGGTGACGACAAGCTTGCCGGGACATTCCGGCAGGTGACGGGCCGCGCCCGGCACCCAGATCTCCCAGTCCGTTTGGTAAGCAGGCCATTGATGTAGCGCCGCGGTCTGCTCAGTTTCTTGCTGCAGTGCGGATCGCACAGTATGGCGTATTAACTGTTCCTGCTGGGGATTGGCACTTAAAGGCAGGCTGATGAGCAGCAGCATTCCACCCAAGACGAAGCCGGCACGGGGCTGCGTTATTGGTTTTGGTCTGGTGTGTTCTCGCCCTGAGGCTGTTTCCCCTTGCCTCGCTCTTGCTTCCGATGTGCGGAAGTCTATCTTCCTTGTTGTTTTGTAAGTCATTGATAATAAATATTTTGTTTTATGGCATGCATCTTGTTTCTTCTCAGGGCTACTTGAGCCAACTTGTAAGGAAGATGCATGGCTATTTCATTTGAAAGCGCGTTAGGAGTTCATCCCGAGGCTCTGAATTTTCGGGTTCAGCGTACCAAAGTCCTCGCGAGTAACCTAGCAAATGTTGATACCCCGGGGTACCTCGCCAGAGACCTGAGTTTCACCACCGCGATGCGCAGCGCGGGTCTGCACGGAGTGAACCCGGACGTACCGGAATTGCTGGTTAACACTCAATATGCAATTCCTTATCAGAACAGCAAAGACGGTAATACGGTTGAGCTGGGTGTCGAGCAGGGCAAATTCACGCAGAACAGTATGGATTTCCAAACCAGTCTGACATTTCTCAATATGAAATTCAGTGGTTTAGCCAAAGCAATTGAAGGACGTTAATCATGGCATTTACTGATATCTATTCCATTGCCGGCTCGGCAATGAATGCTCAGACCGTGCGTCTGAACACAGTGGCCAGTAACCTGGCGAACGCCGATGCCGTGTCGGCTAACCCGGATGATGCCTATCGGGCACTCAAGCCGGTGTTTGCGACGGTATACAACAAGAGCCAACTGACCGCAGGCGAAGATTATCCGAGTGCGGAAGTACGCATTGTCGATGTGGTGAAAGCGCAGGGCGAAGCGGAAAAACGTTTTGAACCGAGCAACCCGCTGGCAGACGGCGAAGGTTATGTCTATTACCCGGATGTCGATGTGGTGGCGGAAATGGCCGATATGATGTCGGCGACCCGCAGTTTCGAGACTAACGTTGAAGTGCTCTCCAACGTGAAGAGTATGCAGCAGGGGCTGCTGCGTCTGGGGCAGGGCAGCTAATGACGATTGCACAGTTTAATGCTTTATCGGCCGATACCAGTGGCGCTGCCACCACAACCGGCGGCGCTATCGCGGCTAATGGTGTCGATGCTAACTCGGCATCGTCGCTGCAAAATGAATTTATCAGCCTGATGGTGGCGCAGATCCAGAATCAGGATCCGCTCAACCCGCTTGATGGCACCGAATACGTTAGTCAGTTAGCGCAGTTTTCTCAGGTGCAGAGTACAGAGAACATGACCAGCCTGATGCAAAACAGCATGGTGCTGCTGGATAACATGCAGGTACTGAGTACCGCAGGTCTGGTCGGTCAGACCGTGCTGGTGTCCGCTAACCAGTTTGAGCTCGGTGCAGAAGCGCCACAAAGCGGCAAAGTCGAACTCGAATACGCGTCGAGTCAGGTCAATCTGCTTATCACTGATGAGTTTGGTCAAAGCACCAAGCTGCCGCTTGGCGCTCATCCGGCCGGCGATGTCGATTTCACTATTGATCCCCAGGAACTGGGCCTGAAACCGGGCAGTTATCAGGTCACGGTCGAGGTTCAGGATGGCCAGGCCAGTCCGAACGTGTTGCTGGCCGGCGCGGTCGAGCAGGTACGTATTCCGAGTAACGGCGGTTCGCCGCTGGTCAATATTGCCGGTCTTGGCAGTATTCCTTTTTATCAGATCACCCAATTTGGTGCTTAATCCCCTTAAGGACACAGAGGTTATTTTATGAGTTTAAACATTGCGCTGAGTGGCTTAGATGCATCCAACTCGGAACTGAACACCATCAGTCACAACATTGCCAACGCTTCCACTTATGGCTTTAAAGGCTCGCGCACCGAATTCTCTGCCGTTTATAACGGAATGCAGCCTGGGGGGGTGGAAGTGGCGTCCATTTCACAGAACTTTGATGAAAACGGTTCAATCAGCGGCACCGGTCGTGCAATGGATCTGGCTATTAACGGCAGTGGCTTTTTCGTCACTAAAGACAGTATGGGACAAACCCTGTACACCCGTGCCGGTGTGTTCGGTACCGACAGCAACAACTACGTTGTGGGCAACACCGGTGCCAAATTGCAGGGCTACAGCGTGGATGCCAACAACAACCTGATGACGGGTACTGTGGGTGATGTGCAAATCGCGACCTCATCTCTGGCGGCGCGTGCGACTGACTCATTGCAGTTTGTGGCTAACTTTGATGCCAGCGCGAGCGCGATCAATCTGGTTGCGGCGGGCGATCCGGCTCTGGACCCGGCGAATCCGGCTTATGACTCGACAGCGGTGGCTTTTGATCCCAATGATCCAACCTCGTTCAACTCGTCATATACCTCGCAAGTGTTTGACTCGCTCGGTAACAGCCACACCGTCACCCAGTATTTTACCAAAACCGACGCCAACAGCTGGGAAGTGAATGTCCAGGTGGACGGTGGAGCTGTGGTTGACACCGTTCCGGTCACTTTCAATACCGACGGTACGCTTAACTCTCCGGTCAGCGCGTTTAACGTCACTTTCCCGGCTGCCGGTGCCGAAGCCATGAGCATTGATGTGTCACTGACCGGCAGTACCCAGTTTGGCGCTGACTTTGGTGTCAGCACTAACAATCCAAACGGTTACACCTCGGGCGAGCTGGCCGGGGTACGGGTTGAAAATAACGGCATGGTTTACGCCACATACACCAATGGTGAGTCACAGCTGCAAGGTCAGGTTGTATTGGCTAATTTCGCCAACCCGCAGGGCTTGACCAAGGTCAGCGGCACTTCCTGGACGCAAAGTTTTGGTTCGGGTAACCCGACTGTGGGTGTGCCGGGTACCGGAACTCTGGGCGATCTGACGCCGGGTGCGCTGGAAGGCTCAAACGTCGATCTGACTGGTGAGCTGGTTGGTCTGATGACTGCGCAGCGTAACTACCAGGCTAATGCCAAAACCATCTCAACTGAAGATGAACTGATGCAAGTTCTGTTCAATTCAATCTAACGGAGCGGAACATGGATAGTTTGCTGTTTACTGCAACGTCAGGCGCGAGCCGGGTTCTCAAAGCCCAGCATGTGCGCTCCAACAACTTGTCCAACGCGGATACAGCGGGGTTCCGCGCCGATATGGAGCGGGTACGTAGTGTGCCGTTGCAGGGGGCAGGGTTCGATGGTCGTACCATGGTGGTCACCAACTCGGCCGCGACCCGTTTTGACAGTGGTGATGTGGTCAAAACCGGTCGCGCACTGGATGTGGCGATCATGGGTGACGGCTACCTGACCGTACAGACCCCCGATGGCGGGGAAGCTTACACCCGCGCCGGTAATATCTCGGTTGATGTTAATGGCGCTCTGACCATTAACGGTTTTGCCGTTATCGGTGAAAACGGCCCGTTAGTACTGCCTGACTTTCAAAAGGTGGAAGTGAGTGAACGCGGTGTGATCTCCGTGATGCCGCCGGGCGGGGGGGGCCGAGATTGAAGTGGGGACTTTAAAGCGGGTTAAGCCGGAGCCGGCTCAATTACAAAAAGAGAGTGATGCTCTGCTGCACAGTGTGAATGGGGTGCCGTTCGCGGCCGATGATACGGTGCAACTGGCACCGGAACATATTGAAGGCAGTAACGTTTCGGCGATTGATGAGCTGGTGAGCGTGATGTCTCTGACACGCAATTTCGAAATGCAAATCCGCATGATGAAAAGCGCCGAAACCCTGGCTCAGGCCGGAAACCGATTAATGAGCAACAGCTAAGCGCTCACACTAAGGAGAATTTCCCATGCATTCAGCATTATGGGTCAGCAAAACCGGTATGGCGGCTCAGGATACCAAGATGACCGCCATTTCCAACAATCTGGCCAACGTCAATACGGTTGGTTTCAAACGCGATCGGGTGGTGTTTGAGGATCTGTTTTACAGCATCCAGCGTCAGCCGGGCGCTCAGGTCGATCAGGTCAATGAACTGCCAACCGGGGTTCAACTGGGTAGCGGTGTACGCGTGGTCGGCACCCAAAAAGTCTTTACCCAGGGCAACACCCAAAACACCGGTCAGGATATGGACCTGGCGGTGATGGGGCAGGGCTTTTTTCAGATTGAAAACTCTGACGGCGAAATCATGTATAGCCGCAACGGCCAGTTTCACGTCAATTCTGAAGGACTGATGGTCAACAGCCAGGGCCTGCCGTTGCAACCACAGATTCAGATTCCTGATAACGCCACTTCTCTGTCGGTCGGTGTGGACGGTACGGTCAGTGTGACCAGTGCCGGCGATCCGGCGCCACAGCAAATCGGTCAGATCACGCTGGCGCGTTTCATCAACCCGGCCGGTCTGGAAGCGGTGGGCGGTAACCTGTTCCGTGAAACGGAAGCCAGTGGTGTTGCTGATGAGGTCGTGGCGGGTGAAGACGGCGTTGGCAGCATCAAACAAGGTGTGCTGGAAGGCTCAAACGTTGAAGTCGTGGAAGAAATGGTGGATATGATCACCACCCAGCGCGCCTACGAGATGAATGCCAAGGTGGTCTCGGCCGCCGATGACATGCTGCAGTTCGTTGCGCAGTCAATGTAAGGGGCAGTGAGCGATGAAGGAAAAGGTGATGACAACGCTGAGCAAAGTCGGATTACTGAGTGTATTAGTGCTGGCTGGTTGTGCCGGACGGGAGGAGTTTGGCCTGCCGTCACCGGACGAAGAAAAATATGGTCCGCCGGAGCTTGATTACTCTCTGCCTGAGGCTCAGTCCGGCAGCCTTTATCGCCATCACTATGCGATGACTCTGTTTCAGGACCGCCGGGCCTATCGGGTCGGCGATGTCCTGACCGTGCAGCTGTCTGAGTCGACCCAATCGAGTAAAAGTGCCGATACCCAGTATGGTAAATCCTCCAGTGTTGGCCTGGCGGCGCCGATTATTGGTGCCAAAACGTTTGACGATGTTTCTGCCTCGATAGATGGCAATCGCGCTTTTGACGGCAGTGCGTCCAGCTCGCAGGGCAACCGTCTGCAGGGGGCCATTACGGTCACTGTGAGTGAGGTTTTACCTAATGGCGTGATTCGTATTCGTGGTGAAAAGTGGATTCGCCTCAATCAGGGGGATGAGTTTATTCGCCTGACCGGCATTGTGCGTGTGGATGACATCAGCCGCAGCAACCAAATCTCTTCACAGCGTATCGGCGATGCGCGCATTACGTACTCCGGTCGCGGCGCGCTGGCAGACAGCAATGCCTCCGGTTGGCTGACGCAATTCTTTAACAGTCCATGGATGCCATTCTGATGATAAAACATAACGCATTTTTGACCACGCTGTTGCTGGTGCTGAGCTTGGGTCTGACGCCGGGAGTGAAAGCGGAAGCTGCTATCCCGCTGATGGATCTGGTGGATATTCAGGGCATTCGTCAAAACCAGTTGGTTGGTTATGGTCTGGTAGTGGGACTGGATGGTCAGGGTGACCGCAACCAGGTCGAATTTACCTCCCAGTCCATCACTAATATGCTGCGCCAGTTCGGGGTGCAGATTGATGAATCGTCCGATCCTAAACTGCGCAACGTGGCTTCAGTGAGTGTCACCGCATCGGTTGATCCTATGGCCGGGCCGGGCCAGACGCTGGATATCGTCGTGTCATCGATTGGTGATGCAAAAAGCCTGCGTGGCGGTACGCTGCTGATGACACCGCTGCGTGGTGTTGACGGCGAAGTGTACGCGGTGGCCCAGGGCAATGTCGTCGTTGGTGGCGTGTCGGCCCAGGGACGCAGTGGCAGCAGCATTGCCATCAATACCCCAACCACGGGGCGTGTGCCAAACGGCGCGACTCTGGAGCGTGAGATCCCGACCGACTTCAACCAGCGCGATACGGTGACGCTCAACTTGCGTGAAGCGAGCTTTACCACGGCGAAAAATATCGCCCGTGAAATCAACGATACGTTTGGTCCCAAAGTCGCGGTGGCGATCAACAAAGGTCGGGTTGAAATGCGCGCGCCGCAGGACACTCAGCAACGTGTCATCATGATGTCGATGCTGGAAGAGATGAGTGTGGTGCAAGGCCGTAAACCAGCCCGTATTGTGTTTAACTCCCGCACCGGCACTGTGGTGATTGGTAAGAACGTCAAGGTTGGCGAAGCCGCGGTAAGTCATGGCAACCTGACGGTCAGCATCAGCGAGTCACAGCAGGTCAGCCAGCCGAACGCGCTTTCTGGCGGCCAGACCCAAACCGTCGACCAGTCGAATGTGGATATTAATGAAGAGCAGGCGCAGATGATGATCTGGCCGGCAGGCACCGAGCTCAATACCATAGTCAATGCGGTTAACAGCCTGGGTGCAACGCCGACCGATCTGATGTCCATTTTACAGGCCCTGCATGAAGCCGGCGCCCTGAATGCCGAACTGGTGGTGATCTGATGAAAATTGACCATTCCAACCAATCCGTCGCCGGCGATGCTGTGCTTTATCATGACAATAGCGCGCTGGCCAATATCAAACATGCCGCGGATAAAGGTGAGGCGTTGCAAAAGGTGGCCGGCCAGTTTGAAGCCATGTTCCTGCAACTGGTGCTGCGTCAGATGCGCAGCAGCAGCGATGCGCTGGCTGACCAGGACAGCCCGTTTTCCTCCCAGCAGCAGGGGGTATTTCGCGATATGTACGATGGTCAGTTGGCGATTGAACTGGCCAAGAAGAACAATGCCGGCATCGCCGATATGCTGGTGCGCCAACTGGGGCCGGCGGCAGGACTCAGTGCGGCGCAAGCCAATTCAGTCAATGACAGTTCATTTGCCGCGATTGGTGCAGATATCGTACCGGTAGAGAGCGTGATGTTTTCTATCCCGGAAGCGGAGTCACAAAATGCAGCCGGATTACAGGCAGAACTTAACCCGGCTCCGCTGCATGCCGCCTTAGACCCAGAGCAAAACAGCAAAGTGATGGTCAATACGGCCTTCGCTCAGCCACTGATTCGACCATGGAGCGAGATCGGACATGAACTTGACTAACATAGCTTTAACCGGACTGAACGCGAACCGCGTTGCGCTCGATGTTACCGCGCAGAATGTGGCTAACGTCAATACGCCCGGCTACAGCCGCCAGCAAGCCCTGATGGCCTCAGTCGGTGGCGGCAAATATGACAGTTTAAGCGCGGGGATGGGGGTTCAGGTGACCAGCATCCGTCGCGTGACTGATCAGTTTCTGGTCAAACAGACCTGGTCGACCGGCAGTGAATCGGCCTATGCCTCGCGCTATACCACCAATATGAGTCAGATTGAAAATACGTTGGGTGCGGACGGTTTCAGCCTTTCCGCCGGGCTCGATAGCTTGTTTGCGGCGCTGCATGATGCCTCGACCAAACCTGAATCGACCCCGCTGCGTCAGCAGATTATCAATGAAGCGGAAGCGCTGTCGCGCCGCTTTAATACCCTGACTGAGTCGCTGTATAACCAGCATCAGGATATGAGCGAACAGCGCAGTGCGGCGGTCAGTCAGGCCAACAGCCTGCTGAGCAACATTGCCGAGATTAACCAGCAAATCGTTGAACTGCAGGGGACCGGCGGTAATCCGGCCCAGTTGATGGATACACGTGATGCGCTGGTCGGTGATTTGTCGCAGATGGTCGAGGTCAAAACCACCAATCAGGCCAACGGCAGTATGCAGATTTCGCTCAGCAATGGTCAGCCGTTAGTGATGGGTTCTGAATTCGGTACTTTACAGGCTGTTCCGGACAGCAGTGACGCTTATATGGCGAACATGCAGGTGGTCTTCGGTAATCAGAGTTTTGCCATTCCCGGTCAGATGGGCGGTGAAATCGGCGCGTTGAACGACTACCAGGCCGAGGTGCTGAAACCCTACATGACTGCCGTGGATGACATGGCGCAGTCAATGGCGGATGCCTTTAATTCAGAGCTGGCCCTGGGGCTGGATTTGGATGGGATGCCTGGCAAAGCATTGTTCAGTTACGATCCCGATAACCCGGCAGCCAGCCTGACCATGACGGATATTACCGCCACTGAGCTGGCACTGTCCGGTGACGGAAACCCCGGCAACAGTGACAATCTTCAGGCCTTGATTGCGATAGGTAATCAACCCTTTTCCATTGCCGGTTTTGGCACTCAGTCACTCAATGATGCGTTTACCAGTATGGTAGGAGAAGTCGCCATTAAAGCGCGTCAGGCCGAGTCGGATTCTCAGGCGAAAACCACCATGAATGAACAGGCTATCGCCAAACGGGACAACGTCAGTGCCGTCAACAGCGATGAAGAAGCGGCCAATCTGATGACCTTTGCTAATGCGCACAATGCCAATATGAAAGTGATCAGTACCGCCAATCAGCTATTCGATACCGTATTACAGTTATTTTAAGGAGTCAGGATGAGAATCAGTGACACTCAATTCAGTCAGATGATGTTGCAGAGCCTGCAGACTAATAATGCCGGTCTGGGCACTGTCATGCAGCAGATGGCGACCGGTGACCGCCTGACTAAACTGTCGGATGATCCGATGGCCTCGATTAAGTTGCTCAACCTGGATCGTGAAGACAGCGCCATCAGCCAGTATCAGAGCAATATCGCCAATGTGAAAACTACCTTGTCGAGTCAGGAAGTGTATCTGGATGCGGCGAACAGCAGCCTGATGAACATTCGTGACCGCATTTTGTGGGGGGCGAATGATACCCTGACTGATGCGGACCGCACCGCGATTGTGACTGAACTGCATAGCCTGCGCGACTCGGTCGCCTCTTCTTTTAATGCTCAGGATGAAGAGGGCGCTTATCTGTTTTCCGGTACCGCCAGTAATACGGCTGCGCTGGACGACAGTACAGGGTCTTATGTGATTCAGGGTAATACGGATAAACGCGTGGTTACGGTGGCCAAAGGGGTGAGCATGGAGTCCAATATGACGGCTCGCGATCTGCTCGATTTAGGCGCTGGCAGTAATGTACTCAACTCGATCGATGATCTGATTGCCGAATTTGAGGCACCGACGGCCAATTTTCAGAACCAGGTCGCGACGACACTCAACGCTGTGGATGGCACGATGGATAATGTGCTGGCGGCCATCACCGAACTGGGTGGACGGCAAAATAACCTGGATCTGCTCGACAGTGCCCATGGTGAGAACAAGTTGTTCGTGGATAAGGTTACCAGCGATCTGTCGGCATTAGATTATGGTGAAGCGTCAGTGCGTCTGAGTAACTTCATGGCCGCACTGCAGGCGACTCAGGCCAGCTACGTCAAAATTGACGGTCTGTCGCTGTTTGACCGGATTTAGAGGTTAACACTATGGTGATGAGTACAGTGGAAGTGCGCGGTCAGGGAATACGTCTGACCGGGCAGGATCAGACGAGTATTACTCCTTCCCGCACGACACAAAGTCCGCGCTTTAATCCACCGCGTAACCGTACTTTCCAGGCTGACCCACCGTCAGCCTATTCCATTTCTGCATTACGGCTGACGGCCGGGCAGCAGCAAGCGACATCGGTGCAGATCGCCACGAAAACCCTGCAGGTTGCCGGTAAAGAACTCACCCATATTAAGCGCAGTCTCACTCAGGCAGTGACACAGGGCGTTGAGCGGGTCCCCAATCTGAAAGAGACGCTGACCCGTTCTAAAATGCAGCTCGACAGCACGCTGGAACACGCCCGCTTTGATGGTCAGCGCGTGGTGAGTAACGAGCTGAAACTGCAACTGAATCAGGGCGATCTGCGCCGCTTTTCCGTGCCGGGGCTCAATGTACAGCGTTTGCAGGATAAGGCTGAGCAGATTCGTCTGGATTTTCCGCAGGGTCAGTCGGTGCTGATGCAGTTTGATGGTCGTAGCGATGGCAGTAAAACGGTAAAAATGCTGGATCGCAGCCTGATCCCGCTCGGGATGCGAGCTTCTCTGGGCAGTGATGGCAATATCGTGTTTGAGGCCACAGATACGGCCTATAAGCAGATGAAGCAAAAGGTGATGGTCACCGGACAGGGCCACCGTTTCCCGGCCGGGCAGGCCAATACCCTGACGCTCAAATCTGAGCCGGATGGTATTGCTGAATTGCGCTTTGATCTGGGTTCACGTGACGGCATCAAAAAAACCATTGCTAAGGTCAATCAGCACTTACAGCAGGTGCAGGTCAGTCTGGATCAGGCACGCAGTTATCACAGCGAACTGAATAGTCAGATGCAGACGCTGCGTGAGCAGAACCAGGTGTTGGCGGTGGATGGCGTGGCAGATAAGCTGGAAAGCTTTTATGCCGCGGGTGATACGTTTACCTCTACTTATCAGGCGCTTAATGCGCAGGCTAATGTACGTCGTCACACGGTTGTGGCACTGCTGCGCTGAAGATTCGACTCATTGCAGAATAATCCGTTTCATTACAGAATAAACAATAACGCCGGCCTCTGGGCCGGCGTTATTGTTACATCCGCATACAGCACGAATAACTGTTTTTACCGATTGATTACTGTAGTTGTCCGATGATTACTGCTTTTGCAGATTGTACAGTGCCGCCATATCGCCGGTCACTTTCTCACCATTGATGTCCAGTTTCATCAGCATATCATCACCAACAAAGTACTGGTTTGGTGTCTCGGAACCATCTTCCAGAGTAATTACGCTGCCGGTGTCGTTCCAGTGGAACTTACCTTCAGAAGTGGTTGGCTCTGCACCTTCTTTACCCTGATAAGCCTGCACCAGGCTGTAGCTCTGATCTTCGTTCAGAGTCAGGGTGTAGTCGATACCTGCGCAGTCAGCACAAGGAAGAGTGCCTTGATAGGTGCCTTGCCAGTTGGCTGCGTCGCCATCTTCAATCGATTCAGTCACTGCATTAGCCGCTGAAGAAACACTGTCGGTTACGGTTGCAACTGAATCGCTGACTTTACTTGGCAGGGTATCGGCAACCGGTTCTGCTTGTTGCGTTGCCGCGTTTTCCGCAGTGTCACAGCCAGCCAAAATAAACGTCAGTGCACTCAGGGCGAACATCGCTTTTTTCATCTTTTATCCTTATCTATTTGTTGTGTGGACAGGGTTGAAAAGATTATTCACCAAACTCATGTCAGAACCGTCAGTGCGTGGTCATGCTTTCTACCGGCGCGGTCAGGAAGTTGTTAGATTTCTGTGAATTAGATAAGGAAGAAGAAATAAAGGAAACAAATGAACGCCAGCAGCGTCGCTGAAAGGGTCGGATAGATGATATAGGCGTCGCGCTGACTGGTGCGCTGAAAACAGAGGAAACTGAGCAGTATATTGTAGATCAGCAGCAGCAAGCTGATGCTGGTGCCGGCATGCAGGGTCAGGTTGGTCAGTTGGGTCAGAAACAGGGCCAGCAGACAGTAATCCAGCACAATCAGCCATAGAAAGGCTTTCTTTAAAGTGTCTTTGTGGTTGGTGTGTCGGGTTAGCTGCGGCATAACGTTCTCTGAATCATGCTGATGGAACCTGCCCCGGAGCTACAGGGCAGGTTATGACGGTCCGTTAGCAGACCGTTTTAAGAGTCTGCTTGGTGATTGGCATTGATCTCAAGCCTGACCTCTTGCTGGCGGCTGATGGCAGGCTCGCGGCGAACCGGCTGATTAAAACTGGCCTCGCCTCGGGCCTTGTCCAGTTCGCCCGGTTGTTTATCACCAAAGAAAGTTTCCAGCACTTTGGCGGCTGGTGTGGTCAGGACAAACAGCTCAATCCGGCGGTTCTCACTGCCATCTGGCTCTTCCGGATTAAGCAGCGCCCGGTCCGACATCCCGGTCACCTGCAGTACACGCTGGTCCGGCATTCCGCCTGCGACCAGCGTCTGACGGGCAACATTGGCGCGGTTTGCCGACAGTTCCCAGTTCGTTTTACTGCCAAAGCGTTGTTTAAACGCGGTGGAGTCGGTATGACCACTGATGATCAACGGGTTTTCAACCCGTTTAAACACCGGTGCCAGAGCCAGCAGGAGATCTTCAAAAAACGGCGTGATTTCGCTGCCGCCGCGGCTGAACATATTCTGCTTAAAGTCATCTTGCAGAACGATGCGCAGGCCCTGCGGGGTCACCGAGACGTTGACATTACCCTGCGCATTGATTTGCCGCATCATTTCCTCAACCACTTTGGCCAGCGTCGCGAGCTGAGCCTGGGTATCAAAGGTGCCCGGCAGCAGAGCATCCGACTCCGGCCCTTCACCGTTACCATTATTAAATGAGGTTACGGTGTGATTGGAGTCATGCTTGCTGAGCACCGACGAATCGGCGGCCAGATCGATCGGTGAGATGCTTTGCGAAGTATCAAACGGGTTACCGTAGCTGCGGTCAAACACACTTGAGCTGTGCAGGTGGGCGACAATCGCTTTGCGCTCTTCTTTATCGACCACCTGCATGACCCACAGAACCAGAAACAGCGCCATCAGCGCTATCATGAAATCGGCAAACGCGACTTTCCATGCGCCGCCATGATGCTCTTCGTCATGACCACCTTTCGCGCGCTTGAAAACCACGTGCTCCTGTTTCTGCATTATGCCTCCTGTTCCGCCAGCCATTTCTCCATATCACTGAAGGTCGGTTTAATGTCTAGCTGGATGTGTTTACGGCCGGCGTCAATCGCCAGCAAGGTCGGTTTTTTTCGCTACGTAAGCAACCAGGGTTGCACGTACGCACTCATAAGCGGTCATGTCACGTTTGACCCGCTGCGCCATTGCATTGCTGGCCGGATCAAAACAGCAGTAGCAGCCGAAGATGCCGACAAACGTACCGACCAGCGCCGCAGCGACATGGTAGCCAATCATGGCGATTGAGCCGTCGATAGCCTGCATGGTGATAATGATGCCGCCTACGGCCGCCAGAATGCCAAACCCGGGCAGAGCCTCTGCGGTGCGCTGCAAAGAGCGGGACGGAAGGAGTAAATCGGTCTGAATCGCTTCGATTTCCTGCTCAAGTAACCCCTCAAGTTCATGAGGCGACATCTGTCCCATTGCCATTAAACGTAAATTGTCGGCAATGAAGGAAACCAGACGATTGTCCGCCGCGATAAGAGGGTAGCGAGAAAAGATCGGGCTTTGGTCCGGGTTTTCAATATGGCGGTCGAGCGATTTAAAGCCACCGCTGCGTACGGTTTCCAGCAGTACCTGCAATACCGCCATCAACTCCATGTAGTAGTCTTGTTCATTTTTCGGCGGCGACAGCAACTGACGCAATTGGCGGCGCATCTCTTTAATCACGTGCGGCGGGTTACCGATGATGGTCGCACCGAGCGCCGCGCCGAATATAATCAGATATTCGGCAGGCTGCCAGATGGCGCCCAGATTACCACCGGCCCACATATAGCCGCCAAAAACACATATCAGGATGGTAATGGCGCCAAGAAACTTTTGCATAACTGACTCCTAAGAGGACATATAGAGATTAAGTTGTTTGAGCGCCTGTTTATGCAACTGACAGATGCGCGGAGGCGTCAGATCAAGCACGAGCGCAATTTCGTGTAAGTTCAATTCATGTTGGTAAAACAGCGTCAGCAGCAGTTGATCGCGCTTCGACAACTGACTGACCGCTTGTTCCAGGCTGCGGCGCAGGTTTTCCTGCCTCATGCCGTCATCACGGCCTTCGGCGACCTGTTCCATCCCGTTTTCCAGCAGTTGATCCAGGCTTTGCATTTCACCGGCCAGTGAGGCATTGAGACGGGCGTAGTAGTCTTTTTCGTCGCTACCCAAGGCCTGGATAATTTCCTGGTCATTGGGTTGACGACCCAGTTTGCGGGTCAGATCCCGGGTGACGTCGTTCAGCTCGTGCGCCTGCTGGCGGGTTTTACGCGAACGCCAGTCGAGTCGGCGCAGTTCGTCCAGAATGGCGCCGCGAATCCGACATACCGCAAAGGCAGGAAAATTAGGATCGTCGAGGTTGCCGTAGCGACGCCCGGCTTCAAGCAGGCCAATCAAACCGATTTGCTGCATGTCTTCAATGCTGCAATGGGTCGTGGCATGCACGCGTAGCTGGTTAGACACCCGTTTAACCAAGTGCTGAAACTGGCTCAGCAGACGGTTTTCATCAATCGGTAACGTGGGCGAAGCGATATCATCCGAGATGTCATAGCTGTCCTGATATTGCATATCCAACATATCAGCGCCCTTACTGTACGACGTATTTCGTCAGCAGGACGTCATCGATGTGGCGGATGAGCGGGGTCTTGTCAAACGCGGTCAATATGGTCTGTTTGACCTCGCGCTGCAGATGATCCACCGCACCGTCGGCTTGTAAATCTTCATAGGTTTTATCGCTGAACAGTTTGATCAGTGAATTTTCGACCACCGGCATGTAATCGTTAAGGTTGGCGATTTTCTCCGGATTGCGCGTTTCCACGGCCAGTTCCAGCATCAGGAAGTGATTCTGCTGTTTACCTTTGACGCTCAGTACCACTTTTTCCAGCGAATGATAACTGGGCGCTTGTTCAGTACTGTTTTCTTCAGTCAGGAAAGCAAGCGGAGTGCCGCTTAGCCAGTCTTCGGCGGACTGATTGGCAGACGATTGTTTCATATACCACAGGCCACCGAAAACGGTACCGGCTGAGACAAGAATACTGGCCACCAGCATGATGATAAAAATAAGAGTGAGTTGCTTTTTGGTCATGATTTTTTCCTGCTATGAGCCTCAGGCCTGAGTACTGAGCCAGTGCTCAGACATCGAAAGGTTGGGCGTCGATGAATCGCTGTTCCGGGCGGCGAAAACCGTCGTGGTATTGTCTTCCTGCGCATCGGATTGATGTTGCGGCTGACCGCCACGCTCCGAGCCGACATTGACGTCGACATGCACAAAGTTCTGGTTTTGTAATTCCGCTCGTAAACGGTCAGAAACCTGCATCAGCGCTTCGCGGGTGGCGGCACTATTGGCGTGGATTTGTACGCTGAGACGATCGCCTTCAACCCGTACCGTCAAATCCAGTTTGCCCAGATCCGGCGGGTCAAGTCTGATTTTGGCTTCCTGCAGATTTTGCTGCGCTTGCAGGGTTACCCTATCCTGCAGAACCTGCAGCATTTGCTCACCCCATTTACCCGCCTGAGTGTCAATGCGGACACTGGCCCATTCTGCGCCGCCGTTACTGCTGGCTGTCGAACCGGTCAGTACTGACGATAAGGCCGTCGTCGTTGCAGTTGTTACTCCTGTGGCAGATGGCACGGGCTGCACATTGTCCAAACTGAGCGATGCGGTTTTATGCAGAGGCATGTCCTGGTCGCCGGTTAACCCAGGCAGCAGCTGTGAACTGAGTGCAGATACCTGAGCGGCTGAGCCAGTCGTGTTCTGATTGAGTGAGGATGCGGAATTGCTGATTGACATTGCGCTCTCAAAGCCCGCGTTGTTTGGTAGAGCGCCTGCTGACAGCGCCTGAGCGGTCATTACCGGTTTATCACTCGGCATGGCAACAGCAGCAAAGAACTGCTGCATCAGATCAGACATTTCTTGTTCTGAGTCTGTGTTATCACCGTCATTGTTCGCGTCCGCCTGTCCGGTTTTGTCGGCGCTCAATGCAACGACTGGCGCCTCCGGCAGTGCAGAGCCCTTCTCAGCAATGGCCGCATACTGACTGGCTACTTTATCTTCTGGTGTCGATTGAGCAGAACCTGAGCGAGATGCCGTCGAATTTGACGCCAGACGAAAACCATCTGCCTGGCCGGATGACTGGCCGTCAAACTGACGTGCTTGTTTGATTTCGCTGCGGGTGGCGCTTTGCTTATGCTGCGCCGCCGATGTCTGGGCAGGCATCACACTTTGCATTGTTTGGCTACTTGGCATCGTTACATCTCCATCGTCATTGCCAGTTGGTAGGCGAGGGCACGCTCCTGCTGGGCGTTCATGGTTTCCATTTCTGACTCGAGTGCTTTGGTGGCTGCCTGTAGTGCGCGCAAGGCGATCTGATGCTCGCTTTTTACTTCATTGATGACGTCAGCCAACAAAGGTTCGCTCACAAACGGCTTGTGACTGTGCAGTAACTCGCGCAACTCGCTGTCACAGCGTGCCAGTGCCCGCCAGTCCTCTAGTTTGGCGGCAATTTTGATTTTTTGGGCCAGGTGCCGGAAACGCTCCGGCGAGACCTTATGCCTGTTGACCAAAATTCATCCATCCCTGTTTGATGTTTTCCATCACGCTTTCAACGGCGCCGAGTCGTTCGACGTCGTTGTTCACGCTGGCCTGATATAGTTCGACCTGACAAAAGTCATACAATTGATGAAGGTTTTGCGCCAGCTCGCCGCCGTTGTCTAAATCAAGTGCGCTATCCAGACCAATCAGAATATTCATGCATTTATTAATGCCGGTGCCTTTCGCGGCCAGGCGGCCCATTTGGATGTGGCCACGCACGCGTTCCACTTCATCCAGCAGACCGTCGATCAGCATCACCACCAACTGATGTGGGGTGGCTGCGGCGGCTTGTGCGTCCAGATCGACCTGTTGGTAAGAGTCGTAGCCTGAATCCATTAACATAAAAAGTTCTCCCGACCCGTTTTAGCTGAACATCGACATGGTCTGGTTCATCTGGGTCATTAGTTGGTTCATTTGAGTAAACTGTCTGAGGTAGCGGTCGTACGCCATGTCATATTTGCGCTCCAGGCTGGCTTGTTTGTCATCGATGCGATCAATGCTTTGTTGCAGAGAGTCTTTGCGCGATGCAAACAGGCTGCCGGAAAATTTCAGATAGGGATTGAGCAGTTCATCCATGCTGTCGAACAGATTGCCGTCACCATTGAAGAACGACTCCAGTGCTGCGCCGTTGGTGCTTTGTGCCTGTTCGAATTTATCGTTATCTATGCTCATCTTGCCGTCACGGCTGATTTCAAGCCCAAGGTCGCTAAGGCGCATGCCGTCAAACTGACCACGGACCATGCTCTGAATCTGGCTCTTGATAGAACGCACCGTCGGATCACTGGCTAGTGCGCCGCGGGCGGTATTTTCATCGCCGATACCAGTCAGTGAATCGATCTTGCTGATCAAGCTGTTGTAAGCATCGATAAAACCATTCATCTGCTCTTTGGTCGCTTCATCGTCAGTGCCGACCGAGAGCGTCAAAGGCGCTTCGCCGCTGGTCTGTGCCTGACTCACCGTCAGGTCGACACCGTCGATAACGCCACTAAAGGTATTGCTGCTGTTGGTCAGCTGCAGGCCAGTACCTTGTGCGCCAAGCCAGATGGTTGCATCCTGGGCGGCACTGATTTCGGTAACATTGCTGAATGCGTCTTCAAACCAGGTCTGGCCTGTGCCACTGGCGGAGACATTGATGCGGTTGGCCACCCCGGTTTCCGTGCTGGAGAGCATGAAATAGGTTTGCCCGTTAGAACGTACCAGCGTCGCATTCACGCCCGGATTGGTACTGTCGTTGTTAATCGCTGAAACCAGGTCTGCGACGGTGGCGGTGCCGTCACCATCGGTGTCGACGGTGGACAGATCCAGGCTCATGGTTTCGCCGTTCACACTGAAATCAAGTGTACCCGTGGTTGGCACCTGAGTGGTGGCGTCGAGGTCTGCGGGCATGCCTGCGGAAATCTGATGGGCAGTCGCCAGTTGCTCGACAAAAATCTGGTAGCTGCCGGACAGCGCGCCGGCATCAGCCGTGGCTGAGAAAAAGCCATCCTGAGAAACGGTCGCGCTGTTTTGCAAGATGCTGCTGGTCGAGCTGTTCATTTCATTGATGGTGGTGCGGAACTCACGCAGTGCACTTTCAATATCGCCCAGTGCTTTGAGTTGTGACTGGTACTGATTGGCCTGGGTCTGATAGCGCTGCTGAAACGATTGCACATCAAATGTCGCCAATTGTGTTGCCATAGTAATTGGATCTAATGAACTCATTTGGAGTCTCCCTGTTGCTCGGTCTGCCGCCACGACTGGCCTGCCAGAATTCACACCCTGAATAGAATCTTGGTCTGATTACAAGATGCGTGCCATTGGTTTGTCTTTTTTAAAACAACAACTTACTTTGATCTGCTTTGCAAAGCGGAAGTGGATTTTCCTGAGCGGTAGTTCCGCTGATTCCTCAGTAACAAAGCGATTGTCCCGCTAGTAGTGCGACCAGAAATGACGGGGCATTAAACGTATGGGCATCAAACATGTGGGTATAGAGATGCGTGCGGTCGCTCAGCGTGAAGTGGCATTCAGCAGACCGGCGGAATGAGAAGGGAAATGTTCAACCACTGGCCGGAGGAGAAAAAAGCGCCGATGTGAGTCCCGATAGTAAAGGCTTGTTGCAAGGTGGAGGCGCGGCGCTGTTTCAAATCGGGCAACGAAAAAAAGCCCCCGCGGTGCGGGAGGCAAACACAAACATACAGATTGTGTGGCTTAAAACGCTTAGCGCAGCAGTGACATTGCCATGCTTGGCATTTGGTTAGTCTGAGACAGTACAGTGGTACCTGCCTGCATCAGCATCTGGTTCTTAGTCATGTTTGATGATTCAACTGCGAAGTCAGCATCGGTGATACGGCCTTTCGCGGCAGAGGTGTTTTCTACCATGTTGCCCAGGTTAGCAATGGTGTGATCCAGACGGTTCATATTTGCACCGAATGCAGAACGTGCTTCACCGATTTGACCCAGTAGGCCAGCTTCACCGTCTGCGCCAGTCAGAGCTGTCAGAGCAGTTTGTGCCGTTGCTGCAGTAGTCAGATCACCCAGTGCCAGAGCACCAGAAGTACCGACAGCAGTATTGATCGCTTGAACTTCAGTGCTCACGTCTACCGCCAGTTGGTCACCCGCTTGAGTGCCGATTTGGAAGTTCACTGCGCCAGCTTCAAACGTACCGCCGCCAGTTTGCAGCAGTTTGTTACCACCAAAGCTGGTGGTGTCCATGATGTTCGCGAGTTCTTCGCCCAGTTGCTGGTATTCAGTATCCAGAGCAGTACGGTCAGTATCAGTCAGGGAACCGTTCGATGCCTGCGTTGCCAGGTCGTTCATACGGTATACGATGTTGGTCATCTCATCCATAGAACCTTCAGCAGTCTGCATCATAGACTGACCATCTTGCGCGTTACGCATCGCTACGTTCATACCACGAGTTTGCGCATCCAGACGGGTAGAGATTTGCAGGCCGGCTGCATCATCGGCTGCTGAGTTGATGCGGTAACCCGTGCTCAGACGCTCCATCGCTGTGTTCAGCAGGTTGCTTGTGCTGTTGATAGTGTTCTGAGTCACTAGTGAAGCGTAGTTAGTGTGCATTGATAGAGCCATCGTAGTCTCCTTGGTTGATAACGATAATCAGGCTTGGGAAGTTTCCCGGTTCAACCACTAGAGGCGGACGCTTTTCCCCGGCCATTAATTAAAAAAATAAAAATTTAGCGAAAAGCAGTGAAAAGGATGGTTTTAGGTGAGTTGTGTTCCAGAAATGGGGCGATTTTAGTCGCTGTTGATCTTTATGAGCGGTAAAAATCAACAGCGCGACCGACATCAGTGATTATGTTTACCAGCCATCGTTGTCGGCTTCATCAAACGTTTTAAAGCTCAGTGAAGTCGGAATATCGCTGAAATAACCAAAATAGTAACTGGCACCCAGCAGTTTATAATGGTTAAGCTCTTTTTGGCTGGCGACACGTCCCGCGACCCAGGGCAGGCGATAGCGGCGCAGAAAACGCATCAACGGCAGCAGGTCGCTGCGATCCTGTTTATCTTCCAGCGATACTGCCAGTTTGATCATGTCCGGTTTAAAACGAATGACTTGCTCAAAATGCTCGGCATGGGTGTAGAGTTCAAACCACAAGGCGTAGGTCTGGCTGCGCATCTTGCTGACCAGGTTGTCAATTTCAAGCGGTAAAGGTTGACTAAAATTGATCTGCAAAGAAGGGACAACATGGGAAAAAGCCAGTGCGTGATAGTGCAGAATGTGCTGTAAAAATTCAAAACCGGGTGGCCATAACAGCGCATCGGTCCGGATTGGCACCACAACATTACTGATTAAATCGGGATGGAAGGTTTCCATCTGAAAATGGGTCTGGCGCAGGGCAAGGTAGAGGCTGAACAGGTCAAGACAATAGGTCATATGCGGCGAAAGCTGGAACTGATATACGCTTTGCTCGCCGCGACTGCCAAAGCGCAGGGTCAGGTGCTGATATTCGACCTCGGCGCTACCGGCGTGGCGTATCGCCTGGCAGGCATGTCGGATATCGTTGCACTTAAAGGCCTCGAACACCAGCATGTCGTCCTCCGTGACGACATGCTGTTCAATAAGGTCGCGCAGATAATGGAACAGCGCATGATGTGAAGTGAGATTAGCCAAGGTTTCCTACCACGTTGATTTGTTTATTCTCAGGGATTTCATTGTACGACAACACCGCTAATCCTTGTGAGAAGGTTCGTGCATAGCGTGCGATAAGCGGACGCAGCTGCGGCATCACCAGCAAGATAGGCGTTATGCCCTGCTGCTTGAGCTGCTGACGGATCAGCGGCAGATTTTGCTGGAACTGACCCAGAATATTGGGCTCGATCGGAAAGCTGTCCAGCATGACGCTGCCACTGGCTTGCGCCTGGTGCAGTGACGTCATCAGCATTTTTTCCAGTTCATCCGACAAGGCATAAACCGGAATTTCGCTTTTTTGCCCGGCCAGCAGATTAATCAGGGTGCGGCGCAGCGCGCAGCGTACATCCGCAGCCAGCAGAATGGGATCTTTGGTGTTTTCCGCAGACTCCAGCATGGTATTGGCGATGGTTCGTACGTCTTTCAGTGGCACCTGATCGAGCAGTAACTGGCGGTACACTTTCAGTTGCTGGGCCGGACGCAGCGCAGCGCCCAGCGCTTCTGCCAGCTTGGGCGCCTGGGCGGTCAGACGCTGGTTCATCGCTTCCACGTCATCATGGTGGAACAGTTCCGCGAGGTGGGTTTTCATCACTTTGCTGATATGGGTTGCCACCACGGTCGCGTCATCCACCACCTGATAACCCATGTTTAGTGCGCGGGCCTTTTGGCTATGTTCAATCCATACTGCCGGTAACTGATAGGCCGGATCACTGCCAAGAATACCGTCGATTTCGCCGTACGTTTCGCCAACCGCGATTGCCATCAGGCGATCCGGCTCGATAAAGCCTTGTTCAATCTGTTCGCCATTGAGGGAAATGGTGTATTGATTCGGTTTCAGACTCAGATTATCGCGAATGCGCACCTCAGGCAGCAGAAAACCGACCTGCTCGGAGAGATTGCGTCGTACACCGCGAATGCGCTGGGTCAGTGGTGCACCCTGCTCTTTATTGACCAGGTGCACCAGGCGGTAGCCGAGGGCGAGCGATAAAGTATGCACGTGAGGAATATCTTCCCAGCCAAGCGGGCTTTCTGCCTCTTGTTGCATCGCCTGCGACATTGCCGCCACTTCATCGAGCTGATGATCGTCGGCCGGACGCTTACTCTGGCGCCAGCCGGCAAACGCGAGGGCGGCGGCAAAAGCAAAAAACGCCAGATGCGGCATCCCAGGTACAATACCAATCACCACCATAATAGCGGCCACGGTATACAGTGTGGCCGGGCTAGCCAGTAACTGCTTGTGCATGGTTTGCGACATGTCGTTGTCGCTGTCATTAATGCGGGTCACTATGATGGCGGCCGCGGTCGCGAGCAGCAGTGACGGGATCTGGGCTACCAGACCATCACCGATTGTCAGCAGGGCGTAGGTTTTGAACGCTTCGGATGCTGGCAGGCCATACTCGAATACACCAATGCTGATACCGCCGATGATGTTGATAAACAGGATCATCAGACCGGCAACGGCGTCACCGCGCACAAATTTAGACGCACCGTCCATCGAACCGTGGAAGTCGGCTTCGTTGGCAACTTCGCGGCGGCGCAGGCGGGCAGCTTCCTGATCAATCAGACCGGCATTGAGATCGGCATCGATCGCCATCTGTTTACCCGGCAGGGCATCCAGGGTGAAACGCGCCGATACTTCAGAAATCCGTTCACCACCTTTGGTGATCACCACGAAGTTAATGATCATCAGGATGATAAACACCACCATACCGACCACATAGTTGCCGCCGATCACCACTTCACCAAACGCCTGGATCACTTTACCGGCCGCGTCACCCCCATTATGGCCTTCGAGCAGCACAATCCGGGTCGACGCCACGTTCAGAGTCAGGCGCAGCAGGGTAGCGACCAGCAAAATGGTCGGGAAAATGGAAAAATCGAGCGGCCGTTTGGCGGTGGTACTGACCAGCAGCACCAGGATGGCCAGCACAATGTTAAAGGTAAACAGAGCGTCCAGCAGCAGTGGTGGCAGCGGCAGGATCACCATTGCCAGTACCATCAGCAGGACGACCGGAATGCCGATATAGCCCTTGCCGGAGTGTTGCCAGTGTTTTAACCAGTTACGCATGGTTATCAGTCCTTTCTGTAATGCGAATCAGTGCTGCAGATGTTTTGGAATCGTAAAATGCGGCAGTGGGAGCGGCTCTTGGCCTTTACCGCGCCGAAACGATTTCAATTGCAGGACGTAGGTCAGGATGTGAGCCACCGCGATGTAAAGCTGGCTGGGAATCGCCTGTTCAATCGCAGTGGTGTAATAAATGGATCGGGTCAGCGGCGGAGAATTAATAATTTCCACCTGGTTTTCACGGGCGATGCGCTGGATATGCATGGCGGTTTCATCCACCCCTTTGGCGACCACAAACGGCGCTTCAGACATTGAAGTATCGTATTTGATCGCGACCGCATAGTGGGTCGGGTTCACGATCACCACATCAGCCTGCGGCACCATTTTGTCAATTTTACGCCGCGCAAACTGTTGCTGAATCTGACGAATACGCTGTTTGACCTCCGGGCGGCCTTCATTGCTTTTGTACTCTTCTTTCAGTTCCTGCTTGCTCATCTTCAGTTGTTTGAGGTGCTCCCAGCGCTGGTAGGGCACATCGACAAAACCAAACAGCAGCAAAGCGAATCCCATCAGCAGCAGGCCATCAAACAAGATCTGCATGATGAGCACAAAACCTTCGTTTAGCGGTAGACGCTGGATACCAATAAGCGGCTGCAAATGGTTATCCATATAGCCATACAGCAGCGCGAAGATGACGCTGACTTTGAGGCTGGATTTAATCAACTCAACCACAGATCGGCTGGAGAAAATTCTTCCGATGCCGGTTATCGGGTTCAGTTTGCTTAGTTTGGGCTGAACATTGGCCGGGCGGAACATCCAGCCGCCAAGAAGCATACTGCCGGCCAGCGTGACCGCAATGATGACGATAAACAGCGGCAGCAAGAGTTCAATCAGGATACCCAGGGTATGGCCGAGCTGTTCCATCATCTGCATCGGATTGGCCAGGTCTTGTTTGGTCAGCGACATGTTGTAGCGGAATACACCGGAAACCGCCTGCCAGATAGCTGGCATCTGCGCGGAAAAGTAGACCACCACAGCCAGAAAAATCATCGCTGTGGTCAGTTCTTTCGCTCTGGGGACCTGGCCCTGCTCACGCGCTTTTTTGATTTTCTGCGGCGAGGCCTTCTCGGTCTTGTCCTGAGAAGAAGCTGAATCGCTCATGCGCCCCCCGCCATAAACTGGTTAAGAAAGCGCAGCGTGTCATGTACCAGCGACGTATAACGGCCGGGTACCCCGGAGACAGAAATCAGCACACTGAACAAACCCAGCAGCATGGTCATCGGAAAGCCGAGCGCATAGACGTTGAGGCTGGGCGCAGCACGGTTCATGACCCCGAAGCTGATGTTGGCCAGCAGCATGGAGACGATCGCCGGCAGCGCCAGTGCCAGCGCGGCGGAAAACATCCAGCTGAAATGATGGATCACTCCCTGCAGAGAAAGCGTGGTAATGCCTGATCCAACCGGCCAGACAGTAAAACTCTGAATAAGCACATCAATCACCAGCAGGTGACCTTCCAGCGCCAGAAACAGCAAAGTTGAGAAAATCAGAAACAGGCGACCCAGTACCGCCACGGATAAACCATTGACCGGATCGTTCATCATCGCCATACCAAGGCCCATTTGCAGTGAGACGACCTGACCGAGCATGGTAAAGACAGTGAACAGCATATGCAGAATGAGGCCGAACATCAGCCCCCAGATCACTTGTTCAAACGCCAGAAACAGCGAGGTCATCGAAAACAGATCAACGGCTGGCATGGCCGGCATCAGCGGCGCGGTGATCACGGTGATCGACAAGGCCAGCAGGCTGCGCACCCAGACCGGGATCAGATTGTCGCCAAAAAAAGGCATCGCGATAAACGCGGCGCCGATGCGAAAAAACGGCCACCAGAGTTGCCCCATCCAGGCGGACAGTTCGGCAAAGGTCAGCGTCATCAGCCAATCATCCCCGGTATGTTGTGGAACAGATAATCAAACAGCTCCATGATTTTGCGCAGCATCCAGTGTCCGGCAAAGATCACCATCAGCAGGGTGACCATCAGGCGCGGCAGAAAACTCAGGGTCTGTTCGTTAATCTGGGTTGCGGCCTGAAATACGGCGACGCACAGGCCGACAATTAACCCGGGTACAACCAATACCGCAACGAGAAGGATCACCATCCAAACCGCATCGGAGATCAGGGTTACCACCAGTTCAGGTGTCATACAGCGTGTTCCTTACATCACTGGGCAAAACTGGCGGACAGTGTGCCGACCGTCATTGCCCAGCCATCCACCAAGACAAACACCACCAGTTTGAAAGGCAGCGACACAATCAGCGGCGACAGCATCATCATACCCATCGCCATCAGTACGCTGGCGACCACCAGGTCAATGATTAGAAACGGAATAAACAGCATAAAACCAATTTGGAACGCAGTTTTCAGTTCGCTGATCACAAAGGCCGGCAGCACGACGGCAAATGAAATGTCGTCCAGGTTTTGATCGAGTGGTTCGTTGGCAATGCGCAGCATCTGTTCGAGTGAACTTTGCTGTGTCTGTGCCAGCATGAAATCACGTACCGGTTTTTCTGCGGTCGAAAAGGCTTGCATCAGGGTGATGTCACCCTGGTCATAAGGCTTAAAAGCGTGTTCGTAAACGTCGCTCCACACCGGGCGCATAATCAGTACAGTCAGCGCCAGCGCGATCCCGACCAGAACCCGGTTGGGTGGGCTCTGTTGCAGGCCAAGCGCCTGCCGCAATATCGCCAGTACCACAATGATGCGGGTGAAACTGGTGGCCATCAGGATAAAGGCAGGCAGAAAACTGAGCGCAGTCATCAGCAACAGAATTTGCAGTTTAACGCTGTACTCTTGCTCGGTATTGCCGTCTGAGACCGTAAACAGAGTCAGGCCGTTATCGGCAGCCAGAGTCGGCACTGAAAACAATATCAGTGCCAACGCCAGAAGGCCGAGACAGCGGAAGGAGCGCGGTTGAGTCATGTTAGAAACCTGTATTACTGACCGACAGAATTACTGACCGACAGAGCTTAGCGCGCTGTCGAGCACGTCAATCAGGCGCAGGCCATACTTATCGTTGACGACGACGACTTCAGCGTGACCGAGCAGAGAGCCGTTGACTTTCACATCCAACGGCTCACCGTTGAGCTTATCCAGCTCAATCACACTGCCTTCACCGGCTTGCATCAGATCACCCAGTGCGATTTCCTTGCTGGCGACTTCCAGAGTGACGGTGACCGGGATGTTTTTAAAAAAACTCAGATCACGTTCCACTTTCGCCGGGGCTTCAACCACGCTGTCTGCATCTAAATCTTCCAGGTGAAAATCATCGAAATTGAGTTCGTCGCTGTCAAAGTTCACGTTGTCCAAAGCGTCACTCATCTTAGGGATTCCTTATCTTGGTTTAAAATCAGCACCAGTTGCTCATCCTGCTCGGCAATACGTCCGCTGAACAGGCGTTCACCGCCAATGCTGACCGGCACAGTAGTCAGTAGGTCAATCGGTAAAATATCGTTGGGGGCCAGGCTCAGTACATCACTGAGCGGCATAGTCTTCTTACTCAACAGGGCCGTCAGGCGCACCGGAGTCTGCTGCAGAGAGCGGTTAAATTGTTGCGCTAATTGTTGGTTGGGCTGGATATCCAACTGATTAATCAGGGTCTGCACCAGCTGGCTTTCAAAAATCAGCGTGAGCAGGCCGCTGTGGTCACGATAGCGCAGGGTAATCTCTGCTTTCAGGCCGACGCCACTGCTCATTTCTCCGTCACCGCTGCGCCACATGTCTCCGGGGGCTATCCAGCGAGTCGCGATTTTGCCCATGCGTTCTTGCAGGCGTAAATCACTGCTGGTGATAACACTTTGTGAGCGTTCTATATTGGCACCGTAAAAACGATCCGCCAGCTTGATCAGCAAATCACTGTTGAGGCTGACGAACAGACAGCCGCTATCCTGATGGCGAAATTGGGTCACCGCCGATTTATCAATATCGGAGGGTTTAAGGGTATGCAGTTCCACAGCGCTGAGTTCGGCATCGATGTGATGGGTATTGAGCCAGGTTTGCAGCTCACCACTTAATCCGTGACACGATTCTGTGATAATGGTTTCCAGTTTTTCCCGAATGATATGTATGGGTTTTCCCAGTAATTCCACATTGAGGGCTCTCACTTCGGGAATAGTGTTCTGGATATGTGTTTCCATTTATATTTTACCGTGCGTTGACATTGCGGAGATGTTTACTCGATGGCGCACAGTCTATACAGAAATTTTTAATTATTTTTAGTATCTAATTATAACTTTGTGAGGTTGGTTCACATGTTGATTTGAAGTGGCTGTTTTATTCTTCAATAAATAAAAGAAAACGGGTAGTTTGTGAGGGTTATAATATACAGATAATTATTCAAAAAATGCCCAACAACGGGACTTTGTTAAAAGTTTATTAAGATTTACCTATGCTGCTATATTCATGTGGTAGCATTTTGTTTATCCACAACGCTATGTATTGTTCAACAACCAATAATTGTTCAATAAGCAATATATGACGAATAAACTTTATATGCTTAATAAAACGTCTGTAGCCAGTCAGCATAGCTATTAAGCTGTTTTTTAAACAGGTGCACAACTTGCATGTCTATCTTGTACAGAGTACCCAAGCTGTGGCATAAGGCCAGATTGGAGTTTCACTATGAAATCGTATGCCAGTTATGATAATTCCATGGCATATTTCAATGACAGGGAAGTGTCAAAAAAGTGTCAGAAATACTTTTCCAGTTTTATGGTTAAATTATGTTCTGTGGCTTTTTTTTCTTCAGCTATATTATTATCGCCAAAGTCTTTTTCGGAAGATGAGATAATTTATCCCATGGATGAATCTTCATGGATATATAAAGGAGGTACTTTCAATTGCACGCTGATGCATACGGAAGTTCCGCAGGGGAAGTTTTATTTCCGCTCAAATAAAAAAGATAACGTTACTTTAGAATATCGTTTTAATAGTAATCAGTCTGAGTGGATATATGCACAGGCTGGCTTATTAACCCCGCCATGGATTAAGCCGTTACAAGCGGACACTGTTAGTCAAGGGCAGATAAATTCACAGCGTGGTTTTTCATTTAGTTCAGATATTGAGCGAATTCTTCACTCAATGAAAAACGGGAAGTGGTTGACGGTGTCTGTGGGGGAAGTGAGGCTTCCTCCTCGCTCAAGTTGATTCTGCCGACGATTCGTATTCAGTCCGCACTGGATCAGTTTGCCGAATGTCGTCAGCGACTGCCGTTAATCACCTATCGTGAAGCGCGTGATATGACGCTGCACTACCAGGCTGGGCAGCAAAACTTAACGGCCGCCCAACGTGGTCAGTTGAAGGCGTTGATGAGTTATGTCCGTCTGGATAAGCGCGTCACCCAGGTGTTGATTGATGGTCATACCGATAGCGACGGTGCTCGTTTGGCGAATCTGGCCGTATCGCGCAAGCGTGCTGAGCAAGTCGCCGAGGCACTAAAAAATCTGGGACTGGATGGAGCGAAAGTGCAGGTTCGAGCTCATGGATCGCGTTATCCGCTCGCCAGTAATCACAGTGAACAAGGGCGGGCGAAAAACCGCCGGGTCGCGATACGTTTAGTCAGGGATAACGAAAGCGTGGTCAATTCTGCGCATACCAACAATAAAATAAAGGTCAAATAATGACGAAGTCAGATGTTCTGTTGGTTGAGCCCAATGACAATCTTGCTCAACCTATGATTGATGTCTTGATGGAAGCCGGTTATCGCGTGCGCCATGTGCGTACCGGGCGCAGCGCATTGCTTGAGCAATCGGCAGCAATAACCGTTGTTAGTGCAAACTTACCAGATATGGGAGTACGCGAATGGGTCGCGTGCCACCAGAAGCAGGCCGGGGCAGGCGTGGCGATCGCCATCGTCGATCAGGATCAGGGTATCGTTGCGGCGGAAACGATGAAAGCCGGAGCGACCGATTACCTGCTGCGTCCGTTTGAGACCGGTCAGTTACTTAACCTGCTGCGCCGCGTTGAAGCTTTAGGTAAGCCGATGGCTAATATCGTGGCTGAATCCTGGCGCAGTAAACAGGTGTTGCAGCTGGCTCATCGCGCCGCCTGTACCAGCGCCAGTGTGTTGATTACCGGTGAATCCGGTACAGGTAAAGAAGTGTTGGCGCGTTATGTCCATCAGCAATCCAGTCGCGCTCAAGGCCCGTTTGTGGCGGTCAACTGTGCAGCGATTCCTGAATCTATGCTGGAGGCGGTGCTGTTTGGCCATGTTAAAGGGGCGTTTACCGGCGCGCTGGCCTCGCAAAGTGGCAAATTCGAAGAAGCCAACGGCGGCACCATTTTGCTGGATGAAATCGGTGAAATGTCTCCAGCGGTACAGGCCAAACTGCTGCGTGTGCTGCAAGAGCGTGAGGTGGAGCGGGTTGGCAGCCATAAGGCGATTCAGCTCGATATCCGCGTTATCGCCGCCACCAATAAAGATCTGCGTGAACAGGTTCAGAAAGGCTTGTTCCGGGAAGATCTCTATTATCGTCTCGATGTTCTGCCACTGCACTGGCCTCCGCTGCGGGAGCGTAAAGAGGACATTCTGCCTATCAGCCAATTTTTTATTAACAAGTATCAGGATGGCAGCCAGTGTTTTCTATCTCAGGACGCGCGTCAGGCCCTGAGCCAGTATCCTTGGCCGGGTAACATCCGGGAGCTGGAAAACATTATTCAACGTGCACTGGTGATGCGCCACGGTGATTACATCACCGCGCAGGATCTCATGCTGCCAGTCGAATATGCTGCAACGTCTGCCCCCAGTGTTACCGATACCACGATGGGGCACGTTGAAGCGAAAAAGCAGGCGGAATATCAGTATATCCTGGACAAACTACGTCAATTTGGTGGCAACCGTACTAAAACCGCCAACGCGCTGGGTGTGACGACCAGAGCTCTGCGCTACAAACTTGCCGCCATGCGTGAGCAAGGTATCGATCTACAGTCAGTATTAGGTTCAGCCGCCTAAAGGAAGGGGAAACATGGCAAATCAAATGATAGCGAATGCAATGTCAGCCGAGCAGCTGATGCTGGGCAAAATGGACGCGATGCGTGACATGGCGACACCGCAATTTGTGGTGCGTCCGAATCCGGTTGATGAGCCGTCGCTCAATCAGCCGCTCTCTTTTTCGGCGGCGATGACCAGTGTCTTAGACCGGGTTAACGCTCACCAGTCGGTTGCCAGCCAAATGATGACGGATGTTGAAACCGGTAAAAGCGATGACCTGGTCGGAGCGATGATTGCCAGCCAAAAGGCCAGCCTGTCTTTTAACGGCCTGCTGCAGGTTCGTAATCAGGTGGTCGGAGCGTTTGATGACATTATGAAAATGCCGGTGTAATCATGTCTGAACTTTCTACTCAAGTGGCTGGCGCGGCCAGTCTCAGTCCGCAAGTCTCCGCAGCTTCAGCGGCGCCGGGCATGGAAAACATTACCCGTAAGGCCAAGCAGCTTTGGTCGAGCAGCCAGCGTAACCTGGTGTTGTCGGCAGTACTGGCGGCGATTGTGGCAGCGATCATTGTGGTGGCGCTATGGAGTTCATCCCAGAGCTTTCGTCCGCTGTATGGCCAGCAGGAGCAGTTTGATGTCGGCGAAATTGTTTCTGTGCTGGAATCGGAAAGCATTAACTACCGCCTGCAGGAGCAAAACGGCCAGGTTCTGGTGCCGGAAGGGGATGTGGCGCGGGTACGTATGTTACTGGCGGCGAAAGGCATCAAGGCCAAGCTGCCAACCGGGCTGGATTCGCTCAAAGATGACAGCTCGCTCGGCACCAGTCAGTTTATGGAAACGGCGCGTTATCGGCATGGTCTGGAAGGCGAGTTAGTACGTACTATCATTGCTCTTAACGCGGTCAACAATGCACGTGTTCATCTGGCGATTCCGCGCCAGACACTGTTTGTGCGCCAGAATGCCGAAGCGCCGTCAGCCTCAGTGATGCTCGAGCTCAAAGCGGGGGAAGATCTGAAAGCGGAGCAGGTTGAAGCGATCATCAACCTGATTGTCGGCAGTGTGACCGGCATGAAACCGGAACACGTCTCTGTGGTGGATCAGTATGGTCGCCTGCTGAGTGCCGATGTGGCTTCCGGCGAAAGCGGTAAAGTGAATGCCAAGTATCTCGACTATCAGAAAAACCTCGAGAAGCAGGTGATTCAGCGGGCGTCGGATATGCTGACGCCGATTGTCGGACCGAGCAACTTCCGGGTTCAGGTTGCCGCTGATATGGACTTCAGCCGCGTGGAAGAGACGCAAGAGATTCTCGACAACGCGCCGGTGGTGCGCAACGAACATACCATACAGAATAATTCGATTGATCAGATTGCGCTGGGAATTCCCGGTTCACTGAGTAATCAGCCGCCGGTGACCGGTGAGCAGCCGACCAATGACAGTGAAAACAGCAACGCCCGTCTGGAAGTGAATCGTCAGTACGCGGTCGGCAGCAGTGTGCGTCGTACCCAGTATCAGCAAGGCCAGGTGCGCAAGCTGAACGTGTCCGTGCTGCTCAATTCGGCGTCAGCCCCTGGTGCGGAAGGCTGGAGCGATCAACAGAAAACCGAGATTTCCGCCATGCTGATGGATGCGGTCGGGATTAACGCCGAGCGTGGCGACAGCCTGAGCCTGATGACGTTCAACTTCACTCCGGTAGAAATCGAAGCACCACCAAGCATTCCATGGTGGCAGGATCCGACCGTGCAGCAGCCACTGCGTTACGTGATTGGCGGCTTGCTTGGTCTGGCAATGATCTTCTTTGTGCTGCGTCCGTTGATCATGCACCTGACCGGCGCGGATCGTCGCGATCGCGAACTGGACGTGGCGCCGCCACCGGAAGAGCCGTATTACGAAAATCTGCAGACGCGTGAAGAGCGCGAGCGTGAAGAAGCGCTCAACCGTCGTCTGGAAGAGAAAGGCATTAAAGCCAGCACGGGCCTGGATGTGACCAGCGATATGCTGCCACCGCCGGGATCGCCGTTAGAAATTCAATTGAAGCACCTGCAACTGATCGCCAATGAAGAACCGGCACGGGTAGCAGAAGTACTGAAACAGTGGGTAAATGTGAATGAGCACAGCACAGTCAACGCAGAACCAGAAGTTTAACCATATCGAGCAGACCGCGCTGGTACTGCTAGGTATGGGTGAAGACGCGGCGGCCAAAGTGCTGCGTCATTTCAGCCGTGATGAAACTCAGCGTGTCACCCGCGCGATGGCCAAACTGAGTGGCATCAAGAGCGACAGCGCCAAGGATATCATTCAGCACTTCTTTGAAGATTTTCGTCAGCACAGTGGTATTCGCGGTGCATCGAAAGAGTATCTGTCGAATACCCTGCGCAAAGCGCTGGGTAATGACCTGGCTAAAGGGTTGCTCAACAATCTGTATGGCGATGAAATTCGCAATAACATGCAGCGTTTACAGTGGGTTGATGCCGAGGTGCTGGCGCGCTTTATTGCCAATGAGCACCCGCAGATGCAGGCGATTTTTCTCGCTTATCTGCCACCGGACAGCTCTTCAGCGGTGCTGAAAAATCTGCCGTCTGACTATCAGGACGAGTTGTTGTATCGCATTGCGCGTTTGCAGGATATCGACCATCAGGTCGCCAACGATCTGAACGAACTGATTGAGCGCTGCATTGAACAGGTGTCCATGACGCAAAGTGCACCCCTGTCCGGCGTTAAGCAGGTGGCGGATATTATTAACCGCTTCGAAGGCGATCGTGCGACCCTGATGGAAATGCTTAAACTGCATGACGAACAAGTGGTGAGTGAAATTGAACAGAACATGTTTGATTTCATGGTGCTGGGACGTCAGCGTGAAGAGACTATGGACCGTCTGGTGCAGGAAATTGCGGTCGAGCAGTGGAGTATCGCGCTGAAAGGGGCCGAGATTACCCTGCAACAGGCAATCAAACGCTCCATGCCACAGCGGATGGCGAAATCACTCGAAGATGACATGCAGGCCCGCGGCGCAGTGGCGCTGAGCCGGGTAGAACAGGCACGTCAGGATATCATGCAAACGGTGCGTGAACTCAATGATGCCGGTGAAATTGAACTGCTGCTTTATCAGGAACCGACGGTGGAGTAAGCCATGGCAACGGAAAAAATTATGCGTCTGCCGAGTGGCAGCTATCGTCGTCACCGTTTCCCACCCCTGGCTCAGCCGGTCAACGCTAAGTCTGAGCCGGGCATGGAGGATGAGTGGTTAGACAGTCAGGTTGATGTTCAGCAGCAACTCGAAGCAGGTTTTCAGCAAGGTTTGCAGCAGGGCTACGATGAAGGTGTGCGTCAGGGGATCGAACAGGGTCACAAGCAGGGGCAGCTGGAAGGTCAGAAAGAGGGCTTTCAGAAAGGATTTGTCTCGGGCGAACAAACCGGTAAACAGACATTTCTTGACGCCGCCAAGCCGGTGAACGAGCTGTATCAGCGTCTGTCGGATTGGCAGGCCGAGCGTGAGCAGCAGCAGCGCCATATGATTTGCGAACTGGTGCAGAAAGTGGCGCAGCAGGTCATCCGCGCAGAACTGACGCTGATGCCGCAGCAGATTTTGTCGTTGGTGGATGAAACACTTGATGCGATGCCGGGTAAAACCGAAAGCGTGACCGTACATCTGAATCCGCAGGATCTGGATCGCATCCGCCAGGTTAATGCCGATCTGCCGCAAAGCTGGAAACTGGTCGCCAACAAAGAGCTGCCGGCTGGTGGCTGTCATCTGGTGACGGATGATGCCGAAGCGGACGCCAGCTGTGACTCACGTTTGGAAACCTGTATGGACAGTGTCAAGCAGCACTTGCTCGAAGAGGTGATTAACCCGGCTGAGGCTGAGCATGAGTAACCCGGTTGCGTCCGGTCAGTTGTCAGAGCGGCTCAATGATGCTCTGGCATCACTCGATTCGGTTCCGGTGGCACGCGTCACCGGACGTCTGGTCAAAGTGAATGGCCTGATGCTGCAGGCGGTCGGCTGTCGGTTTAAGCTCGAGCAGCGCTGCATGGTTGAAACGGCGGAAGGCGACATGATCGAAGCGCAAGTGGTTGGTTTTGACCACAATGTCGCCTATTTAATGCCCATTCGTCGTTTGGGCGGCTTGTTTGCCGGCGCCAAGGTGATTCCGCTTGAAGGCGATAGTATGGTGCAGATCAGCAGCCAGTGGCTGGGGCGGGTGGTGAATGGTCTCGGCGAACCACTCGATGATGGCCCCGCGCTGCGGGGTGGTGAACGGGTATCGCTTGAGCCAAAGCCAATTAACCCGCTTAAACGCCGTCCGGTCGATACGCCGCTGGATGTAGGCGTACGGACAATCAATGGCTTACTGACGGTCGGCAAGGGCCAGCGCATCGGCCTGATGGCGGGCAGCGGCGTGGGGAAAAGCGTACTGATGGGGATGATCACGAAGAACACCGAAGCGGATGTGATTGTGGTGGGCCTGATTGGCGAGCGCGGACGCGAAGTGCGTGAATTCATTGAGCGTAATCTGAGCGAACAGGCTCGCAGAAAGGCGATTATTATCGCGGCACCGGCCGATGAGTCCCCTTTGATGCGCCTGCGTTCAACCTTATTATGTCACCGGGTCGCGGAGTATTTCCGCGATCAGGGCAAAGATGTGCTGCTGCTGATGGACTCTCTGACCCGTTATGCCATGGCGCAGCGTGAAATCGCGCTCTCGCTCGGCGAACCGCCGGCGTCACGTGGTTATCCGCCGTCGGTGTTCAGCATACTGCCGCAACTGTTAGAGCGGGCCGGTAACAGTGACAACCTGGATGGCAGTCTGACCGCTATTTATACCGTGCTGGCGGAAGGCGATGATCAGCAGGATCCTGTGGTTGACTCAGCCCGGGCAATCCTAGATGGTCACGTTGTGCTGTCACGCCAGTTGGCCGAGCAGGGGCATTACCCGGCCATCGATATTAATGCGTCAATAAGCCGTTGCATGTCGGCTTGTACCCAGCCGGCACATGTCACTGTGGCGAACCAGTTCCGTCAGCTTTATTCAAATTATCTGCAGGTCAAAGAGCTGCTGCCATTAGGTGGCTATCAGCCGGGGCAGGATAGCGAACTGGATCGGGCGGTTGCCATGTATCCACAACTGAAAGCCTATTTACAGCAGGCCGCCGGTGAAGTGGTCGATTATCCGTCCAGTCTGACCCAGCTCGCTCAGCTGTTTCAGAATCAGTAGCTTATCCTGCATCAGACAGGGCGCGCAGGCAGAAAGAGGTGGTGATGAAAGATAAAATTCGCGCAGTCGGTAAATTGCAGCAGGTTGAAGAGAAACGCCGGGATCGTATTGGTCAGCAGCTTGACACCATGCGACAGCGTCATCAGCATATGCAAAATCAGCTGGAGCAGCTAGCGCAGCTCAAGTCCGGCAACGGCGAATCGACCCGGCAGGCCTCGGCGCTCAACAGCACGGTACTGATGAATCTCAGCCGGGTTGATCACATGCTGCAAAAATTGCTGGTGCACCACGAGCAGGAACAGGCGGTGATGGAAGCACAGTGTCACTCGGTACAAAAAGAGCTCGCCAGTCGTCACGCAAGAGTGAAAGGTATTGAGCAGGTACTGGATCGCTGGCGCAGGAAGCAGGATTACGACAAAGCGCGCAAAGAGCAAAAGCATATCGAGGATATTCTCAATGCGCGCTATCGTAAGCGTGAGCTGTAACGACAGCATTGAAAACCCGCTGATAGCAAAACAACAACCGCGAGCGCTTAACGTTCTTTTTATCAGGCCAGCTTGCCGCTGGCCTGAAATCTTTCCAGCTGCCTCAGGTACGGCGTCAGATCGCCGATACGGGAAGCCAGCCAGGCCGGATTATAATACGTATCAAGGTAGCGCTCGCCGCTGTCACACAGCAGGGTCACAATCGAGCCCTGTTCACCTCTCTGCTGCATCTCACTGGCCAGTTGTAACGCTCCATACAAGTTGGTAACGGTCGAGGCTCCTGCTTTACGACCAATCACGCGCTCAAGCCAGTGGATGGTCGCGATGCTGGCGGCATCATCAATAACCCGCATTTCATCAACCACATCGGCGATAAAACTCGGCTCCACACGCGGGCGGCCAATACCTTCTATTCGGCTGCCACAATCGCGGGTCAGATGACCATCGCGGGTACGGTAATAGTCGGCAAAGACCGAGTGCTCTGGGTCAACCACACACAGTTTGGTGGTGTGCTGCTGGTAGCGGATAAAACGCCCTATGGTTGCGGACGTACCGCCGGTACCGGCGCTCATTACGATCCAGCTTGGCACCGGATGCGGCTCAAGCTGCATCTGGCGGAAAATACTGTCAGCGATGTTGTTATTGCCGCGCCAGTCGGTCGCGCGTTCCGCGTAGGTAAACTGATCCATATAATGGCCGCCCAGTTCCGTTGCCAGCCGGCGCGATTCGGCATAAATCTGATCCGAACGGGCGACAAGATGCGCTTTACCACCATAAAATTCAATCTGTTCAATCTTTTTACGCGCGGTGCATTCCGGCATGACCGCGATAAACGGCAGTCCGAGCAGACGGGCAAAATAGGCTTCAGACACCGCAGTACTACCGGAAGACGATTCAATAATCGGCGTATCACGGCCAATCCAGCCATTACAAATCGCATACAGAAACAGGGAACGCGCCAGGCGGTGCTTGAGTGAACCGGTCGGGTGGGTGCTCTCGTCCTTGAGGTAAATATCGATACCGTCCAAACAGGGCAGGTCAAGCTTGATCAAGTGAGTATCTGCTGTACGTTGTACATCAGCTTCGAGGATGCGGATGGCATCGGTTGTCCATTGGGTATCGCGCTGCATGACTGTGCTCCTTAACAGGTAATGGAAATAATTTACCCACCTTCGGTGAGAAAAGCTTGGCTAAATTCGGCCTGGGTTGCTAGGTTTGGAGAATAATTTTCTCCCAATGATGAAGTTGTAATGGAACTGGATAAAGTGGACCGCCAAATTCTGGCCATGTTGCAACAGGATGCGACCCTGTCACTCAATGAGCTGGCAGAGGCCGTCAACCTGACCACCACGCCGTGCTGGAAACGGCTGAAAAAGCTGGAAGAGAGTGGTGTACTGACCAAGCGGGTGGCATTGCTCGATGCCGATAAACTCGGCTTAGCTTTTATCGCGTTTGTGATGGTGAAAACCAGCGATCACTCCCATGAATGGTATCAGCGTTTTGTCAGTAGCGTTGAGTCTTATCCGGAAGTGATGGAGTTTTACCGCATGGCGGGAGAGTATGATTACATGATGAAAGTACTGGTCAAAGACATGAAACACTTTGACCAGTTTTATAAGAAGTTAGTCAACGGCGTCGACGGGCTCAATAACGTGACCTCCACCTTTGCAATGGAATCATTAAAATACACCACCGAGTTGCCACTGTCTTAACGTGTTCCGGGCGCACGCCCGATTGTCAGCCAAACAGCCAGGCGAGCAGCAGAACGAAAATCAGCAGACCGGCAAATGCTTTCAGCAGCGGTTTGATATCCGAACTGCCGCCGTTTGGTGGTTGATTACAGCATCCCATAAGATGACCTCCAGTAGGTGAATTCCGCCAACAGTGTAACGCTTACCCTAAGGGCAAGGTAAAGCATGAAAAGGCTGGCTGCCTAGCGATCTTTAAATCGCATCACCCCTTCCTGTACAGCACTGGCGACCAGGTCACCCTGCTGATTGTATATTTCGCCCCGTACCAGACCGCGTGTATTGCTGGCCGTCGGGCTCTCAATGGCATACAGCAACCATTCATCCATTTTAAACGGACGGTGGAACCAGATAGAGTGGTCAATGGTGGCAACCTGAAACTTAGGCGTCATCAGCGTGACTTCATGAGGATGCAGGGCGGTCACCAGGAAGCCCCAGTCGGAAGCGTAGGCCAGCAGATACTGGTGAATCAGCTGATTGTCGGGCATAGCGCCGTTGGCACGAATCCAGAGGTACTGTTTGGGTTCTGCCTTTTCTGGTTTGAGAGGGTTAATCACGGTGACCGGGCGCATTTCAATTGGCTTTTCACCGCACAAGATTTTTTTCACTTGTGGCGGCAGCAGGTGAGCAATCTGCTCCGCAAGTTCCGATTCGGAAGCAAAGTTTTCCGGCCCGGGTACATCCGGCATGGTTTTCTGATGTTCAAAGCCCGGCGCTTCACCGTGATATGAGGCGGTGAGGTAGAAGATAGGGCGGCCGTTTTGAATCGCTTTGACCCGGCGGGTAGAAAAACTGCGTCCGTCACGCAGGTTCTCGACATCATAGATGATTGGTTTTTCCGGATCGCCCGGATAAAGGAAGTAGCTATGGAAAGAATGTACGGTGCGCCCTGCATCCACGGTATAGCGCGCAGCAGAGAGTGCCTGACCAATCACTTGCCCGCCGTATACCTGTGGCAGGCCAAGGTTTTCACTTTCGCCGCGGTACAATCCTTCTTCCAGTTTTTCCAGCTGGAGTAAACTCAACAGCTCTTGCAATGGTTTGCTCATAGCGCCTCTCTTATTGTGTTTTTACTCTACTATTTTGTGAGCCAGGTCAAATGCTTGTCAAGACCTGCGTATAAGGATGACACGCCAATCTTCGTTATCTACAATGAATACAGGTTCACTAAATAAAAACACGATGAAAAATATTCTGATTTTGACGTCAACGTTAATTATTGGCTCGGCTTTATCCGGTTGCCAGATGACCGATAATGGCATGCTTCAAACCACGCCTGCTCTGGAAAAAGCTGAAATTATGCCCGACAAGGTGCTGGATACCGTGAGCGGCACAGTTGCTTATCGCGAGCGTATTGCGCTGCCGGATAACGCGATTGTACGGGTTTCCCTGTTTGATGTTTCAAAAGCGGATGCGCCGGCTACACTGCTCGGAACCCAGGAGTTTACCACCTGGGGGCAGCAGGTGCCGTTTGAGTTTTCTATTCCTTATGATTGCGCCGACATTGATCCGAAACACCGCTATTCAATCAGCGCCCGCATCGAAGTGGATGGTCGTCTGATGTTCATCAGTGACAGTCATTATGGCGTGATTACCGACGACAAGCGCACGCACCAGGTCGAGATGAACCTGATCCGTGTTCATGAGGCACAGGGTAACAATGACGCGCTGAGTAACTTAAATCGGTTGAGAACTGAGACCGGTGAATGACTAAACCAGCGTATAACTAAACCGGCTGCCAGCGGAACAGACGCAGTGCAATCTTACCGGCGCTGCTTACCGCGATACCTTCCGCAACCAGTTTCTCCCTTTGTCGCTCCCAATCAGGGCCGGTGAGGGAAATCTCACCTTTACTGTTAATAACCCGAAACCACGGCAGGGTGCTGTCCGGAGGCAGATTTCCGAGCGCCTTACCGACGTGGCGGGCATAACCCGGATAACCGGCCATACGTGCAATATCACCGTAAGTGGAGACTTTTCCACAGGGAATTTGGTGAATAACGGCAAAGATCTGCATTAAAAATTGGTCCATAATGACAAAGTCCTATTTTATTCTAGGGTAAGGATTCCAGGGACAGGATAAGGAGCGGGCGTTGCTATTGTCTACTTTTCAGTTCATCACCACAATACTGCTGGCGATGGTCTGTGCGCGAGCACTTGGCCTGAGTGGTGGTGACATGCCATTTATTGCGTTTGTCATTCCGGCTTTGTGGCTGCTAAGCCGCAGCGGCTTCAGCGGTGTTATTCTGCTGCTGGGCGTATTAAGTTATGCGTTAACCATTCCTTATCAGCCTGCCTCGCTTTCGGTCAGCATGTGGGTCATTTTCCCTCTGTTGATGGTGGTATTTTCCCACCCGCGTAATATGCCGGTGATCGCAGTGGGTATTTTGATTGTGGTGACCCTGGAAGTCGGCATCATGGTCACTCAGTCGGCCGGGAAGCTGTCAGGGACACCGGCCATGACCATGGTGCAGATCATCGCGATAGGCATGATTTGGTGGGCGGCGGCAAGCTGGAAACCGACCCAGCAACACAGCTGGTGGCCGTTGGCTCTTGTGGTTCCGCTTTGGGTTGCCGGGCTGCAGATGGCAGCGGTGCTTGCTTTGTGCCTGACCGGATTAGTGGCAGTGATCGAAAACCTGAGCCAACACAAAAAATTCCAGTGGGGTAAATTGCTATGCTGGACACTGCCTTCAGTCGGATTTATGGCCGTGATTCTGTCACCGGAAATTGACGTCCCTAATCCGGTGTTTGTCGTGTGGTTATGTCTGCTGGCAACGGCCTGGATGACCGACTACATCCTCAAGAGTAATGAGCAACAACCGCTGTAAAATATGCATGAAAAATCTAAGTCAGTGCAAAGTTATGAGCTGGGCTCAATGAAGTCTTTATGCATATGCCTAAAAAATGGTTATTATCAGTCACTACTAAAATAAAAATGTATTTATACCAACGTCAATGCTTAAAACTCTAGTCACTCGTGCTTGTTTGGGTCTGGTGCTGTTCGTCTGTTCAGTATCGGTCCATGCAGAGCAAACTGCTGACGCGCCCTATTTAGTCGCTACCGAAGCCGACGATGTGGTCACGCGCGTGCTGTTTGATACCATCGCGTATCAATTCAATGTCGACATTCAATATGTCAATTATCCCAGCTTTGATGCGATTCTTAAATCCGTTGAGTCTGGCGAAACAGACTTTGCCGCCAATGTTACCTATACCAGTGAGCGCGCTCAGCGGTTTGATTACTCTGCGCCGACCAATATCGAATACACCTATTTATACAGCCATAATAATGCGACGCTAACCGGGATTAAGCGTATCGGTATCCCGAAAGGGACGATTTATGGAGAGCTGGTGGCGAAAAACTACCCCGATATTGAGCAGGTTGAGTACGACAGGGCCGAAGATGCGCAGGCGATGCTCAAAAGTGGCGAAGTGGATGGCGTGATCGATGCCATCAATCAGCTCAAACCTATGTTGAGTGCAGGTATGGATGCTCAGCTATTGAATGACCATATCTCTATTCAGCCGGTGTCGATTGTGGTGCCGAAAGGTCAGCACGGGGCGTTGCTGAATCAGTTTGAGGCCTATATTCATTCGGCGAAAGTGCAGAAATTACTGCGCGAATCGATACAAAAATATCAGTTCGATATCCGCAAGCAGGCTCTGCGCCAGGCGGTACTCGACAGTGATATCAATTTACAGCGTCCGCTGCGGGTTAAGCTGGAAAATATACCTCAGTTTGCTCACTACGCCAGTGACGGTTCGGTGCGTGGTATCAGCGCGGATATCCTGTTTCAGGCCTGTGATCTCTTAGTACTAAAATGCGATTTGGTCAGCAAAGCCGACGAAACCTGGGAAAGCATGTATAACGACATCCAGCAGGCCCGCATCGATATGATCGCGCCAATCACTATCTCACCGCCGCGCAAAGAGAAAGTCTATTTCAGCGAAAGTTATTACAGCCCTCAGGCCATAATGGTTAAACGTGAGGGTTATAAGGATAACGTCTACAGCAATGTGTCGGAGTTGGTGGTTGAACGCATTGGTGTGGTGAAAAACGACTTTTTCGAAGAGCTAATGATGCGCATGCTGCCCAACAAAACCTTGCAGACCTTCGATTCGCAAAATGAACTGATTCAGGCACTGGTCGAGAAGCAGGTTGATTACATTGTTCTCAGCCTGGGTAACTTTAACGATGTATTACGTCACTCCCATTCTCTCTTACCTATTGTTGAAGATGAGCTGATCGGCAGTTTTTATACTTATCATGTCGGCATTGCGTTTCCGAAAAATGCCTTTGGTGCCGCACTCGCTCCGCTTATCAGCCGTGCGATCAAAATTATCGACTCACAGAAAATCGTTAAACATTATGACTATCAGCCGGATTGGCGTGCGACACTTTTGACTGAACAACGAGTTGCCCGGCATAGTCAATGGTTGTTTGCATCTCTGAGCGTGTTTTTATTGCTTATCGCGGGTTATCTGCACTTTTTGTCAGACACCGATAATCTGACCAAACTACGTAACCGCCGAGCCTTGTATCGTCGCTACCGACGCGGAATTTCGCCGAGTAACACGCTGATATATTTGGATGTGAATGACTTTAAATCGATTAATGGCAACTATGGTCCTGAAATCGGTGACAAGGTACTAAAGCAACTGGCCAGCCGCATCAATCATGTCTGGCGTGGCAAAGCTTATCGAACCGGTGGTGATGAGTTTGTGCTGATTGGCGATGTAAAAGGTGAAGAGCTGAAGTCGGTAGTGAATAAACTGCACAGCTTCCTGTTTATTTGCACCGAGCGTGACATCAGTTTTGAGGTAACGATGGCCGTTGGGGTGTCAAGCGGGCGCAGCAAGCAATTGTCGCTGCATGATGTTATCCAGCAAACCGATGGCGCCATGACTGATGAAAAACGCAGCTGGGCAGGTCAGGATACACGCGACGCGCTTTATCATGGCTTGTGATTCGAACACCGAATCGCTCAATTGCTGGACAGTTGAAAGAAAATCAATGCTTTTGGTCTGATTTGGGGTTGCAATGAGGATGGGGATGCTTGATAATCCTCCCCACTCTTCGGCCGCAAGCTGAAGTGAACTATGGGGGCCTTGGTCCTCCCGCAACACTAGTTCGTGAACCTGGTCAGGTCCGGAAGGAAGCAGCCACAGCGGATGATGTGTGTGCCGGGATGTGGCTGGGGCCTCCACCCAATTTGGCGCTGAAAGCATAAAGCGTCCCAATAAAAGCATAAGCTGTCCTTTTAAGCCCCATAAAGTGCCCTAAACTGAATTGAGTTGTTTTCTTACAACATTTAGGGACAAGTTATGTCCGTTCGAAATCTGCGTAAACCATCCGTAACAAAAATGTGTACAAGTTTGCGATTCCTAAAAATCGACGTATCATTTTGTGTGAAAGTTCTTTAGAACGAGATTGTTGTTATCATCTCGAATACGCTAAGGACGTTATATCATTCCCATCACAATCCGAAGGTTTCTATTATTCTTCAGGTAACAAGCTTTATCCTTACACTCCTGATTATCTAGCACTCACCCGATTTGTGGTTATCAGCAGGATCAGACTCTCACGATTTCGATCCCGATCAATTGATTACACAATCAATTGTTTCTAAAGCCAACTTTTTACCGTTGGCTTTTTGAATCTAATCATGAGTGACTATACTGCTGAGGCGGCTGATTCAGAATGACTCGCTGAGCGGATATTCAAAAATGCCGCGCCGCGCACCCCTCCGGCATCGCCGTGTTTAGCCTGAACGATTCTAGGGCACTGAGCTATCGGTAACAGATACTTCGGGATACGCTTAGGCAGTTCATCATAAATAAGACTGAAGTTGGATAAACCGCCGCCGAGCACCACTACGTCTGGATCGTTCGCCGTAAAAATATTGGCGAAACAAATGGCCAACAGTTCCATAAAACGCTCAACGTGTCGCTGTGCACTAATCTCGTTTTGTTGGAACCCATGGATGATATCGACTGCCGAGCGTTGTTCACCAAAGTAGTGTTGATAAAGTAGTTCAAACCCCCGCCCAGATAAGTAGTTATCCATGCAGCCCTTTTTGCCGCAGCCGCAACTGAGTAACGGTGCTTGTTCCGCCCCAAGGTGGAACCAGGCATCGACCGGTATTCGCATGTGGCCGACTTCTCCGGCAACGTGGTTATGACCAGAAATAATCTGACCGTTATAGACAAAACCACCACCAAACCCCGTACCTAAAATCAGTCCCAGAACGGACCGAGTCTGTTTTAGTTCTTCATCCCAGGCCTCTGATAGTGCAAAACAATTAGCGTCATTTTCAATTTTGACCTGACGGCCGATCGTTTCCTTAAGATCGGTGCGTAGCGGCTTGCCATTGGCGGCTGGGATATTTACCGTAAGTACGGTACCGCTCAGTGCATCTTCCATGCCGGGCAAGCCAAGGCCAATGCTGCCCTTGACATCGAATTGCTGATCATACTTAGCCACCAGACCAGTGATGGTCTCCAGCAGTAATGCATAATCGTGTGTCGGGGTCGTGACACGTTCGGTGGCAATCCGTTCAAGTTTATCGTTGAATGCACCAAACTCGATTTTGGTCCCACCGACATCAAAGCCATAATACATCTGATTATCTCCTGATACAGGGTCTGTTTCAGGTACCAGCCAGTCATGACGAGTGCACCCAATCCAGATAAAAATGAAGACATAAATAAGGATACTATCCGTAATCGCACAGGTTCATTAATAGGGGGTGATATGTCCTGTCAGGTCATAATAAATCAGAACCCTGGCAGTTGGATACGGATAGTATAATCATCATGCCTTGTTTTAATATATTTCTACCCAAATATCAATGTAATAATCTGATAGTGATAAATAGCAGTAATGTTAATTACGGATAGTTTCGTTGAAATTTTCATCTATTTGAATGTTTTCATTTGTTGATTTTTATATGGAAGTTTATTGTTTGCTATTGGCAGTGCTATTTTGGGTGTAATCCAGATTTGAGATGATTTCTTTGTTTTAACTTATTGATATTTATAGTTTGCTTTTTGTCTTTCTATTTTTATGTTTTTGCATTGAACAATTGTGAAATACCAGATGGTTTTCATTATTTTCATAGACATAATATTGTTGTTTTTATGGGTGTTTAAAGTTAATCACAACATGTCTGAGTAGGTGTCTACAGATACCTTTACTTGGATGCCAATTTTATTTTTAGCCATATTGTAGAGTTGTAATATGTTATTGGGTTCGATTGTCTCTAGAGTGTATCTTGGATTTTTCCTGATTATTTTTATGATGTTATTTCTGGCCGGGGTGTTACTAAAGAGTAACAAGGAAGTGAATTCCAGTTTGGCGTTTATGGTACAAGAATCTACCCCTTTGATGCTCCATTCCGGAGAGCTTAAAACCAGTTTGCTCGATATTAATCGCCACCTGGACGCATATTTGTTTTCTGTCTACTGGGATGAACTGGAGGGAGTGAGCCAAGTTATTGATGCAAAAATCGCCAGCCATAACAGTCTCCTTGAATGGTTTGAGGATGTCGCGGTTCAGGATCCCCGGGTGGACGACGTACTTGCGAAAATAAAGCAAAAAACTAAAAATAGCTTTATTGATATCAATGAGATAGTACAGAACTATGCACATTATCTTGAGCTGAAAGAACAAGCTATGCATCAGCAGTCTCTGTTTCAATCGCTGGCGATGCAGTTAAATAGCAACCTGTTGGGTAATCTGGCAGTAACCAAACAAGATGATAAACGCCAAGTGGTGGAGAGGCTTCTTACTCAAGTGGGGATAATTGTCGGAGAGATGAATGAAGCGTTTGCGTTGCAAGACGTAATAGAAACTCGTGCGATAGGGCGGCGCTTTCACCAGCGCAAACAACGATTTGATAAAGCGGTACTTGAGTTTAAATCTCTGGTCCCCTCTTTTTATCAGCAAAGCGACACTTCGTTAAGTTTATTTCAGCAGCAATTGTTTTCTGCGATGGGTGCACTCGCACAGCATGTCGCTGTTGTTGAGCTTTACGACACGTTACAGCAGCAAAGAGAACGCTTGAGAGAGCAAATAAATGCTCAATTAGAAACAATCGATAGCTTGTCGGATTACGCGGCTTCTTCCGCTAAGTTACGTTATGTCGAAGCCGAAAATCAGGCTGATAGGACGTTAAGCACCCTCATCCTGATGTCATCGCTCTGTGTCGTGTTTGCGTTGTTTATTGGCATCCATATTGCGAACTTGATTCGCCGTCCAAGCAAAAACCTGCTGCAGGTTCTCAATAAGGTCTCTGCAAAAGACTTGACCGAAAAAATCAAGCTATCTACCCGTAATGAGCTAGGTTATGTGTCAGCCCAGGTCAATGTCGTAATCGACGACTTGGCCCATATTATCAGGCAGATAGGTAACGCCGCCACACAGTTGACTCATGCTTCGTTACAAAATCAGCAAACGAGTGAAGGGCTCAAGCTGACCATTGCGGAACAAACATCGCAAACGGCTTTGATAGCGACAGCGATGGAGGAAATAGAGTCAGCGGTCAACGATATTTCTTGTTCCGCCAATCAAACGTTATCCATTGTGACTTCGGCAGTCTCAGATTCTACTTATGGTCAACAATCAATGATAAGTAATGTCGAGCTGTTAAATCTACTGTCACTCCGTCTGAATGAGACCACGCAGACGATTCATCAGCTGAACTGTGATTCTGAGGGCATTGATTCAATTCTGGATGTCATTTCCGGTATTTCTGAACAAACCAATTTATTAGCGCTCAATGCGGCGATCGAAGCGGCGAGAGCTGGAGAACAGGGACGGGGATTTTCTGTGGTTGCGGATGAGGTTCGCGTACTTGCGGCAAAAACTAATATCAGTACCAAAGAAATTCAATCCAAAATAGAGCAACTGCAAACTCGTGCCAGTGAAGCGGTTCAGCAAATAACAGCGTGTGTGGGTGATATGGCTAGCTGCATTAGCCAGACGGACAGCGTCAATTTATCATTGCGTCATGTGCATGCCCTGTTGAACCAGATCGAAGATCGCAGTCACCACATTGCTGCTGCAACGACTCAACACCAATCGGTTGCAAAAGAAGCGACAAACCATGTCAACCACATCCAGGTATTAGCCGAGCAAAATTTACTTCGCGCCGAGCAATTGACGGCTCACAGTCAAAGTCTGGAGCAGATGGCAGAGCATCAGTCACAATTAACCGAGCAATTTCAGTTGCCTATAAAAATACAATAGATTAAATCGCAACGGATGTTTAGCAGGTCAATTCTTCAGCTAGAGGTTATGAAAGTCTTTCATGATATGAAATGAAACTGTTGGAGTTTTCAATTTTTATTGTATTGCTTGTTGTAAGCCTGGGTTTGCCGTGATGAATCTCACAATCCACGGAGACAGGATCCGAAATACTCTGTCTGTAAGCGATTTCAAGCATGAGGTTCTTTTGGTCACGATTAAGCATGTATCAGAACTTGCAGGTGTTTCCCAAGCAACGGTTTCAAGAGTGGTCAACGGGACAACGCGCGTAAGTCACGATAAGAAATTGAAAGTTGAGAAAGCGATTAAAGAGCTTGGATATCGACCTAATTCAATAGCTCAGGCGTTAGCATCCAGCCGAACCGGTAGCGTTGGTGTCGTGGTGCCTGAACTGGGGGGGCTCGTTCTTTTCAGGGATTTTGCAGAGTATCGAAGGCCATTTGCGCCGTTTAGGTTATCACGCCGTGGTTACCGCGGGATCTAACACCGAGCAAGGTCAGCGAGAGTCAGTCGAATTTTTACTGGGTCGTCGGGTGGATGCATTGATCCTGCATACTCAGCAGCTGTGTGATGATTATCTGATTGCGTTAGAAGCGAAAGGGATTCCGATAGTCCTTATTAACCGAGTGATACCGGAAATGCAGGCCAGTTGCATCGATATCGATAATGAAGAGGGAGCTAGGCTGGCCACTCAGTATCTATTGCAGAAGGGACACAAGCGCATTGCATGTATTACCGGTCCTTTGGATAAGTCCGATGCACGGGGGCGTTTGCAAGGCTACAGGCGCGCTTTAGAGGAGGCCGGGCTGGTATATAACCCGGCGATTGTTTCTGAAGCGAGTTTTACCGAAGAAACCGGAGTCAGTGCCATGCAGAAACTGCTGCGAAGAGGGGGGCATTTTACAGCCGTCTTTGCCTCAAATGACCATATGGCTTTTGGGGCGTTTGAAGTATTAAAAAGGGAAGGATTCTCGGTTCCTGAGGATGTTTCACTGGTGGGGTTCGATAATGTTCTGTTTGCTCGTTATCTCACGCCAGGCTTAACCACGGTCAATTTTCCAATCGAGGAAATGAGCATCGAGGCCGTACAGTTAACCATTCAAAAACTAAGTAAAAATAAATGCGATGTGAATTTCCAACTGTCACCAGTTTTGGTGGTGAGAAATTCCGTGAAGGATTTACTAAAAACGTTATAAATTATTAAGGATGTATGATGAAACTTAAGACTCTTCTGCTATCCAGCGCAGCGGCATTTGGGCTCGTTGCCACTGCGACTGCGGCCAATGAACCGATTCGCTTTGACGGATTCCCTGATTTCGACAGTAGCTTAAAAGTGCTTCTCCCCGACTTTGAAAAAAAGACCGGCATCAAAGTAGATTACCTGATGAATAATCATGGTGATCACCATACCAAGTTAACCACCAACCTCGCGACTGGGTCCGGTGCAGGGGATGTGATTGTGGTGGATGTTGAAAAAATTGGCCCTTTTGTCGCCTCTGGCGGGCTGGTCAATTTATCCAAACAGTATCAGGCCGACCAGTATAAAGAACGGTTCGCTCCTTATGCCTGGGCGCAAGGCAAGGGCGCGGATGGCGATATGTACGGCATTCCGGTCGATTTGGGGCCAGGTGTCATGTATTACCGCACCGATATCTTTAAACAAGCCGGGTTAGATATCAATGAAGTGCTCAAAAGTTGGGATTCTTATATCGCGGCGGGTGAGAAACTTAAGCAGCTGAATATTCAGCTTATTCCGTCAGCAGCTGACGTCGCTCAGGCGATTATTTTTACTACTGTGCCTGAGGGCGAAGGCCTTTACTTTGATAAAGACGGTAACCCGGTTGTCACCTCTGAGCGTTTTGTGAATGCGTTTAAAATCGCGAAAGAGATTCGCGATAAAGGGTTGGATGGTCGCATTCTGGCGTGGTCAAACGAATGGTACGAAGGTTTTCGTAAAGGTACATTCGCGACTCAGCTTTCGGGTGCATGGCTGCTAGGTCACTTGCAGAATTGGATTGCTCCGGAGACCAAAGGAAAGTGGGCCGTGTCACATTTGCCTAACGGAATTTATGGCAGCTGGGGTGGCTCCTTTTTATCGATACCAAAACAATCGTCACATCAGGATGAAGCTTGGGAATTGATTAAATATATGACGACTGAACGTGATGTCCAACTGAAACATTTTTCTACGATTGCGGCATTCCCTGCCAATACGACCACTTATGATGACGACATGTTTAAAGAGCATATTGAGTTTTTGGGTGGCCAACAAGCGAGATTACTGTTTGCCGAAGTGGCGAAAAATATCAAGCCTGTCCAGCCATCAAAAGGCGACCACATCGCTCGTTCCATTGTATTAGAAAATGCACTAATGGAAGTATTGGATGAAGATAAGGATATAAAAACGGCGCTTAAAGAAGCCGAACGTCTAATTAAGCGCCGTACGCGTAATCTATAAGAATCAGTGCTCAGGGAACCTTAAATTATCGGTTCCCTGGGCAAGAGGTCGTTATTATGAATTTCTCACAAAGTAAAACGATGGAAGGTGTATCGGATAAGCGTTTTTTTCATTTAAATTTGAAAGCGCTTACACCCTACGGTTTCTTGTTGCCATTTTTATGTATATTTTCCGTGTTTGGCATTTTTCCTTTACTGTTTTCGGTCTATCTTTCCTTTCACGCCTGGAATCCGGTGGAAGGTTTGGATGCAATGAAATACGTTGGGCTTGAGAATTATCAAGTAGCGCTTACCGACCCATGGCTGTGGCGCTCACTGAAAAATACCTTTTGGCTGGCAATTACATCGGGTGTGGCGCAGCATTTAATTGCGATTCCTGTCGCCTATATTCTCGTTTCTATGGGTGACCGTTTGCGTCACTGGCTTACCTCGGCGTATTTTTTACCTTATATTACCTCGACCGTCGCCGCATCACTGATATTTTTTAATATGTACTCACCCAGTACAGGCATTATTAACCAAACATTAGTTGCGCTGGCTGACAGCTCTTGGTTTGGTTGGGCTTTTGCGTGGGTGAATGATTTCCAGCCTATCCGCTGGTTGGATGATGCGACTCTGGTGAAACCTTCTATCGCGATTATGGTGTTCTGGAAATATACCGGTTTTAATATTGTCCTTTACACTACAGGTCTAATGACTATTCCTAAGGATATATTAGAAGCGGCACGCATGGATGGCGCCAATGCCTTCCGCCGTTTCTGGAATGTATCTTTACCTATGATCCGTCCTTTTATCTTCTTCGCTGTAACCATGACCATTATCGGTAACCTACAGCTATTTGAAGAACCTTTTGTTCTGACTCGCGGTACCGGTGGTACCGGCCAATCTGGACTGACCATTTCGATGTATTTGTACAAAGTGGGTTGGGAATGGCTCGAGATGGGTACAGCTTCGGCCATTTCCTGGCTGCTGTTTGCCCTGATTGCAACCTGTACCATGATTCAATTTTTCTTTTTTGGTAAGAAAGGCTTAGGGGAACAATAAGATGCCAGTTAACGCTCTTAACACTAATACTTCAGTGATGCTCGCATTAAAGCCAAGTGACAGGTCAGTTGAAGTTTTCACAAAAGTACTGTTGGTTATATTAGGTGTGATTCTGATCGTTTCTGCCATCGTAACGATATTTCCTTTTGTTTGGTCGGCATTGTTATCCACACGGGATCGGACGGAAATTTTTGGATCCGGGATTAGTTTTGCTATCGGAGACAGCCTGGCAATCAACTACGAGAAGCTAAAAGAAATCATGCCATTCTGGCAGGCGATGTTTAATTCAATTTATGTCGCTTTCCTTGGTACCACTATTTCGCTGTTGTTTTGTAGTATGGGTGGTTATGCATTTGGTGTATTTCAGTTCAAAGGAAAAAAACTGCTGTTTGGCATGTTGGTTGGTTCAATGATGATACCGCCGGTATTGAGCTTAATTCCTTACTTTATGATTATTAAGTTTATTGGTTTGTTGGATAACCATATTGCGGTTTGGCTGCCGTTTACTACGACTCCATTTGGTATTTTTTTGATGCGTCAGCATGTGGTGGCTTCTATTCCCAAAGAACTATTAGAGGCAGCTAAATTGGATGGTGCCGGACAGATAAGAACATATTGGAGTGTGGTGCTTCCCTTAATGAAGCCGGCATTGGCGACATTGGCCATTGTGCAGTTCGTTTTCTTCTGGAATATGTTTATGCAGCCGTTAGTGGTGTTGACGACGCCGGAAAATTACGTCATTACCCAGGCACTGAGAAGTGTTCAAGGCATCCCTAATACGCCGTGGGGAGCGGTGATGCTCGGTACGACAATTTCGATATTACCTCTGGTAGTTGCCTATTTGTTTGCTTCTAAACAGATGATCAGTGGTCTCACTTCTGGTGCGGTAAAAGGTTAGATTTTTTAAAGGTTAAGACAATGAATAAATATGAACTTCCTCAGGCTTCTCAGTTACGTAACAGAGACTTTGTATTCGGTGTCGCCACATCATCTTATCAGATTGAAGGTGGTGTGGCGGAAGGAGGGCGAACGCCATCGATATGGGATACCTTCTGCCGCAAGCCGGGTAAAGTCGACAAAGGGGATAATGGTGATATCGCTTGTGATCATTATCATCTGTGGAAACAAGATATTGAAATGATCGCCAGTCTGGGGGTCGATGCTTACCGTTTCTCTATTGCCTGGCCGCGTATCATGCCACAGGACGGGGTAGTGAATCAGGAGGGGCTGGACTTTTATGAGCAGATCATTAATGAGTGTCATGCACAGGGTATGCAAGTTTATGTCACTCTCTATCACTGGGATCTGCCTCAGTACTTAGAAGATAAAGGGGGGATGGCTGAATCGTGAGACTGCCTATAAATTTGCTCACTATGCGGATGTCGTCAGTCAGTATTTTGGCAACAAAATCGACGTTTATACCACCTTGAACGAACCGTTTGTTGCTTCGTTTTTAGGATACCGCTGGGGGATTCATGCTCCGGGGATTGAAGGCGAGCGTGAGGGATTTTTAGCATCACACCACATGATGCTAGGACACGGATTAGCTATGCCTGTGTTACGTAATAACGCGCCAGCCTCGAAACATGGCGTGGTGTTTAATGCCTCACCGGCCTATCCCTATTCTGAACACGATCAGGGGGCTGCCGACTATTCCGACGCAGAGAACTATCACTGGTTTATTGACCCTGTTCTTAAAGGCGAATACCCGCGTCTGGTGGTTGAGAAAGAGTCGGCCAATATGCCGATGATTCTGCAAGGCGATCTGGAGATTATGTCTGCACCTGTTGATTATATTGGCATCAATTATTACACCCGAAATGTGGTGCGATTTAATGACCAGGGTGATATCGAAACGGTCAAGCAAAGCCAGAATGAACATACCTACATTGATTGGGAAATCTATCCACAAGGGTTAACGGATCTGCTGGTACGTTTAAAAGAGCGTTACCCGAATTTGCCGCCTCTTTATGTCACCGAAAATGGTGCCGCTGGTGATGACCAGTGCGTTGATGGTCACGTCAATGATGAGCAGCGGGTGCGTTATTTCCAGCAACACCTTTGCGCGGTGGACGAAGCCATTCGGTCAGGGGTGCAAATTGATGGCTATTTTGCATGGAGTCTAATGGATAATTTCGAATGGGCATTTGGTTATTGTCAACGCTTTGGAATGGTTTACGTCGATTATGAAACGCAAAAAAGAACACTTAAACAAAGTGCTATTGCTTATCAAAATATGTTGTTAGAACGCACTGAGGAGAATAAGTAATGGCTCGAGTCGAATTCAGAAATATTCAGAAGTCTTTTGGTAATGTCGATGTGGTTAAACACTTTAACTTTACCGTGCAGGATGGCGAATTTGTGGTTTTTCTTGGTCCTTCCGGTTGTGGCAAATCAACCACACTCCGCATGCTGGCTGGTTTGGAAAGTATATCATCGGGCGATATCTATGTCGGCGACAAGTTGATCAATAAAGTGGACGCGAAAGACAGAGACTTGGCCATGGTCTTTCAAAGTTACGCGCTCTATCCGCATATGACCGTGTATGAAAACATTGCGTTTGCTCTCAAACTGAAAGGGATGAAGAAAGCGGATATTGATGTTGAGGTGCGCAAGGCGGCCAAGATGCTTGAGCTTGAGCCGCTGCTTGACCGTAAGCCGAAAGCGTTATCGGGAGGTCAAAGGCAACGGGTCGCGATGGGACGAGCCATGGTGCGCACGCCCAAGGTGTTTTTATTCGATGAACCACTCTCGAATCTCGATGCTAAACTGCGCGGCGTGATGCGTGAAGAAATTAAGCAACTGCATCGTAAGTTAAAAACCACCACCATCTACGTGACTCATGACCAAATTGAGGCGATGACATTAGCGGATCGTATTGTCATTCTCAAAGATGGTTATGTGGCTCAGGTTGGCACGCCAACCGAAGTATTCCAACGTCCGGAAAATAAATTTGTGGCCCAGTTTATCGGTAATCCTTCGATGAATATGCTCGATGCCAAATTGAGCAGTGCCGGTCATGAGTTTTTGGTTGAATTGGGCGATGTTGCTATTCCGCTTCCGGATCGATTTAAAGCACATGCGTCGAAAAACTTGGCACTACATTTAGGGATCCGTCCCACAGATGTTCACTTACGTGCTGAACATATAGATCACGACCGTGTGTTACCGATTACGGTAAAAGTCATTGATAAAGAGCTATTGGGCGCAAGTATTCTGTTGAGAACAGAAATTGCCGGTCAACCTCTGATGGTAGAGACCCAGTCGGCAGAAGTGATGCAAGATGAGTTAACTCTCTATTTAGATCTGGATGCTATTCATTTATTTGATGCATTAAGTGAAAACTCTTTGGCCAGTTAATACGGTTCTTTAGAGCAATAATATAAATGGAAAAATACTAAATAGCTTCTTCTGTTCGGGAAGAGGCTAGGGATAGTGACGATGAAATTTGGATATTTTGACGATAATAATAAAGAATATGTCGCAACCACACCTTGCACTCCGATTAAATGGTGTAATTACGTGGGCACGTTAAATTTTGGTGGTTTAGTGGATAGCAATGGCGGGGTGCTGCTTTGTAAGGGCGATCCTGCGCTCAACCGCATTACTAAATATATAGCTCAGTTGCCCAATTCGGATTTTAAAGGCTCGACGCTCTACTTGAAAGTACGGACCAAAGACGGTCAGGAAACCGTGTTCTCACCGTTTTATACCCCGACACTCAAGACGTTGGATAAATTTGAGAACCACACCGGCTTATCGTATACCACGATAGTGTCTGAGGCCTATGGCGTTCGCTGTGAAAGTACCTTTTTCGTACCGAGACAAGATCCGGTATTGCTGCAAGATATTAAAGTGACCAATATCTCGGATACAGAGCTGCACATTGATGTGGTTCCTGTATTTGAGTTCACTCACTTTGATGCACTTAAGCAGTTGGTGAATGCTGACTGGGTGCCTCAGACCATGATCGTAAAGGCGCACCCGCAGCAAAGTGGTCATACAGTGCTGGAGCAGTACGCCTTTATGAAGCGCGATTATGCGGTGAACCTGATGACGGCCGATCGTCCTGCCAGTTCATTTGATGGAGATCGTCAGCGATTTCTCGGCAATCGCGGATATGCAAGCTGGGCTGCGCCGCAAGCGCTGAATCAGCCGGAACTGACGAACAGCGAGTGCTTACGCGGTGATAACATCGGCGCTCTGAACCTGCGCATTGGTTGGTTGGCACCAGAACGTACCGAGCGTACCGTGGTGCAACTTACCCAAATGGAGAGTCTGGCCGCTGCTCAACCGTTACTGGATAAGTACCGCGACCATAGTGAGGTTGACCGCGCTTTTGCTGAACTGGCAGAGTTCTGGCAGGATTATCTCGCGACGATCCAGGTTGAGACGCCTGATCCTGCGATGAACTCAATGCTCAATGTGCATAATCCGCGTCAATGTCATACCACCAAAAACTGGTCACGATATCTGTCACTTTACCAGTTAGGTTATGGCGCTCGTGGCATCGGATTTCGCGATTCTTCACAAGATATTCTTGGCGTCATTGCACATATGCCGGATGAGGCACGGCAGTTTATTGAGCGTCTGCTCTCGGTACAAAATATCGATGGCTCAGCGATGCATCAATTTTTTCCCTCAACCATGGAAGCGAATGGGGGTGATTCACGCGAAGAAGAGGACCGTCCCGACTACTACGGTGATGACCACTTGTGGATCATTTATTCAGTGACTCAATATGTTAAAGAGACGGGCGACGCCGACTTCTTGAATAAAGTTATTCCTTTCTATCAGAAAGATAAGCAAGGCAATGCGATTGAATCGGCGACAGTATGGCAACATTTGTGCCGTGCGATAGCGTTTACTCAGGCTAACACCGGCCAGCATGGCTTGCCGTTGCTTGGTTTCGCAGATTGGAACGATACCGTCAATTTGCCGACCGGGGCAGAATCACTGATGGTTGCCAATATGTACGGTAAAGCGCTGTTAGATATGCTTGATTTGTGCCAATTGCGGGACGAAGTGTCATTGGCAGAGCACTATCAGGCGCAGTACACACATATGCAACGGATTGTGAATCAATGTGGTTGGGATGGGCAGTGGTTTGTGCGTTATTTTGATGAAGAGGGAGCGCCGATTGGTTCTCATCGCAATCAGCAAGGACAAATTTACACCAATGGCCAAAGTTGGCCGGTTATTTCCGGGTTCGCGACTGCGGAGCGCGCGCGCCAGGCCCTCGATTCTGTTTATGCAAAACTCAATACTGCGCACGGGATTAAATTGTCGACCCCTGGTTACCAAGGGTTTGATCCTGATCTTGGCGGCGTTTCTACCTATCCGCCCGGGGCGAAGGAAAATGGCGGCATATTCTTACATTCCAACCCATGGGTGATGATCGCTGAAGCCAAAATGGGTAATGGTGACCGAGCTTACGAGTACTACCGCCAAATCAACCCGGCTTCAAAGAACGATCAGATAGAGGCTTTTGAATCGGAGCCGTACTGCTATCCGCAAAATATCCTGGGTGATGAGCATCCACAATTTGGTTTGGGACGTAATGCCTGGTTGTCGGGTACCTCCTCGTGGACCTATATCGCGGGTACGCAGTGGATCTTGGGCATCCGTCCAGACATTGATGGTCTGGTGATTGATCCTTGTATCCCGACGGATTGGCCTGAGTTTAAGGTTTGTCGCCAATTTCGCGGTGCACGTTACCACATCCATGTCGTTAATCCGCACCAAGTCAGTAAAGGCGTTGCCGAGATGCAAGTGGACGGGGTTACAGTGCAAGGCAATAAAGCACCGATCTTCACCGAAGGGGAGCACCACATTCAGATCGTACTAGGTGAATAAGTAAAGGGCACCTGAGTGCCCTGACGATGTGATTAATACGGTTTGTAGATAGCCTGGCACTGCCAACGGAAGCTTTGCTGCTGATGCGGTGCCAGGTGTATCAAACCCAGTTGATTGTTAAAGGCATCGGCGGGACAGGTCATGGGTTCAATCGCAATCGATGATTCATCACTTGGTGTGTAGAGTTGAAGGTAGGGATAATTCGAGTCTTGTTGATAAAGCAGTGCAGCGCGTTGATCGTGGCGCTGCAGAGCCAAATCAATCGATTGATCCCCTTTGAATAAAAAGCAGTGATTGAGGGACTGATTGTTAAGAGTTGCGCCCTCGACAAAGCGAGAGCAGGGTTGTAAGTCCCCGCTGGGAAGATCGTCCACATGCTTGACCTCGTGGCAGGCCGGCATGGTCAGGGTACATTGGTTAAGTGGGACTCCCAGGGCAAAATAAGGATGCCATGCGTCTCCGAACGGCAAGGAACATGAACCGTCGTTTCTGACCGTTGTGGTGCAGCTTAGTAAGCCATTAAGCTGTAGTAGGTATCTGATATCAATCTGAAATGCGAAAGGATAACCGGGGTGTAGGCAATCCGTGTTGAAGCGAAGCGTGATTTGGGCGTATTGCTCCGTGGCTTGTGAATCCACCAATTGAAAAGGCTGATTATAGAGTAACCCATGCACAGCATGCTGCGACCATGAGAAGTTGGCGGGTAATTGATAGTGTTTACCTGCGTATTGATAGCGGCCATGTTTGAGGCGATTAGGAAAAGGAAACAGTTTTGCACTGCGGGAATAATAGGGATGTGTGTGGAGTAATTCATCACTATTTTGATAACCGGATATAAATGAGAATGGACTATGGTTAACGATAAATTTATTTATCATCGCACCAAACCCACTGATTATATTTAGCTCTATTCCATGATTAGGGTTGGTTATGATAATGTTTTCCAGTAATCCGAACTGGTGTGTGTTTATTTTAAACATTGTTAATACCTCCATTTTTATCGATATTAACAATTGGTATTAATTATTCAATATTGGACTTCGATTATGATAAATAAAATTCCATATACAAGCTATTCAGGTTGGTCGAGCCAACTCAGCAGTAAAGGTGAGGCAGTTGAATTTCTCCAACCTTGGTACACACCCATATCAACCACCCCGGAAAATACCGGTATGGCTGTGGGCGGAATAGGTTCGACATTTACCTTGACGCCGCAGGGTACTACACCGAATTTTAGTTTTATTCCGGGTATCTATGTGGATAGCTCAGAAGTAAAAATCAATTTTAATGATTTTTATATCTCCGTGATGGATGCTCCAGAAATCGATAATCTTGATATTAGTAATCTGGCTGATCTGCAACGATTCAATGAATTTTATCCAGCTAGTTTTTGCGGTAAGAGGTTAGTGGTTGATGATATCCCGCACACATTAGAACGAATTAGAACCGCACTGAAGAGTTTAGATTTTTATCTGGATAACCAAGAGGCATTTTCTCGTTGGAATATAGCTTTTACTGACCATACTCAACGTTTGATTGCATTGGAACCTAGAGGGTTAAATACTCAGGTTTCGGTGGCAATAGACTTTTTTAATGGTCTGATCATTAATCAATCAGCGCGTGCATTAGCACTGTCGCCACACGGTTTGGGTAGTATTTCCTCAGTGAATCCTGATGCCATTCACTATCAGGCTTTGTACCCCCAGGCTCAGTACCAATATCACAGTTTTGATAAGGTACGCGTTGAGCGCAACGTTGTTTCTCCTATTGTGAAAGGTGATAAAAAACTGTGTTCTTTGCCAGTGCACTGGAATCAGTTTACGTTAACCAACGATTCTGAGAAAACGCAGCGGATTGTATTAGCCCAGCCTTTAGAAAACCTGATAGGTTCTACTTATCAGAAACTTCGTCATGGGATGCAGGATTCGGCCTGTCGCTTAGTGCGGAATACGATAAAACAGTGCCACACCGGCAAGGCAATACACAGTGGTGATGACCGCTTCGTTGGTGTGAGCCTATGCAGTGACTCACCGTATCCCGCTGACATCGAAGGCGAGATGCTGTATGGAGCGGTGGTGAACAGCGCAGATGTGCAATCAGGCAAAGTCGTTGTGTCAGTCAAACCTTCTGTCTATATGGCAAAGTTAGAGCAAGAGTTGATTGCATCACTCAATACTGGTCGTACCAATGCGCATTTTGACGCGGGTACCTACAGTGGCCGAGAGCCGCTGGCAGCCTTGGTCGTGGTTCAAATCGAATTACAACCCGGTGAAACATTCGATCTGCGTTTTTTACAGATCATGGATCACAGTAAAATCTGGTTAGATGACTGGCGCTCAGAAAAAGCGTATTGCCAGTTTTTTACTGAAAAAGAACGCGCCACTCGGATTGCAGAGGAAGTCTTGCCTCAACTGAAGGAGATTGAAGCGCGGATAGTTCAGCAACAAGTCGAGTTACTGGATTCTGCAACCCGGCAGATACAGGATGCGTCATGTGCCACGCGATTTGCCACCATGGCGATGAATACCCTTTCTTTTCTTGCTGAATCAACAGTGTGGGATCGAAACGATCGTTTTTTAGTCAAAGAGTGTGTGGATTATCCGTTTTTTAACTCCCTCGATGTTTACTTCTATGGTTCATTTGCGATTTTATACCTGCTACCAGAGCTTGATGGCAAGGTCATGGAGGCTTTCGCTCAGGCTATTCTGACCCAGGAGGAGACGCCGCGCCGCTATTGGGAGTATGCGGATAGACCCTACGCTGACTTAACGGATCACAAATATGCAGGCGTGCGGGCGGAGTATGGTGCCGTTATTCATGATTTAGGCAGTCCTTTTGACATTAAGCCTGATGCGTATCACTGGCACAATGTGAAAGAGTGGAAAGATCTCGCACCGAAATTCATTTTAATGGTTTACCGTCATTATCAGCAGACAGGTAATAAACACGTCGTTGAGGCCTGCTGGCCAGCAGTGCAAGAGAGCATCAACTATCTGTCCTCTTTGATCGAGGAAGGTGATAGCCTGCCTTTGGTACATGGAACCGATGATACCTTTGACAATCTATCCTCACATGGTATCGCGATTTACTGTGCAAGTTTATGGGCAGCGGGACTCAGAGTGGCCGGCTATTTAGCCGACATCATGGGTGAGCATACCCTGGCGAAGGCATATCAGCAGCGTTCGGAGACATCGCTCGCGATATTGGAACAAAGTTTGTGGGATGAGCGGCAAGGATATTACCACTTCTATGCTACGCCTATCCAAGTGAATCACCTGACCGGAAAGGATTTCCAACCATTAGCAGCGCTGGGACTCCGTCTGTGCGGAGATAAAGTTGCCGATAAGCAGCAATTAAATGATTATCTTAATCAGGTGGATGAAAACAGTCCGCTTTCAAAATATGAGCAGCGATTAACTAAGAAACAGCAGTTACTGGCGACTGCTCCACTGGCTTTTAGCCCTGAATACCAGGTGATGGTACTCGATTCAGAGAACAGTTTTGGTGATGCGCTAATTGCCGATACCTATTTGAAACTGATGGGGCTTGACGGACTTTTCGCGTCAGAAAGGGTGAGCCGGACACTGGATTTTATCTATCAAACCAACTTCCTAAAAAATAGTCCCCATCTTGGTGTGGCCAATATGACACTGGCCGACGGCAGTCCTGATGAGGCGTTTCAAGCGCAAGACGTGTGGGGCGGAGTGCAGTTTAGTCTTGCCAGTGCGTTGAAATTATCCGGTAAAAAACAGCACGCAGAACACTTACTCAATACGGTGTATGAAACGCTTTACCTTTCGGCCAAGATTCCCTTTGCGGCTCCCGAGGGGTTTAACGGGTCATACCAGGTGACAACGCATGATCTGATGGACGTTTTATCGTTGCACGAGACGGATGCGCAAGACTGTTTATACCGGCTGAAAAACATCGATGCGCTCAGAGTTGACGGCCGCGTGAATCCCGATTTGCGTTTCAATAAAGCGGCCTTTGTTCAGGCGTTTGCTTTCGAGGGCATCGATAGTGATCGGATTGAAACACTTTATCAATGGCTAATCCGAAGTAGTATGAAATATACTGCCGGACGTTATTTCAGGCCAGGAATGATATTCGCCTACCTTTATTGTTAATTCTCAGATCGCAAAGGGTTGATTTTAATCAACCCTTTTCTCTTCACTAATCTATAAAGTTATGTTAGAAAAATTGATCAAAATCAGTTTTTAATGCCTCGGGTCTTCACATGGATAGAACAACAAAGAAGAAAGCGCCGACTGCCTACCAAGTAGCTAAAGTGGCTAATGTTTCGCCCAGTACGGTATCACGTTACTTTAACCGCACCTCATATGTCTCGAATGATAAATCGGAAAAAATAGAGGATGCGATCCGCTCGTTAGGCTATAAACCGCAAGTCTATGTTGATAAGTTAGTAAAAACACGCTCCCTGACTATCGGGGTTCTGGTGCAGAATCCAGACAGTCCTTACACGAGTAGTATTTTGATTGATATAGAGAAAGTCCTGGCTGAGCATGGGTACTCAATACTTATGTCGGTCAACAGTTGGCAGGAGAGGCTGGTTTCACACTCTTTAGACTACTTGCTAAAAAGTGATGTGGATGCCCTCATTATTATTTCTGGCAATGTGGATAAAAAACTGATCAAAAAGTGTGCTGATAAAATTCCTGTTGTCGCTGTTGGCTACAACATCGAAGGCGAGAATATCCAATCGATCGCGTTGGATAACATTATGGGAGGATACCTGGCGACGCTGCATTTAATTCAGCTGGGACACGTCAACATTGCTCATTTAAAAGGTTTACCGAATCATGAAGATGCCATCTCTCGATTTGATGGTTATAAAAAATCGCTGTTTGAGGCAGGAATTGAATTTAAGGAAAAACTGGTACTGGAAGGAGACTTTAGTATCAAAACAGGCTATGAAAAGACCGTAGAGCTCATTCAGTCTCAAGTCTATTTCTCGGCAATATTTGCGGCCAATGACCTGACGGCATATGGGGCTATAAAGGCGTTACACGATCACGGTTTAAAAGTGCCGGAAGACATTTCTGTGATTGGTTTTGATGATCTGCCTAGTTCGGCTTACTTTACGCCATCGTTGAGCACGTTGCGCCAGCCATTGGATGAAATAGGCGCTATAAGCGCACGATGCATATTAAAATTATTGTGTGGTGAGGTAGAAACCGTTCGTCTGCCGCCGATCAATTTGATTGCTCGGGAGTCCACTAAATCCCGCTATCGCTAGCAGAGATAAGAAAAAAGCCGAAAATGGTGTCTATTTTCGGCTTTGCCATTGAGATGTCACGGTTTCTCTATTTACTGCACAGCATCCACGCTGTCATCCAAGAAACTGACTGCCCAGAAGAATGGCGCATTCCAGTTGATGGTGATTTCATTCAAGGTCCAAGCTCCGATATCGTCCTTCCAGCAAGTCTGGCCGGTACATTTTCCTTTCATCGCGGATGCGACGGGATCACTGAAGCTGATCGAGTTCGGACCACCGGACATCACGCCAGGGGCTACCATAGGTGATTGAGGATCCGCGGCATGTGCCCAGAAGCGATGGTGTGGATTAAGCAATGGGCGACTGCCGTAGCCGGAAACATAAGATTGATCGAGCGGATTACGGCCTAAGATATAATCCATAGCGTCAATTATAGCGTTGATATACTTAGGATCCTTGGTGAAATCGTAAGCCAAGCCTAAGAAGATACTGCGATTCATTAAATTGGAATTTGAACCCCATGGGTACTCTTTCGTATTGTAGGGAATACGATAGCCTTGTGTGGCAATGGACTGATAATATTTGTCTGCGGTTTGAATAATATTAGCGCGTGCTTTTTCAATATCTTGGGCCGGTAAGCTATTCGGTACGATGGCCAGGGTTAAAGTACCCGCGCTACTGACACCTTGCCAGTACAGATCTCCGGTCGAGTCTATATCTCCTTTCGGCGTACTTAAATAGTAAGGCGATGCTTGAATAAACTGTTTGTATTCTTCTTTACCGGTCGTAACAAATAACTCAGCGGCTGCCCAGTAAAACTCGTCAGCCAGCTGTGTATCATCGTACGGACCTGAGCCGGTGAAGTTGTCGTAAGCATAAATATTGTTGTGTTGCTTAGCGGCTTGCCACGCTTTTTCCGCTGCAGTCAGGCAGCGGTTAGCATAGTTGGGATCTGAGTCTTGCCATACTCGTGCACATTGCGCGGCGGTGGCAGCCAAGTTCAGTGTCGCTGCTGTGGTCGGATGGCTCAGGAAGCGTTCGCGAGGATCCTTGTGTGGAGGTAATGGCATACCGGTCCAGGCATCATCGGCAACCTTGTGAAAAACCATGCCGCCGGCATCAATTTGAGTCAAGGATAACTGGTCCAATTGCTTGGATTGATCACCTACAGGAACCCAAACGGAACTGTTTTCCGGCACTTGCATCGCCATTAAGAAGTCCGTCATCCAACGCGCTTCATCGAGAAGATCGTTGTTGCCGTTTTGATTTTCCGGGATTTTGACTTTACCGTCTTTAAATGCACTGAACTTGGTTGGGTGGGCTTGCTGCTCTCGTTCATAGTAGTTGGTCAGGGTCCATACAGAGATCCCGCCGTTGACCACATATTTGCCATGATCACCTGCGTCATACCAGCCACCGGTCACATCCAGGGTCAGGTTACAACCGGGCCACTGGTTGCCTTTGGCATCGGTTTGATTAAAGCAGGTCACCACTTCCGGCAGATGGCCCGCCGGACGTGCGAGATTAGCTCTTTGGACATACTCGGGAACAATCTCAATGCCGCTGCGTTGCTGATAGAAGAATGATAGCGCATCGTATTTCATATTGTGATAGAGGGTGTTGTCAATCGCAAAAGGATGGCTTCGACTGCCGTCGACTTCAAGAATGGCTTGATGAAGCGGTGTTTGAACCTGACTAAAATTAATCCATTGTACCTGCTCACCGGACGCGTTATTGGTGCCAAAGGGTGTGGTTTGTCCTTTGGCTACCACCTGCTGATTTTCATCCAACAGCTTCCAAGCGACGGGCGACGTGGCTTCAGTCGCCACGGTTGCGTATTTAGGTCCATGCACAAAATAGCCAACTTGGTTCACTCTCACGTCAGCCAGGTTGGTTTCTTTCACATATTCCGGGCCCGATAATTTCACGTCTTTGACACAGACAGTTGTCGGGGATTCGGTGCCCATTTGAAACTGTAATTGGACTTTGTCGTCATTATCTGCAGGCTTAAATGAAAACTGAAAAGGTTTAAGCTCTTGATTTAAAGAAATATCTTTGAGCAAATGAGTTGTGTATGGTGCACCATTGTGCTGCACGAGAGCCTTGACATTCGTTGCCTGCTTCGCCAGCGCACTGAATGTTAATTGGTAATCTTCGCCTTTTTGTAACGCCAGGCCCGATTGGCCGAGGATAACATCCCACGGATTTTGCCCTTGTTGGTTAAAGGTAATGCACCCCATGTTGTCATTTGCAGTCAGCTCCGCACCAGCCGCCCACCAGGAATCGGTGCCTTGTGAAAAGCTGCCATTGGTGAGTAGGTTTTCTCGGTGCTGGCTGGTACCAGCCGATGGCCCTGAATCGACGGCACAGCCACTCAGTCCAATAAAGCCACAACTGAAAAGAGTCACTATACATAAACGTTGTTTATTCATTATAACCTCTGGGATTGTTTAGCAGAAATAATAAGGGTTATCTATTCTGATGACCGTTATAACCTAAATATGCAAGGGTTTAATTAGGTCAATTCACTTAGAAATATAAGTATTTTGATAAAACGACATGTTGCTTAACAATGCAAGCGCTATTTTTTAAACTGTGAAGGTTACAGCTAATTAAATAAGCGATATAAAGAGGATTTTTAAAGATGAATTCATCTTTCAAGAAATCGTTTCATGACGTTTATGGAAGTGTGATTGAATTCATTTTTCTATTTATTTTCCGATAACTCAAATATGTTTTTATGGCTTAGATATAGAAAAAAAATTTTTAATGTCATTAAAGTTGACTCATCGGTCATAGGGACAAAGCTCGATAGTTAGAAGTAGGTGATTGTCATGCACAATGATCGAACGATACATGAGGTTTCATTATTAAGGATGAGGTTAACAATGATTACTACTTTTCGATGCAGTGTGTACGCCATATTACTCAATAGCTTGTTTGTTTCGTCTAGTTTTGCTTTGAATTGGAGTGGAATGAACTGGCAGGTATCAGACGGCTGGAAGAATGAAGGCAGTGAATTTGACTGTACTTGGCAGGCTAACAATGTTTGGCAAGAGGCTGATTTGTTAATTATGCACGCCAAGTCAGAATCTTACGGCAAGAGCTGTTCTGAAATTCGCACTTATGATTATGTCCGCAGGGGGCGCTATGAAGTGGAAATGCAGGCAGGTGCGGTGCCCGGAACCATCAGTTCATTTTTCACTTATGCGGGAGAATCTGGTACAGCGAGCCATTATGAAGTAGATATCGAATTGATGGGCGGGACCAACTTACTCCACACGAACGTATGGATTAGAGGTCAACAGTTTCCCGTTGATATCGATTTAGGTCAATATGGCATGTCAATCTGGAATATGGAGAAATATGCCTTTTCCATTGATGAGTATGGCGTGACGTGGGAGGTTTTTAGCCGCTATCAGAATAAATGGGTTCAAGTTCGAAGAGCGAGTACCAATGTGAGTAGCTATATGCAGCTATTTATTAATAACTGGATCAGTGCTAACCCTCAGTTCCCGCCAAGCTATTATAATGGCTCTCCAGCCTACGCTAAGTATCGTACAGTTAGATTTATTCCTTACGAATGAATGCGATTAAAAAATTGCCAATAATGAGAGTGTACATAATGAATATAATAATTAAAAAGTCGGTTCTTTTCTCTTTATTCCCTCTGATCATTACAGGGTGTAAATTTGATAAAGAGATCGATCATCTGGACGTTCAACCAACGGAGCAATCAAAACTGTTGGGTGTGAATGCCCTCGGATCGGTATCTGCTTGGGTTCAATCAGAAAGTGACGGTTGGAATGTCACGGAGGTCAGTGGTTCACCTGCCAGCATGACCGGTATCAATGCGGTGTTGATTAACAATAACGGGCAAAATGATACAGCCGACATACAGATTTCGGGTACTGGCAGTCATATTTTCATGCTCAAATCTGAATCGGCTATGAATCTGAGTCAGTATCAGTCCGGCTTTTTGCAATTTAAACTCCGAGCTAAAAGTGCTCTGCCGTCATCCATCGTGGTGTCAATTGATAACGAATGGCCAAACAGGAGCAGTTTGGTTGTTTCTGACGCATTAGAGGAATTAGCAGGGGGCGGGCAGTGGGAAACCCTGACTGTGCCAGTACAGTGTTTCCAACCTTTTGATGGTGCCACCGCAATTGATTTAACTAAAGTGGGGACGCCGTTTCATCTCGATGTCCAGCAGCCGTTTGATTACGAGATAACCGACGTAGAATATAGATTGAATGCGGGCACGGACTCCGTCCTGATTAGCTGTGGCTCAGATCCGGCTTCAAGTGGCGTTAATCAACCACCTGCTCTGCAAAGTACGGATATCGCGCTTTACTATTCCGGTGATAAAGCGCAGGCGCAAGATTACTCTTCTGTTTATCCATTGAATAGCTTTGGGTTTGATGTAGCAGAAAACAATCAAGTGATTCACGTTTCATCGTCTGATAATGGCGGCGTTTTTCTTGGAAGCGATAGTGCAGACAAGAATTTTTCTGCAGTTCAGGATAAGTTCATCAGCCTCGACCTGATGGTTAAGAGTTACGGAGAAACCAATGGTATCCAGCTTCGAATGGATGGGATTACTGAAGATTTCAATACATTCTTGACCCTGGATAATGCGATTTTACCCGCTGATAATGAATGGTATCGCTGTCAATTACCGATAGGCTCATTGATCCCACAAGGTAATCTGACTCAAGTTAGAAAAGCGCTATATCTGTCCGGGCCTTGGGATAGCATGAATAATTTGGATTTTTCCTTTACTAATGTTGCCGTCAGAAGCGAAGAGGAGGGCTATAACCCTTCATCCCCATGCGTAAAATTATAATTTTTTTAAATTTCACCATTTATAAGAATATCAATTCTTAATAGAAAAAAACATTAACTGATACAGTTAATGAGTGACATCGCTTTCTCTATAAATTTACTAATAAGTGTATTAATAGCGTTGTCAATTTTAAATAAAAATTACTGTCTAATAATAGGTATAAGAAATGAAAGCGTTAAAATTAATCTCTGCTTGTATTGCTTTGAGTTCTCCATTTTTATCCACCTCTACTCTTGCAGCAAATATAGAAGGTTTCAACTTTACCGGTTACGCTCGATACGGCGGCGCATTTCAAAATAGTGACGAAAAATTAGTAACCACGGCCGGAGCATTGAACGGCAATGCAACCGGTCGCCTGGGAAATGAAAACAACGGCGGAGAATTTGCCCTGTCGAGAACATTTACCAGTGATCAAGGGGCAAAATGGGACATCGTGGTGATGTTTGACCATTACTCTGATGAGTCCTGGGCCCAAAACGGCGGCGTGAAACTGAAAAAAGCTTATGCCAGTGTTACTAACTTCCTGCCTTCACAGCCAGAGTTGCGTGTCTGGGCGGGGCGTGACTTTCATCAGCGACCTCAAACGGATCTCAATGACTATTTTTGGATGACTCATGATGGTCAAGGGGGTGGTTTTTATAATCTGAACTTAGGCGGAGTAAAGCTTGACCTGGGAGGTATAGCGCAGGTTCAAGGCGATATGGTCGGAGACAGCGGTAAATATGGCATTACCTCGAAAATACACGGGATGCGGATTTTTGATAAAGCTGATCTGTCTTTCTATGCAAACTACGGCTTCGCATCTGAGAAAGCCAAAGAACAGCCTTATTATGATACCAAAGCTTATCAGTTGGCAGCGGATCTTTCGATGAATGGACATCAGTTATTATTCCGTTATTCGAATAATGCCAAAGATAGTGTGTTTGATCTGGTTGAAGATCAGGAAGCCTGGTTAGTGAGTTACAATGGTAAAACCGATTTTTCTGACAAAGCCGGAGTACAGTATTTAGCTGCTTATCAGTTCCTGGATGTCGCCGATTATAATGATCGAGCGAACTACAACGTAATTATCAGACCAACGTATGCGTGGGACAGTATTAATTCCACCTGGATTGAGGGTGGTTACAGCATCGTGGATTATAAAGATGTTGATGCCACAAACTCTTCATGGAAAATAACTGTTTCGCAAAACATTGCCATCGGCTCTCAAACTTGGGCACGTCCGATGTTACGTTTCTATACCACAGTGGGCAGTGCAGACAATGAATATGTTGGTTTTGATTCTGCCACGGGTGAAATGCAGTCAACTCGTCTCGATACGCTCACCTTCGGCGCAATGTTTGAAGCTTGGTGGTAAATGATATTGAACCATGAAGGTGGCTAGAACCAGCCTGATGTCATCGGCCGTGGTCAAGTTAAATCTGGCACTTGATCCCGGCCTAGTCTGCTCTATTGCTCAATACCGTTCCATTGCTCAATGCCGTATGGATGCAAGCTTCGGTGTCTTTTTGTCTGATACTCTTTCTCTTCTGATATGCTGTGATTGCCATTTCATTGAAGCATCAAATGTCGACCTATTAAATTAAAATACAATTAATACAGTATGTTAATTTATTCATGAAACTAATGTGATCGGCTTCGAGTCGCTCACTCATCTACCACCGACATGCATTTCTTTTGATAGAATTGTTATATGTGTGATCAAGGTTAAAAATAAGTGAGCATGGGTGCGTAAATGAGTAAGATTAGTGTAAATTTGCGCCTTGGCTGACACGTTAGCGTGGTCGGCCGATATGTGATGTCGGTATTGGGCACTTTTTACTCATTATCATATGAGTTGAATAAGCCATTTGCTATTCAGGGAAGTCAAAAAGAGCAATGCGAGTTTTAATTGTTGAGGATGATCGATTAATCAGTGAGTCATTAGAGCAACGCTTCAATGACCTTGGCCATGGCGTAGACTGTGCTTATGATGGTGATGTTGCCTATTCACTGATCAGTCACACACAGTATGATTTGATTATTTTAGACCTTAATTTACCCAAACGAAGCGGAGAAGAAATCACTAAAAAAATCCGCCAACTTTCAAATACGCCTATCCTGATTCTAACTGCGCGAAAACAGGTGTTCGACCGAATTAATTTACTTGATCTCGGCGCGGATGATTTTTTAAGTAAACCTTTCGACTTAGGCGAACTTGAGGCACGCTGCAGAAGTATTGTTCGGCGTAGTCGTGGCAATGATCATAATGTAATAGAGTTGGGTAATCTTAGTTTTGATTCAGTCACGGCGACAGTGAAAGTTAATGGAGAAAATATACAGCTTAAACAGCGGGAATATCGTCTGCTTGAAGTGTTTATTACTCACCCTAATCGAGTTTTGAGTAAAGAAGAAATTATTGATCACTTATATGGCTATGATAATCCGCCCAACCAAAATGCTATTGAAACTTATGTTGGGCGATTACGCAGGGCACTTGCGAATAGCGATGTAGAGATTAAAACTCTTCGAGGGTTGGGTTATGTTTTAGCTGTGCCAGCATGATGTTTGGCCTTCCTATATCAACAGGTTCCCTTCGCTTTCGTTTACTTGCTTATTCCACCAGTGCATTACTGTTCATCGGTTTAATATTTATGGTGGCAGTCAAACGTTTTGCTTATGAAACCGCTCAGCACACCTTCGATCGCCCGCTTGCGTATGCCGCATTACAAATTTTGGATGAAGTTCGCTTAGACGGTGAGGAATTGAGTGTTGATCTGCCGTTTTCAGCCTTTAGTGGCCTGGCCGACTCTCCGCGTGACAAGGTGTTTTATTTGGTGACAACGAGGCAGCGAGAGTATGTCACAGGGTACCAATCTCTGTTATCCGAACAGATTGTAATTGCTCAAATTAACGCGAACCCTCTTAATTTAGAGGTGGTTCCGCACTTCTTTGATCTAAAGTTCAAACAACAGCATGTACGCTTTGCCTTGGTTGGTCGGGTGATCAACACCAGGAAAGGACCACATCATGTGTATGTATTGATCGGACAAACGACAGAAGCGAGAAAAAATTGGGAGCAAACCTTGTCAGATACGGCTTCTAAGCTGATATTTGGTGTCGTACTTTGTATCATTATTGTCATTGTTGTTTTAATCACCCAAGTACTCAAACCACTCAAGCGGATTAATCAAAAAATATCTCAACGTTCGAATATTGATCTGACTCCCATCGATCTGCAGGGGCCAGAGGAAGTCATCAATCTTGTTAAAACAATTAATAGCTTCATGTCCCAGTTGGATAATACGTTAATCAATTTGAAGAACTTTACCAGTGAGGCAGCTCATCAGCTTAAGACGCCGGTCGCGGGGATGCGCTCTCAGGTTGAGTTGATGTTAAGCCGGGAAACATCCCCTAAAACGGTGTATTCGCTGCATCGTGTTTTAGAAGCGTGTGGCATTTTAGAAAGAACTATCGAACAGCTTTTGAATCATGCCACCATTAAACATCGCTTTCAGAGCCTGGAGCCAACCAGCATTAATATTAATCAGCTGGTGCAGTCGGTTTGCCGTGAACTGGCTATCAACGCATTAAAACGCAATATAGGACTCAGTTTTCAGCACAGTGGACAATATCAAATCAAAGGTGATGAGTTTGCACTCAAGCAGATGCTGTCTAACCTCATAGAGAATGCGATTAAATATTCTTCGGAGAATAGTCAGGTTGAAGTTGAAGTGATGCGCCGTGGAACTAAGGCTATTATCTTGATTCGAGATTTCGGCATTGGCATAAAAGATGAAGACAAGCCGTATGTTTTTGAGAGGTTTTATCGTACTTCAGGAAATAAGCAAACTGGCTCTGGACTCGGTATGTCTATCGCCGCAGATGTGGCTAAGAAATATCATGCCAGATTAGTGTTGTATGACACGATTCCACAAGGGTTAACGGTAGAGATACAATTTCCGTACAGAAAATGGGAGGAGATTCAATGAAAGCTTTTCGTACGATGCTGTTAATCATAGTATTTGGCTTCAGTACTTATAATGTTTGCGCCAATCAAATGAATCCGCGCATTGTTAGGGTATTTGGGGCAGCTTACTTGTCGGAAATGCAACCTTTGCTCGATGATTTTTCTCAGCGTAATCCGAACATCGAACTACGCTATCGCTGGATGACGAGTGAAAAGCTTGACCAATATGTACGCCAGAAGATTCTTCCTCAACCGGATGTCGTCATCAGCTCAGCGATGCACCTGCAACTGGGCTTGGTTAATGATGGCTATTCACTTGAGTATCACCATGAAAGATCGAGTGAAGACGGGAGTTTTGTTGTATTACCCGACTGGAGCCGATGGCGTGATGAGCTGTTTGGTGTCAGTTTTGAGCCTGCTGTGATTGTGTTTAATAATGCCTTTTTAGAGGGTAAACAAGTCCCGACTAATCGAGTTGAATTGCTTTCATTCATCCGGCGATACAGTCACGAGCTCATGGGAAAAATAGGACTTTATGATATACGCTCAGTGGGTATTGGTTATTTATTCTGGTCTTTTGAACGACAGCAGGCTCGTAATTATGGACAATTTTTGGAATTATTTAATCATCATAATGCTCGGACTTTTAATAGCACACGTGAGATGTTAGAGGCGCTAAGCAATGGCGAGATTGCCATGGCTTATAATATATTAGGCTCATATTCAAACAGTTGGAAAGATCAGCGCGCTAATGTCACCATTACCGCAATGAAAGATTATACGCCGGTGATTATTCGTACCGCTCTTATCAATCGCACCACTCAGAACAAGCAAGACGCAAAACGGTTTATTGATTATTTACTGTCATCATCCGGGCAATGGACAATGGCACAATACACGAATATGCCACCGATACGTTCGGATATAAATAGCGTCAATTCAGCCTCATTTCTACGACAACAATATGCTGAGCAACTCAAGCCTTTGCCTCTGGACGTCCGTTTACTTGTGTTCGCCGATAAAAGTAAACACGAGATCGTCACTACCGAATGGGAAAATGCACTGAAAAATTATGACTGACTGAACGTTTACGACTGTGAGTCAGTCATGAGTCAGTGAATTGACAGGTTCATTTTGTAGCTTGATACCGCCACTTTTCCAGGACTGGAAAAGTGGGTCTAATGGTAAGGAGCTAAAAATGACATTTCCCCAATCTATTCCCTGTATGTTGATCCGCGGTGGTACATCAAAAGGGGCTTATTTTCTCGCCTCTGATCTACCTCAATCCCCTGATGAGAGAGATAAATTACTGATTAAAGTCATGGGATCTGGTGACGCGCAGCAGATTAATGGCATTGGCGGTGGTACTACATTAACGAGTAAAGTGGGTATCATCTCTCGATCTGAATCCAGCGATGCGCAGTTGGATTATTTCTTTGCCCAAGTCGGCGTAGAAGAAAAAGTCGTTGACACCAGACCTTCTTGCGGAAATATCTTATCCGGTGTTATCGCCTTCGCTACGGAAAAAGGCTTGATCGAACTGACAGAAGGCACGACAACCGTACGTGTTAAAAATATTAATACCAATACGATTATTGAAGTGACAGCCGAAACGCCGGATAAACAACTGCAGTTTGAGGGGACGACAGCCATTGATGGTGTGCCCGGTTCTGGGTCTCCGGTGCTGCTTAATTTCTTAGATGTTGGCGGCGCTAAAACGGGTAAACTCTTTCCGACAGGTTCTGTCAAAGAAATAATTCATGGCATTGAGGTCAGTTGCATTGATGCTGCTGTTCCCATGGTTCACATCCCTGCGCAGGCTCTGGGCTTAATTGGCAACGAATCGAAAGCGGAGATCGATAGTAATACCGAGTTACTTAGTAAGATTGAAGCGATTCGCCTTGTAGCAGGTGAAAAAATGGGCTTGGGTGATGTGCGCGGTAGCGTGATACCTAAAGTTGCGATTGTCTCTCCTCCTCATGATACCGGTACAATAACTTCTCGGTATCTTGTTCCTCACAATTGTCATGCCAGTCACGCGGTGACCGGCGCGATTTGCGTCGGCGCAGCCAGCCTGATTGAAGGCACAGTCACGCATCAGTATGCCAAAGCCTCTGCGGGCTCGGTCATCATTGAGCATCCGAGTGGCAAAATTGAAGTAAAGATTACCGTTCTTGAAGGTGAATCTGAACCTGTGATTGCCCAGGCGGCGTTAGTGCGGACCGCAAGACCGCTGTTTAAAGGCGATGTCTATCTAGCTTAGTTGTGCGTGTCGGCGTACAGCACATTCCATTTATCCCGAGATCTATGTAGCAAGTTTGTTAATAAGCTGTGGGTGTGTCAGTTTGGTGACAGTTTGACCCCCTACTGTGACCCTATCGCACTGCCGCGATTAACACTACATAAAGCCACAAGAATTTAAGGAGGCACTAATGCTGCTTAGCAATACTATGAATCGCACCGTGTTACGGATCAGCAGTAAGATTGTATCTGCTACGTTTATGACATTTTGTCTGGCATCGCAAGTGAATGCGCAATCAGTGAGTTTCGAAGGCGAACGTATTGAAATGACCGTCCCTTACAAAGAAGGAGGGGGGACCGATACTTGGGCTCGTTTTTTTGGCCCTTACATGACTCAATCGCTGCCAGGTGAACCTGTCGTGGTGATAAAAAATGTTCCTGGCGGTGGCTCAACCAAAGGTGCAAACCAGTTTGCTCGACGAGCCAACGACAATGGTTTGGATATCTTGGCGAGTTCTGCATCAACCCACTATACCTATTTGCTTGGTGACCGCCGGGTTCAATATGACTATAAGGATTGGAGCGCGGTACTGGCAACACCAACCGGAGGCGTTGTGTATATTTCAGCCAACGAAGGAATCAACAATGCCGAGGAGTTTGTTAACAATCTCGACAAGCTGGAGTTCAAATACGCAAGCCAGGGTGCAACCAGCATCGACCTCGTGCCATTACTCGCCTTGGATTTACTCGGTGCGGATGTGCAAGCCGTCTTCGGTATGAAAGGACGCGGTGCAGGCAGACTGGCATTTGAACGAGGTGAAGTGAATCTGGATTCACAAACCACTTCAGCGTATCTGAAAAAAGTTGTGCCTCTTGTTGAAGAAGGTAAAGCGGTTCCTTTGTTCAGTTTTGGTGTGATCGATGCTCAAGGCAAACTGCAACGTGATCCTAACTTTCCTGACATCCCGCATTTCGGTGAAGTGTACCAGATGGCGAAAGGTGATGAGGCGACTTCACAGGGTTTCAACGTGTGGAAGTCTTTCTTCGTGGCCGGATTTGTGGCTCAGAAGGTGTTCTTATTGCCTAAGTCAACCCCAGAAGATATTAAACTGGCTTGGCGTGATGCGATGAATAAACTGGTTGAAGTGCCAGACTTTAAAACAAGAGCTGATGAGGTGTTAGGTAACTATAAACAGCTGACAGGTGTTGAAGCGGATCAAGCGATGGATTCAATTCTTTCACTGGATGAAGAAAGTAAAAAGTGGATTGCTAAATGGCTGAAGGATAAATATAACACTGTGCTTTAAGCTTTTTATTACTTACTTTAATTTCTATTAAATATATTGAGAGAAATAGGTGGTTTACTCTGACATTATCGTTAGGCGTAAATATAAATAATTTTATTAACTATTATATTGCAATGTGAAATTATAAGGATTCAAGGATGTTGAATGAATTACTTACCGCTTTGCAGACAATTTTATCAGTTCATCACCTCATATATATGCTTGGTGGCGTGCTGCTTGGTCTAGCAATAGGTATCTTCCCAGGACTGGGAGGTATTGCCGGTTTATCATTACTGCTGCCATTCTTATATGGGATGGAGCCCATTTCTGCACTCGCTATGCTGATTGGCTTAGTTGCGGTTATTCCGACCTCAGATACCTTTACTTCTGTATTGATGGGGATTCCCGGTTCGAGCGGTTCCCAGGCGACGGTACTGGATGGTTTCCCTATGGCTAAAAACGGCCATGCGGCGCGTGCTCTGTCTGCGGCTTTTACTGCCTCATTATTCGGAGGGTTGTTTGGTGCGGTAGTATTGACTGGCTTTGTTTTGATCGCCCGTCCGGTCATTCTGGCATTTGGGTCTGGTGAACTTTTTATGCTCACCTTGCTCGGACTGACTATGGTTGGATCGTTGGCCGGGAAAAGCTTAGTAAAAGGCTTATCCGCGTGCGGTTTGGGGATTTTGCTGGGCAGTGTTGGCAGTGCGCCGGCAACGGGTGAATATCGAATGTCATTCGATAATTTCTATCTCATGGATGGCATACCTTTGGTTGTCGTCGGGCTTGGCATTTTTGCGCTGCCAGAAATTATTGATCTGTTGCGGCAAAACAAACCGATCGCAAATGCCAGTAAGCTGGGGTCAGGTTGGTTCTCTGGTGTTAAGGACTTTTTCGCCAATAAATGGCTAGCGCTGCGCTGTAGTGTTATCGGCTGTATCATCGGTGCACTTCCTGGTCTCGGTGGTAGTGTCGTTGACTGGATAGCTTATGGTCACGCGGTACAAACAACAAAAGATAAACCGAGATTTGGTCACGGTGATGTAAGAGGGGTTATTGCACCTGAATCATCCAATAACGCAAAAGAAGGCGGTGGCCTTGTCCCGACTTTGTTATTTGGTATTCCCGGCTCGGGCAGTATGGCGGTCTTTCTGGGAGGAATGGTTTTAGTCGGTCTTGAACCTGGTCCTGCGATGGTAAGTACTGATCTACATATTACTTACACCATTGTTTGGTCCCTTGCTCTGGCGAATATCTTTGGCGCCGCGGCATGTATGCTCATTTCACCTTGGGTGGCACGATTAACCACGGTACGTTATGCGCTTCTGGCTCCATTTATGGTGATGGTTATCTGCTTTGCGGCATTCCAGGCAACCCGTGATCTGGCTGATCTGGTGACTTTGCTTGCGATAGGGGTTCTCGGGATCCTGATGAAGCGATTTGACTGGCCACGACCTGCTTTTCTGATTGGTTTTGTTCTCTCTTCCGGAATGGAAACCTATCTGTATCAAGCCATTCAGTTTGATGGTATCGAGTTTCTACTTCGTCCAGGAGTGATGATCATTGGTGCTATCACTTTGTTATCTCTAATCTTTATGATTCGTCAAAATATGAAGAAAAGTAATGAAGGAGAAGGGAATGAGAACAAGCTTCAACAAGCACCGAGTCGCAAACCTCAAATTTTGTTCGCAGTGATGATCAACTTGATTTTTGCCTACGGTATTTATGACGGTTATCAGCGCAGTTTCCTTGGCGGTATTTTCCCTATCGTTGTTGCAACGGGAATGTGGTTACTCTCGGCCATTGTGGTTGTGCAACTATTGACAAGACCAGATGGTTCTCCGGTCTGTTATGATAATGAGTATGTACAAGGGTATGCTTATGACAGTAATACAGCATCAATCATGCATTATGTGTATTGGCTGGCTGCACTGATTATTGGTAGCTATTTAGTCGGATACGTTATTTCAATTGTGCTCTTCTTCTGTCTGTTCCTAATGAACAAAGCAGGAATGAGTTTGTGGAGGTCATTAACGGTTACGGCGGCGGCATCGTCATTCTTGCTTGGCCTGACTCATATCATGATGCTGGAGTTGCCAACGGGCTTATTACAAGAATCCGTATCATTACCATGGCCATTAGGTTAGGAGGAGAGCTCAATGTCAATCCGGTCGATAATCATGCCATTTGCTTCTCAGGAAGATGGCGAGCAGCGATTAGAGGGCGCACTGCGTGTCGCCCAATTTTTCAACGCACATTTAGACGTATTGCATGCTCAAACGGGAGCTGAAAAATTAATGCCCAGTGAGCGCCGTTTAGTCTCAAGAAAATTTTACGACCAGATCGATAAGCTGGTTCGTGATTACGTTCATGATGACATGGCGCAGGCTAAGCAGAGCTTTGAGCAATTACGCACTCAATATAGTATTCATGATGAAATCAGCGGCTCTGATGCTGTCAGTGCCAATTGGCATGATATCTTTGGTTATCGTGGTGAGGTCGTGGCAGAGTGGGGTAAAGTCTCTGATTTAATCATTATTCCTCAATCGCTTAATGGGCAAACCAGTGTCAGCTTCGAGGCGGCAGTGAATCATGGAGGCAAACCCATTTTGGTTATGCCTCGCAAACAAACCCATTTCGCTCCCGAAACGATTATGATCGCATGGAATGGCGATAATGCGGGAGCCAACGCAGTGAATAGTGCGCTGCCATTACTCAAAAAAGCCAAACAAGTGGTGGTGGTCACCAGTGAGAAATACCTGTCAAAGAAACCGACTCAAGTGGATTTGGCTCGTTATCTTGCGCGGCATAAGATTGAGGTGGAGTGTCTTGCTTTTGCTCATAAGAGTAGAAAAACTGGCGCGCAACTGTTGGAGGTCGCATCGGAGTTGAACGCGGATTTGATTGTTTCTGGTGCCTTTTCTCACCAAAATCTTCATCAAAAAGTGTTTGGTGGTGTGACTCAGAAACTACTCATGCGCTCGGTCATTCCGTTGTGGATGATGAGTTGATGATTATCAATATGTCAGCTCAATGACAGTTTAATCTGTTATCTTCACTTTAGGCTGGTTAGCGATTAATTCGTCCGCCCAAGAAAACAACAAGGTACCAATCTCTATCCTTGTTTAGCTAACCAGCCTTACTTTCTTGCTAGCTCGTGAGCACGGCAGCAAGCGGAGTTGCCACCGGCATTGTTTCACCTGATGACAGTTGAAGTAAGTCACTTTTTTAAAACAATAATCAGTTTTATTTGCTTTGATGAAAAATTCGCGAAATGCGATCCACTTGCGTAAGTATTATACGCCTTCCTCATTCAAGAGCGTTTTCGATGTGACTGGTTAAAAATATCATGTCACAGCGTTGATTTTTAGAATCAGATAGTTAGTGTCTATTATTTCCCAAGCTATTCTTCTGTATTTTCCGTAATGCTGGTTCAAACCTTGGATACACTTAATCATCGTTAATGTGCATTTTTGATTAGAAAACCTCTTACCTATTAGGCAACTTTTTGAATTGTTTATTATAGTGAATGATGAGGTTTGCGATTTAATGGTCAGTCAGTTGTCAAAAATTCCATTTATAGGTTTCAGTCGCGAGTCCTACGATCACAATAATGAACCGTGAGGAATAGTTATGCAAAAGTTAACAGCAATGGTATCCGCGTCCATGTTAGTCGCATCAACGGCGACCATGGCAGATCTGTATGTTGGCGCTAAAGTCGGTAAAACCTGGCTTGATGACGCGTGTCATAATTCGGAATCCTGTGACTTGGATGGTACGACGGCAGGAGCTTTACTCGGTTATAACCTCACCGATTGGCTGGCACTGGAGGGGGGGTACGACTATTTGGGGAAATTTAATGGCGCGGGTATTTATCGTGACACCGCAGAAGCATTCACCATTGCGCCCAAATTGAGCGTTGGCCTGACAGACGCGCTCGATCTGTACGGTAAAGTTGGTGGTGCACGGGTATTCTACGGGAATTCTTCGGATTACTCATACTTAGGTGCTGCGGGTCTGGAATATGCAGCAACCAGCAATCTTGGTGTTCGTCTTGAGTATCAATACCTGAGTGATATCAATAATGATGTTGTACGTGCTAAAGCGCACACAACCACGCTAGGCCTGGTTTACCGTTTCGGGGGGCAGTGCAGAGCCTGCTCCAGTTATGGCACCTGTGAAACCAGCTCCCGTAGCAAAACCTGCACCTGAGCCACAAATTGTGACCAAAACCTTTGAGTTCCAGCGTCTGGATAGTAAGACTTTCGCTAATGACAGCGCAGAGCTGAGTGCTGAGAAAAAAGCGCAACTCAATGATCTGGTCATATTCATGAAAGAGCACCCGCAGGCGAAAGTAGAAGTAACAGGCCATACTGACTCAAGTGGTCCTGAGGCCTATAACCAGAAGCTGTCTGAGAAACGAGCTCAGGCCGTGGCCGCAGTACTGGAAGAAAAAGGCATTGCAGCTTATCGTATCAAAGCGACTGGTCAGGGGGAAAGCAGCCCGGTTGCTTCGAACAAAACGGCAGAAGGTCGTGAGCAAAACCGCCGCGTAGAAATAGTGATTCCGGCATTTAAATACCAAGTGCAACAATAAAAACTTTTTAATCAAATAGATATAGATTTGAAATATCAAAAGGATATATTGATTGGCAGTCAATATATCCTTTGCTTTCTGGCCTGATACTTAATTTCATATTTTGTAAAATTAATTGATATAGAAATTGGATGGGTTAGAAATACAAGTTTGATTAAGTATTAGCGTGATATTTCTAACCTGGTGATTTTCGTTAAGAATAGGTACTAAAAAGAGCGGATTATAACGCCAAATTTTGGGCAGAAACCAAGTGGTTATGTCTGGCGCGTTATCTATTTTGCCAGGTAAGCAATAAGTACCTATGTGGGAATAAATCCAGCACACTGTCATTCTCAAAGGAGGTTAGGATGAATTGTCGTCACCTCGACAGCTTAAAGAAAGTTCGGCGTAGATTTTGGCACACAATATTCGGTGTAAAAGAAATTTATTTGTGCCAGACGTGTGGAAAAAGAATTATGATGCGTTAATCATACAATTAGCAATATATTGTTATTGGCCCCATGTTATATAGATCTACCTATTTTATCGATAACGTTAACTCCATCGCTTTCAGTAATGCCAGATAAATTTTTTCAGCTTCCTTATGCTTAATCACTGAGCCTTGCAGCGATAACACGACTTCGCCTTGAACTTTAAAGCGATAGAACTGGCCATCATATTCAAATATGGGGATGAGTGTTTCTTGCAAACACTGACTTTCACTTAATCTTTTTACACTATGAATCATATTGTTATCCATTCTACTATCCAACTTGACTTGCTGCTGCGTGGTAGTTTTGAATCATTCAAATGATTGACCGTAATACTAAGGGTGATAGCCGTAGCTCACACGTCACTGCATGGCTAAATTCAAAGAATCAAACCATGTGAGGATGCCTGGATGGAATCTACCCATAAGTCTGCACCTCCGACTTGCACGCCAAGTGTATTTAAGATCGGAATTAAAATGCTAGAAATAATATTGGATAATAATGGATTAAGAACAGCTTCCAATCCGGAGGTAATAGAATTTAAAATTGTCGTAACTACTGTACTGTTACCCAATACAACGCCAACCCCCACATCAATATCAAAATTTTGATTTGCAGAAATTTGTTCGGGATAATCATTCGGTGTTGGTATCGGGATCGTGTATGAAGTTAATTCAGGATTGGTGTTGAAGATGTTAATTTCAGCTTGTAATCCTAAGTTTATGGGAATGCTCAAGACAGTAAGCCCGGCGGTAATTGCGACAGGCTGAACGGTCACTTCAACTAGCGGGCTTTCAGCTTTCACTTCTCCCAACATTTCTTCTTGTGTTCGAGTCACGCTTGTTAGTGTAGCATTTGCCTTAGCTGCGGAAACATTGACGACAATGGGGTCGATTTTGAGTGTTAATCCCAGAATAGGATTATCTAAAATATTTAGCAGTGAATCTAAAACGCTATTCTGCCCTTCTTGCAACAATGAAACAGTGAGACCTAGTTCAAGCTGAGAGGTTGTTGCGGTTGGTTCGTGGCCTTCAACTACCGGTAGTGTTGCAACCGTGTACTGCGGCGGTTCGATGATCTGGGTTTTCACTGTTACATCGGTAATGCCCGGGACACCAAGAGAAAGAGCGGGAATATTAACAAAATGGTCTTTATTGGCAGCAAATATAGTGGTTTTAATTAAATCCAGTGCACGGAGCGATGTCTCCAGTGCCGCGCCCTGAGTTCCGTTTTCACTCAGTGTGAATACATCCCCCAGGACAATGTCAGGAATACTTTCGACCAGAGCAAGTTGGTTGATAATGATGTTCAGTCCATCCGGAAACTGATCGCCGTTGTCCAGGACATTGAGGTAAGTTTCAAGCACGGACAGGAGAGATATGTTGGTTTCGAGTACTTCCTGCGGTGAGCCTAAACCGAGATCAAGTGCCAGTGCGTCAAGGACACTGCCCAGTTTTAATGAGGTGTTCGCTAAGCCTTCATAACTGGCTACGCCTAAATTGAGGCTGGTGCCTAGCAGTCCGCCCAGCAATCCATTCAAGATCCCTCTGTCTGTTGAGCTGAGGGTTTTACTGCCAATGCCAAAACTGATGATACCTGCTTTCTGGACTGCAGCTTCTGCCATCAGGGTGATTTCATTGTCGTTGAATAACCCGCCGGCAATCATACTTTGGGGAACCGTTTTGGTGACCACAACTTTAGATGCCGGGTAGCCATTAGCGACCGCGGCAGTGCTGGTGTCGATGACCCAGCGATTGTTTTGAATGGTGGCATACCCATTCTGAACGGTCAGGCTGTCCACCTGATCCTTATATTTGTCCGAGAGCATCGTGGTCAGGTTTGAGGCACCTTCAGACTGAATAAAGTAAGGGTTGTTGAGCCCGATTTCCGAGGCGGCAAGATCAGCGATAGACTGCAGTTGCTGACGCTGAAAAGCCAGGCGTGCGGTATCAATAGCGACGGAAGTAAAGATAACCAAACTGAGTAAGGCAGCCGAAAGCCACAAAGTGATGGCGCCTGACTGATCGCGTTTCGCCATGATTATTCTCCGAAATCGTTCTTAATGAATTTTTCCGGAATCGCGTGCGAAAACGATTTTTCAGCACGTTGCTGGGTCGCCTTCGCCGCTTCGGGCGTTAGTGTATCTTTATGGCTGGTTGCGAGCATATTTTGCCGCTGGATTTGCAGCCAGATACGCGTCTGCTGGCCTGTCACTTCTTCACCTTTCTGTGGTTTGGCCGGTAACGTCTGTGCAACCGTTGCGGATGCGTACGTGATTACGCTAACTAAAAGAAAAAGTGCTTTCATTGTTCCGTCTCCTCGCGACTTAATGGATTAAAACTACGCAGGGCAGTGACTAACTCCCGATTTTCTTTATATCCCCAGCCGTATCGCTTGATGAGGCTTTGCGCGCCTTTACGATCATTGTCGCGTGATAAAGCCAGCCATAAGTTTTTGGCCGAACGGTGATTGTTTGGGTTGAGCTCTAACGCGGTTAAAAACTCTCTTTTTGCCGCGTCTGTGTCGTCATTAAGTAGTAAGAAGAAGCCGTAATCGTTGCGGATCGCCGAGTTATCGGGCTCCACATCGACGGCCAGTCGCAGCCACTTGCCGGCCTGTTGGTAGTTTTGCCGGTATGCGGAAATCAAACCGAGCCCATGTGCTGCCTCACCTTTCAAGCAGGTATCCAACAAGCGATCATATACTTTACTGGCCTCGTCCCATTGGCTCGTTTTCAGCAAAGCTTTGGCCTGCAAAGCGGACTGGCTGACGGATGTCGTCTCCATTTTCTTTAGCATCGCCAAAGTGGAATAGTATTGCTGTTTAGAAAAAGCTTGTTGGGCCATCGACAGCTTCATCCCCTGCGATTGAGATAACTTTTCGTTACACGCACCTGGCGATTGAGTATATTCAACGGGTTGTTGGCTGGATGAGCAGCCTGCCAATATCAAAGGAATCAACACCAATAAAGACTTCATTTAACCTCCAAAGGCTGCCATCAGCGCCAGGGCTGCCGGACCACCGAGAACAATAAACAGAGCGGGAAACATCAGCGCCATCATGGCAATGGATATTTTTCCGGATAATTTGGTCACTTTTTCCTGCAATTCGACCCGTTTGTGCTGATATATCAACTCCGCCAGGGATTGGAACGATTCCTTTAAACCACCGCCGGTTGCTGCTGCTTGCGATAACATGGTCAGAAAGTCCTGGAATCCACTGGATAAGGTGAGTTGCGCCATATCATTAAACACGATCTCGCGGTTTTGACCTGCGTCGATGCGAGCCACGATAAGCTCTATATCCTTATTGACCTCAGGGGTCAGTTCTTTCGCTTCTTGGAGGTAAGCTTTGAGCAGGCCTTCCAACGAGAGGCCAACCTGCCAGAGAATGGCCATCATATGCACCGTGGTCAGCATTTCTTCATCAATTCGTCGTGCTCGTCTTCGTGCCTGAATTTTGAACCAGTAGAGCGACAGTAACGCGCCTAGTGCCATGAATAAGGCATAAAACAGGAAGGTGCGCTGCATGGTTGAGGAAAAGAGGTACTGTTGGCCGGTAAAAATTAAAAACAGCCCGGACCAGATGATGAACATCTTGAACAGACACAACACTTGCTGCCGCCCACTGATATACCCGGCCTGACGCATGGCAAGCACAATGTCGGACAGAGATTTTTGATGATCTTGTTTGGATTTTCGCCACCATTGCAGCGAATATTGCATCAATGGCTCGCGCACAGATTGTGTCTTTGGTGTCACTGCCATCGATTCGTCAGATTCAAGCAGTAACTTCTCCTGGCGAATGGCGATCAAGTGGCAAATCCCTGCGCAAAGCGTTAACACCACTGACAGTACAAAATAGGTCTGAGTCATGGCTCTTTTCCTTGGCTGTAGACATTTCACATTGGCTATAAACTACGAAACATTCGCCAGATCACGACGATGCCCGATAGCTGCAGGACGATACCAAACAGTAACGCCTGACGACCTGTCTCTGAGTACCACATATTGATCAACAGCTCTGGGTTCTGCGTCAGCATGTAGGCACTGACCAATACTGGCGCGGATCCGATAACCCAGGCTGTTATTCGGGTTTCTCCGGTGATCGATTTAAGCTCACGTCGGCTCAGATCTTGCTGCCTGAGCAATTTAACCAGGCTGTCGAGGGAGTCCGTAATACTGCCGCCGTATCGTGTATTGATGCTGAATATCGAGCCCAATAACCGCAATGCCGGAACGCCGGTAATCTGACTCTCTTTAATAAAAGCATGTTGTAATTCAATGCCTATTGCTCTGCGGTCATTGACGCGTTGCAGTACGTCTTTGAGCGGGCTGGTGGTCACTTTTGCTGACTGGTCTACCGCTTGTGGTACAGTCAATCCGACTTTGATACGGCGATGAACCTGATCGATAAAAGAGGGAAGTTGTTGTGTCAGGCGTAATCTCATTTTGGCTTTACGAAGGCGCGCCAAGAATGTAACGATCAAAAGACAGGTGACGAAACTGATCACAAAAGCCAGGCTACCAAACATTCGTCCCACGATGAAACTGACGCTAATGATGAGTAATAATAACAAGCCATTTTTTAACCATGACTGGCTAAATCCCATCTGCTGGGCTTTCTCTATTACGTACGCTTGCGGGCCTTCGTGACGCACTCTGGTTTCAAGTTCCGTTGTGTGACTTTCTTGCGTGGCCTGTTTCTTCTGGACGTAGGCGGCTAAGGCATAGCAAACACCGGCGACTGCCATGATTCCCAGACTCAGCAGCAGGTAGAGGTTTACCATAGCTGCTCCTCAAGCTTCATTTGCAGCTCATTGGTCGGGATGCCACTTGGCTTAAACGTCCTTTGTGTATATTCGTAAAGCTTATGAGTTTTGATATGTCCATCTTCAACCGCGCCGACTTCCACCACTTCTGAAACAATTCTTTTGCCATTCGGCAGGCGACTTATCTGTATCACCATGTCGACCGCGGATGAAACCACTTTTCGGATGAAGTTCTCACTGGAATTAAAACCGGTCAATGTCACCATCATTTCCAATCGGAGCAGGGCATCTCGTGGTGAGTTGGCATGTAAGGTGCTCATGGATCCCAGATGTCCTGTGTTCATGGCTTGCAACATGTCCAGCACTTCACCGCCACGACTTTCGCCTAAAATGATACGGTCAGGTCGCATTCGCAGAGCATTTTTTACCAGCTCGCGCGCGGTCACTTCACCGCTGCCTTCCGAGTTTGGTGGTCTGGTTTCAAGACGCACGACATGGGTATTTCGCAACTGCAGTTCGGCTGCATCTTCAATGGTGACAACCCTTTCATGTGGCGAAATATATTGACTGAGAATATTTAACAACGTGGTTTTGCCTGATCCGGTCGCTCCGCTGATTAATATATTCAGGCGTGATGCAACACAGCGTTTCAAAAAAGCCAGCATGTCGGGTGACAGTGTGTCATTATCCAGAAGGTATTGTTCCGTTAAGCTATCCTGTTTGAACTTGCGCACCGAGAGGCAAGGGCCATCCAGGGCCAGAGGCGGAATGATGGCGTTAATACGACTGCCGTCAGGAAGACGAGCATCAACCATTGGATTGGACTCATCTATCCGTCTGCCGAGCGGGGAGAGCATTTTTCTAATGACTCTGATAACGTGTTCGTCGTTGAGAAAGTGATGATCCACTTGTTCCAACAGGCCTTCGCGTTCGACGAACACCAGTTTCGGGCCATTGATCAGAATATCGTTGATCGATGGATCTTTGAGTAAGTTCTCGATCGGGCCATAACCTAGCATCTCATCGACTAACTCTGCGGCCAGAGTGTCGAGTGGTGTTGATTGGCTAATATGTTCTTTGATTAAATATCGCTGGATATACGTGATGACCGGCAGCATCAGGTTCTCGCGGCTATCAGAGGCGAGGCCAAACAGGACACCATCATCTTCCATTTGCTCAAGCACGTACTTATGTAAGTCGGCCTTTAACTCCAAATCTAAAGGCTGACAGACAGAATTTTTAAAGGCATTCAACCAGTTGATTGTCGTCATAAACGGCTCCTGAAGCTGCGTTAGCTGATTATTAGAAAGAGAATCAGCACGGGCCAAAGTTATTTAGAAAATCCTATGTCACTGGGAAGATCTTCTGGCTCTGCATGCATGAAGACCATCTTGAAAAAGTCCGGTTGGTAATTGCGGTAAATCTCTCCCGGTAGCGGTGGTAATGTGGTGCCTTTTGCAATCGGGCGTACCAAGTGGGGCGTCACGACCATCATCAGCTCTTTGTCATTTTTTTCCAGGCGACTGGAGCTGAAAAAGGCGCCAAGAATCGGGATGTCACCCAAGCCAGGAAAGCGGTCGGCATTTTTCATCGTAGTACTGCTGATCAATCCACTGATAATAAAGGTCTCTCCGTCACCAAGTTGCACCGTGGTGTCGGTGCGTCGTACGCTAATTCCGGGTACCTGAACACCGCCGGTACTGACGGAATTACTGTAATTGAGTTCACTGACTTCGGGGGCCACTTTCAACATGATGCGGTTGTCCTCCATCACGGTAGGAGACAAGTTCAACCTCACGCCAAATTCTTTGAAGTCGATGGAAATATCCCCATCATTGGAAGACCTCGGATACGGGAATTCACCGCCGGCTAAAAAGGTCGCGGTGTGCCCGGACAGGGTAACGAGGCTCGGTTCAGCCAAGGTGTAGGCGAAACCATTGGCATTCAGTGCGCTGATGGTCCCTAAAATCCCTTTTGATACATCGCCAATGACCACATTAAACGCATCACTCAGAGATAAAAAGTTGCTGCTGGAGGAGAGTTCCCCGCCAAATGAAGCGCCATTTAAAGCAGAGCTGCTGCCAATGCCAAATGTTGTATTGCCAGTTTGCCGGCCAAGGAAAAAACCTGCCTGTTTCAACGCGCTTTTACTGATTTCTACCACTTTAATGTCGGTTTGAACCTGAACATTATTGTAACTAACGGCAGTTGGCTGAACCTTGAGCATGTATTCTAACGGTGTGTCCTGAGTTGTGGTCCAGACGTTCAATGTCGTTGAACCGATCTGTTGACCGGTGAGTAATAGCGTTTTGTCGTTGAGTACAGTGAGTGAGACAATATCCGGTGTGGCGATAGCGGCTCGTTTCAGGTCACCTGTTGGGATGTGAATACTTTGCTGAGCATGCTCTTTAAGAATAATGGTTTCTGCCGCTTGAGAGACAAACGGTAACATGAGCAAAAATAATACAACCAGTCTGTGTAGGCTCATAGACAACATTCCTTATTGTTGAGGTACTTTCACGACAGAGCGCTCATTACCCTGAATGACTTCGACGTATCGGGTGCGTGTAGCGACACGTTGACGAGCGGGGTCGGGCTTAGATGTTTTTTTAGTCTCTTTTTTCGGCGGCTCAAACTGTTTGAGTTCTGCCACCAGTGTGTTTGTTGTGGTTGCACTGGGCTGGCGTGTTAATGAAACGGTTTGCAACAGTGACGCTGGATCCAAATCGTTGGATGGTTGCTCAAAAGCCAGTTCTTGGCTGCCTACTGCCGCGAGTCTGAGTTCACCGCTGCTATCGGCTAGCAAAATCGTCGGAGCCAGATCTTCCCGCACCGAAAGAACCACAGACTTGGCATGATTCTCGCGGTTGTCACTGTCTGTGCCTAATTGAAGATCTCCCACTGCCAGCACTTTGAGACTGGAGGCGATTTTTCTCGATGTTGTACTGGTGCCAGATTCTCGATTGGGTTTGAGCAACAGCATCACATCCACATAATCACCTGGCTGAATGTAGCCTCCGACGGTTAAGACTTCACCCGCTTTGATCGCAATCGCTCTATGATGAGGCGGAAGGTCGTCGATGACTGGCCGGTCAGGAGCAAGCAGATCATCGGTTACGTAGTCGCCAACGTCTACGGATTGATTCAGGCGTCGCCCAACAACAAATTGTTTGTTCTGAATGTAGCGTTGGCTGTGTTGCGGAGTATTCACCTGTTTGAGCATCTCTGACGCGATCATCGTCCCTTGATCAAGGGGTTGATCAAATACCCAGGCACTATATAAAGGGGCAGGCGATTGCGACGGCTGCGGCTTGGTTTTGGGTGCGGTCAGCACACCAATAAGCACGACGATCAGCGCGATGGCGAAAAGAACGACAGACGCCAACTTTAGTGCTTTGACTTTGTTGTGGGTTAGATTCATAGCTGGCTCCTAGTTCAACTTAAGCACGGCAGTGCCGACAATCTGGTCGGGAAAAACGGAAGCGTCTCCAGGAAGCAGACCATCAATGATACCGATCGGTAGAAATGGGGTCGTTCGGTAGCCATCTAGGACAATCGATACCTGACAGCAGACCTCAGAACCACCTGCGGGATCGGTTATGGTTGATACGCGTATCAGTTGCTCTGCCGCCGGCAGAGTAATGCCGAACAGCGTGCCCGGGTTGTTTCCTTCTCCGTGGGTAAAGCCCTGGATAACCATCACCGCATTGTTTCGTATGGTGGGGGTCACTTGGTTGAGTACTTCATCGCCGGAGCAACTGTGGTAGCTGAAATAGCACTCCTCACTGACGAACGCCATTGACTGGCGAATGCTCTCTTTCGCCGCATGGTCGAATATGCTGGCGGCAAAGAAAATCATGCAATAGTGGATCACGGCAAACAGCAAAACGATAATAACGGGCAGCAGGCAAACCGTCTCAATGGCCACCGAGCCCGTTTGCCTCTTTAATTTTGTTATCGATTGCGACATATTCATTCCTACACACCCGTGACAAAATTGAATCCAATCGCGGTGATTGCGATGGCCGGAACAAAAGGGGCTTCGTTTTTCCTTCCAAAAAAAACGGTAAAATAAATCGTGAATATCGACAAGCAGACCAATAAAAACATTGCCATTACATCTATCGGTAATATAAATGAAATGCCGAGTAATATTTTTCCGTCCGCGCCACCAAAACCAAACGCAACGTATCCAATAAAAACAATCAGAAACGTAAAAATGATGGAAAGCAGAACTTGGTGATTGAAAGTAAAATTGCCTAATCCATAAAGAATTAAAGCGGGTGCCAGCATTAAAACCGCAATTAACAGTGCGGGCACCCGCTGGGTTTTTATATCGTAGGCACTAGCAATCAACAAGAGTCCGCAATAAGTCGCGAATAAACTCATCGTATCACCAAACTAAGATAATTAATCTTCGGCTAGCCTTAGGTTGTTGGAGAAGTAGTTGTAGTGGCAGGGAGCGCATCTTTGACGGTGTTTAACACGTCTTCAATGCGCGCTGCGATGTTATCATCACCTGTCGAAAACAGTGCGATCGCAATCGCCGCGATGGTGGCAATAATGGCGTATTCGATACCGGATGCGCCTTTATTGCAGTGTAGGAATGAGATGAGTGAGCACCACGCTTTGGTGGTTAAGTCTTTGAATAGAAACATAGTAACCTTCCTCAAACTGACGCTTAGATGATGAAATTCATCCTCGAGCACTTTTAGTTATTCTCAGAAGTTAAACAGTGTTGCACTGTTGCCTTCAACCTAATCGTAGTCAGGTTATATGAGTGATGATGAATATTTTTTGTGATTAAGATCACGAAACTAATAATGAATTTTGTTGCGTAAAACCGTGGGCATATTAACCATGAATACACGGTGGTTATTAATTGATTTTAAGCTATTGATGAAAAAGAAATTAGCTATATAACCACATTATAATTAATGTTTTAATGTTGATTTATCCATGCTGGTGGTGTTTTTTAATTTCTGGATCTTTGCGAAATCTTTATCATGATTATTATTAGTGTCGTATTTAGGCTGTTTGGATAATAGCTTTATTGTCACGGTGGTACAGATATGATTCTAAATAAAATAAAAGAAGTATTAGCAGCATTTTACAACGTCGACAGTGCTGGAAAACATACGGAGGGGATTTCTGAATTAAACTCTGTCTGGTTCAATGCGAGGTTTTTATATTTCTTTAAATATCATGGATTAAAAAAATCTGACGACTCAGAGGAGCACGTATTGTATGAGAAGGATGCTATCAGTCCATACAAATACGTCCTTTTTGTTGTCGATGTTTTAGAGCTTTTTAGTTTACTTAACGCTTCATGGTACCGACTCTCAACAGAGCAAAAACATCAACTGCATGATATTGAACATGCGTTTCGTGGTTTCTCCTCTGCCAAGGAGTCCAAGTATCTTGAAGCACTGAAAATTATCACGGTTGAAATGATGGTTTTCAGCGAGTTCTCGCACAATCAAAAATGTTCGCCGCTGAAACCTATGGTCGAGCAATACCGGCGCATGCTTACCGTGTTTGAACTGATGGGGCGACCGATCCCGCTTAGTTACCCGCAGTTATGTCGATTATTGGCGGTGCTAGAAATTGGACCGGCGGCTAAACAAGGTCATAAGGAACGTATCTGAGTAAAGGAGGATACCATGACTGTTTTAAATAGAAATTCCATTTTTTCACTCCTGTCTTTGTTGGCTATTACGGCATGCAGCGGCAGTGGATCAGGTTCGATGGCGTCAGGCGGTAGCGGCCAGGAAGTGACGGAAGATGACGTTGCAGTAAGTACGCAGTCGAGGAACATTGTGTCGGAAACGGGAAGCAGCGTGTCACAAAGTGAGTTAAGCACCACATTAGATACCTTAACCACCGGGTCCGGAGAGGTTCTGGTGAATCTCGGCGAGGTCGTCACGGCTCTTGGGGATGGCTTGCCACTCGGAACCACATCCCTGGAAGTCGATGACGCTTATGTCACTAATACATTGCAAGGCGCAGCTAATGCAACGGAAAAACTGGGTACAACGGTGGTTTCTGCCGGTGATGCGGTCGCGCAACTCGACGCGTTACCTGTATTTGTTCAGCTTAACGAACGCACTGGATTATTGACTTATACTGGTATGACGGTCTCCGACTTAGGTGGCACAGTCGAGAATGTCGGGGGATGGCTGCAGTACCAAACCTCAGAGGAGGGCAGTTTGTATGGCCTTTCTGAACATCTTGGCGCGATGACAGCCCCGATTTTAGTTCAGGCAGGAGACATGATTGATCTTAAAGGCAACGCGTTGATCCTTTTTAATGATGTCGGTGACATCAAAACGACCTTGCCTAACTTCGTTTACGTTTCCGCGTCGACACTGACGAAAGGGACCGTTGCATTATTGATGGATACGCGAGGCACGGTTGAAGATGTTGGCCGGTTATTTGTCGGAGAAAATGGCCTGACTGCTCTGCTGACCAGTGAGTTGCAGAGAGATGACACCTTGTTGGCGAGCTTGAAAACAGGGCTTGAAGAGCGGTTGAATGCCAACCCGTTGTCTGACTTAGGTGATAATAATTTGCTTGCCGGAACTGGGTTATTTGCCGATGCAGACGGAAATCTCACACTGGTCTCTCAGCAATTGGGTGACATATTGAATCTGGAAACCGGATTAGTCGGATCTTTGGATTTGAGTTCAACGTTACTGAACTTTAATCAGCTTGATGGCTCATCAACGCCTCTGGCCAGTTTATTAGGCTCAACGGCACAAAGCTTACAGGACGTTATAGGCGGCTTAACGGGCTCTTCACTAAGTTCGCTGTCGTTCACCAATGTGACAGATAGCATAACAGGCGACGATCAACAGGCATTGTCCGATGTTAGTGAGAAGAAAGGACTGCTGACCCATATTACAACCAACGTTTTGAAACCTATTTTGGGCCGGTAACCGTTTTCTTTCGCTATAACAAGAGCCAGCAAATGTTGGCTCTTTATTTGATAAGGAAATCTATGTTGAGCAAAAAAAAGTCCTTTGTTGTTATTGCAGGCTTGTTTGTTACCAGCCGCTGTTTGGCCGTGGAACCGCCGTTATTAGTCCAACCTGAACCGATGAGCAGAATGCAAGCCGAGTCTTCTCCAAACGTGAACCTGGATGAGATGCAGGGTGAAGTGGAGGTACAAAGCTCAGATATTATTCAGTCGATCCATTTTGCAGGTGGTACATCGGTGCAGCTTGAGTTACTGGCGCTGGATGTGCAAGCTTTGCTAAATCAGCCCTACTCGGCGGATTTCGTCGGACGGGCGCTTGAAAAACTCACCGCGCGTTTCCATACCGCCGGTTATCCCTTGGCATTTGCAACCGTTAAACAAGACGGTTTTCGTGATGGTCGTTTAACCATCACAATTGTAGAAGGCTATGTGGTGCGAAGTGAACTAGACATAGCCGATGATGCCGTGAAGCAGGAAGTGCGTGCGATATTGCAACCTGTGATGAATGAGAATCCAGCGACCCAGGCATCATTAGAGCGTGCGATTCTGCTGATTAACAGAATCCCGGGCTACCAATTTGATATCGCGCTGCCGAGACCCAAGACTATCTCCGGCGCTACGTCTATCCGTGTTATTGCCCGCGATAATTCCGTATTCGAGCCCTTCGTCGGTTATGCAATGCAGCAGGACTCCGATCGGAACTTTTCTCTAGGAGCCAGGATTAATGTGAATCGGATGTCAATCAATCGTGTGACTTTCATCGGATTAATTCCACGTGATAACAACAGTGATGAACAATATTATTCAGTGCGACTGGAGCACGATATTGGCAATAATGGAATGATCGGGCAACTGAGCGCCAGCTACTATACCGATAGTGAAGAGACGGCGATTGATGTCGAAGACGTAGAAGTTGGGGTTGAAAACAAACTCAAGCGGCGCAGCGTAGATTACTCTGTCTCTTACCCGATAATCTTAAGTCGGGCGACAGACTTGAGCTTGTCGTTGGGGGTGACTTATGAGAGTGAGGAACGCAATTATGATCTCTCCTTCAACGGTATCGCTTTGGGGGAGTTAAACGATAAGCTCGATTATGTCCTGAGCCGACTTTCGATTGATATGATTAAGCGTCTTGATAAGCTTAATTTCTCGCTGGGTTTGGGTATCAATCAAAGTATTGGCAGCGCATTTAAGTATCGGAGTGACTTAGAGTCGGAAGACATCTACAACGACGATTTTACTTTTTACGACCTCCAGTTTTCCTCCTCTTATGAATTTATTGAGGATTACGTGTTGTCGCTCAGAGCTACCGGAATGTATGCAGACCAACGCATCGTCCCGTCACAACGTGTGAATTTCGGTGGGCTCAATTATGGTCGAGGTTATCCGGAAAGCACATTAGAGGGCGACAAAGGTTATGGCACAGAAGTGAAGTTGTTGCAACGCAACCAGCATGGTCAGTACTTTTTCAATCCATACATCACCTATGATCACGCGTACGCTGAGCAAGAAAATGCGGCTATGAGGTCAGATCGAATTTCGTCGGCAGCCGTTGGTGTCGAAGTTGGCTACGGAGCGAATTTGTATGTAGCGGTTGATTACGCCAAGCCATTAAAAGAGAGAGAAAACAGTAACGATTACGTTTACAACCTAAGCGTGAGTTGGCGACTCTAGTGGAATATCGCTCCGGTAAGCCAACAGGCTTGATATAGGCGTTGTCTGAATGGTTTTCACTGCTGTTATGCAATAGGCACTGATGCCAAGCTAAAGCATTCATTATCAAAATCATTCCCGGCTTAAGGTTTCTTTTATATGAATCAGCACCGGTTATATTTGTTGCCTATAGTTAGTAAGAGGTTGTACCTGAATGGAATCAGGGCAACGACAAACATCTCTGAACAGATACAGTGCGAATAGGGATCATGCTATGTGGTTAGGTCATAAACGAGCAGAAAAAAATACGACGTCTGATGTTGATACTAAGGCCCACCTTTTTGATGATATGAGTGCTATCAGTCAGCATTTAGCCATTGTTAACTACGATGCAGAGGGAAACATCATCGAGGCAAACCGACGGTTCTTAGATATGGTCGGGTTAGAGCTGTCTGACATCATGGGGAAAAATCAGCGTCAGTTTTGTGATGATTCTCCGCAAGCTTTGTCCGAGAATCAAGAATTGTGGCAACAGCTGGCGAATGGGAAAAGCCACAGCGGCACTTACAAGCGGAAAATTAAGCAAGATGTGGTATACCTCGACTGTACCTATGTTCCCGTTTTAGATGATTCAAAACAATTAGTGAAAGTCATCAACGTCTGCAAGAACATTACCCATTCACAAGAGGAATTTATTCATTTAAACGCCATTCTACAAGCGCTCAATGTGTCGTTGGCCGTGATTGAGTTTTCACCAGACGGAACGGTTCAGCATGCCAATGAAAACTTTTTGCGCGGTATGGGGTATTCATTAAATGAAGTGGTCGGCAAACATCACAAGATGTTTTGTTTTCCTGAGTTTTACCGTGATAACGCGGACTTTTGGCAACGTTTAGAAAGAGGTCAGCCTTTTAGCGGTAAGTTTCAACGTAAGGACAAGCAGGGCAATAGTCTTTGGCTGGAAGCGACCTATAACCCAATTGTAAATGAGAAAGGAAAAGTCTATCGGGTTATAAAATTCGCCTCGAATATTACCGACCGGGTGAATTTAGCCATGCAGGCGGTCGAGATGGCGGCATCAATTTCTGAGCAAACATCTCATATTACAGATTCAGCGGTTCAGGTCCTCAATGGTGCGGTTGAAACGGCTCATAATGTCGCTAACCGAGTTAAGGGTGCGAGTGCGCTGAGTCAGCAATTGCTGGAACAATCCAAAACCATTAACGGAATGGTGAACACGATTAACGGTATTGCCAGTCAAACCAACTTATTGGCATTAAATGCCGCGATAGAAGCTGCCCGCGCGGGTGACACTGGCAGAGGTTTTGCGGTTGTGGCGGATGAAGTACGTCAATTAGCTTCCCGCACATCTGCTGCAACCGAGGAAATTACGGATGTGGTCGGTGAGAATGCCCGTCTTATTGCTGAAATGGAACATCACCTGATCTCGGTAAACCAAGTGGCATTAGAGGGGGAAGACAGCATGCACTCCGTATCTCATGGCTTGGAGGATGTCAGAGTCGGGGTCAGTCGCTTTGTTGGCATCGTAGAACAGTTGCGCGCTTAGTCACTCCGTCATAATTTTAGTTGACCACTACAATTTAGTTGACCACTACAAATAGACTAGCCAAACCAAACTCCATACGAGTTATCATCCATCATGTGTTCTAACCAAGAGCTGGCTGTTTTGGCTGGCTCTTTTTGTTTGCTAAAACGCGTATCGATTACGTATTCCATCATCACTATCCCTTTTAAACGGCCTTTGATAACAACTGATGAGAGCGGTTGTTTATCTCATTCCTGCGCGTTGCTGTGATCCGGAGTGAATCATTCCATTTAAATCAAAGTATAAATAGGAACTAATCATTTATTTATTATTCACTTAGAGTAACAGTTGTAAACGATTGAAGATTTTCATGTTGTCCTGTGAAAGAAAATCGTTATACCAGCGGTCTGGTTCACAATGCGTGTTTCCATTTTTACAGCAGTGTGCATGACATTCGGAGGAAGATTATGTGGATAAAAAAGAATCATAGCTGGAACTTGCCTGAAAGCGAAGCAACGCCAGAATCGGTGTATAAGGAACGTCGCGATGTATTGAAAAAGCTTGGCATTGCTGTGGCCAGTATGCCTGTCGCAATGAATGCCCAAGCAGGCATTTTTGATCTCTTTTCGGCAACAGAAAAATCAGTGCCTGACCGTCGCATCGCTCTCTCGCCAACCAAACCGCAGCAGTATCAGGCAGATTTGTCGCTCACGCCAGAGAGCAAAGTGTTGTCGTACAATAACTTTTATGAATTTGGTACCAACAAATCCGATCCGGTCAATAACTCATCAGGGTTTGTCACTGACCCATGGACCGTTGAGATCGATGGCTTAGTCAATAACCCGGTAAAACTCGATTACGACGATATCTTGCGTAAATTTACCTTAGAAGAACGCATTTATCGATTACGCTGCGTTGAAGCCTGGTCGATGAACATTCCTTGGATAGGTTTTCCGTTAGCGGACATCATTAAGCTTGCTGACCCCAAAAGCAGCGCCAAGTACGTCGCTTTTGAAACCCTCTATGATCCTAAACAATTTCCGGCTCAGAACTCTTTTAGCAGTATCGATTACCCGTATGTTGAGGGGCTCCGTCTCGATGAAGCGATGAACCCGCTCACACTGATTTCGGTTGGCTTATACGGCAAGACACTTGCTCCACAAAATGGCGCGCCACTACGGCTTGTGGTGCCGTGGAAATACGGTTTCAAAAGCATCAAGTCGATTGTACGCATTCGCCTGACCGCTCAAGAGCCGCCCACAACTTGGAATCGCTTAGCACCCGATGAATATGGCTTTTATGCCAATGTGAATCCGCAAGTCGACCACCCGCGCTGGAGCCAGGCAAGCGAGCGCTTTATCGGTGAAGGCAGTGTATTTAACTCCAGGAGACAGCCAACATTAATGTTCAATGGGTATGAAGAACAAGTCGCGTATCTGTACAAAAATATGGATTTGAGGAAATTCTATTGAGCAAGAGAAGACCGACAGCGATCATTGCCCTGAAAACCCTAATTCATATCGTTTCTTTGGGGTTCTTCGCGTTGCTCGTGATCGCTGTGAATAACAATACATTAGGTGGGGACCCTGTACAGAGTGTCATTCACTTCACGGGCATCAGTTCGCTGAATACCTTGCTTGTCACTCTGCTGGTGTCACCGATTGCGCGCTGGACAAAACAGGGCCAGCTGATGCGTGTCCGGCGTCTGTTGGGGCTGTACAGCTTTTTCTGGGCATTGCTCCACCTCATCGCATTCGCGACGCTCGACTTAGGGCTGGATGTGAGTTTACTGGCCTCTGAAATCGTTAAACGTCCTTACTTAACGGTAGGTGCGGCCGTATGGATTATTCTGTTCCTTCTCGCCGTCACTTCAACGCATTCGATGCAACGTAAAATGGGCGCAAAATGGCAAAAGCTGCATAATTGGGTCTACCTCGCGACAATACTGGCAGTGGTACATTTTTATTGGTCGGTCAAATCAGAAGTGGCTGAGCCGATTATCTATATTGTCATTGCAGGCGGCATACTGTTAACGCGCTGGAAGGGCGTTAAGAAAACAGCGTTCAGGTTTTACAGTAAACGCTTCTAAGCTTGTGCCATGACTACATTTTCCAGCTAGATTTTCTGCTTAGTCGTGGCATCACCGCAGCGACGTGACATCAAATGTCTCGCTGCGCGTAGTGTAACGGTAAGGGGGCAGATTCGACGACTTTACGCATAATAAATGACGAGTTGACGCCGGAGACGCCCTGAATACGGGTGATTTTGCCGAGCAGAATATCGTGGTAGCTGTCCATGTCTGACACGGCAACTTTGAGCTGGTAATCGGCATCGTGACCGGTGATCAGATAGCATTCGATCACTTCAGGGATCTCTGCAATCGCTTGTTCAAACGCGGCGAAACGCTCCGGAATGTGCTTATCCATGCTGATATAGAGCAGCGCCACCAAATTCAATCCGACCTGTCTTTCATTAACACGCGCGACGTAGCGCTCAATCACTCCGTTATCCTGCAACTGGTGTACCCGACGCGAGCAGGGGGCGGGCGTCAGCCCGATGCGGTCGGCCAGCTCCTGGTTCGACAGAGAACCGTCCTTTTGTAACTCGGTCAAAATCTTGATGTCGTAGCGGTCAAGCTTCATTACATTTCTCGTATTCGATGTTGAAAGCAATAAAAATAAAGTTGTATGTATTTTTGCTTTGTGAATATTGCTCATTATTTTGGTTTATCGCTAATTACGCAACCTTATTGTGCTCTGTCTTGAGTAAACTATGCCCTATAACAACACAACATCTCTCCACGCTGTCGTGAGGCGGTCCGTTCACCGCCCGGCAGCAACCCAACTCAAATTAGGATTATGGCTATGTTTAACCATCGCAAGTACAGCCCTTTTACACCGGTTCGTTTAACAGACCGCACCTGGCCTGATCAGGTGATTACTCAGGCGCCGAACTGGTGCAGTGTGGATCTGCGCGACGGTAACCAGGCACTGATCAATCCAATGGGAGTGGAGAAAAAACACGTTTATTTAAGCTGCTGGTTAAGCTGGGCTTTAAAGAGATCGAAGTGGGCTTTCCATCGGCGTCGCAGCCGGATTTCGACTTTGTCCGTTCATTGATCGAAGAGGATTTGATTCCGGATGACGTGACGATTCAGGTGCTGACCCAGGCGCGTGAAGAGCTGATTGCCCGCACGTATCAAGCACTTGCTGGCGCGAAAAAGGCGATTGTGCATGTTTACAATTCAACCTCGACTGTGCAGCGTGAGCAGGTATTTGGCAAAGATAAAGACGGCATTAAACAGATTGCGATGCAGGGCGCACGTTGGGTGCGTGACTACGCTGAGCAGTATCCGCAAACCGACTGGGCGTTCCAGTACTCCCCGGAAAGCTTTACCGGCACGGAGCTGGATTACGCGCTGGACGTCTGCAATGCGGTGATTGAGGAATGGCAGCCGCAAACCGGACGCCGGGTGATCATTAATTTGCCGGCGACCGTCGAGATGTCGACCCCGAATATTTTTGCCGACCAGATTGAGTACTTTTGTCGCAACATTCACCAGCGTGACCAGATTGAGATCAGCCTGCATACCCATAATGACCGAGGTTGTGGCGTTGCGGCCGCTGAACTGGGTGTAATGGCGGGCGCCGATCGCATCGAAGGCACCTTGCTGGGTAACGGAGAGCGCACCGGCAATATGGATCTGGTGACGATGGGCATGAATCTGTACTCGCAGGGTGTTGATCCGCAGCTCGATTTCTCAAATGTACAAGAGATTATTGAAACCGTTGAATACTGCACTGAACTACCGGTCTCACCACGTCACCCTTGGGTCGGTGAACTGGTTTACACAGCCTTTTCCGGCAGTCACCAGGACGCGATTCGTAAGTCGATGCTATATCATGACCAGCATCAGTTACCGCACTGGCAGGTCGCTTATCTGCCAATTGACCCATGTGATATCGGCAGAGATTATGAGGCGGTAGTGCGCATCAACAGCCAAAGCGGCAAGGGCGGTATTGCTCTGATCCTGGAGCGGGATTTCAACATCAGTTTACCGAAATGGATGCACGCAGAAGTCAGCAAACTGGTACAAAAAGAGTCCGAAACCAGCGGGGCGGAAATGACCTCATTCGCGATTAAGTCTATCTTTGATCACTATTTCTCTAATCAGGATCCGCAATGGCTGATTGAAGGCTACGATGTGCATACGCAAAACGGCAAGGTGTCCGGCGAGTTTCGTATTCCGGCCATGCATACCACACTGTTCGGCGAAGGTAACGGTATTGTTGAAGCCTTGGTTAATGGTTTAGAAAAACGCTTTGGTATTCGGATTGAGGTCACCCATCTGGATGAGAGTGCGCTATCAGAAGGCACGAATGCCCAAGCGCAGGCGTGTATCGCCTTGGTTATCGATGGCCAGAAATATTGCAGCGTGACCACAGGCGAGGATACCTCTTCCGCGGTTCTGCAGGGTGTCCTGAATGCATTTTCTCGCAGCGATTTGCCTCAGGCCCTGGTTGCCTGAGCCAATGGTTGCCTGAGCCAGTGGTAACATCAGTGAGTGCAGGCTGGTGTCGCTCAGTGCAAGCAGGTTAACGCGTTGCTCAGTTTTTCAATGTGCGATTGGTATTCAGACATATCATCCAGCGCAAAGCTGTCTTTGGTGACGGGGTAATGGTCCGGGTAATATTCTGAGAGCAAGGTACTGACGATAGAGGTAGTGGTGATGTCCGGATGACGTATCGGACATCACACGCTCATCACTGCGCGCACAGCTGGGTTGCATCGAGGTGAAATTCACAACTGTTGCGCTGTGGCTGATGCCAGTAGACTTTATCAAACGAGGCGTTACAGCCGGCGTCTTCCATCAGGGCGATATCGCCATCACACACCAGAACCACCGCATGGTTTTGCTGGAAATCATATAAAATACGGTAATCTTCCACCTTGGCTTTACCAGCCAGCTGTTGCAGCTGGCTAAATTTGCCGCCGTTATCTGTCATGGCATTCTGCACGATCTGCGCTTGTGATAAACCTTGCGTATCACCGAACTTGAGTTCGCCGTCTACTGACTGAGCGATATCTTTGACGACGGAGGCCATGTCATACATCGCCTCGCCCTGATACTGAGGCGAAGAAGCACAGGCCGTCAGGGCCACGCAAGAGATGAGTAACATGAGTCGTTTCATCGTTGCTCCAAGTTCTTTTTGGATCATAGCTCCTCCCAGGCGGTCAGGCGATTGTTCTCGCACAAGCCGGTATCAAGATTCCAGTTTTTAAAGAAGTCAGTTGGTTGATTGTCAAACACGGCCAGGCACAACTGTTGCCAAAAGCAGTGAATCGTGTGAATTGCCTTATCAAAGATTGCGTCGTAATGCATCTCACCATCTGGTGTAGCGAGGTTTTCGATAAATTCACTACCGACTTCCTGTTGTAACGGATAGGTGATGCCATGTTTGGCGGCCACGTGCCGGGCCCAGGCAAACAGGTGATGCCCTTCTTCAACGTTATCGACCACGGTCTGAAAACCGTGGTGCCAGGCATTAATATCCGGTTGGCACTGCTGGGCATAGTCGGGATAGGCGTTAATCAGAGCTGTGCGCCACAGGGTAAGAATCGTCAGGTCGAGAGACTGTGGATTTTCGCTGTCGACACAACTGCCGAGGCTATCGCGTACGCGATCAGCATAGCCGACTTCACCTAAACCCATGCGTTTTGGCCAGATGTAAGCATCCTGGTTCATCTCGCAGATTCGGTGCTGCTTGGCATTTTCAGCGTAGGGCCCGACTTTGAGCTCAACCACAGGGTGAATCGTGATATCGGCTGCGACGTGTGCGACAAAGCCGCACAGCCAGGCAAAGGCTTTGTCCTGCTCGCGCCCTTCCATGACTTTAATCAGCGCAATCAATTCGGTAATGAGCCCGCCGATGTTGGTGTAGTGCATCTCGTCGGCCCATTTATTCTGCTCAGAATCAAGGATGGCCAGATACGGGTAATCCGGACTGACACAGCCCAGTTCGATAAAGCTTTTATTTTGTGATAATACCTTTTTAGCCCGCTTGGGAATGTTCAGTTTCATCAGACTGTTGTTCGCCGCTGCGACATGTATGCTGGTTATGTGGGCAAAGGCGCCGGGCATACTCACCTCCATTGATAAAATGTATGCAAGCCTACCATTAAACAGCAATGAGAAATGTGATGGGAAACCTTAAAGCCGCGCCATCTGCTTGGCAATCTGCATGATAAGACAAAGTCAGTACGTACATGGAAAGTGACAAGGCCTTGAACCGCAGAGGAAATTCATCAGGCGGGTGCATCAGGTGAAAAGGGTGCATCAGGAGAAGAGAATGCATCAGGTGCCAGATTTAGGCGCTGAGAAGAACGGGAAGCCGTGTGGCTTCCCGTGCAGTCAGGTTCGGTTTGACAACTTATACCCCGATTTCACCGCCATCTTCACGACGGATCACCACCGTTGCCGCCCGTGGTCGTACGGTCACGCCGTCTGGTGTCGCTTCAGCCGCATCCTCGCTGTAAGGCCAGTTGCCCGGATGCTGGATGTTAACAAACACCGACTTGTAATCCGGACTGATGGCAAAGCCGGTGACTTCACAGCCATTTGGCCCGACGAAGAAGCGTCGCAGATCTGCCTGGTTATCGGCGCTGATCGCGACCTGATCACCGTTTTCGTCAGTCAGTTTGGATGGGACTACACACAGCATCTGGTCATTGGTGTAAGATGTAACTTCGCTGGCGCCGTTATCGGTCTGAATCCACAAAATGCCGCGTCCGTCGAAGGATAAACCATCCGGGCTGGCGAACTGGTTGAGTTCAGTCAGGCTTGAACGGTTGGTGTCGGCATCTTCTCCGGCGGCTGAACCAAAGACGAAAATATCCCAACTGAACTCGCTAGAGCTGTCGCCTTCATCCCAGCGGATGACGTGACCGAACTTATTGTTAAGACGCGGGTTTGCCGGGTTAGTTTCGCTGGTACGCGACGTGTTGTTGGTCAGGGTCAGGTAGACCGAACCAGTGTAAGGGTCAACCGTACACCACTCAGGACGGTCCATTGGCGTTGCGCCGACTAAATCCGCGGCACCGGCTGTATTGATAATGATGTCTGCCAGTGTGTCGAAGTGATCCGCCAGAGTTCCGCTGTCTGTGGTGACGCTGTCCAGCGTTAATGGCAGCCAGGTACCCGTGCTGTCTTCATTGAAGCGCGCGACATACAGTGTGCCTTCATCCATGTATTTGTCACCGGTCACCAGGCGGTTGGCCGGATTGGCATCCGCCGGATCCCAGTTGGCTGCTGACTCAAACTTGTACAGATATTCAAAGCGCGAATCGTGGCCTGAATAGAACACCACAGGTTTACCTGCTTCAAGTTTGGCGAAAGTACAGCCCTCATGGCGAAAACGGCCCAGTGCAGTCCGTTTTTTCGCGCGAGAATTTGCGGTGTAAGGATCGATTTCAACGATGTAACCGTGGCCGTTCGCTTCGTTACGATAGTCATCGCTCGAGCTTGCCCCGGTTGGTGCCAGATTAAAACGGCTGAACTCGTCGAGACGTTCTTCCGCATTACCCGCAAGTGATTCCCACAGATAGCGAGTGCTGCTGTTCTCGATGCCGATACGATCCTGTTCTTCAGTTCGTGTACCCGCGTTTACAAAGTAGCCAGGCCAGTTTTCTTCACAGGTTAGGTAAGTGCCCCAAGGTGTGTAGCCGTTACCGCAGTTATTTAGTGTGCCGCGTGCCTGACTGCCGTCCGGCGAGAAACGCGTCACCACGCTCTCGGTATAAGCAACCGGACCAGACAGATCCATCACAGTTGCGCCGGTGTAACGGCGGTTGAGCGGATCGTCATCAACCAGTTGCCAGGTATTGTTTTGCAACTGGATACGAACCACAGACACGCCGTGCGCGTAGATCTCTTTACGCACTTCATCGACTATGGTACGTACGCCGCCTGAGACAGTCGGACCGCTTGGGTGCAGCGCCGCCTGATCGATGTATTCGTGGTTGATACACAGCAGGCCGTCGGTCGCACTGTCATTGATCGGAAAGAAATGCATGCCATCGTGATGCATGCCTAAGGCATTAAGCTGATCGGTACTGGTATTGCTGCCGTCACTCAACCAGGCACTGCCTTGTGCGTTAAGTGGTGTGCCCCAAGGTACCAGTACCTGAGCCACATAACCTGGTGGTACAGCAACCGCGTCGATTCGTGATCCGGCGATGGATTGGAAATTGAGTGTCGCCGAAGAGACGCGCGCACTGCTTGCGGCTGAGTCACTGCTGGATGAGTTACAACCCGTCAGACCAAAAGCGCCAAATGCGGTCATCGCACTGATGCCGAGGCCACCTTTGAGAATACTGCGGCGCGACAGGTTCGCTTCCAGTACTTCTTCAAAGGGTTTGTTGTCACTGTGGTTATAACGTGTTGGATTGAAGGTTTCCTTACTCATGGTGTGCTTTCCCGATAATTAATATTAACTTGATATTTATAAGTAATTGAGCGGGATGAAGTTTAGAGAGCCAACGTGACGGAATGAATAAAAATAGATGAAGGTTATGTTGCTTGGCATCAGATTGCCCCACAACGGTAACCTTGCGGGGGCAGATCAGAAGGCGCGCCTAGTCATGTGGTTGAGTGCTGACTGCCTGATCACAACCAGAGGACGGTATTATAAGGAGACACTACCGAGATTTCGCATTTGTCGCAGCACCCAGTTCACACGTTGCTGAACGTAACGGGTCATCGGCTGCGGGCGAATACGGTACGGATTGGGTAGAACCACTGCCAGTTGAGCGGCCTGGTAACGATTAATCTGGCTGGCAGAGACTCCGAAATAGTGCTGGCTGGCCGCCTGGACGCCATAAATACCGGGGCCAAATTCCACCACATTTAAGTACATTTCCATGATGCGTTCTTTACCCCAGATGAGTTCCAGCAAAACGGCTATGTAGAGTTCATACGCCTTACGCAGATAAGTGTGGCTCGGAAACAGAAACACATTTTTAGCGGTTTGCTGGGTAATGGTACTGGCGCCACGATCCGGGCCGTTGCTGCCGCTATTTTCCAGAACTGACAGTAAGGCGTGCATATCGACGCCCCAGTGTTCGGGGAAACGCTGATCTTCGGACGCAATCACAGCCGCAGGCATGGCGGGTGAGATTGAGGTTAACGCTACCCACTGATGCTGAGTTTGGGCAGGGTAGTTCTGCGGTGGAAACAGGGTGCGTGCGATTTCCCAGCCCCAGAAAGGCGGGTTGGCAAACTTAAGCAGCAGGACAAGCAGCAGCGGCAAGCCGAGCGCCAGACCAATTAAGGTCAGCAGCACTCGTTTAATCTTGCGTTTGATTGTCCGGATATAAGTTTTCACACCTGCATCTCTGTGTCATGGTCAGATAAACTGTGAAGTTAACCCCATTCTCGCCATGGGGTTGTCCGCGAAGTGTCAGATTGTTGCCGGAGTTTTGTACAAATCTTAACTGACCTCATTTTAATTTATTGAGTTTGTTCACTCAGGCTAATTGACGCAGTGCGCCCGGCAATAATATATAGAGGGCTGTTATGGTTGGTGTTAATGTTATCAAGAGAGGGGATAACATAACCTAGGGGCATTCATTGAGGTCCTTACAACCAGAAATACTGCGACATTAAGCCAATACCGGGAAAGTTCGCTCATTGTTTGAACGTCTACAGTGGCTAAGTTATCCGGAAGCTTTTATTAACAATGCCCCTAACCGTGTCAGAGTGAAAATAGGTTGATTTCGAACAATGTATGACATATATGTTACACTACGAATAGTAATCGGTTACATATCAAGTAAAGCCGTGGTATTGGTATAGGTTAATAAGCCTTTGGCATAGGTTGTAAAGTTGTGATGAAACGTTTTCAGTTGGGCCGGGCCACCATCCTCGATGGTGAGGCGCCGGAGTATATGTGGCTTAAAAAGATGCTTACCGATCGAGTGCCCAGAACGGACATTCTCCGTTCAGTCATGCGCTGTTTAGGCGGGAATGAACTGCTGGCCGATGCCATGGTGAAAGTGGCGGAAGGCGGCATGAGCCGCGGAGAATTTGCGGCTCTGGTGGAGCAGTATCAGGCGGGCATCACCGCTCAGCCTCAGGTATTTCCCAAACGTGGCGCAGAGTTGTCTTGTTTCTGAGAGGCTCTGTGATTACAGCGTAGAGCCCGGCATTGTCTTTGGTCAGCAGTAATACCAACGCCGTTTGGGTGACGCTCCTGAATCTCTTTCAGACCCTGAACGGCCTGGCGATATGACTCTTTTGGGCTACGGGCATTTTAGTAGCGCTTCTCTATGGTCTTTGATGCCAGCGTTCACCATAAGCACTGCGGTAGTCCGGCGTTTCTATTGTCTCCCCCTCCAGTTCTTTTACTGGCACCAATGGTCCGACTTGGGTACGGTAAGGCAGATATCCGGCCCAAACTGGTAAGTCGAGATCGGCTTTATCATCACTCACTTCTCCCGCGCTGATTTTGACTGACGCTTCATCTAACCCGATTTTCAGCAGCTTCGTTGCGGCTAATTCCTGTTTGCTGCTTAAGCGGATATGTTGTGTGCGTCCCGGTGCGATTTGTTCGACAAAGTGATTCAATAAGCGGTCTTTTTCCTGCGCGTCCTCCACGCTGACAAACTGACCAAACACCACGGCCGAACGATAATGGGCACTGTGGTGAAAGGCGGAACGGGCCAGTACCCAGCCATCAAACAGGGTAAACGTCAGGCAGGTTGCGCCGCCTTGTTGCAGCGTTTTGAGCAAACGGCTGTTGTTAGCGCCATGAATATAGACCGCATCATCGACTCGCCACGCCAGCATCGGGATCACCACCGGGCCGGACTCTTCAGCAATCGCGATATGGGCGATCAGACTTTCATCAATGATTTGATACAGTTTATCTACATCGAAAACGGCTTTATGGGCGCCTTTTTTGATTTGCGTTCTTGAACTTTGTGACAGCATAACGATCCCTGTAATTGAATGTGTTTGAGTGCGCGGCAATGCGTTGTAATGACGCGATAGCGCGCTTTGATTGCAATATAATGGCTAGCTGGTATGTTTTTTAGAGCCAGTTTTTGAAAAAGGATGGATCCGGTTTGGCCCTGATAGATAGTGGTGATTTGGCATTCGATACCCGGCATGGCTCAATGCAAGCGCAGTTGTTTCATGCCATTCGTGACAAAGTGGTGCACAATTTGTGGCCAACAGGCGGTAAATTGCCATCAACCCGCCAGTTGGCGCAGGAACTGAGAGTAAGCCGAAACACTGTCATTGCCGCGTATGAACAGTTGGTGGCGGAAGGGTATATTGAAAGCCGGCCCGGCGCCGGATTTTACGTCGCGGTCGAACTGCCGGAATTCTTCCTGCCAGCTCAAAGGGCGCCTGAGTCGGTTACTCCAATTGATCCGGCGTTGGGAGTGAATCGTCCCTTTGCACCTGGTGTGCCGGATCTGGCACAGTTTCCGCTCGCCAAATGGCAACGCTTGCTGCAGCGCCATGCTTCCCGCACGACGATATTGGGTAACCATATAATTCAGGGCCGGCTGGAGTTACGCACCGCTTTGGCTGATTATCTTGCCTCCAGCCGCTCGGTACATTGTGATGCCGGCCGAATCATTATTACTTCCGGTGCGCAGCAAGCGTTATCGATTGCCATTATGGCGACGCTGGGCGCAGCGGATACCTTGCTGATGGAGCAGCCTGGTTATAGCCAGATGCGTAAAATCAATACGTTGCTGGGTATTCATCAGCAGCCCGTCGCTGTGGTCGAGAAAACCGGGCTGGACGTGTCTGCCGTACTGAAAAGTGACGCGCGGGCACTGTACATCACGCCCAGCAATCAATATCCGATGGGTACAACACTCAATACCGCGCAGCGCCTCAGCCTGATTGAATGGGCAGCAAGCCGGCAAAGCTGGATCATTGAAGATGATTATGACAGTGAATTTCAGTTTGCCCACCGGCCATTTACCAGTTTACAAGGTCTGGCCGGACAGATGGGGATGGATGAGCGGGTGTTGTATGTCGGCTCGTTCAGTAAGGTGATGTTTAACGGGCTGCGGCTGGGCTACCTCGTGGTGCCGGACTGCCTGGTTGAGCGGTGTTTGATGATTAAAGATGCGTTGAGCGGCGATTCGCCGGCCCACACTCAGGCAGCACTGGCAGACTTCATTGTCGAGGGCGACCTGCTGCGCCATATTCGCAAAATGCGCCGCCTGTATAAGAGTAAACATGCGGCGATGTGTGAGGCGATTGCGTGTTACTTCGCCGATAAGGTGGAGATCATCAGTCAAGCGGCTGGGCTGCATATTACCCTCAAGTGGCAGCAGGGGATTGATGAAGTGAGCTGGGCGCAACGTGCTGAACAGAAGGGGATTATTGTTCGTCCGCTAGCTTTTTATGAGCCGGCTACGGCACCATTTCGAGGATGGCATGGCGTTGTACTTGGTTTTGGCAATGTCGCGCTGGAAGATATCGCCCCTAAAATCCGGATATTGGCCGAACTGTTTCACGATTAACCGATCAATCACAGCATGTCAGAACAGGTAACGAAACCGGGTGTCCTGACATGCTGCCGAGCGCTTTAACTGGTGACGGGTTCGGCTTGTCCGGCCTTGTCCATTAAGCCCGATACCAGGGCCAGGATTAATGCTCCAAAGGATAGCAGTCCACCGGCCCAGTTAGGCGATTGCAAACCATAACCGGCGGCAATGACTACACCACCTAACCAGGCACCTAATGCGTTGCCGAGGTTAAACATACCAATATTGACCGTTGCGGCGAGAGTTGGCGCGCCAGCCGCTTTGGCTTTATCCATCACCAGTTTCTGGATCGGAGATACGGTGGCAAAGCCAAACGCCGCCATCAGAAAAATACACAGCGCGGTCATGAACTGGCTGTGAATGGTGAAGTTGAACACCAGCAGCACAGCGCCCTGGGCGAACAAGGTGGTATACAGCATCGGCATCAGTGCTTTGTCAGCATACTTGCCACCAAGCTGATTACCGACAAACAGGCCAAAGCCGAACAGCAGCATTAACCAGGTAATATGGGCGGGGCTGTAACCGGCGAGTTCAATCGCCATCGGCGCCATGTAGGTGATGGAGGTAAAGAAAGCGCCCGGACCCAGGACGGTGATCCCCATCGCGACCAGCACATTACGGCTGCGAAACGCATTGAACTCCTTAGAAAATTTATGCTCTTTGTCTTTTGGCTGATGAGGGATCAGACGCCAGATACCCAGAACGCCCACGACACCAATCAGCGAGATAACGGCAAAAGTAGCACGCCAGGAGACATGCTGGCCAAGCCAGGTCCCGGCCGGAACGCCCACCAGGTTGGCGACCGTCAAACCCATGAACATGAACGCGATGGCACGCACCCGTTTAGAGGGTTCAACCATCTCAGCCGCAATGATGGATCCGATACCGAAAAAGGCGCCGTGGGTCAGCGAGGTGACGATCCGGCCCAGAATCGCGATGCTCATATCCGGTGCCATCGCGGTAATCAGATTACCGGCAATAAACAGCAGCATCAGCACAACCAGCATGGCTTTTTTCGCAATTCTGGCCCCAAAGATAACCAGTGCCGGTGCGCCGACAAACACGCCCAGAGCATAAGCGGTGGCGAGGTATCCGGCGACCGGAACAGACACATCAAAGTCTGCAGCAATAACCGGCAGCAGGCCGGCGATGATAAATTCAGTCGTGCCGATCCCAAAGGCTCCGATTGCAAGAGCCCATAGTGCAATTGGCATAGTGTTGTCCTCAAAAATGGTTTGGTCTTTAAAGCTTGCCTTTAATGGCGGCGGTGAGCGCTTCGAAAGATGGTGCAACAGGCTGAGCTGTTGGTGGTTTATCTACTGACCACTATTGTATGGACTCGCAGCACAGACTTAAAGCTTAACTATGCACTAAATTTGATACCCTGGCGCGATTTGCGGCAATGATGAGCGCGATTTGGGTTTAAACCGGCATAGGCAATGAATTACACTGGGAGCAGATGAACCTTAAACCAACACAGACCAAAGGTGGAACTATGCAGCGTAAATTACTGGCACTGGATCTCGACGGAACCGTATTAACGTCAGACCACACCGTCAGTCCTGCTCTGATTGAAGCGGTAAAATCCATTGCCGAAGTTGCGCATGTGATGATTGTGACCGGACGTCATCACGTGGCTGCGGAACCGTTTTACCGCCAGCTTGGGCTGAACACGCCGATCATCTGTTGCAACGGTACCTACCTGTATGATTTCGGCCAGCAGAAGGTACTGAGCGAGAACTCTATCGCGAAAGATACTGCCGCACAGTTTATTGATTTGTCAGAGCAGCATGATTTGAAAATGGTGATGTATGTCAAAGACGCCATGCTGTATTCCAACCAGCGCCCGATTAACTACATGGAAGACATGCTGACCTGGTCACAGACGTTTCCTGCGCACCAGCGTCCGAATATTCGCCGGGTGGAAGACTTCCGCCAGGAGCTGGCCGCAACCGACTATGTGTGGAAATTTGTGGTAGAAGGCGGTGACGTCGAAACGTTTGCCAACATCGATTTTGTCAGCCAGCACTTTATCGGCGAGCAGTCCTGGGTTGACCGGGTCGATTTTTCTGCCATTGGTAACAGTAAAGGCAATAGGCTGACACGTTACGTTGAACAGCTCGGTATCCCACTTGAAGCCTGTGTTGCTGTGGGTGATAACCACAATGACATCTCGATGCTGTCGAAAGTCGGCCTGGGGATAGCGATGCAAAATGCAGACGACAAAGTCAAACAGCATGCTGACCGGGTAACTGAGCACAATAACAATCACATGACCGGGCTGGCGGATGAGTTAAAAGCGCTGTTTCTGTAAAATCACCACGGGTTCGGAGTCTGGCAACTTATTGTCAGCGGACAAAGAGAAGTTCAGTGAATAAAAACATGTCCAGTGCCTAAAACAAAGGGATGCCTGGTGGCATCCCTTATCGTTGCTAGCGTGTGTCTAGCCGGTGATCATCTCAATAAACTCAAACTGACCATCATGGTATTGGTATTTTAAAATGGCGCAGTTGGGAATCGTCATCGCTGGATCGGCATCCTGATTCCAGTGCAGATGGAACTGCTTACACGCACCGTAATGAGAAACGGCCAGTACGCAGTGGTGATCCTCGTTTTGCATTATCGCGCGGCAGGTATCGACCATACGCTCTCTGACTGCCGTTTTGGACTCGCCGCCAAACTGGACGTAGTGGTGCTCCCGCGTTTCCAGATCCGGGTGCAGATCTTCACTCTCGCCTTCGTAGAGGCCAAAACTGATCTCTTTTAAGCCTTTCAGGCGCTGATACGGCAGGCGATTGCGAGTGGCCAGCTCAGCGGTATCGCAGGCACGTTCTGAGGAGGAGCTATACAGGTGGGTCAGTTCAATCTCATCAAAATAGGCGGCGGCTTGCGATGCCTGCTCAATGCCCAGTTCGGTTAACGGTGAGTCACACCAGCCCTGCATTTTTCTTCTGACATTAAACAGTGTTTGCCCGTGTCTCATCAGGTACAGCACTTTTTCACAGCGAATCCTTAGCTATTCAGCCGATTTTAATCGTGCGCTCTGTTATATCACAGCTGCGAGGTTGGCTGAAGTGAATGACGGTTATCAAGGCCGCTGTTGTTGGCGCTGAGTGCATCGCCACATGACCATCGTGCCGGGGCGATTGTCGAGCGAACACCTTCGAACAACAGGCTGCGAAGGCGTTGCATCTTCGGGTTAGATTGTACAGTCAGGCTGCAACTGGCGGGCGCGGTCATACACGCGTTGGGCCGGCAGGCCTTTTTGTTGCAGGCCATCCAGGTACTGTTGTGTAACCTGCTGCAAAACCGGCTGCCAGGCGGATTTAGATTGTGGATCCATTTCTTGTAGGTGATCGTTGCGTTGGCGAACCTCATTGATGGCTTGCTGATCCAGCTGGTCAAAGATTTTGGCCATATGCTGAGACCACTGATGTCCGGAGTGGCGGTCGATCACTTGCTGTAAATCCTCTGGCAGCTGTTGATACACCCGTTTGTTCATGGTTACCACAAAGCTCAGGCGGTACAGGTTTAACTCGGTATGGTAGGGGGCAATCTCGTTGAGGCGGAAGATTTTTGCGCCATCCCAGGAAATCGCAACGCCCTCTAACACGCCTTTTTCCAGGGCTTCGTAGGTTTCGGGAGCTGGCAGCCCCGTCGGCTGCGCTCCGATACTGTCAAGCAGTTGGCCTACGACGATATTGGGGCGCCGTATCCGCTGCCCCGCCAAATCCTGCGGTAGGACAACAGGCTTATCTTTCATATGAATATGGCCGGGGCCATTGGTATAAACATACAGCGCATGGGTATCGCTATACTCGTTGTTGATTAACCCTTCATCGTACAGGGTCTGGATGATGCAGGAGCCACCTGCTGCGGTATCAACCAGGCCCGGCAGTTCAACAATTTGGGTTAAAGGAAAGCGATTGGCATTGTAGCTCTGGACGGTAGCGGCAATATCAGCAATGTTATGGACTACGGACTGATAGGCACTTGCCGCTTTCGACAGGGTTTGCGCCGGATAAATATCGATTGTAATGCGCTGCCCGGAGTCTTGCTCGACCGCTTTTGCCCAGTCGGCTAATCCCTGGTGGACGGCGGATGTGGATGGCCAAGGGTGGGACATGCGTAAATTATAGTCGGCCGCCGCGGTTTTGGCGGACAGCAAGCTGGCCGAGAGCAGGGTTCCGCCGGCCAGCAGGTAAGAGATCATCTGTTTACTCTTCATAAGGTGCTTCCTGGTTATCAGTATGGGTTTACAGCTCTATGGTCAGAGAGGCCGATTTAGCGCGTGAGCAACAAGGCAGAAACTCCTGATTGCTGGCTTGCTCCTGCGGAGTGAGGTAATGATCACGATGATCCGGCTCGCCTGCCAGCACCCGGGTTATACAAGTGCCGCATACGCCCTCTTCGCACGAGAACGGAACATCCACACCGGCATCGAGCAGTACTTCAAGTACCGTGGAGTGTGCGGGGACGGTGAACGTCTGCCCCGTGTTGGCCAGGTGAAGTTCGAAGGGCTGGTTGTCACTTGAGTTTGCGCACGGGTCAGCGTGAAATAACTCACGGTGCAATCGGGATTCTTCCCATCCCTGTGTTCGTGCACACTCGAATACATAGTCGATGTAGCCCTGTGGGCCACAGACATACAGATTACTGGTTTGAGACTGCTGAGCCAGCACGGCGTGGGCATCCAGACATTGCCCCTCTCTATTGAAATAAAACTGAGTGTGGTGCTGGAGTCCCGAGCTGGTCATCTCCTGATAGAAAGCGGCTTCATCCGGTGATTGTGCTGAATAATGCAGCTCGAAGCTGGCGTCGGTTTCGAGCAGAGCCTGAGCCATACTGAGCAGCGGCGTAATACCAATACCGCCCGCGAACAGCACATGATGTTTGGCCTCATCAGCCAGGTGAAAGACATTTTTTGGCTCACTGATGGTCAGAACGTCTCCCACCTTCAACTGGTCGTGGATCCAGGCTGAGCCGCCACGTGAAGGCTGTTCTAGTTTGACAGCAATCTGGTAGTCATGGTGGGAACTCGGAGAGTGGCATAGTGAGTACTGGCGTATTAGCCCATTGCCGAGATGAAGATCAATGTGCGCACCCGCCTGAAAATTGGGTAAGGTGGGCTGGTCGATGGGGCTTAACGTCAGGCTGATGACATTATGCGCCTGAGGTTGTCTGGCGGTCACTTTTACTTGTTGCATGATAAGTCCTCTGTCTGCGGGGTGTCGCTTAACTGGCATGTGCTTCACACGTGGAGAGAGCGCTCGCAGCCTGGCTGCGTTCTTGTTGCAGCATTTTGTCAATCATGCGTCGTGCCTGAACGCCACCGGCATCAATATCAAGCTTGAGTAACTCACGCTGTGGGTTATCGGATAGGTTGCGTTGCTGACGTTCCAGCATTTCCAAATCTTCACTGAAAATGGTGTGCTGGCCGGCACGGATTTGCTCAGTTAACTGCACATCATCGGTTTTGAAGTTGCGCGCCATGCCCCAGAAATACCACATACTGGTTTCGCTCTCTGGAGTAATAAAGTCGACGACAATACTACCGGCTCTCACATCCTGCGCAGAGTCAAACCCGCCGCACCCGGCCAGTGCCACGCCGACATCAATTAACACGTGGCTTGGCGGAGTAAAACGGCAGATTTGCCAGCGATCTACATCGGCGTTTGGATCCAATCCATTGGCTTCCATGCCCAGTTGCCAGAACGGCGGGGCTTTAACCGACTCCATCATACGTGATGTGGTGACCTGATCTCCTTCTAGACGGGTGCGGACCGGAGCTTCGTCGATCTCCTTCTGGCCAATACTCGACGCATGGACGTAAGTTTCGTGAGTAAGATCCATCAGGTTATCAATCATCAGCTGATAATTGCAGTTGATATGGAACAGGCCGCCGCCATAGGCCCAGTCAGGGCTTTCAGCCCACTCCAGATAAGGAATGTCTGCCGGATCGGCAAGCGCGTTCTCGCCCGGCCAGATCCAGATGAATCCGTGGCGCTCTTCAACCGGGTAAGAACGTACGCACGGAAAGCGAGCTACACGTTGTTTGGGCATTGAGGCGGTTTGGCCGTCCCGGCCCATTCTCAGGCCATGGTAGCCACAGACCAGAAGGCCGTCTTCGACATAGCCCAGCGATAGCGGTGCACCACGATGCGGGCAGAAATCCTGCACCGCAGCGACTCTTCCCTCGTTGTCGCGGTAAAAAGCGATCGCTTCACCGCATATTGTTCTAGCCAGAGGTTGTTGTTCAAGTTCATCAGGAGTACAGGCAACGTACCAGCAGTTTTTAGGATACATAGATGGGTTCCTCATGTTATTTTTATGTTTGTTTTTTGTTTTTTAATTGCTTTATTGGATCCAAAATAGCATTAATATGAGGGTTATCTAGCCAGTTTTGTCAATTTTGGGATCCAATAGGCAGGTTGCGTCGAATGGGCGAGAAACGGGTGAAGTGTTTGTTTGGGTAATCATTTAACTTTCAATTAGTTAAATTTTATGGTGTTGTAAATATTCGCAAAGCAGCGATTCGGCTACGACTAAAGTATGAGTGAAATCAGGAACAACCAATGGCAAATGCAGGGATAGAGGTCATTTCAACTCTCAGACAAATGATTGTCTCTGGGGAGATGGCTCCAGGTGAACGTTTGGCGGAAATCCCCACCGCTGAGCGGCTTGGTGTGTCACGCACTCCAATCCGAATTGCCTTTCGTGCTCTTGAGCAGGAAGGGCTAATCAGTAAGTTGCCCGGCAGAGGCTATCGGGTGCGGCAGATTACCGCAGAATCGGTGGCCGGGGCGATCGCAGTACGCGGTGTGCTGGAGGGATTGGCAGCACGTCAGGCGGCAGAAAAGGGATTGTCAGAAACGCAATTGGCCGGGCTGCAACAATGTCTGAGTATCGGCGATGCAATTTTTTCGAAAGGCTATGTGACTCGCGACGATTTGAACTTATATCACGAGATCAATCAGCAGTTTCATGAGTTGATTCTTGAGGCCAGTGACAACCCGGCTATTGCTTCTTCGCTGCAGCGCAATGAGCATCTGCCGTTTGCTTCGGTCAGTTCATTGACCTTCAATTTTGAGCAAATGGAACAGGAGTTTCGGCGATTTAACTTTGCTAATATGCAACATCATACTGTTGTTGATGCAATCGTTCGCCGGCAAGGCGCGCGAGCAGAAGCGATAATGCGTGAGCATGCCAACGTGACATTAAATTATGCGGAGGTTTTTGCTGAGGATTCACGGCCAGGAAGTAAAGCGCAGAGCACTCGATAGTAGTGTATAACGCGAGTGCTCTGTTGGATGGTCGTTATTGGTTAGGCAATCTTGTCGGTAGCAAAGCTGTGGCTTGGATTGACGATCTCATCCTGGCCCAGCACGGTCATCAGTTCCCACTCGCCATGCGCCTTGGTCACTTCCATTACGCCGTAAACGGCATTGTTGGTATGCGCGAAGGCTTCAAGTGGAGAGCGGCCTTTGACCAGACACGCGGTAAAGATGCCGCTGATCAAATCGCCCACGCCGACCGGAGCTTTGTCAAACGGCAGTTCCGGGCGCTGAATCAGATAACAGCCTTCTTTTGTTGCCAGGATTGAACTGAACATCTCATCGGAAATTGAGTGCAAATGTTTGACCAGCACAATTTTAGGGCCGAGCTCAAGCGCCTTATTACAGGCGGCGATCGCATCGTTCAGTGAGTGAATGTCCATACCGGTAAAGGCGGTCAGTTCAAACTGATTTGGCACAATCACATCAGCGATAGGCATCAGGTTCTGAATTAACTGTTCGGCCACACCGTCTGACACAATACAGCCTTTTTTTGGATCGCCCATGACCGGGTCACACACATACAGCGCGGACTCATTTTGCTGCCTAATTTGTTTGACTGCGTCTGCAACGGCCAGGCATTGCTCGGCGCTGCCCTGGTAGCCGGAAATAACCGCCTGACACTCAGCAAGCTGGCCGATGTTGTTCAGACCTTGGATCAGAGTGGTAATATCATTGGAATCAAAACTCTTCCCGGTAAAGCCTTGCGGGTACTGGGTGTGGTTGGAAAACTGAACCGTGTGAATCGGCCACACTTCTAATCCCATACGTTGAATCGGGAAGACGGCAGAACTGTTGCCGGCATGACCAAATACCACATGACTCTGGATGGATAAGATTCCTTTCATGACTCTCTCTGTTAAATAACGCTATTGACGCAACCTGAAGCGGGTGCAGTGATTTATGGCACCTAAACATACCCTCAAACGCAGTAGTGTCAAACGCTATCTGCATGCTCACGCTATATTGTCTGGTGAACGCCGGCTTTCTCGCTCCGATTGAGCTAAATTGTGGGTAAGGAGTGAGCAAGGTCGGGGAAAATACGTGGAACGACTCAAAGCAACCGTTTGCGCTAAGTTTAGTGCTACGATTGAGGCTAAATGAATATATTTGGCTGGTTCTATTATTTACTTGAAATAAATTCATAACCTTTATGAGTAAACTTACCTTGCTCACTGGCGCACAGCAAGTGAATATGCAGACTTTCGGCCGTATTTATGTCTCAGGTTGTATATCAGCCTTGTTTTGCTTTTTTGAGGATAGCCGCCATGACCCAGTTAGCCGTGGATCCACGCACTCGCATTGACGAGTCACCGATGACCTGGATGCAGGTTGTGATTGTCACCATCACGGTATTGTTCAGTGCTGTGGATGGCTTCGATGTACTGGCAATTAGTGTGTCCGGCTCTGGCATTATGGCGGAGTTTGGCCTCGTTCGCTCAGGGCTTGGCGCCGTGCTGTCGATGGAACTGCTGGGGATGGCGCTGGGTTCTATTGTGCTCGGTGGCGTGGCGGATAAAATCGGCCGTCGAAAAATGGTACTGGGTTGTTTGGCGGTGATGACCAGCGGCATGTGGTTAGTGGCTCACGTTGAGAGTATCGAAATGCTGTGCGCCTGGCGGGTTTACACTGGTCTCGGCATAGGCGGGCTGCTTTCAACCACTAATGCGGTGGTGGCAGAATTTTCCAATAAGAAGCAGCGCGGTTTGTGTATTTCTCTGATGGTGATTGGTTATCCGCTGGGCGGTATCATCTGTGGTCTGATCGGCAGTGTGGTGCTTGAACCGGGTGCGGTGAACTGGCGTGATATGTTTTTAGCCGGCGCGGTGATTTCAGTCGTGATGATCCCGTTCAGCGCTCTGCTACTGCCAGAGTCGGTCGAATGGCTGTGCCGCGTTCAGCCTCAGCAAGCATTGGCACGTGTCAATCAGGCGCTGATAAAAATTGGTCATGCGCCGGTACAAGCGCTGGCATGCAAACCGGCGGCAGAGCACAAAACGTCGATCCTGGATATTTTTTCGCGAAAGTTGCTGGTCGCGACACTGCTGATGACGCTGGCCTACCTGTTTCAGATGATCACTTTCTACTACGTCCTGAAATGGACGCCGACCATAGTGGTGCAGATGGGGATTGGCGCAGCATCCGCCGCTGGTGTACTGTTCTGGGTCAATGTCGGTGGTGTGCTGGGCGGATTGCTGTTTGGTCTGCTTAGTCAAAAAATCGGCCTTAAACCACTGACCATGGCGATTCTGGTCCTGACGTCAGGTGCGGTGACCTTATTTGGCCGCGCGGAGCCGCAGCTCGCGCAGCTCAGTATATTAGCAGCGCTGGCGGGCTTTTTTGCCAACGCGGGGGTGTCGGGCATTTACACTCTGGTGGCGTATGTCTTTCCGACTCATGTTCGCGCGACCGGTACCGGCTTTGTAATTGGTGTTGGCCGTGCGGGCGCTATTATCGCGCCGTGGCTGGCGGGTATTCTGATGCAGCAAGGGCTGGATGATGGTAGCGGCTTAACAGAAGTATTGTCCTATGTGGCCTTGCTGATGGGGCTCTGTTCGTTGCTCGCTGCAGCAGCGCTGTTGTTTCTTCCATATCACCAGCGGGCAGACAGCGCCCGGCAAAGTCAGGCGGAACTGGTTGAAACCGTCTGATTCAATATGAGCAAAGCCTCATTAAAGGGAGGCTTTGTGGTTTGCAGGTGGTGGTTGTTTGCATGTGTTAGTTGGTTGCCGAAGCTAATTGTCTGCAGAAGTTAATTGTCTGCAGAAGTTAATCGGCTGCGACGGCTATGGGAATGAGACACATCGTTCGGTCTCGCTCCAACTGGTGGCGCTGCTGGCGATGTTCGTGACACAGAAACTGAATGTGATGCTGCCTTTTGCTGAGTATTGTGATGTAAACACGGCATTACCGGCACTGTCAGTCACCTGTGTGACGGATGTGTGGCTGTCGACGTCAAAATCGCCTTGCACCACCGCGCCGTTGACCGGATGACCCAGATTATCTCTGACGGTGACAGTAACCCGCCCCTGTTTGCTGCCTTTGCCAGCATTGACGGTTTCTGCCAGGATGGCAGTGACAGAGTGGGTTTCGGCGATGATCGGAGCTGAGCCGTAGTTTAATGCAGCCAGCAAGTTGACCCGGCCATAGATTGACCAGGCATGAAAGTTTTGACCGAGCGCTCCAATCGGATCGGCACTGCCTTCAATTGCGGCGCGAATCTGCGCGTTAGTTAACTGCGGATACTGAGCGGCCATCACTGCGGCAACACCTGCCACGTGGGGTGCGGCCATCGAGGTGCCGGATTTATAATCGTAACAGTCACTCGGGTCATCAGCAGGTTGACCACAAGCACCACCCGGAACAGTAGATAAGATAGCGGTTCCCGGTGCCAGAACCGATACCCAGTGACCAAAAGTGGAGTAGGCGGCCAGATTGTCATGATAGTCCGTTGCGCCAACAGCGATCACTTCATCATAGCCGGCAGGATAATAGACCTCTGATGAATAAGCATTACCTGCGGCACCAATGATCACCAGCCCTTGGTCCCAGGCATATTTAATCGCCGTGCCCAAGGTTGACGATACTTCCGTCCCGGCCAGGCTGATATTGATGACTCTGTACAACCCGGAGTCAGCAACATAAGTCAGTGCGCTCGCGACATCCGCATCCTCGCACTGGCTGATGATAATACCAAGCCACGCTAAGCTGATGTCTTCCCAACATACTTTCATCGCACCAATTTTTGCTTGCGGTGCAACGCCAGCGATGCCGATGCCATTGTTTGTGGTTGCAGCAATAATACCAGCGACATGAGTACCGTGGCCGAGAACGTCTTCCGGGCCGGAACCATGAGAGGTAACGAAGTTGATTTCTTCAATACACTTACCGGCTAAATCAAGGTGAGCACAGGTGACACCACTGTCAATTACCGCCACCGCGACCTCAGCCTGGTTGTTTGCTGCGGCCCAGCCCTCCGGTGCGTTAATGTCTGCATCAGGTGTGGCCTGATAAGCAGGAACAATTAAATTTCCTAACGCATCTGCTACGGCGCCAAACGCCTGACCTGTGTTGTGAAGGCCATACTGTTGATCAAAGTTGTTGCTGATTCCCAAGCCGGGCTCGCTACCTTCGTTGGTGGCGGGGAAATAGAGCGGCCGAACATAGTTAGGTTCTGCGTAGACAACATTGGGATTGTTGCTGTACAGCGCAATGGCAGCGGAGACCGATCCTTTGGGGACTTGCACCACATCAACGCCAATGGATTCAATGCGTTTTCTCACGTTGCCCTGAGCTTGAGTATGGGCTGAACGTCTCTCATCCGCTGCCGAGCCGGGCTTAAACTTTACCAGTACAGTGTCTTCAGAGGCTCTGGTCTGCAATGCCTGAGCTCGGGTCTGCAATGCCTGAAATGGTTGGGCGGCTTGAATACACATAGGTAGCATAGCCAAGGTCAGTGCCATCCAGAGTGAACGGGGGAGTCTGAAAGCGCGAGAAACCATAAGTCATCCTTAGCTTAATTTTTACAATTATGGCAATTGTCCAGCGTCATAGCGGGAAAAGACGCAAGTATTATTGGTTAACTTTAGACACTGAAGATGGCTTATTCGAACCGATTTTAGCGCCGACAACTGCTGTTGTGGCGAAAGTTCCCCTAATTCAGATAATTAAGTAACAATTCTATCATTAATTATTTTTTTATCCGGATTCTCGGTCACCGTTGCTGGACGGAATATGATTGGCACGTTCATCATGTTTGTGATTGACCGCAATATCATTTATCGAAAAATCAACTACATTGATGATTCTAATCGCCGTACTTATTTAGGATTTCAGTGAACAAATTCGCATTTAAAGGACTGTTGTTTTCGTTGTTCATGGTCGCGATACTGTCTGTGGTGACTTTTATGGCGTATCAGGTTCAGCAGGAAAAGCAGCAAGAATTTGCGCAGGACATGCTGGAAAACTCGGAGCTGGTGACCTCGCAGGTGATTGCGGTGCTGGCAGAGGCCGATGCACTGGGCGGAGGGGGTTGCGAAGAAGAGAATCTTAATGTGCTCAGAAAGTTGGTACACAAAAACTCAGAAATCTATGACATGGGTTATATCAATGGTATTCAGGTTTCCTGCACGGCGAACTGGGGGACTTTTACACCCATAGAGATAGAGGCCAAAGAGGTATCCGCTTTTAAGGGTTATCGTTTCTATTCTGATGCGTCCAATCTGTTTGAGCTGGATGATAAATACAATATCACGATACTGAACAACGTTTTTACCGTCAGTCTGGCGACGCCTTATACACGTAAAGTGCGTCAGATGCCGGATTTTGAGTTTGATGTTACCTCGTCCAGAAATAATCACGTTTTCATTGCTTATTCTCCTCCTAATCTTGATGGTGAACAGTTCGGAATTGACTTAGATACCAACATCTGCAGCCAGAAATACAGTTACTGCGTGAATACCCATAATCCTAACGCAGGGCTGTTTTTCTACTCCGGCAAAGTGATTTTGGGCGTTACCGTGATTTGTGGGCTGTTTTGCTGGTTACTGACTTATTCATTCTGCGCGTTTTTGCAGAGGCGCAATGCGATGGAAGTGCGCTTTCGTCAGGCGCTCAGGCAGCAGACACTTTATATGGAGTATCAGCCGATAGTTTCCGTTGCCGACAACCAAATCATCGCGGTGGAAAGTTTGGTGCGCTGGGAAGACAAGGTGTTCGGTAAAGTGTCTCCGGAGCTGTTTATCGGTATTGCGGAAAAGCTTGCCTTGTATCCGCGGCTGGCTTACTTCACCGCCCAGAGAGCCATTATTGAAATGACGCCCGTATTAAAACAGCTGCCGTACTTTTCTGTTAGCATCAATATTGGCACATTTGAAATTCAGGATACGAGATTTTTGCCATTTCTTAAGCACTTGGTCGATGAACAAGGCATCTTGCCCGAACAGCTTAAAATTGAAATTACCGAACGTATTGCTGTGCCACTTAAAGAACTGGCTGATTTTTCCGAACAGGCCCGGGCAATGGGTTTTATGGTTGTACTGGATGATTTTGGCACCGGCGTATCGAATCTGGTGTGGCTGACCGAAATCGACTTTGATTACATTAAAGTTGACCGGGTATTTGTTAATGCACTGAACTACGATCTGAAAAAGGACATGGTGTCACCGGTTATGGAATTGGTGACCAGTCTGCAAAAAGAAGTGGTGTTTGAAGGCGTTGAAACTGAACGTGAATACCAGATGATACAAAAGCATTGCCCGACCGCATTTATCCAGGGCTGGTATTTTTATAAATCGATGCCTTTTTATGAGCTGAATAAGTTGCTCAATCGTTATGGATAACGCAGGAAGAATCATATTTGTCTTCCTGCGTTGCCTTAATCGTATTGCTACTGTTAGAACCGTTGAGGGCGTTCAGAATTCTGTGTCGCTTTAATTAACTCTGATACGGCGCGTTTTGCCCCTATCAATTCAACCCGTTGATAGGCTTGCGTCACAGCATCAACAAACTGGTATTCAGCTGGCAGCTCACTACCAAAGATTGCAGGTATGTCTAACAGAGTTCTTACTCTCGCGACCTCGTTGTTACAGCTGTGGAAACGGTTATAAAGTTCTTCAGCTTTAGGATCTCGCACATCAATTCGTTGTCCTTTTTCATCCACTCCGCCGACATATTTGATCCAGGCAGCGATAGCGAGTGCAAGATACGGATATTCAGATTGGTGTGTAATATGCCAGGATACAGATTCTAGCATTCGCTGTGGTAGCTTTTGGCTGCCATCCATCGCAATTTGCCAGGTACGATGTTTGATGTTTGGATTGCTGTAACGTTCAATCAGGGATTGCGCGTAGGCTTGCAGATCAACCTGTTGACCTATAGACAGTGTTGGTGCTTGTTCTGCCATCATCAGATTGTAGGCTGCCTGTTTAAATTCACTATCTTGCATACAGTCTGAGATATGCTCATAGCCTGCCAGATATCCCAGGTAAGCAAGAAATGAATGCGAGCCGTTGAGCATGCGCAGTTTCATCTCTTCGTAGGGAAGGACATCATTAACCAGTTCAACCCCGACTTTTTCCCACTCCGGGCGGCCAGCTGCAAAGTTGTCTTCTATTACCCATTGTCTGAAGGGTTCACAAATAATACCGCATGGTTCATGTTCTCCCACCAGGCTATCGATTTCCGCTTGTGCTTCTTCACTAAGCGCAGGAACGATTCGGTCCACCATGGTCGACGGGAAGGCAATGTGGTCTTGGATCCAGAGTGCGAGTTGAGGATCAACGATTTGGGCAAAGTCGACTATCGCATTTTGAGTTTTACGGCCGTTCTCCGGCATGTTATCGCACGACATCACACTAATCGGAGTCAGGTTACGCTCCATACGTCGTTTTAAACCCTGAACGATGCAACCAATAGCGGACTTTGGCTTATTAAAATTGTCCAGGTCAATTTTAATAAATGGGTTGTTTGTATCGAGACGTTCACTATGCAGATCAATGCCATAGCCTTTTTCGGTGATAGTGATTGAGACTATGCATGTCTCTGGCGCAGCAATCTTTTCGATGATTTTCTCGTGGCCATCGAGTTTCAGATGTAAAGACTCACATACTGAACCGACAGTCTTGATACTAGGACCGTTGACCCCCTTCTCAACTACAGTAAATATATGATTTTGTTGCCTTAAATTCTCTATTAGCTTGTCTCCACCCAATAAACTGATTTCACAGTACCCCCAGTCGGATTGACTGATTTGTGCCAGCTCATCTGCAAAGAGAGCCTGGTGCGCACGGTGGAAAGCGCCAAATCCAATGTGGACGATTTTGGGCTTTAACTGACTTCTTGAATATAGGTTATGGAATACAGGCATAACGGTTCTCTGATACGTTGTTGGGAAAGTCACTCTATTTTGACCTGAGAACCTTAAAAAAGTGTGATCCAATTTGTAAAAATTGTACAGACCAATTTTGTTAAATTGGAATTACAGCTTGGATCACAAAATAAACCAAGATTTATCGCTTTAATAACATCTGTTGATAGAAACTCATGTTGATGGCCAGGAGAATGAAATGAAAATTACCAATGCCAAGGTGATTGTCTGTAGCCCAGGAAGAAACTTTGTCACGTTGAAGATTGAAACGGACGAGGGCATCTATGGATTGGGAGATGCAACGGTAAACGGCAGAGAGTTGGTGGTAGCGAAGTATCTCGAAGAGTATGTCATTCCTTCTTTGATTGGTCGCGACGCCGGGCGTATTGAAGATATCTGGCAATTTTTCTACCGCGGTTATTACTGGAAGAAAGGTGTGATCGACATGTCAGCACTAGCCGCAGTCGATATGGCGCTATGGGATATCAAAGCGAAAGCGGCTGGCATGCCACTTTACCAGTTACTCGGTGGCAAAAGCCGGGAGTACATCAATGTTTATACCCATGTTAATGGTGAAACCGTTGACGATGTTTTAGAGGGATTTGCTGCTGCGCTGGAGAAAGGCTACAAGTTCATCCGCATTCAATGTGGTGTGCCTGGTTTGGCGAAAACCTACGGAGTGTCTAAGAAGGGGGGAGGCATACGAACCTGCTAATGCCAGCCTGCCGGAAGAGCAGGTTTGGGACACCACCAAATATTTCAATAGTGTTGAAACCGTATTCAAAGCGGTACGTGAAAAATTTGGTTATGGCGTGGAATTGCTGACTGACGTCCATCATCGTCTGACGCCAATCGAAGCTGCCCGATTGGGCAAAATGCTTGAACCCTACCGTCTGTTCTGGATGGAAGACGCGACGCCGATTGATAACCAGGAAGCATTCAAACTGATTCGTCAGCATACCACCACTAAGTTGGCGGTAGGCGAAGTGACCAGTTCAATTTTTGATGTCAAAGATTTGATCACTAACCAGCTGGTCGATTATATCCGCACCACTATCGTTCATGGTGGCGGGATTACCCACGTCAGACAAATAGCCCAACTGGCCTCTTTGTACCAGATTAAAACGGGTTTTCACGGTGCGACCGATTTGTCTCCGATCACCATGGGATGTGCGTTGCACTTAGGCACTGCAATCAATAACTTTGGTATTCAGGAACATATGGCACATTGCGATGTGACCGAATCTGTCTTTACTCATGCTTACCAGTTTGATCACGGTACATTCCAGCCTGGAGAAGTTCCGGGGCATGGCGTAGACATCAATGAAGCACTTGCCGCAAAATACCCATACAAGAGAGCGAGTTTGCCTGTAAACCGCTTGGAGGATGGCACACTTCATCCATGGTAACCAAATGAGGCACAGTAACGGTGAGTGAACGTTTATATATAAAAATTGCGACTGACATTTTAGCTCAGATTAAGCAAGGGGTGATTACGGTCGGTGAACGTATTCCGCCTGAGCGAAAGCTGGCTGATGAACTCGGTGTGAGTCGCACTGTTATCCGCGAAGCGATGGTATATCTGGAGTTACTCGGAGTCGCAGAAATAAGAAAGGGCTCAGGAGTTTATGTGATCCATGAAGAGCCGATTCATTTACCAAAAGAGCTTCCGGATGTTACGCCGTTTGAAGTGACTGAAGCACGACGCGTTCTGGAATCCCAATTGGCGGCTATTGCCGCTGAAAAGGCCAGTGATGGCTTGATTCAAGAATTGGAACAATGCGTGATTTTGATGGAATCGGCCAAGCGTTTCTCCCGGCCGGAACTACGCAAAAGTGCCTCGGTTGATGCGGATATGCAATTTCATGTGCTGATTGCTCAAGCCAGTGAGAACCCGTTGCTGATCAAGTTCCATGCGGAACTTATGCAGAATCATATGGGAGGCGAGATGTGGGCCCGTTTGAATATCATGGCGGACGAGCCCGCAGAACGCGGAGTCTGGACTGACGATCATCGCAAAGTATTAGAAGCGATTAAGGCGCACGATCCCGAGGCGGCTTACAACGCAATGCAGAATCACCTAAATAATGTGATTTCTGAAATAACGTAGGACAACTGTATGAAATCTCTTGTTATTCAAAAACCGAATCAATTCCAGATGGTGGACAAGGTTCAACCGGAATGTGGGGCGGATGAGGTCGTAGTTAAAGTGGCATATGCGGGGGTTTGTGGCTCAGACATGCATATTCTGCATGGCAACAACCCGTTTGTGGTTTATCCGAGAATCAGTGGTCACGAATTTTCTGGTGTGGTTGCTGAACTAGGTAACGATGTGTCGGGACTGGCTATAGGCGATCACGTCGTGGTTGATCCGGTCATTAACTGTGGCCACTGCCGCCCATGTCGTAACGGCCGTGCCAACAGTTGCCTGAATCTGCAGGTTATTGGTGTTCATCGCGATGGTGGTTTCTCTGAATATCAAGTCGTTCCAGCCGGTAATGTTTATCCGATTTCCAACAAAATTCCATTGAAGCAGGCAGCCTTGGTTGAGCCTTACACTATAGCCGCTAACGTATTTGAACGCCTCAGACCTTGCGATGGCGACAGCGTGCTTATCTATGGTTCGGGTGTGATTGGCCTGACTCTGGTGCAAGTAGCAAAAGTGCTTGGCATTCCGTCGATTGTGGTTGACATCGTGGATGAGAAGTTAGCGGTGGCGAAGCAGCTGGGTGCTGAGCATGTCATCAACTCTAAAAAGCAGGATGTCGAAGCTGTAGTGATGGAATTGACCGGCGGCGAGGGAGTTCCGTTGATTGCTGATGCCGCTTGTATTCCATCTCTGGTACCGCAAATCCTGCGTCTGGCTGCTCCAGCTGGCTCCATTTGTCTGCTTGGTTTCTTGTCTGAGCCAAGTGAGTTGATGCAAATGGAAGTGATTAAGAAAGAGCTGACGATTGTGGGGTCACGTCTGAATAACAAAATGTTTGCCAAAGTGATCCCATGGATTGAATCAGGGCAGTTGAATACTGAGGCTATCGTTAGTCATGAATTTGCTTTTAGCGAGTTCTCTGAAGCGGTCAAACAGTTAGAAAACTCGCCGGAATCTACGCGTAAAGTCATCTTAGCGTTTTAAATCCACCGATACCCTACACATTAAAATATAACTATATAGAGGCAATAACGATGAAACTTATGACCAAAGCTTCCTTGCTTGCTCTGTCTGTGCTGTCGACGTCAGCATTCGCGGCAGACTACACACTGAAACTTGGCCACGTTGCCAATGAAGCACACGTATGGCACCAGGCATTCGTGCATTTCGCCGATACTGTTAATGAAAAGTCAAACGGCAGACTCAACATTGATATTTACCCAAACTCCCAGTTGGGTGCGGAACGTGATGTGATAAGTGGTATCCAACTTGGCACAGTGGATATGACCATGAGTGGTGAAACTCTGCAAAACTGGGCGCCTAAAGCCGCTCTTCTGGCCGTGCCTTACGCTATTCGTGACAGTGAACATATGGCGAAAGTCGCCAATGGCGAGATTGGTCATGAGATTGAAAAGCAGATCACTGAACGCACCGGTTTAGTTCCTATTACCTGGTTTGAACGTGGCGCACGTAACCTGACGTCGAACAAACCTGTGACCACGCCGGCGGATTTAAAAGGGATGACACTGCGTGTTCCTAATGTGCCAATTTTTGTTTCGACCTGGAGTGCTTTAGGTGCTAAACCGACGCCGATGGCATTTAGTGAAGTCTTTACCGCTTTGCAGCAGGGCACGGTGCATGGTCAGGAAAACCCATTGTCTCTGATCCAGAGTGCTTCTTTCTTCGAAGTACAAAAATATGTCAATAAAACTGAGCACGTGCGCAGTTGGATCTATGTGTTAATCGGCAAGCGTCAGTTGGACAAGCTGCCACAGGATCTGCAGACTATTTTGCTTGACAGTGCGAAAGAGATGCATACCTACGAGCATAAACTCGCGGTAGAGGCAGAAGCGAAACTGATCGATGAACTCAAAGCCGAAGGTATGCAGTTCCATGAGGTTGACCTAGAAAAATTCCGTGAGTTGGCTATCCCAGCGGTGAAAAACAGCCTGAAAGGTGATGTATTAGCGCTGTTTGAACAGATTCAAAAGCTGTAATTTCCGCTTTAAGCAAAGGGGGGAGCCTGGCTCCCCCCCAATACGGAACACTGGGGTAGAGTATGGACGTTATGAATGTAAACAATGTCAATAAAAACCGGGGTTTTTCGCCGCCTTTGACCTGGGTGATCAAGATTGAGAATGGGGCCGAAAAGTTATTGGGATTGGGTGCGGTTGCCGGCATCGTTGCACTGTGTGGCGTGGTAATGTTGCAGATTTTCGGACGATTGTTCATGGATGTGCCGCCGGTCTGGACTGAGGAATTGTCACGTTATCTGTTCAGCGGTACGGTCGCATTGACGATAGGTATTGCTTACAAGCGCGGTGAGCTCGTGGCTGTGGATCTGCTGTGTAACTCGCTTAATCAACGTAACGCACATTTTTTTAATGCGTTTGTCGCGCTGGTCATTTTTGTTTTTGGTTTGGTTTTATATCCTTCTGCAGTGCAGTTTACCCAGATAGGTGAATACCAGATGTCTCCAACCATGTTTTTTCCGATGAGCTATGTATTTGGTTCCACTATTTTAATTTTGCTGAACCTGATGTTTTTCGCACTGCTGGCATTTATCCGCCACTTACTGAGTGCCTTTCATGGTGGAGATATTTAAATGGAAGTTGTTATTTTATTTGCCGTCTTTTTTGTTCTCCTGTTTGTCGGTTTACCGATTGCGATTACCTTGGCTTTATCAGCGATGGCATATCTGCTGATGATGGATATTCCCTTAACCGTCATTCCGCAGAAAATGTATGCGGGCATGGATAGCTTTGTACTATTGTGCGTGCCGGGCTTTATTTTGGCCGGTAACCTGATGAACCGCGGTAACATCACGGAGCAGATCATTAACGTCAGCAACGCCATGGTCGGGCATATCAGAGGTGGGCTTGGACTGGCTAACGTTGCCGGTTCTATGTTGTTTGGTGGCGTGTCTGGCACTGCAGTTGCTGATACGGCATCGATCGGTGGCGTAATGATCCCCGGCATGGCGAGGGCGGGATACGACAAGCCATTTTCTGCTGCTGTCACAGCGGCGTCCTCGACTATCGGGCCTATTATTCCGCCAAGCGTACCGATGATTATTGTCGGGACACTGACGGGTATTTCTGTGGGCCAGATGTTTCTGGCCGGGGCGATCCCGGGTCTGTTGCTCGGCTTTGGGATGATGATTACGGTGTATATTCTGGCGGTGAAGCGTAATTACCCGAAAGAAGAGAAAGTTTCTTTTAAACAATTAATGATAGAGATGCGTCGCAGCAGCTGGGCTATATCTCTGACTATGCTGATTCTGGTCGGCATCATTGGCGGATTCTTCACACCGACAGAAGCTTCTGTTGTTGCTGCTTTTTATGCATTGATCATCGGTCTTTATGTCTACCGCGGCCTAAAATGGAAAGAGGTACCATCGGTGCTGATTGCTACTGCAGTAACCAGTGCGTCTCTTTTGATTTTGGTTGGTTTTGCTAATGTGTTCGGTTGGATACTGACCTCGGAGCGTATTCCGCAGATGATTGCCGATGCGATTCTGACGCTGAGTGAAAATAAGCTGGTGGTGCTGTTGATCATCAACCTGTTGTTGTTACTGGTTGGTTCGTTTATGGAAACCATTGCCGCGCTGATTATTTTGTTCCCGACTCTACTCGGAGTGGCGACTTCAGTTGGGGTCGACCCGGTGCACTTTGGTATTATTGCGGTATTGAATCTGATGATTGGCCTGTCGACACCGCCGGTGGGAGTATGCCTGTTTGTGGCTTCCTCGATAGGCGGTATATCGATGGAAAAAGTAGCTAGGGCGATTGTTCCGTTTCTGGTGTGCAACATTATCGTGTTGATGATGGTGACTTACATACCGGCTATCTCGTTGTGGCTTCCAAGTATGTTTTATCGTTAGTTAACTTCGATTAAATGATTATAAAGGGATAGCCATCAGGCTATCCCTTTTGCTTTTCGTAACAGCAGACTCAAGAGAGATTTCAGCGGACAAGAATCCAGTGCAGTTCAGAGTGGACCTGTTTGCCGCCTGAAATGGACGGGATTTGCGTGCTCAGTCTGAGATCGTCACCGTCTGTTTCATTCAGTCAAAGCTGTAGCTTGCCGTCAGGCCAACGCCATAGTTGCGACCCGGTGCCGGTTCGTAGTAGCGGCCGTAGGTATCATTGACGCTGACGTTACCGGAGTAATTACGGTCAAACAGATTATCGACGCGTACAAAAGCGTTGAACAGCCATTGGTCAAGCTCATATTTGTAGCCGCTGCTCAGGGACGACACTGCGTAAGAGGAAAGGTGCTCTGAGTTGTCATCATTGACATAAGTGCGGCCAATAAACTGAACATCGGCTTTACCGTACCAGCCCACCTGAGGTTGATAGCCCAGAGACGCATAGCCCACCTGGCTGGCTACTCCCGGCAAGTAGTTATCGCTCAGATTGTTGCATCCGCTGTCATCGCATTGGTTATCGCGGAACTTCGCTTCGATATAAGACCAGGCCAGCATCAGTTGCCAGTCATCCATAAAACGCTGCTGATAGGCGGCTTCTACGCCACGACGGCGGGTCTTGCCTGCGTTGGTGTAGGTTGTACGACCATTGGCACTGTCATCGACGATGATTTCATCATCGGTATCGGTCTGGAACAGGGCGAAGGTCAGCAGACCGCCATCCACGGCTTTTTTGGTACCGACTTCCAGGGTGGTATTGGTGGAAGGTTGTAAAGCCAGATTCAGACCACCCAGGCCCGCGTTGCTGTACGAAAGCTCGGTGATGGTCGGGGTTTCGAATCCACGACCAATCGAGGTGTACACGTTCCAGTCAGGGCGGATATCGTATTGCAGCGAGGCCGCTGGCAGCCATTCATGGTAGCTGGTGCTGCCGCTGTCATCACCGTTATCCGCGGTGACGTACTGGTCGTTCGAGTCGAAGTAAACCGAGCTATAACGCAGGCCGACATCGAGACGCAGTGCCTGAGTCAGTTGCCAGGAGGTTTGCACATACGGGTCGAGGTTCCACATCAGGTTACGCTCTTTACGACGCAAATCGCCTTTCACCCCTGTGGTGTAGTCGCCGCCGTTTTCCACGTAGTTTTCATAGCCGCGACGATGCTCTTTCATGTTTTCATAATCGAAGCCGCTGGTGACAGTGAATGGCACACTAAATGTGTCATTACTGTGGGTCCAGCGTGTATCAATGCCCTGGTATTCACGGGTCAGGTCGACCACACCACCGGCATGCAGTGGGTTGCTTTCCTGAGTTGAGTAGGGAATTGCCTGGTATTGATTCATTTTACGTTCACCGGCATAGCCGGTCACGCTGAGTTGGTCGTTGTCGGTCAGTTCACGCTCGTAGCGCAGGCCGACCTGGGTCTGATTGATATTCTTACGGGTGTTGTAGGTATAAACCGCATCGCGGGCCTGGCTTGGATTATTTTTCCAGTCACTGCGGTTGAGTGTGCCCGGATCGTAGGCATCCAGGTCAACGGTATTGAGGATCAGAGTCGCGCTGCTTTTATCATCAATAATGACATTCAGCTTGGCGTTAGCGATGTTCTTGTCTGCTGAGCTGTGATCGCGAAATCCGTGGGTCGCAAAACGGGTACCTGAAACAGTGTAATTCACGTCCCCCGGTTCGTAACCGCTACCAATACTACCGGTCGCCTTCACGCCATAGCGCCAAGTGCCGTAACTGCCGTAGTAGCTGCTCATTTCAACCCGGTTTGGCTGAGCGCCGGTTTCGGTTTCGATATTAATCACGCCGCCGGAAGAGTTGCCGTATAACGCGGAAAACGGACCGCGCAAAACCGTCATACTATCAATTGAGCTGATATCGATATTTGAGGTTTGCGACTGGCCGTCCGGCATGGTTGCGGGAATACCGTCTAAATACATACGAATGCCGCGCACACCATATCTCGCCCGAGCACCGTAACCGCGAATAGAGATTTGCAGATCCTGAGCGTAGTTGTGGCGATTGCGGATAAGCAGGCCCGGGATACCTGAGGTATTTTCTGACAGGTTGATGCCTGCACTTGCGTCGCGCAATTCATCGCCATACACCACACTCAAAGCGGCGGGAGTGTCAAATTCTGACAGTTTTTGCGAAGAAGCGCTGATGACCATGGTTTCCATCGGCTCAGTGTCAGCACTTTTTTCATCGGCGGCCAGGGTACCGAAGGCTGGCAAAAGCAATACCAGCATTCTGGTATCAAGATTGTTTCGTTTCATTGCTGTTCCGTTTCTGTTGGTGTTTTAGGTTGTCACCCAGACAAAGCGGCAGTTTAAATATGTACATCAGTGCTTAGTGTGTCTAAATTTAAAACAGTCAGTATCGATATGCGTTAAACTGCCGACAGAATGGTGTACGATATACCTGTCAGGTCATGTATCCAGATAGAGAATTTAACGCCAATTAAACTTTCCCTAACAAATCTGATTGTCTAAATCTACCGAACCGATCATAATTATGTAACGAAGTGTAAAAGAATTACAGCGAAAAATTACATTCCAACCTAGGAGAATGCACGTCATGCCTGAAAAACCTGTTCAGTCAACACCGAAGTTAAAACTTTGGAGTTGGCTAATGGCGATTATCCTGGCTTGTGTCGGCCTGTTCTTTACTATAGCAGGTGCCAAGCTAGTTTCATTGGGAGGTAGTCTTTACTTCCTCATCGCCGGTATCATCACTCTTGTTTCCGCCATCCAATTTTTCCGAGTTCGTTCCTCTGCCGTGACTGTTTTCGGCCTTGTTTTCATCGGAACACTCATCTGGGCTTTAGCCGATGTCGGCATTGACTTCTGGCCGCTGGTTTCACGTCTTATGGTTCCTGCGGGCCTGATGATGCTGGCTCTGGTGACGTGGCCGTTCCTGCGCGCCCGTGAGAGTAAGTCGTCTTGCAGCAAGCCATCTTTTACCCTTGCTGGTGTGATTCTGGTATGTATGGTGGCAACTCTGGTCAGCATGTTCCAGCCACACCCGACGGTTGATAACGGCAGCGAATTACCTCTGATCCCAGTGACCAAGGAAACTCAGCAGAAAAACTGGGAACACTATGGCAACACGGTTGAAGGCAGCCGTTTTGTTGCACTGGATCAGATCACGCGTGATAACGTTAAAGATCTGAAAGTCGCCTGGACTTACCGTACCGGTGATATCGCATACAGTAATGGTAACGGTGCTGAAGATCAGCAAACACCGCTGCAAGTGGGCAACCGTATCTTCCTGTGTACGCCGCACAACAATGTTATCGCGGTAGACGCCGATTCTGGTAAAGAGATCTGGAAGCATGAGTTTAACGCTCAGGCACAGGTCTGGAACCGCTGTCGTGGTGTGACTTATTTTGATACCACGCGTCCGGTTCAGCAGCCAACGGTTCCTGGTTCCACTCCGGTAAAAATCATGGATGTAGCGGCTGAATCTCAGTGTCAGCAACGCATCATCATGAACACCATCAACGCAGAGCTGGTCGAACTCGATGCCAACACGGGTGAGCTTTGTACCAGTTTTGGTGACAACGGTATGGTTGATCTGAAAAAAGGCATGGGTGATGCCTCGGATCCGACTTATCAGCTGACCGCAGCACCGACTTTGGCCGGCACCACGATTGTGATTGGTGGCCGCGTTGCCGATAACGTGCAAACGGATATGCCTGGTGGCGTCATGCGTGGCTTTGACGCATACACGGGTGAAATGCGTTGGGCATTTGACCCGCGTAACCCTAACCCGAATGCAGAACTGCAGGAAGGTGAAACCTACAAACGCAGCTCGGCTAACTCGTGGTCGGCGATGTCGTATGATCCGGCGATGAACACCGTGTTCATCCCAATGGGTAGCCCGTCAGTTGACTTGTGGGGAGCAAACCGTACTGAGCTGGACCACAAATACTCAACCTCGGTACTGGCGCTGGATGCGACAACCGGTAAAGAGAAGTGGGTATACCAGACAGTTCACAACGACCTTTGGGACTTCGACGTTCCAATGCAGCCAAGCCTGATCGATTTCCCGATGGAAGACGGTTCGACTAAACCGGCAGTGATTGTTGGCACTAAAGCGGGTCAGATCTTCGTGCTGGATCGTCAGACTGGTCAGCCATTGACGAAAGTGGAAGAGCGTAAAGTTAAAGTCGGTGATATCCCGAACGAACAGTACTCTGAAACTCAGCCGTTCTCGGTAGGTATGCCGCAAATTGGCGCGCAAACACTGACTGAGTCGGACATGTGGGGTGCAACACCGTTTGACCAATTGATCTGTCGTATTCAATTCAAGTCAATGCGTTACGATGGTTTGTTTACGGTTCCGGGCACTGACCTGTCGCTGAGCTTCCCTGGCTCTTTGGGCGGGATGAACTGGGGCAGCATGTCGTTTGACCCGAATAATCAATACGCGTTTGTGAACGATATGCGTCTGGGTCTGTGGGTACAAATGATTAAGCAAGACACCAGCAACGCGCAAGCCAGCAGTGGTGGTGAAGCGGTGAACGCTGGTATGGGCGCAGTGCCTCTCAAAGGTACGCCGTATGCCGTGAACAAAAACCGCTTTATGTCACCTCTGGGTATTCCGTGTCAGAAACCGCCGTTTGGTACGCTATCTGCGATTGACCTGAAAACGCGTCAGGTCGTTTGGCAAGTGCCGGTTGGTACGGTTGAAGATACTGGCCCGTTCGGAATTAAGATGAAAGCGCCGATCCCGGTTGGTCTGCCAACGTTAGGTGGTACGCTGGCTACTCAGGGTGGCCTGGTGTTCATCGCTGGTACTCAGGACTACTATCTGCGCGCATTTGACTCGGCAACCGGTGAGCAAGTGTGGAAACAGCGTCTGCCGGTTGGTAGTGGCGCCACACCAATGAGCTATGTTTCGCCGCAAACAGGTAAGCAGTACATCCTGATTACCGCCGGTGGCGCTCGTCAGTCACCAGACCGCGGTGATTACGTGATTGCTTACACGCTGGATGACTAATCATCTGTGAATTGTGACGTTATCGCAAAGCCAACCTCAACCGGTTGGCTTTTTTTGTGTACATTTCCCATCATTTGGGCGTCATTCACGCCGGACGCCACCGATAGCCTGGATGATTTAACACAGGAAAGCGGGGCATAGCTGAGTATGTGGCGGGCTGTCACGGTTTTGTCATTGACTTGTCATGCATCTTATATATGCTAATCCATATATACGGTATTTCACATTTGTTCGTTGGCTGTCACAGCCCAAATGTAATATCGACTGACTATCATTATGACTCTCTAACATTAGGCCAAGGTATTCGCCATGTCATTACCTAATATCGATGAATCCCTGTTTCATCTTCCCCAACCATCGCAACTTTCTGCTCCTCGTTCAACTCACGCTCCGCGTATTCTTCTCATGTACGGCTCGTTACGAGAGCGTTCATACAGCCGTCTGGTGGTAGAAGAGTGTGCGCGTTTGCTCGAGCGTATGGGCGCTGAAGTGAAAGTCTTTGATCCGCAAGGTCTGCCTTTACCAGACAGTGTCGATGCGAGTCACCCTAAAGTCGCGGAATTGCGCGAGCTGGTCACTTGGTCAGAAGGGCAGGTATGGTGTTCCCCGGAACGGCATGGCTCGATGACTGCCATCATGAAAGCACAAATTGACTGGATTCCGCTTTCAATCGGTGCGGTGCGCCCAACTCAGGGCAAAACTCTGGCTGTGATGCAGGTTTGTGGCGGTTCACAATCGTTTAATGCGGTGAATCAGCTGCGTGTATTAGGGCGCTGGATGCGGATGATCACCATCCCGAACCAGTCTTCGGTGGCGAAGGCGTTTCTCGAGTTTGATGACGAAGGCCGGATGAAACCGTCGGGTTACTACAACCGCATCGTTGATGTGATGGAGGAATTGGTGAAGTTTACCTGGCTGACGCGTGATAATAGTGATTATCTGGTGGATCGATATTCAGAGCGGGTTGAAAGTGCTGAGCAACTGATGCAGCGCGTTAACCAAAAAAGAGATTTAGGAGCAAATCGATGGGACTTTTTGAACGTTACCTGACTGTTTGGGTCGGTTTAGCCATTATTGGTGGTATTGCGTTAGGCAGTGTGGCGCCAGATGTGTTTGCCGCCATCGCCGGGCTGGAATATGCCCACGTGAACATCGTGATTGCGCTGCTGATCTGGCTGATGATCTTCCCGATGATGGTACAGATCGACTTCTCCTCGATCAAAGATGTGGGTAAAAAACCGAAAGGGCTGGTACTGACTCTGGTCATCAACTGGCTGATTAAGCCGTTTACCATGGCGCTGCTGGGCTGGCTGTTTTTCAAAGGTCTGTTCGCGGACTGGGTTGACCCGCAAACTGCGAGTGAATACATCGCCGGGATGATTCTGCTGGGTGTCGCGCCGTGCACGGCAATGGTGTTTGTCTGGAGTCAACTGACCAAAGGCGATGCCAACTACACTCTGGTGCAGGTGTCGATTAATGACATCATCATGATTTTTGCCTTTGCACCGATCGCCGGCTTCCTGCTCGGGGTGACTGATATCACCGTACCGTGGGATACGCTGCTGCTGTCTGTGGTACTGTATGTTCTGATCCCGCTGCTGGCGGGGGCCTTTACGCGCCAGAAACTGGATAAAGCCAATGACCACTCAAGGCTTAATAGCTTCCTTGCCACGATGAAACCCTGGTCGATTGTCGGCCTGCTGGCCACGGTTGTGCTGTTGTTTGGTTTTCAGGCTGAAACTATTTTGCAGCGCCCGGAAGCCATTCTGCTCATCGCGATTCCACTGCTGATCCAGACCTACAGCATTTTTGCCATTGCTTACTGGGCGGCGAAGCGCATGCAATTACCGCACAATGTTGCTGCGCCGGCCTGCATGATTGGCACATCGAATTTCTTTGAACTGGCGGTCGCCGTTGCCGTCTCTCTGTTCGGACTGCACTCAGGGGCGGCCCTGGCAACCGTGGTTGGCGTGCTGGTCGAAGTGCCGGTAATGCTGTCGCTGGTCTGGTTTGCCAATCGCACCCGCCATTGGTTTGGTCCTGTTAATGCATCTTCGGAGCAATCAAAATGATCGTAATTCACCACAATCCAGAATGTGGCACATCACGTAATGTGCTGAGTATTATTGAGCAAGCCGGCTATCAGCCGGAAGTGATCGAGTATCTCAATGAAGGCTGGACCCGCCCGCAGTTGCTGGCGTTGTTTGCCGCTGCCAACCTGACACCGAAAAGTGCGTTGCGCACCAGTAAGTCACCGGCTAAAGAGCTGGGTCTGATGGAAGAGGGTGTTACCGACGAGCAGATCCTGGCTGCCATGCTGGAGCATCCGGTGCTGGTTAACCGTCCGATCGTATGCAGTGAAAAAGGCGTTAAGCTGTGTCGCCCGAGTGAGCTGGTACTGGATCTGCTCGAGCAATGGCCGCCGGGCCCGCTGTACAAAGAAGACGGCGAGCTGATCCTTGATGAGCAGGGTAACCGCGTATAAATGCAGTTGTGCAGCCGCTGGTCAGCCTACCGTTGACCTGACACAGACAAAACCGCCCTGAAGCCGATAAGGCTCCATGGCGGTTTTTTATTTCACGCTATCTGTAACCTGACAGCTCCCCTTGCGTATCAAAGCGCGATTTTCTTCACCATCCCTGCCTCAGCATGGCCTGGCATATTACAGGCAAATTCGACATTGTTGTCACCGTGGAAGTGCCACATCAGCTGCTTTGCCTTACCTGGCTGTACGGTCACGGTACTGCCGGAATCATGCATATGGTGGTCAATCATGTTTTTCATCATATCGCGGTGTTTAAGTTGTTCACTGGCGGATCCAATTGAGAATTCGTGATCGATTTTACCGGTATTCATGATGACAAACTGCACCACGTCATTGGGCTCAATGTCGACTTCTTTCTTGAAAGTGACTTTCATATCATCGGAGAGCAGGACATGCACCACTTTGTCTGGTTTGGCGCCTTGGGCCGGCATACCGACCGCAGACATACCGTCCGTATTCATCATGGCAGAGTGATTCATTTTGCTGTTGTCCGTCATCATTGCACTGTGGTCTATACCTGCATGATCAGTATTCTTATTGGCCAGTGTATACCAAGAAGCCAGGGCAAGTGTGATTGCCAGAGCGAGAGTCTTCATTGTTATTTCCTTATGTTTGAGTCATTGCTAACAACGACCTGAGGGGTTGATGTAGGTCGAATGGTTTGAGGTTGTTTAAGTTCACGCTGTTTCCACAGCCGGAAAATGGCCGGGATGATCAGCAGGGTTAACAGCAGCGCTGATGCCATACCGCCGATCATTGGTGCGGCAATGCGTTGCATCACTTCAGAACCGGTACCATGGCCGTACATAATCGGCACCAGGCCAATGATCACGGTCAGTACGGTCATCATGACCGGGCGCACGCGTAAACCGGCGCCTTCTCTGATCGCCCGGTTCAAATCATCGCTGTCTGGGATGTGCTGCTTTTGCGCTGCATCGATTTTGGCGTAGTGCCAGGCCTGATTAAGGTAGACCAGCATGATCACGCCGATTTCCACCGCAACACCGGCTAGGGCAATGAAACCGACCCCGACTGCAATCGACAGGTTGTAGCCGAGCAGGTGCATCAGCCACAATCCGCCGACCATGGCCAGCGGTAGCGTTGCCATGATGATGAGCACTTCTCCAAGGCGACGGAAGCTGAAGTAGAGCAATAGCATGATGATGGTCAGAGTGACCGGTACCACGATACTGAGCCTGTCTTTAGCGCGCTGCATGTACTCATACTGACCTGCCCAGGTCAGGGCATAGCTAGGTGGCAGAGTCAGTTGCTGAGCGACAATTTGCTGCGCTTCAGTGACGTAAGATCCAAGATCGCGACCTTCAATGTCGACGAACACCCAGCCATTCGGTCGTGCATTTTCGGTTTTGATCATCGGCGGTCCGTCTTCGTAGCGGATATCGGCGACATCAGCCAGGGCAATACGTGCACCGCTTGGCGTAACAAGTGGCAGGTTCTGCAATTTCACCACCGAGTCGCGATAATCCTGCGGATAACGTACGTTAATCGGATAACGTTCCAGCCCTTCGACTGTTTCACCAACATTCATACCGCCGACTGCGGTGGAAATCACCTGCTGGACATCTTTGATATTCAGACCGTAACGCGCTGCAGCCCGGCGCTTGATACCCACCGTGACATAGCGTCCACCAGCAACGCGTTCGGCGTAAACGGAAGCGGTACCGCTGATTTGATTCAGAATTGGCTCAATCTGCGCGCCAATCTTCTCTATGGTCGCCAGTTCCGGACCGACGATTTTGATGCCAATCGGGGTTTTGATTCCGGTCGCCAGCATGTCGATACGGGTTTTGATCGGCATTACCCAGGCATTGGTCAGGCCCGGAAACTGCACCAGACTGTCGAACTCTTTGCGTAATGAATCGGTGGTGACACCTTCGCGCCACTCTGCCTTTGGTTTTAGCTGAATCACAGTTTCCAGCATGGTCAGCGGTGCCGGGTCGGTCGCGGTTTCGGCGCGGCCGATCTTGCCCCACACGGTTTTGACCTCAGGCACGGTTTTGATCAGTTTGTTGGTTTGCTGCAGCAGTTCGCGTGCTTTACCAATTGATATCCCCGGGTACGTGGTCGGCATATACATCAGATCGCCTTCATCCAGTGGCGGGATGAATTCACTGCCCAGTTTGCTGGCCGGATAGTAGGCTGACAGCATCAGTACCACGGCAAAGGTAATTATCGTCTTCGGGTAACGCAGGCTGAGCTTAAGCAGCGGTCGGTATAAGCCAACCAAACTACGGTTGACCGGATTTTTGTGTTCTGGCAATACCTTGCCGCGAATGAAGTAGCCCATCAGGACCGGAACCAGGGTAATCGCGAGGCCAGCAGAAGCCGCCATGGCATAGGTTTTTGTGAAGGCGAGGGGAGAGAACATTTTCCCTTCCTGACCTTCTAAAGCAAAAACCGGTACAAAGCTCAAGGTAATGATCAGCAGCGAGAAAAATAGTGGCGGGCCGACTTCCTGTGCTGCCTGGCCGATCACCTGCCAGCGGTTCTGATCGTTAAGCGGGGTACGTTCAATATGCTTGTGCACGTTTTCGATCATCACAATCGCCCCATCCACCATGGCGCCAATCGCTATCGCAATACCACCGAGTGACATGATATTAGCGTTGATCCCCTGCCAGTGCATGACGATGAATGCCGACAAAATGCCTATCGGCAGACTGATAGCAATGACCAAGGATGAGCGGATGTGGAACAGGAACAGGGCACAGACAATAGCCACCACGATGAACTCTTCCGCCAGCTTCTTCCACAGGTTCTCGACGGCGGAATTGATCAGAGTAGAGCGGTCATAGGTCGGCACAATTTCGACGCCATCCGGCAGGCTACGTTGAAGTTCGGCCAGTTTCTGTTTGACGTTGGCAATCACCTGACTGGCGTTCTCACCGTAGCGCATGACAATCACCGCGCCCACAGCTTCGCCTTCTCCGTTCAGCTCCGAGATGCCACGCCGCATTTGCGGGCCAAGGGTGATATCGGCAATATCACCAAGCAACAAAGGGGTTCCTTTACTGGTCACTTTAAGCGGCAGGGCCTGGATATCTTCAATACTCGACAGATAACCGGTTGTACGCACCATATGTTCAGCTTCTGCGACTTCAATCACCGATGCGCCGGTTTCCTGATTACCGTTTTTGATCGCCGTATTGACTTGTTGCAATGTCAGGTTATAAGCGCGCAGCTTGGCCGGGTCGATCTGAATCTGATACTGCTTGACCATGCCGCCGACCGTAGCTACTTCCGACACTCCGGACACAGTCTGCAGTTCATACTTCAGAAACCAGTCCTGCAGGCTACGCAGCTGAGCCAGGTCATGCTGGCCGGTTTTGTCCTGCAGAACATAGTTGTACACCCATCCGACACCGGTGGCATCCGGGCCGAGAGTCGGTTTAGCATTGTCCGGCAGACGCGGTGCCACCTGACTGAGGTACTCGAGCACGCGTGAGCGCGCCCAGTACATGTCGGTCTGATCGTTGAAAATGATGTAGACATACGAGTCGCCAAAGAACGAATAACCGCGCACGGTGACCGCCCCCGGCACCGCCAGCATGGCAGTCGTCAGCGGGTAAGTGACCTGATCTTCCACCACCTGCGGCGCCTGACCCGGATAGCTGGTTTTAATGATGACCTGCACATCAGACAGATCAGGCAGGGCATCAACCGGTGTGTTTTTGACACTGTACAGACCGCCCAGTATCAGAGCTATGGTGGCAATCAGTACCAGCAGACGATTGTTGAGTGACCAGCGGATAATGGCATTGATCATTGCTCGCCTCCGGTTTTTTCAATCGTCTTCAGAGCGAAATCGGCACCTTGTTTAGTGACCAGAAACCGAACGCTATCGCCTTCTTCCAGACCGCTCAGGTCAACGTCGTTTCCGACGCTAAAGTTCATTTCACCGGCTTGCCAGTTCCACTCTTTCACCGCTTCGTGATTCACAGTGACCATACCAAAGTCGGCCATCAGCATGCTGATATTGCCGCGCATCCATACTTCTGCTGCCAATACGCTGTCATCGGCTTTGTAATCGAGAATTTCATAGCCGCCATCGGCGGTTTTCTGTAACTCAAACTCAATCGCCTGGCCGGGTTGCAACCGCGATGCGTCAAGGCCTGCGGCCAGATTGAAATTCATCGTCATGCCCGGCCAGTCCCACTCTGGTACAGGTTGGTGAATGATAGTGACCATGCCGTGATCGGCCATTACATCGCTGATTTCCCCTTTGGCCCAGATCCGGTCGGTATTTTGTGTCTTATCATCCACGCCGTTGATGCGCGCCAGATCAGCCGACTGACTTGATTCTGAGTCAAGCAGGAAGTGAGCGGAGGTGACAATCCTGTCTTGCTGTGTCAGTCCTTGCAGCACTTCGGTCTGACCGCCTGCTTCGCGCCCGGCTTCAATTCGTGCCGAGCGATATTTACCTTCTCCCAGCGCTAATACCACCCGGGTCATGCCACCGGAGCGGATAACCGCTGAAGACGGTATGGTCAGTACCGATTCTTCGGTCATCGGTTGCAGGGTGATGTTGGCAAACATGTTCGGTTTAAGTTTGTCGTGCGGATTGGCGAATTTGAGCCTCAGGCGCAGAGTACGGGTTTGCGGGTCGAGAATCGGATAGACATAATCGACTTCTCCCTGCCATTGCTCGCCAGGTAAAGCGCCCAGTGTCATGAGTGCTTTACTGCCAGATTTGACCCAATGCGACTGGCGCTCAAATACTTCGGCATCGACCCACACCTCGTTCAGCGGACCTGCGCTGATCACGGCCTGAGCCGGTTGCAGGTAGCCGCCTTGACGAATATTGAGACTGGCGATAACACCATCGGATTTGGCTTTGACCTCAATGAAATCAGAAGCTTTTCCCCGTCGGACAATGGCTTGAATTTGTGCCCGGTCGACGCCTAGGGTGATGAGACGATCGGTTGCCCCTTTAACTAAACCACTGCGGCCGGTCCGATAAGCGTTGAGCAGTTCTTGCTGCGCTTTGATTAATTCAGGAGAATAAAGTGTGAATAATACATCGTCTTTGTGGACCTGATCGCCGACTGCATTGACGTTCAGCTGCTCAACCCAGCCAGCGACCCGCACGTTGGTCTGCCACAGACGACTTTCATCAAATCCGATATAGCCGACAGTGTCTATACTGGGGGATAGGGGACCCATGGCGACTGGCGCGCTTTTAACCCCGAGATTATTTTCAACCGCTGGATTGATAGTGACGGTACCCGGTGCTTCCTTGGTACCGGTCAGATCCTCGGCATACACTGGGATTAAATCCATACCCATCGGCGATTTGCCCGGTTTATCCCGTTTGTAGTTCGGATCCATCGGTGCCACCCAGTACAAAGGGTGGTTGCTGGCACTGCTTGCCTGTGCGCCTGAGCTGTTGTGGCCGTGGCTCACCCAAGACTGGACTCCGTATCCCAACGCGGCGCCGATGACTAGCGCGATTGCCGTTACCTGAATTGTTTTCATCGTTATTTACCTTGTTGCTGTTGGGCTGGATTAACGGCCAGTGCTGGCTGCGTGACGTGATACGGGTAGCGACTGAGCAGCTCCGCGAGGTTGTTGTTAACCTGATTCAGGTCGGTCAGCAGGCGCTGATATTCAAGCTGCAGGGCGAGTTCATCATTGCTGGCCATAATCACATCATTAAACTGTGCGGTATTGTTCTGATAGCCGCGCTCGACCGCTTTCACTCGTGCTGTTACCTGAGGTAACAAGGTCGACTGATAACGTTGTAGTCGTTGGGTGAGATTGCCGCGCTCGACGAGAAGCGCATTGACTTTGGCATTCATCTGCATCAACAGGGTGTCTTTTTGTGATTGCGCAGCACCAACCTGATACTGGGCTGCTGACAGGTTACGGTCCTGTCGGTTGCCGGTGAACAGCGGCAAATCCATGGTCAGATACGCGCTGATCAGATCGGACGCGGGTTCACCTCGCATGTCATTGGACTGACGGTACGCATACATCACCTCAACCCCAAACTGCGGTGAATACGCTTCGCGGGCCAGGTCGACCTGAGTACGGCGTGCCTCAATGGCGCTATCAATCAGGCGTATATTAGGGTGGCGACTGAGCTCTGCGTAGTAATGTTGTGACGTGGAAGCGGTCGTCAGCCATTGTTCCAGATAAGACCAGTCGAGCTGGTTACTGGCCTCAAGCTGAGCAGCGTAACGGAGCCAGTCTGCGCCTAACCATTCTGACAACTGTGCGGTCAGTTTTTGTTGCATCTGCTGATTGGCCTGCAGTTTTTCGTCCAGGCGTGACACCTGTAACTGGGCGTTAAGCAGATCCTGTGCTTCGCTTTTACCGATGCCGTAGTTGGTCTGGATAAACCGTTCCATATCGGTCAGTAAATACCGGTTTTGCTGCATGATGTGATAGGCGGTTTGTTGAAAACCCAGCTCCAGCCAGACGGAGGTCAGGTTATTGATGATGTCCTGTTCTCGGGCCTGAACCCGCACCACCAGTCCTTGTGCCTGCTGGTTTGCTTGCGTTTGCTGCAAAGCGAGCGTATTTCCGCGTTCGAATTGTTGCATGATGCCCAGTGAAATATTGGTCATCGGATCTTGGTCAAACTCGAAACTATCGACTGGTAGACCGGTGACACCTACTCTGAGTTTGGGATCCATCAGGGTAGAGTGCGCGACGCCGGTTTGGCGCATGGCCTCGGCTTCGGTATAAAACTGGCGTCGAATGTTATCGCTGACCAGTGCTGTCTCAATCAGTTGAGTGAGCGTATTGTTTGTCTCTGTGGTGACGGCTGATGATGCTGTCTGCGCAGCGTATACAGGCGTCGTCACCCAGCCACAGGCACCAATGGACAGTGCTAAAAGGCATGGTTTGATATTCATGGGGTAATCCACAACTGGGCGCATCGCTGACGTTAAAGCTCAAGTGGGAGCTGCAGCTATTGCGCACGAATCTTCCTTCGCATCACAGTGCGAAGACCAAAAGGTTCAGTCGGGATTAAGCTATCGGAGGCCGGTAGAGGGTCTGGATTCGGTTAATAATGCTGCCGTTCGCTGTGGTTGGGGCAACCATCATCACGCTGGACAGAGATGAAATAGTGCAGGACCCAGATAAAACAGCAGGTACGTTGGTGCAAGTGGTATCACAACACGTGTGGCCCATATCGATATTGTTCGCACTGTCGCAAGATGCGGAGTGAACGGTATCTGGTTCTGATTGGCTCATGTGTGACACGGTCATGCTGTGATGCTGTGGTATCTCTGGTTCAATTGCATGATGAGCCGGAGGGGGCATTAAGGTCTGACTGCTGCACGAGATCATCATCTCATGTGAGGATTGTAATGGTCGGTGTTGCATTGATGCGTCCATCCCCACTGACGCGGAGACAAAACCAGACACAAGCAGAAATGCCAGTGTCAGTAATGTAATCCAAAGAGTCTGGGTTATGGGTAGCCGCATAATGTCATCAATTAAAGCTATATTAACCTCAGTATAGAGCTTCCCCTAGGGGAAAGGTCAATAAAAAGAGGCAGAAAAATTGTACATCAATAAACAATATATGGCGGATAAGCGGGTAGGCTCACAGGTTAGTGTTAGCTTACAGATAACCTGTGAAATTTGCATGTTATGCGCTAATCAGATTATTGATAAGTCATCAGCTGACGTTCATCAAAATACTGCATCATCGCCTTCTTGGATAAATGAGCGGTATTCTGAATGATGGTCCGGGTCAGATGCGGGGCAAATTTTTCGATAAATTCGTACATGTAATGCTGCAGATAGATATTTTTGTTGTAGCAAATCCAGGCATAACAGTCAGGTATCAGGCCTTCCAGGGATCGTACTGTAATCGAGTCGCTGATTTGGTGCGTCGCTACCGAGGCGATAATGCCCAGGCCGACACCAAGGCTGACATACTCTTTGATGACTTCAGCATCCATGGCGGTTACCACGTAATTTGGCGTCAGACCCGCCTTAGCAAAGGCACTGTCGATAGCACTGCGCCCGGTTGATTTTAGCTCGTAGCTGATCAGTTTCTCGTTGGCCAGTTGTTCCAGCGTGATGTTTTGCTGTTTGGCAAGAGGATGATCGGACGGAATTATCAGTGCCAGAGACCACTTGTAAGCCGGTAAAATAGCCAGGTCAGTCTGCTCGTCAATATCTTGTGCAACGATAGAAAAGTCATAGGGCCCAATCGGCAAGGCATTACCACGAGTTTCTGGTTCTATAGTCCCCATATGCAGCGCGACTTTAGGGTATTTCTTCATAAAATGCTGCACGGTTTGCGGCAACAGAAATTTGGCAATCGCGTTAGTGGTATAGACGTTAAGGCGCCCCATATCCGGTGAGGTGACACTGGCAGAAAGGGCTTTGATCCGCTCTTCGATTTCCAGCATCTGGCTGGCTTCGTGAATGATCTGCTTGCCTATTTCGGTCGGGCCGGATAAATGTTTGCCCTGACGCTCAAAAATTTGCACGCCAAGTTCGTCTTCTAATAAAGCGACTTGTTTACTGATTCCCGGTTGCGAGGTAAACAGCTTGTCTGAAGTTAGAGAAATATTATAACCATTGCGCTGTATCTCGCGGATATAGCGTAATTGCTGCAGCTTCATTATGTACTCCCGGGCTACAAAACGATGACGTAACGATCACTTGAGCGATATAGGCCTGTATGGAATGCCTCCATCAGGCGCTTAGTATACCTTATTCTCTAGAACTTTGAGTGTATTGAGGTATATCAAGCCGTTACGCAGTAGGCGTTAATGGGCCGCAGTGTAAGACGGGCAGAAAAGCAGAGCAACGATTTTCCCACAATGGCGGGTGGGTTTATATCTCGAATTGCTTGTCAAACTCGCGTTGTTCGAGGATATCCTCGATGCGACGGCGGGTTTGATGCTCACTTAACTTTTTCGGCGTTTCTTCGGTTTCGCTGCTGTCATGTTTACTTGGTGCGGTTTTCTTTGATGGTCGGGCCATACCAATATCCTTTTGGTTACGATAATGTGATGTTAGCTGAAAATTGGACTGAAACTTTGAAAATTTATCAACACTTTGACAAGCATTGGAGAAATGAGTTTCACTTTTACTCGTTTGTGAACTGCGTTCTCAATTTCAACAGTGCGTCTGTTAGTCAGAATAGAGCGTCTGAGTAGCAAAGTGCAGCGTACGGGGCTGGTTAAGTGAGTAATAAATTAGAAGAGATTGGTAGAGTAGAAATTAGTGAGCTTGATGAGAGGTCGGTTTAGTATTGCTTTTTGCTGGCGCAACAACTGATACCAGTGGCGTTGCCTGGAAGTTCTTCTGGACATTGATTTCCTGTGATTAAGATAAGCGTAGATCGGGTGAAATGCAGTGGAATAAGAGAGAGGGCGGTACGGGACAGAGTCAGGGGATTTTGACGCGGCCTGTCGTCAGGCCACGTCCAAGTAATGCTTACAGCGGAGTTACTTGAGTTGCTTGAGGGCCTTTTTTGCCGTCTTCAACGTTGAAGCTTACTTTCTGACCTTCAGTCAGAGTTTTAAAGCCGTCAGCAACAATTGAGTTGAAGTGAACGAATACGTCACTGCCGCCGTTGTCTTGAGAAATAAAGCCGAAACCTTTAGTTTCGTTGAACCATTTTACTGAACCAGTGATTTTACCAGACATAGATACCTCGGTATTTTAAATTTTTACAATAGATAGTTGACGCTGACTACGAAAGCTATTGATGGCGTATGAAGAAAAGTTGTCGCAGGTGCTTATACGAAGGGTATCGAAAGGTGTCTGAGAAAAAACTTGTACTTGATGTTTCATTAATAGCTCTTCGGTGAGAGCTGTCAGCATTATACATAGAGTGAGAGGAATAACCAGCATTATTTTTCTCTTCTTAAGGTAATTATTAGCAGCATGCGGATATGACCACTCTCTTTATCAATAACAAGACCGCTTTGACCGTGCTATGTCGTTGAGCTGTGGGTATAACGTGTATTCGGCTCGTTGGTTCTTACAGCTTGGTTCCTCAGCCAGTGAGGGGCACGGTTGTTCCGGTCGTGATTAGTTGTTGCGAGCCGGGCATAAAAGATTCAGAATGCCGCACCTTTTGTTGTGATCTGCACAACGCCTGTTTTTTTATTTTAACTATTGAGTATCGACTATGGGTTTTACCTCGTTAGGTTTATCTGCGCCAATTCTGCAAGCCATTCAAGAAAAAGGCTACACGACACCTTCTCCGATCCAGGAGCAGGCGATTCCTGCCGTGTTAACCGGCCAAGATGTGATGGCAGCAGCGCAAACCGGTACAGGTAAAACAGCAGGCTTTACTCTGCCTATTCTGCAACGTTTGTCACAGGGGCCGCGTGTGCGTGGTAACCAAGTGCGAGCGTTGATTCTGACCCCAACCCGTGAACTGGCCGCTCAGGTACAGGAAAGCGTGTTTACTTATAGCCGTCATCTGCCTTTGAGCAGCGCTTGTGTGTTTGGCGGCGTTAAGATTAACCCGCAAATGCTGCGCTTGCGTAAAGGGGTCGATGTGCTGGTGGCGACGCCGGGACGTCTGATGGACTTGTATAACCAGAATGCGGTCAAATTTGATCAGCTTGAAATTCTGGTGTTGGATGAAGCTGACCGTATGCTGGATATGGGCTTTATTCGTGATATTCGTAAAATCATCGATTTGCTGCCGGAAAAACGGCAAAACCTGCTGTTTTCAGCCACTTTCTCGGATGACATTCGTCAGCTGGCTAAAGAACTGGTGAATCAACCGGTCGAAATTTCGGTCAGCCCGGCGAACTCAACGGCAAAAACGGTTGAGCAGTTTGTTTATCCGGCAGACGTGAAAAAGAAAGCGCCGATGTTGGTCAAACTGATTAAAGAAGGTGACTGGCATCAGGTGCTGGTGTTTACCCGTACTAAACGTGGTGCCAATCGCCTGGCCGCATTCTTAAATGAAGAGGGCATCAAGGCCGCAGCGATTCATGGTAATAAAAGTCAGGGCGCGCGTACGACTGCTCTGGCTGAGTTTAAATCGAATGATCTGCGCGTGTTAGTGGCGACTGATATCGCGGCACGCGGTATTGATATTCCTCAGCTACCTCAGGTGGTGAACTTTGAGCTGCCGAATGTGGCGGAAGATTACGTGCACCGTATCGGTCGTACTGGTCGCGCTGGTGAGGCGGGTAAAGCGATTTCTCTGGTGTGTGCGGTTGAAGCGCCGGACCTGTTTGGGATTGAGCGTTTGATTCAGCAAGTTCTGCCTCGTCTTGAACTGGATGGATTTAAGCCAAGTAATACCGTGCCGGAGTCAAAACTCGATACTCGCCCGATCAAAGCTAAGAAGCCGAAAAAACCAAAGGTTAGTCAGGCTCAGTCTGGGCAGGGTGAAGCGAAATCAGGTGCACAGCGTCAGCGTCGTAAGCCAGCCAATGCCTCCGCTAATAAAGGGACGGGTAACAGTAACCGTGGCGCAAACAACAATAGATCGGCTAACACTAGCTCGGGCAGTCATGGCGCGGGTAACAAACCGTCGTCTCAGTCCAATTCGAAGCTGGGTGGTCAGGCGACTGGTGCGAAGCCAGGCAATAAACCACGTAATGGGGCTGGTCAAGCCAATTCAGGCCAGGCTGCCAAACCGAATCGCCGTCGCGCCAGGCCGCGTCAGGATTCAACGCTGCAAGGTTAACCTAAGTAAAAACGCCAGAGTGAACTCTGGCGTTTTTTTACCGCTAAACGGCGGCCAGTCGCGGCCTGCATAAGCGGTCAGGGTTTATACCAGCCTTTCTGATATGCAACGCTGCCAAAGTTGGCGTAGGCATGTGCTTCTTTAGTCAGGGCGGTATCTGTCTCGGTCGGAGTCAGGTTTTCCCCTTGTAGCAAAAATGTCTGAGGTGCTTTGTCTGGTTGGAAAATAACCGCCTTATCCTGTTTCAGATAAGCAAAGTTTTTATCGTATTGCAGTAAGGCACGTCTCTGATCAGCCGCAACGGGTTTGGTGAAGTCATTACCCAGCATTGGATGTTCGCCGGATGCGCCAATCAGTGACAGCAAGGTCGGCCCCAGATCAATTTGGCTTGCCAGGCGGTCATCCTGCTTAGGTGGGACATCGTTACCGAATATCACTGCCGGGATATGGAAATGACGCACAGGCACCAGGCTGGCACCATACACCCGTGAATCGTGATCAGCGACGACGACAAAAATAGTGTCTTTCCAATAGTTGGAATTCTTGGCTTTTTTGACAAATTCCCCTAGGGCGAAATCGGAATATTTCGCAGCGTTATTGCGCGTTTGTTTCTCGGTATCGTAAGGGGTGATTTTACCGTCCGGATAATCATAGGGAGAATGATTCGATGAAGTAAACACCAGACTGAAGAACGGCTTATTTTCTTTGTATAACTGGCTGAATTCGCGATCAGCCTGGTCGTAGAGATCTTCGTCAGAAGCGCCCCAGGAGCCGGTGAAGTTTACCTTGTCGAAGTCACTGCCCTGGACGATGTCCTGAAAACCATTTCCAAGGAAAAACGTCTTCATATTGTCGAAGTGTGCTTCGCCACCATAGATAAACTGGGTGTGGTAACCCTGTCTGCCTAAGAAATCTGCCAAAGTGAAAAAGTTTTGTTGCGATTTGCCGAGTTTGACGACCGCGCGTGCCGGAGTCGGCGTAAAACCAGTGACCACAGCTTCGATACCACGCACTGAACGGGTTCCGGTTGCGTATAGACGGGTGAAGTTCCAGCCTTCATCCATCAGCTTGTCCAGGTTCGGGGTCAGCGGTAGTCCGCCCAGTTTGCCGACATAGCGCGCACCTAAGCTCTCCTGTAGCAGAATCACCAGATTCTTTTTACGTTCTGGGAAGCTGCTGATATGCAGGGTTTTGGTCGGCGCGGTCGTGTCCAGATAGTGTGCATCCGGATTCTGCTGACTGGAACGAATCTCACTAAGCAGAGTCTGTTGGTTCATGGGGCCGTAGAAGTCGGCGCTCGACATCTCCTTTTGCGCCTGTTTCCAGGCAAAAGCAACGGAGTAGGCCGAGTTGAGACTCAGATCATTGAGCAGGTGATCGGTTGAGAATGCTACCAATGCCGGGTTAATCGGACGGTGATCCAGCGTACCGCGGCCTGCTAAAACAAACAGGCAAACCAAAACCAGTTGCAGCGCAAGCTGGGGGAGCATCGCCCCTGTTATATCAGGATTCCAGATCCGGTTAAATACCTTACTCAGCCCGCTACCGAGCAAAAACAGGACCAGCAAGGTCACTGCAATTTCGGTCTTGTAGCCGGAGGCGAGCATAGAAAATACTTCTTTGGGATAGATCAGGTAGTCAATGAATAAGCGGTTCGGGCGCAGATCATATTCAAGAATGAAGGTCGGGGTAATGAGTTCAAAGAACAACAGTAATAAGGTGCTACCCACCAGGTAGACTTTGAGTGGCAGACGGATAAAGCGTGTTGCACGCAAAGCCGCTGCCAGCAGCATCACAAGCAGAGCCGGCGCGAGCAGATAGCCCAATGTTGAGAGGTCAATGCGCAGGCCACCCAGGAAAATCTGGCCATAGTCACCGGCAGCAAATACTCGCTCACTTTGCCAGATCGACAACATTAAACGTGACAGGCTAAGCAGAGCCAAATCAATCATAAAGAAGCTCAGCAAAGGTAGTAAAGCCCCCGCTTTAAATCTTGCACGTTCGCCTGAAAGAACGGAAATCAACGTAGCCATAACACGGTTCCCCACACGGCTAAAGAGCACACCATACTGAGCAATACAATCGCCGAGCCGATGTTTTTGGCGACACCAGACAGGGTGTGGTATTCAAGGCCCACCCGGTCGACCACTGCTTCAATGGCGGTATTAACCATCTCTGCAAACAGAACAAACACCATGCTGAGCATCACCAGCAGGGTATGCATGGCCGGCAAATCCAACCAAAACGCAAAATAGGTGAGTGGCGCGAATAACATAAGCTCTTGCTGGAAAGCTGCTTCGTTTTTGCACAACCACTTAAAACCGTTAAAGCTGTGTATGAAAGTATGAGCAACTCTGCTCATACCGGTGCGTTTAATGATAACTTCCTGTTGCATGTTAACGGTGCTCTATAGTTATGGGTCATGAATTTAGTTGGCAGTTCTGGGTAATATCCAGCTCTGGGTTGTGGGCTTGTGATGTCACGCCGTACAACCCCAGCAAACTGTGAAAAAGGTTGTCATGTGAGAGCGAACGGGTCTGCGCTTCCTGTTCAAGGCATTGGGTATTCAGCCCTTTTTGCTGAGCGTACTGATGCGGAATCCACATGAGCCAAGGCACATGGGTCTGCTCTTTAGGGGCAATTGAGTAAGGCGTGCCATGCAGATAGAGGCCGCTTTCACCCAATGATTCGCCGTGATCGGAGATGTAGGTCATCATTACGTTGTAATCGTTAGAGACACTTTTTAGCTCATCAATGACCTGGGCCAGAACATAGTCGGTATAGACCAGGGTATTGTCGTATACATTGACGATTTGCTGGTCGCTGCAGTTTTCGATATCGCTGCGATCACAAGCAGGCTGGAACGGTGCCTGTGCGTCCGGATAGCGCTGCCAATAGGTCGGGCCATGGCTGCCGATGGTATGCAGCACCAGCAGCTTGTCGTGTTGGCCATCATCAATAAATTGTTTGGCATCTTTCATCATTGCCACGTCAAAGCAGGTGGTACCGTTGCAGTCTTGATTTTTCAATGAAGAATTAATGGTGCGGTACGGGAGATTATCTGCCACGCCTTTGTCGCCGCCGTCATTGTCAATCCAAAGTACGTCCACCCCTGCATGCTGAATGACATTCAGGGCATTATCCTGAGCCAGAGCACGTGGTTTGTTATAAGTCTCACGGGTCATATTCGAGAACATACAAGGCACTGAGAGCGCGGTGTAGGTGCCGCAGGATGAGACATCCTGAAAGGCAATCAGACCCATGTCTTTGGTGTAAGGGTTGGTATCGCGTGCATAGCCGTTATAGGCAAAGTTTTGCGCGCGGGCGGTTTCACCCAGCACCACGACCATTAACGTAGGTTTGCCGTTAGGATTGGCCACTACCTTGGCATCTTCGCCTTGGGTTTTATAAACCAGAGTCTGGGTAAAATAGGTTTTTTCCAGATATTTGACCCCGTTGTAAATATGCGCCGGGATGATCATCTTGTTAAGGTAGTGGTTGTTGCGTCCGACTGAGGCGTAATCTTTGTAACTGGTTGCGGCAGTCAGCCCAATTCCAGCCAGAGCAATGACAATAATGCCGACCCGGGACAGCGTTGCTCTCAGTAAGGTGCGCTGCGGTACAATACGGACCATGAACAGCAACAGGGTTGGCAGCAGACCAAAACCGGCCAGATAAGCCAGTGTGGCTCCATTCATGTAGAAGGATATTTCTGAGCTGTTAGTCTCAAACACACTTTCCATCATGGTGGAATCAAACAGCGTGTGGAAGTTAACTTCGGCATATAAAGCGGCTGCTGAAGTCAGCAGCACAAACGCCATAAACGGCTTAAAAATATAGGGCCAGGCGACGAGAGAAAAAATAATGATGAAGGCGCAGGTCAGCAGCAGAGGTGCACTGGCAGCAAACAGCGGATTAGAGACATTGCTGCTCAGGTTGAAAATAGCAGACAGGACCGGATAGTTCATCACGGTGCCAAAATAGACCGCGCACAAAACAATCAGTGTGCTCATGGTCATCGGGATTCGGGGCCAGCTAAAACGGCGCGTATTTGTCATCACAGTCAATCACAGTTATCGGACAGTGTGGTTATGATGCGCAGCAAAACTTAAGAGTTGCTTAAGAGTTGTTAAGAAATATTGGGGCTAGAGAAATTCGTAAACATTGACGTACTGGCCACGGTTGCAACGGTTGAATTCAAACCATTTCTGCTAATTGATGTGATTTTATTATTTTATTTATCAATAGCTTGGGTTGCTACCAACGATGTATGCGATTGCATGCATGGAATTGATGAATGAATAGGATCTTTCTTCCAAATATTACTGCAATTTCATATCACGTTCATGATTCGTTGCCAGTCTTGTGACTTGTTTCATCGTCGGTTTTTCGCGTATGGACACTCAATATCAACGTTAGACAGGTCTCGGAGACATAAATGAAAACCGCTAAGCTTAACAAACGCTTTTGGTCGCACTCTCTTGTGGCAAGTGCAATAGCGCTGGCACTGGTGGGCTGTAATGACAATGACAGCAATGATTCACAAGCCGCGTTTACCCTGCAGCTGCTGCATGTGTCAGATATGGACGGCTCGAATGCATTGGCCCTGGCGAATGCCGGTAATTTTGCCAGCAACGTCAGTTCACTGACCGCGCTCTATCCGCACAACACTTTGTTCCTCAGCTCGGGTGATAACTATATTCCCGGTTCACGCTATCAGGCCGGTGACAATGAGACGATGGCGGCGGTGAATGGGATCGGGGTTCCTGGTGTCGGACGCGCGGATATTGCCATGCTCAATGCCATGGGTCTGCAGGCTTCCGCGGTCGGAAACCATGATCTGGATGGCGGTACCGCTGAGTTCGCTGCTATTATTTCTGCCGAGACGGCCACCGGCTCTTACAGTATGGATTACCCGGGAGCCCGCTTCCCTTATCTGAGCAGTAACATGATCTTTGCTGATGACGCGAATACCGCGCCGCTGGTGGTTGCTGACGGGCAAGTCGCAGATGATGTTCCCAATAGTCTGACGTCAAGCACGGTGATCACTGTGAATGGTGAACGGATTGCTATCGTGGGCGCAACCACGCCAACCAATGAGGTGATTACCAGTACCGGTGATATCACGGTATTACCCGCGAATGATTCCACAACGGAGCTGGCGGCGTTAACTCAGGAAAAAGTCGATGCCCTGACCGCCAGCGGGATAAACAAAGTCATCGTACTGGCTCACATGCAGACAATGACGCTGGAGCAACAGTTGGCAACACTACTGAAGGATGTCGATATTATCGTCGCCGGTGGCTCCAATACCTTACTGGCTGACAGCAACGACCGTCTCTGGGCCGGTGACAGTGCGATTGGTACCTATCCATTGCTTTACAAAGATGCCGACGGCAAAGATGTTGCTGTAGTGAACGTCGATGGTGACTACAAGTATCTGGGGCGTTTGGTGGTTGGTTTTGATGAAAACGGTGATTTACTGACCGGGACTATCAACGCCGAGGAAAGCGGTGCCTATATCAGTGATGATGCTATGGTGAGTGAGCTGGGCGGCAGTAATAATGCAGAGGTTGATGCGATCGTCACGGCGGTCAACAATGTGATTGTTGCAGATGAAAGTAACATTCTCGGCCATACGACTGTGTATCTGAATGGCCGGCGTGCCGATGTACGCTCCAATGAAACTAACCTGGGCGATCTGACTGCCGATGCGAACTTGTGGTATGCCAAGTTAGAAGATGCCGGCGTACAGATTTCTATCAAAAATGGCGGCGGGATCCGCGCACCAATCGGTTACTCGGCTTATCCGGCAGGTTCGACCAATGCCGATGACCTGCAGTATTATCCACCTGCTGCTTATCCGGCGGCCGGTAAAGCAGAGGGCGATATTTCGCAGTATGATCTGCAGACTACGTTGGCCTTCAATAACGCCTTGGGTATTCTCGATGTGTCGGCGGCTGAGCTAAAGCAGATCCTCGAGCATACGGTGGCTGATATTGATCCGGATGATCCGACCGGCAACGCGGGTGGCCGTTTCCCGCAGATTGCTGGGATGCGTTTTAGTTTTGATCCGACCCAGCCAGCTTTGGATACGGGGGCCGGGGAGTCAGGCCAGCGCATTACCGAACTGGCGGTCGATACTACTGGCGATGGTGTGTACGATGATGTAGTGGTGTCTGCTGGTGTGATGCAGGGGGACAGCAGCCGCTCATTTAGCGTAGTAACCTTAAGCTATCTTGGTGAGGGGGGCGATGGCTATCCATTCCCTTGTACGCAAGCTGTTGACGGGCAGGGCAACAGCTATTGTCAGAACATGGACTATTTGCAAGATAACATGAGTGCTGATACTGGTTTGGCTGACTTTGCCACTACCGGTACTGAGCAGGATGCATTGGCTGAATATTTACTCACTCATTATCCAGACAGCGCGACCCCATACACCAGCGTGGATGCGGTTGAAGACAGCTCTGTCGTTGATACGAGAATTGTACGCATCAATTAATTCATTTAGCAGATTCCCGATTTTTCACTGGCCACCCATTAATTGGTGGCCTTTTTATTTTGTAAAAACAGAGGATTAATGGTGCGGCTTTATTAGCGTGCGACCTGGTTTGATTTTTTGTGTCTCAAAAACACTCTATTTTTAAATAAAGACGGAGTGAATATCAGGGGAAAAACCGCCTGGTGGTTGCCAGCACGGCTTCCTGAGCGCGGAACAAGTTCAAGGTCGGATTAGCTTCGCAGAATTCCGATGAATATCAGTGCCACTCCGGTCAACTGATACCAATGCAAACTCTCACCCAACAGGCCAATTGAGAGCAGAACACCAAACGCCGGGATGAGATGAATCGACAAACCAGCCTTGGCCGGTCCTAAACGCTCGACGCTGGCGGTATAAAGCAGGTAAGCCAGCACAGAGGGCACGATGCCTACATAGGCCAGAGCCAGCAGAGTGTGACTGTTCCAGATCGGGCTTGCACCTGAATACACTTCGGCAGCGTAAAATGGCATAACCACCAGCAGTCCGACAAACATCTGTACTGACATCAGCCCTAACCGGTTCATTTCTTTTGGCATTCTCTGGATCACCAGGGTATATACAGCCCAGCTGACCATCGCCAGGAAGACCACCAGATCACCATGATTAAAGCTCAGTGAGCGGAGGATCTGCCAGTCGCCACGGGTGAGAATCAGCAGCACTCCGCTAAACGACACTGCCATGCCCAGCCATTGTGAGCGCTTGAGGTGCAGTTTGAAAAACAGTGAACCGAACAGGCTGATGAGTAATGGAATGAAGGAGTTTAGGATCAGGGCGTTGCTGGCGGTTGTCGTTTGCAAGCCCACATAGATCAGTGAGTTAAATGCCGCCACGCCAGTGATCGAAGCGATCAGGATACGGTAGCGATATTGCCAGTACAGACGACACTCGCGACGTAATATAGCGTAAGTAAATGGCAGCAGCACCAGGCTGGCAATCACCCAGCGATCAAAGGAAAGCGTTAAAGGCGGAATATCACCACGCACAGAGCGTCCGACAATAAAATTACCGGCCCAGAATAGTGGCGGCAGTGCCAATAGGCAGAGAGTGGCCCAGAAGTTTCCTGAGGGGCTTTTGAGGCGTTGCACAAGGCTGGTCATACGTATTCTTTCGCTGACATTATGAATGACTGTGTTTCGAAAACGAAGATGTGGATGAGGCGCGCAGAGCGATGATAGACCCAGCGCGGCGATTATAGGATTGAAAGTAAGGCTTGCCAGGCGGAAATGCCACTGTTTATTGGATGCAGAGGTCAAAATGAGAGGTTGTCTGGAGCACAAGGGCTTGTCGTGCTGAAATAAAAACATAGCCCGCGAATGCGGGCTATTAAAACGGGAATCCGTCAGGAGAAATTAAACGCCGGCGCGTTTTAGCAGACCTGCCATCAGAGGTGAGCTGGATTTCACTTGTTTCGATTTATTCTGGAAGTTACGAGCCAGTTGAGTGTCATTGATGTTTTTCGCGATGTAAGCCATGGCGTGATAGAAGTCAGTGCCCGATTTTACTTTTGATTTATCGTTCATCGGCGCCAGCAACTGAACCATCTTAGTGCCGGTCATTTTGTTCTCAATCGCGTAGTTTTGCACTGAGTCCAGCAGCAGATCCAGATCAGCCATGGATTCTGCGCTCTCTACGCCTTGCTTTTGCATTTCTTTACGGTTGCGTTTGCGCAGTTGTTTGACAACAAAAGCAGGTTGGTTGATTTTTTTGTAACCGAAGTAGCCCGCGGCTAGGACCAGGACGATACCGCCGATGACATAACCCCAGATAGAGGAGCCAGTCGCTTCGGCAACAGGTTGGATAGAGTCAATGCTCGTCGTTAGGTCAGACATAATTATGGATCCTTTGAATGGTGCTTTGTTAATAAAGCTAAAACTAATCTGGCAGGGAATAAGGTGTATTGCGGTGAATCAAGAATTCATTAAAAGCACGTTTCTGCCTCATTCCCCATTTATTGGGCTTTTTATCCCTTAAAGCAAGGGGCGCTGGTCTATCGTTAATAGTTTTGTGTTTAATAAGTCGAGTAGATCACGCGAAGGCCACTATTTGAACATAAAACAGCTCTAATTTCGAACCAAATTTTCAACCGATTTAGCGCGCAACGCAATGAAATCAAGCATTCTGAGCCGATATGATGGTCATTGGTCCAACGCGGTAAAATTGAGTGAATCAGAGATTCAATAAATCAGCGAGTTAGCTTATTTATTTTTCGGCAGGCTAAAAATTGTGGCTGCAGGCGTGGAATGCGAGATAAATCAGCCGATGGCTGAACATGGACGATTGAAAGAATGGCTGGCCGCAGAAATAAAGAGCAAAAAGTAAAGGCCACCTGGGTGACCTTGATGAATCCTAGCCGATAAGATGATTGTTAGTGGTGGTGTCTGCCGCCTCTGTCTTCGTAGCGCCACTCTTCCTGGTAAATGACTTTTTCACGTTTTTTCCAGTGACCCTGACCATTTTTCCAGTGTTTATCGTGTTTCCACTTATTTTTACGCTGCCAGTGAGACGGATGTCTGTGATGGTCGTGATCTTCGTAAACGCGTACGGTTTCACGGTAAACACGTCTTGGGCGACAATCACCGGCACCGATACTCAGTCCGTCGACTTTAATGTTCAGACAGTCGGTTTCTACGCTGACTCCGCTCTGGCGTACAGCGACGTCGGCATGAGCCATACCCAACGGCATGACTGCCGCTCCAATTAGTAACCATTTATTAAACATAAGATGTCCTGCTTCGTCCCATCTGGTGCTATTAAAGATGGCAGGACTGTAGGGAGCAAGTCATCGCACGGCTTTATGACGTAAATCTGACCATAGCACAACCTGATGCTTTAATAGGCCGTATGCTGTGGGGTTAAGTCAGAATCGGGCAAGGAAAATCAATATGCAACCGAATGCGATGTGGCTCAGAAGAAGGGTACTTTTAGTGAGAGCGAAGGACTGAACAAGTCGTAAGAAGCGTGGGGATGAGCCGAGTTGCATGTTGCGGGCAAGCAAACCGCAACCGGCTCAGAGATACTCAGGCCGTCTGGCGGCGAGATTCCAGTGCATATTTGCCCGGACCAATCAGCATAATCGCCAGTGCCGCGAACAAATAAACCCCGATGCCTTCCGCTGCCCAGGCGCCGACTTTATTGACGGTAAACAGGTTGTCTGCATGCATCAACCAGATGACCATCAGGCTGGTGCCTACCCAGATGATGGCAGACAAGCGGGTAAACAATCCGATGATAATTAGGATCGGTACAATCACTTCTCCGAGGTAAACCCCGTAGGCGAAGAACGCCGGCAGGCCATGTTGCACAAATAACCCCTGAATAAATTCGGTACCGCCATAGATTTTGTGGATACCGTGCAGTAAAAACATAAATCCAAAGCTGACACGAAGAATGAGTTTGCCGAGGTCGTCTTTGTCTAACAGTGAATCCAGCCAATTAACCAGTGCTTGCATAGTGATATCCCCAGTGATTTTTTTCTAACTTAGCATCAGCCGAAAGTCTTGTTGGCTAACAGACCTTGTTGATGATCGTCAATTTTTTCGAATAACTTTGTTGATATGTATCAAACTGAATTATTCCCTTTTATGCACCAGCAGAAATCAGTTCTGCTATCGGTTGATTTAAGTGATTCAGTGCACAGAAATAGTCGTGAGCCGGACAGGTCGCACGGCCCTATCCGTCGGGAGCACAGGCAGGATGCGGAACGTCGGTGTGCTTAATTGTGAGTGAGTCGACATTCCGTTTTGGGTACTGAATCTCAAAAAACTCAGCCGGCAGAGTGAGCTGGTCAGGAAAGCAGCAAACTAGCCCATGTTACGCCGGTTTTCTTTGGCTTCCATCCTGGCGCCGCGATCAAACTCATGAGTACTGTCAGCACTTTCAAACGCCATTTCTTCTTTGAGGCGCTGCTCCAGTTCGATAAACAGTTTAATGTAGTTATTGTCCACGCGCTCTTTGCCCTGGGCCTCACTTAACCAGGCTTGATACAATCCATCTGAATGACTGGCTTCGACTTTTTTGTACACCTTCTTCTGCTGTTCAACCAGATAGGGATGAAAGCCCAGCGCTTTCATGGCCGAAGCGCCGACTTCCAGTGCGGAATGGTAGGTTTCTGATACCGCCAAATCAACGCCGGCCTGACGCAGGCGGTAACCGTGGCCACGGTCAAACGCCCGTGCCAACACTTTGACGTGCGGGTAGGCATGTTTGACATATTTAACCAGTTCGACGCTGCTCTCCTGATTATCAATCGCCACCACTAACATGGTGGCTTCTTCGATTCCCGCTGTGTGTAGCAGGCCCGGGCGGGTCGCATCACCAAAATAGGCGGGGGTATTAATTTGACGCAAGTTGTCTATCTGTGACGCCTGGTGGTCAAGGACCACGGTTTTCACCCCGTTGGCAACCAGAAGACGGTTGACTATCTGACCGAAGCGGCCGCTGCCGGCAATAATGACGGTGCCGTGTTCGTCGATGACATCAGCTTCACGTTGCGGATTGGTTTGCTGTTCAAAGCGCGGCATGATGACTTTATCAAATAAGATAAACAGCCCCGGTGTCAGGAACATAGACAAGGTCACCACCAGCGACAAGACCTGAGCCATTTCGGTAGGCAATACGTGGCGCTGCTCGGTAAAGCTCAGCAGCACAAAACCAAATTCACCGGCCTGCGCCAGGCTGAGGGTGAACAGCCAGCGATTGCTGCCACGAATGCGGAAGATGACCGCCAGCAGATACAGCACAACGGCTTTAAGCAACATGATGGCCAGAGTGGCACCCATGATGACGACAAAGTGACTGAACAGCAGGTCGAACTTAATCCCTGCACCGACCGTAATAAAGAATAACCCGAGCAGCAGGCCTTTAAGTGGTTCAATGTTGGCTTCCAGTTCATGACGAAATTCACTGTTGGCCAGCACGACGCCAGCGAGGAAGGTGCCCAGCGCCGGGGAAAGACCGACCAGGTTCATTAATATCGCAATACCAATCACCAGCATCAGTGCGGTCGCCGTGAAAATTTCGCGCACACCGGCGTTAGCGACAAAACGAAACAGCGGCCGGCTCAGGTAGTGACCTCCGACAACGACAATCGCGATGGCGGCGGTAATGATTAATCCATATGCCCAGCCGGGTAAGTGAGTCATCACTAGCAACTCTTCCGCATGCTGAGCCGCTGTGCTGGCGGCGTTTTGTGCCTGTTCAACCAGCTCCGGCAATGCGAGCAGAGGAATAAAGGCCAGCATCGGGATCACGGCAATGTCTTGGAACAGCAACACAGAAAATGCATTCTGACCACCCTCGGTACGATTGAGGCGTTTTTCGGTGAAGGTCTGCAGCACAATCGCAGTCGAAGAGAGCGACAAAATCAGACCAATGGTCAGTGCGATGGTGTAGGGAATATCAAACAGCAGGCAGCCTGCCATCGTCGCAAGGGCCGTCAACCCAACCTGTAAGCCGCCCAGTCCCAGTAACCGGTGACGCATCGCCCACAAGCGTTGCGGTTCCAGTTCCAGCCCCACCAGAAACAGCATCATTACCACGCCAAATTCGGCAAAATGCTGAATAGCCTGGGTTTCATCACCCACCAAGCCAACAATCGGGCCAATCACCACTCCGGCGATCAGGTAACCGAGCACGGAACCAAGCCCGAACCTTGTTGCCAGTGGAACAGCAATCACCGCTGCAATCAGATAGATAAAGGCCTGGATAAAATAACTTGTCATGCTGGGTGCCGGATTCCTTGTCGGTAAATGGGACTTGATTGTAACGGGCGAAATGCCGGATGACGCAGAGTGCCTGTATTAAGAGTACCTGTATCAATAGTTGTCTAAACCGCCGTGACTGGCAAATGATCTTTACTGTTTTTGTAACACATTGCCAGCTTGAGATCGCGCAGTGAATTCAAGTGATTATCGGTGGGCGGGAAATATGTCAGCAAAAGTTAGCAGTATAAAAATTGTTGTATAAAATCTTTCCTTATTGTGAACAAAAGTGAGACAATGGTCACTCTTTTGTCCTTCTAGTTAAACATCTGGTTGCGTATGACCCACACCGTTTCGGCGGCGAGCAAAAACTCGCGCCACAATCAATATTTGCGTGTCTTTGCTCTGGGCTTTAGTGCCTTTATTTTTAACACCACAGAATTCGTGCCGGTCGGTTTGCTGACTGATATTGCCCGCGATCTGAATGTGCCGGTGGCGTCGGCAGGTTGGATGCTGACCATCTATGCCTGGATTGTGGCTTCAATGTCATTACCTATGATGATGCTGACTAGCCGAATTGAGCGTAAGAAACTGCTGATTGGCGTATTTACCCTGTTTATCGTCAGCCACGGCTTTTCCGTTATTGCCTGGAACTTTGAAACCTTGGTTGCCAGCCGGATAGGAATTGCATTTGCGCACGCTGTTTTCTGGTCAATAACCGCGTCAATTGCGATTCGGGTCGCTCCTGCGGGTAAGAAAACGCTGGCTTTAAGTGTATTGGCGACGGGGACATCGCTGGCGATGGTGCTGGGGGTTCCTCTGGGACGGATTATCGGCCAATGGTTCGGCTGGCGGGTGACCTTTGCTGCTATCGGCATTGTGGCTTTGCTGATTCTGCTTGCTCTGGTGCGTTTATTGCCAGTGATGCCAAGCCTGTTCAGTGGTTCAATGAAGAAACTGCCTGAGCTGCTGCGTAATCCAAAACTGATGGGCTTGTACCTGTTCATCTTCCTGTTGTTCACGGCGCACTATTCCGCCTACAGCTACATTGAACCTTTCGTGAAACAGATCGGCCAGGTAAGTGAGAACTTTACCACCTTGTTACTACTGGTGTTTGGTGGTGCTGGTATTCTCGGCAGTATCATCTTTGGCTACTGGGGTGAGCGTGCTAACACCAAGTTATTGATGAGTAACACCTTCTTACTGCTGCTCTGTCTGGTTGTGCTGATGTGGTCAGTGGGCAACCTGTGGGGCATCAGTGCGCTGTTGGTGGTTTGGGGGACGGCGTTGATGGTCGCGTGCCTGGCAATGCAGGTTAAAGTGCTGAACATTGATACCCAGGCGTCGGACATGATTATGTCGATGTTCTCCGGCATTATTAACCTCGGCATCGGTGCTGGTGCCTTGATTGGCGCTAAAGTAATTCATTTCAGTTCGCTGGAAATGATTGGTTATGTCGGTGCTGTCTTTGCCTTGCTGGCTCTGGTGCTGATGGCAACGTTGCTGAAGAAGTTTCCGGCATTACGCTAAAAATACGCGCACGACAATAAAACCCAAGCCCGCCTAATCGGGTTTGTAAGGCAGCCATTTGGCTGCCTTTTTGTTGGCCAAATAAAGTTGTTGGCCAGATAACGTAAAGATTGCTTGCGCTAGGTAAAGGTTATTTGCCGGAGAAAGGGAGCTAGGCAGCTTCACTGTTTATATCTGGCAAATAAAAAAGGTTGTTTTGCAAATAAAGAAAAAGGCGCAAGCTAACTGGGCTTGTGCCTTTCAGGAGGAGATGTTGTCGGCGCTCTGGCTGTCATGTTGTCTTGGGGAGGCGAAAGCCAGAGCAGCGTACAATGTTAAGCTTAGCTATATATTTGCCAATAGCAATAATTATCATTTAAATCTGTTCAAGCACTTACAACATGAGGGGTCAGCTGCGGCTGCGGCTGGATTCACGCACCACCAGTTCACCACCATAAGTCTGATGCTGACTGTCAATCGGCTGCTTGTTGGCCAGGTTAATCGCCAGTTGCACTGCATCTTGGGTCAGTCGGGAAATCGGCAGTGAGACGGTAGAGAGGCTGGGAATGGCGTAAGCGGCCGCAGGTTCATTATCGATGCCGATAACGGAAATATCGTGCGGTACCTCAAGACCGTGATCGTGCAGGGCACGGATCGCGCCGATTGCCATGTCATCGTTACAGGCGAAAATGGCGGTGAAACTTACCTCATGTTCCAGTAAGAGCTGAGCTGCCTGGTAACCGCTGTCGAGTGTGTTTTCACCTTCTGCGACCCAGTTTTCCTGCGCAGGTAACTGGTTGGCTTGCAACATGTGCTGATAGACCCGGTAGCGACGGCGGCCGGTTTCACTGTTGAGTGGTGAGGTAATACAAGCAATATGCTGGTGGCCGAGCTCAATCAGATGCTGCATCGCCAGAGTGGCGAGCTGCGCCTGATCCAGACCAAAGCTGGAGATGCCCTCGTCGTTCAGCAGACGATTGATGATAATCAGTGGTACTTTGACGGACTGTTGCAGCTGTTTTAGTTGTGATTCACTCAGGTGACGGCTGTAAAGCATGATAGCGTCACAACGCTGATTGGCCAGAGTAAAAACGGCTTCACGTTCGCCATCTGCGGCGTCTTTGCTGTTAACGACCAGCAATTTCTTGCCAGCTTGCTGCGCGCCCTGTTCGGCATGATAGAGCACGCTGCCGAAATAGCTGCTCTGAAACTGAGGGAGTACCAGACCGATGGCGTTGGACGTATTGGTGGCTAAAGCCTGAGCCAGGGTATTGGGCTGGTAACCTAACTCTTCGATGGCAGCCATTACTGCATTGCGAGTGGCCTCTTTGACCAGTTGACTGCCATTGAGAACCCGGGAAACCGTTGCTTTTGAAACGCCAGCGGCCTTACATACGTCATTGATTGTTGCCATCACTGCTCCTTGATTACACTCACTGGACTGAGGTAATACTCAGGCCAGTGAGGATTTTAGCTAATTTCGCTAACTGATTGAAACAGTTATCTTCATTGGTGCGAATTACAGCTCTTCGCCATTGGTGCTAATCACATTCTGGTACCAGAAGAAACTCTTCTTCTTCGAACGGGCCAGGCTGCCGCTGCCGTCATCGTGACGGTCTACGTAGATGAATCCATAGCGTTTTTTATATTCACCGGTAGTGAAGGAAACACAGTCGATGCAGCCCCAAGGGGTGTAGCCCATCACTTCAACACCGTCATAACTGATGGCCTGTTTCACCGCGTTAATGTGCGCGCCAAGGTAGTCGATACGATAATCGTCATTGACTGAGCCGTCGGCTTCAACCTGATCGACCGCTCCCAGACCGTTTTCGACAATAAAAATCGGTTTTTGGTAGCGTTCATACAGCTCGGACAATGCAAAGCGCAGACCGTCCGGGTCAATCTGCCAGCTCCAGTCCGATGCCGGCAGATAAGGGTTAAGCTGGCTGCCTTCGAACAGAGAACTGCTTGAGCCTTCTTCATCCTTTTGCGCGGATACGATGTTGGTCATGTAGTAGCTGATAGCCAGGTAATCGGCACAACCGGCACGCAGAATCTCATCATCACCAGGCTGCATCTCGACATTGATACCTTTGCGTTGCCATTCTTTCAGCAGGTAGCTTGGGTAGTAGCCGCGCACCTGAACATCACTGAACAGGTATTTTTCACGCATCATGTCCTGTGCCAGCAGAACATCTTGCGGACGACAGGTTGCCGGGTAAAGTGGCATCATGTGGATCATGCTACCGATTTGGAAGTCGGGATTGATCTCGTGGCCAAGTTTGACCACTTTGGCGCTGGCCAGGAACTGGTGGTGCAGTACCTGATACAGGGCTTGTTCTGGATTTTCGTGCTCGGCGTAGATCATGCCTGAGTTACAGTACCCCCAGATTGGCAGTTTCCAGTTACGCTGGTTGTTGATCTCGTTAAAGGTGATCCAGTATTTCACCTTGTGTTTATAACGCTCCATCACGGTCTGGCTGAACTTGACAAAGAAATCCATCACCTGACGGTTCATCCAGCTGCCATATTGCTTCACCAGATGGTTTGGCATCTCAAAGTGAGACAGCGTGATGACCGGTTCAATGCCATATTTTAGCAGTTCATCGAACAGGTCATCATAAAACTGCAGACCGGCTTCGTTCGGTGCCGCTTCGTCACCATTCGGGAAAATACGCGTCCAGGCAATCGAGGTACGAAAACATTTGAAACCCATTTCAGCAAACAAGGCTACATCTTGTTTGTAGTGGCCGTAGAAATCGACCGCTTCGTGGTTAGGGTAGAACTGACCGGCTTCTACGCTATCGGTAATCACACGTGGCACTTCATGCGCGCCGCGGGTCAGAACATCTACCACGCTGACGCCCTTACCATTCTGGTTCCAGCCGCCCTCGACCTGATGCGCCGCTACCGCGCCGCCCCATAAGAAATCTTTAGGAAAACCCTGCTGAGACATTCTTCACCTCTTTGCTATCGTCATTTTTGTCCGGTTTGCCCTTTGGGGCGATGGACTCATAGTAGATCATTGTCCGCCATTCTAGATCAGATAAAGCAAAAGTGTAACCGGTTTCTGTAACCGGTTACAAAGTGGTGCCGCTAAACTTGGCGCCAGTGGAAAGCCCGGTTGAGGCCACAAAATGATGTTTCCTTAAATTTAACCCTTTTGGGTCAGGAGGCGTGGCCTTCAAGGACACGGATGCAGATACTGGCAGCGGCGGTGCGATTATCCACACTGAGTTTTTTGTACACTTGTTCGAGGTGTTTGTTGACGGTGCGCGGGCTCATGGAAAGAATTTGCGCTATCTCCCAGTTGGTCTTGCCAAAGGAGAGCCAGTAGGCGACTTCAGACTCGCGTCTGGTCAGTTGCAACGCATGTTGCAGATCCTGTTCATTGCCTTTTTGCTTGGGCTCAGAGAGGCGGATTAACCGGTGCAAGTTGTTATAGTCACCCGCATACTGCGCATCAAGCGGCGGGCTGAACTCATCCAATGTCAGGTGGGCAGGGCGCTGCTCATCGGCCAGCCAGGTTGCAATGCGCGGCTGAAGTTTGGCCCATACTGTGGCCACCTCCCCTTTGAGCTCGCTGATCAGCTGCTGGGCCTGCGGGGTGGCCCATTCGAGTTCACCTCTTTGATTGACGCAGAATATATACTGACCGGCGTAGTCGAGCGCAACTTGCGCTGACTGGGCCAGACGGGCGTTGTGGCTGTGAACGCGAATGCGGGCCAACACTTCATCCGGTACCACGGGTTTGGTAATGTAATCGACGCCACCGGATTCAAATCCGCGCAGCACGTGGGCTGAGTCATCCAGTCCGGTCATAAAAATGATCGGCGTGGCCGGCAGACGTTCTTTCAGCTTCTGACAGGTATCAAAGCCGTTCATCTCCGGCATGATGGCATCAAGCAGAATCACATCCGGCTGAATGCGCTCCACGATCGACAGGGCTTGCAGTCCGTTTAACGCCACCAATACCGTCAGCCCGGCCTGATTGAGGGTCGCGTTGAGCATACCCAGTGATTCCGGTGAGTCATCGACCACCAGGACAATTATGTTATTCGGCATGATGGTACTCATTGATCCACTCTTCCAGTTGCTGACTGATTTTGGCGAAATTGCATTGCTGCATCTGTTCTTCCATTCGACTGATAAAACTTTCCCCGGCGCTCTGTTGCTGTTTTATCTCTTCCAGCTTTTCACCAAATGCACTCATAAAGCCGATTTCGGCATAGTTTTTCAGTTTTTTCATCGTTTTCACGGATGGTAAACGCATGCTGTCGGGAGCGGATACGTCTGGTGACTGTGCCGTTTGGGAGTCGATCTGCCAGTCGATATCCAGCCACTGGCTCAGTTTACCCAGCAGTTGCGCCATCGACACCGGCTTGGTCAGATAGTCATTATGATGATGGTTTTTCTGGTGTCGCTCCAGTTCACGAATGTTGGCTGACAGCATCAGGATAGGCTGTTTGTAACCACTGTGGCGCAGATGACCGGCCAGTTGCCAGCCATCAACGTTGGGCATAAAGATGTCGAGCATAAATAAATCGACCGATTCGCTTTTTGCCAGCGTCAGTGCCGCCTGCGCGCCGTTGGCCTGCAGGACGTTAAATCCAAGCGGTGTTAACAGATTCGCGATTAACTGGCGCTGGTCATCAATGTCATCCACCACCAGAATCGTGCGGGTGCGGCCATGATAACCACAGATACGCTGATCGTAAATTTCCGGCTCCAGATCAGGGTTCGCAACACTCGACAGCATCAGGCGCAGGGTAAATGTACTGCCTTTGTCGACGTCACTCTGGCAGGTAATCTCACCGCCCATCAGTTCGGCCAGTGCATTGGAAATGGTCAGGCCAAGCCCCGTGCCGCTGATATCCATGGTATGCGGGGTGTGAATGCGTTCAAAGGGCTTAAAAATCAGCGCCTGATCGGCGGCTGAAATGCCGATGCCGGTGTCTTCGACAATAAAACGCGCCACCTGATTGCGATACATCACCTTAAACGTGACCGTGCCGCTGGCGGTGTATTTAATCGCATTGTTGAGCAGATTAATCAGGATTTGGCGCAGGCGCTGCTTGTCGGCGACGATAAACTCCGGCAGGTATTGCGACATAATGAATTCAAACTTGAGTCCTTTACGTGACGCCTGCAAATCGAAGATCTCTTTGATCTGGCTCAGCATCATACGCAGGCTGAACGCGTCACGGTGCAGCTCGAGCCGGCCTGCTTCGATTTTGGATATTTCCAGCAGACCTTCGAGTAAATCGGCCAGATGTTTACCGTTACGTTTCAGGATTTCGGCATAGCCGCGTTTTTTATGGTCGAGATCCTGATCATTGCTTAGCAGTTGGGCGTAGCCCAGTACCACATTGAGTGGGGTACGCAGTTCGTGGCTCAGACCAGCCAGATAACGACTTTTGGCCTGGTTAGCGTGCTCGGCCACCCGGCGGGCTTTCTCCAATTCACGTGACGTGTTTTCGTGGGCGCGGATTTCACGCAGCAGCAAATCGGCGTGATCCTGCAGCTCTGAAATCGCGCTGTGGCTGCCTTTACGCGCCAGCACCAGCAGCCAACTGATCACGCCCAGTGGGATCAGCAGCAGGACAAACGCTTTAATCAGCCCGTTGGCGATAGTGTTCATCTGGGTTTGTTCCAGCAGCGGCACCTGGGTGTAGGCCAGTAACAGGATGGCACCGATGACACTGGTCATAATGAACACCACCAGCAGAAACTGCCCCAGTGATGAGGCTTGGTCGTTGAGCCAGGCGCGCGGGAGCACTTTGGCCAGAGCGCCGGAAATTTGCGCCGAGAACGTCGCTTGCGGCCGGCAGGCATCGTGACAGCGGACATCGAGTGAACAGCACAGTGAGCAGATGGGGCCCTGATAGGCGGGGCAAAAGGCGATGTCTTCATGTTCAAATGAGTACTCGCACACCACACAGCGGTGTTCACCAACAGAAATCGGCCGCAGCGTGGCAGGCGTCGGAGCGAGATAATAGCGGCTGCGGGTCAGCAGGGCGATTAGGGGCACGGTCAGAAACGGCAGACCAAAGGCGATGTAAGAAGCGAACGCCTTGATGACGTCATTGCACAGATCAAGATGGGCACCGATGCCGACCAGAGACGCGATCAACATTGAACCGACACCGACCGGGTTGATGTCGTACAGTTTGGCGCGTTTGAACTCGATGATTTTCGGGCTCAGTCCCAGCGGCTTGTTGATCACCAGATCGGCGACGATACTGCCAATCCAGGCCAGCACTAATACCGAATAGATTTGCAGGGTTTTTTCCAGCATCTGATACACCCCGAGCTCCATCAGCAGCAGGGCAAACATGACGTTAAACACCATCCATACCACCCGGCCCGGATGACTGTGGGTCAGACGCGAGAAAAAATTCGACCAGGCCAGAGAGCCGGCATAAGCATTGGCGACATTGATTTTCAGCTGGGAGATGACCACGAAAATGCCCGCGGTCAGCAGCGCCAGCTTGGGGTTGTCGGTCACATAGGAAAAAACAGTCTGATACATGTGGGCCGGATCGCCGGCTAAATCAGCCGGTGTACCCGCTGACAGCGCCAGCCAGGCGAGAAAACTCCCCAGCACCAACTTAGCGGCTCCGAACAGCATCCAGCCCGGGCCGCCGAGCAGCATTGCCAGCCACCATTTGCCTTTGCCGCACTGCTCCTGCGGGGGCAAAAAGCGCAGAAAATCGACCTGTTCACCAATCTGGGCCACCACCGACAGCAGTACGGCCGATGCGGCGCCAAACAGCAGCCAGTCGAATCCACCGCCATTACCATCGACTCCGGCAAAAGAGAGCCAGCGTTCGATATCGGCGTCTGGGTGGGTGAAGACATAAAACAGCGGCACCACCTGCATCAGCAACCATAATGGCTGCGACCACATCTGGAAGCGGCCAATGTGAGTGATGCCCAGGATCACCAGAGGAATGACGATGACAGCACTGACGATATAGCCGATGTAGAGCGGAATGCCGAACAGCAGTTCCAGCGCCATTGACATGATGGCCGCTTCCAGCGCAAAGAAAATAAAGGTGAATGAGGCATAAATCAGTGACGCTATGGTCGAACCGATATAGCCGAAACCAGCGCCGCGACTGAGCAGGTCGATATCGACACCGTATCTCGCTGCATAATAACAAATGGGGATTCCGGTTACGATGACCAGTAAAGCGACAGCGCCAATAGCCCAAAGCGAATTGACCACGCCATAGTTGAGTGTGATAGCGCCGCCAAGCGCTTCCAGTACCAGAAACGAAACAATTCCAAGTGCCGTATTGGCAATCCAGCCAGCGGACCATTTCCGCGCTCGTTTGGCGGTAAAACGCAGTGCGAAATCTTCCAACATCTCGTTGGCAACCAGTTTGTTGTATTGACGCCTTGCCCTGAGGACTTTATGCATTTGATCTGACTTGCTATTCCGTGTTTCTGCTGCCGGCTCTTCCTGAGCCGGTTGATGACACCGGGCCGGCGAAATCTTTGGGTCAGCCAGCACTATAAGAGTGTCTGACAAGCTTGAGTGCATGATCACCTGAAAATCATCATCAACTTAAGACCATCCAAAAAAACGCGCGCCCGGATGCAAGCGCACAGTATAGCGTGAAAGCGGATTGCCGCTATGCGTCATTTGACGTAGGTGTGATGCACGAACTGCGCATATTCATAAAAACGTGATTCATCAATACTGTGCACAGTCGCCCGGTTTATGCCAGGAAGTCGTAACCGGAGCGTGATGACCAAAACCGAAACGGACGCAAAGGAAACAAAACATGAAAAGGAAAGTTCTCGCCAGTGCTGTACTGGCTGCTTCATTGTTGACCAGTATGCAGGCGTTAGCGGAAGAGACGATTAAAGTCGGTATTCTGCACTCGCTCTCCGGCACCATGGCAATCAGCGAAACCACTTTGAAAGACACTATGCTGATGCTGATTGATGAACAGAACAAACAGGGCGGCTTATTGGGTAAAAAGCTGGAGCCTGTGGTCGTCGACCCGGCGTCTAACTGGCCGTTATTTGCCGAAAAGGCGCGCGAACTGATATCAAAAGATAAGGTCTCTGCGGTGTTTGGTTGCTGGACTTCGGTCTCGCGCAAATCTGTTCTGCCAGTGTTTGAAGAGCTCAACAGTCTGCTGTTTTATCCGGTTCAGTATGAGGGTGAAGAGTCATCGAAAAACGTGTTCTATACTGGCGCGGCGCCAAATCAGCAGGCGATACCTGCGGTGGATTACCTGATGGATCAGGGCGTACAACGCTGGGTACTGGCGGGGACTGACTACGTCTACCCGCGTACCACCAACAAAATTCTCGAAGCCTACCTGAAATCCAAAGGTGTCGCTGCAGCGGACATCATGATCAACTACACCCCGTTTGGCCACTCTGACTGGCAGTCGATCGTCTCGGATATTAAGAAATTTGGTGCAGCCGGTAAGAAAACCGCCGTGGTATCGACCATCAATGGCGACGCGAATGTCCCGTTCTACAAAGAACTGGCTAATCAGGGTGTGAAAGCGGAAGACATTCCTGTGGTGGCGTTTTCTGTCGGCGAAGAAGAGCTGTCCGGTATGGATACCAAACCACTGGTTGGCCACCTGGCTGCCTGGAACTATTTCATGAGTGTTGAGTCGGACGCCAACGACGAGTTCATCGAAGAGTGGCACAAGTTTGTGAAAGACGACGAGCGCGTCACCAATGACCCGATGGAAGCGCACTATATCGGTTTCAAAATGTGGGTCGAAGCGGTTAAGAAAGCTGGCACCACGGATCCCTCTGCAGTCGAGGATGCCATGATTGGTATCACGGTGCCGAACCTGTCTGGTGGTTACTCGGCGATGATGCCGAATCACCACATCACCAAACCGGTCCTGATTGGCGAGATCCAGGATGACGGTCAGTTCCAGACGGTATGGAAAACGTCCGGACTGGTGGCCGGCGATGCGTGGTCTGATTACCTGCCGGGCTCTAAAGACCTGATCTCGGACTGGCGTCAGCCGCTGTCGTGCGGCAACTACAACGTCAAGACCGGCAAATGCTCGGGTCAGAATTTCTGATCCCGGGCGGGCAATCCGTGGCGCTGCATGCCACGGATTGCTGCAATAAGTGACGGGCGTTAACGATTGACGCTAACGCCCCAAATTTGCGCTTCATGGATGAACCCCTATGTTAAGCATTAAAAAATCTCGTCTGGTGTCGATGATTTTTATTCTGGTTGGTCTGTTAATGACAACCCGGATTTATGCCGCTGAGCCGGCCTCTTTTCAGCAAGGTCTGGATGCGCTGGCACAAAATACCTTCGAGCAGGTGGAAAGCGGCGTCGGACTGATTGCCCAAAGCGGCGATGAGCGTGCCGACCAGGTTCTTAATCTGCTGCTCAACGGCGATTTGTATGTACAGAAAAAAACCGATGTCCTGGTAACTGTGCGTGATAAGCAGGGCAGTAAATCAGACATCGTGGCGTTGTTTGCGCCGCAACAAGCGCAGGCTGAAACGGTCAGCTCGCGCTCAATCCGCAAAATCGTGATCAATAACCAGTTGCGCGGCCTGCTGCGCTCTGAACTGGCGTCGCTCAATCTCAGCCATCGCGACCCTGATGTGCGCGCTGAGGCGATAAAGCAACTGCTCGGCACGTTAGACGCCGGGATGTATCAGCGCCTGCAGCAGCGTTTGACGGTGGAAGGTGATGATACAGTGCAGGAGCTGCTAAGCGTTGCGCTGGCTATCTACGATCTAAAAAACAGCAGTGACAGCGCGCGACAAAGCGCGGCAATCAGCACGCTGGGTGACAGTTACCAGCCGCAAGCACGTATCGCTCTCAACAGCTTTGTCGCCGGACCGCATTCTGATGTCTTACTCAGTGAAGCTAACAAGGCGCTCGGTATGATCGCCCAACGCGCTTCGCTCGCGGAGATGTCGGAGACACTGTTCTTTGGTCTCAGCCTTGGCTCGGTACTGGTGCTGTCCGCGATTGGTCTGGCCATTACTTTTGGGGTGATGGGTGTCATCAACATGGCGCACGGTGAACTAATGATGCTTGGCGCTTACACCACTTATGTGGTGCAGACACTGATGCCGGATCACATCGGCTGGTCTCTGGTTGTTTCCATACCTTTGGCATTTTTAGTTGCCGGTGCAGTCGGTATTTTAATTGAACGCAGCGTGATTCGTTTCTTGTACGGCCGCCCGCTGGAAACGCTGCTTGCCACGTTCGGCATCAGTTTGATCCTGCAGCAGACCGTGCGCACCATTTTCTCACCGCTTAACCGTTCGGTTGCCACCCCGGAATGGATGCAGGGTGTGATTGAAATTAACCCGCTGCTTAGCCTGACGTTAAACCGGCTTTATATCATCGGCTTTTGCCTGGCGGTATTTGCGCTGCTGTTTATGGCGCTGCGCTATACCCGGCTCGGGATTGAAGTGCGTGCCGTGTCGCAGAACCGCAGTATGGCGCGCGCCATGGGGGTTCGCTCCGACTGGGTGGACGCCATGACCTTCGGCCTTGGCTCTGGTATTGCCGGTATTGCCGGCGTGGCGCTGAGCCAGTTGACCAACGTTGGACCGAATCTCGGTCAGTCGTACATTATTGATTCATTCATGGTGGTGGTGTTTGGCGGAGTCGGCAATCTGTGGGGCACGCTGGTGGCCGGTATGTCGCTGGGTATTGTCAACAAGGTGCTGGAACCCTGGGCTGGTGCCGTGCTGGCTAAGATCCTGGTTCTGGTGTTCATCATTCTCTTTATTCAGAAAAAGCCCCGGGGATTGTTTCCTCAGAAAGGGCGCTCGGCGGAGGGTTAAAGGATGTTACAACCCAAATTGTTTGACCGTTCAACCCAGACGTTTCTTCTGGTGCTGGTGGTGGCGGTGGCACTGATTCCGCTGCTTAATCTGGCCACTGGCGCAGACAGTGCGCTGCATGTTTCGACCTATACCCTGACCCTGATGGGCAAATATCTGACTTATGCCCTGCTGGCGGTGGCGGTCGATCTGGTGTGGGGATATCTCGGTATTCTCAGCCTTGGTCATGCCGCGTTTTTTGCTCTCGGCGGTTATGCGATGGGCATGTATCTGATGCGTCAGGTCGGCGATCGCGGCGTATACGGCAACCCGGAACTGCCGGATTTTATGGTATTCCTCAACTGGCAGGAGCTGCCGTGGTTCTGGCACGGGTTTGACCAGTTCTGGTTTGCTGCACTGATGATTGTGCTGGTTCCGGGCGCACTGGCGTTTGTGTTCGGCTGGCTGGCGTTCCGTTCCCGGGTGACCGGTGTGTATCTGTCGATTATTACCCAGGCGCTGACTTATGCGCTGATGCTGGCGTTTTTCCGCAACGAAATGGGCTTTGGCGGCAATAACGGTCTGACCGATTTTAAAGATATCCTCGGATTTGACCTGCAGTCGGATGCAACCCGGGTCGGCTTATTTGTCGCCTCCGGTATCGCGCTCGGACTGGGGTATCTGGCGTGCCGGATGATTGTGGTCAGCCGTCTTGGCCGGGTGGCTATGGCGGTAAGGGATGCTGAATCACGTACCCGTTTTACCGGCTATAAAGTGGAATATTTCAAGCTGGCGATTTTCTGTTTCTCCGCCATGCTGGCCGGGATTGCCGGTGCACTGTATGTGCCGCAGGTCGGCATCATCAACCCTTCAGAATTCTCGCCGCTTAACTCGATTGAACTGGTGGTGTGGGTGGCACTCGGAGGCCGCGCCACGTTGTATGGTGCCGTGGTCGGTGCTCTGGCGGTTAACTATGCCAAAAGCTATTTCACCGCAGTCCTGCCGGAAGTGTGGCTGTTCAGTCTCGGTGCTATGTTCGTGCTGGTGACACTGTTTCTGCCGCGTGGCGTGGTTGGGTTGATCAATCTGAAGGAGAAACAGGCATGAGTGTACTCAATTTCGCCCGACAATTGACCGACCGTGAGCACGTCTACGACTTTATGCTGCCGAGCGTTAACCCGATGCTCAATGTGGATAAAGGGGTATTGCTCTATCTGGAAGGCATCAGCGTCAGCTTTGATGGTTTTAAAGCAATCAATGATCTCAATCTGTACATCAAACAGGGTGAACTGCGCTGCATCATCGGCCCTAACGGGGCGGGTAAAACCACCATGATGGACATCATCACCGGCAAGACTCGACCGGATTGCGGCAGCGCCTGGTTCGGCCAGAACATCAACCTGCTGACCATGAGTGAGCCTGAAATCGCTCAGGCCGGCATCGGACGTAAGTTTCAGAAACCGACAGTGTTCGAGTTCCAGAGCGTGTTCCACAATCTGGAACTGGCGATGGCGGGCGACAAAACCGTGTGGTCGACCCTGACCGCGCGTCTGAGCAGCAGCCAGATTGATTTTATTGATCACGTGCTGGGCCAGATTGGTCTGACTGAGCAACGTTTTCAGCTGGCGGGTGCCTTGTCGCACGGACAGAAACAGTGGCTGGAGATCGGCATGTTACTGATGCAAAACCCCAAGTTACTGCTGGTGGATGAACCGGTGGCGGGCATGACGCATCAGGAGATGGATAAAACCGGTGAACTGCTGACCTCGCTGGCGGGTGAACGAACGGTGATCCTGGTTGAACATGATATGGATTTTGTCCGTTCACTGGCACGGCAAGTGACCGTGTTGCATCAGGGCAGCGTGCTGGCGGAAGGCAGTATGGAGCAAGTTCAGGCCAACCCGCAGGTGGTTGAAGTCTATTTGGGAGAATAAGGATGTTACAGGTTAAAGGACTCAACCAGTTTTACGGCCAGAGCCATACGCTGTGGGATCTCGATCTTGATGTGACAGAAGGGCAGTGCACTTGCCTGATGGGGCGCAACGGCGTGGGCAAAACCACCCTGCTGCAGAGCATCATGGGCCTGCTGCCGGTCAAAAGCGGTCAGATTGACTATCTCGGTCAGAATATTGTCCCGCTGGCGGCGGAAAAGCGCGCGCCGCTCGGTATTGGCTATGTGCCGCAGGGACGGCAGATATTTCCGCTGCTGACAGTGGAAGAGAACCTGCGCATCGGGCTGCCGGTGCGCGCTGACCGCGCCAAACAGGTGCCGGAATTTATCTATGAACTGTTTCCGGTGCTGAAAGAGATGTTACACCGTCGCGGCGGCGATTTATCCGGTGGTCAGCAACAGCAGCTGGCGATTGGCCGGGCGCTGGTGATTAATCCCAAGCTGCTGATCCTCGATGAGCCGACCGAGGGTATTCAGCCCAATGTGGTGGCGGAAATCGGTGACATTATCCGCCGCCTCAATCAGGACATCGGCCTGACGGTGTTGCTGGTGGAACAGAAACTGCCGTTTGCGCGCAAAGTGGCGGACCGGTTCTGTATTCTCGATCGTGGCCGTCAGGTGGCAAGCGGTGAGATGGCCGCGCTTGATGACAAGCTGGTCAAACAGTACCTGACGGTGTAGGGCGATGGGCGAACTCTCTTTTCTCAATTTATCCCAGCAGGCCGAGCGTCACTGGCCGGCCTATCTTGCCCTAGGTTTTGACCGGACGGAGGGCCAGACCCGGCTGCGCCATATGGAATTTCGCGGTCCGCTGCGGGTACAGCGGCCATTTTATCCCGAACAGGGGTTGTGTCATGTTTACCTGCTGCACCCTCCGGGCGGGCTGGTATCTGGCGATGATCTGACGATTCAGATCCGCTGTCAGCCTGACAGTGAAGCGCTGCTGACCACTCCGTCGGCCGGTAAGATTTACCGGGCTGACAGTCAGGGCGTGGTGCAAAAGCAGCTGGTCGAAATCGAGGTGGAACAGGCTTGCTGTGAGTGGCTGCCGATGGAAACCATCGTGTTTGACGGTGCGCACGGCAAACTGGAGACCACGGTCAACCTGCTTGGCGATGCTCGTTTTATCGGCATGGATGTGTTTTGTCTTGGCCGGCCGAAAAGTCAGTTGCCGTTTGTCTCCGGCAGTATCGAGCAGCGCTTTGCGGTGTATCACCAGGGGCGGCCTTTGTTGCTTGAGCGTCAGTATCTGGCCGCCGATGACCCACTGCTGCAGGCCAGCAGCGGTTACGCCGGTCATCTGGTCTCCGGCATGCTGGTGGCTTTCGGGCTCAAGGATGTTGATGCCGTACTCGAACGGTTGCGAGAGGCGTTTCCGGCCGGCGCCAACGCGACATTAAGTATCACCTACCGGCTCGATGTGCTGGTGGTGCGTTATCTCGGTGACTGCAGCGAACAGGCCCAGCAGCAGCTCAGACGCTGCTGGCAGCTGATCCGCCCGGCCCTGCTCGGGCGCGAGGCCTGCATTCCCCGTATCTGGAATACCTGAAGGAGAACACAATGGAACTGTCACCCAGAGATAAGGATAAATTGCTGCTGTTTACCGCGGCGCTGGTGGCTGAGCGTCGTCTGGCGCGCGGCATCAAACTCAATTATCCCGAAGCGGCGGCCTATATTTCCGCTGCGATTATGGAAGGTGCGCGTGATGGTAAAACCGTGGCGCAACTGATGAGCGAAGGGCGTCATCTGCTGAGTAAAAATGATGTGATGGATGGTATCGCCGAGCTGCTGGATGAAGTGCAGGTTGAGGCTACGTTTCCGGACGGAACCAAGCTGGTTACCGTTCACAACCCGATTCAGTAGGAGACGGTGATGAAACCAGGTGAGTACTTACTTCGACCCGACACGCTCGATTTAAATGTCGGGCGGCGCACGGTGACGTTATCCGTGGTCAATCACGGCGACCGGCCGATTCAGGTTGGTAGTCATTACCATTTTTATGAAACCAACCCGGCGCTCGATTTTGACCGCGAGCTGGCGCGCGGCATGCGCCTCAATATCGCCGCGGGCACGGCAGTACGGTTTGAACCGGGCCAGAATCGCAGCATTGAACTGGTTGAGCTGGCCGGTGAACAGACACTGTATGGCTTTCGCGCGGCAGTGATGGGCAAATTGTAAAGGATGAACACATGGCACAGATAAGTCGGCAGGCTTACGCCGATATGTACGGACCCACGGTCGGTGACCGGGTGCGACTGGCGGATACCGATCTGATCATTGAGGTTGAACAGGACTTCACCGTCTATGGCGATGAGGTCAAATTTGGCGGCGGCAAGGTGATTCGTGACGGCATGGGGCAGGGGCAGAAATGCCGTGCTGACGTGGTGGATTGCGTGATCACCAATGCGCTGATTGTCGATCACTGGGGGATTGTCAAAGCCGATATCGGCATCAAAGACGGCCGTATCCATGCGATTGGCAAAGCTGGCAACAGCGATATTCAGCCGCAGGTGACCATTCATATCGGCGCCAGTACGGAAGTGATCGCCGGGGAAGGTCACATTGTCACCGCCGGTGCGATTGACGCCCATATTCACTTTATCTGTCCGCAGCAGATAGAAGAAGCGCTGATGTCGGGCACCACCACCATGATTGGCGGCGGTACCGGCCCAGCCACGGGAACCAATGCGACCACCTGTACGCCGGGGGCGTGGAATATGGCGCAGATGCTGCGCAGTACCGACCTGCTGCCGATGAACTTCGGCTTTCTTGCCAAAGGCAATGCCAGCCTGCCGGAGCCGCTGATTGAGCAGGTTGAAGCCGGCGCATGCGGCTTTAAACTGCATGAGGACTGGGGCACCACGCCCGCTGCGATTGATAACTGCCTGAGCGTCGCTGAACAGTATGATGTGCAGGTGGCTATCCATACCGATACGCTCAACGAGTCCGGTTTTGTTGAAGACACCATTGCGGCATTCAAAGGCCGTACCATACATACCTATCACACCGAAGGTGCAGGCGGCGGTCACGCGCCGGATATCATCGTGGCCTGCAGTCAGCCGAACGTGTTGCCGTCATCGACCAACCCGACCCGGCCTTATACCGTTAACACCATTGATGAGCACCTCGACATGTTGATGGTATGCCACCATCTGGACCCCAATATTCCGGAAGACGTAGCGTTTGCCGATTCGCGCATCCGCAAAGAGACGATTGCCGCCGAAGACATTCTGCATGATCTGGGTGCGTTTTCGATGATCGCCTCAGACTCGCAGGCGATGGGGCGGGTTGGGGAAGTGATCTGCCGCACCTGGCAGACCGCCCACAAAATGAAAGTGCAGCGTGGCCTGCTGGAGCAGGATCGGGAGCTGGGCGCGGATAACTTCCGGGTCAAACGCTTTATCGCCAAATACACCATTAACCCGGCGCTGGCGCATGGCATCGACCATATGGTCGGTTCACTCGAAGTGGGCAAGCTGGCCGATATCGTGCTGTGGAAGCCGGCTTTCTTCGGTATCAAGCCCGCGCTGATCCTTAAAGGCGGCTTTATTGCGGCCGCGCCGATGGGCGATGCGAATGCCTCTATTCCGACGCCGCAACCGGTTCATTACCGTTACATGTTCGGCGGTTTTGGTCAGGCCGCGGCCGCCACTTCGGTGACCTTTACCAGTCAGGCTGCGATTGATGGTGAACTGCGCAGCCGCCTTAATCTGAGCCGTGAGCTGGTGGCGTGTCGCAACTGTCGCAGCGTCACCAAACACGACATGGTGCATAACAGCTACATGCCGAATATTACGGTCGATCCGCAAACCTATGAAGTGCGTGCCGACGGCCAGTTGTTGACCTGCGACCCGGCCACTGAACTGCCGCTCGCACAACGTTATTGTTTATTTTAATCCATAAGGAGAAGGGGATGTTTCGTGTGATAAGACGCATAGCGGATGCTGAGCATCAATCTCCCGTACAGGTGGCTGATCAGGTCATGCTGCCGTTTGATGTGCGCCAGAAAGGCCGCTTTCGCACCCAGAGTGCGCAGGGGCATGATGTTGGTGTATTTCTGGAGCGTGGCGAAGTGCTGCAAAGCGGCGATCATCTGCTGACCGAATGCGGGCAGAGATTCGCCGTCGTGGCAGAACAGGAGGCGGTGATTGAAGCCAGTTGCAGTGACTGGCAGGTATTTGCGCGCGCCTGTTACCACATGGGTAACCGGCATGTGCCGATGCAAATTGGTGAGCGCTGGCTGCGTTTTCAGCCCGATCACGTGTTGCAGGAAATGCTGGAATTGCTTGGTATGGCGTGCCGCGCGATGACAGAGGAATTCAGTCCGGAAAACGGGGCTTACCATGGTCGCGGCGGGCACACTCACGGCGGACACAGTCACGGCCATGCTCACAGTCATGACCATAGCCTCAATCCAAATCATCGTCATGATCACCATCATTCACACAGTGATCATCAGCATGAGGAGCACAACCATTGATGAAGACCCAGGCACTGCTTTCGCTGCTGCATCTGAGCAGTCCGAGCCTGCCGATTGGTGCGTTTGCTTACAGTCAGGGGCTGGAGAGTGCCATTGAGCACCAGCTGGTCACCAATGAGCAAAGCCTGATGGCCTGGCTGGAGCCGCTGTTGGCGCAGGGTCAGGCCAGTCTGGATATTCCCATGCTGGCACGTTGCTACCATGCGTGGCAACAGCACGACCTGGCTGCGTTGCAACACTGGCAACAGATCTTGCTGGCTTATCGTGAGACGGCGGAGCTGGTGAAAGAAGAGCAGATCCTCGGTCAGACTTTATGCCGCTTGCTGACCAGCCTGGAGGTTGAACTGCCTGCTGAGGCACGGCAGATGAGTTACCTGCCGCTATACGCCAAGGCCGCACACCATTTTGGCCTCGATCTGGAGCAGGCGGTGGTGGGCTGGCTCTGGTCCTGGCTGGAAAATCAGATCACGGTGGCGTGTAAAGCCATTCCACTTGGCCAGACGGCCGCACAAAAGGTGCTGCTGGCGATGATGCCGAAATTCGAGTCGGCGATAGACAGGGGCCTGTCACTGGATGACGCCTCGGTCGGCTTAACCCTGCAACGTTTTGCCATGCTCAGCAGCTGGCATGAGACGCAGTATTCAAGATTATTCAGGAGTTAAACAATGAGTACACAATGCTTACGAGTCGGGGTCGGTGGCCCGGTCGGTTCAGGTAAAACCGCGCTGCTGCGCCAGTTGTGTCTGGCGATGCGCGAACACTACAACCTGGCGGTGGTCACCAATGATATTTACACCAAGGAAGATGCGGAATTTCTGCTGCGTCATCAGGCTCTGGAAGCGGACCGCATTCTTGGGGTGGAAACCGGCGGTTGTCCGCACACGGCGATTCGTGAAGATGCGTCGATGAACCTGGCGGCGATTGATGAACTGCAGGCGCGTCACGCCGGGTTGGAACTGGTACTGGTGGAAAGTGGTGGCGATAACCTCAGTGCGACGTTCAGCCCTGAGCTGTCGGATCTGACCCTGTATGTGATTGATGTGTGCGCCGGGGATAAAATTCCGCGCAAAGGCGGGCCGGGGATCACCAAATCGGATTTGCTGATCATTAATAAAACCGATTTGGCGCCGATGGTGAATGCTTCACTGGAGGTGATGGATCGGGATGCGAAAAAAATGCGCGGCGAAAAACCGTTTGTATTTACCAACTTGATGCGTGGTGACGGGCTGAAAACCGTGATCGATTTTATTGTCCGCCAGGGAATGCTGGCTCAGCGTGACGTCAAGGTCACGGTTACCGAATAATAATTGACAAGGAGAGTGTGATGAAAGTAACCAAATTAATGATGGCCGCGAGCGGATTGCTGGCCAGTCCTGCGGTCTGGGCTCATCCGGGCCATGACACCACGGCCAGTTTTGCACACGGCTTCATGCATCCGCTGACCGGCGCCGATCATCTGCTGGCGTTGCTGCTGATTGGCATGTTTGCCGCACCTTACGGCTGGAAGACCGCGTCTAAAGCGATTGGTGTGGTACTGGGCGCACTAGCGATGGGTTTTGTGGCCGGCATTGAGTGGGTTAATACCAGCCATATCGAAACGGTGGTGATGGCATCGCTGGTTCTGCTGCCATTGGCTCTGATTGCGATGCGCCGTTCTGCGTTGCAGGCGCTGGCGCTGGCCGCGGTGGCGCTGTTCAGTGCCTGTCACGGTATCGTGCAGGGCGCTGAGTCTCAGGGGGCCTTGCTGCAATATGCCCTGGGCACGCTGCTGGCGAGCGGCGTAGTGATTGTTGCCAGCCTGCTGGTGAGTAAAGCGGTGCGCCGTGCAGTGCTTGCTACCCGTCAGTTCAGCCGGCGTTAGACGCCATTAAACCGTTATGTGTACTGAAAACAGGATATGTGTTGAAAACAGGGATATGTACTGAGTTGCTTGACAAAGCTTAATCCGGATAGATAAAAGGGCCTGCAGATAGGCAGGCCCTTGTTATACTTTTCTCACGCTGCTAAACAAATGCTGGTAAACAAATGTTATACCGTGCTGCCAGCTTATGGCAGATCAAACACCAGAGCTTTGACCGCAACATCGCTGGCGTTACGCAGCTGCAGCTCGCTTTCGGCGCTGATTTTCGCGCCATCGCCCGGCGTGAGCACGACGTCGTTGACGTTCAGTTCGCTGTCTATCTGATGGATATAAATCCGGCGACCCGGCGCTACATCCAGATGTAAATCAGTGCCTGGCAGCAGGATTAGCTGGTGCAGGGTTACATCCTGTTTGATGTGCAGCGTGCCATTTTCACCCGTTGGCGTGGCAATGGTGGTCAGCCCCGGCTCCTGTCCGAAATCTTTCTGCTGGTAACCCGGCTCGCCGCCCAGCGTATCAGGCTGAATCCAGATTTGCAGAAATTTCAGCGTATCGCTGTTGGAAGCATTGAATTCACTGTGGTGAATTCCGCGCCCGGCCGACATCAGCTGAAATTCACCGGCCGGCAGGGTTTTCACATTGCCGGCACTGTCTTTATGGGCGATGGTGCCCTCCAGCACATAACTGATGATTTCCATGTCTCGGTGACCATGGGTATCGAAGCCCGCGCCAGGCGTCACTTGGTCATCATTGATGACGCGCAGCTCGGAAAAGCCCATGTGCGCCGGATCGTAATAGTGGCCAAACGAGAAGGTATGTTTACTGTCCAGCCAGCCAAAATTTGCCCGGCCACGCGCTGCTGCCGCTCTTACTTCAATCATCTTGTGCTCCTCACCCGCTTGCTGCGGATTGCTTTTATTGCTTTCAACCGTTGGTGTACTGTTGCTTGATGGCGCCAGTCTACGGCGTTATGGATAGCCTCAACAGCAAGTCAGGTTGTCGCACTTGTTCAATTATTTGCAATGACTTTGTGCGGGGAATGTGCATCAATCAAGTCACGCAATGCTCTGGCGGCCTGTTCAGGTTGGCTGGCATGGCTGATCGCCGATACCAGAGCAACGCCGTCTACGCCGGTCGCGGCCACACGGGCAAGGTTTCCCTGATTAAGACCTCCGATCGCCACCAGCGGCAGGCGGGTGTGCTGCATCGCCCAGGTCAGTCCTTCCAGCCCCCAATGTTTGACTGTATCGGTTTTGGTCGGGGTGGCAAAAATCGCACTTAACCCCAGGTAGTCGACCGGTAACTGATGAGCCGCCTGAAACTGCTGCTCATTTTCGACCGACAGTCCAAGGAGTTTATCCGCTCCCAGCAACTGGCGGGCGATGGTGGCGGGCATATCGCTTTGCCCGAGGTGCACACCGTCAGCATCAACAGCCAGGGCGACATCGACCCGGTCGTTGATGATCAGCGGCACCCCTGTACCGCTCAGGAGCTGTTTTATCGCTTCAGCGCGTTGGATAAAGGCGCGTACATCACCATGTTTTTCACGGATCTGCACCATGGTTACCCCGCCACGTACGGCTTGCTTTACCACCTGACATAAGTTGGTGAGATCCTGCTGGTCATCGGTGACCAGGTATAAACGATAGTCACTCATAGTTCGAATGCCTTCGGGTCAGTTGGATGCGGCATAGTTTGCAGCTTTACTCTGTCGATTAAGGTGTTTTCATCCAGCAGGTGTAGCGTATCGAGCAGGGCAAGCTGCAGGCTGCCCGGCCCTTGAGCCTGCTGAGCCGCCAGTTCGCCGGCGACACCCATGATGGCTGCGGCGCTCAGACCACTCAGATCACCACATGCCGCGCAGGCGCCGGTTAAAGCACTCAGGCTGCATCCCATCCCGGTCACTTTGGGCATCATGGCGTCGCCGTTACTCAGCTGTGCGACTTGATCGCCGCTGATGATAAAATCCTGCGCGCCGGAAATGACCACGCTGGCATGGTATTGCCTTGCGAGTTGTTGCCCGGCGGAGATGGCGCTGTGGCTGGCATCTCTGGCATCCACCCCTTGCCCCTGTGTATCACTACCGGCCAGCGCCATGATTTCTGAAGCATTGGCACGGATGATTAGCCGCTCTGCCTGAGCGGCAAAACGACGTGAGGTTTCTGTACGTAACCGACTGGCGCCGCAGCCGACCGGATCCAGGATGACGGGTTTGTGGTGACGGTTGGCTGCATCAATGGCAAATGCCATGCGCTCAATCCAGATTTCATCCAGGGTGCCAATATTAATGACCAGCGCTCCGGCAATCTCTATCAGTTCATCCATTTCGCGGCGTGAATGGGCCATGATCGGAGACGCGCCGACGGCCAGCAACGCATTGGCACTGTTGTTCATCACTACATAATTGGTAATGCTGACTACCAATGGCTGATTGGCGCGCAGGGCCTGAAAGGTGCGCGCGATAAGCTCAATATTCATAAAGACTCCAGCTGAGATGATGGAATAGGCGAAAGGGCAAAGAAATGATGCACCGGGCCGTGACCGCGTCCAACATCTAGCTCATCGGCATGGGCAATCGCCCGAGAGATGTAGTGTTTAGCGTGGCGAATGGCATCTTGCAGCGTAAATCCCTGAGCGAGGTAACAAGCAATCGCTGACGACAGCGTACAACCGGTGCCATGCGTGTTTTGGGTGTCGACCCGCTGAGCGCGGAATACCGCCGTGTCCGCGCCGCTCAGTAGCCAGTCATCGCTGTGACTGGTACCTGGCAGATGACCGCCTTTGAGCAGCACGGCCTGGCATGGCAGGGCGCGCAGTGCTGCGCTCATCGCTTCAAGCTGTGACTCCTGCTCGCAGAGCGGCAGACCAGTCAGCGCCGCGGCTTCTGGCAGGTTAGGCGTGATCAGGGTCGCCAGTGGCAGTAATTCCCGCTGCAGGCTGTCGATTGCCGCACTTTGCAGCAGTAAATCGCCACTGGTGGCCACCATGACCGGATCCAAAACCACAAAACGCGGCTGATACTGACGCAGTTTACGCGCCACAGCGGCAATGATGTTACTGTCGGCCAGCATACCAATTTTGACCGCGACGATATCGAGATCGCTGAACACCGCATCGAGCTGACTTTCTACATGTTCAACCGGCACCGGCAGAATGGCACTGACACCTTGGGTGTTTTGCGAGGTTATGGCAGTAATCACGCTGCAGGCATAACCGCCTGTTGCTGAGATGGCTTTGATATCGGCCTGGATACCGGCGCCGCCGCCACTGTCTGAACCGGCAATGGTCAGCACAATCGGTGTATTAAGAGAGGATTGGGATTGATTATCTGATTGAGGCATTTGGGCTCCTAATCGTCCGACAATCAGGAACCGGTTTAGCACCACCTGTCAGGTTTTGCTAAACAGCCGCCGCGAGGCGGTCATGTTGGGGGAGATGACAGGGGGAGCTATTAGATCTCAACCCGCCTACAAGCCTTACCACAACACTATAGTTCCCTACGTCAGTACTAACTGAATCAGGTTCTACGGGTCTCGCGATGACGCTTTGCCTGTGGCAAATCTTCCGGCGATCTCAGCTTTACAGCTCCCCGACTATAAGGCGCAGATGATAACAGATATTTTTACTACTGTTGATCACTGAGCGCTACTTTTGCTCGATTGACGCACTCAATCTTGTCTAGAGTGGTTAGTTGATAACACTTCTCACTAAGATTGGTTTTATGCGACACTAGTAGGTAAAGGTACTCAGGAGTCAGTTTACATGGGCGCTGTATCCGCTTCATTTACGCGAATCTGCAATTTGCTCGAATATATTCACCAACATCTAGACCAGCCTTTATCGCTGGATCGGCTTTCACAGCAGAGTTGCTGGTCGCGCTGGCAGTTGCAACGGGTATTTCACAATGAAACCGGTCTGACGGTGGCGAACTATGTACGCGAGCTTAAGCTGAGTGAAGCCGCTGAGCGTCTTGTATGCAGTCAGGAGCGAGTGATTGATATTGCACTGGCCCTCGGTTTTAGCTCTGAAGTCAGTTTTAGTCGCACCTTTAAACATCATTTCGGTATCAGTCCGCGCCAATATCGCCAGCAAGGGCAGCGCACAGGCTTACGTAAACCATTGCAGGTGCAACAATTTGCGCCGCGTGGTGAGCGCTGTACTCGTCTGGTTGATGTTCGGCTGGAAAGCCAAGCAGAATTTGAGTTGTTCGGTGTCGCCACGACTATCCGCGGTTTACTCTCTTCACAACCGGATTTCACGACTCAGGTGCCGAAAATCTGGCAGACATATTTTTCTTGTCCAAGCGATAGCAAGCCTGGTCCCTTAACGGGCGTCATCGATGTGACCCGGGTCGGCAGTGAACATGGTCAGCTGCGCTACTGGGCGACTGGAAGTCATTGGATGGCGGGGTTAAATTCGGTGCGTATTCCGGCGCAAACTTATGCGGTGGTGAAACATTGCGGACCGGTTTCGCAACTGGCTGATACTCTGGAATGGTTTATTTTTGAATGGCTGCCGGATTCTCCTTATCGGGGAGTGGACGGATTTGAGCTGGAGCGCTATCCGGCTGATTACAACTGTGCCTGCGATAACGCGGCAATGGAATACTGGTTACCGATTACCGCACGAACGGATTAACATGCTCCAAATTGTTAACTTTCCGTGGTGTACTTTGCTTAGAATACAAATGATATGTATTCTCATAAATAAAAGCAGGGTAGTTATTTCACATGGCTGTTGTTAAGCATTCTACATTTTCTCCGATCGCTGTTGCGATCATGGCGGCTTTCGCCACTCCATTTGTCTTGGCAGCGCAAGCAGACAATCCACCAGTCGATACGGTCACTATACTGGGCAAAACCTATCGCAACACCGCAACGAAAACCACGTTAGCACCGCAAGAAACGCCTCAGGGCATCAGCGTGATTGAAGGGGAGCAACTGCAGCAGCGTGCTGTCACCTCACTTGGCCAGGCGGTACGTTACGCGCCGGGTGTGGTGACGGAAACCAAAGGTGGTTCAGTCACCTTACTTGATAATTTCTATATTCGTGGTTTTGAATCTAATCAGAGCTATTACGATGGTATGTTGGTGCAGTACCTGAAAGGCTGGAACCTGCAGCCGCAGATTGATCCGATTGCGATGCAACAGGTGGAAATTTTTAAAGGGCCGACCTCTGTGCTGTATGGTGCCATGCCGCCTGGCGGCATGGTGAATGTGATTGCTAAAAAACCGCAGCCCCAGCGACATACTGAGCTGTCGGTTTCCGGCGGTTCGCGTAACCTCAAACAGGTCACACTCGATACCACCGGTCCGCTTGGGGATGGCGACCTGCGCTATCGTTTGCTGGCTAAATCCCGTAAACAGGATGGTCAGGTCGATGGCACTGAAGAAGAACGTTACGTGATTGCCCCGTCTCTGGACTGGCAAATTACGGACGATACGTTACTCAACCTGAATCTGTACTATCAAAAAGATCCGGATATGGGAATGAATTCCGCTTTGCCGGCATCAGGTACCGTAACCGGAAATCCATATGGTTCAACGTCGCCATCGACCTCGGCCGGTGACCGTAACTGGAGCAAGTTTGAGCGGGAATTTTGGATGCTAGGCTACAAAATCCAGCATGATTTCAATGCCGAGTGGTCTTTGCTGCAAAGTCTGCGTTATACCGATGCCACGCTTTATCAGGAAAACACCTATCACAGCGCCGGACAATTTGATGCCGTGACGGGCAATCTGCAGCGCAACATCTACAGCACGGATGAAGATTCGCACGGCATTGTGGTCGATAACCAGTTGTCAGGTCAGGTTAGCTGGGGCAGTGTTGAACACAACCTGTTGTTGGGTATCGATTATCAGCGTCTCAAGGGCAATTCGGACTATCGGACTTATCAGACTACTGAGAGCGATTTTGGCGCATTCAACCTCTTTGCACCTGACAATAACCTGTTGGATCGCAGTAGCCTCACGCAGACGGATTTGTATGCCTACGATATATCCATCAAACAGTTGGGTTTCTACTTTCAGGATCAGTTACGCTGGAATCGCTGGGTGCTGATTGGCGGCGGCCGCTTTGATCATTATACCAGCAGCAGTGAGGTGTCCGGTTACAGCACGGATGCGGATGATAATGAGTTTACCTATCGGGTCGGTGCATTATACGAATTTGATTCTGGCCTGGCGCCTTTTGCCAGCTTCGCGACCAGCTTCTCTCCGGTTGCCGGGGGCGACAGCCAATTCGGCCAGCCGTTTAAGCCTGAAACCGGTAAACAGGTGGAAGTCGGGGTCAAATATCAATCGGCGGATATGAGCAAGCAAGGCAGCATCTCTTTGTACCATATCCTCAAAAACGATGTTGTGGTGACCGATCCTTCTTCCGCGGATTATCAGGATGATATTCAGGTCGGCGAAGTACGTTCACAGGGGATCGAAGTCGAAGGGCGCTGGTGGGTAACACCTGGCTGGGATATTGCCGCCAGTTACACCTATTCCGATGTTGAGGTTACTAAAGACAGCGCCAACGGCCTGCAGGGCACGACACCGATTTACGTCCCTGAGCACAGCGCCACACTGTGGAGCACCTATCAGATTGATCAGGGAGTGCTTGATGGCAGCCGGGTCAGCGCAGGCGCACGTTATGTCGGCAGCATGATGATGGATGCGACGAATACCCAGGGCAAAGTACCGGACTACACCATGGTTGATTTGTCGCTGGGCTACGACTTGGGCAAAATCAGTGAGCGTCTGCAGGGCGTCAGCGCCGACGTGATTGCCAGCAATCTGTTAGATGAAAAATCCTATACCTGTTACGACAATATGAACTGCTGGTACGGAGCGGAGCGTACGATTGAAGTCAAACTGGGTTACCAGTTCTGAGTTAAGCACAGAGAACAAAACGCCCGGCGAAAGCCGGGCGTTTTGTTCGTCATCAGCCAGTGATTATCTATGTAGATCAGGCTGTAGCACTGACGCCTTGCTTGGCTTTTTGACGCATCCCCAGCACTATGGTCAGACCGAAGGCGACCGCAAACGAAATCACCATACCCACCACGTAGTAACCGATTTTTTCCGGATTGATGGAGATAATGCCCGGAATACCGGCTGCGCCCAAAGCGTGTGCTTTTACGTGGAACAAGGTCAGGAAAGCGCCGGATACCGCAGCACCAATAATCGCAGCGATAAACGGGTAGCGTAGCTTGAGGTTAACGCCGAACATGGCGGGTTCAGTGATGCCAAGTAGCGCTGTAATACCCGATGGCATCGCGATGCCTTTTTGTTTCACGTCTTTGGTGGTAAATGCCACTGCCAATGCAGCCGCGCCCTGTGCAACGTTCGACATTGCTGCAATTGGGAAGATGAACGTACCGCCTGTGGTGACGACATCAGCCAGCAACTGGGTTTCAATCGCGATAAAGCTGTGGTGCATACCGGTAATGACAAACGGAGCGTAAATCAGGCCAAATACCGCACCGCCAACGAAACCCGCTGAGTCATATAACCAACTCAGGCCATCACCGAGCATAAAGCCAACATCACGGGTAATAGGGCCAACCAGAGTGAAGGTCAGAAAGCCGGTGATAAAAATTGCCAGCATCGGAGTCAGCAGGTTATCGAGTACCGAAGGGACAACCTTACGCAGCCCCAGCTCAACTTTGGCCAGAATAAATGCCGAGACCAGAACCGGCAGTACAGAGCCCTGATAACCGACTTTTTCGATTTCCAGCCCGAGTATATTCCAGGTCGGTACCGTGCCATGGACAGCCGCGCTGCCAAAACCCCAGCCATTAAGCAGGTCCGGGTGCACCATCAGCATACCCAGTGCCGCGCCCAGGAAGGGGTTACCACCGAACTTACGTGATGCGGAAAATGCCAGTAAGACGGGTAAATAAACAAAAGGCGCATTGGCAAAGGTGTTGATCATGCTGGCCAAATCAGCCAGTCCCGGGTTGGCGTCAATCAGAGATTGCCCGTCAATAAACAGCCCTTTTGCGGTCAGAACATTAAACAACCCCATCAGCAGACCGCCGGCGACAATGGCCGGAATGATGGGGACAAAAATATCCGACAGGCCTTTAACCGCGCGCTGCAGCAGATTTTGCTTATCTGCCCCGGCTGCGGCAACGTCATTGGTCGACATTTCAGCCATGCCAGTCAGTTTAGCCATTTCGGCATAAACCTGGTTGACAATGCCGGATCCAAAAATGATCTGGTATTGACCTGCGACTTTAAACTGGCCTTTTACGCCCTGCAGTCCGTCAATGGCCTTTTCGTCAATCTTATTTTCGTCTTTGACTGCAAGACGCAGTCTGGTTGCGCAGTGTGCCAGCGCCTGAAGGTTTTCTTTACCGCCCAGGTGCTCGAGAAGTTGCTTTGCTATGACTGGATAGTCCATAACTCACTCCGGTTCTTGTTACTTGTCAGTATAGTGGTTAACTGCGTTATTTTTGAATTTTCGGGAACGTTTGCAAGACGCATTCTTGTCAATAAAAAACCGCCGGTCAAAAGCATCTCGTTTATTCTGTGAGAAAGATCAGCAAAACCGAGAAGGAAAAAGGGCAAAACAAGGTTAAAATCACGCTAGTTAAGTGGTTGATGTCGGTTCATTCTGCAATCAATCCCAATTTTCGCAGCGTAATAGGATATGGCATGGCAAGTTTGCACGATGTGGCCAGGTTGGCCGGGGTGTCAAAATCGACGGTCTCGCGCGTCATTAATGATGAATACGGGGTCAAAGAGTCGACTAAAGTTAAAGTGCTTCAGGCGGTGTCCGAGTGCGGCTACGTCGTCAATCAGGTAGCTAAAGATCTTAAATCACAGAAGACCAATCTGATTGGTGTGATTGTGCCACGGGTGTCTTCCCATGCCACCGCACAGGGTGTGGATGGCCTGACCAAGATACTGGAACAAAATGGTAAGCATGTCCTGCTGGCCAACACTCATCAGATGCATGCCAAAGAGCTGGAATACATCCGCATCTTCAATCAAAAACGGGTCGAGGGCATTATTTTTTATGCGACCCACCTCGACATGCCGCTGATTAAAGAGATTCAGAACTCTGCAGTGCCGGTCGTGCTGGTCGGGCAAGATGGTTCTCTGCACGATATTCCCAGCGTGGTTCATGACGATACCCGGGTTGGCTTTGAAGCGGGCAACCGTCTGGTAGCGGCAGGCTGCCAGCGCGTTGGCTTTATCGGCGTACAGAGTGATGATATCGCGGTCGATGTGCAGCGCGGTCAGGGGCTAGAGCAGGCGCTGACGATGCATAACCAGTCGTTGGTTTGTCATCTGCGTGGTGACTTTTCGATTGAGTCCGGTCATCGGCTGGCACAGCAAGCGATGCGCGACTATCCGCAACTCGATGGCTTGTTCTGTGCGACAGACCGTCTGGCAGTAGGGGCGGTAAAAGCGCTGCAGGCGGCCGGTATTCAGGTTGGTAAGCAGGTGAAAGTGCTGGGCGTCGGGAATGATGAACTGGCGTTTGTCAGTAATCCCGGGTTATCAACCTTCAATTATGCGTTTGATAAAGCAGGTGAAAATGCCGCTAAAATGTTGCTGGACCGGATTGCCGGTCAAGGACAGGAAATGAGTAAAGTGGTGCTGACATTTCAGAACATTGTCCGTGAAACCTGTGCGTGACGATCCTGCTCTGATCATCGTTGCCGACCATTCTCACATAACATTTGTTCTCACATAACATTTGTGTTTCACAACCGCCTGAATGTTCGGCTTCGGCCACCTATCAGGCGGAGTTTGTGTGTCCGGCTTCACACACATCTGCATAACCTTGCTATAAAAATTGGAAACACTTGCCTGACAGTGGTTAGTTGTATATTTTGAGAACGTTCCCGAAATTAGCTATTAGGTCAGTTTATGTCGTTACAGAGACTTATCGAACTCGCGGGCGGGCTCGATAACATTCAACGGATTTTGGCGCCGGACGGGCGCATAGTCGTTGCGGTATCCGATCGCCACGCTGTCTGTTCACTACCAGATGAGGTCACGGCGGAGTCCGTACTCGGAGAGTGGCAACTGAGTATAAAACGTGATAATACCATTCAGGATGAGGATCTGGCCTTGGTCGGCCGCTCTATTGCCGCCAGGCAGCAGAGAAAAGCCGCGCAGTATCGTGTCGCCCGGCCATCTCACTATCGCCCGCAGTGGCATATTTCTCCGCCGCAAGGCTTGCTCAACGATCCCAATGGTTTTATCTACCATGATGGGGCTTACCACCTGTTCTATCAATGGTATCCATATTCCTGTGAGCACAAAGACAAATACTGGGTTCATCTCACAAGTGATGATTTGATTAGCTGGCACTGGCAGTCTGTGGCCTTAACCCCGTCCGACTGGTTTGACAGTCACGGGGTCTTTTCCGGCCATGCAGTCAGTCATGGCGATGATTTAATGCTGTTTTATACCGGCAATACTCGTTTGGGGCCTGATCGTCAACGCCAGACTATGCAGTGTGCGGCCCGTATGAACGCAGACGGGCAGTTTGAAAAATTAGGACCGCTGATTCGAGAGTTGCCGCCGGGGGTGACCGAACATATCCGTGACCCGAAAGTGGCGTTTCATCAAGGGCGCTGGCATATGTTGCTGGGTGCTCAGACCGAATCTCTGCAGGGACGACTTGCCGTTTATCATTCTGATGATCTGCTTAACTGGCAGTTTGATAAGCTATATGGTGATGAGCTTTCTCCTTACGGTTATATGTGGGAGTGCCCGGACTGGTTTGAGCTTGGCAATGAATGGTTTGTGGTGTTTGGCCCGCAAGGCATTGAATCTGAAAACCTGCATCACAATATTGTGCATCAAAACCGTATCTTCCGCGTTAATCAGGATGAGCAGGGCGGCTTTGATTTTATCGAAGGCTGGGCCCTGGACGAAGGGTTTGATTTTTATGCGCCGCAAAGTGTACAAACCCCGGACGGACGCCGTGTGATGTGCGGCTGGATGGGATTACCGGATGAGTTAGATCAACCGAGTTGTGATCATGGTTGGCTGCACCAGTTAACCTCGATGCGTGAATTACGCTGGCTTAACGGGCGGGTGCTGCAACAGCCGGCGGCTGAACTGGATTTACTGCGTGGTGAAACCCGTCAGGTCAACTTGAATGATAAGCCGCTTGACCTGAGTACCAAGAGTTTCGAGCTGGTGGTCACGCTGGCGTGGGGCAGCGAACTGCATCTGATGCATGACGATAAACATAAAGTGGTACTGACGCTGGATAAACAGCAGGGTGTGCTGCGTTTTGATCGCTCCCAAACCTTGATCCGCCAGGGCGATACAATCCGTGAACTGGTGTTGAACAGTGAGTCGGTAACATTGCAGATTCTGGCCGACAGCTCATCACTGGAAATTTTTATTAATGGTGGTGAGCAGGTAATGACCGGACGTGTATTCACTCCTGAGCATGCAACCCGGATCTCTCTGCAAGGTGCCGCTGTCAGTGGCAGAGTGACTCTTCTTCATTCTGCTCACGCGCCGTTTGTTGACGCATAAGAGGTTATGAGCAGCCAAGCCATCCCGTCGGGATGGCTTTTTTTGTTTCTATGCCGGCTGTTTTCTGGTTTGCTGTTTTGCAAGGCAAGGCAAGGCAAGGCAAGGCAAGGCAAGGCAAGGCAAGGCAAGGCAAGGCAAGGCAAGGCAAGGCAAGGCAAGGCAAGGCAAGGCAAGGCAAGGCAAGGCAAGCTGTGAGTGCCGGGGTCAGGAACACTGACAGAAAAAAGCCCGGCTTGCGCCGGGCTGAATGGGAGGGATTACTTTTTGAGATCAGGTATTAAAATCAGAACCAGGTTTCCATTTGCAGTGCGAATACGGTTTCACCGCCGTTACCCATGGTGCTGGCGTCGCTTGCCAGGCTGACCGCGTAGTCATCCAGTTCGCTGCTCCAGTCAACGTAGCTGACTGCAAAGCGAATTTCCGGGCGGTCAAAGAAGCCGGCGGATGTCGCCAGTTTAAAAGTGGGTGCCAGTGTCGCTTTGTAGAAACTGCCCTTGGCTTTTTCAACGCTGTTGTCCATATCCATGTACTGATAGGTGCCTTCGTAAACCATCTCAAAGTTCTCGGTCAGCTCTTGCGCGAAACGAACGTTGGCGGTTGCCCAGATAAACTCGTCGTTGTTTTTAATGCGATCCTGGCTGTATTCAGCCATCAGCGCTGGTGCGATGCGCCAGTTGTCGGCAAATTGGGTGACACCGTAGCTGAACAAACGAACCGCTTTGGCATCATCATTCAAATCGCCGTTTGAACCTATACCTTTTAGTTCAGCACCTAATCCCTGACCCAACAAAATACCGGTCTTGGAGAAACCGTCTTGTATGCCATAGAAGCTGTCGCCATGATACGCGAACAGAGCATGGATACCGTTTTCAGCGCGCTGAGTCGGGGATGCTGCTTCACTGGCGCGATCTTGGTTATCAGCCGATTTCATGCCACTTAACATCACCTGAAAAGGACCAATATGGTTATTCATGGTCGCCACATAGTTTTCGATGTCCGTGCTTGAGCTGTCAATGTCACCAAAGTCGCGGCCGTAAAGCGAGAAATTGGCTTTCCAGCTGTCACTCATCTGCACATCATAAATCCCTGCGCCGCTTCCGGACAGGAATACAATATCTGAATCAAGGAAGTGGATGTCAAAATTATCGCGGTCAAAGCGTTTTCCCGCCCAGAGTGTTGCATTAGCAAAGGCGCCGCTGAACGAGGGCAGCGAGCTCAGCTCAGCATACACCTGGCGTACATTAAGCTGGCTGTCATCCGCGGTCCATTCATTGTTGGTTTCGACTCCGTCGGCCAGCATGATCTTAAATCGTGCTTTTGAACCATCGTCCATCACCCGGTTATGAATCAGATTCGCTTCGAGGTAATTGTCATCTTCCAGTCCGAGACGGCCAACCGGTGCGCCCAGCGCGCCTGCGGCGGTCATGTAAGGACCGGTGCCGACCGCACCGTTAAAGTTGTCATTGATTAACAGTCCGGCACGGGCATAACCGTGAAATTCGAACGATGATGCTTTCTGTTCCGCCTGCTGGGCGGTTTGCTCGTTCTGGGTCAGACGTGATTCCAGCTCGTTAATCCGGGCTTCCAGAGTTGCTAAATCACTCTGTGCGAATACAGAAGTGGTCGGTAGCAGGGCAAGCGAGATAGCGATCGTCAGGGCTTTTGTCTTCATTGTTATTGTCTCCACAAATGGATGAAAAATAGGGGATTGCTGCAAACGTTCCCGTTAATTCATGACACAGTGTGGGTTGTTTTAATTTTTTGGTCTCATCGATTCAGCAAAGTGCGTTTCACGCTACGCTCTCTGAATCTGAAGACTTAATTTGATTAGCAATATACCTAACATTTCGGGAACGATCCCTGAAAATAAACTGATAATTCTACTCAACGCACGATCTACGGTGATTTTGTGATCCAGATATGGGGAAGTTGATGCATAGACAGCATAAATAAATAGGGAGAAATAAGAAGAAAGGCGAGCGTCAAGCTCGCCTGGCAGGATACGAGTAAGCAGGCTTACGACTGCAGGAATACCATTAATGCCTGTTGATTGGGTAAAGCGGTCATCGCCCCTTTTTCAGTGGTCGCCAGAGCGCCACAACCATTAGCCGATTGCACCGCCTCATGGATAGAAGGCTCGGTTTGCCATTGTTCATGTTGTGCCAGTGTGGCCAGTAACCCGCCGACAAACGCATCACCGGCCCCTGTAGTATCGACCGGTTTTACTGCTTTGCCGCTGAGCAGTTGTTGCCCCTCTGCGGTCACTGCCAGCGCGCCTTTCGCGCCCTGTGTAATCACGGTCAGCGGCAGGTCGTAACTGCGCAGGGCTTGCAGACCATCCTCGATAGACGCTGTGCGTGTCAGTTGCGTAAGTTCTTGTTCGGAGAATTTGGCGACATCGGCCAGCGCGACCGCCTGCATGACCACGTTAATGAGTTCACTCGGATCGTTCCATACTTCCTCACGTAGGTTAGGATCGAAGCTGATAAATCCACCGGCTTGTTTCATTTTCTTCATTGCCGCCAGAGTTGAGCTGCGGCTCGGTTCGTTAGCAAGCGCGATAGAACATACGTGTAACCATTCTCCTGCCCGAAAATCAGGAATATCCTCAGTTTGCAGGAACTGGTCTGCGCTTGGCTTCACCATAAAAGTAAAGCTGCGTTCACCGTCATCATCCAGATCAACAACGACCGTAGAGGTGCGATGTAAAGGGTCAAAGTGAAGGTGGTCAATATTGACCCCTTCACTTTGAAGTGTCTGTGCCAGAAATTGTCCGAAGGGATCTTTACCCACCCGGCCAAAAAAGGCGGTGTTACCACCGAGTCGGGCGATAGCGACAGCCACGTTGGCTGGCGCGCCGCCCGGACACTTGAGGTAATGTTGCTCGCCGTCCGGAATCAAATCAATCACTGCGTCTCCGGTGACCCATACTCTGTTCATAGTCAATCTCCTGTAAATTTGCTTCAGTTTAATCCAAGCCCGATTGATGAAAAGTGGTTGGCGGGATGGTTTGTTAGTGCAGGATAAAATCTGTGATCAACAAGAAAGATAAAGCGTCTATCAGGAGCAATTGGCTTGATTTGTTGGTATCGTTCCCGACATTTTGCTTTTGTATTTCGCTTGCTGAGATTGACGGCAGTCAGACGCAGGCGCAAACTGCGCTGGTTTTTCATTTATTAGCGGAGTTAATCATGTTTGGTCTTCCACCGATTGTGTCCACCATCGGGCTGCTTGTCATCAGTAACGTATTCATGACTTTTGCCTGGTATGCCCATCTGCGTGAGTTGGAACATAAACCCTGGATTGTGGCCGCGCTGCTCAGTTGGGGGATTGCTTTGTTTGAATATATGTTTCAGGTGCCGGCAAACCGTATTGGCTACACCGTACTTAATCTTGGTCAACTGAAGATCCTGCAGGAAGTGATTACGCTGAGCGTGTTTGTGCCTTTTGCGCTGATTTATATGAAAGAGCCGTTTCGGATGGACTTTATCTGGGCGGGCTTATGTCTACTGGGGGCGGTGTTCTTTATATTCCGGCCACAAATCATCGAAGTGGTCGCGCGTGCTCTGGCTTAGAGCTGGCTTTGTCTTACTAAACTTAAACCACTTTTCAGCCGGTTTATTCTCCTTACTCTCTCTATTGGTGTTGGTTTCCGTCTCCCTCTGGGCCTGATAACCGCGTGCCTGCTGGCACGTGGTTATGTATCACGCACGCTGTGTCGTTAACTCTCCCTGTTTATAGACTGATAGGCTCGCCACTTAGGGTGTGTCATTCTATTTATTGTACAAAATGATGCTTTATAACGGATTATTTTGGACTAGGGTTAATAGTTAGAGGCGAAATTTAATGCTCCGTATTCGCTCACGTTCAACCTGGCTGTATATCCCGCATCATGCGGTAATTAGCGTTATGATACCGCTTTCATTTTGTAACTGATACGCAAACGTTTCCTAAAAAGTGCGTTGTGGATCACAATGGTGCAACAGGTGACTCTGTTCACAATTTCTGTCATCTGATGAGTGGATCATCACTTTCAATTAGACGTCATGTGAGGCAGATGTTAAATTTTCCGCCGAATTTCTAGCATAAGATGCTGAAAAAGTAATCTTGGTTAGTATATGTGGCATTTACGGTTGGCTCTAAGTCCTTATTTGTACTGAAATTCTGCGTTACTGACGATCAATTAAGTCATTTCACTGATTTATTGATTCTGCGCAGTGCATAGTTTTTGTTAAAGACTATTTTTAGGCAAGTTAGTTTGATGGTCGCCGTTCTACGCCGCTTTCTTTGTATGGGTTAGGTTTTGTGTTTGGTTTTTTGCGTTAAACACCCTAATTATGGCAGTCAGATGCCTCATGCCCCACAAGGAAGTCATGGATGCAAAATGAAAACTTGGAGTTTATGCATGTATAAAAATAAAATCACTCAGGCCCTGCTTCTGGGGGCTGGCCTTGCAGTGGCAAGTGCTTCTTTCTCATCTCTCGCCGCGAATGTTCCCGCTGGTACTAAACTCGCTGACAAACAGGAATTTGTCCGTGGTAACGGTACTGAAGTCGCTTCTATCGATCCGCATAAAACGGAAGGGGTGCCAGAGTCACACGTGATTCGTGACCTTCTGGAAGGCCTGGTAAACCAGGATGCGAACGGTAAGACGGTTCCGGGTGTCGCAGAAAGCTGGGAAACGACAGACAACAAAACTTTTATTTTCCACCTGCGTAAAGATGCGAAATGGTCAAACGGTGATCCGGTTACCGCTGACGACTTCGTGTACAGCTTTAAGCGTGCGGTTGATCCTGCAACGGCTTCTCCATACTCGTGGTATATTGAAATGACCACTATGGTGAACGCGGCAGATATTATCGCCGGGAAAAAAGATAAAGAGACACTGGGTGTGAAAGCGCTGGATGCGAACACCCTGGAAGTGAATCTGGAAACATCGGTTCCATATTTTGTAAAAATGATGGGCCACACCACAGTGAAACCTGTTCACCGTGCAACGGTTGAGAAGTGGGGCGATCAGTGGACCAAACCTGAACACTTCGTTGGTAACGGCGCTTATGTGGTTGATAAGTGGACGGTAAACGAACGTTTAGTGCTCAAGCGTAACCCATACTATTGGGATAACGCACACACCGTTATCGATCAGGTCACCTACCTGCCAATCGAAAACCAGGTAGCGGAAATGAACCGCTTCCTGTCGGGTGAAATTCAGATGACGTATGAACTGCCGCTGGAGCACTTCAAACGTCTGAAGAAAGAGTACCCGGAATCGGTGAACGTGAAAGGTAACCTGTGTACTTACTACTACGGCTTCAACAACCAGAAAGCGCCGTTTGATGATGTGCGCGTGCGCAAGGCGCTATCGTACGCTATCGACCGTGACATTGTCGCCAATGCGATTCTGGGTCAGGGTCAGAAGCCTGCTTACTTCATGACGCCGGAAATCACCGCTGATTTCAATCCAGAGATGCCAGCTTACGGCAAAATGACTCAGAAAGAGCGTATTGCCGAAGCGAAAAAACTACTGGCAGAGGCCGGCTTTGATAAGTCTCACCCACTGGAATTCACCCTGCTGTACAACACCTCTGAAAACCACAAGAAAATCGCAACCGCGATTCAGTCAATGTGGAAACAGGCGCTGGGTGTGAACATCACTTTGGAAAACCAAGAGTGGAAAACCTTCCTGGATACCCGCCGTGAAGGTAACTATGACGTGACTCGTGCTGGTTGGTGTGGTGATTATAACGAAGCATCCAGCTTCCTGTCGCTGATGCAGTCCAACAACAGCTCCAACGACCAGAAATATCACAGCGCAGAGTACGACGCCGTGATGGAAAAAGCGTTGAATGCGAAGACCGATGAAGAGCGTGAAGCACTGTACGTTGAGGCAGAAAAACTGCTGGCGCGTGATATGCCAATCGCCCCTATCTATCAGTATGTAACTTCCCGTCTGGTGTCGCCACAACTTGGTGGTTACCCGGTTAATAACGCGGAAGACAAGATCTACACTAAAGATCTCTACATCAAAGCTCAGTAAATCCTGAGCATTAAAACTATAAATATATAGACACTGTATGTGCCCGGCACATACAGCGTCTTTTCGTTTTCTATTGTCACAGACTGAAAGAGTGAGTTTATGATTAAATTCATAGCAAAAAGGATATTTGAAGCAATCCCAACCTTGTTGGTATTGATCACGATATCATTCTTTCTGATGCGTTTTGCACCAGGTAACCCATTTTCTTCTGAGCGTCCGTTACCGCCGGAAGTGATGGCCAACATCAATGCGAAATATGGCCTGGATAAACCAGTATCCGAGCAGTACTTCACCTATCTGACTAACATTTTGCAAGGCGATTTTGGTCCGTCATTCAAATACAAAGATTATTCGGTTAACGAACTAATCAGCGCGGCTTTGCCTGTTTCAGCTAAAGTGGGCTTTGCTGCTTTCATCTTCACTGTCATCATGGGGGTCGGAGTTGGCACCATTGCCGCGCTAAGGCAAAACACTTGGGTCGACTACACCATAATGTCGACCGCCATGCTCGGGGTGGTGATGCCATCCTTTGTGTTGGCACCGGTTCTGATCTACATCTTCTCCATCAATCTCGGCTGGTTCCCGGCGGGGGGGTGGCAAGACGGATCGTTACAGTACATGGCGCTACCTGTCATTGGTATGTCCTTGTTGTATGTGGCCACGTTTGCCCGTATTACCCGTGGTTCGATGATCGAAACCCTCAACAGTAACTTTATCCGTACCGCTCGTGCGAAAGGTCTGAGCTATCGCTATATCGTGTTTAAGCACGCATTGAAACCGGCGCTGTTACCTGTGGTGTCCTACATGGGCCCAGCGTTTGTCGGCATCATTACCGGGTCGGTGGTGATTGAGACCATTTTTGGTCTGCCGGGGATTGGTAAACTGTTCGTCAATGCGGCGTTTAACCGTGACTATTCATTGGTGATGGGCGTAACGATTTTGATCGGTTTCCTTTTCATTCTCTTCAATGCGGTGGTGGATATTCTGCTTGCTTATATCGACCCTAAAATTCGCTACTAATCGGACACGGATATTATGTTGAGCAAAAAAGAAAATTTAGAAGCGATCGAAAAGTTCTCTGAGAACCTGGAAATTGAAGGTCGCAGTTTATGGCAGGATGCGCGCATTCGTTTTATGCGTAACAAAGCGGCGATGGTCAGCCTGTTTATCCTGACGTTAATCACCCTGGCGGTGATTTTTCTGCCGATGTTTTCGGCTTATACCTATGAAGATACTGACTGGTATGCCATGCACGCTGCGCCGAATGCCGAGCATTGGTTTGGTACCGATGCGCTGGGGCGTGATTTGTTGGTACGTACCCTGGTCGGTGGCCGCATTTCTCTGATGGTCGGTATTATGGGCGCGCTGGTGGCGGTACTGATTGGTACCCTGTATGGCGCCGCATCGGGCTTTATCGGTGGTCGTACCGACCGAATCATGATGCGCCTGCTGGAAATCCTGTACGCGATTCCGTTTATGTTCCTGGTGATTGTACTGGTGACTTTCTTTGGTCGTAACATCATTCTTATTTTTGTGGCGATTGGTGCCATTGCCTGGCTGGATATGGCGCGTATCGTACGTGGCCAGACGCTGAGCCTGCGCAGTAAAGAGTTTATTGAAGCGGCTCATGTGTGCGGTGTCAGCAAGTGGAAAATCATTACCCGCCATATCGTGCCTAACGTGCTGGGTATTGTCGCGGTGTATTCAACCCTGCTGATCCCGAGCATGATTCTGACCGAATCTTTCCTTTCTTTCCTTGGTCTGGGTGTTCAGGAACCAATGACCAGTTGGGGAGCATTGTTGCAAGAGGGCGCCAACACGATGGAAGTGGCGATCTGGCAACTGCTGTTCCCAGCGGCCTTTATGGTGATCACCCTGTTCTGTTTTAACTACGTGGGTGATGGTCTGCGCGATGCGCTGGATCCAAAAGACAGATAATCACACAAGATTAAGGAAGTAATGATGAGCTTATTAGATGTCAAAGATCTGCGCGTCGAATTCACCACTCAGGATGGGATTGTCACCGCAGTTAACGATTTAAACTTCTCGCTTAATCAGGGAGAGACTCTCGGTATCGTGGGCGAGTCCGGGTCGGGTAAGTCCCAGACCGTGTTTGCGATTATGGGTTTGCTGGCTAAAAACGGAATCATCTCCGGTAGCGCGAAATTTGAGGGCAAAGAAATCCTCAATCTGCCGGAAAAGGCACTCAACAAGGTGCGTGCCGAGCAGATCGCGATGATTTTCCAAGACCCGATGACGTCACTTAACCCGTATATGAAAGTCAGCGACCAACTGATGGAAGTGCTGATGTTGCACAAGGGCATGGGGAAAGCGCAAGCATTCGAAGAGTCAGTGCGTATGCTGGAAGCGGTCAAAATCCCGGAAGCACGGAAGCGGATTACCATGTATCCGCATGAATTTTCGGGCGGTATGCGTCAGCGTGTGATGATTGCGATGGCACTGTTGTGCCGTCCGAAACTGCTGATCGCCGATGAGCCGACCACGGCACTGGACGTGACCGTCCAGGCTCAGATCATGGACTTGCTCAACGAGCTCAAACGTGAGTTTAACACTGCGATCATCATGATTACCCACGATTTGGGGGTGGTGGCCGGCTCGTGTGACAAAGTGCTGGTGATGTATGCCGGTCGTACCATGGAATACGGCAGCGTGAACGAAATTTTCTACAATCCAAGCCATCCGTATGCGGAAGGTTTGCTGAAAGCGATTCCGCGTCTGGATACCGAAGGCGATATTCTGCCGACGATTCCGGGTAACCCGCCAAACTTACTGCGTCTGCCGGTTGGCTGTCCTTATCAGGAACGTTGTCACCGTGTGATGGACCGTTGTAAGCGTGAAGCACCAATTCTGACGCCGTTTGGTGATGGTCGTCAGCGGGCTTGTTTTTCTGACTGGGAGGCGTGGACAAAATGAGCGCAGATAAAGCATTACTGTTAGACGTAAAAGATCTTAAGGTTCATTTCAGCATTGCCGCTAAGTCGGCCTGGCCATGGACCAAACCATCGACACTGAAAGCCGTGGACGGCGTCAATGTACGCCTCTATCAGGGTGAAACTCTGGGCGTGGTAGGTGAATCCGGCTGTGGTAAGTCGACCTTTGCCCGTGCCATTATCGGATTGGTTCAGGCTACCGAAGGTGAAGTGGTGTGGCTCGGTCAGGACCTGACCCGGATGCAGGAAGTCAAACGCCGTGAAACGCGTAAAGAAATTCAAATGATTTTCCAGGATCCGCTAGCGTCTCTTAACCCGCGAATGACGGTTGGTGACATTATTGCTGAGCCGCTGCAGACCTTTTATCCGCAACTGTCCAAGCAGGAAGTCAAAGACCGGGTTAAAGAGATGATGGCCAAAGTGGGCCTGCTGCCGAACGTCATTAACCGCTATCCGCACGAGTTCTCCGGCGGCCAGTGTCAGCGTATCGGCATTGCCCGCGCTCTGATTCTGAAGCCGAAAATGATCATCTGTGATGAGCCGGTATCAGCACTGGACGTCTCGATTCAGGCCCAGGTGGTTAACCTGCTCAAAGAGCTGCAGAATGAGCTGGGTCTGAGCCTGGTATTCATCGCGCACGACTTATCCGTGGTGAAGCACATTTCTGACCGTGTGCTGGTGATGTATTTGGGTAATGCGGTCGAGCTGGGGGAGTCGGATGCACTGTTTGCCAACCCGAAGCACCCATACACCAAGGCCCTGATGTCAGCGGTACCGATTCCGGATCCGAATCTGGAGCGCAGTAAAACCATTCAGATGCTGGAAGGGGATTTGCCGTCTCCGATTAATCCGCCATCGGGTTGTGTATTCCGTACTCGTTGTCCGCAGGCAACGGCGGAATGTGCTAAGACCAAGCCCCAAATCAAAGGGAGTGACGTCCACTCCGTCTCTTGTTTACACGTTGAGGTGTAAATTCAGCCTGTGACAGGCTTAAGCGCGGTGCCTTTATGGACCGCGCTTTTTTTATCTCTGTCGATTGTTGTTAGTTTGTCTCTGGCCGGTCAGTTTAGTTCGCAGCCCGCACTTTACCGTGGCGTAAGTCGGTCAGTACCATCTCTTTCGGACCATCTGCGATGATGGAACCTTTTTCCATCACAATCACCCGGTCCACCACATCCAGCATGGTGGTTTTATGGGTAATCAGTACTAAGGTTTCGCTCGGGGTTAACTGACTGAGCTGGTGCTTAATCTGCATCTCGGAGCGGTTATCCATCGCACTGGTCGGTTCATCCATCAACAACACAGGCGGACGTCCCAGCATGGCTCTGGCAATCGAAACGGCCTGGCGCTGACCGCCGGAAAGCAGTAAGCCGCCTTCACCCACCTGGCGTTCAAGACCCGCCGGATCTTGCTGAGTAAACACGGTGACGCCAGCCCGGTTCGCTGCGTCCATGACATCACGGTCATCAGCCAGTGGCCGCCCCAGAGTGATATTGTCGCGAATGGTACCGTAGAAGAGTAAGCTCTCTTGCGGTACACAACCGATATTACGGCGGATATCGATATGATGCAGCTGGGCGATGTCTGTGTCATCAATACGAACGTGTCCTTCGGTGGGTTGATACAGACCCATTATGAGTCGCTCAAGCGTGGTTTTACCGGAACCAATCCGGCCGATAATCGCCACTTTTTCGCCCGGGTTAATGGTCAGGCTGAGATCGCGAATCGAAGCAATCGGTGAGTCCGGATAATGGAAGGTCACTTTATCGAGTTCAATTTTGCCCTGAATCATCGGACGGTGAATGTAGCGTTTACCGGCCTCTTGCTCGTCAGGCATCGCCATCACTTGTTCAATGATGGTGAGCGATGATTTTGCCTGGTTATAACGGGTTGAAAGCAGAGACAGCTGGACCAGAGGGCCAATCGCTCGTCCGCTCAGCATGGTCGCGGCAATCAGTCCGCCCATGGTCAGGTCGCCCGCTGCAATCAGATAAACACCTAGAATAATCATGCCAACGTTAGTCGACTGCTGCACAAAGCCCGCGGTGTTCTGAATTCCGTCGGTAATACGGCGACTCTTGATGTTCCAGTTTGCCATGTGGGCGACGGCTTCTTCCCAGCGGTATTGATACTGGCTTTGCGCACCGAACAGCTTAAGCGTCTCGAGACCGGCCAGGCTCTCAATCAGGTTGGCGTATTTTTGCGATGCCAGTCTGGAACCCTCTTCGATTGCACGGCGTAACGGCGCCTGAATCAGCAGTGAGTACACCACCAGGATCACTACGCCAACAATCGGCACCAGCACCAGTGAACCGGCCATCAGCCAAATCAACAGTAAAAACATCAGTGCGAACGGCAAATCGATCAGAGAAGCGATAGTGGCAGAGGTGAAAAACTCACGAATCGACTCAAACTCCTGCAAGTGGCGCGCGAAAGCACCGACCGATGGCGGACGTGACTCCATGCGGATCCCCATGACCTTGGCAAACAGCTTGGAGGAAATCAGGATATCGGATTTTTTGCCTGCCACATCAATGAAGTAGTTCCGCAGCAGTTTGAGCACTAAGTCAAACAGGAAGATGACCAGCACACCACTGGCCAGTACCCACAGAGTTTCGAACGCCAGATTGGGGACCACTTTGTCGTACACCAGACGGGTAAACATCGGTGCTGCGATGGCAAACAGGTTAATCAGGATCGAAGCGATCAGCACATCGCGATAGATGCGCTTTGACTGCCAGATCGTACCCCAGAACCAGTGACCATGGCGGGTTTTCAGTACTTCCGGAGAGCGCTCATCAAAACGGAACTGCTTTTTGACCATAAAGTAACGGCCAATATAACGCGCTTTAAGTTCATCAAGCGGATAGGCGATCGGCACCATGCCCGATTCGGCGGTCACCACTTCCGCTTCCTGCTTTTCCTCGTTAATACTGTTGAGTACGCACGCCTCGCCACTTTTTAGCAGCACAATGACCGGGAATACCAGTTGTGGAATTTCATGCAGTGCGGAGCGGTTCTCTTTCGCAACCAGGCCGGCACGTTCCGCGGCGCGCGGAAATAAAAATGGTGTCAGCTTGCCATCTGACATTGGCAAACCGTTGATCAAAGCCTCGGGAGAATTGGCGAGGCCGTAATAGCGGCTGACGTAAATCAGAGAGTTCAGCAGCGTGTCTTGCATTGCGCTCATCCTTATTTATCGACAATAAAACCCTGGAACACATCGACGAAATGCTCGGCGAGCAGATCGAGCTGATCCTGGGTCTCGACGCGGGATGCGATAGTGGTGATATCCAAATCGTGAGCGGTACGCGAAATGGACGTCAGAGTAAATTTCTGATTCTCATCATCAAGGTGGTGAGTAAACAGATAATCGAGTTTGACGTAGTTTGGTCGAAACTCATTAATGTAATCCAGCGACTGGAAGTTACGGCCGTAGTTATCAACACCAAAATCAGCGCCCGCGCCGCGCAGAGCGTTACAGAACAAGGCAGTATGGTGCGGAGCATTAACAAAGCAGTTCTCCGGAATTTCAAACTGCAGTAATCCTGCCACGGCTTTGTGTCGGGTCAGTAACTGAGTGACCCAGCGAATAAAGCTTGGCTGCTCGATACTGCTTTGCGAAATGTTGATGGCAAGTTTATCGGTCACTTCACCGGACACCAGCTTATTAATCATAGACTGGAGTACGTATTGGTCGAACAGGTGAGTGGCGTGTAGCTGCTCCAGCGCGAACAGATATTGGTTGGCGCTGTAACGTACCCCCGTCTTTTTCAATCGCAGAGAACACTTCGCGATGGAAAGTTTTACCGTGTGTATCCGTTGCCGCCTGGAAGCGGAAGGTGAACCAGTCATGGTGAATCGCTTCTTCAACCAGCGCTTTCCATTGCTGTTTACCCATTACCATCTGATTGCTTGAGCTGGAAATAAAGCCGTATTTCAGCTCCGGATTCGATTTGGCCGTGGCCATCGAGTTGTCGAGCAGGGAAAGCAGCTCGCGTGAGCTCTTCGCTTTTTCATTGAACACCACGCCGAGCGCCGCATCGGCAGCGGCCATACCGGTTGGATCCGGATTAATATCGTTCACGCAGTTCATGATGTTGTCAGCGGCCTGGCGCAGTTCTTCCTCTTCCATATTAGGCAGGATGAGCGCAAATTCTTCGGCAGAGATACGGGCAATGGTGATGTTGGGGGCAGTCATCGATGCTTTGAGGTGAGTGGCGAGTTCACGCACCATGTTATCGCCGGCTTCGTAGCCTTTCTCTTCATACAAATCTTTGATGAACTGAACCTGCAGCATAGCCACGCCACCAACCGCGTTTTCTGTCAGCCAGCCGTTCAACTGGTTCATGTAGTAAGAGCGGTTGCCCAGTTGTGAAACCGGATCCATGTAAGCGCGCTCGCGCAATTGCTGTGCTTCCTGAGCCTGGGCTTTAAAATGCTTTTCAACCTGTGCCGACATGTTATTGATCCCTTGTACTACCGCGACCAGGTCTTGGGTGTCGGGTAGCGGCAACGGTTCGCCAAACTGGTTGTTGGCGATTTGCTTCATCTTGTTCACTATGGTTGTCAACGGTTTAAGGGCATGATGAACGATGTAGGCAATCGAGAGCATACCGATCACAACGATGGCGCCGAATGCGATCGAGAGGCGAATCAGCGCGTGCCATAGCTGAGCATAGGCTTCACCCGGATGACTGACGATTTCGACCTCTGCCAGTTGCATCCAGCCGCTGGTCACAACACGGCGGTCATGGATAGGCTGGAACAAATCCAGATCAGTAAACCATTGCGGAACCTGGCTTGGCTTAATCGGATAAGAGCGAACGATTTCACTGTGGTCATCGAGAAAGGTAAGGCGCACGACCGAGTAGGTACTGCCGTCAAACAGAGCATTGATGACGGATTCGACCGCAACGCTGTCCTTCTTTTCCAGATAGGGCGCTAAAGCAAGACCCACGGTGTTAATCGTGTTGCTGACTTCAGAACGTTGCTGCTGTTCAAGGTTGTCGCGTGTGGTATTAAATTCGATGATGAATACGGAAATCATCAACAAAATCAGCACCATTATCATTCCGGCGACCAGTTGTTTGTATAGTGTCATTCTAGCTACTCATCGTAATTGACCAACGGTTTATTCAAATTCAGCGAACGCTCGCGTGAACGTAAATCATTCCAGAGGCTGAGCCGGGAAGCGTTACCTGCCAGCTCGCCATTTTTCGACTTCATCAACCACAGATGTTGACCGTTAAAGCTGTATATAGGTAGCAGGTCAGGGCGCGCGGAGGCCGGTTTTATCTGCGGATTAATGTTATCCAGAATCAAAGGTTGTGAGCTGGGTGTGGCGTAGTAGGCCAGTACCATGTGAAACTGATTCAGTTCAATGGCTTTGACGTACACCAGGCGCAGTTTGTTATCAGCAACACCAAGTTCCAGCAGCGAAAAATATTTGGCGATAGTGAAGTCCTCACAATCACCGGCATTACTGCCTAAAAATTCCAGTGGTGTCGCCCAGTAGTCATTTTTGCCCCACAATACATCGTCGTTGACAAAGTAGAGCTGATTGAAAAAACGGTTTACTTCGGTCAGTTGAGCGCGTTCTGATAATGATCGGTAACGCACCATCTCCTGCCGCCAGGTCTCAACTCGTTTACCCGCGCGTGGCCCGTAGGTTGCTGTCACTGCATCAACCCACTGTTGCTCTTTGGTACTGAGCGCGCCAGCTAGTGATGAAATCACCAGCGCCGCCAGTAAACATAGCCAGCGTTTCATCGCATACCTGTTGCTACGGTGTGACTAAAGGTCATCTCTCTTCCACTATCCTTTGCATCCGGTTGTATAAATTTAGTTATACATCAATCAGCGCTTTTCATCACGGACCGGTTTATCTTTGCCGGATTACTCTCGCAGCGCATTGTCTTTGGCGCGCAAAATTGGCTTAAGTAAATAATCCAGTACGGTGCGTTTACCGGTGATGATATCCACCGACGCCGTCATGCCGGGAATGATTGGCAGCGTGTCATCCTGACCAAATGATGTTTGTGTGGTGCGTACCCGTACCAGATAAAAACTGTTGCCTTCTTCATCCTGCGTGGTATCGGCGCTGATGTGTTCAAGGGTGCCTTCCAGGCCGCCATATTTAGTGAAGTCATAGGCACTGAACTTTACAATCGCCGGCAGGTCAGGGCGCAGGAATGCGATATCCTGTGGCGCGATCTGTGCTTCGACCAGCAAGGTGTCTTCGGTCGGGACGATTTCAACAATATCCATACCCGGCTGGATAACACCACCGACAGTATTGACGTTGAGGGTTTTGATGGTGCCGGTGACCGGAGAGACGACAACGGTGCGGTTGACTCTGTCTTCCAGCCCTACGGTAGATTCAGTCATCGCCGACAGCTTATCCTGAGCTTCGTTGAGTGCATCTTGCTGCTGCGAACGGAACTTCTGTGCGGCATCGATACGGCTCAACATTGACTCACGAATACCTGAGCGTAATACCGGTATTTTCAGTTCACTGGAGGTGAGTTCGCGACGAGTGTCATTGACCTGCCGTTGCAGTTTTAACAGCTCAATCCGCGGGACCACGCCTTCATCCGCCAAGGGTTGGGTGATCTCCAGCTCTTTGTTAGCATATTCGTAACTTCGGCGTAGGTTGCGAACCCGGGCCTGAATTTCAATCAGATCCTGTTGTTTTTGTTTAACCTGCTGTGAAATCACAGACAGTTGGTTGCGCAGGTTATCAAGATCTTGCTGATACTGGTCGCGCTGACGCTCAACCAGTCTGGGCTGCAATTCAAGCAGTGAAGGAGGAAAAGCCAGCTTGTTGTAATCAATGCGCACACTGTTTTGCCAGTCCTGTTCCGCAAAATCTTCATTAATGATGACACTGGCGATGGACGCAGTCAGCTGCAATACGTTGGCTGTCAGGTTGGCCATTTGCTGCTCACGCTCACGATAGTCGGAACGAAAACGGGTGTCATCGATAAGTAATAGCTGCTGGCCTTTTTTGACCTGCTCGCCTTCACGGACCAGGATCTGTTTAACCAGGCCGCCTTCCAGGTTCTGAACCACCTGGATTTGCGAAGATGGCACGACTTTACCCTGACCGACAGTGACTTTATCGATCTCTGCCCATGAGGCCCAAACGATGGCCAGCAAAAAGAATACGACCATAACCCAAAGCATGATACGCGCGCTGCTGGGAGTATTAAGCAGCAGTGCGGCGGTTTGATCGTCGACAAAATCCAACTCATCACTAGAGAGCTGGTGATATTTATGCTGACTCATTGGACTATCCTGCGTTGATATTCCTCGGGCATTAACAGACTGAGGCCACAACGATCTAAAGGGTAAAGAATAACCCAATTGTGCCTGAGGTTTTGATAACTAGCGAGGCGGTTTGAAAAAAAATCATACATAGTCAGAAGAATGGGTTGCGGGAAACAGGGAGTCAAGTTGTTCGAACTTTCCAACCCGTTTACCTGTCACTCAATGGAGAAACGACCTGGGGAAACTCAGGTCGTTTTCGTTACGGTTTAATCGGTAAGCGATTAAGAATTAGGTAAAGCAGTGAACACAGTCCACTCTTTCAGCATTTCGTCTTTCAGACCGACGACGGTCGCCGTTACGCGACGGTTCTGGGCGTGACTGACCTGGTCATCGCCATCAGCAACCAGAACCGTATCACCAAAACCGATCACACGAATGCGGTTCGGCGTAACACCATAACGAATCAACTGCATACGGACGGCTGCTGAACGACGCTCAGAGAGTGCCTGGTTATACTTGGCACTGCCGACTTTGCTCGCATAACCTTGTAGCTCAATTGAGGCTTCCGGATAAAGTTGTAGAAACTCCGCCATCTGACGAATCTGATCATCAAAAAGAGGGGCAATGGCAGAGGAATCGCTGGCAAACAGGATATGAAGTTTTTGCTGTTCAGAGCTGTTGATTTGCTTGCCACAACCGTCATTGTCGACTTGCGCACCTTGTGGGGTTTGCGGACATTTGTCACGGGCGTTAATGACACCATCATTGTCGTCGTCGAGCAAATCGGCACCTTGTTCTGCAACAGGTGTTGCCATGTAATCGTAAACGTCCGAACTTTCTTCTTGAGCGGCGTAGGCAGAATGCGCCAATGTCATACTCAAAACAGCAATCATCACATTTCGAATTGTCATATTAGTAATCCACCTTTTCCAGCCACTCTTTCGGAACATCGACGCGCAGAGCCGCCAGCAGACCGCCGGTTGCGTTCAGAACGCGGTATTTTGCGTATTGCTCTGAGTACTTCGCATCCAGATAATCGCGGCGAGCTTCGAACAGCTCATTTTCACTATTCAGCAAGTCGAGCAGGGTGCGCTGGCCAATCTGGTACTGCTTGCGATACGCCACAACGGTCTTTGATGTTGCGTCGACATGGTCGGCTAGGAACTCTTTCTGCTGCAGGGTAATATCCAGTGCGTTCCAGGACAGGCGCAGACCCTCTTCCACGGTACGGAAAATATTGGCACGTAAGTCTTTAGCGCGATTAAGCTGATAGGCGGCACTTTTTGTGTTCGCACTGTCGGTACCACCGTTGTAGAGGTTGTAGCGTAAACGCAGCATGGCGGTGGTTTCTTGCTGATTGCCGCGGTCACCGCCTGCATCATCCATCCAGCTTTGTGACGCTTCAAAAGAGAGGGTCGGAAAGTTAGGTGCTTTAGATTGTTGATACTGGAAGCGTGCAGCGTCGACGTCTGTCTGAGCCACTTTAATCACCGGATGCGATTGCTGTGCCTGCTCAAGAGCCTGGTCAACAGAGGCCGGTAAAGCTTCACTGTCTGCTCTCGGGAAGACCAACGCTTGTGGCTCTTGTCCTACCAAACGGTGAAACTGTGCCTGAGCATCAAGCAGGTTGTTTTGCGCAGCCAGCAGGTTGCTTTGTGCACGCGCCAGACGGGCTTCCACTTGGGTTACATCCGCCGTTGAGCCGATACCCGAATCCGCACGACGTTTAATGTCGCGGTAAATTTCCTTGTGTGTCGTCAGATTACTTTCCGACAGTGCAAGCACTTCATACGCCTGTGTCACATCCAGGTAGGTGTTCGCCACTTGCAGAGCCTTATCTGATGCATCGGCAAGTAACTGGTAGCGGTCCGCTTCTGCTTCTGCAGAGGTGCGGTCCATGTCGTTTAAGGTCGCTGAACCATCCCAGATAAGCTGGTTAAAAGTAAGAGTTAAGTCCTTACGGGTCAGGTCGGTGTCAGCGCTACCGCTTGATTCTGTCGGTCTGATCCCTTCGTAGCCGATGCCAGCATCCAAGTCGAGACTTGGCAGATAAGCCCCCGTAGCTGCACGTGAATCAGAAACACGAGCTTTAAACTGGTTAAAAGCGCTTTTTAACTCCGGATTGGTGGCAAGTGTCAGTGAAACTGCCTGCTCAAGTGTTTGAGCATATGCTGGACTGGACAGTGCAAGAGCACAGGCCAGAGCCTTTACGGAAAACCCTTTCAAAATCAAACTCCCATGTTGGGTTATTAACGATTGAAGCCAAAGCTTAATCCAGAATCGATCTTATTAATGAGACGCCGGGAAGGAGTGTCAATAAAGTGACTCAAAATTTCAGTTAGTTTTAAACTTGTTGCATATACAAGAAATTATGCATTGATAACTCACTAATTAGAAATGGATTTTATCGGTTAAGTACCCGAATTAAAAGCAAAGTATCGAATATGATCCCGTTTGAATTTTGTGTTGTATCAGCTTTGAGAATATCGGAAATGCGTCAAAAAAACGTTAACAGTACAACGTTTTAACCTTTGTTTAACTATGGATTAGTGCTAAATTTAACTGAATTTTTCCAGGATAAATGTATCGCACCAAGTTGCATACCTTGCGGTATATCATCTTCTATTATGTCCGAGGCTTTTTATGGGATTAAACTCTCTTGTCACTAGTGGAATTCTGTCTGCTAACCAAATGATTGTTATCGATCCGACTGGTAACGTCAGAATGGCGACCGTGGGTGAACGGCTACCACAGGGTACCGTTATTGTTCAAATCGGTAATGATGTGGATGATGACGCAGCGGTTCAAGCACAACTGGTTGATGCCAATAATATGCCTCAGGACATCACGGATGATGTGGCACAGATCTTTGCTGCACTAGAAGAGGGTCAGGACCCGACGCAGGTCGATGGCGATCTGGCTCCGGCTGCTGGTGGAGTGCTGAGTTCGGCAGTGACCGACTCAGCGACGATTGATCGTACTGACATTCAGATTATTGCCACAACGAACTTCGATACAACAGGACTGGAAAGTCTTGGCCTTTCACAAACGCAAAGTCTGGCGCTGACCAACTTAGTGGCTGCAGACGCTGCAGACATCACTCTGGCTGTTGCCGGCACCGTTACTGTTGACCCGATCGCAGATGACGGGGTTATCAACTTTGATGAAAGCGAATCAACCATCACTGTCAGTGGTGCCGCGACTGGAGGCGATATCTCTGAAGGTGATACGGTGAGCATGCTCATCAACGGTACGTCTTATACGACGACTGTAGATGCCGATGGTAACTGGTCAGTGGATGTGGCCGGTAGCGATCTTGCTAACGATACAGAGTTTGATGTCACCGTGACATCAAGCAATGCTGATGGAAGTACGGTTGAGTCTAGCGCGACCTCTACTCATACCGTGGATCTGTCTGCGGATCAGGGAACCGTAAGTATCAACCCAATCACCGACGACAACACCATCAACAGTGACGAAAGCACCGGCCGCGTGACCGTGTCAGGGACGGCAACCGGCGGCGATATTGCCGAAGGCGACAGTGTGTCGATGGTGATTAATGGCACGGAATACACCACCACCGTCAACGACGATGGCAGCTGGTCGGTCGACGTGGACGGCGACGATTTAGTGAATGACAGCGAGTTTGATGTCGTTGTGACCTCAACGGATGACGCTGGCAACACCGTGGCATCAAGCGCGACCGCTAATTCCAGCGTGGACCTGACCGCGGACGCGGGCACAGTGACGGTCAACCCAATCACCGACGACAACACTATTAACAGTGACGAAAGAACCGGCCGCGTGACCGTGTCAGGGACGGCAACCGGCGGCGATATTGCTGAAGGCGACAGTGTGTCGATGGCGATTAATGGCAGCGAATACCGCACCACCGTCAACGACGATGGTAGCTGGTCGGTCGATGTGGACGGCGACGATTTAGTGAATGGCAGCGAGTTTGATGTCGTCGTGATTTCTGACGATGAAGCCGGCAATACGGTGGAATCTAGTACGACCGCGAACTATGAAGTTGATCAAAGTGCGCCGGAAAATAATGACGGCAGCAACAGCATTAACTTTGTTGATGGCGGCGATGAGCTGCTGAGCCGCAGCGAAGCGAGCAGTGTGACGTTGACCGGTAAAGTGGAAGCGGATGCGACCGTGATGGGTATCACCATTACTGACGGCGACACCACGCTGACTGTAGCGGCGGCAGACATCACGGTTGACGCAGACGGCAATGTCTCTGTCATTGGCCAAAACTTGTCTGGCCTGAACGACGGTGAGCTGACCGTGACCATGAATGTGACTGACGCGGCCGGCAACCCGGGCGCGGTGACTGACACCACCCAACTGGATCAAAGCGCACCGGAAAATAACGATGGCAGCAACAGCATTAACTTTGTTGATGGCGGCGATGAACTGCTGAGCCGCAGCGAAGCGAGCAGCGTGACGTTGACCGGTAAAGTGGAAGCGGACGCGACCGTCACTGGCATCACCATCACCGACGGCGACACCATGCTGACTGTAGCGGCGGCAGACATCACCGTCGACGCAGACGGTAATGTCTCTGTCACAGGCCAGGATCTGTCCGACCTGAACGACGGCGAACTGACTGTGACCATGAGTGTCACCGACGCGGCCGGTAACCCGGGCGCGGTGACTGACACCACCAAACTGGATCAAAGCGCGCCCACCAACAACGATGGCAACAATAGCATCGCGTTCAACGATGGCGGCGATGAGCTGCTGAGCCGCAGCGAAGCGAGCAGTGTGGCGCTGACTGGTAAAGTCGAGGCGGACGCCACCGTGACCGGCATGACCATTACCGATGGCACGACCACATTGACGGTCAACAGCGATGACATCACGGTCGACGCAGACGGCAATGTCTCGGTCACAGGCCAGGACTTATCCGGCCTGAATGACGGCGAGCTGACCGTGACCATGAGCGTCACCGACGCGGCCGGCAACCCGGGCGCCGTGACCGACACGACCGAACTGGATCAAAGCGCACCGGAAAATAATGACGGCAGCAACAGCATTAACTTTGTTGATGGCGGCGATGAACTGCTGAGCCGCAGCCAAGCGAGCAGTGTGACGCTGACTGGTAAAGTGGAAGCGGATGCCACCGTGACCGGCATGACCATCACCGACGGGACGACCACATTGACGGTCGACAGCGATGACATCTCCGTCGACGCAGACGGCAATGTCTTGGTCATTGGCCAGGATCTATCCGGCCTGAATGACGGCGAGCTGACCGTGATCATGAATGTGACTGACGCCGCGGGCAATCCGGGCGCCGTGGCCGACACCACCGAACTGGATCAAAGTGCGCCCACCAACAACGATGGCAGCAATAGCATCGCGTTCAACGATGGCGGCGATGAGCTGCTGAGCCGCAGCGAAGCGACCAGCGTGACCCTGACAGGGAAAGTGGAAGCGGATGCGACGGTAACGGCGATCACCATCACCGACGGGACGACCACATTGACGGTCAACAGTGATGACATCACGGTCGACGCAGAAGGCAATGTGTCGGTCATTGGCCAGGACTTGTCCGGCCTGAATGACGGCGAGCTGACCGTGACCATGAGCGTCACCGACGCGGCCGGCAACCCGGGCGCCGTGACCGACACCACCCAACTGGATCAAAGTGCGCCCACCAACAACGATGGCAGCAACCGCATTGTGTTCGACGATGGCGGCGATGAATTGCTGAGCGGCAGCGAAGCGACCAGCGTGACGTTGACCGGTAAAGTGGAAGCGGATGCGACGGTAACGGCGATCACCATCACCGACGGGACGACCACATTAACGGTCGACAGCGATGACATCTCTGTCGACTCAGAAGGCAATGTCTCGGTCATTGGCCAGGATCTGTCGGCTCTCAACGACGGCGAGCTGACCGTGACCATGAATGTGACTGACGCGGCCGGTAACCCGGGCGCGGTGACCGACACCACTAAGCTGGACCAAAGCGCGCCCACCAACAACGATGGCAGCAATAGCATCGCGTTCGACGATGGCGGCGACGAGCTGCTGAGCCGCAGCGAAGCAAGCAGCGTGACGCTGACAGGGAAAGTGGAAGCGGACGCGACCGTGACTGACATCACCATCACTGATGGCGACACCACGCTGACGGTTAACGCCAGCGATATTAGTGTCGATGCAGACGGCAATGTCTCTGTCGCAGGCCAGGACTTGTCCGGCCTGAACGACGGCGAGCTGACGGTGACCATGACTGTCACCGACGCGGCCGGCAACCCGGGCGCCGTGACCGACACCACCGAACTGGATCAAAGTGCGCCCACCAACAACGATGGCAGCAACAGCATTAACTTTGTTGATGGCGGCGATGAGCTGCTGAGCCGCAGCGAAGCGAGCAGTGTGACGTTGACTGGTAAAGTGGAAGCGGACGCGACGGTAACGGGTATCACCATCACCGACGGTACAACCACATTGACGGTCAACAGTGATGACATCACCGTCGACGCAGACGGTAATGTCTCGGTGAGAGGCCAGGACTTGTCCGGCCTGAACGACGGCGAGCTGACCGTGACCATGAATGTGACCGACGCGGCCGGCAACCCGGGCGCGGTGACCGACACGACCGAACTGGATCAAAGTGCGCCCACCAACAACGATGGCAGCAACAGCATCGCGTTCGACGATGGCGGCGATGAACTGCTCAGCCGCAGCGAAGCAAGCAGCGTGACGTTGACCGGTAAAGTGGAAGCGGACGCGACGGTAACGGACATCAGCATCACCGACGGCGACACCACGCTGACTGTAGCGGCGGCAGACATCACCGTCGACGCAGACGGCAATGTCTCGGTGAGAGGCCAGGACTTGTCCGGTCTGAATGACGGCGAGCTGACCGTGACCATGAATGTGACCGACGCCGCCGGCAACCCGGGCGCCGTGACCGACACCACTAAGCTGGATCAAAGTGCGCCGGAAAATAATGACGGCAGCAACAGCATTAACTTTGTTGATGGCGGCGATGAGCTGCTGAGCCGCAGCGAAGCGACCAGCGTGACGTTGACTGGTAAAGTGGAAGCGGACGCGACGGTAACGGACATCAGCATCACCGACGGCGACACCACGCTGACTGTAGCGGCGGCAGACATCACCGTCGACGCAGACGGCAATGTCTCGGTGAGAGGCCAGGACTTGTCCGGTCTGAATGACGGCGAACTGACTGTGACCATGAGCGTCACCGACGCCGCGGGTAACCCGGGCACGGTGACCGACACGACTGAACTGGATCAAAGCGCACCGGAAAATAATGACGGCAGCAACCGCATTAACTTTGTTGATGGCGGCGATGAGCTGCTGAGCCGCAGCGAAGCAAGCAGCGTGACGTTGACCGGTAAAGTGGAAGCGGACGCGACGGTAACGGGCATCACCATCACCGACGGGACGATCACATTAACGGTCAACAGTGAGGACATCACGGTCGATGCAGACGGCAATGTCTCGGTGAGAGGCCAGGACTTGTCCGGCCTGAATGACGGCGAGCTGACCGTGACCATGAATGTGACCGACGCCGCGGGCAACCCGGGCGCGGTGACCGACACCACCCAACTGGATCAAAGCGCGCCAGCCAACAACGATGGCAGCAACAGCATTAACTTTGTTGATGGCGGCGATGAGCTGCTGAGCCGCAGCGAAGCGAGCAGCGTGACGTTGACCGGTAAAGTGGAAGCGGACGCGACGGTAACGGGCATCACCATTACGGACGGCGATACCACGCTGACTGTGGCGGCGGCAGACATCACCGTCGACGCAAACGGCAATGTCTCTGTCGCAGGCCAGGACTTATCCGGTCTGAACGACGGCGAGCTGACCGTGACCATGAATGTGACTGACGCCGCGGGCAACCCGGGCGCCGTGACCGACACGACCGAACTGGATCAAAGTGCACCGGAAAATAATGACGGCAGCAACAGCATTAACTTTGTTGATGGCGGCGATGAGCTGCTGAGCCGCAGCGAAGCGAGCAGCGTGACCCTGACCGGTAAAGTCGAAGCGGACGCGACGGTAACGGGCATCACCATCACCGACGGGACGATCACATTAACGGTCAACAGCGATGACATCACCGTCGATGCAGACGGCAATGTCTCTGTCGCAGGCCAAAACTTGTCTGGCCTGAATGACGGCGAGTTGACCGTGACCATGACTGTGACTGACGCGGCGGGTAACCCGGGCGCGGTCACCGACACGACCGAACTGGATCAACGTGCACCGGAAAATAATGACGGCAGCAACAGCATTAACTTTGTTGATGGCGGAGATGAGCTGCTGAGCCGCAGCGAAGCGAGCAGTGTGACGTTAACAGGTAAAGTGGAAGCGGATGCGACCGTCACTGGCATGACCATTACGGACGGCGACACCACGCTGACTGTGGCGGCAGCAGACATCACCGTCGATGCAGACGGCAATGTCTCGGTCAGTGGCCAGGACTTGTCCGGCCTGAACGACGGCGAGCTGACCGTGACCATGAATGTGACTGACGCGGCCGGTAACCCGGGCACGGTGACCGACACGACTGAACTGGATCAAAGCGCGCCAACCAACAACGATGGCCGCAATAGCATCGCGTTCAACGATGGCGGAGACGAGCTGCTGAGCCGCAGCGAAGCGAGCAGCGTGACGTTGACCGGTAAAGTGGAAGCGGACGCGACGGTCACTGGCATCACCATTACTGATGGCGACACCACGCTGACTGTGGCGGCGGCAGACATCTCCGTCGACGCAAACGGTAATGTCTCTGTTACAGGCCAGGACTTGTCCGGCCTGAACGACGGCGAGCTGATCGTGACCATGAATGTGACTGACGCGGCGGGCAACCCGGGCGCCGTGACCGACACGACCAAACTGGATCAAAGCGCTCCGGAAAATAATGACGGCAGCAACAGCATTAACTTTGTTGATGGCGGCGATGAGCTGCTGAGCCGCAGCGAAGCGACCAGCGTGACGCTGACTGGTAAAGTGGAAGCGGACGCGACGGTAACGGCGATCACCATTACTGACGGCGACACCACGCTGACTGTGGCGGCGGCAGACATCACGGTCGATGCAGACGGCAATGTGTCGGTCATTGGTCAAAACTTGTCTGGCCTGAACGACGGCGAACTGACTGTCACCATGAACGTCACCGATGCGGCGGGTAACCCGGGCACCGTGACCGACACGACTGAACTGGATCAAAGTGCGCCCACCAACAACGATGGCAGCAATAGCATCGCGTTCAACGATGGCGGCGATGAGCTGCTGAGCCGCAGCGAAGCGAGCAGCGTGACGCTGACCGGTAAAGTGGAAGCGGACGCCACCGTGACCGGTATGACCATTACCGATGGCACGACCACATTGACGGTCAACAGTGATGACATCACGGTCGACGCAGACGGCAATGTCTCGGTCACAGGCCAGGACTTGTCCGGTCTGAATGACGGCGAGCTGACCGTGACCATGAATGTGACCGACGCGGCCGGTAACCCGGGCGCCGTGATCGACACCACCAAGCTGGATCAAAGCGCGCCGGAAAATAATGACGGCAGCAACAGCATTAACTTTGTTGATGGCGGTGATGAGCTGCTGAGTAGCAGCGAAGCAAGCAGCGTGACGCTGACCGGTAAAGTGGAAGCGGACGCGACCGTGACCGGCATCACCATCACCGATGGGATGACCACATTAACGGTCGACAGCGATGACATCTCCGTCGACGCAGACGGCAATGTCTCTGTCGCAGGCCAGGACTTGTCCGGCCTGAATGACGGCGAGCTGACCGTGACCATGAATGTGACTGACGCCGCGGGCAACCCGGGCACCGTGACCGACACCACCCAGCTGGATCAAAGTGAGCCCACCAACAACGATGGCAGCAACAGCATTGCGTTCAACGATGGCGGTGATGAGCTGCTGAGTAGCAGCGAAGCAAGCAGCGTGACGTTGACCGGTAAAGTGGAAGCGGATGCGACGGTAACGGGCATCACCATCACTGATGGCGACACCACGCTGACGGTTAACGCCAGCGATATTAGTGTCGATACAGAAGGCAATGTCTCGGTCGCAGGCCAAAACTTGTCTGGCCTGAATGACGGTGAGCTGACCGTGACCATGAATGTGACTGACGCCGCGGGCAACCCGGGCACCGTGACCGACACGACCGAACTGGATCAAAGCGCACCAACCAACAACGATGGCAGCAACCGCATTAACTTTGTTGATGGTGGCGACGAACTGCTGAGCCGCAGCGAAGCGACCAGCGTGACCCTGACCGGTAAAGTGGAAGCGGATGCGACCGTCACTGGCATCACCATTACTGACGGCGACACGACGCTGACGGTTAACGCCAGCGATATTAGTGTGGATGCAGACGGCAATGTGTCTGTGAGTGGCCAAAACTTGTCTGGCCTGAACGACGGTGAGCTGACCGTGACCATGAATGTGACTGACGCAGCGGGCAACCCGGGCTTGGTCACCGACACCACCGAACTGGATCAAAGCGCGCCAACCAACAACGATGGCGACAACAGTATTGCGTTCAACGATGGCGGCGATGAGCTGCTGAGTAGCAGCGAAGCCAGCAGCGTGACGTTGACCGGTAAAGTGGAAGCGGACGCGACGGTAACGGGCATCAGCATCACCGACGGCGACACCACGCTGACGGTTAACGCCAGCGATATTAGTGTCGATACAGACGGCAATGTATCGGTCACAGGCCAAAACTTGTCTGGTCTGAACGACGGCGAACTGACCGTGACCATGAATGTGACTGACGCGGCCGGCAACCCGGGCGCGGTGACTGACACCACCCAACTGGATCAAAGCGCACCCACCAACAACGATGGCAGCAATAGCATCGCGTTCGACGATGGCGGCGATGAACTGCTGAGCCGCAGCGAAGCGACCAGCGTGACGCTGACTGGTAAAGTGGAAGCGGACGCGACCGTGACCGGCATCACCATCACCGACGGGACGACCACATTGACGGTCGACAGCGATGACATCTCCGTCGACGCAGACGGCAATGTCTCTGTTATTGGCCAGGATCTGTCGGCTCTCAATGACGGCGAGCTGATCGTGACCATGAATGTGACCGACGCCGCGGGTAACCCGGGCGCCGTGACCGACACCACCGAGCTGGATCAAAGTGCGCCCACCAACAACGATGGCAGCAACAGTATTAACTTTGTTGATGGCGGCGATGAACTGCTGAGCCGCAGCGAAGCGACCAGCGTGACCCTGACAGGGAAAGTGGAAGCGGACGCGACGGTAACGGGCATCACCATCACCGACGGGGCGAGCACATTGACGGTTAACAGTGATGACATCACCGTCGACGCAGACGGTAATGTCTCAGTGAGTGGCCAGGATCTGTCCACTCTCAACGACGGCGAGCTGACCGTGACCATGAATGTGACCGACGCCGCGGGTAACCCGGGCGCCGTGACCGACACCACTAAGCTGGATCAAAGCGCACCGGAAAATAATGACGGCAGCAACAGCATCGCGTTCAACGATGGCGGCGATGAGCTGCTGAGTAGCAGCGAAGCGACCAGCGTGACGCTGACCGGTAAAGTGGAAGCGGACGCGACGGTGAATGGCATCAACATCACTGATGGCGACACCACGCTGACGGTTAACGCCAGCGATATTAGTGTGGATGCAGACGGCAATGTCTCAGTGAGTGGCCAGGATCTGTCCGCTCTCAACGACGGCGAGCTGACGGTGACCATGAATGTGACCGACGCCGCGGGTAACCCGGGCTCAGTCACCGACACCACCAAACTGGATCAAAGTGCGCCCACCAACAACGATGGCAGCAACAGCATTAACTTTGTTGATGGCGGCGATGAACTGCTGAGCCGCAGCGAAGCGACCAGCGTGACGTTGACCGGTAAAGTGGAAGTGGACGCGACCGTCACTGGCATCACCATTACTGACGGCGACACCACGCTGACGGTTAACGCCAGCGATATTAGTGTCGATGCAGACGGCAATGTCTCTGTGGCAGGCCAAAACTTGTCTGGCCTGAACGATGGCGAGCTGACTGTGGCCATGAATGTGACCGACGCCGCAGGCAACCCGGGCGCCGTGACCGATACCACCCAGCTGGATCAAAGTGCGCCGGAAAATAACGATGGCAGCAACAGCATTAACTTTGTTGATGGCGGCGATGAACTGCTGAGCCGCAGCGAAGCGACCAGCGTGACGTTGACCGGTAAAGTGGAAGCGGACGCGACGATCACCGGTATGACCATTACTGACGGCGACACCACGCTGACGGTTAACGCCAGCGATATTAGTGTGGATGCAGACGGCAATGTGTCGGTCATTGGCCAGGACTTATCCGGCCTGAACGACGGCGAGCTGACCGTGACCATGAATGTGACTGACGCGGCCGGCAACCCGGGCTCCGTGACCGACACGACCGAACTGGATCAACGTGCGCCGGAAAATAATGACGGCAGCAACAGCATTAACTTTGTTGATGGCGGCGACGAGCTGCTGAGCAGCAGCGAAGCGACCAGCGTGACCCTGATAGGTAAAGTCGAGGCGGATGCCACCGTGACCGGCATGACCATCACCGACGGGACGACCACATTGACGGTCAACAGTGATGACATCTCCGTCGACGCAGAAGGCATTGTCTCTGTCGCAGGCCAAAACTTGTCCGGCCTGAACGACGGCGAGCTGACCGTGACCATGAATGTGACCGACGCCGCCGGCAACCCGGGCATCGTGACCGACACCACCAAGCTGGATCAAAGTGCGCCCACCAACAACGATGGCAGCAACCGCATTAACTTTGTTGATGGCGGCGATGAATTGCTGAGTAGCAGCGAAGCGACCAGCGTGACGTTGACCGGTAAAGTGGAAGCGGGCGCGACGGTGACGGGCATCACCATCACCGACGGGACGATCACATTAACGGTCAACAGCGATGACATTACCGTCGATGCAGACGGCAATGTCTCTGTCACAGGCCAGGATCTGTCCGACCTGAACGACGGCGAACTGACCGTGACCATGAGTGTCACCGACGCGGCCGGTAACCCGGGCGCCGTGACCGACACCACCCAACTGGATCAAAGTGCGCCCAACAACAACGATGGCAGCAACAGCATTAACTTTGTTGATGGCGGCGATGAGCTGCTGAGCCGCAGCGAAGCAAGCAGCGTGACGTTGACCGGTAAAGTGGAAGCGGACGCGACAGTAACGGGCATCACCATTACGGACGGCGACACCACGCTGACTGTAGCGGCGGCAGACATCACGGTCGACGCAGACGGTAATGTCTCTGTTATTGGCCAGGATCTGTCGGCTCTCAATGACGGCGAGCTGACCGTGACCATGAATGTGACCGACGTCGCGGGCAACCCGGGCGCCGTGACCGACACCACCGAGCTGGATCAAAGTGCGCCAACCAACAACGATGGCAGCAACAGCATTAACTTTGTTGATGGCGGCGATGAGCTGCTGAGTAGCAGCGAAGCAAGCAGCGTGACGTTGACCGGTAAAGTGGAAGCGGACGCGACCGTGACCGGCATTACCATCACCGATGGGATGACCACATTAACGGTCGACAGCGATGACATCACGGTCGACGCAGACGGCAATGTGTCTGTGAGTGGCCAAAACTTGTCTGGCCTGAACGACGGTGAGCTGACCGTGACCATGAATGTGACTGACGCTGCAGGCAACCCGGGCGCCGTGACCGACACCACCGAACTGGATCAAAGCGCACCGGAAAATAATGACGGCAGCAACAGCATTAACTTTGTTGATGGCGGCGATGAACTGCTGAGCCGCAGCGAAGCGAGCAGTGTGACGTTGACCGGTAAAGTGGAAGCGGACGCGACCGTCACTGGCATCACCATCACCGATGGCACGACCACATTGACGGTCAACAGTGATGACATCACGGTCGACGCAGACGGCATTGTCTCTGTCGCAGGCCAGGACTTATCCGGCCTGAACGACGGCGAACTGACCGTGACCATGAACGTCACCGACGCCGCGGGCAACCCGGGCGCGCTCACCGACACCACCAAACTGGATCAAAGCGCACCGGAAAATAATGACGGCAGCAACAGCATTAACTTTGTTGATGGCGGCGATGAACTGCTGAGCCGCAGCGAAGCGACCAGTGTGACGTTGACCGGTAAAGTGGAAGCGGACGCGACCGTCACTGGCATCACCATCACCGATGGCACGACCACATTGACGGTCAACAGTAATGACATCACGGTCGACGCAGACGGCAATGTCTCTGTCATTGGCCAGGACTTGTCCGGCCTTAACGACGGCGAGCTGACCGTGATCTTGAATGTGACTGACGCGGCCGGTAACCCGGGCGCCGTGACCGATACCACCCAGCTGGATCAAAGTGCGCCCATCAACAACGATGGCAGCAATAGCATCGCGTTCAACGATGGCGGCGATGAACTGCTGAGCCGCAGCGAAGCAAGCAGCGTGACGTTGACCGGTAAAGTGGAAGCGGATGCGACGGTAACGGCGATCACCATCACCGACGGGACGACCACATTAACGGTCGACAGCGATGACATCTCTGTCGACTCAGAAGGCAATGTCTCTGTGGCAGGCCAGGACTTGTCCGGCCTGAATGACGGTGAGCTGACCGTGACCATGAATGTGACCGACGCGGCGGGCAACCCGGGCGCCGTGACTGACACCACCGAACTGGATCAAAGCGCACCGGAAAATAATGACGGCAGCAACAGCATTAACTTTGTTGATGGTGGCGACGAACTGCTGAGCCGCAGCGAAGCGACCAGCGTGACGCTGACTGGTAAAGTGGAAGCGGACGCGACGGTAACGGCGATCACCATTACTGACGGCGACACCACGCTGACTGTGGCGGCGGCAGACATCACGGTCGATGCAGACGGCAATGTGTCGGTCATTGGTCAAAACTTGTCTGGCCTGAACGACGGCGAACTGACTGTCACCATGAACGTCACCGACGCGGCCGGTAACCCGGGCGCGGTGACCGACACCACCCAACTGGATCAAAGCGCACCGGAAAATAATGACGGCAGCAACCGCATTAACTTTGTTGATGGCGGTGATGAGCTGCTGAGTAGCAGCGAAGCAAGCAGCGTGACGCTGACCGGTAAAGTGGAAGCGGACGCGACGGTGACGGGCATCACCATCACCGACGGGACGATCACATTAACGGTCAACAGCGATGACATCACCGTCGATGCAGACGGCAATGTCTCTGTCGCAGGCCAAAACTTGTCTGGCCTGAATGACGGCGAGCTGACCGTGACCATGACTGTGACTGACGCGGCCGGTAACCCGGGCGCCGTGACCGACACCACTAAGCTGGATCAAAGTGCGCCGGAAAATAACGATGGTGACAACAGCATCGCGTTCAACGATGGCGGCGACGAGCTGCTGAGCCGCAGTGAAGCGACCAGCGTGACCCTGACAGGGAAAGTGGAAGCGGACGCGACGGTCACTGGCATGACCATTACGGACGGCGACACCACGCTGACTGTGGCGGCGGCAGACATCACGGTCGACGCAGACGGCAATGTCTCAGTGAGTGGCCAGGACTTGTCCGGCCTGAATGACGGCGAGCTGACCGTGACCATGAGTGTGACCGACGCGGCCGGTAACCCGGGCGCGGTGACCGACACCACCCAACTGGATCAAAGCGCACCGGAAAATAATGACGGCAGCAACCGCATTAACTTTGTTGATGGCGGTGATGAGCTGCTGAGTAGCAGCGAAGCAAGCAGCGTGACGCTGACCGGTAAAGTGGAAGCGGACGCGACGGTGACGGGCATCACCATCACCGACGGGACGATCACATTAACGGTCAACAGCGATGACATCACCGTCGATGCAGACGGCAATGTCTCTGTCGCAGGCCAAAACTTGTCTGGCCTGAATGACGGCGAGCTGACCGTGACCATGACTGTGACTGACGCGGCCGGTAACCCGGGCGCCGTGACCGACACCACTAAGCTGGATCAAAGTGCGCCGGAAAATAACGATGGTGACAACAGCATCGCGTTCAACGATGGCGGCGACGAGCTGCTGAGCCGCAGTGAAGCGACCAGCGTGACCCTGACAGGGAAAGTGGAAGCGGACGCGACGGTCACTGGCATGACCATTACGGACGGCGACACCACGCTGACTGTGGCGGCGGCAGACATCACGGTCGACGCAGACGGCAATGTCTCAGTGAGTGGCCAGGACTTGTCCGGCCTGAATGACGGCGAGCTGACCGTGACCATGAGTGTGACCGACGCGGCCGGCAACCCGGGCGCCGTGACCGACACGACCGAACTGGATCAAAGCGCACCGGAAAATAATGACGGCAGCAACAGCATTAACTTTGTTGATGGCGGTGATGAGCTGCTGAGTAGCAGCGAAGCAAGCAGCGTGACGCTGACCGGTAAAGTGGAAGCGGACGCGACCGTGACCGGTATGACCATCACCGACGGGACGACCACATTGACGGTCAACAGTAATGACATCACGGTCGACGCAGACGGTAATGTCTCTGTTATTGGCCAGGATCTGTCGGCTCTCAATGACGGCGAGCTGACCGTGACCATGAATGTGACCGACGTCGCGGGCAACCCGGGCGCCGTGACCGACACCACCGAGCTGGATCAAAGTGCGCCCACCAACAACGATGGCAGTAATAGCATCGCGTTCAACGATGGCGGCGATGAACTGCTGAGCCGCAGCGAAGCGATCAGCGTGACGTTGACCGGTAAAGTGGAAGCGGACGCGACCGTGACCGGCATCACCATCACCGACGGGACGACCACATTAACGGTCGACAGCGATGACATCACCGTCGACGCAGACGGCAATGTCTCTGTCACAGGCCAGGACTTGTCCGGCCTGAACGACGGCGAACTGACGGTGACCATGAGTGTCACCGACGCGGCCGGTAACCCGGGCGCCGTGACCGACACGACCGAACTGGATCAAAGCGCACCGGAAAATAATGACGGCAGCAACAGCATTAACTTTGTTGATGGCGGCGATGAGCTGCTGAGCCGCAGCGAAGCGACCAGCGTGACGCTGACTGGTAAAGTGGAAGCGGATGCCACCGTGACCGGCATGACCATCACCGACGGGACAACCACATTGACGGTTAACAGTGATGACATCACGGTCGACGCAGACGGCAATGTCTCAGTGACTGGCCAGGATCTGTCCGGCTTAAATGATGGCGAGCTGACTGTGACCATGAATGTGACTGACGCAGCGGGCAACCCGGGCTTGGTCACCGACACCAGCGAACTGGATCAAAGTGCGCCGGAAAATAACGATGGTGACAACAGCATCGCGTTCGACGATGGCGGCGATGAACTGCTGAGCCGCAGCGAAGCGACCAGTGTGACGTTGAGCGGTAAGGTGGAAGCGGACGCGACCGTGACCGGCATCACCATCACCGACGGGACGACCACATTAACGGTCGACAGCGATGACATCTCTGTCGACGCAGACGGCAATGTCTCGGTTGCAGGCCAGGACTTGTCCGGCCTGAATGACGGCGAGCTGACGGTGACCATGACTGTGACCGACGCCGCGGGTAACCCGGGCGCGGTGACCGACACCACCGAGCTGGATCAAAGTGCGCCCACCAACAACGATGGCAGCAACAGCATTAACTTTGTTGATGGCGGCGATGAACTGCTCAGCCGCAGCGAAGCGACCAGCGTGACGCTGACTGGTAAAGTGGAAGCGGACGCGACCGTGACCGGCATCACCATCACCGACGGGACGACCACATTGACGGTCAACAGTAATGACATCACCGTCGACGCAGACGGTAATGTCTCTGTCACAGGCCAGGATCTGTCCGACCTGAACGACGGCGAACTGACTGTGACCATGAGTGTCACCGACGCGGCCGGTAACCCGGGCGCCGTGACCGACACCACTAAGCTGGACCAAAGCGCGCCCACCAACAACGATGGCAGCAACAGCATTAACTTTGTTGATGGCGGCGATGAACTGCTGAGCCGCAGCGAAGCGAGCAGCGTGACGCTGACTGGTAAAGTGGAAGCGGATGCGACCGTGACTGGCATCACCATTACTGACGGCGACACGACGCTGACGGTCAACGCCAGCGATATTAGTGTGGATGCAGACGGCAATGTGTCTGTGAGTGGCCAAAACTTGTCTGGCCTGAACGACGGTGAGCTGACCGTGACCATGAATGTGACTGACGCGGCCGGCAACCCGGGCGCGGTGACTGACACCACCGAACTGGATCAAAGTGCGCCCACCAACAACGATGGCGACAACAGTATTGCGTTCAACGATGGCGGTGATGAGCTGCTGAGTAGCAGCGAAGCGAGCAGCGTGACGCTGACCGGTAAAGTGGAAGCGGACGCGACCGTCACGGGCATCACCATCACCGACGGCGACACCACGCTGACTGTGGCGGCGGCAGACATCACGGTCGACGCAAACGGCAATGTCTCTGTCACAGGCCAGGACTTATCCGGTCTGAATGACGGCGAGCTGACCGTGACCATGAATGTGACTGACGCCGCGGGTAACCCGGGTGCCGTGACCGACACCACCGAGCTGGATCAGACCGGTCCTTCTCCAATAGCTAACAGCATTGTGTTTGAAGACGGCGGCGATAACTTCGTCAACAGTGATGAAGCGAGCAGCGTCGACCTGAGCGGTGAAGTGGAAGCGGGCCACCGCGTGAGCCGCATAGTAATCAGTGATGGTAATGCTGAGCACGATATCGTAGTGGCTGACGAAGACATCTTGGTGGCTGCGGACGGCACGGTGACCGTGGCGGATCAGGATTTATCCGGATTCAACGAAGGCACACTGACCGTCACCATGACCGTGGTCGACCCGGCGGGCAATGACCTGGCGGTGACGGATACCACGGTGCTGGATCTGACTTTTGCTACTGCAGGTAACGCTACAAACGATGATGCGGTAACTAAAGAGGATACCGCGATAACGGTTGACGTTTTGGCGAACGATTCTGACTCCACTTACAGCGGAGAGCTGACTTTGGTTGCCGGATCTGTCTCTTTGGCAGAAGGCTTTGAAAATGCAGGTACAGTGGCAATTGTTAACAACCAGATTGTCTTTACACCGGCAAATAACTTCAGTGGTGAAGATATCGTCGTGAATTACACCGCGATGGATGCTGAAGGCAATACTGCTAATGCGACACTGACTTTGGATGTTACACCAGTTGCAGATGCGCCTAAATTTGAAGACTCTGCTGTCAATTCGAATCCGGGAGATGGTCTGACTATAGAGACCTGGACCGGAGTTTATCCAGAAGATTCTCAAGGTAACTGGGATGGCTCAGGTGTCTCTGCTGATCGACTGGAAGCTGTGGTGCGTGCTTATGTGAGTGGAAGTGCTACCGCTGATAGTTATAACTCTTCAACCATTCAGACCGTGACAGGAAGTACCTACAGTGGTCAGGGGACATTAACGGTTATTTCCGGGTTCATTTATCTTGAGGCGAATACAGTGTATGCCTTTGGTGGTCAAGCCGATGACAGCCTGTATGTGAAAGTCGGAAGTGATATCGACGCTTCGGCAACGTGGGGAACTGGGGCACAAGTTTCAGGTGATACGGTGACGGTGGAAGAGTCCGGCTACTATCCAATTGAAATCGCGCATCACAATGAACACGCTGATGGCTCTTATGAGGTTAATATTACCGCGAATGGTGTTACATCGAGCTTAAGTACTGAGCACTTCTCGCTGTTTAGCGATATGGATGCCATTGTTGCATCTGGTATTCGTTTAGCCGGGACCGTCAGCGACGAACAAGGGAACCTGGATCACTACATTGCCTATTTAGTTAACGAGGGCGATGAAGACACAAGTATTCCATTGACGTCATTCACTGTAGATGTGACAGATGACTCTGAAACTATCACCGAGGTGACTGTAACCGGAGCTCCGGTCGGAACGGTACTCACTGACGGGACCAATACGATTACTTTTGTCACTGAAGGTCAGGTGATTTCAGTTAAAGATTTTGACTTTGAAAACATGTCACTGACGCCTCCGCAAGATTTTAACGGCACGATCAATCTAACCTTAACCGCCACTTCGACAGAAGGGGAACTGGCTGCGGTTGAGTCAGAACAGAGTGCTACAGCGACAAAACAGATCAGCGTTGAAGTGCATTCGGTAAATGATGCGCCAGAGTTGGAAAATATCACCTCTGTTTCGGTATCTGAAGAGGGACTTCCGGGCGGCAACCCTGATACTAATGGATCTGTTGATACTACAGACAACAAACAAGCGAGCGGAACATTCGATGTCAGTGATGCTGATGGCGATGCTCTGGTACTGTCACTATCCAGTTCTGCGAGTTTGACCAGCGGTGGCGAAGACGTTGTCTGGCTTTGGGATACTGATAGCAACACCTTAATTGGTTATGTTGGTGAAATTGGTGGTGACGATTATCAGTCTGTGGTGACGGTAACTCTGACCGAGCCACAAGCGGGTTCAACCCAATGGAGCTATAGTGTTGAATTACAGGCACCGCTTGATCATCCTGATACCAATTCAGAAGACGTTGTTGATTTTAATGTGACATTGGCAGTCTCAGACGGGCAAACTGTAACGCAAGGCACTATCAATATTGCGGTTGAGGATGACTCACCGATTGCAGGGTACAGCCCGTCACAGGCACTAACTATCAACAATATTCCGGATATTCTGGTTGGTGAATTTAATCTGAGTAATTACAGCCCTGCGGCTAATCAGGGATTCACTATCAGCGCGAAAAGTTTTGCTTCGGACAATGATTTGACCTTGGTCGATGGCACGGTTACTTCGTCCCATGAAGGTATTGGTGTTAGTGGTCCATCGCCTTATCACCGTTTAGATAATGAAGTGGATTATCGTGAGCTTGGTGGTGAAGGTGCATCGGAAGAGATCATCATTACGCTGGACGAGGGCACGGTTGCGTACGGCTTTAATGTAGATTTCGGTTATTTCTATGGTGGTGAAAAAGAGTCGGGTGAAGTTGAGTTCTGGCGTGATGGGGTACTGATTTCGACTCAGTCCTTTGAATCTGAAGATGACGGTGGTAATCAGTCAGCAGATTTTGTCCTTGCTAAAGATGGTGGCTTTGACAAAGTGGTTATCCGGGCCACGGACAATGGAGTTGGTAACCACAGCGACAACAGCGATTTCACCATTAAGTCGATAGAGTTTCTTGGCTCAGATACGACCGAACCTCAATCGATTGCTTATGGAAGCGGACAGGTTGATGTTGATTGGGGGGCTGATGGTGCAGGTTCTATCTCGTTGGGCTTTAATGATGCGGATTGGGTGAATTCTTCAAATGTAACCATCGTCACGAATGGAAACCGGACCAACACTATTACAGGCGAAGGCATTGATGGCTCATTAGTATTCCGATTGGAATTCACGCCGGCAACAGGACAATGGGAGTTCTATCAGTATCAGGCAATGTCGGCCACTGATGGTGACACAGATATTAATTTCACTGTCTATGCCACAGATGGTGATGGTGATATTACGCTTGGCGGCTTTGCTGTTACTCCGCTAACACCTCCCACAGTCAGTAATCTGATGCTGACTGTCTCGGAAGAAGGTCTGGACATCGGTATTGCGGATTCTTCATTGGATCAGCCAAACCATGGCACCACTGATTCTGTCACGGATGAAGGTGATGTTACGTTTACTGGTCAAGGGACATTGTCACTTGGTAAACCGGATGAGAGTCTAACGTCCAATGGACATACGATTCACTGGCAGTTGTCGACCGATGGTCAGACTCTGAGCGGCTCAGCAAACGGCTCTCAGGTGATTGAAGTCGTGGTGGACAGTGATGGGCACGTAAGCACCAAACTATTCGGAGCGATTGACCATCCTCAGGGGGCAGACAGTCTGACTGTTAATGTGCCGGTTACTGCGACAAACGGTGTTGGCTCAACTTCGGGTAACATTGCGGTTGTGATTGAAGATGATGCGCCGGTAGCACAGGAAATCGTTCAGGTAGCAGAATCAGAAGTGAAGCAGGGTGCGAACGTTCAGTTAATGCTTGATTTGTCCGGCTCGATGGCGGGAGAGCGTCTTACTGTGATGAAAGCGTCTGTGACCGAGCTTCTTCATCAATATGAGCAACTAGGTGAGACGCGTGTACAGCTCATCACATTTAATGACAGTGCAAAAGTAGAATCTGAGTCGTATGGAAAGGGACAACACAAATACACGACCTACTGGCTGAGCGTTGACGAGGCTTTGGAAAAAATCAGTAAATTGGGGACCGGTGGTCAAACCGATTACGATGATGCTTTAGATAAAGCAGAGCGTTTTTGGGCAAGTTCTGGACGTTTGGACAATGCAACCAACGTAAGTTATTTTCTGTCTGATGGAGAACCAACAGGTGAGGATCGCCACTGGCTTGATCTATTCCGTTTTTTTGATAATCCGAACGCAATTAGCGTGAGCGAGGCTAATCAATGGACTGACTATCTGACAGCCAACAAGATAACAAGCCATGCCTACGGTATCGGCACAGACTTAAATACCAATCAGCTCAACTTGGTCGCTTATGATGGGTTTACATCAAGCAATACTGATGCCATTACGGTGGCGGATGTATCACAACTGCCGCCGGTTATGCTGCAATCAGTGATTAAGCCGATTGAAGGGTCGGTGGTCAGCAGTGGAAATGGTGCAGGGTTTGGTGCCGACGGTGGCTTGGTTAGCGCAATATCGATTAATGGTGTTACGTTTAGTTTTGATGGTTCTACTGTGCAGCAATCCGCCTATTCATCTGATGTATCGGCGGTGATTAACTACCACACTAATGTGTTATCCATCTATATCGATAATAAGCACTCACTGGTGATAGACCTCGACGACGGCAGCTACCGTTTCTATGGTGCGGCAGACGAGACACCGCAGCGCATCGAGTTTGGTTATACTCTGACCGATAACGATGGAGATTCCAGCTCCAGCACCATGACGTTTGTTACCGGTTATGACATCAACTCCACGCTTGATGCTGTTGATACCGTACATGTATACAATGATGGCGATTCGGTCCAATGGTCTTCGGTTCCTGTGGATATCGCGAGTACATCCAGCAGTGTTGACTACAGTGAAAATGGCCTTGTAGTAAACGTCGGTGCCGGTGGTGATGATGTGTTCCTTGGCGATGGTGATGACGTTATCTTGCTTGGTGACAGCCATATTGAAGGTCTGGATGACAATGCCACTGCTGCACAGAAGCAAGCAGCTGCCCAGGAAGTCATGGAGGCCTTTGGTTCGGGTCATGACAGTGATTGGCTGGTCGATGCTGATGATGAAGACAGTGCACTGAATATAAGCGCAGCAAGTAATGCCTATGTGGATATTGCGCACGGCGGCGGCGGTGATGACTACATCTATGGCGAAGGTGGTGTCGATCTTATCTTCGGCGGCTCTGGTAATGATCATCTGTTCGGTGGTGACGGCAACGATACCTTACGTGGCGGCACGGGCGATGACGTACTTAACGGCGGCGCCGGTGATGACATCCTGGTGGGTGGTCTGGGTAACGATATCCTGACCGGTGGCGAAGGTAATGACCTGTTTGTGTTTGATGGCGAGTTCCAGAATGACCATGAATACAAACACCAGATGGATGTGATTACTGATTTCCACCAGGGTGACAAGCTGGATCTGTCACTGATGATGGAAGATCTGGGAAGTGATTCGATGGAAGATCTGCTGGCACACGTTAATGTCAAAGTGGAAGACAACGACATAGAACTGACGTTTGAAACCGGTACGGGTGAAGACAGTCACAGCCAGTCTATCGTGTTGAGTGGAAGTGCGAGTCAGTTTGGTCTTAACGACCAGTCGAGTAGCTCGGATATCACTAGCATGCTGCTGAGCGATATCATTAAGCACGATCCAACAAACAGCTAGTACTGTTCAGGTAAGTATGTAAAGGTTCGGCACATATTCCCGGCTTCGGCCGGGTTTATGGCCGAATTTTTTTGTTTGTGGATGCTCACTCTGGATTGATTGGTCTCTGCGTTTGTTTCAGCTCCACCTGCTGCAATCGATGAGGTGATTGCTCTTGAGTGCTAATTGGTGAGTCACTGCTGGTTATCTTTCTGTTGTGACATTTACCGTTTGTTTCTCACCTAGTTCAAATTTTTCGAATATCTAAGCCAATCCTTCCCGGTTATTTCCCGATTTCGCCTATCTATAATGGTCTTAATTAAGAGTCAAAAACATTTTAACGAGGTGAATCATGGGTAAATTAGTCGAGGGTGTATGGCACGACGTTTGGTATGATACCAAAAACAGTGGCGGCCGTTTTGTGCGTGAAGACGCAGGCTTTCGTGACTGGGTTGAAAATAAACCAGACGCAAAATTTACTCCGGAGTCCGGACGCTATCATTTGTATGTATCGCTGGCGTGTCCGTGGGCGCACCGAACTCTGATTTTCCGTCAGCTCAAGCAGCTACAAGAGCATATTGACGTCACTATCGTTTGTCCGGATATGCTGGCAGAAGGCTGGACTTTTGGTATCCCTGAGCCGCTGTTTGGTCATACCCGTATGCATCATATTTACACTCAGGCTAAATCGGATTACACCGGTCGGGTGACCGTACCTGTCTTGTGGGATAAGAAGACGAACACCATTGTCAGCAATGAATCGTCTGAAATCATCCGGATGTTCAACACGGCATTTAACGCCTTGACGGGTAACCAGGATGACTACTATCCGCAGCATCTACAGGCGTTAGTGGATGAGTGGAACGAGTTTATTTATCCGAACATCAATAATGGTGTTTATCGCTGTGGTTTTGCCACCACGCAAGAAGCGTACGAAGAAGCGTATGATTCGCTGTTTGCGGCACTGGATAAGGTGGACAGTCACCTGGCGACCCATCGTTACTTAGCTGGTAATGTGATCACGGAAGCGGACTGGCGTCTGTTTACCACACTGATTCGTTTTGATGCGGTGTATGTCGGCCATTTCAAATGTAATAAAAAACGTATTGCGGACTATCCGAATCTGAACGGTTATCTGAAAGAGCTGTATCAGGTGCCGGGCGTCAAAGAGACCACCGATTTTTATCATATTAAGCGCCACTATTACTTCAGCCATACCACAATCAATCCGACTCAGATTGTGCCGGTAGGACCGAATCTGGATCTGGACACATCGCACGGTCGTGAAGGGATTTAAATACCTGAACCTGCCGATGTAGCAATACTGATAAACCCTGGCCAATCGGCTGGGGTTTGTTTTATCTGAAATGTGAACTCCATTTTTATCAAAACCTTATACACTTATTAGAGGGTACATCTGCCATTGTCCTGCTCACCGGGATCAACCCGTGATGGAGTTATTATGGAGCTTACCAACGTCAGTCAAAGTGTTATCTGGAATCTACTTATTGCTCTCTTGCTGGGTGCCATTGTCGGTACGCAGCGTGGCTGGGTAACGCGGCATAATGTCGAGGGGTCGCGGGTGGCTGGTATTCGCACCTTCTCTTTGGTGGGTCTGTATGGCGGCTTATCGGCGGTGCTGGCTGAACGCTATTCGCCGCTGCTGCTTGGCTTTGCGCTATTGGCGCTGGTGACGGTTACCTGCATCGCGTTTGTGCTTAAGCAGCGTAAATCACAGGACATCAGTATTACCGGCGTGGTGAGCTTGTTAGTCACTTTTGTCATCGGCAGCCTGGCGGTGTCCGGTAATCCTGTGCTAGCGGCCGTCGCGGCGGTCATTACTGCCTTGGTGCTGGACAATAAGCAGGAGCTGCACCAGGCGCTGCAAAAGCTGCAGGAATATGAACTGGATGCCGCACTGCGGCTGATGTTGATTTCGATTGTGATGCTGCCGCTATTACCCAACCAAAGCTACGGCCCTTGGGGAGCACTGAATCCGTACGAGATTTGGTGGATGGTGGTACTGATCGCCAGTATCTCTTTTATTGGTTACTTTGCCATTCGTATCGGTGGGGCCCGACGCGGCGTGCTGTTTACCGCTGCGTTTGCCGGGCTTAGCTCGTCGACCGCCTTAACCTTACAATTTTCCCAGTTGTCGCGTGAGCGGGCTGACATCAGTCCTTTGCTGGCGTGTGGTATTCTGCTTTCGTGCGGTACCATGTTTCCGCGGTTGTTGGTGGTACTTTCATTAATTAACAAGAATTTATTGCCGATGCTGGCGCCTGTGGTGGCAGTGATGATGCTGGCGCTTTACCTGCCGGCATGGTTATTGTGGCGCTGTGCTGAGACAGTGGCCCCTGAACAACAAAGTGAACAGGAAAAACGCCATAATAATCCGCTCGCGTTGCAATCGGCGTTGTGGTTTGGCCTGGTTTTGGCCCTGATCATGTTGCTATCGCATGCTTTGTCAGAGTGGTTTGGCGAAGCGGGTACCCTGGGCCTGGCTGCGGTGTCCGGGATTACCGATGTCGATGCGATTACTCTGGCACTGGCGAGGCAGAGCTCGGACGGACTGGATAATCATACTGCGGCGCTGGGTATTGTGATTGCAGCCTCGGTCAATACTCTGGTGAAAATGGGGATGGCCTGGGTAGTGGGTGACAGGCAGGTCGGCATAAGAGTGATGCCGGTGATGCTGCTGTCTGTCGGGCTGGGTTTACTGACGCTGTGGATGATCTAAATATCGTCAGCTGATTGTTAAATGTGTCAGTGCTTTTTACAAGGGCAGGGCTTTTCACAAGAGCAGGGCACAAATAAACAAAAGGCCTTCGCAGTGCGAAGGCCTTTATCTTCAGTCAGAAGCCATTATTTTTGCTCTTGGTCTGCCTGAATTGCAGTCAGAGCGATGGTGTAGACGATATCGTCAACCAGCGCGCCGCGTGACAGGTCGTTGACCGGCTTACGCATGCCTTGCAGCATCGGACCGATTGAAACCAGGTCAGCACTACGCTGTACCGCTTTGTAAGTAGTGTTACCTGTGTTCAGATCGGGGAACACAAATACCGTCGCTTTACCTGCAACCGGAGAGTTAGGGGCTTTAGAAGCGGCTACGTTCTCCATGATCGCTGCGTCGTACTGTAGCGGACCGTCGATAACCAGGTCAGGACGTTTTTCCTGTGCCAGGCGAGTCGCTTCACGGACTTTATCAACGTCAGCGCCTTTACCTGAAGTACCGGTCGAGTACGAGATCATCGCTACGCGAGGATCAATACCGAATGCCGCTGCAGAGTCTGCTGACTGGATAGCAATCTCAGCCAGTTGCTCAGCGGTCGGATCCGGGTTGATGGCACAGTCACCGTAAACCAGAACCTGGTCAGGCAGCAGCATGAAGAAGATCGAAGAAACGATCGACGCATTTGGTGCTGTCTTAATGATCTGGAACGGAGGAACGATGGTGTTGGCCGTTGTGTGAACGGCACCAGAAACCAGACCGTCGACTTCGTTTGCTTCCAGCATCATAGTGCCCAGGAATACTGAGTCTTCCAGTTTCTCGCGAGCAACCACTTCAGTCATGCCTTTCGCGCCGCGCAGCTCAACCAGACGAGCAACGTAGTTTTCGCGGATAGCGTCAGAGTCGATGATTTCAACACCAGCGCCCAGTTCAACACCCTGTTGCGCTGCTACGCGACGGATTTCATCCGGGTTACCCAGCAGGACACAAGTCGCGATACCACGTTCAGCACAGATAGATGCAGCTTTAACGGTACGTGGCTCATCACCTTCAGGCAGAACGATACGTTTACCGGCACGACGAGCGAACTCAGTCAGCTGGTAACGGAACGCAGGCGGGCTCAGACGACGAATCCCCTGCGTACCTTCACTCAGAGAGTCGATCCAAGGGCCGTCGATGTGGCTGGCAACGTGATCGTTAACGAACTCGATACGCTCTTTATCGTCCGCCGGAACTTCCAGGCTGAAGCTTTGCAGGTTCAGCGAAGTTTGCCAGGTGTTACCTTGTGCCTTGAAGATTGGCAGGCCTGATTCGAAAGCTGGTTTACACAGCTGTTCGATTTCGTGCGGGATATCGTAACCACCGGTCAGCAGGATAGCGCCGATCTCAACGCCGTTCATCGCCGCCAGAGATGCCGCAACGATAACGTCCGGACGGTCTGCTGAAGTGACCAGCAGTGAACCTGGTTTGAAGTGCTCAATCATGTGTGGCAGTGAACGGGCACAGAAAGTGATGCTCTTCACGCGGCGAGTGTTGATCTCACCTGCATTAACGATTTCAGCTTTCAGGTGCTTCGCCATGTCGATAGCACGGGTCGCGATCAGTTCAACATTCCATGGCACGCAACCCAGAACGCGGATTGGGCTGGAGTTGAAGATCTGCATCACTTCCAGGTTCGCTTTGGTCGCTGCGTCAGAATCGTCAAAGATTTCAGACAGATCAGGACGAGTACGGCCAGCTTCATCGACCGGAGCGTTCAGTTTGTTGATGATCACACCAGCGATGTTTTTGTTCTTCACGCCGCCGAAGTTAGAACAGGCAACTTCCAGACGCTCTTTCAGCTGAGATGGGTTGTCGGTGCCTGGAGTGGCAACCAAAACGATCTCTGCGCCCAGCGTTTTTGCTACTTCGTAGTTAACCTGGTTAGCGAACGGGTGCTTACGGGTCGGAACCAGACCTTCGATCAGAGTCACTTCCGAATCTTTATTGATTTGGTTGTAACGCTCAACGATGGTTTCCAGCAGCACGTCCATTTTCTCGCCGCCGATCAGGCCTTCAGCTTCAGGCATCGACATTGGCTGAGCCAGTTTGATGCTGCTGTTTGCACTGATGATGGTCGAAGTCAGGTCAGGCTGGTCGCCGCCACTGCGTGGCTGTGCGATTGGCTTGTAGAAAGAAACATTTACGCCTTTGCGTTCCATAGCACGCAGCAAACCCATGCTTACGCTGGTAAGACCAACGCCGGCACTGGTTGGGATAAGCATAATAGTACGGGACATTCTTAAAGTACCTCAACACTATTGTTTAAAATCTAAGGAGCTTAGATTGAAAGGAACAAAGCCCAACAGGCGATCTGCAAGATGAGAGTGACAGAGCGGGTGTTGAGCCCCTAAAAAACACTGGCTAACTCGAGGAGTTAGCCAGGGAATCTGATTAGATGTTGGTCAGACGAGCTGTGTCTTCAGCGATAACCAGTTCTTCGTTGGTTGAGATAACCATCGCTGGGATACGGCTGCCTTCAGTTGTGATAACACCTTCGCCGCCGAAACGTGCTTTCAGGTTCGCTGCGCCATCTACTTCGATACCGAAGATAGCCAGGCGGTTCAGAACCATTTCACGGATTGGTGCAGAGTTCTCACCGATACCACCGGTAAATACGATAGCGTCCAGACGACCGTCCATGCTAGCTGTGTAACCTGCAACGTATTTTGCCAGGCGGTGGCAGAATACGTCCATTGCACGAGTCGCTTCTTCTTTAGTGCCGTAGTTGTCTTCAACGAAGCGGCAATCAGAAGTGACTTCGGTCAGACCTTGTAGGCCAGACTCTTTAGTCAGCATCTTGTTGATGTCAGCGACTGAGTAACCCAGCGTGTCGTGCAGGTGGAATACGATCGCAGGATCGATATCGCCACAACGAGTACCCATAACCAGACCTTCCAGAGGAGTCAGACCCATAGAGGTGTCAACTGACTGGCCGTTCTTGATTGCACAAACAGACGCACCGTTGCCCAGGTGGCAGTTGATGATGTTCAGTTCGCTGGCTGGTTTACCCAGACGCTCTGCGGCTTCACGTGCGATAAACAGGTGAGAGGTACCGTGTGCGCCGTAGCGACGGATGCCATGCTCTTTGTACAAATTGTATGGCAGCGCGTACAGGTACGCTTCTTCTGGCATAGTTTGGTGGAAAGCAGTGTCGAATACGGCAACGTTCTGCAGTGCAGGGAATGCTTTCTGAGCTGCTTTAATACCAACGATGTGCGCCGGGTTGTGCAGAGGAGCGAAGCTAGCCGCGTCTTCAATACCTTTCAGAACGGTTTCGTCGATCAGAGCTGATTGAGTGAACTGCTCACCGCCGTGTACAACACGGTGGCCAATGGCTTTCAGTTGCTCTGCCAGTTCTGGCTTAGAAGCAAGGATAGTTTCAACGATGAAAGTCAGAGCTTCATCGTGTGCAGCGCCATCACCCAGTTGAGCTTCGTGCTTGCCGTCAAGTTTCCACTTGATACGTGCTTCTGGAAGGTGTAGACATTCAGCAAGACCTGAAAGGTACTCGTCGCCATTTTGTGCGTCGACAACAGCGAACTTAAGTGAAGAACTACCGCAGTTTAAAACTAAAACTAGCTTAGACATGAGTAACTACCTGTAATAATCGGTTAGGACAAAAATTAATCTCAAGAATAGTCAACCCATGCAGGACTGCTACTAATCTTGGTCAATAAAGCTTCAATTTCCGTATAAAAAGACGTGACAGTGTCAGTGTAATCGTCGGTGCAATCCGTGCAGCATTCATCGCAGAGTTGCTTAAATAATAATTACGGGCAACAATGAGATTGAGAATGCGCAAAGGATAGCGATATTAGGTCAAGATAACAAAAAAAATTTGAAAGAATATTATAATTTGTCAAATTTTTACGCCATTTGTTGAATCGTTCAACTATTTTTTAAAGAACGATTGGCAGCTTTAACGAGGGGAATGGTATGAGTAATAAAGCAGGAATCATCCACAGCCTAAAAGATGGTCAGAAGTACATGGACACCTGGCCAATGCGCAAAGAGCTGAATCTGCTGTTTCCGGAACCGCGCATCATTAAAGCAACGCGCTTTGCGATTAAAGTGATGCCGGCGGTTGCGGCGATCAGTGTCCTGACGCAGATGACCTTTCATAACGCTGGCGCGATGCCGCAGACGATTGTGATCGCGTTGTTCGCGATAAGCCTGCCGCTGCAAGGGATATGGTGGCTGGGCAACCGAGCCAATACCCAACTGCCGCCCGCATTAGCGCATTGGTACCACGAACTGCATGAAAAAATCATTGAGACGGGGTTTGCGCTGGAACCGGCTAAGGCCAAGCCACGTTATAAAGAACTAGCCGCTATTCTCAATCGGGCATTTCGTCAACTGGATGAAACCTCGCTAGAGCGTTGGTTCTGAGTCTTGATGGCAGCTTTAGCCGTTCTATTAGCACTGAAGTTGCCGTTACTTAAGGTGAGTGATGAGTTTAAATACTCGATAGTAAATCTGTTATTCAATTAATTTAATACAGGTTCAAAGATATTAATATAATGAGTCACTTTTGTTGCTATCTTGATATTATTTTGTTGGTCGTGCGATGTTAAATTGTACGGCCTTTACTTTATATACAGATGTTTTTGTAAACAGATGTTTTTGTAAAGTGATGACTATTTCAACATAACCGCTAAGTTTAAATAATAGTCAACCAGTTGCTTTTTCTAATGGCTAATGCCTCTGAGATGACTGATGGCTGATGGCTGATGGCTCTAGTGCATCGCTCAGCGCTAATAAGATGGTTAGTTAGCCCAAAAACAGCAGCAGTCACGGCAGCTTCTTCAACTTAATTTACATGAGTGGCGCCGGTCAGCGCCCAGACGCCACATGCTCAAATAGTGAACTCTTCTCAAATTTGCGCGCGATACCATATTCCCAGCTCTCTTTTTGTTATTTTCCTGTTAACTCTCACTTCCCTTTCCCCGAACTAACTGGTAATAATGTTGTTAGTTGTACGCAGTGGATACAACAAACAAAAAACACAACATAGCACTAAAATAAAAAAGCTTTATATCAAGGAGTTAAGATGAAAGCACGCAAAGCTATTGCGACCGCCGTTCTGGCGGGCGCTGCATTACTCTCGTCGCAAAGCATTATGGCGAAAACCGCCAAAGTCGCAGTATCACAAATTGTTGAACACCCGGCACTTGATGCCGCTCGTCAGGGCCTGTTAGATGGTTTGAAAGCCAAAGGTTATGAAGAGGGCAAAAACCTCGAGTTTGATTTTAAAACCGCGCAGGGCAACCCCGCAATTGCCGTTCAGATCGCTCGTCAGTTTGTGGGTGAAAACCCGGATGTACTGGTTGGGATCGCAACCCCGACCGCGCAGGCTCTGGTTGCTGCAACCAAATCTATCCCTATCGTTTTTACTGCAGTAACCGATCCTGTCGGTGCCAAACTGGTGAAGCAGATGGAACAGCCGGGCAAAAACGTCACCGGTCTGTCGGATCTTTCTCCGGTAGAACAGCACGTAGAGCTGATTAAAGAGCTGATGCCAAACGTGAAATCGATTGGCGTGGTTTACAACCCGGGTGAGGCTAATGCGGTCAGCCTGATGGATCTGCTCAAATCATCTGCCGATAAACATGGCCTGACTCTGGTTGAAGCAACTGCACTGAAAAGTGCCGATGTTCAGTCAGCTACTCAAGCTATCGCTGCGAAGTCAGACATCATTTATGCGCTGATCGACAATACAGTGGCGAGTGCAATTGAAGGCATGATCGTGGCGGCGAACCAGGCGAAAACGCCGGTATTTGGTGCTGCAACCTCTTATGTTGAGCGTGGTGCTGTGGCAAGCCTTGGCTTTGACTACTACCAGATTGGTGTGCAGACCGCAGACTACGTAGCCAAAATCCTGGATGGTGCTAAACCGGGCAGCCTGAACGTTGAAATCGCGAAAGGTTCTGACCTGGTGATCAACAAAACCGCGGCCGACAAACTGGGTATGACCATTCCGCAATCCGTCCTGGATCGTGCGACCAGCGTAAAATAATAAATGGCAGTGCGGCAGTGAACTGTTGCGCTGAACCTGACTGAGCGGCCTGCGGGCCGTTCAGAATTAAGCAGAAAAGGGAGTTTGTATGTCTGCTTTTGCATTTTTTGGGGCCTTAGAAGTTGGCCTGATTTACGGGTTGGTTGCTTTGGGCGTTTATCTGACGTTCAGGGTGCTCGATTTTCCCGATTTGAGTGTCGATGGCAGTTTTCCGATGGGCGCAGCGGTTGCGGCTACCGCCATTGTATCGGGCATCGATCCTTGGCTGGCAACCGGCCTGGCGATCGTTGCTGGTATGGCAACGGGCTGGGTGACCGCCTTTCTGACCGTACGTTGTGGCATCTTGCATCTTTTGGCCTCGATTCTGACCATGATTGCCGCTTTCTCTATCAACATCCGCATCATGGGACGTCCGAACCTGGCACTGCTCGGGGAAGATACCATTCTGACACCGTTCGAAGCGATGGGCGATGCCATGTGGATTCGTCCGTTAGTGGTCGGTGTGCTGGTCGTTATCTCAGCGCTGTTTATTATTCGTCTGCTCAACAGTGACTTTGGCCTCGGTCTTCGTGCCACAGGCGTTAACGCGCGTATGGTGGCGGCTCAGGGGGCCAGCACAGCATTTTATACTTATTTTTGTCTGGCGATTTCAAATGGCTTTGTCGGTTTCGCCGGCGCACTTTTCGCTCAGACCAACAGTTTTGCCGATGTCACCTCAGGTGTCGGTACCATAGTGGTCGGCCTGGCCGCGGTGATTCTGGGTCAGACCTTGATCCCGGGGCGCAAAATTTGGGTCGCGGTGGTCGCTGTGATTGTCGGCTCGGTGTTGTACCGCCTGGCAGTGGCATTTGCTCTGAGTTCCGGTATGTTTGGCCTGCAGGCATCAGATCTGAACCTGGTGACCGCGGTCCTGGTTGCTGCAGCGCTGATCATGCCGCGTGTGAAACGCAATATGAAATCCAAAACACCAAAAAGCAAGCAGGGTAAGTCGTCAGGAGAAGCGGTATGATTCGGTTAGAAGATATTCAAGTGACCTTTAATCCCGGCACAATCCTCGAAAACCGCGCTCTGCGCGGCGTGAATCTTGAAGTGCCGGAGCATCAGTTCCTGACCGTTATTGGGTCGAACGGCGCCGGTAAATCGACGCTGCTTGGCGCTGTCACCGGTGAAACGCCGATGGTGGGCGGGCAAGTCTTGATTGATGACATTGATGTTACGCGCCAGAGTGTCGATCGCCGCGCAAATTTGTGTGCGCGGGTGTTTCAGGATCCGCTGGCCGGTACCTGTGGTGCCCTGACCATTGAAGAGAATATGGCTCTGGCCTACATGCGTGGTAAACGTCGTGGCTGGAAACATGCTTTGTCCAGCAATCGTCGTAAGTTGTTTCAGGAGCGGATCAGTATTCTGGGCTTAGGCCTGGAAGATCGCCTCGGAGACAGTATCGGCCTGTTATCCGGTGGTCAGCGTCAGGCTGTCAGTCTGGTGATGGCGACGTTATCGGACAGTAAGCTGTTGCTTTTAGATGAACATACTGCTGCGCTGGATCCGCGTATGGCGGCATTCATCATCGATCTGACCAAGAAAATCGTGACCGAGTTTAATCTGACGGTGATGATGGTCACCCACTCGATGAAAGATGCATTGGCGTGTGGTGATCGCACTGTCATGCTGCATCAGGGTAATATCGTTCTGGATGTGGCAGGTGAGCAGCGTGCCAATATGGATGTGCCGGATCTGCTGGAGATGTTCTCCAAAGTGCGCGGTGAAGAGTTGTCTGATGATAGTCTGCTGCTGAGCTAGTTGGTCGCTGACGACATATGAGTGAAAGATTCAGGCCCCGGGTGAGTCATCCGGGGCCTGATTTATTTTAAGCGCTTTGCGTTGCTAGTTCATCGCGGTAACGCTTGAAATGGTCAACAATAGGTTCGACCTGAGTCATGGTGCGGATTTCGCGGAACAGGTCAGCCGCTTGCGGATAGGCCTGACGCAGGTAAGAAAACCACTGTTTAACCCGGTTAGGATAGTACTTCCCTTTGTCGCCGCGCACTTCGTAGGCGGAATACTTGAGCAGCAGATCCACCACTTCGTTCCATGGCATGGCTGTGTGGTTGTGCTTAACAATATTACCCAGGTTAGGTATGTTCAATGCACCCCGGCACACCATCAGCGAATCGACTCCGGTGGTTTCGATACAGGCCTGTCCATCCTGATAGTTCCAGATTTCACCGTTGGCAATCAGCGGTAGTGACGTTTTCTGGCGAATCTGGTCAATGTAATGCCATTTAATTTCATTCGCTTTGTAGCCGCCGGCTTTGGTACGGGCATGTACGGTGAGTTCATCGGCTTTTGCCTGTTGCACGGCATCGACAATTTCAAAGCAGTCATCAGGATTTTCCCAGCCGAGACGAATTTTGGCCGTTACTGGGATATCAGCAGGTACCGCCTCACGGCAGGCTTTGATCACCTGGTAAATCAGTTCAGGATGTTGCAGCAGTGCTGCACCGCCTTTGCTCTGGTTGACCATCTTTGCCGGGCAGCCGAAGTTCAGGTCAACGCCACATGCGCCCAGTTCCGCCGCGCGAATGGCATTTTCTGCCATCCAGTGCGGATCCTGACCCAGTAGCTGAACCTTGACCGGGACGCCGGATGCGGTTTGTGAGTTTTGTTTCAACTCCGGACAGAGACGATAAAACACATGGTCCGGTAATGGCTGGCTGACCACGCGCACAAACTCAGTCACACAGAAATCGTAATCGTTAATCTGTGTCAGCATTTCACGCATCAGGTGATCCAGTACGCCCTCCATCGGGCCTAAAATTACTCGCATAGTGTGTTTTATCATTGCCGTTCAAAATGGAGGCGAGATTGTAGTGTGGCGTACCCCAAATGTCACGTCATACCCGGTTAGCAAGGCGGTTGTTATTGGTTTTGTTGGCCAGTAAGCCAGCAGTTGTGAGGAAATCGGCACACACAAGCGGGTCAGTTTGGGTATAATGCCGCTTTCGCCATTGATGAAATATAAGAGACCCCATGAGCTATCAGCTAGTCAATCTGACTCAGGATGAGTGTGACCAATCACCGTTGTTTATTGAAGGTGCAGTATATGCCGCCAATCTGGCGACGAAACCGCTCGACCCTGAAGAATGGTTGCAAGCCGTGTTTGGTGAGCAGGCCGGTGCGATTAAACCAGCTGTCGTGGAGCAAATCCATGCTCAGTACAATCAGTTAAAGCAGAACAGCTACGGCTTGCTGGCACTATTGGCAGCGCAACCTGAGTCCAGTGAAGAGGCGTTGGCTGATTTTGCCGAAGGTTTTATGAATGTCTGGCCGCACGTTGAGCCGTTGTGGCATGAAGTCCATCTGTCAGATGGATCGGTGCGTATGCTGCAAGCTCTGCTGACGACCCTGATGCTGGCGATTGATGAAGAGCAGACGCACGCGGAAATGAAAGCGGCAGGCTACGATTTACCGCCCGACCTGGCCTCGATGATCAAGCAGTTGGATCTGATGGTCCATGAAGTTGCTCTGGCTGCCGATGAAGCCATGCTTGGTTCAAAAGCGCAGAGTATAAATCCATTTAAAGATATCGGCCGTAATGACGCCTGTCCTTGTGGCAGTGGCAAAAAGTTTAAGCAGTGCTGCGGATTGGCTGTTGGCTGATATCGTCGCGCTAAGTGGATGATATAGGCACCGGATAGCGAATCACCATGCCGTGAGTTTTTTATGGCCTTGATTGTGGTGAATCGAACTTTTCCCACACAGGATTGACACAATAAGAAAGTAAAACGCCTATAACTTTCTTATCCCCAATAGCTAGGAGCTGTGACAGAATGAACAAATGGCTAGCACTGTGTTTTTGCAGTTTTTCCGTTTTCGCCTCACCCAAAGAGACATTGAGTGAACGTCTGGCGATGACCGAGGGTTTTAGTGCTAAATTTGAGCAACAGGTAGTCAGCCCGGACGGTGACGTCGTGATGGAAGGCAACGGTGAAGTGGATATTGCCCGCCCGAGCCTGTTCCGCTGGCAGACTGAAGCGCCAGATGAAAACTTGTTAGTCTCAGACGGCAAGTCATTGTGGTACTACAGTCCGTTCATTGAACAGGTGACGATTTATGATCAAGCGCAGGCCACAGAACAGACACCGTTTGTTCTGCTGACCCGTAACCGCGCCAGTGATTGGGACGCATACCGGGTTGAAGAAAACGGCGATGTGTTTACCCTCACGCCAACGGCCGTTGATTCCAATCAAGGCCAGTTCCAAATCACCATTAACAACGCTGGTGTCGTCAAAGGTTTCAATGTGATTGAGCAGGACGGCCAGAAAAGTCTTTTCACCTTTGATGATGTTACGCAGCAAACACCACCGAAGAGTCGTTTCACCTTTAAAGTGCCGGATGGCGTAGAAGTGGACGATCAGCGCTCAGAGTAATCACTCTGTGACGTACGGATTTCACCTATACGACAAGCTGGTACTAGAGTAGCGATAACCTGAGTAACGGATAACCTTGAGTAATTACAATTTCGACTTTGCCGGGGATGAGGATTTTCGTCCCCTGGCTGCACGCATGCGACCGCAAACCGTTGACCAGTATATTGGCCAACAGCATATTCTCGGACCGGGTAAACCACTGCGCCGGGCGCTGGAGGCAGGTCAAATCCACTCAATGATTTTGTGGGGGCCGCCCGGCACCGGTAAAACCACCTTAGCTGAAGTGGCCGCGAATTATGCCAACGCGGAAGTCGAACGTGTCTCTGCGGTGACCTCAGGGGTAAAAGAGATTCGGGCTGCGATTGAAAAAGCGCGTGAGAACAAACTGGCGGGCAGACGGACCATTTTGTTTGTCGACGAGGTGCATCGTTTCAATAAATCGCAGCAGGATGCTTTCTTACCGCATATCGAAGATGGCACGGTGACCTTCATCGGAGCGACCACCGAGAACCCGTCATTCGAACTCAATAACGCATTGTTATCGCGTGCGCGGGTTTACAAACTGACATCGCTCAGCAAAGACGAAATCCTGCAGGCGCTTAATCAGGCGATCGCCGATAGCGAACGCGGGCTGGGCAAAGAGACAGCTCAGTTTCACGATCAGGTTTTGGAACGTTTGGCAGAACTGGTGAACGGCGATGCCCGTATGTCCCTCAATTATCTTGAGCTGCTGTATGATATGGCGGAGCAGGATGAGCAGGGTGTCAAACAGGTCACGATCAGTTTGCTGGCCGAAGTGGCCGGTGAAAAAGTAGCGCGCTTCGATAACAAGGGTGACATTTGGTATGACCTGATTTCTGCGCTACACAAATCGATTCGTGGTTCAAATCCGGACGGCGCCTTGTACTGGGCAGCGCGAATGATCAGCGCTGGGTGCGATCCGCTGTATATTGCCCGCCGTTTACTGGCGATCGCATCAGAAGATATTGGCAATGCCGATCCGCGTGCGATGCAGGTTGCTTTATCGGCCTGGGATTGCTTCCATCGGGTCGGTGCTTATGAAGGAACCCGCGCCATTGCCCAGGCGATTGTCTATCTCGCGTGTGCGCCCAAAAGCAATGCCGTTTATACCGCCTGGGCTCAGGCCCTCAATGACGCCCAAAATCTGCCGGAGTATGAAGTGCCGATCCATCTGCGTAACGCGCCGACCAAGCTGATGAAAGAGATGGGGTATGGCGAAGAGTACCGTTACGCCCATGACGAACCGGGTGCTTATGCCGCCGGTGAACGTTACCTGCCACCGGAAATGACCGGAACTCGCTACTATGAGCCAACCAAACGGGGCTTAGAAACCAAGATTGGTGAAAAGTTAGATTATCTGGCCGACCTGGACGCAAAAAGCCCACGAAAGCGCTATGAAAAGTAGTCACTTTTCGTTATCTTTGACCCAATAAATTTCAATACGCGTGGCTTTGATTAAAAAGGAAGCACACGCGTTTTTTCGTAACTCAAAAGCATAGGATTAGCAATGCTGGATTCTAAATTACTTCGTACAGAGCTGGATGAAACAGCTGCAAAACTGGCGCGTCGCGGTTTCAAACTCGACGTAGACGCAATTCGTACACTTGAAGAACAACGTAAGTCGATTCAAGTAGAAGTTGAAAATTTACAATCCACGCGTAACTCCATCTCCAAGCAAATCGGTCAGTTAATGTCACAAGGTGACAAAGCTGGTGCCGAGGAAATTAAACAGCAAATCGGTAACCTGGGCGCCGACCTGGATGCGAAGAAAGTCGAACTGGACGCGGTTCAGAACCAACTGGAAGCGATCACGCAAAGTGTGCCTAACCTGCCAGATGATTCAGTACCCGATGGTAAAGATGAGAACGACAACGTTGAAGTGTCTCGTTGGGGTACACCGAAAGAGTATGACTTTGCAGTCAAAGATCATGTTGACCTGGGGGAAATGGGCGACGGTATTGATTTTGCCAGCGCAACCAAGATCACCGGTGCACGTTTTGTGGTGATGAAAGGTCAGTTTGCCCGTCTGCACCGCGCGATTGCGCAGTTCATGCTCGATCTGCATACCGATGAGCACGGTTACACCGAACTGTACGTGCCATACCTGGTCAACGCTGACACGCTGTTTGGTACTGGTCAGCTGCCTAAATTCGGTAAAGACCTGTTCCACACAGAGCCTCTGGCAGAAAAAGCCAGTGACGAAGAGCCTCGTCGTCTGTCTCTGATCCCAACGGCTGAAGTTCCGGTAACAAACTTGGTACGTGACACCATTTCAGAAGAAGCTGATCTGCCGCTGAAGATGACGGCACATACCCCATGTTTCCGTTCAGAAGCCGGTTCTTACGGTCGTGACACGCGTGGTTTGATTCGTATGCACCAGTTCGACAAAGTGGAGCTGGTTCAGATCACCAAGCCAGAAGATTCAATGGCGGCACTGGAAGAGCTGACCGGCCACGCAGAGAAAGTCCTGCAACTGCTGGAGCTGCCTTACCGCAAAGTGGTTCTTTGCACCGGTGATATGGGCTTTGGCGCTCGCAAGACTTACGATCTGGAAGTCTGGGTACCGGCGCAGAAAACCTACCGTGAAATCTCTTCGTGCTCAAACATGTGGGATTTCCAGGCGCGTCGTATGCAAGCACGTTTCCGCCGTAAAGGTGAGAAGAAACCTGAGCTGGTTCATACTCTGAACGGTTCAGGTCTGGCAGTCGGCCGTACTATGGTTGCTATCCTGGAGAACTACCAGCAAGCCGACGGCCGTATTGAGATTCCGGCAGTACTGCACAAATACATGGGTGGTCTGACTCACATCGGTTAACCTCCGATTCAGAGATATAAATCAGAAACCGGCATTGAAACTGCCGGTTTTTTTTGTACCGAAAAATAGGCGCCGTCACTGAGCCTGAATGATAACTGATAGGGCATGATGCACAAACTGGGTGCGTTGTTCCGAAGGGTTAATTTATAAATTATTGAATTTACTTGGTTTAATTTTTGGTACGTGCTTTGCAACGGTTAAATTGATTAAAGATAACTCGTCCAAGTTAGTACCTAGAACAAAGCGCCCTGTTTTATGCAAAATAGGGCGCTTTTATTTTACTAATCCCGCTATTTTTATGACTTAGCATGCACGGAATACACGGCATGAAGGGAATCCTATGCGATATTCGCACAGCGGATTTTGTCAGCCTTTCGCTGCTAAGCTGTACGATACTGAAAGAGAAAAGAGTGTTATCACTGCTGGCTATTGACCCGTAACGATTACGTGGTAAAACAAAGCGATAAATAACAAAATAACCACGGCCGGACTATGGCTGTGCAGAGGAATGAGGTCGCAATGAGTACGATTCTGGAATGTATTCGCACGGTCGGGCGCGGAGAACGCGGGCGTAAGCCGCTGACTTTTGATCAAGCCTATCAGGTGATGGATGAGTATCTGAATGGAGAGGTGGGTGATGACCAGATGGCCATGCTGCTGATGCTGATCCGGGTCCAGAATGAGACCAATGCGGAAATCGGCGGGTTTGTTAAAGCATTCCAGTCAAGAGTGCCAGCGATTGGTGCAGAAATTGACTGGCCATGTTATGCCGGTAAACGCGCTGCGGCGGGAAAACCATGGCATCTGCTGGCGGCCAGAATCATGGCAGATAATGGTCACAAGATCTTAATGCACGGTTACAATGACAAACCCGCATCCCGTGAACATGCCCAGGATTACCTGACCGCTTGCCAGGTACCGCTGGCATCCGATGCAGACCATGCCGAACTCCTGCTGCAAACCGGTAATATCGCCTATTTGCCGCTGAGCGCGTTTGCACCTCAGGCTGAGCTGATGATGAGCTGGAAAAATCGCTATGGTTTGCGTACACCGATCAATACCGTGGTGCGGGCGCTTAATCCTGGTGGTGCTGAGATAGGTCTGCGCGGCAGCTTTCACCCGGGTTTTCAGCAACTGCATGCAGAAGTTGAGCACGTGATTGGTAAGACGGCACATGCTGTCGTGTCGTTTAAAGGGCAATCCGGTGAGTCGGAGTATAATCCGAAAGTGAGCCAGACGGTGTGGCTGAGCCAAACCGACGGTGTGCACAGTTATTACTGGCCTGAACAATACCTGTCTGATATTGCATTACCTGCTGATTGCCCGCTTGGCACTGCGGAAGAGGACAAAGTGCAGATGGCGAATAGCGTGGTTGCCACCATGACTGCAGTGCTGTTTGCCAAAACCCTCGATCGCGAACAAGCCATGGCCACGGCTTACCAGTACTGGCAGCATTATGTGACCCAGCACGCGGTATAATCATTGGCGAATCTAGCAGTAAAGCAGTGCTGCTAATCAGACATCTTTTATCAATGGCCATCGGCGCGTGAGCGCCGGTGGCCATTTGGTATCGCTAACAAATTTGTATCAATAACAATCAGTGCTAAGTCTGAAGACGAGATTTGTCCTGAAAACGGTCCTTGTGCTGAAAAGCTGGCTACGACTGAAAACATTCCGGGGTCTGTAAGGCCGCTTCTACCGCGTTAAGCAGTTGGTCGAGATGATGAGCTTCACTGATAAATGGTGGCATCATATAGATCAAACGGCCAAACGGGCGAATCCACACTCCATGTTCGACAAATAATGCCTGAATCGCTTCCATGTGCACCGGATGATGTGTTTCTACCACCCCGATGGCGCCAAGCCAGCGCGTTGCTTTGACTTGCGGATAGTGGTTGAGGAGAGGTAAACGCTCAGCAAAGCATTGCTCAATCTGTTTAACCTGTTGTTGCCAGTGATTTTCTGCAATTAATTCCAGACTCGCAGCCGCGACTGAACATGCCAGCGGATTGCCCATAAACGTTGGACCATGCATAAAGCAGCCGGCCTCACCGCCGCACACTGTATCGGCGACGTCTTTGCTGGCCAGGGTGGCCGATAAGGTCATGTAGCCACCTGTCAGCGCTTTACCGACACACAGAATGTCCGGTGCAATGCCTGCGTGTTCGCAGGCAAACAACTTGCCGGTGCGGCCAAATCCGGTCGCAATTTCATCCAGGATCAGCAAGACGCCAAATTCGTCGCACAAGGCGCGCACTTCACGCAGGAACTGCGGGTGATAGATACGCATTCCTCCTGCACCCTGCACGATGGGCTCTAAGATCACTGCGGCTATCTGGTGATGGTTATCGGTGAGCTGTCGACGGAAATCGACGATGTCGTTGTCATCCCACTCTTGCCAAAAACCGCCTCGCGGCGACTCAGCAAACAGATGCTCCGGCAGGAAGCCTTTATACAGACTGTGCATCGAATTGTCCGGATCGGTGACTGACATCGCGGCGAAGGTATCGCCGTGATAGCCGTGGCGCAGAGTGAGAAACTTCGGACGCTGTTCGCCTTTGGCATGCCAGTACTGCAGCGCCATTTTCAGGCTGACTTCAACCGCGACTGAGCCGGAATCAGCCAGAAAAACATGTTGCAGATTGTCCGGAGCCAGCTCCAGCAGCTTGCGGCAGGCATCAATCGCCGGCTGATGGGTAATGCCGCCGAACATGACGTGAGACATCTTATTAATCTGTTGGTGAGCGGCCTGATTAAGGCGCGGATGATTATAACCGTGAATGGCGGACCACCAGGAAGACATGCCGTCTACCAGCTCTGTACCATCCTCAAGATAGAGCGAGACACCGTCGGCATGGGTCACCGGGTAGCAGGTCAGAGGTGTAAGGGTCGAAGTGTAAGGATGCCAGATGTGCTGGCGGTCGAAGGCGAGATCCATAGATAATCCGAACTGAAAATTAGATTAAAAAGAAAACAAGTGTAAACTTGTTGATTTTGTTGTTGTTGACAGTCTAACGCTTGTCGGTAGACTAGCCAACATAAAACTAATAACCCCAACAAGGATTACACGTGGAAACTCGTCATAACTGGACAGTGGCTGAAGTCAACGCCCTGCTTGAAAAACCGTTTATGGACCTGTTGTTTGAGGCACAGCTGGTGCATCGCCAGTTTCACCCCAATAACTATGTTCAGGTCAGCACTTTATTGTCGATAAAAACCGGTGCCTGCCCAGAAGACTGTAAGTATTGTCCGCAAAGTGCTCACTACCGTACTGACGTTGATAAAGAGCGTCTGATGGAAGTGGAACGTGTATTAGACGCCGCGCAAAAAGCGAAAAACTCAGGTTCCACCCGTTTCTGTATGGGCGCGGCGTGGAAGAACCCGAAAGCGCGTGATATGCCATTGCTTAAAGAGATGATCTCAGGCGTGAAAGGCATGGGGCTGGAAACCTGTATGACGCTGGGTATGCTCGATTCTGAACAGGCGAAAGAGCTGGCTGACGCCGGGCTGGATTACTATAACCACAACCTGGACACCTCGCCTGAGTTCTACGGTAACATCATCACCACGCGTACTTATCAGGATCGCCTGGATACCTTGTCCCACGTGCGTGATGCCGGCATGAAAATCTGTTCAGGCGGTATTATCGGCATGGGCGAAAGCACCAATGACCGAGCCGGACTACTGGTTGAACTGGCTAATCTGCCGGTACACCCGGAAAGTGTGCCGATTAACATGCTGGTTAAAGTCAAAGGCACGCCGCTGGAGACAGCTGAAGATGTGGAGCCGTTTGATTTTGTTCGTCTGATCGCGGTTGCCCGCATCATGATGCCACAGTCGGCAGTGCGCTTGTCAGCCGGTCGCGAGAATATGAATGAGCAGATGCAGGCACTTTGCTTCATGGCTGGAGCTAACTCTATTTTCTATGGTTGCAAGTTACTGACCACACCAAACCCGGCTGAAGACAGCGATATGATGCTGTTCAAAAAGCTGGGCATAAATAGTCAACAAGTGGCTCAAAAGCCAGATGAAATTACTGAAAATGAACTGCTGGATCGCGTGGTAGAGCGTGTGGCAGCTCGTCCAACCGCGGATGACATTTTCTACGATGCCAGCGTTTAACTCCAGAATCGAGCAAGCCCTTGCCGCGCGCAAGCAGCAGGGGCTGAGCCGGACTCTGCAGGTGCTGCAGGGCAGCAATAAGGTTCGTTTTGAACAAAACGGCCGCCAGTTTGTCAATTTTTCCAGTAACGATTATCTCGGGCTGGCGGCGGATCCTGAACTGGTCAAAGCCTGGCAGGTTGGTTTGGATAAATATGGCTGTGGCAGCGGTGCATCGCCTTTGGTCACCGGCTTCAACTATGCCCATCAGGCTCTTGAACAAGAGCTGTGTCAGTGGCTCGGTTACGAGCGTGCGGTGCTGTTCGGCTCTGGTTTCAGCGCAAACCAGGCGCTGTTGTTTACCCTGCTCAACAAAGACGATGTTGTCATTCAGGATAAACTGAATCATGCCTCGCTGCTGGAAGCCGGATTACTCAGTGCAGCGACTATGAAGCGCTTTCGTCATAATGATATCAAGCATCTCAACCAACTGCTGAATGCCGATAGCGCCGCTAAGCTGGTCGTCACTGAAGGCGTATTCAGTATGGATGGCGATCAGGCTCCGTTGGCGCAAATTCAGCATAGTATTGAAGGGAAAGCCTGGCTGACCGTCGATGATGCGCACGGCATTGGAATTCTGGGGCGCAAAGGGGCAGGCAGTTGTGATGCTGCGGGTATAAAAGCGGATATTCTGGTGGCGACCTTCGGTAAAGCGTTTGGTCTGTCCGGTGCCGCGATTTTATGTAACGCTTCGGTCGGGGATTATCTGACCCAGTTTGCCCGTCATCATGTTTACTCTACCGCGATGCCGCCTTCCCAGGCCCACGCCCTGACTCACGCCGCGCAGATGATTCAGTCCCAGCAGTGGCGCCGGGATAAGTTGGTCGAGTTATCCGATACCTATGATGCCATGCTCAAAGATTTGCCTGGCTATATGGCAACTGATACCACCATTAAGCCTTTTGTTCTCGGCAGTGCCGCAAGGACCCTGGATGTTGCTGAGCAAATGAAACAGTCCGGATGCTGGATGACAGCGATTCGCCCGCCAACTGTGCCGCAGGGCAGTGCAAGGCTGCGTATTACGCTGACTGCCAGTCATCAGGTCGCTCATGTCCAGCATATGGCAGAGAGCCTGCTGCGCTGTCTGGAGGAGCAAACATGACAGTCACTATGCTATCGGATTCCTCTTTGAGTACCGACAAAGCCGCGATTGCCGAGGCGTTTGGTAAAGCAGCGGCTCACTATGACCAGCATGCAGCTTTTCAGCGCGATGTCGGTGAGCGTTTACTTCGTTTTCTGCCTGCAGACCTGACCGGCTATCAGGTGCTGGATCTGGGGTGTGGCACCGGTTATTTCTCGCTGTTACTGCGTCAGCGTGGCGCTCGTGTCGTGTGTGCAGATTTATCTGCCGGTATGTTGGATACCGCCCGAGAGCGTTGCGGTGATGACAGGATGCGCTACGTGTTGGCGGATGCTGAGCGTCTGCCGTTTGCGGCCCAATCATTCGATGTCGTATTTTCTAGCCTGGCATTGCAGTGGTGTGATGATTTATCACAACCTTTGCGCGAAGTGCGTCGGGTCTTGAAAGCTGACGGCATCGGCTTATTTTCTACTTTACTTGATGGCTCGCTGAGTGAACTTAAATCTGCCTGGGCGAAAATTGATGCACATCAACACGTTAATCATTTCATCACGCTCAATCAGTTAAAAATTGCGTTGGCGCAAGCCCAGTGTTTGCAACATCAAATAGACTTACCGACGATTACAGTCTGGTACGAGTCTGCATTTTCGTTAATGCGCGATTTGAAGGGAATTGGCGCCAATCACGTCAATGGCCGTTCGCGTGGCTTAACCAGCCGACGCGTGCTCACTCAGGTCGAGCAGCACTACCAGTTGTTTGGTAACCATCAAGGTCTTCTGCCTGCAACATATCAGGTTTGTTTAGGGGTAATACATCGATGATAGATGCATTTTTTATTGCGGGTACGGATACCGACGTTGGCAAAACAGTGGCATCCAAAGCCATTTTACAGGCATTATCTGCCAGGGATTTAACGACGATTGGTTATAAGCCAGTAGCCGCCGGTTGTGAGAAAACTGAGCATGGCTTTCGTAATTCAGATGCGCTGCACCTGTTGCAGGCTGCGTCGAAGAAAATGGATTACGAAGATATTAATCCTTATGCACTGGAACTGGCCACTTCGCCTCACATTGCTGCCAAATATGAAAATGTGACGATTGAATATGAAGTTCTCAGCGACAAGCTGGCGAAGCTAAAAGCGAATTCTGACATGGTATTAGTGGAAGGTGCCGGTGGCTGGCGGGTTCCGGTATCAGATTCAGACTATCTGTCTAGCTGGGTTAAGCAAGAGCAGTTACCGGTGGTGCTGGTGGTTGGTATTAAGCTGGGCTGTCTGAGTCACGCGCAACTGACGGCCGAGAGCATCAAAGCCGACGGACTGAACCTGGTGGGATGGGTCGCGAACCGCATCAATCCCGGCACAGAACATTATGCCGATATCATCACCATGCTGGAGCAGCACATCGACGCGCCTAAGTTGGGTGAGATCCCTTATTTACTCAGCGCTAAACGCCAGGATCTGGGCAAATACATCGATGTGACGCCGTTAGTCGGCGAGCCTGAGCACGCGTAGCGGGCCAGTAGGGGATAACTGATTTCCCGGTCGATGACGTGATAGCAAAACAAACGATCAAAAAAGGCTGCCTTGGCAGCCTTTTTCAGTAAAACTTATGTGCATTGCAAGTATGGGTTTGATTCAAACCTTAGTTTTTATTTAAACCCATCAGCGCATAATGCGTGTCAGCGATATTCTGCTGTTTGGCTGAATCAGTACTGATACCCAGCTCTTTTTTGGCTTCTTCTTCAGTTAAGCCTAGGTGACAACAAAGTAAATCAATCGCCATTTGGTAGCTATGCGCTTCAGCCATGATACTTTCCTTTCATTATCGGTTAATCCCTGAACTCCCAAAATGTAGTTTCTTTCCCGGGATCCCTCAATAAGACCAAAGTCTAAAGTTATACTGATCCGACCTGACGCTGAATGGGCATTGAAGACAGACATTAAATGTTGCAATTTACTGCTTAACCTTGAATATCAAATCTTAGACACTATCTATTAGATTAGTCTTTCAGTATTAGTTACGTCTTAAAGTAAAAGAATCAGTCTATAAGCCCTGACTTAAAACAGACAACTAAGGGCGTTATATTTCACATCCTGTGCGGAGAAAAGTAAATGAAGCGAGTGTTATTATTCCTGGCGACCAACCTGGCCGTGGTGCTGGTGTTAAGTGTTGTTTTGAATATTGTGTATGCCTTTACCGGTATGCAGCCAGGCAGTCTGTCTGGTCTGCTGGTTATGGCGGCAGTGTTTGGTTTCGGCGGTGCCTTCATTTCGCTGATGATGTCGAAAGGTATGGCACTGCGCTCTGTGGGCGGAATGGTGATTGAAAACCCGCGTAATGAAATGGAGCACTGGCTGATGCAAACTGTGAGTCGTCAGGCACAGCAAGCGGGTATTGGTATGCCGACAGTGGCGATTTACGACGCGCCGGACATGAATGCATTCGCAACCGGTGCTAAGCGTGATGATTCTCTGGTCGCTGTTTCTACGGGACTGCTACATAACATGACCCGTGATGAAGCCGAAGCGGTACTCGCCCATGAGATAAGCCACATTGCCAACGGTGACATGGTCACCATGACACTGATGCAGGGTGTGGTGAACACCTTCGTTATCTTCCTGTCGCGCTTTGTTGCCAACCTGATCGCATCCCGTGACTCGGAAGAGGGTGAGGGCAGCAACATGATGGTTTATTTTGCGGTCTCTATGGTGCTGGAGCTGGTGTTCGGCTTCCTGGCAAGCTTTATTACGATGTGGTATAGCCGTCATCGTGAATTCCATGCCGATGCTGGTGCCGCGCAACTGGTCGGTAAACAGAAAATGATTGCCGCACTGGAGCGTCTGAAGATGAGCTATGAACCTCAGCTTGAAGGTTCAATGATGGCATTTGGTATTAACGGTAAAAGCACATTAACAGAACTGCTGATGAGTCACCCTCCGTTGGATAAACGAATTGCCGCGCTGCGCAATTCGTAATTCCCCAAGATACCAATGCACCAATAAGCCAATGTGCCGATAAACCCATTGGCCAATAAAACAATCACTCCGGACACGGCCTGCTCTGCCCGGGGGGATGTCAATCCAAGGCCCTGAGTTCACCCTCAGGGCCTTTTGTTTTGCCCTCATAATCCCACTGTATGTTTCTTCTGGACCTGCTTCTTCTGAGTCATGATCGTTTAACGGAACATTACTTGCGCACAGACAGAACTGTTCTTGTCATGACCGCTTGCTCTATGCTTGCTGCTGCGTTTATTGACAGCGGCTTATTCTGTCCGCGCTTACCTTTATGCGAATCGGCGATTTTGTTATCGGCTACTTATTGATTTACCGATTCATTTTAAAATTTTTGTTTATTTTCCGAGCGAACGAACGTTGTGTTGTTAATCATTTGCTATTTATGTTGCCTAACTGTGTTGTTTTTAGTGTTTGTTTAGTGATTTAATTGTCACTTTCGAAAGTTTTATGGATTAAATTATTTTAAAACAATAGCTTATGGTTATTTGTCGGGGTGGGTTACGCAATGACCTGGTGTGTGCAGAGGACTTAATGTGCGAACTTTAGCGCCTTTTCCATGATCTGAGGCAGCAAAGATGCGGGAATAAAGTGATCTATGTAACAAACAAGAAATGAGTTTGTCATTTAGTTATGAGTGAACGCGCATTTTTTGTGTTTCTTTGTTTTCGTATTCGATAATGAATGCATAATTACGTCAGCAACAACACAATTATAACGAGCAACTATAACGAGCCGTGAAAACAAAAGGACGAACATTATGACCACTCTTAAACAACCTAGTTTGCTAGGACAATGTATTGCTGAATTTATTGGCACCGGATTACTGATATTTTTCGGTGTTGGCTGCGTTGCGGCACTGGTTTTAACCGGTGCGCAGTTTGGCCAATGGGAAGTGAGTATTATGTGGGGCTTTGCAGTTGCGATTGCCATCTACTGCACAGCGGGGGTTTCCGGAGCGCATATTAATCCGGCAGTCACAATTGCATTAGCCGTATTTCACGGCTTTGAAAAGGAAAAGGTAATCCCTTATATCGCTGCTCAGTTGTTGGGGGCTTTCAGCGCAGCCGCGCTGGTTTACGCTCTGTTCGGCCCGCTGTTTACCGACTACGAAATTGCCCACAATTTCACCCGAGGTAGTGAAGAGGCTCTGGCTACGGCAGGTATTTTCTCGACTTACCCGAATCCGGCTCTCTCTTTTTCTGGTGCTTTTGCGGTCGAGTTTGTCATTACCGCAGTTTTGATGTTTGTCATTCTGGCGCTGGGTGATGAGCGCAATGGCGCGTCACGTGGCGCAATGAACCCTTTACTGATCGGTATCCTTATTGCGATTATTGGCGGCTCACTTGGCCCGCTGACCGGTTTTGCTATGAACCCGGCGCGTGACTTCGGTCCCAAGCTGTTTGCTTACCTTGCTGGCTGGGATTACGCATTGTCCGGCGCTAAAGATATCCCGTATTTCATCGTGCCGATTGTCGCTACCATTTGTGGTGCGTGTTTTGGCGGATGGCTGTATCCGAAAGTGATCGGTGCACACTTACCTCAGGAAGGCCAGGGTTGCACTATCCCGAATCAATGTGATGAAACGGTGGAAAACGCATCGGCGTAACCACAGACTTATTGATCTGTAAAGTCACCATTAAAACGATTTTAAAATAGAACATAATAGAAAACAAAAGGAATCCTGACATGAGCGACCAAAAATACGTTGTAGCACTCGACCAAGGCACAACCAGCTCACGCACTGTTATTCTCGATCACGACGCTAATATCGTCGCGGTATCACAACGTGAATTTACCCAAATTTATCCGCAGGGTGGCTGGGTTGAACATGATCCGTTGGAGATCTACGCTACCCAAAGTTCAACGCTGACTGAAGTCCTGGCGAAAACCGGTATCAGCAGTGATCAAATCGCCGCTATCGGTATCACCAACCAGCGTGAAACTACTGTGGTGTGGAACAAAGAGACAGGTAAGCCGGTATATAACGCGATTGTGTGGCAATGTCGTCGTACCGCTGACATTTGTGATGAGTTACGTGCTCGTGGTCTGGAGTCTTACGTGCGTGATAATACCGGTCTGGTTCTTGACCCGTATTTTTCCGGTACCAAGGTGAAATGGATTCTGGATAACGTCGAGGGCGCTCGTGAAGATGCTGAAGCGGGTAAACTGCTGTTTGGTACCGTTGATACTTGGCTGGTGTGGAAGATGACCCAGGGCCGCGTTCATATTACTGATTACACTAACGCATCGCGTACTATGCTGTTTAATATCAATGACATGTGCTGGGACCAAAAGATGCTCGATGAGCTGGGTATTCCTGCCTCTATGTTGCCGGAAGTGAAATCATCATCTGAAATCTACGGTAAAACTAACATTGGTGGTAAAGGCGGCACACGTATTCCGATCGCAGGTATTGCCGGTGACCAGCAGGCAGCACTGTACGGTCAGATGTGTGTTGAACCTGGACAGGCGAAAAACACTTACGGTACCGGCTGCTTCCTGTTGATGAATACGGGGACCGAGCGCGTAGCTTCAACCCATGGTTTGTTGACGACTCTGGCTTGTGGCCCGAACGGTGAGCCTAACTATGCACTGGAAGGTGCGGTCTTTATGGGTGGTGCTTCGATTCAGTGGCTGCGTGATGAACTCAAACTGTTTTCGGACGCACACGACTCTGAATACTTTGCCACCAAAGTAGACAGCTCTAACGGCGTTTACGTGGTGCCTGCATTTACCGGCCTTGGCGCACCTTACTGGGATGCACATGCCCGTGGCACCATTGTTGGTCTGACTCGCGGCACCAATACCAACCACATTATCCGCGCCACGCTGGAAGGGATTGCCTACCAGACTCGTGACGTACTGGATGCGATGCAGGCCGACTCAGGTATCCGTCTGGAGACGTTGAAAGTCGACGGTGGTGCGGTGGCAAACAACTTCCTGATGCAGTTCCAGGCTGATGTGTTGGATACTGAAGTACAGCGTCCTGAAGTGACGGAAGTGACTGCACTGGGGGCTGCTTATCTGGCTGGTATCGCGGTAGGTTACTGGAGTGGTATCGAGGAAGTGCGTAATAAAGCGGTTCTGGATCGTACCTTTACACCGCATGAAGACGAAGACAAGCGCGCCCGTCGTTACAAAGGCTGGAAGCGAGCGGTGAAATGTGCTCAGGTTTGGTCAGAATTACGCGATAGTGAAGATTAATCGTCTGATTTATGGGCAAACCAACAAAAAAGAGCGCGTAAGAGCGCTCTTTTTTTGCATCAGCTCCTGATTTGGGGCTTCACAACTTCTCATAGGGTTGTAATTGGCGCACAATGCCCTTTATAACAACAAGATCACTATCAGGAGTAGAGTACGTGAAGCAAGTTCCACGACACCAGCAGATTGTCGAGCTGGTTACTAAACATGGTTATGTGAGCACCGAAGAGTTAGTCGAACGTTTTAATGTCAGCCCGCAGACCATTCGTCGTGATCTTAATGAACTCGCCGACGAAAATAAAATCCGCCGTTATCACGGTGGGGCGACGATTCCGTTAAGTTCGGAAAACATCTCTTATAATACGCGTAAATCGATAAATTTCAGCGAAAAAGACATTATTGCTGAGGAGGTCGCCAAGTCAATTCCGGATGGTGCGACACTGTTTATTGATATCGGAACCACACCTGAAGCGGTTGCCCGCGCCCTGAATAAAAACCACAAGCAACTGCGTGTTGTCACCAACAATATGAATGTGGCAACCATCTTGTTACCTAATCCGGAAGTGAGGCTGATTCTGGCGGGTGGCGAAGTACGCAACCGTGACGGCGGCATTGTTGGCGAGGCGACACTGGATTTTATTAAGCAGTTTCGTCTGGACTTCGGTATTCTTGGTATCAGTGGCATAGACTTGGACGGTTCATTACTGGATTTCGACTACCATGAAGTTCGGGTCAAACAGGCGATTATCGAGAACAGTCGCAGCGTACTGCTCGCGGTGGACCATTCTAAATTTGGTCGTAACGCCATGGTGAAACTGGGCAATATTTCCCAAATTCACAGTCTGTTTACCGACCAGCGCCCGCCGGAACAGATTATCAATATCCTTAACGAGCACAACATAACTCTGAGTGTGATCGAAGGTAAGAGCGCATAAACTCATTTAAGCGCTATTAAAAGCCCATTAGTTAATACTTGTGGGCTTTTTTTGTGGCTGAATCACACAAATCGAGCATAAACGAACATTTTTGGTGACTGAAAACGAAAATGGATCTACCATGAGTCATATTCGTTCGCTCATTAGAATACTAAGGTCAGCAAAAATGAACACAAAGACTCAACATAATAATGACCATCTTCTCGATATGATTATTATCGGTGGAGGTATCAACGGTGCCGGTATCGCAGCGGATGCTGCCGGCAGAGGCCTGTCGGTCGGTCTCTATGAAGCTCAGGATTTTGCCAGCGCGACGTCATCGGCAAGTTCCAAGCTGATTCACGGCGGACTGCGTTATCTGGAGCATTATGAGTTTCGTCTGGTTTCAGAGGCACTGGCCGAACGTGAAGTACTGCTGCGTAAAGCGCCGCATATTTCGATTCCGATGCGATTCCGCCTGCCTCATCGCCCGTTCCTGCGTCCTGCGTGGATGATTCGTTGCGGCCTGTTTCTGTATGACCACCTGGGTAAGCGCACCACACTGCCAGCGAGTCGCAAAATTGATCTGGCTAAATCCGGTTTGCTGAAACCAGAGATGAAGGTTGGTTTTGAATATTCTGACTGCTGGGTTGATGATGCGCGTATGGTGCTGCTGAATGTGTTGTCTGCCCAGAATAACGGAGCAGAAGTGGCGAACTACTGTAAGGTTGAGCAAGCGGAACAGAAAAACGGTATCTGGCACGTCACGATTCATAATGTGCTGACCAACACGCGTTTTGAGCGCAAAGCCAAAGTTCTGGTGAATGCGGCAGGGCCTTGGGTCAAGCAGGTGTTTGACGACGGCTTGCATGCAGCGTCACCGCGTAACATTCGTCTGATCAAAGGCTCCCACATCGTAGTGCCAAAAGTTCATCACGAAAATAAAGCTTACATTCTGCAGAATAAAGATGGCCGGATTGTATTTGTTATTCCTTATCTGGGGGATTTTTCCATCATAGGCACCACAGATATGGAGTACAAAGGCGATCCGCGTAAAGTCGAGATCTGCGATGAGGAAGTGGAATACCTGCTCGATATCGTAAACCAGCACTTTGTTAACCAAGTACACAAAGATGATGTCGTATGGACTTACAGTGGTGTGCGTCCGCTGTGTGATGATGAATCAGATTCACCGCAGGCGATCACGCGTGACTACACTCTGGAACTGACCAAAGATGGCGAAGCGCCGATTTTGTCTATTTTTGGTGGTAAGTTGACGACTTACCGTAAACTGGGTGAGTCAGCGATGAAAAAACTGGAGCCGTTTTTCCCGAACATGGGACGTCCATGGACTGCGTACAGCACATTGCCGGGTGGCGATTTCAGCTGTAGCCGGGAAAAACTGGCCATCACCATTCAGCAGCAATATCCGTGGCTAAGTGATAAGCAGGCGTTTCGCTATGTGACTCAATTCGGTATGTACACCCACAAAATGCTGGCGGGTGTTTCTAACGCTGAACAGATGGGGCGCGAGTTTGCGCCAGGTGTATACCAAATCGAAGTGGATTACATGCTGGAGCATGAATTTGTCAAAAACAGTGACGACCTATTATGGCGCCGTACCAAGTTAGGTTTGTATCTCAACCAAGAGCAGCGGGAACAAGTGGCTGAGTACATTGCCGCCAATCTACCGGCTCAGCCAGCCGTCAGTTTATCAGTCGTCAATCATTAACCCGAAGCCCTTGATCGGTGATCGTTGACTGGTGAACAAAGTTTCAAGATAAAACCAGATTTCGAAGCAATGAAGCAATGAAGCAATATCGGAGTCTGGTTTTTTGTCGCTACCGTAAACGTCAATCGGGATGTGCAACGGATTGCCGCACATCTCTGCCCTTGATTTACCCTGCTTTTTACCGTGCTCACTTTTGGGTGCCGTTTTCATTTTGTTACTTATTTATCCTCCAAACTCAGCATCTTACTTAGCGCCTTAGTGATCGGCTTCGCTGCCCCTTGCGTACACCCTAATATAAAAAGTTGTACAAATATTTTTTTGTACAACTTTTGCGAAATGCTCTACAGTAGAGTTGTGTTGTACGAAATTATGTTTTGTATAAGTATTGAGGTCGGTCATGGATGTACAAACGGTTGCGCATTTTTACACTAAGCTCAACAAAAGCACCTTGCATACATTGCAGGATATTTATCATCACGATGTCGTGTTTGAAGATGCGGCACATCGTATCGAAGGCTTTGCGTCTTTGGCTGATTACTTCGATAACCTGTACCGCAATGTTGACCGGTGTGACTTCGTTATCCACGAACAGCATCAGGCCGGGCAGAATGCCTTTCTGACCTGGACCATGCAGCTCCAACATCCCAAATTGGCCGGAGGGCGAATGGTACAAGTGCAGGGCATGAGTCATGTGAAGTTTCATGAAGCGAAGGTGATTTACCACCGCGACTATTTTGATTTAGGTGAGATGTTGTATGAGCAGTTGCCGTTACTCGGCAGCGTTATCCGCTCGATCAAACGGAGGCTGGGGCAATGAGGTCTGTGCTGATTACTGGGGCAACGTCGGGTATTGGTAAAAAACTGGCCGAAGACTATGCACGTCTTGGTTGGCAGGTGATCGCCTGCGGCCGTAATCAGGAGAAGCTGCAGCAACTCTCTTCGCTTTCAACCTCAGTGCACTGTTTGCAGTTCGATCTCACCCAGCGTGAGCAGACTCTTGCGGCTTTGTCACAACTGCCTCTTACTCCCACATTATGGATTTTAAATGCCGGTGATTGCGAGTACATCGATGACGGAGTGATGGACGCCAAACTTATGGCGCGTGTGTTTGAGATTAATGTGATTGGTCTCGCCAACGCCATAGAGGGCATCCAGCCTCATCTCAGCGCCGGACACAGGGTGGCCATCGTTGGCTCAATCGCCAGTGAGCTCGCGTTGCCAAGAGCTGAGGCGTATGGCGCTTCGAAAGCAGCCGTCGCCTATTTGGCCAACACACTGCGCCTTGACTGGAGTCAGCGTGAAATCGCGGTATCAACCATCTTTCCCGGTTTTGTCGCCACTCCGCTGACCGATAAAAACACGTTCAATATGCCAATGATAGTGACTGCTGAGCAAGCGTCTCAACGGATTCGTCACGGGCTTGAGCGCGGGCAGGACTGCATTTACTTTCCGCGCCGGTTTACCTGGATAATACGCTGCCTCGGCGTGTTGCCGTATAGCTGGCAACACCGCCTTATCCGTCGTTTTTTCCGTACTTAGAAGGACATTACAATGAAAATAGCCATTGTCGGCACGGGAATTTCTGGCCTGACCTGCGGGTACTACCTGCATCAGGAGCATGACATTACATTATTTGAAGCCAACGATTATATCGGCGGACACACGGCGACAGTAGATGTTGAACTGCAGGGGCAATCTTACTCTGTGGATACCGGATTTATTGTCTACAACGATCGGACCTATCCTAACTTTATCCGCATGATGGATGAAATCGGGGTACAAGGCGTGCCGACTCAAATGAGTTTTAGTGTGCGCAATGATAGTAATGGGCTGGAGTATAACGGCCATACGCTGCGCACCTTGTTTGCCCAGAAGCGCAACTGGTTACGACCCAGTTTCTATCGCTTTATCCGGGAAATTGTCCGCTTTAATAAGCTGGCCAAGCAGGCTGAACGGGACGAACAGCAAAGCTTGCAAACCCTCGGGCAGTTCCTGCTCCATCACCGCTTTTCCGACTACTTTTGCCGCAACTACATTTTACCAATGGGGGCTGCTATCTGGTCTTCGTCGCTGGCTGATATGCGCGCTTTTCCGCTGATGTTTTTTCTGCGTTTCTTTCTCAATCACGGATTACTGGATATTACCGACCGGCCGCAATGGTATGTGATTGAAGGCGGCTCCCGTGCCTATATTGAACCATTGACCCGGGGATTCTCTGACCGTATCCGCCTAAATTCGCCGGTAAGTCAGGTGCGACGAACTCTGCAAGGTGTTGAGCTGGAAGTGAATGGTCGGGTTGAGCATTTTGACACGGTGATATTTGCTTGTCACAGCGATCAGGCTCTGAATATGTTAAATGACCCAAGCCGGAACGAAACAGATATTTTAAGTGCCATGGCTTATCAGGCCAACGAAGTGGTGTTACACACGGACACTGCACTTCTGCCTAAACGCAAAGCGGCATGGGCCTCGTGGAATTACTGGCTGAGCGGGCAGGCAGGAGAAGATCAGCAGTTGCCGTCTCTGACCTATAATATGAACATCCTGCAGCATATTCATTCGCCGCACACTTTTTGCGTGACCCTCAACAGCACGCACTCGATAGAACCGGACAAGGTTCTGCGCAAGTTTGTTTATCACCATCCGGTATTCACCCTGCAGTCTGTTCGGGCGCAGGAGAGAAAGCAGGAAGTGAGTGGCTTGAACAATACCTGGTATTGCGGTGCTTATTGGCACAACGGTTTTCACGAGGATGGGGTGCGCAGCGCACTGGACGTTATCACCCAAATTCAGGCTCAGGCGGCAAGAGATGCGAGAGGAGCAGCGTAATGCAGCAGCAAACAGCGGGCAGCGCTCTAATGGTTGGCCAGGTACGTCATCGCCGGTTTACCCCGGTGACGCACTCACTCAATTATCCGCTGTTTATGCCCTGTATCGACCTTGATGACTGGCCGGCACTGTCTCAGAAAGTGTGGGGACTGGGCGAACGTTGGTGGCACTGGGCTCGGTTTCGCCGTGATGATTATCTCGGTCAGGGGCCGCTGAAACAAGCGGTCCAGGATAAAGTGTATGAGCTGACCGGTGAGCAGTGCGACGGCAAAGTGCTGGCTGTGATTCATCTGCGTTATCTCGGTCTCTATTTCAGTCCTGTTAATTTTTACTATCTTTATGACAGGGGAGGACACTGGCGTTACTTGTTGGCTGAGGTCAGTAACACTCCCTGGAACGAGCGGCATTACTATGCAGTGGCGGCAGACAGCGGCGCCGACGGCGCGAACTGGAAGCACGAGAAAGTGTTTCATGTATCGCCGTTCAATCCCGTTGAACAGGAGTACCAATGGCGGCTGAAGCCGTTGGACCATTCATTAATGGTGCACCTCGAATGTCATCGGGATCAAAAGGAATTTGATGCCACTCTGGCGCTTAAAGCGCGTCCTTTTACCTCTTCCGGGTTACTAAAGTTGTTGGTACGCACTCCGGCAATGACGGTAAAAGTTGTGTTCGGGATTTATTGGCAGGCGTTCAAGCTGTGGGTGAAAGGCGCACCGACTTATTTACATCCTAAGGATAACTTTCATCCCAAGTATCGCTCACACCCCGAGAGTCGCCAGAGCAAGGCGGATAAAAACAATAAGGAGAATTCTCAATGTTAAATTCCTCATCATTAGAACTACCCAAGACCTTGTCGCAGTGGCAGAAAGGGGCGCGTAGCCTGGCCCTGCAGTCACTTCGTTTTCTGAATAGCGGGTCACTGACCATCGAAGAACACTTCTGTGGTAATACGATTAATCAGGAGCAGTTTGGCGAATACAAAGCCACAGAGCCTCATGCTGTGATCCGAGTGTCAAATCCGGACTTCTACGCCCGGGTCCTGAAAGGCGGCAGTATCGCCGCCGCAGAAGCCTATATGGACGGCTGGTGGGACAGTCCTGATCTGACGGCGCTGACTGAGCTGATGGCTCGTAACCTCGCCGCGTTGGATAAAATTGAGGCGCAAAGCAGCGTTATAACGCGCGCGGTTAATAAACTTGGGCACTGGCTGAAACGTAACTCGATTGTGCGTGCCAAGCAAAATATCGAGGCCCATTACGATTTGGGTAATGATTTGTACCGCACCTTCCTTGATGAGCGCATGCTGTATTCCAGCGCTCTGTATCTGAATACCTCAGATTCATTGGAGCAGGCACAGGTTCAGAAAATGGATCGCTTATGTCAGCAGCTCAAACTCACAGCCGATGATCACGTGATTGAAATTGGTACCGGCTGGGGCGCGATGGCGATCTACATGGCGCAAACCTATGGCTGCCACGTGACCACGACGACGATCTCTGAGCAGCAATATGATTACGCTAAACGTAAGATCGAGCAGTTGGGCCTGTCGGAACGTATCACCTTACTTAAGCAGGATTACCGAGTACTGGAAGGCACCTTTGATAAGCTGGTCTCGATCGAGATGATTGAAGCGGTCGGTAAAGCGTATCTGCAATCGTATATGACTCAGTGCCAAAAGCTGCTCAAACCGGGCGGTTTGATGGCGATTCAGGCGATTACTATCGCGGACCAGCGTTACGATTATTACAGTAATAACGTCGATTTTATCCAGAAGTATATTTTCCCTGGTGGCTTCCTGCCGTCGATTACGGCGCTCACCAGCATGGCGACTCGCAGTACGGACTTTGTGGTGCGTGACTTGTTAGATATTGGTCAGGACTATGCGAAAACTCTGGCCGACTGGCGGCAGCGGTTTGAGTCGTCTTTAGCTCAGGTTCGTGAGCTGGGGTATGACGAGCGTTTTATCCGCATGTGGCGTTATTACCTGTGCTATTGCGAGGGAGGATTCAAGGCGCAAACCATCAGTACCATTCACCTCACTCTGCAACGAGCCAGATGATGCGTTCATTTCTCCTGGTTTCAGTCTGGTTTGAGCTGATTTGGCTATTGGCCGTCCTGGGTCAGGAGCAGTGGCAGTGGCTGACCACTTTGCTGGTGGTCGTTACGCTACTGTTTTCAGCCTGGCGGCTATCCGTTGCCGTAGGGCGGATATGCGCCGTGGCCGTCACCGGTATAGCGATTGATGTGGCCAATATGCATCTCGGGCTATTTTTCTTTATTAATCCGCATCTTCCGGTGTGGTTAATTGCGCTTTGGTTCATTTTTGTCTGGTTTGCAGCTTTTGCTATCCCGGCATTGAGCCATTTGCCATCTTGGCTCGTAATAATAGCTACGGGCTTAGGTGGCGCGCTAAGTTATTGGGCGGGTTATCGTTTCGGGGCTGTTGGCTTCGGTTTGCCCGTTTTTTATACAGTGTTGGCACTGTTTTTGGAATGGTTAGGTGTGTCTTTGTTACTGATAAAGGTGTTTAGCAATGAAAACGTCAATCGCCACACTTTTCCTGAGCACACTGCTGTGGACCGGCGTAACAGCCAGCGCGGCAGAGGTTAATGGAACACAAAAGCCACAATGGAATGAATGGCCTGTCGTTGGGCAGGCTACTTTGTCCTGGCTGTGGTTAGATATCTATTCTTCCCGGTTGAGAACGCCGGACGGTAAATATCAGCAGCAGGATGATGTGCCTCGTCACCCGCTGGCGTTGGAGATCCGCTATTTGCGTGATATTGAGCGTGAAGACCTGGTCGAGGCCACCCGGGATCAGTGGCAGAAAATGGGCTATTCCAGTGATGAGATTGAGCGTTGGCTCCCGCTGTTAGAGACGATGTTACCGAATGTCCTGTCAGGCGAAAAGCTGGTCTATGTGTCTGACGGACATCGTGGACAGATGATCCATATGTCACTACAGGACAAGTCTCAGATTCTGGGAGAGGTTACAGATACGAAGTTTAACTCAGCCTTTCTTGCCATCTGGTTATCACCCAACACCCAATATCCGAAACTTCGCAGTCAATTAATAGGGATGAACCGATGACATCGACAGCAAAACTCTGGTGGGTAGTCAGAGCCTGGTTACTGATGGCCGCAACCATGTTGGCGGGTTGCTCGGCTGAGCTCAAGGATTATAAAGCGAGTCAGCCGACTTTCGATTTATTTGGCTATTTTTCCGGTCACACTCAGGCCTGGGGAATGGTACAGGATTATACCGATAAGCAGACCCGGCGCTTTGAGGTTGATATCGTAGGGACTGTCTCTGGTGATGTTTTGACCTTGGTTGAAGACTTTGAGTTTGACGATGGTGAGCAGAGTCAGCGTATCTGGACCATAACTCGCACTGGCGAGGGGATGTATCAGGGGCAAGCCGACGACATCATCGGAGTGGCAACCGGACAGGAAATCGGTAATGCCCTGCAGTGGCAATATGATTTTTTGCTGAAAACCGACGACAGCGAAATTGAGGTGACATTTGATGACTGGATGTATCGTCAGGACGAAACGCGCCTGTTCAATGTGACCACGATACGTAAGTTTGGCATTGAAGTGGGCAAAGTGACTTTGTTTTTTAGTAAATAAAAATTTTTAGTAAATAAAAGTTTTTTAGTAAAGGAAAGCTTTGCAGTAAATCAAAATTTTTCAGGACATCATTTTTTCGGAAATAGAGTCACTTGGTTTTTCTGCACATGATGGTTGGTGATTGACCAACAAAAAAGGGTAGCCGAAGCTACCCTTTGACGTATTCGCTTCAGATTAAAGCTTGTCAGTCAGTTCGATTGCGTAACCGATGTAACTGGCTGGCGTCATCTCTTTCAGGCGTGCTTTTTCTTCAGCTGGCAGCTCAAGGCCATCGATGAAGTTACGCATCGCTTCGCCGTCAACACGCTTACCACGAGTCAGCTCTTTAAGCTTCTCGTATGGCTTTTCGATACCGTAACGACGCATAACGGTTTGCACCGGTTCGGCCAGAACTTCCCAGTTCTGATCCAGCTCTTTCAGCAGTGCATCACGGTTAACTTCCAGCTTGCTGATACCTTTCAGAGTCGAAGTGTAAGCGATGATAGCATAACCCACACCTACGCCCAGGTTACGCAGCACAGTTGAATCTGTCAGGTCACGCTGCCAGCGTGAGATTGGCAGTTTTTGCGCCAGGTGGTTGAATACTGCGTTCGCCAGACCCAGGTTACCTTCTGAGTTTTCAAAGTCGATTGGGTTAACTTTGTGCGGCATGGTTGAAGAACCGATTTCGCCGGCGATCGTTTTTTGTTTGAAGTGACCCAGAGCGATGTAGCCCCATACGTCACGATCGAAGTCGATCAGGATGGTGTTGAAACGAGCAACGGCATCAAACAGCTCTGCGATGTAGTCGTGTGGCTCGATTTGCGTGGTGTACGGGTTCCAGGTTACACCCAGAGACTCAGTCACGAACTCTTCGCTGAACTGGTGCCAGTCGATGCTTGGGTAAGCCGACATGTGTGCGTTGTAGTTACCTACAGCACCGTTGATCTTAGCCAGAATTTCAACGTTTTCGATCTGCTTGTACTGACGCTCCATACGGTAAGCGACGTTAGCCATCTCTTTACCCATGGTTGACGGAGAAGCCGGTTGGCCGTGAGTACGAGACAGCAGAGGGATGTCACGGTATTCGTTTGCCAGCTTGCGAATCGCATCGATGATGTTGCGAATCTCAGGCAGGATCACAGTTTCACGCGCTTCGTGCAGCATCAGAGCGTGAGACGTGTTGTTGATATCTTCAGAAGTACATGCGAAGTGGATGAACTCGTTCACCGCGTGCAGTTCAGGAACGCCCGCCACTTTCTCTTTCAGAAAGTACTCAACCGCTTTTACGTCGTGGTTGGTGGTGCGCTCGATTTCTTTGATGCGCGCTGCATCTTCTTCACTGAAGTTTGCCGCGATCTCATCTAGAAACTGGTTTGCTTCCGCACTGAATGCTGGTACTTCTTTGATCGCATCTGTCGCTGCAAGTTTTTGTAACCAACGGATTTCAACGATAGAGCGGTACTTTAGTAGGCCAAACTCGCTAAAGATGCTGCGTAGTGCAATAGTCTTACTTCCGTAACGGCCGTCTACTGGTGAAACAGCAGTCAATGCTGACAGTTCCATGGGGTTCTCCTGAATTGAGTTTCTAAATTTCGTGTGCTTTATACCAATAACTGTGGCAATTGTCACGAACATTGCGCAATCGTTTGCGGTTGGTTGGTTTCAGTTTAAAAAACATCTTCGGTTGCGGTAATTCCGGCAATTTAAACATGACAGCAACCGAAAAAAATTAGCTCGCGACTAAGCGCGAGCTAATGAATCAATCTTTACAGCCTGGCTAACAGGATTTTAGCCTGCTCAACCATCTTCTTGCGTCCGAAAATCAGGTGACGACGTTTGCCTCCGACCTGACGCCACAGCACTGCACAGCGGATCCCAGACAGCAACAGGGCGCGTACTTTCTGCTGATTACCGGTTTGCTGCAGTACCGCAGGTGTGCCGGTGACCTGAATGCGTGGGCCGATTGGGCTGATGACATCCAGATAAATGCTGGCCAGGTTACTGATCATCTGGTCATCCAACAGATCGAAATGCTCCACCTGACGTTCGATCATCTGGATACGATCCCCTAGCTGAGAAAGGGCATCGCGGCGCTGAGTCAGTTTACGCTCCAGCGCCATCAGGCTGATGATGTAGCGGGTCACTTCGCTGCCTGCAGGCGTGCTGTCGATTCCGTTGACTAAACACTCAAGGCCGACTTTTAGATTAGCCTCACTGCCGAATACGTTGAGTGTATTGGCAGGGTTGGTAGATAAGATGGCCTTGAGAGAAGTTTCAAACGCGTCTGAATCACAGGAACCGTTTTTTGCTACTTGTTGAACCAGGGCAACGGCCTGGCAAATACCGGCAAAAGCGATGGTACGGTCGTAATTTGTGTTAGCCACGTAAATACTCCTAAAGTTGACTAAGTCCTGAATGCCTAAACGATGCGCTCTTCGATGATACCGCCACCCAGACAAACTTCGCCTTGGTAGAATACCGCTGACTGACCCGGGGTCACTGCAACCTGCGGTTCATCAAACATAACTTTGATATTACTGTCATCAAGAGGGATGATAGTACATGGTATATCAGCCTGGCGGTAGCGGGTTTTGACTGTGCAACGTGTTGGTGCTGTAATGATTTCGCGATCTACCCAGTGTAGTTGAGAGGCCACTAAACCCTCTGATTTCAGCAGTGGGTGATCGGCACCCTGAACAGCAATCAGCACGTTACGTTTCAGATCTTTCTCTGCTACATACCAAGGCAATTCGGAACCGTCTTTTAAACCACCGATATGCAGGCCTTTACGCTGGCCCAGGGTGTGATACATCAGGCCTTGGTGTTCGCCGATGACTTTACCTTCCGGTGTTTCGATTTTACCCGGCTGAGCCGGTAAATAGCGAGAAAGGAAATCGGTAAATTTGCGCTCACCGATGAAACAAATACCGGTTGAATCTTTTTTCTTCGCCGTGATCAGCCCTTGCTCTTCAGCAATACGGCGTACTTCTGGTTTTTCCAGTTCACCAACAGGGAACAGGCTGCGTGCGACTTGCTCGTGACTCAGCGTGTACAGGAAGTAACTCTGATCTTTATTGCTGTCCAGGCCTCGCAGCATCTGAGGCTTCTCACCCTGCTCAGGGAAAGTACGGCGTACGTAGTGGCCCATCGCAATGTAGTCTGCATCGAGTACTTCATCTGCGAATTCCAGAAACGCTTTGAACTTAATTTCTTTGTTACAAAGAATGTCCGGGTTTGGGGTACGGCCGGCTTTGTACTCTTCCAGGAAATACTCGAACACATTGTCCCAGTATTCTGCTGCGAAGTTGATGGTATGCAAATAGATACCCAGTTTGTCACAGACCGCCTGAGCATCAGCAAGATCTTCGGCAGCAGTGCAGTATTCTTCGTTATCATCCTCTTCCCAGTTCTTCATAAACAGGCCTTCGACCTGGTAGCCCTGCTGTTGCAGGAGATAAGCTGAAACGGAGGAATCAACGCCACCTGACATGCCGACAATAACTTTCTTTTGGCTGTTTGCGTTGCGGTTTTCTGACATGACTAAACACCACTTAATTAACTAGGAGGCAGATTCTAACAGAAAGATTTTTTTTGAGGACAGATCCGCGACTCGAATCACACTTCACACAGACGCTCTCTGCGGTTGTTTAAACGCAGTTTTTGACCAACAACATCATTTCCATGAGGACAGTGTTGCCTGTAAAAACACGGTTAAAGTTGGGGGATGTAAAACAGCGATTAATATAAGGAGATGGGCGTGATCTCATTGTCTAAATAGCGGAGTTCAGAGTGCAATCGTTATTATTTTTGCTATTGCTAAAAATATCATCATTGCAAACGTTTGCTATAATTGTGTGAGTTGCCGCAACATTGGACGCGGGGTAGAATCGCGCATCCTTTCCATCCGAGCCTATACTGACGTTATGAAATTTCCCGGCCAACGCAAATCCAAACACTATTTCCCGGTTCATGCCCGTGACCCGCTTGTGATTCAAGCACAAGAAAGTAAAAGAATGTCACGTACCCACATTATTGGTATTGATCAGACATTGGTTGATATTGAAGCAAAAGTCGATACCGGCCTGATTGAGCGTTATGGGTTGAGCAAGGGGCATTCGCTGGTGATCAGTGATGAGAGTGCAGAAGCTCTATATAGCGAGTTGAAGTCTGAGCAATTGATTACCAATGAATATGCAGGTGGAACTATAGGTAACACGCTTCATAATTATTCGGTATTAGCTGATGACCGTTCAACGTTATTAGGGGTTATGAGTCAGGATATAAAGATCGGCAGCTACGGATACCGCTATCTATGTAATACATCCAGTCGTATGGATTTGAATTACCTCCAAGGTGTTGACGGCGCGATTGGCCGCTGTTTTGCGTTAATTACTGAAGATGGTGAACGAACTTTTGCGATTAGTGAAGGTCAGATGAATCAGCTCAGTCCGGATAATATCCCGGAAAAGATTTTTAAAAGTGCTTCTGCATTAGTGCTCACAGCGTATTTAGTGCGTTGCAAAGAAGGCGACCCTATGCCTGATGCAACCATGCGAGCGATAGAATACGCCAAAAAACATGACGTGCCTGTGGTGCTGACGTTAGGGACTAAATTTGTTATTCAGGATGACCCAGCATTCTGGCAGCAGTTCCTCAATGATCACGTGTCTGTGTTAGCCATGAACGAAGATGAAGCGCAAGCTCTGACCGGCGAAAGCGATCCGCTTGCGGCTTCGGATAAAGCGTTGGATTGGGTTGATCTGGTGTTATGTACGGCAGGTCCTGTCGGTTTGTTTATGGCAGGTTATACGGAAGAATCCAGTAAGCGTGAAACTTCATTGCCTCTGTTACCCGGCTCTATTCCAGAATTTAACCGCTATGAGTTCAGTCGCCCGGCAACCAAAGTCAGCTGTATTAATCCGCTGCGTATTTATTCTCATATTGCGCCTTATATGGGGGGGCCGGAGAAAATAAAAAATACCAATGGAGCAGGGGATGCGGCGCTGTCGGCGTTGTTACACGATATGGCTGCAAATAAGTATCATAAAGAGAACGTTCCTAACTCCAGCAAGCATCAGCACGAGTTTTTGACTTATTCGTCTTTCTCTCAGGTGTGTAAATATTCCAACCGAGTAAGCTATGAAGTCCTGGTTCAGCACTCGCCGCGCTTGTCTCGTGGTCTGCCTGAGCGTGAAGATAGCCTGGAAGAAGCATACTGGGAACGTTAATCGCGGCTCATCAGTGAGCTAGGCTTGATTGCGGCAATAAACTTGATACGTATCTGTAAGCACTGCCAATTTGGTAGTGCTTTTTATTTACCTGCGGGATAAAAATCAACAACAGCGCTGCTTGCTGATTTTGAGTTGATGCCTTTATTGGTTATTGAGTTAAATTATGGAAAGCATGTCGTTTATTGTTTAAGCCACTTATCTGTAACAAAATCTAACGGCGACCTGTGTTAAATCTGTAAGCGGTTTCATGCTCATTCTGTAGCGCATAAATATTTATATCAATAGAAAAAAAGGCCCCCATATGGGAGCCTTATTAAAAGATAAGCTATTAAAGTGCGAAGTCTTCGAGAGATTTACCTTCGTCCAGAGCTTGTTGGATAACCGATGGAGTACGACCTTGGCCTGTCCAAGTCTTTTCTACACCGTTGTCCATGTATTTATACTTAGCTGGGCGAGGAGCACGTTTGCCTTTCGTTTTTGTTTTAGTTTCACCAGCAAGTGCAGTAATAAGAGCATCAACATCAATGCCGTCTTTTGCAATTTGCTCAGCGATAGCGGCTAATTTAGCCTCTTGAGCTTCACGTGCTGCACGTTCTTCTTCTTCCGCTTCTTTGCGTTCTTCAACAACAGTAGATAATTTATCCAGTGCTTCTTCTAGTTGTTCAACAGTCAATTCACGAGCGTACGCACGAAGGCTGCGAATATTCAACAGAGTTTTTGTAATTTCCGACATTACCGATTCCTATGAAATAAATTCTTTTAACAGTTCAATAGTAAACCCAGCGATTTATTCTGGCAACAATGAAAGTGTAATATTAAGAAAAATATTTGTAAAAATAAAATAACTGCGCCGTGGGCAATTTATTACTCCCGCTTCACCCTTATCTTATTTATGGTTTTATTCGCTGAATTGGTTAAAAGGAGCAATTTATCGCACAAACGCAAATAAGCGAAGTGATATTCATTGCATAATTGTATGAAATGGGTCTCAGCAATGAAATGGATTTCAACATTTTGTGATCAAAATTGAGTAACAGGATGTGTTGCATTGATAATTATCATAAGTACAATAGCGCGCACCTGATGCGAAGTTCGGGATGAGAATCTGTTACAACTGCTTAACAGAGATGTTTGTCCTGGTTTCGATGTAGAGGCGCGATATCGATAAGTAGTCATGATTAGGGTGATGCCAGTGAGTTATGACAAAAGGTGATATCGCCGAAGTCAGCACGCCTGTCAATGCGTCTGGCTGGGGTTGTCAGCGAATAGGGACAACACTGCCATAGTCTATTTTTTCCTTAAACTATGGAGCGCTACTGTAGGGTTGGGTGAAGTGTTCGCTTCCCTTTCGCTTAGTTCAACATAAGTTACGCGTTAGTTCGTGTAGTTTGTCTGCAGTAGATCTCTAGCCATTTATTACTGGTTTTTGAAGATCATGAATTTAATTGATTTTGCTACCTCACCGTTTTCTGTACTTCCGCCTTTGGTGGCATTGACGCTGGCGATCGTAACACGCCGTGTTCTGGTTTCACTGGGTGTCGGTATTATATTGGGTGCGCTTTTACTGGCTGATTATTCAGTGGGTGGAGCATTGAGTTACATCGGTGAAAAAGTCTCAAACGTTTTTGTCGAAGACGGCGGACTGAACACCTGGAATATGAGTATCGTCGGATTTCTTCTGCTGCTTGGCATGATGACGGCGCTGTTGTCTCTCTCAGGTGGTACCCGTGCGTTTGCCGAGTGGGCCCAGGTCCGGGTTAAAAGCAAACGTGGTGCTAAGTTGCTGGCGGCATTTCTGGGCGTATTCATCTTCGTTGATGATTACTTTAACAGCCTCGCTGTTGGTTCTATCTCGCGTCCTGTGACTGATCGTTTTAATGTATCGCGCTCAAAGCTGGCGTACATTCTTGATTCGACCGCAGCCCCTATGTGTGTTGTTATGCCAGCTTCAAGCTGGGGCGCTTATATCATGACCATTATCAGTGGTATCCTGGTCTCTCACGGTATTAGTGACTATTCTCCGCTGGGTGCTTATCTGCGTCTGGTACCGATGAACTTCTACGCGATTTTTGCCTTAATCATGGTGTTTGTCGTGGTCTGGTTCCAGATGGATATCGGCCCGATGCGCAAGCACGAAATTGCCGCATCTATGGGTAAAGGTTCCGATGCGGATGCCCAGGCTCGCGATCTGAATGATGAACTGGATATTCGTGAAAGTGAAAATGGAAAAGTGTCTGACCTTATTTTTCCGATTGTGGCGCTGGTTATCGCCACGATTGGCGCGATGTTGTGGACCGGTGGTCAATCATTGTCAGAACAGGGTACTGCGTTCAATATCTTGGGTGCTTTCGAGAACACGAATGTCGGTACATCACTGATATATGGCGGCTTGGTTGGCCTAGCAGTCGCTCTGTTTACCGTCGTGAAGCAGGGGATTGCGATCAGCGAAATTGGCGCGACACTGTGGGTTGGCGCAAAGTCGATGTTTGGTGCCATCCTGATTCTTATCTTTGCCTGGACGATTGGTGCGGTGATCGGTGATATGAAGACCGGTGCTTACCTGTCGTCTCTGGTGCAGGGGAATATCGATTCGCAGTGGTTGCCGGTCATCCTGTTTGTGCTTTCGGGCATCATGGCATTCGCAACGGGTACATCATGGGGTACCTTCGGTATCATGTTACCGATTGCCGGTGATATGGCCGGTGCGACAGACATTGCATTAATGCTGCCGATGCTGAGTGCGGTTTTGGCCGGTTCTGTATTTGGCGATCACTGTTCTCCAATTTCAGACACCACGATTCTTTCTTCTACCGGCGCGCGCTGTAACCATATCGACCACGTTTCGACTCAGCTGCCTTACTCACTGGCTGTAGCGGGTGTTTCGGCGATTGGGTATGTCGTACTGGGTATGACAGCATCGGTATTCCTGTCTCTGGCGGCAGCAACGGCGGTATTTATTGCGGTCTGTTTTGCCTTTGTGACGCTATCCCGTGCCAAAATGGCGAGCCTGAAAACGGCCTGATAACCGTCTGATAACCAGGTGGCTGTTTGGTAAGCCTGAGCTGGATTATAAAAACTGGCCCGGTTGATAAAAAACTCCGCAAGCGCGGAGTTTTTTATTTGTGTTGAGATGGTCACTGAAGGCGGTATAACCCGGCATGACTCAGAGCAGGCGCCAAAACGCCTATTTCTGCAAATTATATTTCTTTAATAGTCGATAAAGTGTCGTACGTGATATTCCCATATAGCGCGCTGCAGCACTCATATTATGCTTGTGGTCACTGATGACCTGCAGCAGGTAATCAGAATCAATCGTGTCCGATGCCGGTAGCATTTGCCGATCTGCAATTTCAAGCCCCAAATCCGCAATGGTGATGTTTTTGTCTCCGCACATGATAATTGCACGCTGAATGACATTTCTGAGCTCACGCACATTCCCTGGCCATGAGTGGCGGGTCAGATAGTCGACCACGGCTTTACTGAGGTGTTTTTTCTTGCCGTCGCTCAATAAGTTGAGGAAATACTGGGCATAATCAGGAATATCTGCCTTACGTTCTCTTAATGCCGGAATATACAGCGGCAAGATATTGAGTCGGTAATACAAGTCCTCTCGGAAACCGCCCTGAATGATGTCGTGTTTGAGATCGACGTGACTGGCCGCAATGATACGACAGTCAACGGATACCGAACTGTCAGACCCCAGACGTTGCATTTTTTTAGATTCAATAAAGTGCAGCAGATGAATCTGCAAATCAGAGGGCATATCTCCGATCTCATCCAAAAACAGGGTGCCGTGATTGGAACGCTGGATATAACCAATGTGGTCGGCAATAGCGCCGGTAAAGGCGCCTTTTTGATGGCCAAACAGTTCGGACGCGATCAGACCACTGGCTATGGAGCCACAATTGACCTCAATAAACGGATACTGGGCTCGTGCGGACAGTGAGTGAATCAGTTTGGCACACAACCCTTTACCCACCCCGGTTTCACCCTGGATCAGTACTTCGGCATCGCTGGCGGCGTATTTGGAGATTTTGTTGCGTATATCTGCCATACTCGAGCTACTGCCAATCAGCTCCAGAGTTTTATAATCATTCGGGCATAACACATCGACATGGGTGCTCACAGCTTCGTACCTTGTTAAACAAGACTCCATATAACCCTAGTGCTTCTGGGCTAATTAGGGAGCGATTGGCTGTCTTATATATGAGAAAGCTATCGCTCAGACACGTTTTTTTGTGAAGGTAATTGCTGTGCAACGGTTATTTTAAGGTGTTCGCTGAGTAGCAACTCATCAGGCCGGCATTATCAGTGTTGCCGCTAAGATCAGTAAAAGTGATGTCGATCAGCAGAAGTGACGTTGTTTTTTTTAAAGGTTGTTAGGGTATTTCATACTATTTAACCCGTGGCAGGAAAAAAAATGCAATTAGCAGTTGCAAATTCTGTCGAGCTTAGTTAGTGTTGAAACCAATCAAGTTAACCAGTTCAGAAGTAAATAGTATGCGTAATTTTGTAATGAATATTCATCATCACCATCATCCCTAAGCAGTCTTTCGGGAGATGTACGCATACCCGGGAGGCAGGACTCTCCCGGTGGTTATATGAAAAAATTTTCAGAAATCAGACCCTCGGGAGACAAATCTCTCGAGGGTTTTTTTCTATCTGGCTCAGATAAATCTGAAATAAATTCAATATCTTACAAAGGAATCATGTAATGCAGACACAACGCCTACGAATCGCCGTTCAGAAGAAAGGTCGCCTGAGCAAAGAGTGCCAGGAACTACTGAAAAAGTGCGGTGTTAAATTTAACATCATGGGTGAGCGTCTGGTGGTTCACTCACTAAATATGCCAATCGACCTGCTGCTGGTTCGTGATGACGATATTCCGGGCCTGATCATGGATGGCGTGGTTGACCTTGGTTTTGTCGGTGAGAACGTCCTGGAAGAAGCCTGTCTTGATCGCCAGGCTCTGAACCAGCCAAGCAACTACGTGCCTCTGCGCCGCATGGATTTTGGCGGCTGCCGTCTGTCTATCGCTATCGATAAAGAAATGCCTTACAACGGCCCTCAGGACCTGCGTGGTAAGCGCATTGCAACCACTTACCCTCAACTGCTGAAGTCTTACATGGACAAGCAGGGCATTGATTTCAGTACCTGTATGCTGACGGGGTCTGTTGAGGTCGCTCCGCGCGCTGGCCTTGCTGATGCGATTGCCGACCTGGTATCTACTGGCGCAACACTGGAAGCCAACGGCCTGAAAGAAGTGGAAGTCATCTATGAATCAAAAGCGGTTCTGATTCAGCGTGGTGGTGATTTTGCAGCGGATAAAGTGGCGTTGATCGAGAAACTGTTGGCGCGTATGCAAGGTGTTCAACAGGCGAAAGAGTCGAAATACATCATGCTGCACGCTCCGGCTGACAAACTGGCTCAGATTAAGTCTCTGCTGCCGGGTGCGGAAGATCCAACGGTTCTGCCTCTGTCTGAAGACAAAACGAAAGTAGCCGTGCACATGGTGAGCTCTGAGAACCTGTTCTGGGAAACGATGGAACAACTGAAAGCGCTGGGCGCAAGTTCTATCCTTGTACTACCGATTGAAAAAATTATGGAGTAGTCGCCATGAGAACCGTTGTATGGCAATCATTAAGTGAAGAGCAGCAGGATTCTATTCTGCAGCGTCCGGCAATCGCTGAAGGAGCAAACATTACTGCTGCTGTTTCAGAAGTGATTGGTCAGGTCCGTGCCCGCGGTGATGCCGCATTATTGGAACTGACGGAAAAATTTGACCGCGTGAAGCCGGAATCGATCCGCGTTTCTCAGCAAGAAATTGATGCAGCGTCTGAACGTCTGACTGATGAGATGAAACAGGCTCTCGATCAGGCTTACACCAACATTGCTAAATTCCACAAAGCGCAGAAGCCACAACCGATCAAAGTGGAAACCATGCCAGGCGTGGTTTGTGAGCAGGTAACTCGTTCGATCAACAAAGTAGGCCTGTACATTCCGGGCGGCAGTGCGCCGCTGCCTTCAACGGTTCTGATGCTCGGTGTGCCTGCACAAATTGCCGGCTGCCGTAAAGTGGTGCTTTGCTCACCGCCGCCAATTGCCGATGAGATCCTGTACGTCGCCAAACTGTGTAACATCGATGAAGTGTATAACGTTGGTGGTGGTCAGGCGATTGCGGCGATGGCTTACGGCACAGAAACTGTGTCTAAAGTGGATAAAATTTTCGGCCCTGGCAACGCTTACGTAACCGAAGCTAAGCGTCAGGTCAGCAATGATTTCCGCGGTGCAGCGATCGATATGCCGGCGGGCCCGTCTGAAGTGCTGGTCATCGCTGATGAAACGGCTGATGCTGACTTTATCGCGGCAGATTTGCTCAGCCAGGCAGAACACGGCCCTGATTCACAAGTGGTTTTAGTGACGCCGTCACCTGTTATCGCTGACCAGGTCACTGATGCGGTGCAAAAGCAGTTGGCGCAGCTTTCCCGCTCTGCAATTGCTGAGAAGGCACTGGCATCAAGCCTGATTATTATTGCCGAGTCCCTGACTCAGGCGGTCTCTATCTCTAACTACTATGGCCCGGAACACCTGATTGTTCAGACTAAGAATCCACGTGAACTGGTGCCTTTGCTTGATAATGCAGGTTCTATTTTCCTCGGTGACTGGTCACCGGAATCTGTCGGTGACTACGCTTCCGGTACCAACCACGTATTGCCGACATACGGTTATACCCGTACGTACTCGAGTCTTGGTCTGGCGGATTTCAGTAAACGTATGACAGTGCAGGAGCTAAGCGCAGATGGTCTGCAGGCTCTGGCTCCGACAGTGGTTGCAATGGCAAATGCGGAAGGTTTGGATGCACACCGACGTGCAGTCACCATCCGGGTTGAAAAGTTACAAAAGGCGTAATCATCATGGAAAAACTCGCTCGTAAACAAGTTCAGGCACTGACACCTTATATGTCAGCGCGCCGCATCGGCGGTAGTGGTGATGTTTGGCTCAATGCCAATGAATCACCATTCGACAACGAGTATAAAACGGATTTTACCCGTCTTAACCGTTACAGCGATTGTCAGCCGCCTGCACTTATCGAGGCTTATGCGGCCTACGCTGGTGTGCAGGGTAATCAGGTGCTGACCTCACGTGGTGCCGATGAAGGCATTGAGCTGCTGATTCGCGCTTTTTGTGAGCCGAATGAAGACGCGATTCTTTACTGCCCGCCGACCTATGGTATGTACGCGATCAGCGCTGAGACAATCGGTGTTGAGCGTAAAGTAGTGCCTCTGACGGCTGAATGGCAGCTGGATCTGGATGCGATCGAAGCCAATCTGGACAACGTCAAACTGGTCTTTGTCTGCAGCCCGAACAACCCGACCGGTAACCTGGTCAAGCGCACTGATATCGTTAAGCTGCTGGAAATGACCAAAGACCGTGCCATTGTCGTCATGGATGAAGCTTATATTGATTTCTGTCCGGAAGCCTCGACGGTTGATCTGCTGGCACAGTACTCAAATCTGGCGATTCTGCGCACGTTGTCAAAAGCGTTTGCGCTGGCAGGATTGCGTTGTGGTTTCACCCTGGCGAATGAAGAGCTGATTAATGTACTGCTGAAAGTGATTGCGCCGTATCCGGTACCGGTACCGGTCGCCGATATCGCGGTGCAGGCACTGTCTGAAGCCGGCCTGGCTCGTGCTAAGTTCCAGGTTCTGGATCTCAACGCCAACCGTGCTTATCTGCAGGTGGGTCTGCAGATGATTGCAGGTCTCACCGTATTTGAAGGCTGGGGTAACTACCTGCTGGTGAAATTCCCGGATGGCGATGCGCTGTTTAAAGCCGCCTGGGACCACGGCATCATTCTGCGTAATTCACCGATTGAAAACTGCGTACGAATTTCAGTCGGAAACCGGGAAGAGTGTGAAAAAACCGTTGCGTTTATTCGCAATTATTACCAGTAATCGATAATTAATGAACACTGATCTGTGATGAGTGTGGCAGTGCTGTCCGCGCTGCCGTTAAGAAAAGGATATTCCCGTGAGCAATCAACAAAAAATTCTTTTTATCGACCGTGATGGCACCTTAATTGTTGAGCCGCCGGTTGATTTTCAGGTTGACCGTTTAGATAAACTGAAGCTTGAACCTTATGTCATCCCAAGCCTGCTGGCGCTACAAGATGCCGGTTACCGTTTGGTGATGGTAACCAACCAGGACGGTCTTGGCACCGACAGCTATCCGCAGCAAGATTTCGATGCACCGCACAATATGATGATGGACATTTTTGCATCGCAGGGTGTGAAATTTGACGATGTGCTAATCTGCCCTCACTTTGAGAAAGACAACTGCTCCTGCCGTAAGCCTAAACTGGGTATGGTGAAAGAATACCTGCAAAGCGGCCGGGTGGATTTCCAACACTCTGTTGTGGTTGGCGACCGTGCGACGGATTTACAGCTGGCTGAAAACATGGCAATTCGTGGTATCCAGTACCACCCGGAAACCATGGGTTGGCCAGCAATCGTTAAAGATCTGACGATCAAAGCGCGTACCGCTCAAGTGGTGCGCAAGACCAAAGAAACCGATATTCAGGTGGCTGTCAATCTGGATGAAACCGGCGGCAACCAGATTGAAACCGGTCTGGGCTTTTTTGACCATATGCTGGATCAAATCGCCACGCACGGCGGCTTCCAGATGAAACTGAAAGTGGTGGGCGATCTGCACATTGATGATCACCACACGGTTGAAGATACTGCACTGGCCCTGGGGCAGGCATTGAAAGATGCGCTGGGCGACAAACGCGGTATCGGTCGTTTTGGTTTCAGTCTGCCGATGGACGAGTGTCTGGCACAGTGTGCGCTGGATCTGTCTGGTCGTCCTTACCTTAAGTTTGATGCTGAGTTCAGCCGTCCTCAGGTGGGCGACTTGTCGACTGAAATGGTGTATCACTTCTTCCGTTCTCTGACTGACACGCTGGCGTGTACGCTGCACCTGTCTTCAGCAGGTGAGAATGATCACCACATCATTGAGAGCCTGTTCAAAGCCTTCGGCCGTACGCTGCGCCAGGCCATTCAGGTGCAAGGCAATGAGCTGCCGAGCAGTAAAGGGGTGTTGTAATGAGCCAGAGTCAGAAGGTCGTTATCATTGATACCGGTTGTGCCAACGTTTCTTCCGTGCGCTTTGCGATTGAACGTCTTGGCTACCTGGTGACCATCTCCAAAGACCCTGCCGTAGTGCTGGCGGCAGATAAACTGTTTTTACCTGGGGTGGGCACTGCGAGCGAAGCGATGCAAAACCTCAAGCAGCGCAATCTTATTGAGCTGGTCAAGAAAGTTGAAAAGCCGATGCTGGGTATTTGTCTTGGCATGCAGCTTTTGGGCAAACTGTCGGAAGAGAAAGGTCAGAAGGCCGATGAGATCGTTGACTGTCTTGGCCTGGTAGAAGGCGAAGTCCGCCTGATGCAAACCGGCGACCTGCCACTGCCGCACATGGGCTGGAATACCGTATCAGCCACGCCAGGGCATCCGCTGTTTAAAGATATTGAAGAAGGTGAGTACTTCTACTTTGTGCACAGCTTTGCGATGCCGGTGGGGGATTACACCATTGCTCAGTGTCAGTATGGCAACCCGTTTAGTGCAGCGATCCAGAATGGCAATTACTACGGCGTGCAGTTCCACCCGGAACGTTCTTCAAAAAGCCGGTTCAAAGCTGATTCAAAACTTTTTGGAATTGTAAGGATGAGTGCCTGATGACGGTTATCAGGCCTTAATAAGGAATAGTGATGATCATTCCCGCATTAGATTTAATTGAAGGCCAGGTGGTACGTTTGTATCAGGGCGATTACGGCCAGGTCACCGAATATAAAGTGGACCCAGCAGAGCAGTTCAATCTGTATCACCAGGCTGGTGCGAACTGGCTGCACCTGGTTGACCTGACTGGCGCCAAAGATACCACGGCACGTCAGCTCGATCTGATTGCCAGACTGCTGGCCAGCACTCCGGCTCACATCCAGATTGGTGGTGGTGTGCGCAGTGAGCAAGACGTGATTGATTTGCTGGAAGCGGGTGCACAGCGTGTTGTGGTTGGTTCTACCGCAGTAAAACAACCAGAATTGGTTAAAGGCTGGATGAGCAAATACGGCGCAGAAAAGATTGTTCTGGCGCTGGACATCAACATTGATGCTGACGGCGTGCGTAAGGTCGCGATTTCCGGCTGGCAGGAAGACTCAGGTGTAACCATCGAAGCTCTGATAGATGACTACCTGACGGTCGGTCTTAAGCACGTGCTGTGTACCGACATTTCCCGTGACGGTACACTGGCGGGCTCGAACGTTGATCTGTATGTTGATTTATGTAAGCAGTATCCTCAGGTGCAGTTCCAGTCTTCGGGCGGTATCGGTAGTCTGGCGGATATCGAAGCACTGAAAGATACTGGTGTAGCAGGTGTGATCGTAGGTCGCGCCCTGCTGGATGGTAAATTTACCGCACAGGAGGCGTTCGCATGTTGGCAAAACGCATAATCCCTTGTCTCGACGTTCGTGATGGTCAGGTGGTGAAGGGCGTTCAGTTCCGTAACCACGAAATCATCGGTGATATCGTCCCGCTGGCACAACGTTACGCCGCAGAGGGCGCGGATGAGCTGGTATTTTACGATATCACCGCATCCAGTGATGGCCGCGTGGTGGATAAAAGCTGGGTGTCTCGTGTGGCGGAGGTGATTGATATCCCTTTCTGTGTCGCCGGCGGCATCAAGTCAGCAGAAGATGCAGCGCGTATTCTGGAGTTCGGCGCGGATAAAGTGTCGATTAACTCTCCGGCTCTGGCCAACCCGCAGTTGATCACGGATTTGGCGGATAAATTCGGCGTGCAGTGTATTGTGGTGGGTATCGACTCTTACTTTGATAAAGAGACCGGTAAATACCAGGTGTATCAGTTTACCGGTGATGAAGCATGTACCAAAGCAACCCAATGGGAAACCAAAGACTGGGTGCAGGAAGTGCAGAAACGCGGTGCCGGTGAAATCGTGCTGAATATGATGAACCAGGACGGCGTGCGTAATGGTTACGATCTTGAGCAGCTCAACATGGTGCGTTCAGTGTGTAAAGTGCCTTTGATCGCGTCTGGCGGTGCCGGTGCGATGGAACATTTCGCCGATGCTTACAAGCTGGCTAATGTCGATGGCGCCCTGGCGGCATCGGTGTTCCACAAACAGATCATCAATATTGGTGAACTAAAACAGTATTTAAAACAACAAGAGATCGAGGTAAGACTATGAGCCAAGCAGTACCAAGCCTGACAGAGCTCTCAGACCGCATTAACTGGGAAAAGGTCGATGGTCTTGTACCGGCAATTGTCCAGGATTTCGCATCCAGCCAGGTGCTGATGATGGGTTACATGAACCAGGACGCTCTGGCAAAGACGCTGCAAACTGAACAGGTGACGTTTTTCTCACGCACCAAAGAGCGTCTTTGGACCAAGGGTGAAACCTCGGGCAATGTGTTACAACTGAAAAATATCGCTTTGGATTGTGACCAGGACACGCTGTTGGTTAAAGTCAACCCAATCGGTCCAACGTGTCACACCGGTACCACGACCTGTTGGGATGGCGACTCGCAAGAGGAGTCACAAATGGTGTGGCTTCATCAACTTGAGCAGCTACTGGCTGCCCGCAAGAGTGCCGACCCAGAGTCCTCTTACACTGCCAGCCTATATTCGCGTGGTACCAAACGTATTTCGCAGAAAGTGGGCGAAGAAGGCGTTGAAGTCGCGCTTGCGGCGACGTCGGGCGATAAGGCGGAACTGATTTGTGAATCGGCTGACCTGATTTACCACCTGCTGGTGTTGTTGCAAGATCAAGGCCTGTCGATGAGCGATGTGATTGATAAGCTCAAAGAGCGCCACAAGTAACGCTTAGTGATACGACAGTACGACATAATACAAAACGCCCTTGAGGGCGTTTTGCTTTTGGCCTGAGAAACAACAATGGGCCGGATAAGTTTGATCTGTGTGTCAGAGCTTGATCTCTTTCCATTCACCCGGCTGCAGGTCGCCGAGTACAATATCACCCATAGAATAGCGGATCAGGCGTAGGGTAGGGAAGCCGATATGTGCGGTCATGCGGCGCACCTGACGGTTGCGTCCTTCGATGATGGTGATGGCCAGCCAGGTGGTAGGGATTGCAGCGCGATAGCGTACCGGCGGATGGCGATCCCAGAGTTTTGGCTCGGTCATAATAGCCACCTTTGCAGGCAGAGTCGGGCCATCTTTGAGCGTGACTCCGCGCCGCAGCTGTTGCAGATCTTGCTCTTGCGGGGCGCCTTCCACCTGCACCCAGTAGGTCTTCGGCGATTTAGACTGCGGCTGAGTCAGGCGGGCCTGCAAAATACCATCATTAGTCAGAACCATCAGTCCTTCACTGTCACGGTCAAGGCGACCGGCGGCATAAATGTCCTTGAGCGGAATAAAATCCGCCAGAGTTTTACGCCCTTCACCGTCGGTAAACTGGCTCAGCGTGTCAAACGGCTTATTGAAGATCACCACTTTACGGTCTTGAGGAGACACTCTTGGCTTATCGGCACGCGCACGTTGCCCGTTTGTTGGTTTGCGATGACGTTGTGGACTCTTGGCATTACGCACAGAATCGGAAGATTTTGCTCGTTTAAAATGCGGCTTTGGGGCGCCGTGTGTTGAGGTAGCAGAAGCTCGCGGCGAGCGGGATGACATGTTAAGTACCTTGCAAAAATGTGAATGACTTGTATTTCAAAGTTTCCAGACGGGCGGATTTAAGCTATTATTTGCGCGCCCGAAAACAGTAATGACGAACAAGATGATAGACTATTATCTTAGTTTTGTTTAATTATAACTGCCTTCACTCACGGACTGTATCCCAAGTCATTGGATCTGCTGTCAGACCAGAAGCGCATCGGCCCTCAAAAGCAACTTATTGTATGGAATTGAGTTGTATAGAATTGAGGACAGGGAGCGCGGCGTCGGCATCAAAGCAGCGACAAAGCGACTGGGTATTGGACGGACGCGCAGATTCATCGTGTTCGGCCCGGGACTTGAAGACCGAGACTTGAAAAAGTGGGATTATCGTACCCTGGTTGGACGGCGCTTCCTGCTGGGCAGGAGGGGTCAACAGAGTACGGACATTCACACAGTGTGATGCAATTCATTGCGCTGTTAGAACAAATAGGGAAAGTTCATGCCTACAGAAAAACCTACAATTATCTACACCATCACTGACGAAGCTCCGGCACTAGCCACTTATTCATTGCTGCCAATCATTCAGTCATTTACAGCATCGTCAGGTATCAACGTTGAGACGCGTGACATTTCGTTAGCAGGCCGAATTCTTGCCAACTTCCCTGAGCACCTGAAAGAAGACCAGCGTATCGGTGATGCACTGGCTGAACTGGGTGACCTGGCTCAGACTCCAGAAGCGAACATCATCAAGCTGCCAAATATCTCTGCATCTGTTCCTCAGCTGCGTGCAGCCATCAAAGAGCTTCAGGAAAAAGGCTACAGCCTGCCTAACTACCCAGATGAGCCAAGCACTTACGAAGAAGAAGCGATCAAAGCAACTTACGACAAAATCAAAGGTAGTGCGGTAAACCCTGTACTGCGTGAAGGTAACTCAGACCGTCGTGCGCCTGCATCAGTGAAAAACTATGCGAAGAAGAACCCGCACTCAATGGGGGCCTGGTCTGCAGATTCTAAGTCACATGTTGCAAGCATGGACGACAAAGATTTCTTCGGCAGCGAAAAGTCACTGACTGTCGATGCAGCCACTCAGGTTTCAATTGAATTTGTTGGTAAAGATGGTTCAAGCAAAGTGCTGAAAAAACCATTTGCACTGCAAGATAAAGAAATCATCGATACCACAGTAATGAACAAGAAAGCTCTGGTTGAGTTTTTCGAGAAAGAGATCGCTGAAGCGAAGAGCCAGGATGTACTGCTGTCTCTGCACATGAAAGCGACGATGATGAAAGTCTCTGACCCGGTGATTTTTGGTCACGCGGTTAAAGTGTACTACAAAGAGGTATTTGCTAAATACGGCGAGCTGTTCGAACAGCTGGGTGTTGATGTGAACAACGGCCTGGGTGATGTATACGCGAAGATCCAGACTCTGCCAGAAGCCCAGCGCACTGAGATCGAAGCGGCAATCGCAGCGGTTTATGAAACCCAGCCTGCACTGGCGATGGTTGACTCAGACCGTGGTATCACCAACCTGCATGTACCAAGCGACATCATCGTTGATGCCTCTATGCCAGCCATGATCCGGTCTTCCGGCCAGATGTGGGGCCCGGATGGTAAACAGAAAGACACTAAAGCACTGATCCCGGATCGCTGCTACTCAGGTGTTTACCAGGCCGTGATTGAATTCTGTAAGGAAAACGGTGCTTTCGACCCAACCACTATGGGCAGCGTACCAAACGTCGGCCTGATGGCGCAGAAAGCAGAAGAATACGGCTCACACGATAAGACCTTCATCCTCGACGCTGAAGGTAGCGTGCGCGTTGTAGACGCGGCGGGTAACGTGCTGCTGGAACAAGCGGTTGAAGCTGGCGACATCTTCCGTATGTGCCAGGTGAAAGATGCACCGATCCAGGATTGGGTTAAACTGGCGGTTGCCCGCGCTCGCGCAACGGGTGCACCAGCGGTATTCTGGCTGGATGAAGCTCGCGCACACGATGCAGAGCTGATTAAGAAAGTGAACCAGTACCTGCCTGAGCACGACACTGCGGGTCTTGAAATCAAGATCCTCTCGCCAGTCGAAGCGACTAAGTACTCTCTGGTTCGCATTAAAGAGGGGCTGGATACGATTTCTGTCACTGGTAACGTTCTGCGTGACTACCTGACTGACCTGTTCCCGATTCTGGAACTGGGTACTTCAGCGAAAATGCTGTCTGTTGTTCCTCTGATGAACGGTGGCGGTCTGTTCGAAACCGGTGCGGGCGGTTCTGCGCCTAAACACGTTCAGCAAGTAGAGAAAGAGAACCACCTGCGTTGGGACTCACTGGGTGAATTTTTGGCTCTGGCTGCATCTTTGGAGCATCTGAGCGAAGTCAGCAATAATCCTAAAGCTCAAGTGCTGGCGGATGCACTGGACAAAGCAACCGGTCAGTTCCTGGATACCAACAAGTCTCCTTCACGTAAAGTGGGTGAACTGGATAACCGTGGCAGCCACTTCTATCTGGCTATGTACTGGGCACAAGCTCTGGCTGAGCAGACTGCAGATGCCGACCTGGCCGCAGAATTCGCACCAATCGCGAAACAGATGCAAGACAACGAAGCAAGCATTGTTGCTGAGCTGAACAGCGCGCAAGGTGTGAGTGTTGACCTGGGTGGTTACTATGCACCGGTATTTGAAAAAGCATCCGCTGTTATGCGCCCAAGTGCGACTCTGAACAGCATCATCGATCGTGCGTAATACCTGACACGGAGTCGTTACTCACATACAAGTAACCGTTACTCACATACGGGTAACGGTTTCACGGTAGTCAACGCTCAGATGTATCAGATGTAATAAAAAGAACACCCGCCATATGGCGGGTGTTCTTTTTACGGCAGTCGGTAACGCTTACCGAACAAAATATCTATCATCTTTTGGCAGCGATTATTTTGCTTGTTGACCCTCAATCGGTACAACGCTGCTGGCGTGGTAACCTTTAGGGCCTTGTTCAACTTCATACGATACTGTCTGGCCCGCTTTCAACGTCCGATAGCCATCCATCTGGATCGTTGAATAATGGGCAAAAATGTCTCCGTCTTCACCTTCCGGACAAATAAATCCAAATCCTTTGGCGTTGTTGAACCATTTAACTGTACCTGTAGCCATGCTTTACATCCCTCATGCATTTTCGTTACTGATGTTGTTTAAGAGAAAACTCACTTGTTCTCCATCGTCGTGAGCTCTCCAAGTAGTGAATAGCCATTTAGCCGCTGCCAAATTTTTAGTCACTATTTGACCAATGTAGCCAATGATTGAACACAGTCAATAGGAAAACCGTATAAAGATATGTAGTTTTATAAGTAAATCACTATTGGTCGTACGTAACTCAAACTTATGGCACATGTTGGTGAGTAATTTGCAATTTGTTAATGGCAGGTTGCTAATTTGATAATTTTGACAGTTGCAAATAGCGAAGCATATTGTGAGTTTATTTGCATATTGACGGTTGCTTTTTGTTCAAATGCATGGGTGATGGCACTGAATAGCAATCTTTTATTTGCAGCGATACAATTGCTGCATTAGTCTCTAATTAAGGGTTGTTTTTCACCTGAAGTGACAGCATGTTAGGTTATGAAACCGTGTTGTGAATGGGACTGAATAGGTTATTGATTTGAGAAACAGTCTGAATAACGGCCGTCATGAGCAAAAACTTTGAATGGGTGTCTCCGGGCTCAGAACTACTGGAGCGAGAAGAAACAGGGATCAAGCCACCGGCTATGTATAACGTATTGTTAAACAATGACGATTACACACCGATGGACTTTGTCATCGAAATCCTGGAACGTTTTTTCTCGATGGATATCGAACGAGCGACGCAGGTAATGCTCAAGGTGCATTACGAAGGTAAAGCAATTTGTGGCACATTTACTGCAGAGGTTGCAGAGACGAAAGTCGCACAGGTGACAATGTACTCAAGGGAAAATGAGCACCCACTGTTATGCACCATGGAGCAAGCTTAGAACTTGCGACGACGATGTGGTTGTTCCTTAAGGAGGCCTTATGCTTAACAAAGAACTAGAGTCGAGTCTAAATGGCGCGTTCGCTCGAGCGCGGGACAAAAGACATGAATTTATGACCGTCGAGCACCTCCTACTCGCATTGTTGGAAAACGATGCCGCGAAGGAAGCACTGCTGGCGTGTCAGGCTGATATCGACACATTACGTCGTGAGCTGGATACATTCATCGATCAAACGACGCCCCTCATCCCGGAAAATGACGAGACGCGTGAGACACAACCAACGCTGAGTTTTCAGCGCGTTTTGCAGCGTGCCGTTTTCCATGTTCAGTCATCCGGGCGTAGCGAAGTGACCGGAGCTAATGTCCTGGTCGCCATTTTTAGTGAGCAAGAGTCTCACGCAGCTTACCTGCTAAAGAAAAACGACATCAGTCGTCTGGATATTGTTAACTTTATTTCACACGGCATCACCAAAGCGTCCAGCTCCGGCGAAGACTCTTCATCCGATTCTTTCGGTACCGAGAGCGGTGAAGAGGTGAGTGCAGACGAACGTCTGGAAAGCTTTGCCACTAACCTCAATCATCTGGCCAAACAAGGTAAGATTGACCCGCTGATTGGCCGTGACAAGGAGCTGGAAAGAACCATTCAGGTGCTGTGCCGCCGCCGCAAGAACAACCCGCTGCTGGTGGGTGAGGCCGGCGTTGGTAAAACGGCGATTGCTGAAGGTCTGGCATGGCGTATCGTTGAAGGCCAGGTACCTGAAGTGATCAAAGACAGCGTGATTTACTCGCTGGATATCGGCTCTCTGCTGGCGGGTACTAAATACCGCGGCGATTTTGAGAAGCGCTTCAAGTCGATTCTTAAACAACTGGAAAAAGAGAAAGACGCTATCCTGTTTATCGATGAAATCCACACTATTATTGGCGCGGGTGCAGCATCGGGTGGCCAGGTTGATGCCGCTAACCTGATTAAACCTCTGCTGAGCAGCGGTAAACTGCGCTGTATCGGTTCGACGACTTATCAGGAATACAGCAACATTTTTGAGAAAGAGCGTGCGTTATCGCGCCGTTTCCAAAAAATTGATGTGGTAGAGCCATCTTTGGATGACACCACCAAGATTCTGATGGGGCTAAAGCCTAAATACGAAGCGCACCACGACGTCCGCTATACCAACAAAGCACTGCGTGCGGCTGTTGAGTTGTCGGCGAAATACATTAATGAGCGTCACCTGCCAGATAAGGCTATCGATGTGATTGATGAAGCCGGTGCGCGAATCCGTCTGCTGCCAGCCAGTCGTCGTAAGAAAACCATCGGTGTGGCTGAAATTGAAGCCATGGTCGCAAAAATGGCGCGTATTCCGGAAAAATCAGTGTCGTCTTCTGATAAAGACATCCTGAAAAATCTGGACCGCAAAATGAAGATGCTGGTATTCGGACAAGATAATGCGATTGACGTACTGACCGAATCCATCAAGTTAACCCGTGCAGGGCTGGGCTCGGACAATCGTCCGGTGGGTTCCTTCCTGTTCGCCGGTCCGACCGGGGTAGGTAAAACAGAAGTCACAGTCCAGCTGTCTAAGTTGCTGGGTATTGAACTGCTGCGCTTTGATATGTCTGAGTACGGTGAACGCCACTCTGTGAGCCGCCTGATTGGTGCGCCTCCGGGTTACGTTGGTTTCGACCAGGGTGGTTTGCTGACGGATGCGGTGATTAAGCACCCTCACTCGGTGGTACTGCTGGATGAGATTGAGAAAGCTCACCCGGATATCTTTAACCTGCTGCTGCAGGTGATGGATAACGGTACGCTGACGGACAACAATGGTCGTAAAGCGGATTTCCGTAATGTGATCCTGGTGATGACGACCAACGCCGGTGTGGCAGAAACCGTGAAGAAATCGATCGGGATGATCCAGCAAGATCATAGCCATGATGCCATGGCTGAGATCAAGAAGGTATTTACACCTGAGTTCCGTAACCGACTTGACCATATTATTTGGTTCAACGCGCTGGATGAACGGGTTATTCATCAAGTGGTCGACAAATTTATTGTCGAACTGCAGGTCCAACTGGATGCTCGTGGCGTGTCTCTGGAAGTATCCGAAGATGCTCGTCACTGGTTGGCAATCAAGGGCTATGACCGTGAAATGGGTGCACGCCCAATGGGCCGTGTTATTCAGGATAAACTGAAAAAACCATTGGCGAACGAATTGTTGTTCGGCTCACTGGTTGACGGCGGTACGGTGAAAGTTGCGCTGAGTGACGATAACCTGACCTTTGAATACATGGGAACCCGCGAAGAAGTGGTTCACTGATTCACTTGTCATCGAGCCAGGTTGACCTATCTGCAATAAATGCAAAAAGCGCACTGAAATCAGTGCGCTTTTTTGTGTTTCGGATCTGGACAGTCTGTTCGATTTGCCAGCCAATTCAAGTAGTACAGAACACGGGCTATCGGCTTGTGTGAATCATCCGGTTGCCGGTTTGTCAGCTCTTTGCAGAGAGGCATCGTAGCTCTGTAGGGAACTCGCAGACTCAATAGCGGACGATACAAGCAGGGGAAGACGAGCTGCCCCGGTGGGCCGAAAAACAAAAACGGAGCATTAAGCTCCGTTTTTGTTGCATTCGAAAATCAATGATTAACGAGCACGGAAGACGATGCGCCCTTTTGTCAGGTCGTATGGTGTCATCTCTACAGTCACTTTATCACCCGTCAGGATACGGATGTAGTTCTTACGCATTTTACCAGAGATGTGAGCAGTCACTACGTGACCGTTCTCTAGCTCAACGCGGAACATTGTGTTTGGAAGAGTATCAAGGACCGTACCTTGCATCTCAATTACGTCTTCTTTAGCCATTTAATCCTCTTTAGAAATTAGGCAAATATTAACGGCCGCATTCTGCCGCTAATTAAACAATATGTAAAGTTGGGCAGTATTCTACCCTTGCCAACGCTGATTTACTAGCCTTTGATGACGTCTGAAACGTACTTTGTAGTTCATTGCCGGACATTCATCAATTTGATATCCCAGATAAAGCCACTGTTTATCCAGCTGTTTACACAGCTCCAACTGGGTCAGCACGCCCAACGTGCCCAGCGACAGCGGATGGTCCGGGTCGAAAAAGGTGTAAAACGCACTGGCACTGTGGGGAAGGATATCGGTTATTGCGACGGCCACCAGTTTATCCTGGTGGTATATATGCAAATAGCGGGTATCTAACCAGGCGCTGCGGGCAAATTTATCAAATTCATCTTTACGCGGTGGGTACATGGTACCATCGCGGTGACGTGCTTTGATATAGCGCGAATAGAGACTAAACCAGTTTTTATCCAAATTCTGTTTAAGTTGCCACGAAAATTCGCTACGCATCTTGCTGAGCAGACGCTTTTGGCTTTTGGATGGCACAAAGTCGCTGACCGAGACACGCAGAGCTTCACAAGCGTTGCATGCATCACAGTGAGGTTTATAGATGGTATCGCCGCTGCGACGGAATCCGTTTGCCAGCAGAATTTCATAGTTTTCGGCGGATTGCATCTGGCTGTCGATAGCGACAGCGACACGTTCCATGCGATCTTTGAGGTAACTGCACGGGTGATTACTGGTCAGTCCAATACGAATATTTTGCAGCTCAGAGCTCATGTTTATTCCTCAGTCGTTGTTTGCGCCGGACAAGGCAGCCACTGGGGCTCAAAACAACGTTTGCTTACGTCCTGTTTCTTTAAAGATAGCAACAAATCCATGAATTTGTCGCGGGATAACTCCTTTGCACCCAATGATTTAAGGTGAGGGTTCATCACTTGGCAGTCAATGAGTTCTCCCCGATGAGCGGCAAAATGGTGGCAGAAATACCATAGTGCTATCTTCGAGGCATTCGGTTTGAGACTGAACATTGATTCGCCGCAAAAGAGCCTGCCGACCTGAATGCCGTACAGGCCACCAATAATTTGCTGGTTGTGCCACACTTCAACGGAATGGCAATGTCCTTGACGCGCCAGTTGCTTATAAGCTTGACGCATTTCGCCATTCAACCAAGTTTCTTCAGGTGTGCGCACGGCGGCACACATATCGATGATATGGGGCGTATTGTGATTAATACTGACGGTATAAGCGTGCTTACGTTGAAATTTTTTCACACTTTTGGCGGCGTTGAATGTCTTAGGATCAAACACAGCACGTGGAGACGGGCTCCACCATAAAATCGGTTCGCCCGGGCCATACCAGGGAAATATACCGTTCTGGTAGCCGTTAAGAATCCGGTTTGGGTGCAGATCGCCACCAAAAGCCAGCAGGCCGTTTGGCTCTTGCAGAGCAAGGTAGGGGGATGGAAAACTAAAATCATCCCTGGCTAACTCGGTGAGATAAATCGTCATAGTAAGCGTTTCCGGTAATCAAGAACCCGACAGGAGTAAAACATGAACAAGTGGATTTGGATCTTATTGATTTTTCCTCTCTTTGCCAATGCTGCCTATCAGCGAAATCAGGCAAGGCCGGTAAATGAGGTGGTGTTTGGTACTGTAGATACAGTACGTTACATCTCTCAGCAGGACATTGTCCATTCTAAGGCGAATGGTTGGGAAACCCTGCTTGGTGCAGTCGTCGGTGGTTTGATTGGCCATCAGTTCGGTGATGGGCACGGACGACAGGTTGCGACAGCGGTTGGTGCTATTGCCGGAGCGGGTATCGTCCGTCATCAGGGCGATCAGAGTTATCAGGTTGAATACCGTCTGGTTGAAATCCTGATTAAGACCGAGGATGGCCAATTGATTGACGTTATTCAGGACATTGATAACCAGATGCTGTTTGCCGCCGGTGATCGGGTACGTATCCTCTATTTTAATGACGGAGTGCGGGTTGATAAAGAGATGTGAGACGCGTTTGGTACTGCGTGATAGCGAACAATGTACTGACCCAAGCGCAAACCGTCAGAATTTCATTTCAAAGCCCCGATTAACACTGGCATTGGGGGGGGATTTTGGTTAGTCTGCGGATACGAAGAATTTTCACTGCCGTAACGATCATTGCACAAGACAGGAGTAGCGGCAGTGCAAGGAAACACAACTTTAATGGAAAGCCTCACTTTACAACCCATTGCAAAAATTGACGGACAAGTGAACCTGCCAGGTTCAAAAAGTGTATCAAACCGCGCGTTGCTGCTGGCAGCGCTTGCTAAAGGCACAACCCGCCTGACTAACCTGCTCGACAGTGACGATATCCGTCATATGCTGAATGCCCTGACTAAGCTGGGGGTGGTATTCCGCCTGTCTGATGACAAAACTGAATGCGAAGTGGAAGGATTAGGTAAGCCGTTTACCGCCACTGATGTGCAGGAACTGTTTTTAGGTAATGCAGGCACAGCGATGCGCCCGTTGGCAGCCGCTCTGTGCCTGGGCGAGGGGGATTTTCTCCTGACCGGCGAGCCGCGCATGAAAGAGCGTCCGATTGGCCACCTGGTTGATGCACTGCGTCAGGCCGGCGCTCAAATCGACTATCTGGAAAATGAAAATTATCCTCCGTTGCGTATCCAGGGTACAGGTCTTCAAGCCGGCAGCGTATCGATCGACGGCTCAATCTCCAGTCAGTTTCTGACGGCGTTCCTGATGTCAGCTCCGCTGGCGCAGGGGCAGATTACCATCAATATCGAAGGTGAGCTGGTTTCTAAACCATACATTGATATCACGCTGCACATTATGGAACAGTTTGGTGTGCAGGTCGTTAATAATGATTATCAGCAGTTTGTGATTCCTGCAGGTCAGTCTTATGTTTCGCCAGGTAACTTCATGGTGGAGGGCGATGCATCCTCGGCTTCTTATTTCCTTGCTGCCGCCGCAATTAAAGGCGGTCAGGTGAAAGTGACCGGGATTGGTAAAAACAGTATCCAGGGTGATATTCAGTTTGCTGACGCATTAGAAAAAATGGGTGCACAAATTGAATGGGGCGAAGATTACGTTATCGCGCGTCGTGGTGAGCTGAATGCGGTTGACTTAGATTTCAACCATATTCCGGATGCAGCAATGACCATTGCGACTACAGCACTGTTTGCCAACGGGACGACTGCGATTCGTAACGTCTACAACTGGCGAGTCAAAGAGACAGATCGTCTGGCGGCAATGGCAACCGAGTTGCGTAAAGTCGGTGCGACAGTGGAGGAGGGTGAAGATTACATTACCATCACGCCACCAGCACAACTGACGCACGCTGCGATCGACACCTATGATGACCACCGCATTGCGATGTGTTTTTCACTGGTCGCATTGAGCGATACGCCTGTCACCATCAATGATCCTAAGTGTACATCGAAGACGTTCCCGGATTACTTCGATAAGTTTGCTCAGCTGAGTCACGCCGAGTAAAATTAATTTAAAATTAGTTACACAAAGTTGTTGATATAAAAGCCTCTTTAAGAGGCTTTTATTATTTTTGCAGCGTAAACTCGTTAGAGAGTTGGTGAGCCAGATATTTAAACATGTTGAACACCGCTGTTGTCTTTTCGGTCGGCATACCGTTTGAATCGAGAAAGTAAGTTCCTTTGAACACCAGAACATCGGCTTTCTCTTCCACACTATCTGCGCGCATGCCCTCGATGTAATTTTCATGCTCTTGAATCAGTTGGTTGGCGATGAGCAGCAGATCGAATTCGCTGATGTGAGTTTTGCTAGTCATAACTTGTCTCCTCGGTAGTCATGTGTTGCCAGTTTAGGGTTGTGACACGCAAATACCATGATCAAAAACAGGAAAAATGAGAATGGTGCATTTGACTAATCTGTGATTTGTTCCATATTTCACCTGTTTGCAGTCGCGCTGCCGAGTAAGTCATTTTAGTATGTGCGGGATTTCCTGCGACGGGTGAGGTTTCGTCGATTTGTCGAGCAAATAAGTGGATTTTTTTAAAAACCTGTTGATCTTCTCTTTATTCGGCTCGATAGTAAAAAAAGAAGCAATATTGTAGAACGTCATGCGATTTACTGTTCGCATAGTGATTAAGGACATTTGAGTCAAATTATGGGTAAATCACTCGTTATAGTGGAGTCGCCAGCCAAGGCCAAAACGATCAATAAATATCTTGGCAAAGACTTTATTGTTAAGTCTAGTGTCGGTCATGTCCGCGATCTGCCAACCGCCGGTCAAAGCACGGCGACGAAAAAGAAAGCCGCACCTGTCTCAACCAAAGAGCTAAGTGCAGAAGAAAAAGCACGCCTGAAGAAAGAGAAGGACCGTGCTGCACTGATCAAGAAAATGGGTATTGACCCATACCATGATTGGGAAGCCAACTACCAGATTCTACCCGGCAAAGAAAAAGTCGTTGCCGAACTGCAAAAGTTAGCGAAAGACGCAGACAGCGTTTATCTCGCAACCGATTTGGACCGCGAGGGAGAGGCTATCGCTTGGCACCTTCGTGAGATCATCGGTGGCGATGAAGAGCGATATAAACGTGTTGTGTTTAACGAAATCACTAAAAACGCCATTCAGCAAGCTTTCCAGCAGCCTGGAGAGTTGAACATGGCTGGCGTGAATGCTCAGCAGGCCCGTCGTTTTATGGATCGCGTGGTGGGCTTTATGGTGTCACCGCTGCTTTGGAAAAAAGTGGCACGAGGCCTATCAGCCGGTCGCGTTCAGTCTGTGGCGGTAAAACTGTTGGTGGAGCGTGAGCGCGAAATTAAAGCGTTTGTACCGGAAGAGTTCTGGGATATCCACGCTGACACTCTGACACCGGGTCACGAAGCATTCCGTCTGTTGGTGGCTCAGAAAGACGGTATGGCCTTCAAACCGTCTAACGAAACCGATGCCATGGCTTCAGTAGCTGCGCTGCAAAAAGCGCGCTACGAAGTGTGTAAGCGCGAAGACAAGCCAACCAGCAGTAAACCGTCGGCGCCGTTTATCACCTCAACCCTGCAGCAGGCGGCCAGTACGCGTCTGGGCTACGGTGTTAAGAAAACCATGATGCTGGCTCAGCGTTTGTATGAAGCGGGTTATATCACTTATATGCGTACCGACTCGACTAATCTGAGTTCAGAGGCGGTAGGCGCGGTACGTGACTACATTACCAGTGAATTTGGTGATGCCTACCTGCCTGGTAAGCCGAACGTTTACGGCAGCAAAGAAGGTGCTCAGGAAGCGCACGAAGCGATTCGTCCTTCAAGCGTGTCCGTTAAAGCGGAAGACCTGGAAGGGATGGAAGCGGACGCTCACAAACTGTATGCACTTATCTGGAACCAGTTTGTCGCTTGTCAGATGACGCCGGCCAAATACGATTCAACCACCGTCAGCGTTAAAGCGGACGAGTACACGCTGAAAGCGAAAGGTCGTATTCTCAAATTTGATGGCTGGACTCGCGTACAGCGTCCTCTGGGTAAAAATGAAGACCAGATTCTGCCAGCGGTCCAGGTTGGTGAAACTCTGGCTCTGGAAAAACTGGATCCGAAACAGCACTTTACTAAGCCGCCGGCACGTTACACCGAAGCTGCGCTGGTTAAAGAACTGGAAAAACGTGGTATCGGCCGTCCTTCAACCTACGCATCCATCATCTCGACCATTCAGGATCGTGGCTACGTCAAAGTTGATCAGCGCCGTTTCTACGCTGAGAAGATGGGTGAGATCGTGACCGACCGCCTGGATGACAGTTTTGAAGATCTGATGAACTACGATTTTACCGCCCGCATGGAACAGAAACTGGACCAGATAGCGGAAGGTGAAACCAACTGGAAAGGTGTGCTGGATAACTTCTTTGAAGACTTCAGCCACAATCTGGAACAAGCTGAGCAGGATGAAGATCACGGCGGTATGAAGCCGAACCATATCGTGATGACCGATATTCTTTGCCCGACCTGTGAGCGCCCGATGGGGATTCGTACGGCCTCGACCGGTGTGTTCCTGGGGTGTTCCGGTTATGCGCTGCCACCGAAAGAGCGTTGTAAGACAACGATCAACTTAGGCGATGAAGAGGGCATTATCAACGTTCTGGAAGAAGACGTTGAAACCGCTGCACTGCGTGCCAAGAAGCGTTGTCCTATCTGTGAAACCGCAATGGATGCGTACCTTATCGATGATAAGCGTAAGTTGCATGTGTGTGGTAACAACCCGAACTGCGACGGCTACATTGTTGAGAAGGGTGAGTTTAAGGTGAAGGGCTACGATGGCCCTGTGGTTGAGTGTGACAAATGTGGTTCTGATATGGTGCTGAAAAACGGCCGTTTCGGAAAATACATGGATTGCACCAGCGAAACCTGTAAGAACACACGTAAGATTCTGAAAAACGGAGAAGTGGCACCGCCAAAAGAAGATCCGGTTCACTTCCCTGAGTTACCGTGTGAGAACTCAGACGCGTACTTTGTTCTGCGTGATGGCGCGTCAGGTCTGTTCTTTGCGGCAAGCAACTTCCCGAAATCACGGGAAACCCGTGCGCCGTTGGTAGAGGAGCTGGCGAAATACAAAGATCGTATTTCAGAGAAATTCCATTATCTGGCCGATGCGCCGACTCATGACCCGGATGGTCGTCCGGCAGTGGTCCGCTTCAGTCGTAAAAGTAAAGAGCATTACGTACGTACTGAAGATGACGGCAAACCGTCAGGATGGACGGCGCTGTTTAACGACGGTAAGTGGGAAATCACGGATAAGCGTAAGAACGCCAAATAACGGGTTATTGTAAACCAGTGTGTTATACATATCTGCAGGCAGCCAATCGGCTGCCTTTTTTATCATTGTTATACCGGGTAAAAGTGAGTTTGTGTCGCAATTTTCTGACCTGGTTATGAACATCGTCACTTGACGGTATCCTCTGTCACATTTCACTCCTACACTGCTGGTTGAAAGTTCGTCACTTTAGGCGAAAGCCGTAACGGAATTGTTAGTTTTTAGGTAGTAATAACCCTCTATTTTGTGAGCGTTATTAGGTGTTGGAAACGCAACAACAGATTCCATTAGAGAATGCTGATTCCTGAATTGTATTCCTGTACGGTTTAGATAAAGTAGATAACTAACTGGTTGCATTTTGCGTTTCCCCACGTATCTGCTAGCTGTATGTAATGTTGCCGGTTGAAAGGAAAACGCCGTCATCCCCCCACTTTTCAGATATGACGAGCGCAATACAAAAAATGGAGAATAATAATGACTGGTGTACTAGGTATGATTTTAGCCGGTGGCGAAGGTTCCAGACTGATGCCGCTGACCGCTTCCAGAACCAAACCTGCCGTGCCGTTTGGTGGCAGTTACCGATTGATTGACTTCGCGCTGAATAACTTCGTCAACGCGGATATAATGCGTCTCTACGTACTGACGCAGTTTAAATCTCAATCACTCTACCTGCATATGAAAAAAGGGTGGAATGTCTCCAGTATTCGTGACCGTTTTATTGATACCATTCCTGCCCAGATGCGCGATGGCAAACGCTGGTATGAAGGCACGGCAGATGCTATTTATCAGAACCTGCGTTTTGTCGAAATCTCAGAGGCGGATCAGGTGTGTATTTTTGGCTCTGATCATATCTACAAGATGGACATTCGTCAGATGCTGGATTACCACCGTCGTCAGGAAGCTCGTATGACTGTTGCTGCGATTCGTATGCCTATTTCGCAGGCATCCTCGTTCGGGGTTATCGAAGTCAATGAAGAGGGGCTGATGGTTGGCTTTGAAGAGAAGCCTGAATGCCCTAAATCCATTCCGGGTCAACCGGAGTGGGCGCTGGTATCAATGGGGAACTACATTTTTGATACCGAAATTTTATGCGACGAATTACGTCAGGATGCCGCGAACGCAAACTCCAGTCATGACTTTGGTAAAGACATCATTCCGAAGATGTTCCCGGAAGGCGGAGTGTACGTGTACGATTTTTCTACCAATAAAATCAAGGGTGAGAAGGAGTCAAGCTACTGGCGCGATGTGGGTACGATAGAGTCTTACTGGTCAGCGCATATGGATCTGCTTGATAAAGAGCCGCCATTCTCTCTGTATAACCGTAGCTGGCCGCTGCATACCTATTATCCACCACTGCCACCGGCTACCTTTGTCGATGTTGGGGATAAGAAGGTCACCATTAAAGACAGCCTGGTATCAGGCGGCAGCTACATCCAGGCTTCGAAGATTTATAAGTCGGTTTTGGGGTATCGCAGTAACATTGGCACTGGCTCTTACATTAGTGAATCTGTTATCTTGGGAGACGTGAAAATTGGTGCAGGCTGCACAGTTAAGCGCGCCATTATCGACAAAAATGTGGAGATCGCCCCAGGGACTGTTATCGGCGAAGACTTGGAATTGGACAGACAACGTTTCCATGTGTCCGACGAGGGGATCGTTGTCATAGCAAAAGGAACAAAAGTTGGATTCTAACCTTGAACACATTAATGTTTGGTTTGTTGTATCAGAAGCCGAAGGGTTGGTGAAGAGTGGTGGCTTAGCGGATGTCGCTAAGGCACTGCCTAAAGCACTGGCTGAACTTGGTCACCAGGTGGCGATTGTACTGCCTGGATATCGCACAGTTGCAGACAAAGATTCAGCTCCGGTGATCCTTGATACCGAACTGACCCATTGGCCGCATATCCGTTATCAGGTACGCCAGCGTGAACTCGATGGTGTGCCGGTCTATCTTATCGATTGCGACCAGTATTTTGACCGTCCTCAGCTTTATGCTGAGGGCAACCAGGCGTATCCGGACAATGGAGAGCGTTTTGGTTTCTTCTCTTCCGCCTGTCTGGACGTACTGCCTAAACTGGGTATCAAACCGGATATTATCCACGCTAATGACTGGCATACCGGTCTGGTTCCTTTTTGCTCAAAACCCGCTATCAGGATGATGGGTATTTTGAGGATGTAAAGAGTGTCCTGACCATCCACAACGCCATCTTCAAGGGGATTTTTTCTTACCATCAGCTGGAAGTTATCCCGGAACTGAATTTATCGGGAATGGAATTTCTGCAATATGGTCATGATCACATCAGCATGTTGCGCGCCGGTATTGCGTTTGCCGATAAGATTAATGCGGTTAGCCCGAACTACGCATCGGAGTTGCTGACACCACTCGGCTCGCACGGTCTGGTTGATGATTTTGTCCATCGTGCCCGTGATTTGCACGGCATTGTCAATGGCTGTGACTATTCAGAATGGAACCCGGCAACCGATAGCTACCTGCCTCAGACATACACAGCCGAAACGGATTCTTTGCTTGCCGGTAAAGCCGCCAGCAAAGCCGCATTGCAAACTGAACTGCAATTACCGCAACGCGATATTCCGATGTTTGGCATGGTGTGTCGTCTGACTCATCAGAAAGGCTTTCACTACATTCTGCCAATTCTTGCGCAGTTCCTGCGTAATGATGTGCAGTTGGTGATTGTGGGGACTGGTGAGCCTGAAGTTGCGGCTAAGCTGCATAAGATTGCCGCAGCTCACGCTGATAAGTTTGCGTTTGTCGAAGCCTACAGCAACCGGTTTGCCCACCTGGTCGAAGCTGGCTCAGATTTCTTCCTGATGCCATCAGAGTTCGAGGCCTGTGGTCTGAACCAAATCTACAGTATGGCTTACGGTACCTTGCCTATTGTACGTGAGGTTGGCGGGCTGAAAGACACAGTACATGATTATGACAAGTACCCGCATGAGGCGACCGGTTTTGGCTTTCAGGAGCCGTCACCTGAAGCTCTGCTGATTACAATGCAACGTGCTTTGCTGTTTTACCTGCAACATCCCGATGAGATGCTCAAAGTGCAGCAGCGCGCGATGGGCACCGATTTCAGCTGGAGCGAGTCGGCGCTGGAATATGTCAAGATGTATCGTCTGGCCCGGTTTGATTAACCCGACGCAGATAAAGGCCGATATCCGTCTTTAAAGAGCTGCCCGGTTGCACTGCTGTCAAAGCAGAGTTCGGATATCTGGTGTTGAATCGACAAGGTTTATGAGCGGAATGTGAAAGCATTCCGTTTTTTTATGGTAAGTGGTTTGTTTTGTGCACAGTTGTCGGTGTTGGATGACTTACGCTGGCGCAGATTATGGTAGTCTGTGCGCGAGTGATTACTGAGCCTGTTACTAATGTCTGACAACATTTTGTTCCATAAAACGTATCTGCATCCATTCAGCTCGGAGTGGGTGGTATTTGTGCATGGTGCCGGAGGCAGTTCGTCGATTTGGTTCAAGCAAATTAAAGCCTATAAACAGCACTTCAATTTATTGCTGATTGATCTGCGCGGGCATGGTAAGTCCGGCAAATTGCTCAAAGAGTTAATCTCTCATCGTTATACCTTCCACTCCGTGACTCAGGATGTCCTGTGTGTGTTGGATCACCTGCATATCCGCACTGCTCACTTTGTTGCTATGTCTTTGGGGACCATCATAGTGCGTAATATTGCGGAAGTGTCGGCTGACCGGATTTCGTCTATGGTGCTGGGCGGGGCGGTTACCCGCTTTAATGCCCGCTCTCAGATACTGGTTCAGCTCGGACGCCTCGGCCAGCACATCATTCCCTACATGTGGCTGTATCGTTTATTTGCCTACATTGTCATGCCGCAGCGCAGTCAGAAAGAGTCACGCCACTTGTTTATTCGTGAAGCGAAAAAGCTGTGTCAGAAAGAGTTTAAACGTTGGTTTACTCTCGCGGCTGATGTCAATCCGCTGATGGGCTATTTCAAACAGAAGGACAGTGCGATTCCTACGCTCTATCTGATGGGAGAGAAGGATTATATGTTTATTCAGCCGGTCAAAGAGATGGTTGCTGCGCACCGTCACAGTGAATTATACCAGATACCTGATTGCGGTCATGTGTGTAACGTTGAGCAACCTGAGCACTTCAACCAGGTTTCAATTGGTTTTATTCAGCAGCATGTTGCTGTTTCGCCGAGCATCACCAGATCGCTTGTGCAGAGCTGACCGTGGTTGCTCTCGCTACTCTTGGTCAGCTTTTCCGCACTGCCAGCAGAGGGCAAATTGCGCGTCATTCATTTCACCACAATAGTGACAACGCCATGCCGCCGTTTTGCTGTCGGCAGCCGGACGTGTGTATTCTTCAATCAGTGCTTGGGCCTGTGCCAGCTGTTCAGGATGAAAGAGCCAGATATACGGAGCAGTATCATCATTGAGCGGCAATTCGCCGCGCAGGCCAAACAATCCTTCACCTCGTACATCACAGATTATTCCTGCTTGCTTGAGTAATTCGCATAATAAGTGTGCGTCGGTTGGGTTAGCGGCAATGAATATTTTCATAGACTGAGCATCCGGTTAAGTGGCATCGGAGCGACGATGGGGAAGCTTATTGAGCAGCCACTTCATTAGCAATGGGAATACCCCCAATAGTGCAAAAGCCAGCAGCACGGAAGGCGAGACGATACCTGCCAGTGAGTCAATTTGGGCAAGCTGAGTGCCGGCATTCAGATACACCGCAGTGCCAGGCAGCATTCCTAATTGGCTTACCCAATAATAACGGGTGGCTTTGATGGATGTCAGCCCCATAAGTAAGTTAATCAGAAAAAACGGAAACACCGGGATCAGGCGCAAGGAGAACAGGTAAAAGGCGCCATCACGATCCATACCGCGGTTGATGGTTTCCAACTTGGCCCCAAATCGCTTTTGCACCCATTCACGCAGCAGAAACCGACTGCTGAGAAAAGCCAGTGTGGCACCCAGGGTACTGGCAAATGAGACCAGCAGCAGGCTTAACCAAAAACCAAACAGCGCGGCCCCCAGTAGTGTGACAACCGCTGCGCCCGGAATAGATAATGCTGTGATCACCAGATAGCTGAAGAAATAGAGAGCGGCGGCTGAAATTAAATGGCTCTGAATATACTCATTGAGTAATGATTGCTGTAACTTCGCATTCTCCAGAGTCAGGGAAGGGCCCAATACAATACTGGCTGTTAAGATAATCCCGATAAGCAGAATTCCCCAAACCCACTTGCGACTCATATGTGCTCCTGATGGTGATAACCTGAAAGATAAATAGCGATGTTTTGCTAGATAATTAGTGAGACAGGTTTTATCGTGTTTTTCTTTCACCATAAACCAAATTTCACCCAACAACAAAAAAAGCACCCGCATTTGCGAGTGCTTTATTAAGTGAAGTTGCTCTGATTTTTAAGGGATTAAGACAAACGTTGTAACAACTCGTCGCGACGTGCCTGAGGGATTACTGACCAGTGCTTGCCCTCTATCGCGCCTTCCAGTGCCCACAGAAGTTCCAAACCGACATCTGAAGTATGTGACTGTCTAACTGCTTTGTAAGCTTCTACGGCGCCTTTTTCCTGCAAGTCTTCAACGCTTTGAATGCCGGCTTTTTTCAGCATTCGTTCTGTCGCTAATCGCAGGTTAGGTAAGTCTTTTAAACGATCTGGTTTTGCCTGGGCTTGTGTTTCCCGTTCTGCTTTTGCAACGGCAAGTGCAGCTTTAGCATCTTCCAGAATACGTCCGGTGTCTGACCAACAGTCTTCCGGTAACGCAAAATATTTGGTTACGACCGGGAAACCCCGCTTCTTATAAACATAGGGTTCGAAACCTTGTTGCTTAAATTTTGCAGTTGAAGCGTCGTCGGCACGTATGTGTAATTTATCATTAACTACTAATGCGAACATGGTGTCATCGACAAAAATGCCGAATCCGCCGAACATTGAACGAGATTTAACGCGTCCTAATTGTTCGAATAGCCGCATTGAATCTTTAAGTATTGGTTTATCCATGCTTTAAGTCTCGGTGTATTAATTAATACGCCACCAAAATCAGGTCCGAGAGAGTAGCAAAAGAATGCAGTATGTGTGTCAGTAGGGAGTCAACTTCGTAATTAATGCATTTTTGCCATCGGTAACCCCGCTACCTACCAGAAACTGGTTCAGGCCGGAGGCTTTGCGTCCCACCTTTTCAGATGGTTTGCCCTGTGCGTGACATCTCCTTTTTATCAAAGGATGATTAAATCATTGAATGAGTATCACATTTACAGTCTGCAAATGTGATACTCATTCTAAAGTTTATATTTAACGGGTGCAACAAAATTAACACAACTAACGCGTGCTCATATGGGATGCGATGCGTATTTTCGATAAAACCCTTATTTTGTCAAGTGTTTTACCGTATCACGTACTACTATTTCCGGATGCATCTCGAATACACGGCGCTCGTGTTCTTTATCCTTGATGCGCTCCAGCAGGATCTCAAATGCGTTTTTACCCACGCGACGTTTTGGCTGGTGGATAGTCGTCAGCGGTGGTGAGAAATATTCGGCTAATTCGATGTTGTCGTAACCAATCACAGACATATCATCCGGTACACGTACACCGCGTTGTTGCAGACGGCTGATCAGACCCAAAGCCATGGTGTCATTGAAACAGAACACGGCAGTTGGACGCTTATCCATGGCAATCAACTTGTCTGCCGCCAGTACAGCGGTATCACATTCGAAGTTACCTTCCAGGATCCAGTCTTCACATACCGGCAGATTGGCTTCAGCCATCGCACGACGGAAGCCCGCAATACGTTCCTGACAAGCCGCTTTGACAAAATGGCCGCTCAGACAGGCTATATCCTGATGTCCATGGTCAATCAGATATTTTGTCGCGAGGTAACCCCCTTCTTCTGAGTTGTCCATGATTTTATCGGCCTGAGAAGTTTCCGGGCCCCAGTCCATGATCACTTTCGGAATGTCTTTATGTGCTTCAAGCATTTCCAGCAGTTCTTCGGTCAGATCCGAACACATCACCAGCATGCCATCAACACGCTTTTCTGCCAGCATGCGGATGTAGTCACGTTGCTTTTCATAGATGCCGCCGGTGTTACATAAAATCAGCGTGTAACCCTGCCGGTAGCAGTAACTTTCTACGCCATCGATCACTTCTGAGAAAAACAGGTTGGTTGACTGGGTTACCAGCATACCGATCGTACGGGTGGTGTTGCATTTTAAGCTGCGAGCTACGGCACTTGGTGCATAATTCAGCTCTTTTACCGCTTCCATCACTTTTTCTTGTGTAGCTTCTGCAACGAAACGGGTTTTGTTAATTACGTGAGATACGGTTGTTGTTGAAACGCCGGCCAGGCGAGCAACGTCTTTAATCGTAGCCATAGGTTTGTCCTGTCGATGACTGCCGATGCAACAATATTGTGTCATGAACGGTATACGTCATGATGGATGTTGCCCGTTGAGCAGTATATCCCGCCGTTCGGGGGAAGCCATGCTCAGGTTCAGCAGCGGTTAGGCTTTTACACAAAGTGAAGCCTATAAGTAGTAAAAACACAAAAACCGCCCTTAAACAGCGGTTTGCATCTTAACGTTGTATTTTATCGTTTGCGGCCAAGATTCTAGACTGCAACGCTCTAAGTCGCAACGAAATTCATCGGATGAGTCTAAATTATCATCACTAAATCGGACCGGTTAGGTCACCTAAAGCGCTATAAAAGCCTGTTACTCGTTGGTGAGATAGGCTAAGTCGAGTTTTAATAACGCAACCAGCAGGTCAGTGACGGCCGCGTAAAATCCGAAGGTGTCATGCTCACGGCACCGCTGGGCAAATTGTGGCACCCAATTGATTAAACTGTTCTCGATAAAAATGGCCTGTTCAGCGAATGCCTGCTCCATATGGACCGGTTTCTCCAGCTCATTGCTGCGCATGATCATATGACCGAGAAAGTCGAGTTCCACCGCGATGTGATCGGCAGGTTGCGTCGGTGAGGGATTAGCAATGCCGGCGGCTTTCATCAGCTGCGCCATTTCTGACGCAGCTGTGTCATGGCCGGGAGTGGATGTGTTGTTGTAATGAGAAGCGCAGGGGATAGGCGCTTGAGGTTGGATCCCCTGAAACAAACGGCAAAAATCGGCGGCGAGCTCAAATTGCGCGTCCTGTCTTTCCAGTAATCGGTTAAGGGCGTTGATGATGTTGCGGACGGCGGGCTTGAGTTCGTCATTTTCACCTAATCCGGAAAGGAAACCACGAATCTGCGGAGAATGATATTGGGCCAGCTCTTTGGCGCTCAGTTCCTGGTTGAATAAACTGGATAACCACCAATAGAGTTCGGCGCGTTGATCATTGAAAGCTTTCAGTTCTTGCATGTCTTGCATGGTCAGACTCCGGCTGCGTGTACTTGTAGTAAGTCTAATCAATAATCATCAATAGTAATAATGCGTTAAGTGAAAAAACGGTTAAACAAAATAGGTTTTGTTGTTTGTGGGGAGAAGCCATTGCTGTCAGAGCTTGTCTTGAATCAATAAAGGCGTGGATTTTTGCCGTGAATGCTAGAATTGCCATTGGCAATATTTAAAATTGGTTGCATCGTTTTTATGGGTCCAATTATGCCATGAGCAATCATATTCTTGTTGTTATTGACGATGATGTGACACGTAATACCCTGGTTGGTTATTTTGACAAAGAAGGATATCGGGTTTCACAGGCAAGTGATGCTGCGGGATTACGGGCGATATTCACACAACATCATGTGGACATTTTGATCCTGGATATTAATGTATCCGATGAGGATGGTCTGCTGCTGACCAGAGAGCTGCGCGGGGAATCAACCGCCGGTATTATTTTGCTGACTGGCCGTGTCGACAGTATCGACCGGATTATCGGCTTAGAGATGGGCGCTGACGACTGTATTACGCATCCGATAGCCTTGCGTGAGCTTTTAGCCAGAGTTAAAAATCTGCTGTGGCGGGTCTCTTTGATGGCTGGAGATATGGTCTCTGAAAGTGTGCTCCCGCCTGGAACGATTTCCTTTGGGGACTGGCGTTTTGATATAGCCCGGCGCGCGCTCTTCCATGATGACAAGCCGGTGCGACTGACCAAGGCCGAGTATGAGCTGCTGGTCGCTTTGACTTCTTGTCCGAATCAGGTGCTCAGCCGGGAGAAAATTCTTAATCTGCTCAGTCATCGGGTGGATATGCCAAATGACCGAACGATCGATGTTCTGATTCGTCGTTTACGCGCCAAAATAGAGTTTGACCCCAAGAACCCGCAAATTTTTGTCACAGTGCATGGCGAGGGCTACATGTTTGCCGGTGACTAATTTCGCCGGTGACTAATACTTTTGTCAGTGGTTAACACTAAGGTGAGGCGTGATGTAACCAGCCTGTCAGTAGGAGTCATTCACTAGTGAGTAAAAAGACCAGCCTGAAGCTGGTCTTTTTATTGTATCTGCCATTATTCCAGTGTGGTTTCAGAACCTTGTAGCGGAGCGGTTTGCTGATGTCCCGCTACCCAGTCCCGCAGAGATTGCCAGATAAGCCCCATACTTTCGTACCAAAAGCGTTCAGTCTGCTCGAGATAGAGTGCTTTGGGCGTGTACTTGTCCCATGGCTGGGTAATATTGCTCTGTGCCAGATAATTAGTCGGTGCAGGGATCGGTTGCAGACCGGCAGAGTGAAACTCGTTCAGCGCCCGCTGCATATGACTGGCGGACGTCACCAGAACCAGGGTTCTCTGCTGCACAAACGCCGCAGCCTGACGTGCCTCCTCCCAGGTATCCTTGGCGGTTTCCAGCAAGATGATATCTGATTTAGGGACGCCAAGCGCTAACGCTACACGAGCCAGCATGCGCGCATGACTGAACTCACTGCCGCCTGCATAACCAGACAGTATCAACTTAGAGCCGGGATACATCCGCATCACCCGAATCCCCTCACTCAGGCGCATTAATGCCGCCCGGCTCAGTTCGGATGTCGGCGGAATCTGGTCATCAACCACATGGCCATTACCCAGCACCATGATGTAGTCAACGGTGCCATCCACCGGTAAAAAAGCCGTGTACTGACGCTCGAGCGGCATCAGCAAACGACTGGAGACCGGCTGAAAAGAGATCAGAAAAATACCGGACAGGGAGAACAGTACAACAAGGCATCCGGTTTTGCGTTTGGCCGTGAACATGATCAGCATCAGGCCCACAAAACCAATCAGCAGCAATGCCGGAAGTGGCATCATTAAAGAAGAAACAATTTTTTTCAGCTCAAACATAAACAAATAGTCCGAAAAAACAGCACTTGATAATAAAAAGGGCTAAAAGCCTCTTTATTCCTGCCATTCCTATGACAGAATAGCAGCACGATTTATTATCATAACGCATGCTACAGTGACAGAAGATCGCAATTTCGACGATATTGCCCACAAATTTGCAAAAAACATATACGGTTCTGACAAAGGCGAGATTCGCCAAGTCATTGTTTGGGAAGATTTACTCCAACTGTTAACGCATTTTGATGGAATAAGCAAACCTTTGCACGTTTTAGATGCAGGAGGCGGTCTTGCTCAGATGTCTCAAAAACTGGCCCGCCTGGGCCATCGCGTTACCTTGTGTGATCTGTCTTCTGAAATGCTGCAACTGGCAGAGAAGGATATTGCAAATAACGGGTTGCTTGAGCAGTATCGCTTGGTTCATTCACCGGTACAGTCAGTACAGGAACATTTATCAGAACCGGTGGATATTGCCATGTTCCACGCTGTGATGGAATGGTTGGCTGATCCAAAAGCTGCACTGGACAACCTGCTCGCTCAGGTAAGACCGGGTGGCATGGTCTCGGTGATGTTTTACAACTATCATGGCCTGGTCTACAAAAACGCCGTGTGTGGCAATATTCCGCATGTCCTTGATGGCATGCCACATCGTAAAAGATTTAAACTGCAACCGCAGCAAGGGCTTATCCCGATCGATGTTTATCAGTGGATAGAAGCGGCCGGATTTGAGATCTGCGGTAAGTCAGGCATTCGCTGTTTTAGTGATTACATCGGTAACATGAAAAACATGGGCGAATACCAATATGAGGATGTGCTGGCCCTGGAGCAGAAATTTTGCCGTCAGGAGCCGTACCTCTCATTAGGCCGATACATCCATGTATGGGCCCAGAAAAAACAATAACAGGAATAACAATGAGTGAGTTAACTCAGAACGCTGCGGAGCAGCCAATCGACGAATTGGTCAGTTGGGTCAAGCAGAACGATTTCTCATTGAACCTGAGCACCGAACGGTTGGCGTTTCTTATCGCCATTTCGGTGTTAAGCAACGAACGGTTCGATGAAGAGCTAGGTGAAGGCGAGTTGCATGATGCGTTTGTGATTGTGACCCGCATGTTCGAAGACACGGGCGAAGCGTCTGCTTTTCGGGCCAACAACGCGATTAATGAGCTGGTAAAACAGCGTTTGATCAGTCGCTTTACCAGTGAAGTCACCGATGGTGCCAGTATCTACCGTCTGTCTCCGCTGGCCGTCGGCATCACCGACTATTATGTTCGCCACCGCGAATTCTCCAAGCTGAAACTGTCGATTCAGCTCTCGATGGTGGCTGACGAAATGGCGAAAGCGGTGGAGTCTGCGCAGCAGGGCGGCACGCCGGGTCACTGGAAGAAAAACGTCTACGGAGTGCTGAAATACTCGGTAGGCGAAATTTTCGATCGTATCGACCTTAACCAGCGTGTCATGGATGAGCAGCAGCAGTCCGTCAAACAACAGATAGCTGAGCTGCTCAATAAAGACTGGCGCGATGCGATTATCAACTGTGAATCTCTGCTGTCGGAGACCTCGTCCACACTGCGAGAACTGCAAGACACCTTGCAGGCGGCGGGCGATGAATTACAGACCCAGATCCTGGATATTCAGGAAATTGTCTATGGCGATGAGGAACTGGACTTTATCGGAGAAACCCTGTTTGGGTTGCAGATGAAGCTCGACCGGATCACCAGTTGGGGCCAGCAGGCGATTGACCTGTGGATTGGCTACGACCGCCATGTGCATAAATTTATCCGTACAGCCATCGATATGGACCAGAACCGGGCCTTCAGCCAGCGTCTGCGTCAGTCGGTGAATGATTACTTCGATCAACCATGGTATCTCACTTACGCCGAAGCGGAGCGCCTCAGTGATCTGCGCGATGAGGCTCTGGTGCTGCGTGACGAAGAAGTGACGGGTCATGTGCCGGTCGAAGTAGAATATGAAGAATTCCAACAGGTCAATGATGAGCTGGCAGAGCGCATCGGCGAAATGCTGAAAGGTCATAAAGAGCAGGGCATGCCGATTGATCTTGGCAGCGTGTTGCGTGATTACCTCGCCGCTCACCCGAGAACTCATCATTTTGATTTAGCACGAATTGTGGTCGACCAGGCGGTACGTCTCGGTTACTCAGGCTCGGATTATCGGGCAATTCAGCCAGACTGGCAGGCGATCAACGAATTTGGTGCAAAGGTACAAGCAAATGTCATCGACCGATATTAATGAATACATGCCAGAAAATCTGGCCAAAGCGATCGCGAACCCTCTGTTCCCGGCGCTGGACAGCCTGCTGCGTGCCGGCCGTCATATTTCCAGTGACGACATGGATAACCATGCCCTGTTGTCCGACTTTGAGCCGGAACTGGCTCAGTTTTATCAGCGTTATAACACCGAACTGGTGCGTGCGCCGGAAGGCTTCTTTTATCTGCGTCCACGTTCAACCTCACTGATTAGCCGCAGTGTGCTGTCTGAGCTGGACATGCTGGTAGGTAAAGTGTTGTGTTTCCTGTACCTCAGCCCGGAGCGTCTGGCTCACGAGGGCATCTTCACCAATCAGGAGCTGTATGAAGAGCTGCTGGCGTTAGCGGATGAGAAGAAGCTGATGAAGTTGGTCACCAACCGTGCCAACGGCTCTGATTTGGATAAAGAAAAACTGTTTGAAAAAGTGCGTACCTCGCTGCGACGTTTACGTCGCCTCGGTATGCTGATCAATATTGGCGATACCGGTAAATTCCGCATTTCAGAAGCGGTATTCCGCTTTGGTGCTGATGTCCGTGTTGGCGATGACATGCGGGATGCACAGCTGCGTCTGATTCGTGATGGCGAGGCGGTCGTGCATAGCCAAGAGCCGAATCAGCAAAGCCTGCTGGATAACGATGATTTATTGGATTCACAAGATGATGAGCAATCAGAGCGGGAAGGTGATGCATGATTGAACGTGGTAAATATCAATCACTGACCATGGTCAACTGGAACGGCTTCTTTGCCCGTACGTTTGACATCGATAATCTGGTCACCACTTTGTCCGGCGGTAACGGTGCGGGTAAATCGACCACCATGGCCGCGTTTATTACGGCGTTGATCCCGGACCAGACCCTGCTTCATTTCCGTAACACCACAGAAGCGGGCAGCTCCCAGGCCTCACGTGATAAAGGTTTGTACGGTAAATTGCAGCCGGGTGCCTGTTATGCCGCGCTGGATGTAGTGAACTCACGTAATCAGCGCGTACTGTTTGCGGTTAAGCTGCAACAAGTCGCCGGCCGTGATAAAAAAGTCGATATCAAACCATTTTTGATTCAGGGCCTGCCAAGTCATGTTAAGCCGACCGATGTCCTGGTTGAAAGCGTGTCAGACAACCATGCCCGCGTGCGTCAGATCAATGAAGTTAAAGACGCCGTTACGGCGATTGAAGGCGCGCACTTTAAGTCATTTGCTTCGATAGTCGATTACCATAACCAGATGTTCGAACTGGGTGTGGTACCGAAGAAACTGCGTAACAGCAGTGACCGTTCAAAATTTTACCGCCTGATTGAAGCCTCTTTGTACGGCGGTATCTCCAGTGCGATTACCCGCTCGCTGCGAGATTACCTGCTGCCACAAAATGGCGGGGTGAAAAAAGCGTTCCAGGACATGGAATCCGCGCTGCGTGAAAACCGAATGACGCTGGAAGCGATCAAAACCACTCAGGCGGATCGTGATCTGTTCAAACATCTGATCACTGAATCGACCAACTATGTGGCTGCCGACTACATGCGCCATGCTAACGATCGTCGTCAGAAAATGGATCAAGCCCTGGCGCTGCGTGGCGAACTGTTCAGCGCCCGTGAAACCTTGATTGAGCAGAACAGCCTGCTTAATCGGGTGCATGAAGAGCTGGAACTGCTGGTGGAAACGGAAGCGACCCTGGAGCAGGACTATCAGGGGGCTTCCGATCACCTGCAACTGGTGCAGAATGCACTGCGCCAGCAAGAGAAAATTGCCCGCTATCAGGATGATCTTGAAGAGCTTAATATTCGTCTCGAAGAGCAGATGATGGTGGTTGAGGAAGCGCAGGAGCGCGTCCTGACAGTGGAAGAGCAGGCGTTGATTGCTGAAGAAGAAGTCGATAGCCTGAAAACGCAACTGGCTGACTACCAGCAGGCACTGGATGTTCAGCAAACCCGCGCTCTGCAATATCAGCAAGCGGTGACCGCACTGGAGAGAGCACGCACGCTGCTCGATGATCAGCATCTGAGTGCCGACACGGCTCAGTCGTTGGTTTCCGGACTCAAAGCTGAGCAGGAGAGCCGTACGACTGAACTGCTGGCGCTGAAACACAAGTTGGATATGTCATCCGCAGCAGCGGCCCAGTTTGATAAAGCTTATGCTCTGGTGAAAAGCGTGCTGGGCGAAGTCGCGCGCGGTGACGCGGCCGATAAAGCCAAAGCCCTCGTCCGTCAGGCGACGGATGCCAAGCAGGTGGTACAGAACGAACACCAGTGGTACTCGCAGCAGCGTGACCTGGAACGCCGCATCGAGCAGCAGAATGTGGTTCGCCATCTGGCAGAAAGCTATCAGTCGCAGCATCAGGTAACTCTGAGTGATGAGATGACGGTTGAGCAAGAGCAGGAACGCCATGCGGCGTTGCTGGAAAGTGTTGAAGCCTCATACGAAGAGCTGCGTGAGAAACGCAGTGAGCAACGCCGACTGGAACAGGATTACCAGGCTGAGATTAGCCGTCTGGAATCCATTGCACCGGCCTGGATTAAAGCCAGCGATGCGCTGGAAACGCTGCGTGAGCAGAGTGATGCTGAACTGGCTGACAGCCAGTCAGTGATGGCGCAGATGCAGATCGTGCTGGAGCAGGAAAAAGCTCAGTCGATCGCCAAAGATCGTCTGGCTGAGCGCCGAACTCAGCTTGACAGTGAAATTGAACGCCTGGCGTCGCCGGGTGGTTCGGACGATCCGCGTCTGAAAGGTCTGGCGGATACGCTGGGCGGTGTATTGCTGTCAGAGATCTATGATGATATCACCATCGACGATGCGCCATACTTCAGTGCCATGTATGGCCCGGCGCGCCACGCGATTGTGGTGTCGGATCTGTCTGGAATCAAAGAAAAACTGGTTGAACTGGACGACTGTCCGGAAGACTTGTACCTGATCGAAGGCGATGTGGATGCCTTTGATGACAGTGCGATGAATGCGGAAGAGCTTGAAGGCGCGGTCTGCGTGCAGCTTAATGCACACCAGATCCGTTACTCACGCTTCCCGAAAATCCCATTGTTCGGCCGCGCGGCACGTGAACAGCGCCTGGAACTGCTGCGCAATGAACGTGAAGAAGTGGTTGAACAGCATGCGAAAGCAGCGTTTGACTCGCAGAAACTGCAGCGTCTGTACAGCAGCTTTAACCAGTTCGTTGCCCAGCACCTGCAGGTGGCGTTTAATGACGATCCGGAGCAGGCACTGCAGCAGATTCGCGATAAACGCAATCAGGCTGCGCGTACTCTGGCTGAACTGGATAACCAGGAGCAGCAACAACGCAGTCAGCTGCAACTGAGCAAGCAGGCCCTGACGGCACTGGACAAAATTGCGCCGAATATGCTGCTGCTGGAAGATGATTCCCTGCCAGAGCGTTTAGAAGAAATCAGCGCCAATATTGCTCGTCTGAGTGAAGCAAAAACCTTCCTCACCGCGCACGGTAAAGCGGTCGCCGAACTGGAGAATATCGCCTCAGCGCTGGAAGCGGACCCTGAGCAGTTTGATGCGCTGGAAACCCAGTACCAGCAGGCTGACCAGGCACTGCAGACCCTGAAGACTCAGATCTTCGCCTTGTCGGATCTGCTTGAGCGTCGTCATCACTTCGCTTATGAAGATTCGGTTAATCTGCTCAATCAGAGCAGTGAACTGAGTGAGCAACTTAAAGCCAAGCTGGTACAGGCAGAAAATCAGCGTGGACGTCAGCGTGAAGAGCTGAAACAGGCTCAGTCACAGCTCAACCAGTATAACCAGGTTCTGGCGTCGCTGAAGAGTTCGCATCAGGCCAAACTGGAAACCGTACAGGAATTCAAAGCCGAGCTGCAGGAATATGGTGTGCACGCAGACGAAGGCGCCGTTGAACGCGCTCAGCGTCGTCGTGATGAACTGCAACAGCGCCTGCACAGCTCGCGCAGTCGTAAAAGCGAATATGAGCGTACCATTACCTCGACTGAGCTGGAGATGAAGTCTCTGGCCAAGCGGATGAAGAAGGTCGAGAAAGACTACAAAGAGCTGCGTACTTTCGTTGTGAATGCCAAAGCGGGCTGGTGTTCAGTACTGCGTCTGGCGCGTGACAATGATGTCGAACGTCGTCTGCATAAGCGTGAACTGGCTTACCTATCGGCTGGTGAGCTGCGTTCGATGTCAGATAAATCATTGGGTGCACTGCGTCTGGCGGTGGCGAACAATGACGATCTGCGTGATGCGCTGCGTCTGTCGGAAGACAACAGCCGTCCTGAGCGGAAGGTTCTGTTCTACATTGCTGTCTACCAGCACCTGCGTGAGCGGATCCGTCAGGACATTATTCGTACCGACGATCCGGTGGAAGCAATCGAAGAGATGGAAGTGGAACTGGCCCGTCTGACCGAAGAGCTGACTCAGCGCGAAAACCGCCTGGCGATCAGTTCAGATTCCGTCGCCAGTATTATCCGTAAGACGATTCAGCGTGAGCAGAACCGGATTCGGATGCTCAACCAGGGCCTGTCAAACATCGGGTTTGGTCAGGTCAGTGGCGTGCGCCTGAACGTGAAAGTACGTGAAAGCCATGAAATTCTGTTGTCCGGTCTGGCGGAGAATCAGGCTCAGCACAAGGACCTGTTTGAAACCTCGCGCTATACTTTCTCTGAAGCGATGGCTAAGCTGTTCCAGCGTGTGAACCCGCATATTGACATGGGGCAGCGTTCACCGCAGGTACTGGGTGAGGAGCTGCTGGATTACCGTAACTACCTTGAGCTGAGTGTTGAGGTTAACCGTGGCTCTGATGGCTGGTTGCAAGCCGAGTCCGGCGCGCTGTCGACCGGTGAAGCGATTGGTACCGGTCAGTCTATTCTGCTGATGGTAGTGCAGAGCTGGGAAGAGGAATCGCGCCGCCTGCGCAGTAAAGACATTATGCCGTGTCGTCTGCTGTTCCTGGATGAAGCGGCTCGTCTGGATGGTAAGTCGATTGCGACTTTGTTTGAGCTGTGTGATCGCCTTGATATGCAGTTATTGATTGCTGCGCCGGAAAACATCAGTCCTGAGAAGGGTACGACCTATAAACTGGTACGTAAGGTGTTTAAGGACCATGAGCACGTGCACGTGGTCGGACTGCGCGGTTTCGGTCAGGGTGACAAGCTTAAATCTGCACAACAACTCCTGGCTGAAGAGCTGAGTTAAGTGGATAAAACGCCTTCCTTCGGGAAGGCGTTTTTGTGTTTGGTATCCTAATCGATTGATACGGAGGGAAACGATGCCATTGATATTTAAAGCCAGCCCAGAGCATGATGAAGATTTGTGTCGGCAGTTAGCGGTTTTTCTAGATGCTCATAAGACGGAGTTTGAAACGCGTTTAATTCCGGATTTAACCCATATCGACCTGATGGCTCACAATGTCAACGGGATTGAAGTGCTGAGTGTTGAGCATATCAGCGATCATCAGTACCGGTTGCGCTATCGCTATGACTGGCAGCTGTTTAACGGCTGTGCCGGAAAAGACGAGTCAGGCATCGAACGTGACAGTGTCCGCTTTACTCTGGATGACAACGGGGTTATCGATATCGCGTTTTTGGTCACGGATGAAAGAGGTACGGCTGATGAACTATAGCCCTGAAACGGATAGCGTTAAAACTGATCTTGTTAAAACTGATCGTGTTGAAACTGCTAACCCTGAAGCGTGATGCAAAAGAGTGATGAGATGACCCATCACTCTTTTTGTTGCGGATGAATCAGTTCTTACGCATCAGATAAAGGAAGTAAATTCCGCCCAGCATGGAAGAGATTAATCCGGCCGGGAATTGCCACGGGAACCAGACCATACGCCCGACCCAGTCTGACAAGGTCATGACAATCGCACCAATCAGGCAAGCACTGATTAACTGCGAACGGGCATCGTAGCGTCCCATCGCTCGGGCCATGTGCGGTGCGAGCAGGCCGATAAAGGTCAGCGGGCCGATGACGATGGTGCATAATGTGGTCAGTGCGGCGACCATCAGCAGAATACCTTGCCGCACCCGGCCGACATGCATGCCGACACTGCCGGCAGAGACCTGTCCCAGGCTGACCACATTAACATGACGCGAAGTCACCAGGGCAATCAGCATAAGTGGGCTGATTCCGCCAATGAGCATCAGCACATCACGCCACGACGTCAGATAGGTAGAGCCGGATAACCAGGTCAGTAATGCCTGGGCATCTTCGCTGCTGCTGGATAAGGTGATACGCAGCAGGGCATCCAGTGCCGCGCTGAGTGCGATACCGGTCAGGATCACCGTCATCGGAGCGAAATGTTGCTTACGGCTGGTGGCCCAGATCACCGCCGCGACTGTCAGTGCGCCCAGTGTGCCGACCAGTATCTGGCCGTCGCGGCCAAGTTTGATACCAAACATGACACATAATACCATGGCCAGAGAGGCTCCGGAGCTGATTCCCAGCACTTCCGGGCTCGCCATCGGATTGGTGGTCATACGCTGAATGAGCGTACCGGCGACCGCAAGACCAATGCCGGCAAGCAGAGCGCTGAAAAGACGTGGTGCGCGCAGTGCCAGTACGTCTGAACTGATGGAGAAAAACCAGCCGCTGTCTTGATTGCCGAGTGTTGCTGCAACGGCGATGACCGCCACTAAACCGGTACCGAGCCACAACAACTGGCGTGTGAACGAGGTCTGTTTGTAATGCAGGGCTGCGTCAGCGGTTTGTGCGTGTTGCGATGGCCAGATGTTTCTGGTCAGCAACCAGAGGAAAAAAGGTGCGCCGATTAACGCAGTCATGGCCCCGGTAGGCAGTAACTGGCTGGTCACTTCTTTGGGTATCGCCTGAATCAGTAGATCCGATAGCAACAGCATTAAGGAGCCCAGTAGGCCGGAGAGCAGGATACGTGCACTCAACGCGCGCACTTTGAGCAGACGCACAATATTAGGCGTGACGATACCAACGAAGCCAATCAGGCCGACTTCACTGACCACAACAGCAGTCAGTAAGATAGCCAGACCTAAGCTAATAATTTTATAGCGCTTTACGTTAACGCCGATTGAGTCTGCAACGGTATCACCGAGCGCCAGCGAACTGAGCGGGCGTTGCACCAGCAGCAACAATGCCGTGGTAGCGGCAATGACCGGTGCGAGATGCCAGACACCATCCCATCCATTCTGATTGAGAGAGCCTGTCCCCCACACGAAGACATTGGTCAGATGTTTTTCATTGACCAGCATCAGCATGGTGTTCACTGAGCCGAGAAACAGGCTGACGACCATGCCTGACAGCACCATCTGAACTGCTGCGAATCCCTTCCTGGCTGACAACCAGAACACCAGAGCGGTTGAAAATACCCCGCCGATAAACGCAAAAGTCACTGCGGGAAGCATAGCTAAACCCGGCGCCAGCAACATGCTGATAATCAGGCCGAATTGAGCACCAGAGGCAACACCTAACGTCGTCGGCGCCGCGATCGGATTACGCAACACAAACTGCATCACGCAACCGGCAACCGAAAGTGCAAACCCGCACAGCAGTGCGACCGTGAGGCGGGGCAGATAGGTCAAACCAACCACAATATGCTGATAATTAGCGCTGTCGTAGTCAAATAGTGTCCGGAACAGCAGCTTGCCACCGCCAAAGGGAGCGGTCAATTCGACAAGCACCGCCAGCAGCAAGAAAGTAAACCCTAGCCCCAGCCAAATCCGCCATGAGCGGAAGGGTTGAGAATGAGGGGCAGAAACGGTTAAGTCATTCATGGTTGTTCGGTCAGAAGGCGGGTAATGTTATCACTTAGCCGGCGCGCGGCTATCAGGCTGCCGAATGACCAAATTGCCGGCAGTTCATACACCTGCTTGTTGCGGGTGAATGCCATCGCCTGCCAAAGCGGAGACTGGGTCAGGGCTTCTCGGTCTTTTTGGACGCAGCGGGCCAAAAATCAGTACACGCGTGTCCTGATGCTCCGCTATTTTACTGATCTCGGTGGTGGCGAATCCCCAGCTGTTGGTTGCTTGCTGCCATTCATTATGCAAGCCCATCTGGGTAATGGTGTCGTTAATCAATGAACCTTTACCGTGGATACGCAGCGTTTGCTTATTGACGAAGCGAATGAACATCAGATTGCGATCATCGGCGCCGGCCTGGCGCAGTTTAGCACCATTGTCTTGCAGATGTTGGCGGGTTTGCTTTATCAGATCCTCGGCCTGCTGTTCACGGTTAAGAATCTGCCCAAGCTCACGTGTCAGTTGTTCAGCATTCGCCAGCGGTGTTTGGCTGTCATTGTAAATATCGACCACTGCGACCGGTGCGATGCGGCTCAGCGTGTCATAAGCGGGCAGCAGGTAAGAGCTGATCAGGATCAGATCCGGCTTGAGTTTAGTCAGCAGCTCAACATTGGGTTCGGTGCGTGAACCAAGATCGGCGACGCTGTCGGGTAATGACGGCTTGCTGACCCATTGGTTGTAATTCTGTGTGTCTGATGCGGCAACAGGTGTCACGCCCAGACTCATGACGGTCTCACTCAATGCCCAGTCGAGCGTTGCCACGCGGGTAGGGGGGATGGTCGAGATGCAGAGCGGAGAGGGGGTGAACCGTGTCCGCTGCGGCAACTGCCCAGTTGGTGTAAATAAAAAACAGAGCCAAAAGCATTTTTTTCATCGGGGCGTCCTATGGAATATAGCTGATCAACTGGCCGTTAGCCGGATTACGAAATAGTGCGAGATCCATACCGTAGATGGATTTGAGAACGTCTGTCTGCATGATCTGCTCGGGGTTTCCCTGTGCGATCACCTGGCCTGACTTGAGCGCTATGATATGATCGCTAAAGCGCGCGGCCATATTGATATCGTGCAATACGATCACCACGGTCAGATTAAGGCGCTGGTTGAGCTCGCGAATCATCTCCAGCAGTTCGTACTGATGATGGACATCCAGAGCGGAAGTCGGCTCGTCCAGCAATAGGCATTCGCTTTGCTGCGCAAGTAACATCGCAACCCAGGCACGTTGGCGTTCGCCACCGGACAGGGTCGCAACAAAGCGGTCCGCATAAGCCGTCAGGCCGGTATGCTCAATCGCTTGTTCAATCGCCTGATGATCTTCACTGTTGAGCTGGCCAAAAGCGCCTTTCCACGGATAACGGCCAAAACTGACCAGCTCACGCACAGTGACCCCGTCTGTGACGGGCGGATGTTGCGGCAGGTAGGAGACTTTGCGCGCAAATGATTTATGTTCGAAGCCTTGCAGTGGCTTACCCGCAATATCAATGCTGCCACGATTGGCATGATACTGGCGGCTCAGCAGTTTCATTAAAGTGGATTTACCACACCCGTTATGTCCCAGCAGCGCTGTCACCTTGCCTGGCGGAAAGGTGAGATTGGTGGGGTGTAAAATTACAGTATTATCTATCTGATAGCTGACGTCTTTTAATGTGAACATGATTTCTTAGCAGCCATAACCTTTGGCTCAGTGTCATCCGGTGATAAATATGGTAATGTAAATTATTAACAATTAAAAGTAAGTCGCATTTTCAAATGCATCATTCTTTGACGTGTAGGGATAAATAATAACAATGACTCAGATTACGACACTGGAACAACTCCGCGAACTCTATCCAATGCCGGCCCCACTGGTAGTGGAAAAAGATGTTCACCATATTGATCAGCACAGCCGCACTTTTCTCCAGCACAGTACGCTGATGTTTCTGGCGACTGAAGGTAAAGAGGGGTTTCTGGATCTATCGCCGCGTGGCGGTACTCCGGGTTTTATCAAAGTGCTGGATGATCACACCATTGCTTTTCCGGACAGTCCGGGCAACAACCGCCTGGATACTCTGAGCAACTTGCTTGCCAATCCCAAAGTCGGACTGTTGTGCATGGTGCCGGGTGTGGAAGAGATTGTCCGTATCAAAGGAACCGCGTCACTGCACATTGATGAGGAGCTGCGTCAGCAATGTCTGGACGGAAAAAGTAAACCTAAGCTGGTGGTTAAAGTGGCGGTAGAAGCGCTGTTTTTCCACTGCCCGAAAGCGTTGATGTTATCCAAAATCTGGAACAGTGATTCGTACCAGGATCGCAGTTTCCTGCCTTCACTACTGGCGATCATTAAGGATCAGCAGGTGGAGAAAACACAGCACGGCGACTGTTGATGTGAGACTTATGTCACATTAATGAAGCAAAAATTGAACTTGTCAATTAATCTTAGTTCATGGCGTTGAAATAAATGCAAATGATACCTACTATCATTTGCATTTTGATAAAGACAACAGCGTAACACTATGAATAAAACAATGATTGCGACAGTGGTCGCCATGCAATTTGCTTCGGCTGCAATCTATTCTCCTTCTCTCTTTGCCCAGCAAGAGGGCTCATCTCAAACATCTCAAATAGCTCAAACGACTCGATCATCCGAGCTGGAAATGGACACCCTTGTGGTGACCGGTCGATATACAGCGACCGAACAAGTATCCAGTGCAACCGGTATGAACTTATCCGATATGGAAACGCCGCAGTCGGTCAGCGTGATCACCGAGCAGCGGATCAAAGACCAAGGCTTGTCGAACGTTAAAGATGTGGTCAATACTGCGGTTGGACTCTCAGTCGATCCAGCAGACACCGAGCGAAACACCTTTATATCCCGCGGCTTTGTGGTTGGCAGTTATCAGGTAGACAGTGTTCCGCAATCGCTGGGTGATCTTGGCGGTGCCTTAGGGGAAACCCTGATTGACCTGTCTATCTATGACCGGGTTGAAATAGTACGTGGTGCAACTGGCCTGATGACAGGTTCGGGGAATCCGGCCGCTGCGATCAACTTCGTACGTAAGCACGCGGACAGTCAGGAGTTTCGTGGCTATGTCAATGTCAAAGCGGGCAGTTGGGATCGACGTGAGATCACGACCGATTTATCCGGCTCGCTCAACGACAGCGGCTCTGTACGGGGTCGGATTGTGGCGAAGTACGACAAACACGGTTCGTTTATGGATCGTTACAGTAAAGAGACTTCGGTACTGTATGGTGTGGTCGATGCTGACATGACTGACAATACGCTGCTGAGAGTCGGGGCCGGCCTGCAAAATAATAATGCTGACGGTGCAACCTGGGGTTCACTGCCGTCCCATTACACTGACGGCGAGAAGATTAACTGGTCACGCTCCATGTCGACAGCGACCAACTGGAGTTATTACGACACCGATGCAAAATACTACTTCATTAATCTCGAGCACTATTTTGCTAACGGCTGGCGTCTCAAGACCGATTACAGCCACAATGAATACACTAATGATGACAAACTGTTCTATATCGGTGGTCAGATAGACAAGGCAGATGGTGGTGCTTCACTGGGACAGTGGCTTATCAATGGAGATTCAAAAGCCACCATCGATAGTATTGGTACACAGCTGAATGGTGACTTTGGTTTATTTGGCCGTCAGCACGACTTTGTTGCCGGTGCGCTGTTCAGTCATCAGACCCGAAAAATCTATTACGGCTATCCGGCTGAAAGTGGCCAGAATTTCAACCAGAGCTTACTGGATTATCAGGGCAACGTATCGGTATCAGGCTGGCCGCAACGTTCACTCGATTCCGACTACACCACTGAAGAGCTGGGTTTTTATGCCGCAGCCCGTTTCGATGTAACAGACGATTTGAAATGGATTGTAGGCAGCCGGGTCTCCAACTGGAATCGTGATGGCCTGTATTCGACAGCTTCGGCAACCAGTAAGGTCGACTATGGTGATAACGGGGTGATCACGCCATACACCGGATTACTCTACGATTTGACCGCCCAGCATCGTGCCTACGTGAGCTATGCTGAGATCTTCCAGCCGCAATTCAATAAAGATGCCAGCGGCGACTTCATCGATCCGCTGACCGGTAAAAACTACGAAGTGGGACTAAAGAGCAGTTTTGCTGATGATCAGATTCATACTGCCATCTCGGTATTCCGCATTGAGCAGGATAACCTGGCTGAATCGACCGGCACGCTGAACAGCAAAGGTGAAACGATTTATCGTGAGGTTGACGGGGTGACCAGTAACGGCTTTGAGCTGGAGGCGAACGGTCAGGTGACGGACGGATGGAATCTGAGTGCGGGCTACTCGCAATACACGGCTAAGGATAAAGATGACCAGCCAGTTAGCACAACTCGCCCGCGTAAGCAGTTCAAACTGTTTACTACCTATAACTTTACCTCAGCACTGCCTGAGCTGACTTTAGGGGGGGTGTCAAATGGCAAAGCCGTATTTTCGCTGATGACAGCAGCGGTTATCGCACCGAGCAGGGTGACTATGCTTTGGTTGATCTGATGGGGCGCTACGACATTACCCGCCAGACTCAGGTACAGGTCAACATCAATAATGTGTTTGATAAAAAATATTACGCCGGGATCTGTACGACCTGTTACAGCTATGGTGATCCTGCTAATGTCACCGTCAGTCTGCAACATAACTTCTGATGGTGTGACAAGCGTTTACCGCTGACGGACTAGTAAAGTTGCACGACAAACATAATCAATCAGGAAAGCTATGATTTCTAAAAATACCAAGCTCAGGGTCGCACGTCCGACCGACAATCTGGAAACCATTGCCGATATGTATATCCGGGGACTTGGTTTTGAGCTGTTGGGCAGTTTTAGCGACCACAATGGTTTTGACGGTAGCATTATCGGCCACCCGCAGCATAACTATCATCTGGAGTTCACCCATCATCGGGGGACTCTGGTGGGCAAAGCGCCGACGCAGGATAATTTACTGGTGTTTTATCTGCCCGAGCAATCAGAGTGGCAGCAATGCTGTGCACAGATGCTGGAGGCCGGTTTTATCCGGGTCACTGCATATAATCCTTACTGGGATGTGGTTGGTAAAACATTCGAAGATGTTGATGGCTATCGGGTGGTATTGCAGAACCGGGAGTGGTCAGCCTAGCTTAACGAGAATCTACAACACTTAACGCCGCAACGCGTCTGCATAAACATCATACGCTGGCAGAACATGGCACACGTATTAATGGCTGGTGCATTGCGCGGTATCGAGCTGGAATAACAAGCGCTGTGATATATTGCGGGCTGACTGTGATAGATGCGGCCTACGGCGATGTTTGCCGATAAGGCCGCTACAGGCTAGTTAGGCGCTAAGTTTAAACAGAGCAACCAGATCATTCAGTTGGTCGGCCAGGCGGGCAATTTCACTGCTTGAACTGCGGGTCTGGCTTGATGCCAATGCGTTTTCCTGGGCAATGCGTTTTACGTTGACTACGTTTTCATTGATGGTTTCGGCCACGGTGCTTTGTTGCTCTGAGGCGCTGGCAATCTGCATGTTCATATCATTAATGACACCGACCGCATCTGTAATCGACTGCAGCACAACCCCGGTTTTACCCGCTTGTTCAACACAATCGTCCGCCAGGGATTTGACCTGATTCATCACTTGCACCGAGCTTTTAGTTCCGGACTGCAACTGCTCAATGATCGACTGGATTTCTGACGTTGAACCCTGCGTTCTCGCAGCAAGCGAGCGCACTTCATCGGCGACAACAGCAAAGCCGCGCCCTTGTTCGCCGGCGCGAGCCGCTTCGATCGCAGCGTTGAGGGCTAGTAGGTTGGTTTGATCGGCGATCGCGCGAATCACATCCAGAATCGAGCTAATATTCACCACATCTTGCTGGACCATGTGCAGTTTCTCTGAGGAGAGATTTACACTCTCAGACAAGGTGCCGATGGAGTTGACCGTTTCTGCCACGACTTTGGCGCCATTTTCTGCCTGTTTATCGGCATCACTGGCGGCATCCGCTGCCCTGGCGGCATTCGACGCCACATCATGCACGGTTGTCGCCATTTCATTCATCGCCGTCGCGACCATATCGGTCTCGGTTTCTTGTCGTACAATGCCTTGTGTGGTTTGGTCTGTCACCACAGCCAGTTCTTCTGAGGCAGAGGCGAGTTCGGCACTGGCACTGTGGATGGTTGATATCATGTCGGTCAGATGATCGGCGGTATTTTGAATAGCGTTCAGCAGTGTGCCTGTCTCGTCTGTACGATGTGTTGCGACTTGTATAGTGAGGTCACCCTGGGCAAGCTGATTGGCGGCCCCGACCGCGGCCTGAATTGGTTTGGTTATGTTGATAGTAAGCAGGTAAGCGGCCAGGACTCCCAGCACGATCGCCGCAACGGACAGTATCAGAGTTAACTGAATACTGCTGTCGGTGTTACGCTCTACTTCTGTGCCAAGAGCGTTCTGATCACCGATAATCGACAGTTTCACCTGCTCAACCTGACGGGCGACATTAGGCCCCTCGATATCCAGAACCTGAGTTATCATCTCGTTACGCTGATTGATCATACGGTTAATATCGCGCATCTCAGCCACATAAGCGCTGTGAGCCTGCTTGAATTCACTTAGCATAGCGAGGTGTTGTGTAGTGAAGAGATTCTTTTCAAGGTTGGGCAATACCTGCTTCATCGCCTCGTCCATATTGGCAAGAGCCTGCTCAAAATCCTGCTTTGAATTGGTTTGTAAGAACTTAGCGACGTAGAGGCGGCCGGTGAGCATGACTTTTTGTACCTGACTGGCGTCATATGCGGCTTCGGTGTTGCCATCGTCGTACACGGACTGGATAAGGTTGTCGATTTGACGGCGCATTTTTTCCCCGCTGGGCACCAGGCGCTGATCATGGGCAGTATTGCGTTGCTCTATCAGGCGGGTGACGTTCTCAAATGCGTTCTGGTATGTGATGACCGATGAGGCGATGGACTGGATCAACTGTACACGAGAAGGTTCCTGAATATCGTCTTTAGCTTGCTGTAAAAGATGGTTCATTTTGGACAGATAGTTTTTATAGTCCTGCAGACTCCGTTCATCCTGAGCAATCAGGTAGTTTTTTACATTCATGCGAACCATCAGCATATTGGCCTGCAGCTCTCCTGCCAGGTTACTGTCATCGGCGAGATCACCGTAACTCATCAAGCCCTGATTGGTTTTAGTTAATGCCAGAATGCTGATTGCCAGAACGACAGAAAGCAGTGTTAACAAGGCACCAAAGCTCAGCGCCATCTTCTTGCCTAGTTTTAGGTTATTAAACATGCCAACTTCCTTGTATCTAAATAAAAGCCTGTATGCAGAATAGTCTAGTTTTTATTAGTTAAATATAGGCAATAAGTTATATCGTACATTGTTTTAATTCTAGTGATAATAGAAGTATCAATATATTTTTCATGATGGTGGTTATTAATATCAATAATATAACCAAGCTTGAGGTGGGTGTTTTTTTCTAGGAGAAGTGCTGTTTTTTATATTGGTAACAGTCACATGGTTATTCTTCAAGAAAGTGCAATAAAAACATATTGTTTAAATGTTAATTTAATTATTGTTAGTTGCAGTGTTTTATCGGATTCCAGTTGTTATTGATTCAATATAACCGGAAAAATTGGAATAGAGATAATTAATCTATCGCTTTATCCAGCTCGTTTCGTGGGAAATACTGCATCAATCATTCATCCAGTAGAAAATCAATAAAAAATTGAAATGATATTTTTTATTGATTTGTGATCCGAGTCGATGATTCATTCTGTTGCAAAGCACATTTCAGGATAAATTATTTTTCATGCTGCATGATTCGGTGATGGTTGCGTTCTTGTATAAATATGACTACTCTGACCGACTGATATACCAGTAGGCTATTTTATGAAAGACAGTCTCAATCACAAAAACGTGGCGTTGTGCCGACAATGTTCCGGGTCCAGTAAGCTCGAATTTGATTTCACGATGGCATTCCAGCCCATTATCGACTGCACATCACAAACAGTGTTTGGCTACGAAGCTTTGGTCAGAGGGCTTGATAATCAATCCGCGTATTCGATTATTTCTCAGGTCAATGATGACAACCGCTACCTGTTTGACCAGTTGTGTCGTGTCAAGGCGATTACCTTAGCGGCCAGGCTGAAAATGAATTGCATGCTCAGTATCAATTTCCTGCCTAATGCGATTTATAATCCTCAGCGCTGCATTCGAACCACGCTAGAGGCCGCCAATACTCACCAGTTTCCAATCCAAAATATCCTGTTTGAGTTCACCGAAAGTGAGAAGGTCGAGGATAGTCACCATATCCGTGCCATTGTAGAGTCCTATCAGGCGATGGGATTCAAAACTGCGATTGATGATTTTGGAGCCGGCTATTCTGGGCTCAATCTTCTGGCGGACTTTCAGACTGATATCGTCAAGTTGGATATGGCGTTGATTCGTAATATTGATGCTGATAAAGGGCGTCAGACCATAGTTACACACACGTTGAATATGTTACGTGATCTTGGGGTCAGAGCATTAGCAGAAGGGATTGAAAGTGAGGCAGAGTACCGCTGGTTAAAAGCGGCCGGGGTGGAGCTGATGCAGGGCTATTACTTTGCTAAACCTGGTTTTGAATCATTACCTGAAGTCGACTTTTCTGCGCTTTAGACTTTCTCCACGTTTTCAATGCAATGTCAGCCATTCGATACAGGGTTAGTGGCTAACTACTGGCTTATCGATTCACGACTGATTTGCTATTAACGGCGGCCTCAGCGGTTAACGGCTTGCTCATCGCTTAAACATCATGTTTGTGATGAAAGAGTGAGCCAGAAGTTCGCTAAAAATAAAGAGATAAAAAACGGAAGTCACCGTGACTTCCGTTTTCAGATTAGGATGTGTTTAAATATTTCCGTTGTTAGGTCAGAACACGCCGTTAGAAGCTGACGGCTTCACCCTTAACGCCAAACTTCTTCATTGAATAGGCGACACGCTCGGCCGGGGTCGGTGGGATCAGCACGCTGCCCAGATTCTCAATGTGGTGCAGGCGTGGTAACAGGCCGGCACCATTGGCAATCTGGATCGCAAGCCCTGGACGGGCATTCAGTTCCAGTACCATAGGGCCTTCTTCTTTATCCAGCACCATATCCGTCCCCACGTAGCCAAGGCCGGTCATTTCCCAGGCGCTGGCCGCAAGCGTCAGCAGTCTTTCCCAGTGCGGCACTTCGAGAGTAAACAGATCTTTACCTGTATCGGGATGATGAGTCACCGGACGATTAAACTGCACCGCTCGCACCGCTTTGCCGGTCGCGATATCAATCCCGACTCCGACAGCGCCCTGGTGCAGGTTCGCTTTACCATCTGACGCTGAGGTAGAAAGACGCATCATCGCCATCACTGGGTAGCCTTTGAAGACGATGATACGCACGTCCGGCACCCCTTCGTAGCTGAAACCGTCAAAACAGTCATCGAACTTAATCAGGTTCTCAACCACAGCCACGTCATTCTTACCACCCAGAGAAAACAGGCCAGCCAGCGCGTTACTGATATGACGTTCGACATCTTCTTTACTGATGGTTGCGCCAGACGGTTTAGTGTACACCCCATCTTTGTGAGAGGTGACTACCAAAATCCCTTTCCCACCGCTGCCTTGTGCTGGTTTGATGACAAAGCCTGGCCATTTTTTAACCATATCATGAATGTGTTTCACATCGGCCTGGTTAGCAATGACACCAATCAGCTTCGGCACGGTACAGCCAGCCTGCTGCGCGATCAGTTTAGTCTTGAGTTTATCATCCACCAATGGGTATTTTGAACGGTCGTTGTAACGACCGATGTAACTGTGGTTACGCTTGTTCATACCCATGATCCCCTTGCGACTTAGCTTGAAAGGGGAGGTGTAGTCAGAGAGAGAAAACCGCATATTAATCTCCGTCAGCCAGTGGTTTGAAGCGACGCAGTTCTGTGATGCGGTAACCGGTATAGGTACCAAATAGCAGAATCGCAGCCAGTACAATCAACTGCAGACCGATGAAGTTAAAGGTCAGGTGCTGCACGTAGGAGTTCGTCATGGCCAGATAGATCAAGACCGCAGTAAATAGCGATCCGCCACCTTGCAGAATGACTTCCTTCGCACCTTCTTCCTCCCAAAGAATCGACATACGCTCGATGGTCCACGACAAAATGATCATCGGGAAGAACGTAATGCTCAGACCTTCGGTCAGGCCGACTTTAAACGCCACGACGGTAAAGACCGAGATAATCAGAATCACCGAGATGATTACCGCGGATATTCGCGCCACGAGCAACAGGTTGAGCTTCGACAGATAACTTCGGATGATGAGACCTGTGCCGACGATCAGCAGGAAGCCGATAATACCTGTGGTGAGCTGAGTCTGTACAAATGCCACCGCGATCAACACGGGCATAAAGGTGCCCGATGTTTTCAGACCGATAATGACCCGCAGGAACACCACAATCAGCGCGCCGATAGGGATCAGCATGATGGTTTTAAACATCGCCTGTTCTTCCAGCGGTAGGCTGTGAATCGACAGGTTGAGCAATCCGTCAGACTGAACCTTGTTACTGGTGGCCTGTTGCGGGGTCACATCCTGGGCAATCATGCTGAAATGCACCTGGCTATTCTGACCGCCCATTACATCCAGCAGTGAAATGTTGGATTCATCCCACACCAGCAGATTCGGATGGCTTGGCTGGGTTCCGGTTTCCGGATTAAACAACACCCACTTTTTGCCATTCCAGACTTCATTCATGTGCTGGATGGTCTGGCGGCGACGGCCGTCTTCCAGCTCGATCACGCCCACCACTTTATTCGGAACCTGAGCGTATGACAGCAGTTTTTCTGCCGCATCGACCTTGCTCATGTTATTCAGCAGCAAGGAGGCATTCTGACTTTCTGCGTCATTGAGGGTTTTGATCAGCTCGCGTGCAAAGGTGATGTGATCGGCGGAGCGTTGTGTTGCGCGTTCGATCAGAGCAATAGCGGATGCCTCTTCCGGACCGTTAAAGGTCGGTTTAGCCGGTTTGCCGGTCGGCGGAACAGGTTTGGCTTGTGACTGAGGATCAACCAGGAATTGAGTTTTGTAGTAAATAGTTTGCGGGCCACTGGCGTGGCGAATGGACCATTCGGCGCGGCGACCGCTTTCGGTCGTGATGTAGGAGACGCCATAACCTGGTGAAGAAGCATTTTCGCCCACTAGGGTAAAACCGTCCTGGGTGTGCGGCGCGGCCAGAGAAACTTTGGCTTCTTTGCCTTGGGCGACAAATTCGATTCTGGCTTCAATATCCCAGACCTGACGAGTCTCACCCGGCGTCCAAGGGACACCGTAGCTCTGATGGCGAATCACACTTAAGGTAATGCCGATTGCGACCAACAGAATAATCGATAGATAAAACGGAATTCTTGACGTCATAAGTGACCTTATTTCTTATTTTGATCCTGTCTGAATGTGTTTGCGACTGACATCCACTACGGCGATATCGCGAATAAATTCGCGGCCAAGAAGAATCGGATGGCTCATCTGTGAACGGTCAGCCAGAGTAAATTGAGTTTTTTCATGAATAGCGCCGAGTTTGACCCAAAGTTCAACCACTGCGCGACGCTCGGTATCCTCACTTGTTGACTGGCGAATACGCACATAACGTAAGATTGGCGCTTCGATCCAGTTGGTGTCATCTTTCGCACCTTGCTCATCACTTAAATGAAAGCGTACCCAATTTTTACCATTGCGTTCGAATTCTTCAATATCCACTGCGTTGAGCGATGAAGTTGCAGCGCCGGTATCAATGCGGGCATTAAATGATTTGTTAACGACATCCAGTGTCACGGTTTCAATTTCACCCAACACAACTTCATGACGCGGCTTGGTCTGAACGACAGTCGGTTGCGGTGAAGGCGCAGGGGCAAGGGCTGCTTGCTTTTTATGTTCTTCAATAGTGGTTTGCAACTCGTTAACTTGAGTCGTTAATGTGGAGACGTGATTTTCAAGACTATCGATATAATCCATCTGGTTACTGATATGCAGTTCCAGGTTAGTCATCTTATTGGATAACGTGGATTCGGACTGTTGAATCGCGTCCAGCGTAGCATGATGATACTCATCGCCTTTCAATAGTGTACAACCAGAAAGCATTGTCAGTGCGACGACGGGTGCAATTCGCTTAAACATTTGCGACCTTATTCTTCAATTATCAGTTGATGTAGTTATAGCAAAGGATGAGCAAAGCATCCTTGGCTAGATTATTCCTATCTGAGGAATAGCGAGTTAAAACTGTGTCAAATATCCCTGTTTCTTCAACAGATTCAGGGAATATTAATAGCATTAAGTGACAGCAGTGTCGCCCGATTCAGACGGGTTTTTTGGCGACCAGAATAGCGCGACGTGGCGCCGGATATCCTTCCACGGTTTTTGACGGGTCATTCGGATCGATATAATCCGGCAGGGAATTGTGCGTCATCCATTCCGTGGTGCGTTGTTCGCCCAGTGAAGTAACATTCTCATCGACTATCCGTACGTCTTCAAAGCCTACTTTCTCCAGCCATACCTTAAGTGCTAGAGCGGAAGGGAAGAAATAGACGTTACGCATTTGCGCATAGCGGTCAAACGGTACCAGCACCGCGTTTTCATCACCTTCAATGACCAGGGTCTCCAGGATCAGTTCGCCACCGGCAATCAGCTGATTTTTCAGTTGCAGCAGGTGATCAAGCGGTGAACGGCGGTGATAAAGAACCCCCATACTAAATACCGTATCAAAGGCTTCCAGCTCCGGCAGTTGTTCAATACCCAGCGGCAGCAAATGAGTACGCGGGTCACCCCCCATCAACTTGCGCACGGCCTCAAACTGAACCAGAAACAGTTCGGACGGATCGATACCAATGACCTGATGGGCTCCTTCCCCGAGCATACGCCACATGTGATAGCCGTTGCCACAGCCCACATCAAGCACGCTGCGACCTTTTAAAGGTGTGATGTGCGGCAGCAGGCGATCCCATTTCCAGTCTGAGCGCCATTCGGTGTCGATATGAATACCGTGCAGGTGGTAGGGGCCTTTACGCCACGGGTGAAACATTTTTAATAAGCTTTCTAGCTTTTTCTGTTCACCCAGAGCCAGGGGCTGCTGGTTAGTTACACTTACCGACTCTTTCAGGTCAATGTTGTCTGGTTTGAAGTCCGGGAGCTTCTTTAAAGCACGTAACCAGCGGTCCATATCACCGTGGCTTTTGTCTTGCCAGTCAGCGAGTTGCTGAGGCAGGATTTTGAGCCAGGGTTGCAGACGCGTATCCTGAGCAAGTAGCGAGTAAACATTACCAAAGTCAAACATGGCAGGGGATTCCTAATTCCGACATCTTTGCCCTGACCAAATAATTAATGCAATCACTGATTCCGTCAGGGCAGGGAAACGCGTTGCCTAAAGCTGATTTGTGCGCCAATCGGTTCAGCGCGAGTTGATCCGTTTTCGCAACGGATCTGTGTTCGAACAGAGACGCTTTTAAACTGAGCGGCTTTCGAGCTTCGCTGCTTGAAAACGTACTTACTTAATCGCAAACATCGAGCCGAAGTTAAAACACTGGAACCAGACTTCGTAACTGGAGAAACCGATTTTTGCAAAGCGCTCTCGGTGGATTTCTACTGAGTCGGGGCGCATGACATTTTCAATTGCGCTGCGCTTCTGGCTGATTTCCAGTTCGCTGTATCCGTTGGCGCGTTTAAAATCATGGTGTAAATCAATTAATAATTCGTTCGCCACCTGATTTTCAAACACATATTTTTCCGACAGTATTAAAATACCGCCAGGACGCAAACCGGCGTATATTTTTTCCAGCAGCGTGAAACGATCGTGCGGAGAAAGAAACTGCAGGGTGAAATTAAGCACCACAACCGACGCATTTTCGATCGTCATATTGCGGATATCGGCTTCAATAATTTCAACCGGCGTATCTGACCGATAAGCATTCACGTGCAATTTGCAGCGCTCAACCATCGCCGCGGAGTTATCGACACCGATGATTTTGCAGCCTTCTTGTTTAATACCACGACGCATGGACAGGGTAGCCGCGCCCAGTGAGCAGCCCAGGTCATACAGGTTGCTGTGGGGTTTAGCAAAACGCTCAGCCAGCATACCAATCGCAGAAATAATATTGGCATAGCCGGGAACCGAGCGCTGAATCATGTCCGGAAAGACTTCAACCACACGTTCATCAAAGGTAAAGTCGCCAATCTTATCGATTGGTGATGAGAATATAGTGTCTTTGTTGCTCATGGTGACCTCAAGGCGGCTAGCGTCAGCCTGACCAACAGCATCAGGCTCAATAAAAGGCGCATATTTTATGAAAAATTTAGTCTTATGTCATTACTACCCGGACTGCGATAACGTATTCCGTCTCATTTGTTTAGAAAGTGCTGAAAATATCAGCGCGTCAGGGCAGAGAAACCACTAAAACGAGTATGTAAACAGCTAAAACATGCTGATTTGGCTGTCGCCCTGGCTGGCCGGAAAGGTGGCGAGATCCGGCAAAGGCAGTTGTTGCTGCAGTTGCTGATAAAGCGACAGCGCAAGGTCCGGCGCCAGATTGTTATCCGGGGTATGTATCATCACATAAGGCTGTTTACCCTGGGCGACCCACAGCGGGAGTTTTTTTAGCCAGGGCTGGAAAAAAGCGAGATTGGCGTCAAGATCCGGATGGCCGATAAAACGCATCATCGGATGGGTGGCCGTAGCGATGGCATGCACCGGCACTTTAGGCTTTTTCATCTGCGCATCAATGATCACTTCATTGACCGGTTCAGCCGCAAACACTGGGCGACTGTCCATAATGATGCGGTCTATGCCTTGTTCCAGCAGCCATTGATTGAGGCGGCGCTCTTCTTCTCCCTTAGCGAAAAAAACGGGATGACGCACTTCAACTCCGAGCGGAAATTGTTTGGGGAAATAGCTGCAGAACTTTTTTAACTGCTCCAACTGAGCCGGACCGAAGGCCGCCGGTAACTGAATGGTCCACATGCCGACACGTTCATGCAGCGGCTCCATCAGCGTCATGAAGTTTTTTTAACTCGTCCTGGCAGCCCAGTAACATTTGCTGGTGGGTAATCTGTTTAGGCAACTTAAAGGTGAAGCGAAAATCGTCATGGGTGGCCGCTTTCCAGTTACTGACGGTCACCGGGGAAGGGGACGCATAGAAGGTGGTGTTACCTTCTACGGTATGAAATACCCGGCTGTACTTTTCCAGTCTTTCCGATGCCTGGGTGCCCCGGCCGTAAAAGCTGCTTTGCCAGGCAGGGTGGGACCACATTGTCAGGCCCAGTCGTAGGGGAAGTTCCGTCATGATTGATTCTCGTCTGCGGTGACTTGTTTCTGGTTTGTATCGCTATTTTATCGGTGGCCGTGACTTGTGGGTAAACGCCACGGGCGCGTTCAGAGAGTGATTCAGTGTCGGGCAGGATACGACAGATTGACGCTTTGCCCAAGTACGAAGCAATCTGAGGGGCGCTAATCTCGCAATTCGCCGCCGCTTAGGGTTATAATCAGCGCCAATTTTTCGTGTTGCGCCGCAGCTATATGTGGATTTGACGCATTATTGTACTAAAAAAGCGCGACACTGGATAAATCACAACAAATTGTATTCTGTAAGGTCGATTTTAGCTGCCTTTCAGCGTATAAATGAAACTTTGCGCCGCGCCGGAGGCTGTTTCTGGCGCGGCTTAGAATTTGATGACTAATTAGAGATTGGGAATTTCACTATGCGTAGCCATTATTGTGGTCACCTGAACAAGTCCCTTGCAGGACAAACTGTAGAACTGTGCGGCTGGGTAAACCGTCGCCGCGATTTAGGCGGACTGATCTTTATTGATATGCGAGATCGTGAAGGCGTCGTTCAGGTGGTGGTTGATCCCGATATGGCAGACGTTTTTGAAGTGGCAAACCAGCTTCGTAATGAATTCTGTATCAAACTGACCGGTGAAGTGCGTGCACGTCCTGAGAGCCAGGCGAATAAAGACATGGCGACAGGTGAAGTGGAAGTGCTGGCGACGGGTCTGGCGATCATTAACCGTTCCGATGTTCTGCCACTGGACTTCAATCAGAAGAACTCAGAAGAGCAACGTCTGAAATATCGCTATCTGGATCTGCGTCGCCCTGAAATGAGTGATCGCATTAAACTGCGTGCTAAAGCGTCAAGCTTTGTACGTCGTTTCCTCGACAGCAACGGTTTCCTGGATATCGAAACCCCGGTTCTGACCAAAGCAACCCCGGAAGGCGCTCGCGACTACCTGGTACCGAGCCGTGTGCACAAAGGCAGCTTCTACGCGCTGCCACAATCACCACAGCTGTTCAAACAGCTGCTGATGATGTCAGGCTTTGACCGTTACTATCAAATCGTAAAATGTTTCCGTGACGAAGATCTGCGCGCTGACCGTCAGCCAGAATTCACCCAGATCGATATCGAAACGTCATTCATGACGGCAGATGAAGTTCGTGCAGTGACTGAAAAAATGGTTCGTGACATGTGGCTTGAGCTGCTGGACGTTGACCTGGGCGAGTTCCCGGTGATGCCATACAGCGAAGCGATGCGCCGTTTCGGTAGCGACAAACCAGATCTGCGTAACCCGATGGAAATGGTGGATGTCGCTGACCTGCTGAAAGATGTTGAGTTCAAAGTGTTCTCTGGCCCGGCTAACGATGCGAAAGGCCGCGTTGCTGCACTGCGTGTACCTGGTGGTGCTGCACTGAGCCGCAAGCAGATCGACGAATACACTTCATTCGTTGGCATCTACGGCGCAAAAGGCCTGGCATGGCTGAAAGTGAACGATCTGGCTGCAGGTATGGAAGGTATCCAGTCTCCGGTGGCTAAATTCCTCAACGAAGAAATCATCAGCTCTATCATCGAGCGCACTGGCGCGCAAACCGGTGACATCATCCTGTTTGGTGCTGATAAAGCGAACGTGGTTTCTGAAGCGATCGGCGCACTGCGTCTGAAAATCGGTAAAGATCTGGGGCTGACTAACGAGTCAGCTTGGGCTCCGCTGTGGGTTGTAGACTTCCCGATGTTCGAAGCGGACGATGAAGGTCATGTCTCTGCGATGCACCACCCATTCACTTCTCCGCTCAACATGACAGCGGAAGAGCTGAAAGCGAATCCGGAAAATGCACTGTCTAACGCGTACGATATGGTACTGAACGGCTACGAAGTCGGCGGTGGTTCGGTACGTATTCACGATGCGAAGATGCAGGCAGCAGTATTTGACCTGCTGGGTATCGATGCAGCTGAGCAACAACTGAAATTCGGCTTCCTGCTGGACGCGTTGAAATTCGGTACGCCACCACATGCGGGTCTGGCATTTGGTCTGGACCGTCTGGTGATGCTACTGTGTGGCACGGAGAACATCCGTGACGTAATTGCATTCCCGAAAACTACGGCAGCGGCGTGTCTGCTGACTGACGCACCAAGTGCAGCGAACCCGGCGGCTCTCGAAGAGCTGGCGATCGCAGTGACGGCAGCGAAAGAAAAAGCGGAATAAGCAATAAATAAATCAGGGTGGCTAAGCCGCCCTTTTTTTGTCTGGTGCCTTGGTATGTTTACCAGGGCACATTTGTGTAGTGCTTTGCTTGTTCCGTCCCCGCGTCTTGAGGGGCGGGTGAGTGCAGGGCACCAGTTTCTGGCTTTACACAGCCAATATTTGCACAGGAATCAGCTCTCTTGGCTCAGATGTATTTTTATTACTCGGCGATGAACGCGGGTAAGTCAACCACACTGCTTCAATCTTCGTTTAACTATCAGGAACGTGGCATGACACCGGTGATTTTCACCGCAGCCATCGATGATCGTTTTGGGGTCGGTAAAGTCAGTTCACGCATTGGTCTAGAAGCCGATGCACACCTGTTTACCGCAGAAACCAATCTGTTTGATGCCATCAAGCAGCTGCACCAGAATGAAAAGCGTCACTGTGTCCTGGTTGATGAGTGTCAGTTCCTGACTAAAGAGCAGGTATATCAGCTGACCGAAGTGGTGGATAAACTGGATATCCCGGTATTGTGCTACGGCCTGCGTACCGACTTCCTGGGAGAGTTGTTTGAGGGCAGCAAATACCTGCTGTCCTGGGCGGATAAACTGATTGAGCTGAAAACCATCTGTCACTGCGGCCGTAAGGCCAACATGGTGATTCGTACTGATGAACATGGCAACGCCATCTCAGAGGGGGATCAGGTTGCGATTGGCGGCAATGATAAATATGTATCAGTGTGTCGTCAGCACTATAAAGAAGCGTTGGGTCGCTGATTAAAAGTGCGTTGAGAAAGAAAAGGATGGGCTAGCCCATCCTTTTCTATTGGTTACCTAGCGCTTCTTATCGGTTACCTAACGGCAAACACGTGCCTATTATGCGGCCAAAGGTTTGAGGGCAAGATAAGCCTGCTCCACATCGGCCGGGATCACCTGTTCAATCTGAAAACCTTTCTGAGGGTAGTGCTGAATACGCTCAAAGTCGCCGATGACGGCTTGCATAACGAAGTCCAGGGTCAATTCTTCGGTCAGGTAGTCGAAAATACCACAGCCGGTTGAGGTCACTTGTAGCGATTCGATTTCACCCGGCCACTGTTTGACGAAAGTCGCATAGGCACGACGCTCCATATACGGTTTTTGTACCAGCAGAATACGCTTGGCTTCAATCCCTTTCGCTTGCAACATGTCATAAGTAAAGCGCACATTTTCGCCGCTGTTGCTCGAGCGTGGTTCTAGTAACAGGGCTTCTGCGGGCACGCCGCAATCTTTGGCGACGGTGGCAAAAGTAACTGCTTCACTGTGCTCAAAAATACCATCGGTAAAACGCCCGTGACCACCAGAAAAAACAATCAGCGGGGCGAGCCCTTTGTGATACAGCGACGCCGCATATTCCGCGACACGAGTATCATTGCTGCCAGGGACAAAAATCACATCGGCCGGCGTCAAATCATGACCCAGCTGCATGTATTGCCACAGTGTTTCCAGATGTTGATAAAGGTGTTTATCCATCGGCATTTAAAGCCTCCAGTGTATTCAAATAATGGAACTGATAACCGGCGCAAACCAGTTTATCAGCCACAATGAGTTTGTCGGCGACATCCACCACCGCTGGCAGCGGGTCGGTTGATGCAACCGCATCCAGTGCCGCCTGATAGAATTCCGCTTTGCTGACCGTGTTCGGCGTGGTGGCATTGACCACGTCACTCTGCAGGTGCTCGACGGCAAATGTTACTGCGCCGATGGCATCATCAAGATGCAGCATGTTGGCCGGTGCCAGCGTACTGACTTGTTTCAGTCTGGCCGCAAAGCGCGACGGGTGGCGGTCCGGGCCAATCAGGCCGCTGCAGCGTACAACGGCGTAATCCAGTCCTGAGTCTAAAACGCTCTGTTCCGCTTGCAACATCACTTTTGCATTGGCTGAGAAATCGGCATCAGATTGAGCCAGCGCCAATGAGGCTTGTTGCTCGGTCATGGCTTCAGCGCGGCTCGGATAGACGGTCGTCGAGCTGATCATGATGATTTTTTTACACTGCGCGCGTTGTGCTGCTGAAACTAAATCCTGCCATTGCTGGGCATATTCGTCGCCCTGACCACGGCGGAACCCGGGCGGAAAACTACCGACTACCGTATCGCAGCCTAATGACGCTAATGTGTCAGCCAGATGAAGGGGATTGTTCAGGTCGCAGACAAACCCCTGAATCTCCTGTGCTGCCAGTTGCTCGATACCGGCCTGGCTGGTGCGGCTTGCGCTGACCTGGTAGCCAAGTGTCTGTAAATGTTTTGCCAGTGGTAAACCTAACCAGCCGGCTCCGATAATAGCAATGTGCTTCATGAGGCAGATCCTGTAAACAGTTGTCGCAAAAGTTGACGAGTGCGTTGATGAAGTGTGTCGGACGAGGTGTGGTGATGTTGAATCACATCCACATTGGTGTACCAGGCCAGTTGCTTAAAAGCAACCGGGACACGAACCAGTTCACCGTTATCCACATGGGGCCTGGCAAGGTGAGCAGGTAAAAAGCACCAGCCACAGCCGTGCAGCGCCATATCCAACAACAAATAATAATGATCAGCGTACCATACATCCGGGCTGTGCGGTTGATGAAAGCTGCTGGATGAGTGGTTTCTGGAACGTATTACCAGTTGGCGGTGCAGACGTAGGGTATCGACATGTGGTGCCACCGATTGTGCCAGGGTATGTTGTGCCGCGACGTAGACGTCAAACTTAATTGAGCCGATCGATTCGAAATCCAGACTGTGCGGCAGGATCTGTTCACCGAATATCAGGCCGCAGCTTGCGCGCCCGGTTTCGACCATCTCGATGATATCTGTACTTGATGCGCTCAAGCATTCTAGCTCAAGGCGGGGAAATTCGTGTTCCAGGCGGGTGATAAGCGGGGCAAGACCCGACAGCAGAATACCCTCATCCATCGCTAGAGTCAGAAGCTGGTTTTGTGGTGCATGCAGACTCTCTGCCAGAGACTGAAAACGTTGATGTTGCTGTAACGCCGCTTTGGCGTAGGGCAAGAGTTTATGTCCGGCAGCTGTTAATACCGGGTAGCGGCCACTGCGTTCAAATAAGCGCATATCGCAGTCGATTTCCAGGTTAATAATATGCTGGCTGATGGCTGACTGTACTTTACCCAGTTTACGCGCTGCGGCTGAAAACGAGCCTTGTTCGGCGGTCGCTATAAATGCAGCCAGTTGTTCAATGCTGTACATGTATCGTTATTAGTGATGGTGTCTAATTATTTAATATCTAACTATTAGATGATAATCGCCGTGTGTTCAACGTTAAAATGAAGATCTGCTATGCAAAAACATATGATGTCCGGTTGGGAGCGAGTATTCCATGCCGTCAGTTTCGAACTGCTGGCATTAATGTGCCTGGTGCCAGTCGGCGCTCTGTTTTCCGGCCAGCAAGCGACGCATCTGGCGTTGGTTGGTCTGGGACTGAGCTTGTTTACCGTGGCATGGAACTTCTTATATAATCTGATGTTTGATCGCATCATGCAGGATGTTCGCAGTCTGCGGACTCTACGCCTGAGAGTTGTGCATGCGTTGGGCTTTGAAGGTAGCCTGGTGTTTGTCACTGTGCCTGTTTTGGCCTGGGTATTGAGAATTTCTCTGCTTGAGGCGCTGGTGGTTGAAGCGGGCTTTTTACTGTTTTTCTTTGTTTACACCATTGTGTTTAACTGGCTGTATGACAAGTACCAGCCTTACCAGCGCTGGTTTGTGACCGGATAACGGATTTATTCGGCCGAAAAGATATGTGACGGAATAACGAATGGGTTAGCACACAGAGCAACCTGATGCCCTGAACAAAAAAGAGCGTCGAAGGACGCTCTTTTGGTGTGTCTGGATTATTCGCTCAGAACGCGCAGTAGGCGATCCGCCTGCTCGGCCATTTCAATGCCTTCGTTAGTCAGATAGCCACCATCAGGCAAAGTGCATAAGCCTTTGTCATGCAGTCGCTGTACGGCACTTATCAGTGAATCGGATGCATCTTGGTGGACTTTAATCCCGGTCGCCGCACTGCCGATATCAAACTGAAGCAGAACGTTCAGTTCGTCGATATGCTGTTGAGAAAACTTCATCTTAAGTCCTTCTTGCAGGTTGAATAAGTTTTACAATAGGCGGGCATTGCTGTGGATGCAATCTTGCTCTGACAGATTTGTTAGGTCGAACAGCTCTGTTACTTTTTTGCGCAGTTATTAGTTCCGAAGGGAATAAAAGCAGCTAAAAATTGGCATAGGATTTATAAAGCTAACGGGTGGGGCAGCATACGGTAAATTATCATTTTAATTGATTAATATCAGTGTAATAAATATGTATTCATGATAATAACTAATACTAGTTATGGTTTATCGCTTTATTCCCAGTAATGACGTCTCGTACCATAGAATTTATCTATTACCTAATAAATTGCACTTGAATAAATATGGAAATAGAGCGATTATCCGCCACCTCTCTATGTTGTATCAAAATGTAACCGTATTATGGATCTTAATCAATTCGACTCATTACTGCCTCCTCAAATGGCAGAACGCGCCGCAGATGTTGGCGTAAATAAAGCGACCAAACCTGCCTCTAAATCTTTTCTTCTTGCTATCTCTGCTGGTATTCACATTGGTATTGCTTTCGTATTTTACACTGTAGTCACGACCGGCGCGCAAGATATGCCTTATGGCGTGACTAAACTGCTGGGTGGCCTGGCATTCAGCCTGGGGCTTATCCTGGTTGTGATTACCGGTGGTGAACTGTTTACCAGTTCAGTTCTGACTTTAGTGGCCAAAGCGAGCGGAAAAATCAGCTGGCTGCAATTAGTCAAAAACTGGGTAGTGGTATACTTCGGTAACATGGTCGGTTCGATCCTTCTGGTCGGAATCATGTTTGCGACCAAGCAGTTTATGGACAATGGCGGTAATTTGGGCCTAAACGCATTAGCGATTTCTCAGCATAAGTTACACCACAGTTTCTTCCAGGCATTTTCCCTGGGTCTGATGTGTAACATTCTGGTTTGTCTGGCGGTTTGGATGACGTTCAGTGCTCGTTCTCTGACCGACAAAGTCATGGTGATGGTATTACCTGTGGCGATGTTCGTTGCGTCTGGTTTTGAACACTGTATCGCAAACATGTTCCAGGTTCCGATGGCGATTGCGATCAAGAACTTTGCTCCGGATACGTTCTGGCAGATGACGGGGGCGGATATTGCCCAATACGCTGACCTGACGTTAAGTAATTTTTTCTACAGCAACCTGTTACCGGTGACTCTGGGTAACATCGTTGGTGGTGGCGTGTTTGTCGGTATCTGGTACTGGATGGTTTACCTGAAAGACTGATGCAGTTGATGCCAGTTCAACTTGATTGCCATAAAAAACGCCACGAAGTGGCGTTTTTTATGGGCGTGAGAAACCCCATCACCTCGAACGGAGGAAATTGCTTATCATGGTTATCCACATTTTCTGTGGATAAGTTGTTTCAAAGTGAGTGAGTAACCTTAAATTGATGATTTATGGTGCAAAAAGTGCACAATTGTCGTGCGGGGCGCAGACACTTTTTCCTTCATTCTATCCCCAAACGACTTGAAGCCGCAGCGGGGTTCGCGGCAACGCCAAGTCGTTTGGATAAAACGTGGGAGAATTGAGCATTTAATGCACATTTTCGTCGGTAAACCGGACGTTAACTTTGCCTTCTTTACTTAAAGCCGCCCGCAGCGAGAGGTGGACCGATAAAGTTAACGAGATATTCATCATCACGAAAATAGCGATCATGATCAGCAGTTGATATTTGATGGCAATGAGCGGGGATGTGCCACCTAAAATTTGACCTGTCATCATGCCTGGCAGGGTAACCAGACCCGTTGCAGCCATGGATGCCAACAAAGGAGCACTGGCCTTACGCAGCGCGTTTTGTACAAAACTGCGTGAGGCATAAAATGGCGAAGCACCCAGCGACAGGGCGGCTTCGTATTCGCTGCGTCTCTCTTTGTAGGCCGTGAACAAGTTCTGTAACGCGACAATATTACCACTCAGACTGTTACCCAGTAACATCCCTGATAACGGAATCATATATTGGGCACTAAACCAGGGGCTGGGCTGGATGATGACCAGACATAACACAAAAATCAGCGGAAATAAGCCGGCGACTAATCCTATCATTACCGGGCCGATTAAGATTTTAACCGGTAGTTTGGCTTTCGATACGATTGAACTGGCACCGACACTTATCATGATCAACAGCCATAATAAGTTGACCCATAAGCTGTTCAGCGAAAACAGATATTCCAGATAGATACCCACCAGTAAAAGCTGTATCGCCATTCGGGCGATAGAGATGATAATTTCTTTCCCAATCTGCAACTGATGATAATGGTTGACGGCTAGCGGGATCACCAGCAGGCAACTGAACAACCCAAGTTGCCACCAAGTGATATCCAGGACACTGCTCATGATAACTCCTTCATTTTTTTCTTTATTATAGCGAATATCCGGAGCCACTCAGAGCGATTTAAAGCAGGATTTTTGAGGCGGAGCGGACTCGCTCCTTGCTGTCAGGGGGTAGAATATGATTCGTATTTAGTCATGATGGCCGCGTATTCTCCGTTGTCCCGAATTGCCTCCATGCCTTTTTCAAAGACATCCAGATACAACCCAGCCTTGGGATTATTCTTACCGACCATGATATGGACCGGTGTTCGCGAAAGCTCGGGTTCGAGCGGGATCAGGCTACCAGGTTCGATGTGGTTGGCGTGCATTGTCCATAAAGCAACTCGTCGTTCACCGGCCAGTAAATCAATCCGGCCGTTTTGCAATTTACGCAGGTTAATGAGGAGCGTCTCAGCCGGCAGCAGGGTTAATTCCGGATGAGTCATCAGGCTTGAGTCATAGGCATAATTCTGCACTAGGCCTATTCGTTGACCTTTAAAGTCGTTCAGGCTGGTGTAGTGCGCCGGGTAACCACGGCGGGCGAACAGATGAATATCACTAAACAGGTAAGGCTTTGAAAAAGCAAGGTTCTGGGTGCGCTGTTCGGAATACCAGGCGGCGAGTACAATTTGATCACGTCCGTACTGCGCTTCTTTTAATGCCCGGTTCCAGGGTTTTATTGTAAGTTGCAGAGTGTAGCCTTGCGTGGCAAAAGCACGGCTGACCAATTCGACGGCCAGTCCGGGCATTTGCGGATTATCAATAACGTAAGGGGGGCCATTCAGCCTGAATGGCATGAATGATGTTGTCGCCACGCGCCGCAAAACAAAACGCTGCTAAACTGAGAAGAGCAAATGAGTAGTGATGGCGCACTGACTTTCCTTGTGAATCGTACACTGGATAAAGTGTAGTGTATGAGGTGTATTTGTGGTGTCGTATAGCGCCAAATTTTATTGGTTAACTATGATAAACAGGCATTTGCGTTAGGTTGCGTGATTCTGGTTAGGTACCGATTAACATAATAACAATATACTTAATAGATATTGAGACTGAGTGAGCGAGGATGTTATGACTCTGCTAACGCTCGATAATTTGCGCGAAGTCGAGATTTTGCAACCTCGGGATACCGAAGTATCGCGTCATTACAATGAACTGAGTTTTTCTTACCAGGGGCCGTTAACCCAGGTTATGGCAGAGGTTTTTCCACTGTGCCGGACTCTGCTTGATATCGAGCCGGGCGCCCGGATCTATGGTGATGGTTTTCAGATGCTGTCGCAGACCGCAGGAACCATAAGCGCTGTCGAAGAAGTCGGCCGATGCCCTGACAACGGGCAACTCTATCATCTTTATGCCGAGCGGTTACCAAAGCGCTTTTATAATTATCTGGTGATTGAAAGTGCCAACGGTTATCTGCTGTTTGGCTTTTCATCCTGTCGCCGTTTTGCCGGTTATTTCGAATTAAGCATGTTGAACGGCCACTATTGTGTAACTGCCTATCTGGACGGCGAAATGAGCCCGCCGCGCTATTGGGCTTTCAACGCACTGGAATCCGTGGTGATGCTGGAAGCGGAATCACTCGCCGGATTATTTAATGATTATGCACGTTATCTGCGTCTTCATCATGGTTGCCGGCCACATTGTGACGCCAACGCTCCACAAGGCTGGTGTTCCTGGCCCGCTTATGCCACCGATGCCAGCGAGCCACGTATTATTGCTAATGCAGACAGGATGACCGCCGGGTTAGACAGTCTGGAATGGGTGGTCATTGATGACGGCTATCAGAAATATATGGGGGACTGGCTTTCTCCCTCCACTCGTTACCCTGGCGGGATCCGGGCATTAACCGAAAAACTGCGCCGGCGCGGTAAACGGGTTGGTATTTGGCTGGCCCCGTTTATTGCCGAGGCAGACTCCTGTCTGTTCCGCGCTCATCCTGAATGGTTTGTCCGTCATTATGACGGCACGCTGCTCAAAGCAGAGGATGTGACCTATGGCGGATGGCGGCGTACCCCCTGGTACATTCTCGACTGTTCCAATCCTTATGTCCGGCAATACCTGACCCGGGTCGTGCGCACTATGCGTGAAGAGTGGGGCATCGGGTTGTTTAAACTCGATGCCGGTTACTGGGGAGCGCTGAAGGGCAAGCGTTTCCGACCGGGTATTACAGGGGTAGAAGCCTACCGGCTCGGATTGAGGGCGATAGCTCAGGGCGCGGGTGACGCCTGGTTACTGGGATGTAACGCACCGATGTGGCCGTCACTGGGGCTGGTGGATGCGATGCGTATTGCTGATGATGTGGATCGGAATATTGACCGTTTCAGTCAGTTAGCGCGGCAAATTTTTTATCGCAGCTGGCAGCATCGCGTGCTATGGCAAATTGATCCGGACTGCCTGACGCTGACCTCGTTACCCGGGCAAGAGGTTTCAAAAGCCGCTTACCACTTTCATCGTGATGTTCTGTTGGCAAGTGGCGGATTATTGCTGTCCGGTGACCGTTTACCTGAAGCTGAGGAGTTCACGCGCCATAGTCTGGAAAAGCTGATCGCACGCCAGAGGATGTGTCAGCGCAGTGCTGCGATGAGTTGTCTGAGCCTTAACCACGCATTTTTACATCTTACCGAGGTTAGTGACCTGCACTGCCTGTTCAATTATGGCGCTGAAGCGCGCGATTTTACCCTGGTGGCTGACAGTCCGGTGCATTGGTACGATTTTTGGAGTGGAGAACGTTTGTGCAAGGAAGCACGCAAAGTCCTGCCGATCACGCTACCAGCAGGAATAGCCAGCCGGGCGATAGTGACCGCTTGCTAGACGATCGCAGCGTCGCTGCCGCTAGATTTCAAACAGCCAAAAGTAGCCGTAACCAACGACAATGGCCGGGATTGATGTATATATCGTGGCAAACAGAGCGGCTTTGGGGGCCAGTGCGATGGCAGGAAACAGCGCGTCACCATCGTTTGAAATCGCGTTCGCTAACTGGGTGGAAAGCGGCACACTACCCGCCAGATAAAAGCTGGTGATCAAAATCTGTGGGCCGCAACCGGGCAGCATACCGACAATAATGCCGACCGCCGGCATCCAGACTTCCCACTGCTGCCAGTCGTTGCTCATCTCCCAGCCAGTGAAATGGCGCATTAATTCGAAGATCAGAAAAGCGATAATTACCCAGGCACTGACGAAGTTGGTGTCTTGCGCGGCTTTTTGCAGTGGATGAGCCTGCCGGACTTTCTCATTTTCACTCACCGCAGACTGATAGCTGTCTATCTCACGGGTCAGCGCCCACAATACCATCGCGGTAACGGCCAGGCTGGCACCAAGCCATTCGATACTGTGCGCAGGTAATCCCAGACGGGTATTAACATCAATCTGGAACGACTGGGCAAAAGCGACCAGTGAGGCCGGGATGATTGCCCATTGCCAGAATATGCCCTGTAAGTTAATTGCACGGTGATTCAGTGCTGTGTGGGTGTTTGCTGGTGGCTGCTGCGCGGCTTGCGTGTTTTTCGGGCGCATAAAATCATCGCCGTGCAGCGTGTTCACCACCAGCCCTGTGATACAGCCAGTCACAATACCAATCGCGATCACGCCCAGTCCGGTTAACGGACGGCTGGCCAGCAACAGGAAGGCAGCATCGCCCATGGTCGCTGTCAGTACCGCAACCAGAGAGCCGAAACCGAGTCTACCATTGACAAACTGGGTGGTGACCACAATAGCGCCGCCACAGCCCGGCAGCGCGCCGAGTAAAGAGGCGATGATGACTTGCAGGTGACGTGAGCGCTGAAAAGCCACCACGAAACGATGAGTGCTGTTAATCCAGCGTGATAAATAATGATAAATGGCCAGAGTGAGAGCCACATAAGTTGAAACGGCCCAGAAGGAGTCAGACAACGTGGTTATTGCCAGCTCACGTGTGTTTGGGCTGAGCACTAACATGGTCAGGGCGATGGGCAGCAGCAGTCGTTTGTAGCCGAGTGGGGCTGCACCGGAGCGTAACGAATCTGTCAACGCAGATGGCCATCGAATCGAAAACATAGTTACCACCGTTGAGAATGCGAATAATTATCACTATACGATAATGAGAATGATTATCAAGTGAATTATGACGATTTATTGAGTACGATAATTTTTATAAATGCGAATCTCGCGTCGGCTGTCCGCTGGCTCGTGGCAGGTCAGAAAAAGGACAGGCGCTCAGTGCTGGCGAAGTGGGTCGGCATGGTGAATTGGCGTCAGCGTATCAATCGGGTATCATGCCTGCCTAAGCAAAGCTTTAAGGGTTTACAGCCTGATTCTGTAAGCCCTTTTATTGGGAGGCCGACATGGCGACAACACTGAGTGCGGAACAAATCGCGACCATTAATCAATATGATCAGGAGCAGCGTTTTAATTACTGCATTAAAGAGATCGTAGCAAACCAGCAAGTGTGGATTCTGAAAGACGAACACGGTTGTGTGATGCTCAATACCGAAGAGGACGATTGTGTGCCGGTGTGGCCTAACCGTGAGTTTGCCGAAGCGTGGGCAACGGGGGAGTGGGCCGATTGTGAAGCGGAAGCGATTTCGTTTAACAAATGGCGCAGCCGCTGGACTCAGGGGCTAGAGCAGGATGACTTGTCTGTTGTGGTGTTTCCGAACGACAACGAAGAAGGCGTGGTACTGTTCCCGGATGAGTTTGATTTCGAACTCAACAAACAAAACGCGCGTCGCTAATCGTGACTCGGCTCGTAAAATTAAGGCCTGTTATACAGGCCTTAATTATTGTGAGTGCTTGGTTTTTTCACTAATCACCGCGGCCTAATTATTTAAAGCTCGGCGCCTTGTTAAAGTGACTTTCCACCATGCGCTGGGTAATCGGGTGCTGAGGCTCGGCCAGCACCGTACTGGTATCGCCAAACTCGACCACTTCCCCTTCATGCATCACCATCACTTTGTCGGTGATATGCTTTATCACGCCAAGATGCTGCGAAACATAAATAAACGAAACGCCCATCTCTTCCTGTAGTTCCAGAAACAGGTTGAGGATCTGCGAACGCATTGCCATATCCAGGCCATTTAACGCTTCGTCGGCAATGATGATTGAGGGTTGCAGGATCAGCGCCCGTGCCAGACAAACCCGCTGCTTCTGACCTGTCGCCAGCATTTGCGGATAAAAGTACGCGTGCTCCGGTAGCAGACCGACCCTTAACAGGGTGTCTTTAACCCGCTTCATCCGCGCTTCCGGCTCCATGCTGGTGTTTCGTTTCAGCGGGCCTTCCAGAATTCTGCCGATCTGAATTCGCGGATTTAACGAGGTGTTCGGATCCTGAAAAATCATCCGGATGAGCTTGCAGCGCGTGGCGTAATCTTTGTGTTCGAGCAGTTCGCCATTGACCCGGATTTCTCCGCCGCTTGGTTCGACCATGCCGGCCAGCATACGCGCCAGCGTCGATTTACCTGAACCATTCTGGCCGATAAAACCTATGGTTTGTCCCGCTTCCAGCGAGAAGCTGACCGGTTTAACGGCGCTCTGGACTTTTTTTCTGAACAGGCCTGAGCGTGTTACAAAGTCTTTCGATAAGTTACTGACCTGCAGTAAGGCATCGCTCATGGTTACTGCTCCATATTCAGCGGGAAGTGACAGGCATATTTATGGGTTTTGACCCAACGGGTTTGTGGCATTTCGACACATTGGCGCTGCGCATACGGGCAGCGTGGTCCGAGGCGACAACCGATTGGCAAATGCTGCAATGGAGGAATAGACCCCGGTAGTGACTGCAATTTTTCCTTATGAGGGATCCAATCACTGAAATCCGGCATTGCTCTGAGCAGAGCGACCGTGTACGGGTGCTTGGGCTGACTCATCAGGCTTGCAGTCTTGGCAGATTCCACCGACTGGCCGCAATACATCACCGTGATGCGGTTAGCCCATTGAGTTATGGTGGTCAGGTCATGGCCGATCAACAAGATCGAAGTGTTGTTGAGTTGGTTCATCCGACTTAGCAGACGCAGGATCTGCGACTGAGTGACCGGATCCAAATCGTTGGTCGGCTCGTCGGCAATCAGCAGCTTAGGCTTGGCGGCGATAGCCATGGCGATCATGATTTTCTGACACTCACCATCGGTGAGTTCATAAGGGTAGCTTTTCATCACCCGGCGGTGATCTTTAATGCCGACCTTGTGTAACAGAGCAATCGCTTGTTTTTTACGCCACGCAAAGCGCTGCCACCAGCGCCCATCAAAGGTACGCGAGGGGATAGATTCAATTAACTGTTTGCCCACCTCGTCTGACGGATCGAGACAGGTCGACGGTTCCTGAAAAATCATCGCCACATCACGAGCGATAACTCGGCGGCGTTCACGCGGAGTTAATTGCAGCAAATCAATATTGCCGAGCCGCATCCGGTCAGCGGTGATGCGCCAGTTCTCTTTACCCACGCCCACAATGGCTTTGGCCACCAGGCTTTTACCTGAGCCTGATTCACCCACCAGGCCACGAATTTCACCTTCATTCATGGTCATGCTCATGCGGTCAACCGCTTTCACCAGACCTTGAGGGGTATCAATCTCAATTGTCAGGTGACGAATATCAAGTAACGGCATTATTCGACTCCTGCATTCAGTGCCTGACGGATGCCTTCACCCACCAGGTTAATCATAATTACAGTATACATGATAGCGATACCCGGTAACGTGACTGTCCAGGGAGCCAGATAAAGCAGCTCGACCGAATCACCCAGAATCGCGCCCCATTCCGTGCTCGGCGCCTGAGCTCCAAGGCCTAGAAAACCAAGCGCAGTAATGTCGAGAATGGCAATCGACAGCGCCATGGTGACTTCTGCGGCGATCACCGGCAGGATGTTGGGGAAAATTGAGTGCCACAGCAGATAACTGTCATTGGCGCCATCCAGGCGTGCTGCCATCACGTAATCTTTCTCGACTTCGTTATGCACCGCGATGTAGAGCGAACGAATAAAGCGCGGAATCAGGGCCAGACACAGCGCCAGCAGAATATTAAATTCACCGAACCCGAGAAAGGCGACAAAGATAATGGCCAGCAGCAGAGTCGGGATCGACATGACCGTATCAAGCAGATGGTTGAGTACGCTCGACAGCAACCCTTTAGTCATACCGGCCATAATGCCGATACCGCATCCGATCACGGTTGCGAGCAGGGTAATCAGCACTGATGCGCCAAATGTCAGGCGCGAACCGTCAATCAGGCGTGACAGAATGTCACGGCCTAAATCATCGGTACCGAGGAAGTACTCAACACTGCCGGACGGATCCCATGACGGCGGCACCAGAAGCTCGCCGGACTGCATATTCGGGTCGTGTGGGGTGAGCCAGTAAGAAGTCAGAGTAATCAGAATGATCAGGATCAGGCACCACAAGCCGAACATCGCCAGATTGTTGGCTTTGTAACTGCGCCAGAAGCGTTCAAACTGCGTCGGGATATGCTCTTCCTGATAAACGCTATTTGTTAGCATACCATTCCTTCCTTACCAGAGGGTTGATCATTGCACCGATCAAATCGGAGAGAATGTTGGCAGTTAGCACCAGGGCACCAACGGCAATCACACCAGCCTGGATAGACACGTAGTCCTGATTAGACAACGCATCGAGCAGCCAGCGGCCGATGCCCGGCCAGTTGAAAATCGATTCGGTGATGATAGCCAGTGTCAGCATACTCGACAGCTGGACCCCGAATTTAGGAATAATCGGCGGAATCGCGTTACGCAGTACGTGCTGGATAACGATTTCGTAGTACGACAAACCCTTGATACGCGCCGCGCGGATGTAGTTCTGCGTCATGACTTCAGCCACCGATGCCCGCATCAGGCGTACAACCTGTGTGGTCGGCGCCAGAGCGAGTACCAGACACGGCAGAATCATGTGTTCAATCACACTTTGCAGCGCAAAGTTGCGGTAAGGGCCTTCGGCCAGAAACGCATCTATGATGGCAAAACCGGTCACGTGTTTAATCTGATACAGCAAATCGTAGCGGCCGGACACCGGCAGTAGCTCGTAATTGAGCGAGAACACCATGATCAGGATCAGTGCCACCCAGAATAAAGGCGCTGAGTAGCCCGACATTGAGGTGAACGAGATAACGGTATCAATCCATTTACCTTGTCGCATTCCCGCTATGGTGCCGACCGGAATACCAACCAACAGCGAAAGGGTAAATGCAATCAGGCACAGTTCCAGCGTGGCCGGAAACACCGAGGCCAGTTCGGTCACGATTGGTGTGCCGTTTTTGGTCACACCGAAATTGAGTTTGAGTAACTCACTGAGATATTGTGACCAGCCGGCCCAGAAATCGAGTTTGCCCCAGGCTGAGTCCGGCTCCAGACGCAGCAGGCTGTAGCCGACCATGGTCAGGATCAGCAGGGTAATAACAAACAGGTTGAAACGACGCAGCGTGTAGTTAAGCATTATTCAGACACCCTCTCGACGGTATTAAACGGCTCGACACTGAAGGGGCTGAGACGAAAGCCGGTCAGGGTTTTGTTGTATGCTTTAAACTGCATGCCATGCGCGATCGGGATCACCGGAAACTCCTGGTTCAAGATATTTTGTGCCTGGCGGTATAAATTCAAACGATAGCGCGGCCGCTCCACTTCCAGAGCCAGATCGAGCAAAAAGTCAAAATCGGCATTACACCACATCGCCACATTCAGCCCGGCACGGTTTGAATCACATGAGAGCAGCGGACGCAGGAAGTTATCCGGATCACCGGTATCACCGCTCCAGCCGGTCAGGAACAGATCGATATGAGAGCGCTCCGCCAGTTCGGTGCGGTCAAGGCGATCTTCCGGGACCAGATGCAGGGTGACGCCGATATCAGCCAGGTTGGACTGAATCAGCTCCGCGGTTTTTCGCGGGCTCGGGTTGTAGGCTCTTGGCTCTATCGGCACTGACATACTCAGCTCCAGTCCCGACTCAAAGCCGGCTTCACGCAGCAGTGCCAGAGCGTAGTTACGATCGTAACGCACCTGGACGTTATCTCGGTTGTAAGCCCACGATGTCGGCGGCAGGATGTTGTAAGCGATACTCCCGGTGCCGTAGTAAACAGAATCAAGAATATTCTGGCGGTTGATAGCAAAGTTAAGCGCTTTACGGACCCGAACATCACGCAGACCCGGATGAGAAGTATTTACGGCAATAAACGCCACGTTCATCGCCGGCTTGGCATCCAGAACGATGTTGGCCTGCTTTTCGATGATCGGGATCTGGCTCGAAATCGGCGAGCTCAGCACATCACACTCATCGCGCAGTAATTTGGCCAGAGTGCCGGTGCCGCGCTGGGAAATATCAAACACCACCTGCTCCATATTCGCCGGACCATTCCAGTAACCGCCATGGCGACGCAGACGGACTAAATCATGCATCTGGAATTCGTCGAGATAGAACGGCCCGGTACCGACCGGATGACTGTCGAGCATCGGTTTTTCGTCCTTCAGCTCCAGCTGATGGGCGTATTCCTCAGACAGAATCACGGCGTGCGTGGTGGCAATGTTGGACAAAAAGCTGTTATCAGCGCGGCTTAAGGTAAATTTGACCGTATGATCGTCCAGCGCCTGGACATCAACCAGCAGGTTGGAAAAATCGATACCGGCAAACCAGGGATAACCACCGCTGTGAACGTTATGGTAAGGATTGGTGGTGTCGATAATGCGGCGGAAGCTGAATACTACATCCTCGGCCGTCAGCGTACGGGTCGGAGAAAACCAGCGGGTCGTCTGGAATTGGACCCCGTCACGCAGTTTGAAGATGTACTCGGTACCACTGCTGTTGACATCCCATTCGGTGGCAATGTTAGGGACAGGCAGGTGAGTTTCAGGATCGAGTTTAATCAGCGTATCGTAGATCTGAGGGCTGAGGGCTTCAGATGTAATGCCGCTGTCGACCAGTTGCGGGTTAAATGTGCTCGGGCTGCCCTGACCACAGTAAACAAATCCGCTCTCGCGGATTTTACTATGATCGATTTCCTCGCCACATCCTGCCAGCAGGCTGATGCCGCATAATCCCAGAGTAAGTCGTAATAAAGTTTTCATAATGAAACTGAGTTGAGAACCGAGGCGGATTCTTGCGCATGAACGCCTCAAAATCCCGCTAATTTACCATTGTTTGTAGGCTGAAACCATGCCTAGTGTTGATGAAAAGCGTGCCCTGTCAGTGAAAACTCAGCTTTAGCCGAGTTAAGCCGCGCAAAGATTGATCGGACGGGCCAGTTGGTCGGCAAGCGCCTGTTTATTCAGGGTTGTCTTGCAGTAATTGATATTTACGCACCATGCCCCTAAATTGATGATAGCTCAAGCCAAGCAGCTCCGCGGCCTGACGCTGGTTAAACTTAGCCGCCTGCAGAGCCTGGTTGAGAATCGCTTTGTCCTGATCCTGCTGCCACTGCTTATAATCCATTGGAAAGCTCGCCACAGTGTTGGAGGCCGAAGATGCTGCGGCCGGAGATGCTAAGGCTGAAGAGTCTTTGTGCGGCGGCGGATTATGCCAGGGCTGGCTGAACGGGTCGAAAACCAGATTGTCGATCGGCGCTTCGTGCTGACCATGTTGATAGACGGCACGCTCAATGACATTTTTGAGTTCACGCACGTTGCCGGGCCAGGCGTAATCGAGCAGAGCCTGAACGGCGCGGTCTGTAAAACCGACAAACAGTGGCAGAGCCAGTTCGCGGCACATGCGGATAGCAAAGTGCTGCGCTAACAACTGAATATCTTCACGCCGCTCGCGCAGCGGAGGCAGGGCAATGACGTCGAAGGCTAGCCGGTCGAGCAGGTCAGCGCGAAAAGAACCTTGCTGTGCCAATTGTGGCAGGTCGGCGTTGGTGGCGCAGATCAGACGTACGTTAGCGGTCAGAGCCTGGTGGCCGCCAACCCGTTCGTACTGGCCATATTCGATAACCCGCAGCAGCTTTTCCTGCACTGACAAGGGGGCCGTCGCCAGTTCATCGAGAAACAGGGTGCCGCCTTCAGCTCGTTCAAAGCGTCCCTGATGACGGCCTTTCGACCCGGTAAATGAGCCGGATTCATGGCCGAATAGCTCTGAATCAATCAAGCCTTCACTCAGAGTTGAGCAGTTGAGCGCGACCAGAGGTTGATCCCAGCGGCGTGATAAGTAGTGCACGCGCTGGGCGATCAACTCTTTGCCGGTACCGCGTTCTCCGGTGATCAGCACTGGGCGCTCAATCGGCGCAAGGCGAGAAACTTTATCGAGTACGGCCAGAAACGATGGCGATTCACCGATCAAATTATGGGGCATATCTTTTCCTCAACAATCCTGTGCTCAACACGGCTTGGTGAATTTAACCAACTGTTAGCGAATTCTTTCACAGCATAGTGAAGAACGTGTCACTATTCAAACTAAGCGACTGAAAAATAAAGGTCTGATTATTGGCACGCTTTTTGGAACTCTGAGATTGAGGCGGTCATGAGGTCATGACCGGCACCACATGCAGAGTTCATCATAAGGAGTGACATTATGGGCATCTTTTCGCGTTTCGCAGACATTGTGAATTCCAATATCAGCGCACTATTAGATAAAGCTGAAGATCCGGAAAAAATGATTCGTCTCATTATTCAGGAAATGGAAGATACTCTGGTTGAGGTCCGCACCAACTCGGCCAAAGCCATAGCAGATAAAAAAGAGCTGGCGCGCAAAGTCGAGGCGCTGGAGCAGCAGATTGAAGACTGGCAAGCAAAAGCAACCCTGGCACTCAATAAACAGCGTGAGGATCTGGCACGTGGCGCACTGATTGAGAAACAGAAATTGCACAATGTATTGAAAGGATTGCATACTGAGCAGACGCTGGTGGAAGAGACGATTGATAAGCTGACCGGTGAAATCACCAAGCTGGAAAGTAAGATCACCGAAACCCGGGCTAAACAGCAGGCGTTAGCGATTCGCAGCCAGGCCGCCGGCAACCGCCGTGACGTGCAGCGTCATCTGCATACCAGCCGCACTGATGAGGCGATGGCTAAATTTGCACAGTACTCGCGTAAAGTCGATGAACTGGAAGCCGAAGCGGACCTTTATGCTCAGTCAGGAAAGTCGCTTGATCAGGAATTTGCCGAGCTGCAGGCTCAGGATGAAATTGAACAAGAGCTGGCAAAGCTCAAACAAGATATGAATAAACACTAATAATCTCAGTGGATTAATCAGGAGCGAACTATGGCCACATTTTTTTTAGCAGGACCGCTGGTCGTCTTTTTGATTTTTGTGGCACCGTTGTGGCTGCTGCTGCATTACCGCAGCAAGCGTAAAGCGGCCAACGGTTTGTCGCAGGAAGATTATGAAGCACTGCAGGGGTTGTCCGATAAGGCAAAAGGGCTGCAAGATCGCATCAATACACTGGAGCGAATTCTGGATGCCGAATCGCCAAACTGGAGAGGTCACTATGACAGGTCGTGAACTGTATCGTGATCCGGTCAACGGTAAGATATCCGGTGTGTGTGCCGGCCTGGCTGACTATTTTGGCCTTGAAGTCTGGGTGGTCAGGATTTTAGTGATCACGGTATCCTTGCTGGGCGCGTTTGCATTAGTGCTGATTGCCTATATCGCGCTGACTCTGATGCTGGAGAAACAGCCGCAGCAGTACCGGGATACTTTGCGCAGCCAACAGTCACATACACTGAAAAGCTCACCCTGGGAGCAGGGCAAAACAGCGCAGGAGCTGCTGCAGACACTGCAAGATGATCTCAGTGACGCAGAATTGCGGGTACGCAGGTTGGAAGCCTACGTCACTTCTGATGCCTTTAAAGTGAACCGCGAATTCCGGAATTTATAAGCTACTTACATTTAGCCAATGAACAAGGCAGGAAGCATGACCTTAGCTGAACATATCCTTCAAAGCGACACCACCTGTGCCTGGGCGATGAAACATCCGCTTGAGCGAGAATATCATGATGCTGAATGGGGCAAACCGGTGCATGATGATAAGACGCTGTTTGAATTTCTTACCCTGGAAGGGGCGCAGGCCGGACTCAGCTGGATCACCATCCTGCGCAAACGCGAAGGCTACCGGCAGGCATTTGAAGATTACGATATTAAGCGGCTGGCGCAGTACGATGAAGCTCGGGTCGAGCCGATCATCAGCCAGTTTGATGTGGTAAAACATCGTGGCAAAATTGCATCGGTGTTTTCCAACGCGCGCGCTGCATTAGCTTTGCAGCAAGAATTTGGTTCGCTGGATAAAGCGTTGTGGCAATTTGTTGACCATCAGCCGCTGATGAATCACTGGACTACGATGGAGGACGTGCCGGTTTCCACCGATCAGTCGCGCGCCATGAGTCACTTTCTGAAAAAGCGCGGTTTTAAATTCGTCGGTGAAACGATCTGTTACTCGTTTATGCAGGCAATGGGCATGGTTAATGATCACCTGCAAGGATGTCCGTGCAAGTAGTTGCCTGAATGGCGTTTAAATGACTCATTGTTTGTGCTATCAAAAAGCCCTGCGGTTGCAGGGCTTTGCTGTCTCTGGCACTTATCACGTACCAACGCTCAAGCCATCAGGTTTAACTCTGTTCAGGCAGTGGCTTCCTGCTCCAGAATAACCGCGTTGTAACGCGCCAGACCTTGCTCCAGATCGGCAATCAAGTCGTCGACGTCTTCCAGACCGATATGAATACGAATCAGCGTGCCGCTGAAGTTAGGATTTGCCACCGTACGCAGGCTGTTAAAGCTCTTTGGCTCATTGGCCAGGATCAGGCTTTCGAAACCGCCCCAGGAATAACCCATGCTGAAGTGCTGCATACTGTCCAGCAGGGCAGTCGTTGCACGCGGGTTACTGGTTTTCAGCACAAACGAAAACAGGCCGTTACCGCCGGTAAAGTCGCGTTTGAAGAATTCATGCCCCGGGCAGCTTTCCAGTGCCGGGTGACGGACGTGGTCCACTTCCGGACGCTGCTCCAACCATTTCGCTACTTTCAGGCTGCTTTCCGCGTGCTGACGCAGACGCACATCCAAAGTACGAATGCCACGCAGGCCTAAGTAAGCGTCATCCGGCGAGACACACTGACCCATCAGATAGCTCTGCTCGCGCAGTTGATCCCAGTATTTTTCACTGGCAACCGCAGTGCCCAGCATCACATCTGAGTGACCGACGATATACTTGGTTGCCGCCTGAATCGAAATGTCGACGCCGTGCTCAAATGGCGAGAAGTTAACGCCGGCACCCCAGGTGTTGTCGAGCATGACAATGATATCCTGCTCGTGGGCGATACGAGCCAGAGTCGGGACGTCCTGCACTTCCATGGTGATCGAACCTGGTGATTCGGTAAACAGAATCTTGGTGTTTGGCTGAATCAGGTCACGGATGCCTTCACCAATCGTTGGTTCGTAGTAGGTGGTTTCTACGCCGAATTTCTTCAGGATCTTGTCACAAAAATCACGTGTCGGCTCGTAACAGGTATCCACCATCAACAGATGATCGCCAGATTCTACGAACGAAAGAATCGTGTTACTGATGGCGGCGGTCCCGCACGGGTATAGCGCACAACCGGCGCCGCCTTCCACTTCCACCATGGCTTCCTGAAACGCAAAGTGGGTGGTGGTCCCGCGACGTCCGTAAAACAGCGTTTTATTGGCGCGGTTGATCGTGGCGTGATTTTTTTCAGCTACCGTATCGAATACGACTGTCGAAGCACGTTGTACGGGTGGGTTGACCACACCTTGGGTCCATTTTTTATTGCGGCCGGCGGTGATGAGTTTGGTCTTGTTGCCTTCTGACATTTACGATCCTTGTCTGGAAATTTGAATGCTCTATTTAAAACATGGAGCTATAGGTCAATGCAAGCCAAAGTACAATAAAAAACTCATCCCGGCCCGGGCAGGGCGCTGAGGTCTTTTCCCGGCCCTGTCGCTTATAACAGCGGGTTGAATAGATAGAAAAGACGTTCTAAAAAGCGATGGCCGAGTGAGCGCTGTTCCCATACCTCATAATCCACTTGAGTGGATTGTTCAATGTAACTCTGCTGTTGCCAGTAAAGCTGTTGGGTGAATTCCTCATCATCCACGGCCAGGGTTACTTCAAAATTGAGCCATAAGCTGCGCATGTCGAGGTTAACCGTTCCGACCAGGCAAAACTGGCGATCAATGACGACCGATTTGGTGTGCAGCAGGCCACCGGAAAACTCGTGAATAACCACACCGGCCTCAAGTAACTCGCCGTAAAACGCACGCGAGGCCCACTTGACCATCACAGAGTCATTCTTGTGCGGGATAACCAGATCCACCTTAATGCCACGTTGAGCTGTCATCTTCAGCATCGCGAGCAGATCGGCACTCGGGACAAAATAGGGCGTGGTAATACACACAGATTCGTTGGCCTGGTTAATCGCCAATGTCAGCACCTGGGAAATCAAATGCTCTGGCATGCCGGGGCCGGACGGCACGACCTGAATCGGGTGATGCGGTGAGCTGCTGTCAATTCCGCATTCCGGCACATGAGGCAGGTTACGTTCACCGGTCTCGACTTCCCAGTCCCAGCAGTGGATAGCCGACAGCACGTTAACCGCAGGGCCGGTCACGCGCACCATGATATCAATCCACTGGCCGACGCCGGAATTTTGTTTGAAGTAAGCCGGATCGACCATATTCATTGAGCCGGTATAGGCGACTGCATCATCGATCACGATGATCTTGCGATGCTGGCGCAGATCGAGACGGCGCAGAAAAATACGCCACGGGCTCACTTCCAGCGCCTGGACGACGTGAATACCGGCATCCTCCATCATGGTCAGCCAGTGGCTGCGGAAAAAACGCGGGCTGCCAGCTGAATCGAGCAGTAACTTGACGTCGACACCACGTTTGGCCGCCTGAATCAGTGCCGACGCGACTGAATCGGCCAGCCCGCCCGGATGCCAGATATAAAACACCATGCGAATACTGTGCTGCGCTTGCTTGATATCATCAATGATGGAGTGAAGAATCTCGTTGGGTGAATTCTGCAGCGACAAGGTGTTACCACTCAAGGCCGGTATGCCCATACGGTGATTACATAACTCGTCAATTTTATAGATGTGCGCACCCATGCCGTCCGGCCGATGCGCCTGGCAATCATTCAGTGAGCGGAACCAACTGCCAAACGGCTTAAACATCTCTTTGGCGCGCTCAGCACGTTTGCGGCCCAGGTTCAGTTCACCGAACAGGAAATAGCACAGCACTCCGACGATCGGGAGAATGTAGATCACCATCAGCCAGGAAAGAGAGACACTGACGGCGCGTCTTTTTAAAACCACTCTGAGTGAGACACCCGCGACCAGAAACCAGTACAGCGCGATGCTTGCCAGAGTTAAGAAGTGATAAACCTTATCCATGCACTAAGTATACTCAAATTCAGTTGTTCGAATAGTAAATTGAAAGCATAAGCGTGAAAAGAAAACCAGCAAAAACAATATGAAACCAAGATAACAGAAAAGTTTGTTAATTGAGTGTAATTCTAGTGTTATATAAGGAAGGGTAGGTTAAAAACGCATCAGATAGTCTGACAAAAGCGGGTGGAGTCCGAAAAATATACTGTTCGGGCTTCCAATTTTATTCCTAAACTGTTCTACTTGCCACAACCTTGGTGTCACTCTATTTTTAAATGTGTGTAAATAAATTTATACACCTACTTTTGGACACCGCACTGACAAACACAACATATTGGTACAGAAACAATGGCGAGTAGTTCTCGAGGTCAATTTACATCGCGGTTCGGCTTTATTATGGCCGCCGCGGGCTCGGCCGTGGGCCTGGGTAACGTTTGGGGTTTCCCGACCCAGGCAGCGAGTAATGGTGGCGCGGTCTTTTTGATCGTATACCTGTTGATGGTCTTTTTGCTGGCATTCCCGATGCTGGTGGCGGAACTGACCATTGGTCGTTATGGCCAGTCCAACCCGATTCGCTCGTTTCGTGCTGCGTGGCCGAAAGGCAAACTGGGTGCCATTTTACTAGGTATCGGCGGGATGATCGTCGTCTCCCTGATCCTGAGCTTCTACGCGATCGTGGCTGGCTGGCTGGTCGGCTCTTTCTTCAGCAGTGGCCTGGATTTTATCGGCATGCAGAGTGCTGGTCACTGGCTGACCACTTTCGGCACGGAGCGCAATCTGGTACTGATGGTGCTGTTTATGGCGCTGACCATGTTTGTGGTACGCAACGGTGTGGCGGACGGGATTGAAAAATGGTCAACTCGCCTGATGCCGCTGTTGTTCGTTCTGTTTGGTCTGCTGACTATCTACATCTTCACTCAGGATGGTGCGGTTGAAGGTCTGAAAATGTACCTGGTACCGGACTTCTCTCATCTGACACCGCAACTGGTTGTGAGCGCAATGGGGCAGGCGTTCTTCTCACTGTCGCTAGGGGTGTGTGTAATGACGACGTACGGCTCTTACCTGAAAAAAGACACGAACCTGCCGAAAACCGCAGCGCAGGTCGCCCTGATTGATACCGGTGTTGCCTTTATTGCCGGCCTGATGATTCTGCCAGCGATGTTTGTTGCCAAACACAACGGGGTTGAAATTTTCTCTGAGTCGGGTGAACTGCTCAACTCAGATACACTGGTCTTTACTGTACTGCCGGCGATGTTTGATACCATGGGTTCCGTTGGTGCCCTGATTGGCTTGGTCTTTTTCCTGCTGATGATCATCGCGGCCCTGACGTCTTCAATTTCCATGCTGGAAGTGCCGGTTGCCTGTGCGACCGAAGAGCTGAAGCAGAGCCGCCGCACTGCGGTATTGTGGATTGGCGGTCTGGTCACGGTGATTTCTGCGGTGATTGTGATGAACTTCTCCAGCCTGTTTGGCCTGGTGATTCAGTTCACCACAGTGTACTCGCAGCCTATCATTGCTCTGTTGATCACCCTGATTGTTGGCTGGATCTGGAACCGTAACCAGATTCTGACTGAGCTGAAGCAGGGTTGCCCGGAGATTGAAAACAGCTGGTTCTGGAAAATCTGGCCACTGTACGTGCGCCTGGTTTGCCCGGTACTGATGCTGCTGGTCTTTTTGCCTGATCCGCGCGGAGCCAAGCTCAGTTATCGGCGACGGCTTAGATAACTCTTTAATAAAAAAGCCACCTGCGTCAGCCGGTGGCTTTTTTGTATCTGCTATTCTCAAGGCGTAGGTTGGCACTGACCTGCCAGCACTAAACAGAATAAGGAGCCTGAAATGGATACTACGTATCGGATTGAACAAGACAGTATGGGCGAAATTAAGGTACCCCAAGACGCCTTATACCAGGCTCAGACTCAGCGAGCAGTGAACAACTTTGCTATCAGTCGTCATCAGATGCCGAAAGCGTTTATTCAGGCGCTGGCGCGGATAAAGCAGGCGGCAGCGATGACCAACGCCCAACTCGGTTTACTTGATCAGGATATAGCGGATGCGGTGCAGCAGGCCACCAAGCAAATCATTGAAGGACACTACCTTGACCAGTTTCCGATTGATGTGTTCCAGACCGGTTCCGGCACCAGTTCGAACATGAACATGAACGAAGTACTGGCTACACTGGCGTCCAGAATCACCAACAAGACAGTCAGCCCTAATGACCATGTCAATATGGGACAGAGCAGTAATGATGTGGTCCCGACCGCGATTCAGCTCAGCTGCGCGATTCAGATTGAGCATCATTTGTTGCCGTCACTGTCCCATCTTAGCTCGGTGCTGGCCAATAAGAAGCAGCAACTGGCGCATGTGGTCAAAACCGGGCGTACTCACCTCATGGATGCGATGCCGATAACCTTCGAGCAGGAACTGGGCGGCTGGCAGGCACAGATAGAACACGCCAGTCATGCGATTGAGCAGACCCTGCCTGCGTTGACGGCTCTGGCTCAGGGCGGCACAGCGGTGGGCACCGGGATTAATGCCGACCCGCAGTTCGCTGAGGCGTTTGCGGAAAATCTGTCGCGTATGACCCGGATTGATTTTGTGCCCAGTGACAACTTCTTCTTTAATCTCAGCAGTCAGGATGCAACCGTGGCTTTGTCCGGCCAGTTAAAAACCACGGCCGTCGCTTTAATGAAAATGGCCAATGACCTTCGCTGGATGAACTCCGGCCCGCTCGCCGGACTGGGTGAGATTGAGCTGCCGGCGTTGCAGCCCGGCTCTTCCATCATGCCGGGCAAAGTCAACCCGGTGATCCCGGAGGCGGTGGCAATGGCCTGCGCTCAGGTCATCGGCAACGACACCACCATTACCGTGGCGGGGCAGGCGGGTAACTTTCAGCTCAATGTGATGCTACCGGTGATTGCGCACAATATTCTGGAGAGCATTGAATTACTGGCTAATTCGGCCATCGCGCTGGCGGATAAAGCGCTAGTGGGCTTTACGGTGCGGGAAGACCATCTGGAAGCGGCACTAGCTAAAAATCCGATTCTGGTCACCGCACTCAATCCTGTGATTGGTTATCTCAAAGCGGCCGAGATCGCGAAACAGGCCTACCGCCAGGGCAGGCCGGTGATTGATGTGGCTGAAGAGCTGACAGAGATAAGCCGTGACGAACTGGAACACTTGCTTGATCCGGCACTGCTGGTGAAGGGAGGGATCGTCGAATAGGGCTCTGACTGCCTGGATCGCTGGCAATGGACAAATATCGGTCAGCCAACATCGCGTAAGCGAGAGTTTGCTGACCTTTGGCGTCACTTGAGTATAATGGCGGTCCATTTTAGTGAGGCCGTATGTTCGATATTCTCTATAGTCATGCTGATTTTCTGATCATCAACAAGCATCCCGATGTGTCTGTACACAAGGATGACGGCGACACCATGTTGCTGCAGGACGTGGGTCAACAGAGCGGCGACAGCCAGCTTTATCTGGTGCATCGTCTCGACAAAATGACTTCGGGTATTTTGCTGTTGGCTCGCAATGCCAGTGCTGCGTCTGAGTTGTCCAAAGCGTTTGCCGACCGGGCAGTCGCAAAATTTTATCTGGCGCTGGGCAGCAAAAAGCCGAAGAAGAAACAGGGCCTGGTGAGCGGTGATATGGAACGCTCACGTCGCTCGGCGTGGAAACTGATGCCGAGCCAGCATAACCCGGCCGTGACCCAGTTTTTTTCCGCCGCTGCAGAGCCGGGTGAGCGCTTGTATTTATGTAAACCGCATACCGGTAAAACCCACCAGATTCGGGTGGCGCTAAAATCGGTCGGCTCGGCGATTGTCGGTGACCCGATTTACAACCCGGGCAGCAGTGCCGATCGTGGTTACCTGCATGCCTTTGCGCTGCGCTTTCCATATCAGGGGGAAATCTACAGCTGGGTGTGCGATCCGCGTCAATATAACGCGCTGGGCGAGAAATGGCACAGCGTTATCGTCAGCCAGGGCATTGATGCCTGGCTTGAACCCTGGTCACTAAGCTGGCCAAGCGTGAAAAAGTAATTATATATGCAAACAACTGCTTTATCTCAATTTTTTTCAGAAATCACGGCTCAACTGGCCGACGTTCCCAATGAAGTCCGCCGCCTGTTTCATGGCCGTGGTCAGCGCTTCGCCGGATTAGAGCAACTGACCGGTGACTGGCTGCAGGGACAGTTGATCATCAGCCTGTTCAAACCGGTTGAAGATGAGTTTCTTGATGCACTGGTAAAGGGCCTAACTGAACTGGCTGCTTCGCCACTGTGGGCGCACAAGGGCGGGCGTTGTATTGTATTGCAACACCGCTATGCCGATGGCGCGCCATCGCAGGTGCTGGTGGGGGAACTCGATGACCGCCCGGTGGTGGAAGAAAACGGCCTTAAGTTTCAGCTTGATATCGGCCGCAATCAGAATTCCGGCCTGTTTCTCGATATGCGTTTGGGCCGTGACTGGGTGCGTGAGCACGCCAAACACAAAAAACGTGCTCAACTTGTTTGCCTACACCTGCGGTTTTTCTGTCGCGGCGATTGCCGGTGGTGCCGATAATGTAGTAAACGTGGATATGGCCAAGGGCTCGCTGTCGAAAGGGCGCGAAAATCACAAGCTCAATGATCATAACCTGAATCAGGTCAGTTTCCTGGGTCATGATATTTTCAGAAGCTGGGGTAAGATTAAGAAATACGGCCCGTACGATCTGGTGATTATCGATCCGCCGTCGTTCCAGAAGGGCAGTTTCGCCCTGACCAAGGATTACGCCAAAATCCTGCGCCGCCTGCCTGATTTGCTCAACCCGAATGGCGAAGTACTGGCCTGCGTTAACTCGCCGATGGTGAGCAGTGAGTTCCTGATTGAAGGCATGCAGGCAGAAGCGCCACAACTGACCTTCCAGTACCGCCTGGATAACCCGCCGGAGTTTGCTGATATTGATGATGAGTCAGCGTTGAAGGCGTTGGTATTCAGTTAAGTTCGGAAGATAGCACAGCTCAGGCTGTGCTTTTTTTCGCATTTGTCTGCCGGGCCGCGTGGCGATTCTTTCCGGTCTCGGCTCGTGCTAAAATCTAGCTTATCACCACTGTTAAGGATTACGACATGGCCTCAGATTATTACGGCACCAGTGCCGGTTACGCGCGCAAAGAAGCCGGCTACCGGGAAAAAGCACTCAAACTGTATCCTTGGGTATGCGGTCGTTGTGCACGCGAATTTGTCTACTCTAATCTGCGTGAATTAACCGTTCACCACAAAGATCACGACCACACCAACAACCCGGAAGACGGCAGTAACTGGGAATTGCTGTGCCTTTATTGCCACGACCACGAGCACAGCAAATATCTGGATCATGAGCGTTACGGCAGCGAAATCAAACCCGGTGATGATGAGCATCAGGGTGCCACGTACAATCCGTTTGCGGATTTAGCCAAGATGATGAAGAAGTAGGGATTAGGGCGCAGCGGATAAGATTGCTGTCAGCGGCTTAATGCTGCACCGAGCGGGTGGAAGTAGGCCTGCCGCGCAGCGTGAATAACATCTCTGTGCCCAATATCCGGATAAACCGCGATGCTGTCAGGTTTCGTGGTGCCTGAGACTAAATACGGGTTTTCAATTCCGGAACATGACTCTACCACCGCCTCAAAAGCGCGCGCCATCATCTCAGTTGGCTGAGAAAAGTAATTTGACCCCATCGCTTTATCCGCTTTGACGCTGCGCAGGACATAATCGTGCATGTCCTGGCCGTTATTAATCAGAAGTGTTGCATCGAAAATACGGAGTAAACGCTGATTCAGCGGATGCGGATAATGGTCGAGATTTTTTAACCAGCAATCACTGGCGAACAGGATACTTCTTTGCGGCCCGAAGCGGTCGCCGATGGCAAACGCCTCTTTGATATCTTAGATTGAAGCGCCATACTTGACTTTTCAGTACCGCCTCGATAACCGACCGGAGTTCGCTGATATTGATAGAGAATCAGCGTTAAAAGAGTTGGTATTCAGTTAATCTGGCAAAATGGTACTGCTTAAGTTGTGCCATTTTTGTTTGTTTTTTAGTTAGTTCATGAGTCGTAATCGAAAAGTCTACCAATGAGAGTTAACCGTTTTGGGAACCACTGTTATTTATCCCTATATATCCAGATACAAGGTTGTAACTAGTAGAGTAAAAGTTCGTTTGAAGCGGTATTTTTCGGTTTAGATGATGTTGTTTGTAACATTGATTCTGGAACAATTGAAAAGAGGTGAACTAGCGCTGCTAACGGATTCTCCCTCTAGGCCTGTTTTGTTCAGAGACGGAATGAGCAAATCGTGGAGCTTGTCGGCGGAAGGGCAAGAGGCGTTATCGCCAGAAGCGAAAAGTGCCTATCTTTCCAGAACGAAAATGTCTGGCGGTGCGGCGGGCAGTGCTGTACCCATTCAAAGCGCCGCTGTCTATGCGCCTAACATTGAAGAGACCTACGTTCCTGAGCCCGTAAAACCTGATACCTCAGATACACCACCAAAACTGCAATACGAATATTGCTTTGAAGTGGCTTGCTCGGATGAGACGTATAGAAAAAGCGTGGGGTATGCGTTTGAACTGGCGAAAACCAAACAGGAAGCCCTGATTGGCCGCTGGCAGACGGAGGCAACCGAGCACGGTACAAAATATACGGCGCTCACCGCCTTTGATGAACCGAAAAAATTAGTCGCTAAAGTAGCGTCCAATGCTCTGGGAATTAGTGTTCCCGACAATGTGCAGGTGAAGCCTATAGGCTCTGGTGTAGTGCGAGAAGCCTTTATCCCAGTTGTCCCTTCAGTACAGCTTGGTGAGCGTTTGGGGCTACCAACAGAAGGCTACTACTACCATTTCTACAATGGACGCTTAGTTCAAGAGTACAAGCTGCTAGGAAATGGCAAGTGGGCCTTCTATGCGACACGTTCCACCCACGAGCAGCTCAATGATGAGCAAGGCTACAACATCTATCAAAGCGCCATTCTGGTTTACTGGAAGCTCGAAGGTAAAGACGTTGAAAACCAACATCTGATTTATCTTGAACAGCCAATTACCCGAGAAGAGCTAGACAAACTCGATGATGACTGGTTAGCTCAACATGGTATCAAGCTCGATATAAACGAATTGCTTGCTGCGCCCAAGCAACCTGTTGCGGAAAGGCAAACCACTCACCCCTCCGATACGGAGAAAGCTGAGAATAAACCAGAGATACATACTGTTGGAACGGACTCTAAAACCAACCAATGAGAATCATGGGGAGCCATTGCAGAGCAATATGGCTTGTCGGCGAAACAATTACTTGATTTGAATCCGCAGTACAACGCTGACCCGATGTCATTGAAAGTCGCGGATAAGCTCACGGTTCAAGAGCCTGTAAATCTTGAAAGTACCAAAACAGTTCAACGTGATTTACCACTAGTGGAGCCCAAGATATACAACCAAGCTGCAAACACTCACTATGCTTACAACGGTAATTTTCAGGGAACGTCACTTAAGCCTATCGGCAGCGAGACTATTTTGGACAATGATCTTGTTGTGGCAAACTTAGCCAGCATACCTCCTCAGGACGTCGATGATGTGTATCTTGTCTTCGCTGATAAAAAAATGAGCGTGGAGGATTTTGCCCAAGAAACGTATCTATCGAAAGGCAAAAGCATTATTGATCATGTATTAAAGTCAAACCCTCATCTTAAACGTAGCTTTAGCCAAATTATTGAAGGAATGCCTTTAGTTGTATCGCCATGGATAGAAAAGCACCCAGATGAAGAGTTCGCTATCAAACAAGCTAATGAACTTATGACTGAGTTTTTGCAGCTTTCTAGTGAAGAGAAGAAATGGTTTGCAGAGCACCATGAAACGGCAACCAATGCTTTACTTGTTGCGGCGACATCCGGCCTAGATGTTTACCAAGATGAGTCAGCATCATCAGGCCTTCGTGATTTTAGTTTAAATGATATCGTTGCCGGAGCTGGTACTGTGGTTGCGGGAGCTCAGATACAAGGAGACAAACTTAGCCAGCGAATGAAGTCATTTGCAGAGTATTCGCGTTATACTGCAGAGAAAACCAAAGGCTTATCAGGGCAAGCGCTTTATTCTAATCCTGACTATAAAGTATGGAGAAAAGAAGCGAGAGCATTTCAAAGTGAGATGAAATCGATTCTCTCGGAGGTTGGTAAACCGGGCTACATTAAAAATGTTCAAGCGAAGCGTATCAATGACTACCTTAATGTCGGTAAGCGACAATTGTATCGCGCGAAAGATTTCTCTAAGGCGGTATCAGGGATTGAGATGACGAGTTTGTATAAGCGAGCTATGTCTTTCAGCCGATTTTTGGGTGTTGCCAATGGGTTAGTGATTGGGGCTGGCTTGTATGGTAATGCTGTGGATGTAGTAAAGACATGTAATACTAGTGGTTGGTTTGAGGAAACCTGTAATCGTAGCTTGGTGAAAAATACAGCTTCCGGTGCTGTAAATGTTGTTGCTGGTGTTCGGATAGGTATAGCTTTAGCTGCCATTCCTGTTACAGGAGGATTATCGATAGCTTTAGTTGCAGGAGGAACACTCTTTTGGGGATTATATGGTGGTGACATATCGAATAACGTGGGCAAGTTTGCAGAGGAAGTGATTTTTGATTGATAAAGTGCCTGAAGTAAGTTTATACGTTTTTTTACTTACTTTTTTTCCATGGATGACGATATTAACATATTTATCTATTAAGTTTAGGAAGAATAAATATGCGTTGATATACAGTATTTCAGACAGTGCCCCAGATCGGTTCCGTGAACGTTCAAAAATGATGATGGAAAGCAATGTATCTTGGCTTGCTGCGAGTGGATTTGCGTTTGAGATCTTTGGGTATGTGATGCTCAGGTATGCTTGGGGAATTTCTCATTCAGATATATTTCTTTGGAGAAAAAGCATTAAGTCTATATTTGGAAAAGATTTTCCACTTTATTTCATTATGACATGCTTAATGGATATCTCTTTGACAAGTCTCTCAATCATCTTGATAAGCATGCTATTTCGTTAAAAATAATGTAATACAACTTAGGTGGACTGCTATAGGATGAGGAATCACTCTTATACCTGTTACTGGAGGACTATCAATTGCATTGGTCGCTGGTGGATCTTTTATTTGGGGAATGTATGGTGGAGAAATCTCCAATGGCTGGAGAGCGTTGGTAGAAGAGGTGTTATTTGATTAGTGGATATGCGGCAGTAATAGGCTCTACGACTGGATTAATATTTTTCGCGACTAATATATTTCTAACTATAAAGTTAAGACCAAGAAAATATGAGTTAATGCAATTAATTTATCAAAGTGCTCCTGAGGAATTTAGAAGCAGAGCTTTATTACTTATGGAAGCACATATGTCTTGGGTTGCAGGAAGCGCTGGCAGCTACATTTGGTTCGTGTCCCCCATGTTGCGATTCGCTTGGAAGATCTCCGCTGATGATATTTCAAGCTGGCAACAAGAGATTAAAAAGGCATTGGGTACAATGTATCCCCTTTATTGGTTATCTATCATGTTGCTTAATGTAACCTTTGCTAGTTTGGCAGTTTTTACTATCAATGAATACGTGATAAGCAAACTAATTTAGGAAGATTGGTAGAGGCGAAGAGCTTTGATTGATTTAGTGATTAAAGTCGGCGTGTTACTGCTAGTAGTAGGTGGGTTCCCATGCTTGATCTTGAATCTCTACTTGTCAATTAAGCTTCGGAAGAGAAAGTACGAGATGCTTCATAGCATTGTGATTAGATTAGTACGCCATCTAAGTTTAAAGAACGAGCTAAATTTATTTTAGAGAGTAATCTTTCATGGGTGTTTGCTAGTTCCACAAGTCACATATGGTACGCATACCTGATGCTTAGGTACGGTTGGCGAATACCGAAGGAAGAGATTCAAGAGTGGCGTCAAAGCATCCAATCTATTTATGGTTCTGATTATCCTGTATATAGACTGTCGACTCTATTGACTAATGTGTGGCTAACAGGTCTCCCCCGTTTTGTTATTAATCGCTTTTCGTAAATAGGCTTTACAGATAACAGAATCGAGACGAAAAAGAATGGGGAGTCTGCTAGATCGCCTTGCCGTTGAGACTGAACATAATCAAACCCGGTGATGATGAGCATCAGGGCGCCACGTACAATCCGTTTGCGGATTTAGCCAAGATGATGAAGAAGTAGGGATTAGGGCGCAGCGGATAAGATTGCTGTCAGCGGCTTAATGCTGCACCGAGCGGGTGGAAGTAGGCCTGCAGCGCAGCGTGAATAACATCTCTGTGCCCAATATCCGGATAAACCGCGATGCTGTCAGGTTTCGTGGTGCCTGAGACTAAATACGGGTTTTCAATTCCGGAACATGACTCTACCACCGCCTCAAAAGCGCGCGCCATCATCTCAGTTGGCTGAGAAAAGTAATTTGACCCTGTCGCTTTATCCGCTTTGACGCTGCGCAGGACATAATCGTGCATGTCCTGGCCGTTATTAATCAGAAGTGTTGCATCGAAAATACGGAGTAAACGCTGATTCAGCGGATGCGGATAATGGTCGAGATTTTTTAACCAGCAATCACTGGCGAACAGGATACTTCTTTGCGGCCCGGATCGGTCGCCGATGGCAAACGCCTTCTCTGCAATATAGTGATCAAACGCGTGCCAGAACTCATGTGCCAGCGCACCGGCACCGGCATTTTTCGCCAATGCCAGTTCACGTTGATTGGGAGCATAATGGGCCTGAACACCTTGGCGGCCACCAGTGCCGAATGCCAGATTCAGGTTACCGCGCAGGCCAATTGCCTCCGGCGGCAGAGCCAGGATATAGGCCAGATCGGCCAGTGAATCAAAAATCAGATTAGCCGCGAGATCCTTTTCTTCCGCGTTCACCCATTTACCGACACGAATACTGCCGATGCCAAACGTTTCTTTTATATCAAGAAATGACATCTGCTCGCCGTGGCGATAGTCGGGGCCTTTACGCGTCTTGTATTTAAAGCTGGTTAACTGCAAGCGATTCCTCGGAGATGGTATGCCACGGCCCGTCATTCGACACGGCCTTAACTTCGCAGGCCAATTGTACATGAATCCGTGACTCAGGGAGAGGGCGACTTCAGCTACCTGCGTTGAAAATGCGTTGAGCTAATAAGGCAGCACAGAGCCAGTAAGTTGGAGTAAAGCCAGTAAGTTAGAGTAAAGATAGCAATTTAGCATAAAAAGCGCATAATCTGCTTTTACGACACTGACAAAAGACATTCCCTATGGCTGACTTTCAATATTACTTTGAGCAACTTCCTTGTTTTAACTGTAAAAAGACCACGGTAAGCACCGATCTTGGCTGGTTAACGGCTGCCATGAAAGCAGATGTACAGGCGCAAGTGGCTGAGATTACCGCGCAAGATGGCCTTGACGCCGATATCGCGGTCAACGTGACCTGCACCAAAGACGAAGCGCGCGATTATTTGCTGCTGAACTTCTACGGTTACTCTGACGAAGAACTGGCGGATCAGGTGGAAGCTGACGACGAAAAAGAAGTCGCAGATGAAATCGCAGAGCTACTAGAAGCAGGCAGCAGCACCATCGTGTTTGAACACGAAATCGCGCTGCAAAGCTGCACCGCGTGCGATGTTGATGCTGAGTAACAGCAACCGTCAACACCACCGCTAAACCGGTATGAATATGGAAGGCGTGAGCGGAATAAATCTGCTCACGCTTTTTTGTGCTGCTGGTTTGGAGTCAGCGGCACAAATTTGATGCGCATGTTATGGATGGTCTGGACTGATTGCAGGCTGGCCGCAATCTAACCTCATTAAGCTTCCGCCACGGCTAGTTATTCCATGTGGCTTTGTCACCGCACACCGACAGCGGCTGTAACGGCTGGTCGGGTTTGGCGTACTGCAAACGATACAGCCTCTGCGTTACGTGGTAACTATCCAGTCCACTGATCGTCACCCAATCGAGTGATTCAATATCAAGATAGCCGTCCGGTTTGATGATTTCATCCGGCAGGTGGATTTGTTCTATTTGACCAATCACCATCTCCGTATTGTTGGCCTTGATGGTGTGGTGTTCTATCAGACGCAAGGCGATTTTTACCCGGCTTTCTTGTACAAACGGCGCGGCAAAGCCATGTTCAAATTGCGCGGTTAAGCCAACCGCTTCGAATTCACTTTGTTGCCTTGGATAGCGTGCCGAAGTCTGATGGGCGAGGCTTGTGAAAGCGGCTTCAACCGAATTGAGACTGAATACGCCGGTCTGGAGAATATTTTCTAAGGTGTGGCGCTGCACCGAGTTCGGACGGCTGATAAAACTCAGCAAAGGCGGATTGGAGCCAAGATGAGTGACTGAGCTGACAATCGCCAGGTTTGGTTGCCCTTTGGCATCAATAGTGCCCACCAAATTGGCACTTTTGAAACCGCTTAAACTGCTGACCAGGCGCGCGCGATAGCGGCTTTCCATCTCAGCGATTTGTTTACTATTCAATGTACGTTGCAGCATGTCGGGTCCTATTGGGTTCAAGGTAAGGGCGGTGGTTAGTGTGCCTCAATGACGCGGATTTGTTGTTAAGTGGTTGTTTTGTGTTGTGGGGATGGTACGAGAATGGGGGAAGGTTAGATCATTGTGTGGCTTATCCCGTTTGGTCTGGCCCGGCGCCACAAATTTTCAAATCGTATCGTGTCAGAGCGGGTATATAACGGTTTCGTTGCTTTGTACTTCAAGCTTTGCTTACGCCAAAGAGTAACCAGCAAGGCGCTTTGTTGTTTGATGTGGAAAAGGCCGGTTTTAAACGTTCCCGACGCCGAAAACCTAAAAAGTCGTCCTGATTTTTTGCCTTTGTGCCGTGATTTCAGGGAAAACGCTAAAGCGGTGTTAGCCCAAAATCATTTAGTATCAACTTCCTGACCACTTTCTTATGTCAGTTCTTGACCTAAATACCCTAATTGAAGATTATGAGCCTAGTTGAGCACTTGCGTTTATACAGACATGTTCTGTAATTTGTGGGTGTAAGGATTATAAAGACAGTTAGAACAGTATGTTGCTGATATGGTGTCTATATTTTCTGAAAATATTATACAGACAGTGTCTGCTGAAAAAGCACTGTTATGTAAAAAATTGGAGATGAGAGTATGCATGGACTGATGAATAATACTAAGTGGAGAGAATTACTATCTATGCTAAGTAAAAATCAAGTCTACATCCAATTAAAGCTAGTGGGAGATGATGATTTTCCAATTGATACAGAGCAATCAAATTTAGTCATTAGAGCACTTGGCCCGTCTTCGTTTATTTTCGTGAGAAAAGAGCTTGAGTATAAGCAAATATCTCAGCTAAAAATCATAGTAAATCAGCTACCAAAGAGTCATTCTCAGGTAGAGAAAAGCTATTTTACATCACTAATAAGTCAAATTAAGCGTATCACGATAAATGAGTTATTGGTGGTAGAAAATGGCTTAATTTTAAATGCTTACGATTAATTTTTACATAGCAAGTCGCTCAAGCGGACTGCCAACGTGTGACATTTTAGGTTTAAGTTTGTTTTGTGGTTACGGTGCAATGTTTGAGTAATCTGGGCGTTGGCAGCCACTTAGCTCAGCGTTATGTGCTTGGAGGTATATGGAAAAATTAGCGCACGAAATATGGATATTTGACGGGAACTCTGTGCAGTTCTTGGGACTCCCTTTTTCTACACGGATGACGGTTGTCCGACTATCAAATGGAGATCTTTGGGTTCATAGTCCGATCAAATTGTCAGAAAAAATCATAGAACAAATCGGATATTTAGGTCGGGTTAAGTATTTGATAGCACCGAATCATCTTCATCACCTTTTCTTGCCTGAGTGGATTTCTGCTTACCCCAGTGCTGAAATATATGGTACCGACGAAGTTATCAAAAAACGAAATGACCTAGCTTTTAATGGCTCTTTGAATAACCATCAAAGCTGGGCTTGGAGTTCAGACATTGATCAAGAATTGTTTTCAGGCTCTCCATTAATGGAAGAATGTGTGTTTTATCATAAAGGCTCTAGCACACTCATTGTTACCGACTTGGTCGAAAATTTCCCTGGTCAAGACTTTAACTATTGGCAAAGGGTTATTGCGAAAGGCGCAGGTATTCTAGCTCCCAATGGGAAAATGCCTTTGGATTGGCGTTTAAGCTTCATGTTTGGCAAAACAGATGCACGTACACATATCAATCGTCTATTAGCGTGGGATCCTAAAATTCTAGTCATGTCTCATGGCGAAATAGTCAAAGAAAATGCAAATAAGTTTTTAGCTCGCTCATTCGAATGGCTTATCTGAGCAAGTAGCGAGAAAATCCCATACAAACGGCTCAACGGGACAAAAACACGTGCCACTTTTGGTTCGGTTTGCTTTTGGGGTTCCGGCTGGTTAAATTGAGTGCATATGATATTGGTTTTTTCCCATTAGCCGGGCGTTAAGTTTCTATAGAAGTGGTCGGGAAGAAAGGAGACGTAATGAAAAAGATGTTTTTAACTTCATCTTTCGTGGATGTAGCTGATTTATTCGTGGAGTTCGCCGAGGAAAAATGTACAGGTAAAACTGTTACATTCATACCCACGGCGAGTCTTGTCGAAGATATTACATTTTATGTGGATGCTGGCAAAAAGGCCCTTGAAGAACGCGGGCTAATTGTTGACGAACTTGAAATTTCAACGGCAACCAAAGAAACAATAGATAGTACGCTCCAAAAGAATGACTATATCTATGTTACTGGTGGTAATACCTTCTATCTGCTTCAAGAGCTGAAAAGAACAGGCGCGGATAAAATCATATCTGAACAAGTAAATTCAGGGAAGATGTATATTGGTGAGTCTGCCGGTTCCATTGTGCTTTCACGCAATATTGAGTATGTAAAAGACATGGATGATTTCACTGCCGCGCCGAACATTGGCACGTTTTCATCATTAGGCATGATTGATTTTTATCCGGTTCCTCACCACACAAACTTTCCATTCAAAGAGTCAGTCGAGAAAATCATCTCTAGTTATGAAGAGGAAATAGATCTTTGTCCCATTAGCAACACACAAGCGATTGTCATACATGACAATCAATTTGAAGTCTGGGGACTGTCCTGAAGTCTGGGGACTGTCCTGATTTCAGTGTTTATTCGTTTGACTCAAACCTGTACTCAATACGGCTTCTGACATCGCAGTATTCATCATGCAGCGTTTCGGTTTAACCGCCACACTCACTTTCGTTGGTATGGCGCAAAGCATAGTTATCCGATGTGTAAGTTGGGTAATCGATGTAACCTACGTCAGTACCACCGTACATAGTGGTAGGATCGACAGGGTTGAGTGGCCAATCGTTACGAATACGTTCCGGTAGATCCGGGTTGGCGATAAACGGACGACCAAACGCGAACAAATCACCATACTCTTTATCCAAGATGCGCTGCGCTTTTTCTACGGTATAACGGCCTGCATAAATGATGCGGCCGCTGAACGTGGCGCGAGCAGCCTGATAGAACGCATCAGGCAGATCGGGGGCGTTATCCCAATCCGCTTCAGCAATAGAGAGATAGGCAATGCCCGCGTTTTCTAGCACTTTAATCGCTTCTACATAGGTTTCCAGCGGATTGCTTTCCACCAAACCAAGGTAAACACGATCTTCATCGGTGCTTTCAAACAGAGGGGCAAAACGCACGCCCAGTTTTTCCGGGCCGACCACGGCAGAAACGGCTTCAACCACTTCCTTCAAAAAGCGCAGACGATTTTCTAAGCTGCCACCGTATTGGTCGTTGCGCTGGTTGCTGTGCTCAGAAATAAATTGGTTCACCAAGTAGCCATTCGCACAGTGTAATTCCACTCCATCGAAGCCTGCTTCCAGAGCGTTGCGTGCCGCTTGTGCATACAGTTCGACAATTTCTTGTACTTCGTCGGTTTCCAGTGCGCGAGGCATACTCGGGTCAGTCAAAATACCTTCGCCAGGACCTGTTTCAATAAACACTTTGACCGAATCGGTCGCGATGGCAGACGGTGCCACAGGCGCGTCGTTATTAGGTTGAAGGTTGTTATGCGATACTCGCCCGACATGCCATAGTTGACAGAAAATCACGCCATCATTGTCATGCACCGCTTGAGTGACCGATTTCCAGCCTTCAATCTGCTGTTGAGAGTGAATGCCCGGAGTCCAGGCGTAGCCTTGGCCGCGAGGCTCAATTTGCGTGCCTTCTGTCACCATAAAGCCCGCACCAGAACGTTGCTGGTAATATTCTGTCATCAGCGCATTGGGAATGTTGCCCGGCTGTGAGCTGCGAGAGCGGGTGAGGGGCGGAAGTACGATACGGTTTTTTAATGTGTTTTGACCAAGCGTAATGGCATCGAATAGTGTTTTTTCACTCATAAGATTTAAGAATGTCCTGCTTAGCATGATTTACCGCTGTCCTTGGTTAAATCACCTAGATAAAAAGAATGGCCTTGCTACCTTGCGAGGTGGGCAGATTAGGTGAGGTTGGGTACAATGTGAAACAAGACTTTTTGGTAATTGCTACAATTATAAATGGTAGATAACATGAGCGGGATACAACGACTCGATATTAAACAGCTGCGTGTGTTAGATGCCTTGCTGGTAGAAAGAAACCTATCCCGGGTGGCTGAACAAATGGGTTTAACTCAACAGGCTATTAGCGAGCAACTGCGCAAATTGCGTGATTTGTTTGCTGATCCTTTATTGCTGCGCCAAGGCAATACTATGGTGCCGACCCCTTTAGCACTAGAGCTTGGTAAGCGTATTCGTTCTATTTTAGATAATGTGGAAGGGTTGTTAACGCTGCATGAGTTCTCGCCCGGCAGCTATCAAGGTGTGCTGACCATCAGTGCGACCGATTACGCCATTGACGCACTTTTGCCGCTGTTTTTGAAAAAGGTACGCCAAGAAGCCCCGCTGCTAAAAATCATTGTGACCGATTTTGAATCCGATGATGTTGGGCCATTGCTCACCTCTGGAGAGTTGGATGTTGCATTAACGTTTCCGCCGTTTATTCCCGATTACATTCAGTCCGAACGGTTATTTGACGAGCAACACATCTGTATCGCCAGTATCGATTCCCCTCTGCATCACCAAACCTTGGCGCTGGCGGACATTGCTGCTTTACCACAATTGGTGATTTCGCCATCGAAAGCGAACTTAAAAGGCTCGCACGACGATTGGTTCGCGCAGCAAGGGTTACAACGCAATATCGTGATGTCGATCCCTAGCTTCAAAGCCGCCCCCGATGTGCTTTACACCACAGATATGATTGCCTTTTATCCCTCGCGCTTATTACCTCATCCCAAGGTCAAACCGCTCAATATCGCCATCAAGCCACCGAAGTTTGATGTGATCGTGGCTTGGCACGAAAGAACCGCACAAAGCCGAATCCATCAGTGGCTAAGAGAGAAACTCAAAGAGGTGTGCGGGGAGGTGTAGCGCAGTAATGAAGTGCACAATGTACGTTGCAGTATGGCGGATCCTATTGGGTTCAAGGTAAGGGCGATGGTTAGTGTGCCTCAATGACGCGGATTTGTTGTTAAGTGGTTGTTTTGTGTTGTGGGGATGGTACGAGAATGGGGGAAGGTTGGAGCATAGTGTGGCTTAACCCGTTTGGTCTGGCCCTGCGCCGAAAACCTAAAAACCGGCCTGATAGATTACCTTCGTGTCGTGATTTCTGGGAAAACGCTAAAACGGTTTTGCCCCAAAGTGTGTAACGGCCGATCAACTACTCACTTCACTAAAGCGTCAATTGACTTACTTTTTCTCATGCCAGTAAAGTACGTAGAAGATAGGGGAAATATCACTATGCACGGTGAAAAGATAGAAAAACTTGGACTGGAAATCGATTTAGCGGCTGATAATAGCGATCAGGTGAGATTAGAACAGCTTCTGCTAGATTGCGATACTCTCATGAATAACGAGACACGCAAGAATCGTTCAGTCTTATTTTTCTATAAAGCTAACTGTTATTCAGCACTGCGAATGATTGAGCGAAAAACACTCGATGATACTTGGAGTTGGCATCAGGAAAGACAAATCGCCGAGGTGCTAAACCTACGAAGCGCCGTCGTTGAGACTGGTTTCGAACAGCTTAGCGATGGGATGCGGTGTAAAATGCTTACCAATATAGCTAATGGACTAAGTTCACTGGGGCGAACGATCGAATCAATTAGCTACTATGACAAAGTTCTGTCTCTTATTGATAACTTCGCGATGGCTGTAGGTAACAAAGCCATAAATCAATTTCACTATGGGCAGCATTTGTATGATTACGGGCATAGTGGTGTTTTCTTTTTCCACGCGAATAAGGAGCTTAGTCGCTTCGGCACTGAGCCGTTGTTATGGGACAGTGGAGTTCAGAAGGACGCTCTTGATGCTTTTATTAGTTACAGGGACGTCACTGATGAGATATTGAATAACATTGAGTTCGACAGTAGTTTTGATTTCAATGATTTTTCTCTAGGTGAGAGCAAAAAAGAACAGGATTACAGAAAGTGGTGCTTAAAACAAAGGCTGTTTATCAACCCACTGAATGACGTGCTCGATGCGACCATTGCAGCAAACGATATTCTTCACTTACCTAGTCATGTGTATGCAGTCGGTGAAGAACCTAGATTCCCAAAATACTTTAACTTGCTAAAGCAAGAGTTCATAGTTTCTCGGTATATGCTATACGAGTTTACCACTAGTAATTTAGACCACTATTCTGACAATGACGTGCTCCTAGAAAATGGATTAGATGGGGTGCAATTCGGTTACCGAAACGAGCTGTTGAAAAACTCTTTGCGAGTGTCATATTCTATTTTCGATAAAATTGCTTTATTTCTCAACGACTATATGAACATAGGTCTAAAGGTAGATGGTGTTAACTTCCGTAACATTTGGGGGATGTATAACAAGAAAGAGAAAAAACTGGAAATCCACCCGTGCTTCTTAGAGAGCGAAAACTGGATGTTACGCGGGTTGTACTTTTTATCAAAAGATTTGTATGCCCCAAATTTTCAAGATGTCAGTGAACCAGAAGCTAAGGAATTACATTACATACGAAAAATGGCAGAACATCGGTATCTAGGGATTCAAGAGTACCCAGCTCAAGTCGATGATACTGAGTATTTGAAGTACATAACTGTCGATGACTTGGAGGGGAAGTCTCTAAAAATGCTGCGGCTAGCGCGTGAAGCATTGATTTATCTTTCTTTGGCAATGCACGTCGAAGAACGTAAACGCGAAGAAGCAAGAGGTGACGGTTTGATAGTACCCATTCAATCAACAAGACTATAACAAACTTATCGAGTAACAATAGGGTCACTGTGTAGTTGATCTGCAACACTTAGATTGAACACTTCATTAAGCGAGTTTGACATACCTAAACTAATTCATTGATTGCTAATTTAGCAAATTCACTGGCACGTTTCTGTCCAACTCTGTGCTGCAGGAGGTAATGCCACTTTTGTCAGTCTTCAACTCAGACTAAGTTCAGCGTCAGAAAACCCCAAATCCGAAAAGCCAGGTCTTGCAAGCGCTGGCCTGCTGACCGCTCAGCAAGTAATGCGTATCTGGCATTTTGCTTTCAAGCGCTTGAATGAGCGGCCAGAAATCTTGCTGAAAGGTCGTAAACACAAAGCCGCCAGGTTTAGCAGCATTGAACCTAATCCGTAAAAGTGCGTAGAACCATTCAGTTACCCCAACACCAACCCGATTACGGAGCAAAAATGAACCCAATTAACCCCGCCAAACTGCGCAACAGTAAATGGACCGCTGTGACACCGATGAACCGGGAAAAGCATTTTCTGGTCTCAGATATCGAGTTTAACGAAGAGGGCGTTGTGGTGTCCTGCACTCTCGAAGCGGTGTTGTCGAGAAACGAATATCCGATTGACTGGCGCGAATTGAAAGATGAGCAAAAATGGGCTCAGGGCTGGAAGTAGCGCCCGTTTATCTCTGTGTGCCCACGCGTTGACGTGTGGGCAGCAACCAAGATTAAGTGAATGATGACGTTATGGCTGCTCGGCATCCCGCAGGGTGTGATAGCCGGAATAAATACGCGTCGCGGTGGTAAACCAGCACGCAGTACCGAACAGGTAGGCTATCAGGGCAAACTGTTCGGGGAACAGGCAAAACAGCACCAACGCGCCGATGGTCTCTGTGCCTTCGGTCAGGCCGCTCATATAGTACAGTGATTTATGCTGGTAGACCGGGTTCTGAATGCCGCGCTTGCCTGCCATCACCGCAAAAGCGAGAAAGCTGCATCCGGTACCGATAAAGGAAAAAATCAGAAAGGCACCGGCCACCGCATTATACTCCGGGTTGGCCACCACAAAGCCGAACGGGATCAGCGAGTAAAACAAAAAATCGAGGCTGATATCAAGAAAGCCGCCGGCGTCGGTCAGGCCCTGAATTCTGGCCAGAGCGCCGTCTAGCCCGTCACACAAACGGTTGAGGGCGATCAACAGCAGTGCCAGCAGGTATTGCTCCAGCACCAGCGCCGGAAAGGCCAGGCAGCCAAGGAGAAAACCAAACAGGGTAACCTGATTGGCAGTGATACTGATTTTGTCGAGTACGACGGCCGATTGGTTCAGCGGCCAGCGAATCAGGGGGATAACATGGCGATCAAGCATGGGAATTCTCCGTCGGCCAGTGAGTAATGCGTCCGTCGGGCAGGACGTCTTCCGGGTCGTGTGTGACCATCAGTGTCGGGATGCCTGCGGTCTGTAAGCGCTCAAAAACCCAGTCACGAAACTGGCCGCGCAGTGCTTTGTCCAGTTTATTAAACGGTTCATCAAGCAGGGCCAGTTGCGGCCGGGCAAGGAGCATGCGTATCAGGCTGATTCGCGCTCGCTGTCCGCCGGAAATCTGCTGCGGAAATGACTGCGCCAGAGAGCCCAGCTGAACATGGCCAAGCGCCTGCAGGGCCTGCTGTTTACGCTCACTGCCTTTGATATGGTCCGGCAGGGCGAACGCGAGGTTTTCCCACACGTTGAGGTGAGGGAACAGCAAATCGTCCTGGAACAGCATTCCGATATGGCGCTGATGGGGCGGCAGAGTATCAATGGTCACGCCATTCAATTGCATCTTGCCGTGATAGCGGAAATCCGCGCTCAGGTGCCCGGCGATGACATTCAACAGGGTGGATTTACCGCAGCCGCTTGGGCCCATTAGGCTGACGATTTCGCCGGCGGCAATGGTGAGGTTAAAATCTGCGAGCAGTACGGCACCACTCTGATGGCGGATAGTAAGGTGTTCGGTGCGAAACATCATGGTTTTTCACTTGTCGATACGGTCACTGCGGTGGCCATGATGCGCTGGCGGTGAGGTTGCGCCCGGCTTATCAACACCGCAAGGGTAAAGAAAATAAACGGCAGCAACGCCTGCCACAGTGCATAAATTGCCATCACCCGGCGGTCAAAACCACTCGACAGGGCGACTGCTTCGGTGGTGATCGTAGTAATGCGACCGCCGCCGAGCATTAAGGTCGGTAGATATTGTGCCAGGCTGACACTGATCCCGACCGCCCAGGCATAGAGTATGGCCGGTAGCAGTAAAGGTACTTTAACGGCCAGAAATTGCTGCCAGGGGCTTTTGCCTAAGCTGAGTGCGACCCGGGTATAGCCAGGGTTAAAACTGCGCCAGGGGCCGTCTAGTGCCAGATAAACGAGCGGAAAAGCGAACAGCAGATGCGACCAGATGACCCACAGTTGATAACGGTCTGCGGCCAGCCATAAGGCCGAAATCTGGATGCCGAGCAGCAGCGATAACTGCGGCACCAGCATAGGTAGCACGATGATCCACAGCGGCACAGCCGCCTGATGGCGCAGCTTGTATTCATGGGCGAATAACGCGGCAACCAGAGCCAGGCTACCGCTCAGCAGGGCTATCCAGATACTTTGCCACAAGGTCGGCAGCATAGTTGGCCACTCGCTGAGCCAGAAACGGCTGCTGAACTGGCTAGGCAGCAGATCCGGAAAGCGCCAGCGCTGGGCAAAGCTCCAGACCAGCATTAATGGCACGATCAGCGCGGCAATCGTGCTCACCAGCCACAAACTGCTGCGGCCGGGCAGGGGAAAGCGGCTTTTGCCGGACCACTGCCAGCCACGATAACAGTGCAGCAGTGCTTTTTCGATCAGCACTACGGTCAGCAACATCAGTCCGGTCACGAGCAGCAGTACGATCGCTCCGGCAGCCGCGCGTGGCAACTGTTGCAGATCCGGGTCGTTAAACCACTGCCAAACCAGCACCGCAAAAGTGGGTGGTGTGTTGGGGCCGAGGATCAGGCTGACATCGACAACCGCCACCGCATAGGCAATCACAGCAAACAGAGCGAAACGCAGTGCACGCAACCATTGCGGAAACAAAACTTTAAACCAGGTTTGCGCTGCGGAATAGCCGAGAGAGGCTCCGACCTGAAGTTGGCGCGATACGTTCAGCTGCTGCAACACCGGAATGCTCATCAGCAACAGAAATGGTGTCTCTTTCAGCGCCAAAGCCAGCGTCAGACCCAGCGCGTGGTTGTCCTGAACCAGCCAGGTACCAGCCTGAGTGGAAACCTGATAATCCAGCAGCGCACTGGCCAGACGCGCTGTGATTCCGGTCGGGGCAAACAGAAAAGCGAACCCGATTGCAAAGGCAACATGAGGCAGAGCCAGCAGGCCGGAAAGCAGGTGCTCAACCCGGTGCCAGTGCCTGCTTTGCCACAGGGTCTGGACGATACTGAAACAAAGCAGCAGGGCCAGGTAGGTACTCAGCAGAGCCGAGGTCACTGACAGCAGAAGAGAACGGCCGACTCCCTGCCATTGCGCCACGCTAATAAACGCTTCCAGATTAAAACGCTGCAACCCGACCGCTGGGATGTAACCGAGCGCAGAAAGCACTGCCCCTGCCAATCCGGGCAGCAGCGGGGCGACACAGGTCAGCAGCAGCAGGCTGTATGCGATGCGCATCATGAAGTCAGTTCGCCCGGTTTACTGGCTGGTTCCGTAACGCTTTTGCCATTCGGCTTCCAGCGCTGTCTGCCAGCTCGGATGCGGCTCGGCGATCGCTTTAAACAGTTGCGTTTGGGCTGCACTGCCACTGAGTGACGAGGCTTTTAGCACCGACGGGTCGCCCCAGGTATTAATGTCACCTTTGAGCGACTGAGCCTGCGGGCTGAGCAGAAAGTTAATCGCCACCTGAGCACCAGCTTTGGCTTTGGCATTCCAAGGAATAGCCAGGAAATGAATATTGGTTAACGCACCCGCTTGCATTGCGTAACTGCGAGTATTTGGTGCCAGTTTGCCGGACACCTGAGCAGAATAGACCGCATTAGGATTGAAGGTAATAGCCAGATCAATCTGTCCGTCATCAAGTAACTGCATCATCTGCGCCGAGCTATTGGGAAACTGCTTGCCCGCGCGCCAGGTCAGGGGATGCAACTGATCAAGATAGTGCCACAATGGTGCGGTCACGGCTTGAAAGCTTTGCTCGTCGACGGGTTGATGCAGAGCAGGATCGCTGTTGGTCAGTTCAATCAAAGCCGCTTTGAGAAAGCTGGTGCCGTGAAACTCCGGCGGGCGCGGGTAGGTGATACGGTTCGGAAATGCTTTGGCATAACTGAGTAATTCTTTAAAAGATTGCGGTGGATTATTGAGGGTTTTAACATCGTGAATAAACACCAGCTGACCCACGCCCCACGGAGCTTCCAGTCCTTCGGTGGGTTCAGAGAAGTCGGTCTCTACCGGTAGAGCTTGATTCACATGCTGCCAGTTAGGCAGGGAAGCAGCGAACGGGCCATATAAAAGGCCATTGCTTTTCATTGACTTAAAGTTCTCGCCATTAATCCACACCATGTCCACGCTGCCGTCCTGATCCTTGCCGGCGGCTTTTTCTGCCAGCAGACGAGTGGCGGTTTCTGCGATATCGGTGACTTTAACCTGCTTCAGCTCTACCCCGTATTGCGACTGCAACTGTTCACCGGCCCAGCGGATATAATTATTGATCTCCTGGCTGCCTCCCCAGGCATGAAAATAGACGGTTTGACCACGTGCCTGCTCGGTAATCTCCTGCCAGGATTGGCTCCATCCCGGGAGTGAGAACAGGCAAGCGCAGACGAAGGTAAGCAGTTTTTTCATGAGAATCCTTTGCAATACGAGATGAAAATGAGGTTGTGGCGTCATCCTGAGCTGAAACGGCGTTACCGCATACAGAGACAGACCGGGCCGCAGGACGTTATCATTCATTATGAATGATAAATCGCAAAAGATCTGATTAGTAAGGAAATAGTTCGCGTCACGCTTCACGATCTCAACATCCTCACCAGCGGACAGCGGCAGGGTTTCGCGCTGGCTATAAAAAAGGCAGCCAACTGGCTGCCTCATAAAACCGGAACCTAAAGGTTACTGTTTCCAGTCACTCAGGGTAAAGGTCAGGGTATGAACATCGTTTTTCAGGATCATGCTCTGTTTGGTCAGCGTGATGTCGTTCCACTCTTGTAAAGACTGGGACACGGCCTGTTCGGTATCCATAATGTCGCCGATACACATCTTCATCGTCATGCCCATTTTTTCAATGCGCAGACGGTTGTCTTTCAACTCGGCTTTACCGAAAAAGTTGTTACAGCCGGCGTTGCCGCTTGCCATCATTTTTTCGCCAATTTCGAGACGCGGTACCTGATGACGATCACCCTGTTTGACCGCCTGGCCATCAATTTGGGTTAGTTGCCAGTTATGATGTTGCAAATCCTGTTCGCTGATTTGCGCATCATCACCATTGCTTGCACACGCTGCGAGCAGGACGGGCAGTGTGATTACGGCAAGTAATGATTTTGAACTAAGCTTCATAATATTCACTCCAAATGTGGAAAACGCCGACAGTATAGACAATAAAACACTGTTTTTGTCAGTAAAAGGTTATAGTTTAATATGCAACACGATCGAAAAATAGAACGAATGTCTCTATTTTACAGAGTGTTACACGCACATTAGAGGATATTTGCGTCGCTTATGGAGCAGCTAGAATTTTTCCAGGTTCCCAGCCCGTGCGTCGGGGTGTGCAGTTTAGACGATAAAGGCTACTGCCGCGGCTGCATGCGCAAGCGCGAAGAACGCTTTCGCTGGCTGGAGATGACTGCCGCAGAACAATTGCACGTGATTAAGCTGTGCCAGCAGCGCTATCGCCGCAAAATGGCGGCCGGAAAACAGGCCGCGCAAAGCCATGAAGAACCAGACAGCCCGCAACAAGAGTTGTTTTGATCCGCGCGATCGGCTTTGATCGCTATGTCGCCGTTCGGCGACCTTTATCGGGTATCTGGTGCCAAAAGATTTAGGTCTATAGCGCAGCGAGCCCGACAAAGCCGTGCGACAGATAGCGAGTGCCGCAAGACGTCTGAATGCGGATGAGCGATAGGAACTCAGTGTTTGGAAGCGCGTGTTCCTCGCTGATAGTAAAAGATGTTCGCGATGACTTTATTATTTTTATCAGATACTTAATTTATATTTATCAGATACTAATTTATTGTTATTAAACACTTAGGCTAATGTTGGCACTAGCCTAAGTGACATTCTGTTCGTTGCGGTCGGGCTTGTATTATTTATTGAGTTGCCAGCGATCACTGACCCAGCCACCGGCATGCTCATCAAAGTGTGCACCGCTGAAACTTCGTGTCGATTCTTTTTGGAATTTGCTGTCGGATTTTTTAGAAAGTAACGTTCGTATATAGTTCGCCATCGGATCGAGAGTAGAGGATTGCTTTCGTAAGGCGACTTCTTTAATGAGCTGAAGACGGTAACTTGGGTTGGCACGTTTCATTGGTGGGACCTCCGTTGTGATGACGACTAATGTACAAAGTTAGAACCTGGTTACTTTTTAGTCAACGAAGTCGGTGCCCTATATTTTCTAATGGATTTAGCACATCAATCGCGCACCCAAGCGTGATATAGAAAGGCTTTATATATTAATAAAGGCTGATTATCTAATCACAAACCTACCAACTGTATGGCTCAGTTTACTGTCTTTTGTGTCACTTTAAGGCATTGAACTTAATCGAGAGATTTTTTGAAGCGTAATGAAGCCACCACCAGACCAAGCAGGGTGAAACCCGCCAGCCATAAGCTGTCGCGCCATAGATCGGCCAGATCCGCGCCGCGCAGCACAATGCCACGAATCAGGCGCATAAAATGGGTCGCGGGCAGGGCTTCAGAAATCCACTGCGCTGCCAGCGGCATACCTTCATAGGGAAACATAAAACCAGACAGCAGAATCGAGGGCAGAAGAATAAACACCGTCATCTGCATTGCCTGCAGTTGCGTGGTGGCAATGGTTGAGATCATTAGTCCGAGAGTCAGGCTGGCGGAAATAAACAGCAGGGTGCCGAACAAGATCTGACTGACAGCGCCATTGATCGGCACGGCAAAAATTACATGACCAAGGCCGAGAATAATGAACACCTGAATCAGGCCAACAAAAATATACGGGATGATTTTGGCGATCATCAGCTCCATCGAGTGGACCGGTGTGGTGATCAGCAATTCCAGATTGCCTCTTTCCCGTTCACGTACAATCGCCGCGCTGGTAAACATAATCATGGTCATGGTCAGAATGACGCCCAGTAAGCCGGGAACAATATTGACGGCCGCGCGTTTGCTCGGATTGTAAAACAGGGTGATGGCGAAGGTCGCAGCCACTTCGGGATGCGGGTGAAAGGCAATGTCTGCAGTGGGCATGTGCTGCAGACCCGATATAGCGCTGGCAATCATGGTATCAGACCCGTCTATCAGCCACTGCCCGAGTTCACGTCCATCCAAAATGCGCCGGTTGAGATCGGGCGGAATGATCAGCGCGGCACGGACTTCGCCGCTGGCGATGGCTTGTTGTGCCTGTTCCGCGGTGCTATACACTTGTTTAATCTCAACCACCTGACTGACCCGGACCGATTCGGTCAGCCAGCGCCCGGTTACAGATTGGCTGTTGTCGACGACGGCAATTGGAATACTGCGAACATCGGTATTGATAGCAAAACCAAACAGCAATAACTGAATCAGCGGGATCATGATCACCATGCCAAAGGTGATACGGTCACGCGATAACTGGCGAAACTCCTTAATCATCACCGCTTTAATCCGAAACAGGCTGTTCATTGGCGGTTCTTCCCGGTCACAGTGACAAATACATCTTCCAGGCTGGGCCGTGCCAGACCGATGTTGGCTTGCGCTAATTGCGGGAGCGTGCTGCGCAGCCACTGTACCGGATCTTGAATATGACGGTAGATAAGTACCCGTAATCGTACGCCCAACTGCGCCGCAGAGCGGATTTCAGGCCGTTGTAACAGTGTCTCTTTTAAGCAGCGCAAGTCCGGTGCGGTGACCTCAACCACGTGCACGCCCATCTGCTGCATTAGTTTTTCCGGTTCGTCATCGGCACGAATTTCGCCCGCATCCATGATGGCGAGACGATGGCAGCGCTCCGCTTCGTCCATGTAGTGGGTCGTCACCAGTATGGTAGTACCTTGTGATGAGAGATCGAAAAGCTGCTCCCAAAATTCACGCCGGTTTTCCGGATCCACCGCCGAGGTGGGTTCATCAAGAAACAGCAGTTGCGGGCGGTGCATGGTGGCGCTTGCCAGTGCCAGGCGCTGTTTTTGCCCGCCGCTCATGCTGCCGACCCGTTGCTTGCGCCGTTGATCGAGGCCGTAAGTGGCTAACTGCTGATTGGTCCTCTGTTTCAGGGCCTGACGATTCATGCCAAAGATCTGACCGATAAACTGCAGGTTTTCTTCCACGCTCAGATCGTCATACAGGGAAAATTTCTGCGTCATATAGCCGATATTGAGCCGAAGGATTTCCGACTGACGCGGGATATCAAGGCCAAGTACATTCACGCTGCCCCGGGTTGGCGTCAGCAGGCCGGTCAGAACCCGGATGGTGGTCGACTTGCCACATCCGTTGGGGCCGAGAAAGCCGTAGATGCTGCCGGTCGGCACATTGAGGTTGATGTCATGAATCGCGGTAAAATCGCCAAATAACTTACTGACGCCGCGTGCCTCGATAGCCAGTTCACTCATTTTGCCTCCTGCGGAAAGTCAACTTGGGCCGGTACGCCGGACGGCAGATCGCGTGCGGCGGCAGGTAAGTCAATTTCAGCCAGAAACATCAGCCGCGCCCGTTCATTTTCAGTCAGTGCATAGTAAGGAGTAAAAGAGGGCTCAGTCGCCACCCAGCGCACTGTGCCCTGATAGCTGTTTGGTGTACCGTCGACATGCACAGTCACACTGCGGCCCGGAGTAAAATGCGCGCGCACCCTCTCCGGCACGTAAACGCGTGCAAACGGCGCGCTGTCTGACTGCAACACGGCAACGACGGCGCCGTTTGGTACCCGTTCGCCGAGATGATAGGGCAGGTTATCAAGAATGCCGGCACGGGTCGCGGTAACGGTGAGCCGGGTGAGTTTTTGCTGCTGCAATGCCACTTCTGCCTGTGCCGCGGCCAGTTGCGCCCGAGCCTGATCAATATCTTCGATTCGCGCGCCGGCGGTCAGTTTCGTCAGTTGCTCAGTGGCAGAGGCCCACTCTGCCTGTGCGGTATCACGGCTGGCCTTGGCCTGGTCTAGCTCGGCCTGGCTGAGCAGGCTTTTGCTGACCAACTCTGCTACGCGGCGGTAAGTCTGCTGTGCTTCGGTCAGTTGTGCTCTGGTGCTGTCTAGCTGCGCTCTGGCGACCGCAATGTCTTCGGCTCTTTCACCATGGGTCAGTTTCGCTAGTGCGGCCTGAGCCTGAGTCTGACGGGCGAGGGCCTGGTCGAGCAGGGCCTGTTGCTCTGCCGTATCCAGTACAACCAGTACATCACCGACACGCACGCTGCTGCCTTCGGTTACGGGTAACTGACGGATTATTTCGTTACTGGTGGCTGAGAGTGTCACCCGATCACGTTCAAGCGTGCCTAAAGCCTGTGACGCGTCCTGGCGGTCACCACAGGCCGACAGCAGCGGGATAGCCAGTAACAAAAAACAAGTGCGCAGCATCCATTTTTCCTTTTCCGACCAAATCAACACCATCCAATAATCGTGGCCAGAGCGGCAACCATCGTATGGTTATCATCAGTGTATGACAGAGAAGGCCTGCTATCCGCCGGACAGCCCGCATAATTGAAGTTATTCGCAACGGATGCCGAGCACAAGGTGTGGCGCAGGATGGGGCGTACCTGGTAAAACGGCCCGCATCCGCGGACCGTTGGTCGTTATCGCGCTGAATCAGCCCAGCAGGCTGAACAACAGTGCCGAGACCGCCAGCATTCCGACCAGGAGCACGAAGTAAGTACCGAGATGTTTACGATAGTTCCGGAGGGCATCCACTTTAAACACCGCCAGCATTGGCATAATAAACAGGATCATGGCGATGACCGGCCCGGACAGGGCTTCCATCATGCCGAGAATGCTTGGGTTCATCACTGCAGCAAACCAGATAGCGATAAACATCAGTGCGATGCCCAGCTTATCTGCCACGGCAAGTGGTAGTTTAGTGTACTTGGTCAGCAAGCCATTCAGGCTCTCACGCGCACCGAGGAAATGGCCCAGGAATGATGAAGTGATAGCAACAAACGCAACCAAAGGTCCCAGGGTCGCGATAAACGGGTTATTGGTGGCGTTGGCGAGGTACGACAGCACGGATACATTTTGCGCTTTGGCCTCCAGCAGTTGCTGTGGCGACAGTGCGAGTATGCAGGAGAACACGAACATCAGCACAAACGCAATCAGCATCACGCTGGTACGCTTGAGGATTTGCTCGGATTTCACCACCGCTTGCTTGCGGTAGTGACGGCGCTGAATATTGGCAAAGCTGGAAATCGCCGCGGCGTGACTGAATGAAAACACCACGACAGGAACAGCCAGCCATACGGTTTGCAGGAAATCGGCAGCGGCTGGGATGGCCAGTGATGGCATGCTCCAGTAAGGGATCAGATACAGCGACAGTGCCGCCAGAATCGCCGCCAGCGGGTAGACCATCACGGCAAAGGCGCGCAGCATGATTTTTTCACCGCCCAGCATGATGGCAATCAGGCTAAAGACCAGAACGCCGGACAGCAGTGTCCGTGGCGGGGAAACCATTTGCGCCTGGTTGACCAGAAAACTGTCCACCGTGTTGGTGATGCCTACGCCGTAAATCAGCAGGATCGGAAAAATTGACAGGAAGTAGAGCAGCGAGATCAGACGGCCGCCGCGCGTGCCGAAATGCTCTTCTACCACATCGGTAAAATCTGCATCAGACCGTTTGGAAGAGAGGACAAAGCGGGCCAGGCCACGGTGGGCAAGGTAAGTCATCGGAAAAGCGAGCAGTGCCATCAGTACTAGTGGCCAAAAACCGCCCAGGCCAATGTTGATTGGCAGGAATAAAATCCCGGCACCAACGGCAGTGCCAAATAAACTGAGTAACCAATGTGTGTCGTGTTTGTTCCAGCCGGTTTGAGTAGTGGATACTCCAAAATCGACGGTTTCTTGAGTTTCTTTCACTGAAATATTGCCATGGTGTGAATTATAATATTGCAAATCCTACTACCATTGGTAGATATGATCACATTGTGACGCTGGTCAAATTGACTGACAGATTTATAACTCTCTGATGAATGAAACTAGGTTTTTCGCAATATAACAGAATATTATTCTATTTTTATGGTTGCTTAATGAAATTAAACACTAAAAAATATCTATTTTTTAGTGTTGGTATGTGTTAACAAACGGTTGTCGGCCTTTAGAAAACTGGTGTGGGAAGCTTTGGCTAAGCTACAGAAATAAAAGCGTTTTATAGTGGAGTTGTGTTTGGATATGCCTCACAATTAACATCTGCCTGTTTAACAATAATAACAACTGCTCATGTTTGCTAACCTGCGTGCTGAATTCATTCTGATTATCACAACTTTACTGGCCGCGGCCGGTTGGGTGTTTTCTAAACAAGCCATTGAAGGACTTCCGCCGATAGGGTTTATCGGCTTACGTTTTGTTACGGCGTCCTTACTGTTACTGCCGTTTTGTCTGCCGGCGCTGCGCAAAGCGCCGCGTGGCGAAATTTTGCGTTCGATGGGCGTTGGCGTCTTTCTGGGCGGCTCTATTTTCTGTTGGATTTATGCCATTTCGATCAGTGAAACACTGGGCGAGGGGGCGTTTATTATGAGTTTGTCGATGCTGTTTGTGCCCTTGGTCGCCTGGGTTCTGTTTAAACGCCGGCCCGGTCGCCCGTTCTGGCTGTCACTGCCAATAGCCGTGATCGGACTGTTTTTACTGGCCTGGAGTGGTGAATGGAATATTGCCGCCAATCAGATGTGGTTCTTGGTCGCGGCGGTGGGACTGGCGGTACATTTCAACTTTAACAGCCAGTATTCGGCACGTTTTTCACCGATGTTGCTCACCACGCTGCAGCTGTTCGCGACTGGCTGTCTGGGGTTGGTACTCTCTTACAGTATTGAAACCTGGCCGGACAATGTCAGCATCATCACCTGGCAGTGGTTCGCGCTCAGCGTATTGCTGGCAACGAGTTTGCGTTATCTGATGCAGACGCTGGGGCAAAAACACGCCAATCCGACCAATGCGGCACTGCTGATGCTGCTTGAACCGGTCTGGACCATGATATTGAGTGTCTGGATCTACGATGAGTCGATGCCGCTGAATAAAATAATCGGCTGCGCTTTGTTGCTTGGCTCTTTAGTGCTTTATCGCCTCACTAGCATGAGAGCTTAGGCAGCACCCACTGATTCAGAGTGCTGGCTCATCAAAGACAAAGGGCGCCGCGGCGCCCTTTGTCTTTTCCGTTACGATGATGCGGTTACCATCGGCACTGCACCATTAAGACCAGATCTGTTTCTCGATTTCAGTCAGGAAGCGGATCTTATCCCACTGCTGTTCGACAGTCAGTTTGTTGCCTTCTTCGGTCGAAGCAAAGCCACATTGCGGGCTGATGCACAGGTTTTCTAACGGTACGTACTGAGTGGCTTCCTGGATGCGCGCTTTCACTTGCTCTGCATCTTCCAGTTCCGGGAACTTAGAGGTGATCAGACCCAGTACGATTTGGCTACCGTTGTTTGACCAGTGACGCAGCGGCGCGAAATCGCCAGAACGCTCGGAATCATACTCCAGGAAGAAACCATCGTACTTGGTCGCAAACAGAGCTTCTGCCACCGGCTCGTAGCCGCCCGAAAACAGCCATGAAGAAGCGTGGTTTCCGCGACAGATGTGAGTCGTCACAATCAGGTCTTCCGGCTTGTCACGCAGTGACTCGTTAATGATTTGCGTACAGACGTTGGCAATCTCATCCGGGTTGATGCCTTTTTCGAACAGGCTTTCGCGCTTGCTTGAATCGATTAGAAACGCCCAGTTGGTATCATCAAATTGCAGGTAGCGACAGCCACGTGCGTAGAAGGCCGCAATGGCATCACGGTAAGTCTGCGCCAGATCTTGGTAGAACTCTTCAATTTGCGGGTAAAGCTGGTGGATTTTTGACGAACCATCGTTAGCCAGAATTTCCTGACGCAGAATCATGGTCGGGCTAGGAATCGTCGCTTTCGCCACGAATTCACTGTCTGTGCCTACAGCGTTAAGCAGAAATTCAAAGTGGTCCAGGAATGGGTGTTCCGGATTGAATGCAATTTTTCCGGTTGCACGGATGTTGTATGCCGGCGCTGCTTTGCCGTGGAATTTCTGGTTGTAACTGTCAGCGGTGTAACCTTCGATACCGGTCAGATTTTCGAGAAAGTCGATATGCCAGAAGCCGCGGCGGAATTCACCATCGGTAATGGCCTTGATACCAACTGCTTTTTGTTGGTCGATCAATTCAAGAATTGCTTTATCTTCAACTTCGGTCAGCTGAGCACGATTGATGGTTCCCTCTGCAAATTCGCGGCGAGCCTGATGAAGATAAGCTGGACGAAGAAAGCTGCCGACGGAGTCAGTGCGGAAAGGAGGGCGATTAGCCATGACAGATACCTCTTGTTATTTATTCTGCGTTGTTAAGGCTAGAGTAATGGATGGCTAGACGTCCTGTTAATCCGTATTTTTTTCATACATAACATGAAGAAAATTCATGTTGCTATTTAATTACACGCAAGTAACAGAAGACATAATAAAAGAACCGGAAAACGCTAAAGGTTTTCCGGTTCTGAGGTTAGAGGGGTGATTAAAAATAACTGTCGGCTTGGTGGTCATTGCCACAATTAACACAGATCACGCATTAGTGTTTCATACTCTTCTTTCGCTTCTTCAATCAGAGTCACGAGTTCTCTTGCATCCTGACCCTGCAGAGCAATACGCCAGTCGTGCTCGGCGTCTTGACAAGTCAGCTCAGTTTTCCTGTCCTGAGTTTTGAAACTCAGGCTTTCAAACTCACCGTCAAGTTCGTCGCTTTCCTCCATGATGTCGATGTGTAAATAACCTGTCGGATCGACCATGACCCGTGCATGGTAGTGTTCCTTTCCAGCCAAAGTGTAAGAACGATGTTTAGTGTACATAGTAAGCTCAATTGAAACGTATGAATTTACGCAGCCGTATACAGCAAGGATGCCCCAACTACATTGTAAGTATAGCGAAGCAGGCACAGAGCTCTTGTCGCGGGCAGGATTTTTTTAGACCGAATCTTTGTAACACGGCGCAGATTATTAACTAAACGGAATGACGCCTGAACTGGATTTGATCCGAATCAAATTCATGCTGATTGAGTGAAAATATCGCTCGATACGGTGTGAACTTTGCTAACCAATTTGACGTTGGGGCATGGTTCATCGGTTCTGAAAAACGAGCGTCTGTGCGGGGGATAAGACGGAGGCTGGATCACAGCAGGCTATTTTCGAACTGGCAATATTAGGGAAGTGGAGGGATAGTTACCTCCCGGCATTGCCAGTTCTGTTGGGTTAGCCTCTGACTATTGCGTTGAGGCTGTTTGATTTGTCACGATTTGACTTGTTACTCGCTATTGCGTGTCAATAGCTGGTTTTTGCGGATTAGCTTGCGGCTAATCGCTTGGTCACTATGATTTTTTCTCTGCTTGTTTCGTATCTTTCCAATATTGAATACGAACACGATGCAGCTGAGCTTTTCTCATTTTTTTCATAGTAATCTCCTTTATAAGTAGCGCCCTTGGTGGGCTTATTTTTCAGGTTTACTTTGTGACGCTTCTGCTTCAACAGAAGCACATAATACGTTATGGCTTAGCTAATACGACTGAAGCAACATAACAGAAGATGCCTGCTTTTTCGCAGCGCTTATCTTACAAGTTACGATGTTTCTCTCAACAGCCTGGAATCACCTTAACCGGCCTGTGTGACAGAAAAATGTCAAACTTATCTTTGTCTGACATGTCATCGAATGTTCATATTCATACACCCAAATCTATAGTGAATGCAAGCATTAAAATAACGTTGTGCGTAGCTGTTGGCAACTTGTCGCGTTTGCTGTGGATAAGTGTCGGTTTTATAAGGCGCAACATCAGCGCTGCGCCCCGTATTTATCTAAAATGACAAACCAGTGAGCTAAGGTAAATACATCCCCAAAGTGTTTAAAATCGGGTCTAACTCTTGCTGGTGACGGTGGGAAGTGTCGATAATTGCACTCAGTTCCTGCGGACTGAGGGACGATCCAAAGATAATAAAGCAGCGCCATTGATTCTCTGCCAGACTGAGCTGGGAGAGAAAGTGCGGGTAACTGATTTCACCCTCTTCATAGACCAGGTAATAAGTCAGCATGGTTAACAAGCGCGGGTAGCACGCTTCACGAGCGATAGGACAGGTGGATAGTGCAGTGATTAAGCGTTCTTTTAGGTCACGACGAATTTCACTAAGCGAATGATCGATGATATCAGCCATAACTCTTCTCCAAGCGACGTGGTACCTACAAATTAGCGTAATTTTTATCCGATAGACACTATTTTATTCTTGTGAAACGTGATTATTGCGTTGCGGGGTGGCAAAAAACAAGGTGGAGATGAGTTACCACATAAGCGGACAGACCGATATGAGCAAGAAGGGGATGGTCTGCCCAGGCAGAGGACAGACCGGATGGATCAGGCGTTGAACAGCGGCTTTAATTGTCGATAGAGGCTGGTGTAAGTCTGACGTTTTACCGCCAGTTGCTGATGTATCTCAGGATTTGGCGTGTGGGTCTGCAAAACCCGCGGTTGGGCGCAGATTTGCTCTACTGCAGCCTGCTTGCCTTCAATCGCCAGCTGCGCAAGACGGGCAGCACCCAGGGCCGGACCGACATCGCCCCCCTCGCGATACACCAACTCGGTATTGAAAATGTCTGTCAGTAACTGGCGCCAGTATGCGCTGCGCGCCCCGCCACCAATCAGCGTAATGTTATCCGGCACATCACCGGTCATGTGCAGCGCATCCAGACCATCCTGCAAAGCAAATCCCACACCCTCTAATACCGCCTGTGCCATATGCAGCGGTGTCGTATTATGAGTCAGGCCAAAAAATACCCCTTTGGCATTCGGATTATTGTGTGGTGTCCGTTCACCAGACAAATAAGGCAAAAAGATAACATCGGTTTGCGGTTGTTGTGCGTCAAGCGCTTGCATCATCGCCGGGACAGCGCTGAAACCGGTCATCCGGGCTACCCAATCCAGACAGGAAGCTGCACTGAGGATCACCGACATGGTATGCCAGGTGCCCGGTAAAGCGTGACAAAATGAATGCAATGCAGCGGCCGGGTTGGTGGTGAAACCTTGGCTGACCGCGAAGTAAACCCCGGATGTGCCGAGTGAAATCATCGCCTGGCCCGGTTTGACAATACCGACCCCAACGGCGCCAGCGGCATTGTCACCGCCGCCCGCAACAACAGGGACACACGCCATACCAAGCTGCTGAGCCAGTTCCTGATTGAGCGTGCCTGTTATTTGGTTGCCTTCAAACAGTGCCGGCATTTGCGAGCGGTTGAGGCAGCAAGCGCTGAGCATTTCGTCGCTCCAGTCGCGCATGCCGACATCGAGCCACATTGTGCCGGCGGCGTCAGACATGTCGGTGGCGAAATCTCCACTGAGCAGAAAGCGCAGATAATCCTTCGGCAGCAACACTTTAGCGACGCGTGTAAAACACTCCGGCTCATGTTTGGCGAGCCATTTCAGCTTGGGTGCGCTAAATCCTGGCATCATCAGGTTGCCGGTAATATCGCGACTCTCCGGTACGAGTTGTTCTAGTTCAAGGCACTCCTGCTCGCAGCGTCCGTCGTTCCATAATATGGCCGGACGTAACACCTGGTTTGCGCCGTCGAGCAGAGTCACGCCGTGCATCTGTCCGGACAGACCAATGGCCTGGACCTGCTGCAGGCTGTGTTGTTTTCCCAGCTCGGACAGTGAATTGAGCGTGGCATCCCACCACTGTTTTGGGTCTTGTTCAGACCATAAAGGCTTAGGGCGAGAGACCGTCATCGCTGTGGTTGCTGAGGCGAGTATCTCGCCGTTGGCAGAGAGCAGAATGGCTTTGACACCTGACGTGCCCAGATCAATCCCGATATACATAATTTATGTCCTCTTTGGCGTAGGCCAGTTTGTTATTTTTAGGGTACTGTAACCAGTCTATTCATTTGCTGTGCGGTCTCAATTATGATTTTTATTAATTGAGTTTAGATATTTAGCGACTCCCTTAATGATCACATTATTTTTTCTGTCATTTTGATAGACTCCGGCAAATTCTTTGACCAATTGGTTACTGCCTATGGATAAAAATTATCGAATCTCTTTACTATTTAATGCCAATAAAGTTTATGACCGGCAAATTATGGAGGGTATCGGCGAATATTTACACGCATCGCAAACCCATTGGGACATTTTTGTTGAAGAAGATTTCACCACCAATATTGATCATTTCCGTGCCTGGCGCGGTGATGGTGTGATTGCCGATTTTGATAATCCGGCGATCGAGTCACTGCTCAAGGACTCAGGGATCCCGGTGGTCGGTATTGGTGGCTCTTACAAAGATGAACAGCAATACCCGGATGTGCCTTATGTGGCGACGGACAACTGCGCGCTGGTGGAGATGGCGTTTAATCATCTCAGGGATAAGGGAATTGAGAAGTTTGCCTTTTACGGTATTCCCCATGAATCCTGGGAGCGCTGGGCTTCAGAGCGGGAAAGTGCGTTTGTTAATCTGGCGACACAAAATGATTATTTTCATTCAGTCTATCGTGGCAATAAGACCAACCCGCTCAGCTGGCAATATGACATGAACCGTCTGGCGGATTGGCTGCAACGGTTGCCTAATCCGATTGGGATCATTGCGGTGACAGACGCAAGAGCGAGACATATTTTGCAAGCGTGTGATTCTTTGGGGTTAATGGTGCCGGACCGCATTGCTGTTGTCGGTATCGACAACGAAGAGATGACGCGCTATCTGACCCGGGTGTCACTGAGCTCGGTTGGGCAGGGTTGTAAATCGATGGGCTACACTGCGGCCAAGATGTTGCACCGTTTGCTGAATAAGAAGGAGCAGGGCGAGCCGCTCACTATCAACCCTGCGCGGGTGTTAATCCCGCCAACTAAGGTGTTTGAACGGGAAAGTTCGGACTTTCAGGCTCTGAACGACCCCTACGTGATTCAGGCTCTGCACTTTATCCGTCATAACGCCTGTAGAGGCATCAAAGTCGAGCAGGTACTGCATCATGTCGGTATCTCCCGTTCCAACCTGGAAGCGCGTTTTCGCCAGGAGCGCGGTTACTCGATTCATAATGAAATTCATGAAGCAAAATTAGAACGAGCAAAAAGTTTATTGATTTCCACCGAATTGCCGATTGCAGAAATCGCTCAGGCATGTGGTTATCCATCATTGCAATATATGTATTCTGTATTCAAGAAAGCGTTTGGTAAAACGCCCAAAGAATATCGCTTGAGCGGAAGTGAAGAAAATAATTAATTCCGATCACGAACGCTGCCAATAAATAAGCCTGCAGATTGCAGGCTTATTTATTATTGTTTTAGATTTAGTAATTGTTTTAGGTTTAATGATTAGTAATCATTTTCTCTTCAGCGGATTTGGCAGATTTCTCCCATAACTCTTCCAGTTCTTCAAGCGATTTACCTTTGGTTTCAGGTACCCACTTGTAGATAAAGTAAATGGTAAAGATCCCCATCACGCCGTATAACCAGAACGGGAAGCCACCGTTAAAGGTTTGGTAAACGCTGCTTTGTGGATCGTTCATCATAGGGAAAGTCTGCGAGACCACAAAGTTCGCGGCCCACTGAGCAAACACGGCGATGGATAACGCTTTAGAACGAATGCTGTTAGGGAAAATTTCTGACAGCAACACCCAGACCACAGGACCAAGTGACAGCGCAAACGCGCCGATGTAGAGCAGCACGAAGATCAGCAGGTATCCGCCGATGGCGTTGAGATAAGCCGCGGTACCAATTGCAATCATACTGACCGCCATTAAGGCTGCACCCAGCATCATCAGCGGGCGGCGGCCGAATTTATCCACGGTCAGAATCGCAACCACGGTAAAGCCGAGGTTGACCGCACCCACCAGAATGGTTTGCAGTAATGCAATATCGATACTGGAGTTACTAAAGCCTTTCAGAATGGTCGGTGCGTAATAGAGGAATACGTTGATGCCGGTGACTTGCTGCAGCACACTGAGCATAATGCCGATCACCAGAACACCAAAGAATCCGCTGGCGACGATTGATGTGCTGTTGTGTTGTTTGAATGAAGACTGGATGTCCCGCCATTGGTGATCAACATCCGCACCATTACCGTTATTAAGAGCTTTGAGCAGTGAGTAAGCCTCATCGTTTCTGCCTCGCATCGCCAGCCAGCGCGGCGTTTCCGGTACAGTAAACAGCAGTAGCAGGAACAGACCCGCCGGAATGACCTCAGAAGCAAACATATAACGCCAGCCGGTGGTATTCAGCCAGGTTTCCGTGCCAATCAGAGCGATACCGTAGTTAACGAAATAGACCACCAGCATACCAAAAATGATCGCGAACTGATTGCAGGCGACGAGGCCGCCACGCTTTTTCGGTGGGGCGACTTCAGCAATGTACATTGGCGAAACCATGGACGCGATACCGACACCGATCCCGCCGATAATACGGTAGACGACGAAGGTCCAGTAGCTTTCCGGAATCGCCGAACCGACGGCTGAGATCAGAAACAGCAAGGCAGCGATTTTCAATGCGCCACGCCGGCCGTAACGGCTACTGAAATCACCGGCGACAATCGCACCAAGCACACAGCCGATCAGAGCTGAAGAGGCGGCAAAGCCAAGTTCAGCGGGGGTGAGTTGAAAATAGGATTGCAGCGCTTCGGTTGCTCCGGATATGACGGCGGTGTCATAACCAAATAACAGCCCGCCGAGTGCTACCACCAGCGTCAGGCGCAGCACGTTGACTTTATTATTCATGTTTATTCCTCGTTATATTTTTTGTAGGGCGCTAATATTCTTGTCAGTAAATCCTGATAAATAAATTACGGAATAAATCATCATCGTTATGATATTTTGTAATTGTGATCTTAAAGTTACTTTTGAAATAACTTGTTGTTTTTATTGAATTGATTGGAAGTGTGTCGAGTCTCACAGTTGAAAGATATCTGAATTAGGTTGTGAAAATTCGTAATTGAAGATTCTCTGTTATCAATGAAAATAACCTTATTCCTGACATTTGATAGCTAGAAAGTTATTCAAATGCAATGGATTGACATACTCACTAAAATAACGAGAGCAAGATTATGAATGATTTTTTTCCTAATGTAGATTCAATCAAGTTTGAAGGCCCTGAATCCAATAACCCGCTGGCTTTCCGTCATTACAATCCTGATCAGATGGTGATGGGTAAATCGATGAAAGACCATCTGCGTTTTGCCGCTTGTTACTGGCACAACTTTGTCTGGCCGGGCTCTGACGTATTTGGCAACGGTACCTTTGACCGCCCTTGGCAAAAAGCGGGCAGTGAGATGGAACTGGCAATGATGAAAGCCGACGTAGCGTTTGAATTCTACCAAAAACTTAACGTACCGTTTTACTGCTTCCACGATGTGGATGTGGCGCCGGAAGGCAACAGCATCAAAGAGTATGTCAATAACTTTGCTCGCATGGTCGATAAGCTGGAAGCCAAACAGCAGGAAAGTGGCGTCAAATTACTATGGGGTACGGCGAATGCTTTCTCTAACCCTCGCTATATGGCGGGTGCAGGCACCAACCCGGACCCGAAAGTATTTGCTTATGCGGCAACTCAGATCTTTAACGCGATGAATGCTACCCAGCGTCTGGGCGGTGAAAACTACGTATTGTGGGGCGGCCGTGAAGGTTACGAAACCCTGCTTAATACCGATTTACGTCAGGAACGTGAACAACTGGGTCGCCTGATGCAAATGGTGGTTGAGCATAAACATAAAATTGGTTTCAAAGGCACCATTCTGATTGAGCCTAAACCGCAGGAGCCGACCAAACACCAGTACGATTACGATACGGCAACCGTGTATGGCTTCCTGAAACAGTTTGGCCTGGAAAATGAAGTGAAGGTCAATATCGAAGCCAACCACGCGACGCTGGCAGGTCACAGCTTCCAGCATGAAATCGCCACCGCAACATCGCTAGGTATCTTCGGTTCAGTTGATGCTAACCGCGGTGACCCGCAACTGGGCTGGGATACTGACCAGTTCCCGAACAGTGTGGAAGAAAATACTCTGGTAATGTACGAAATTCTCAAATCAGGCGGTTTTACTACCGGTGGCCTGAACTTTGATGCGCGTCTGCGCCGTCCGTCTATCGACCCTGAAGATCTGTTCTACGGTCATATCGGTGGTATGGATACCATGGCGCTGGCTCTGAAAAAAGCGGCACGTATGCTGGAAGATGACAAGCTGGGCAAAAACATCGCGCAACGTTACGCTGGCTGGAATGAACCGCTGGGTAAAGCGATTCTGTCTGGCGATCACAATCTGGAAACTCTGGCGAAATACGCGGTCGATAATGACCTGCAGCCACAGCGCGAGTCCGGTAAACAAGAGTATCTGGAAAACGTGGTTAACCATTATATTTTCGACTAATCACTATATTTTCGATTAACCACTATATTTTCGACTAAACCCAAAGGGGGATGACCCCTGAGTTTAGCGCTGTCATTTCACTTCGTCTGTAGGGGACGGAAAGTTGGGTAGGGCAGAAATGACAGCGGTCGGGCTGGTCACAGGAACTGAATAAGATTCAGCCACCTGTGCCCAGCCCGACTTTTTTGTGCCCGCAAATCTTGGCAGGACACACACCCAAATCGCCTGTGCGTGAGCGCTCTCTGAACAAGCGTGTGTCCTTACTGCGCCCACCTCGTACCGTTCACGGTTTTTACCATCAGGCGGCAGCCAGAGCGCGTTGAATTCTCGGGCGTACGATAAAGACCATGATCATGGCAATCAGGTAACCCAGTGGCAGCGCTTTGAGCAGAGTCAGCGCCCAGAAAGCAATGAACTGGCTGGCACTTTCTGCCTGTGACGTTGAAAGTACGGACATCAGGCTGATAATGGATTCCAGGCTCAGCGCAATCAGACCACACAGAATGAGCTTACGGCCAAGAGGTTGAATATGCGGCAAGCGGCGTTCAACTAACTGAGCCAGTTTCATGATCAGCAGACCGGCAATCGGCAGGATCACGACCAGAGAGAATAAGAACGACTTCAGCCATTGGGTTGCGAATTCAGCATTCAGGCCGTGGTTAATGTAAGTAATGAAAGCAGAGATGCTTGCCACAATACAGACAGGAGCAGGCAAGGTAATAGCCAGTTTTTTAAGATTCATATGGTCGACGTGTTGGTTAGTTGATATAGTCAACCATATTAAAGCCATTAGTTGACAATATCAACCATATGAATAGTAGTCCTATAGAACACCACATTGCCTATTTAACTCAGTGTATGCGTGAAAACATTACTCATGAACTTGAGCGACAAGGCGTTTTGCTACCGTTTTTTCAAAGTCTGGCACTGCACTATATTGCCACCCATCTTCCTTGCACTGCTCATGATGTTGCGATGGCGATCAAAAAGGATAAAGCGCAGGTAACCCGACTGATTAATGAACTGATCAAGCTGGAGTTAGTTGACAGGGAACAAAATCCGCACGATAAACGTGAGTTGATACTTTCATTGACGGAGTCTGGCCAGACGTTAGCGCTGCAGATAAAAGAGGTGCGCCGCGTGGTATCGGCACGTATGACCGAGGGGCTGGATGATGAGCAGCAAGCGCAGATGCAGCAGTGGTTGGTCAGGATGATCGATAATTTGGCATGCCAACAGAGTCGGTAGAAGAGTTCAACAAACGATTGAATTTATTCGTGATATCTAGTGCAATATAGTATAAAAACCAGATGGTCAGTGCTTGGAATTGGCTGCCCCCCACAGACAGCGTTTAAAGTGATAAACTTGCTGCTTAGTTTCACGACAATCATACAGTTAGAGTCGTACTCATGGTGAGAGAAAATATTTCGTTAAAGGGAGCTAAGGTCGAGGGCCTGAAGAAAACACGCACTAATGTCGAGCCTGGTACCCGGCGGCGTAAAAAATTTGAAGACAAAAGACAATTTATTCTTGAAACCGCATTGTCAGTATTCTCAAAATTTGGTTTTCATGGTACCACCATGGAGCAAATTGCTACGGCGGCAGATATCTCCAAAACCAACCTGTTTTACTATTTCAAAAGTAAAGAGGCACTTTATCTGACCATTCTGGAGAATATTCTCAATGACTGGCTAGCGCCAATTGGTAGTTTTGAAGAACCGGATGATCCCAAAGCGGCGCTGGAAAAGTACATTCGTCTTAAGCTGGAGTTATCGCGTGATCAGCCGCAGGCTTCACGTCTGTTCTGCCTGGAAATTATCCAGGGCGCGCCGATCCTGAAAAATTACCTCTCCGGTCCGCTTAAACAGATAATGAGCGAAAAGTCGAAAGTGATTGAGCAGTGGATCAGCCAAGGCAAACTAAAGCCTATCGAGCCTGCCCAACTGATCTTTATCATCTGGTCTACGACCCAGCACTACGCTGATTTCAGCGTTCAGGTGAAAGCGATTACCGGTAAAGATCTTAATAACAAAGAATTTTTTTGAGGAGACCTGCCAGACCATTCAGGGAGTGGTATTGGGCGGTCTTTTCTGACTTTTATCCATTCTGAATCTCTTAATCATCCTAAATTGTGATTTGGCGCGTCATCTGACGCGCCTTTTTCTTTCCTGCATAGCTGTTTGTTGTACCGCTTCAGCCTCTTTGTCTCGTTTCTGCCTGCATCCTTACCTGTTCTCTATTTGTCCGTTTTAGCATCGCTTTGAACAAAAAACGCGCACTCAATTAGTGCTATTGCACCATTTTTATTGCAATAAAACAGACCAAGTGGTCTGTTTTAGAGTGAATGGTTTGATTTAACTCATTGTTATATAAGTTAAATTAACTTTTGGCATAAAGTTTGATTAGGATCAATGCGAAGAATCGTTAAATGCATGTCGAAAAAAGGAGTTTATATGCAGATTGGAGTATTCATTCCCATTGGCAATAACGGCTGGCTGATTTCAGAAAATGCCCCGCAATACATGCCAACCTTCGAGTTAAACAAAGAGATTGTGCTGCGCGCAGAACATTACGGATTAGATTTCGCGCTATCCATGATTAAATTGCGCGGTTTTGGCGGTAAAACTGAATTCTGGGAACACAACCTGGAATCCTTCACCCTGATGGCAGGTCTGGCGGCAGTGACCTCAAAAATTAAGCTGTTCGCCACCGCAGCAACTTTAACCCTGCCACCTGCCATTACCGCGCGTATGGCATCGACGATTGATTCCATTTCCAACGGCCGTTTTGGCGTTAACCTGGTGACAGGCTGGCAAAAGCCGGAGTACACCCAGATGGGGCTGTGGCCGGGCGATGAGTTTTTCGCGTCACGCTATGACTATCTGTCGGAATACGCTCAGGTATTACGTGATTTGTGGGACGAGGGGGTTTCTGATCTGAAAGGTGATTACTTCACCATGCAAGATTGTCGTTTGAGTCCGCGTCCGCAAGATACGATGAAAATTATCTGTGCCGGTTCCAGTGATGCCGGGATGGCATTTTCGGCCCAATATGCCGATCACAACTTCGTATTTGGCAAAGGCGTGAATACGCCGAAAGCCTTTGCGCTAGCCGCTGATCGCCTGCTTGAAGCGACACAAAAAACGCAGCGTGATGTGAGCTCGTTTGTGCTGTTTATGGTCATCGCCGACGAAAGCGATGAAGCGGCCCGGGCGAAATGGGAAAGCTATAAAGAGGGCAAAGACGTCGAAGCGCTCAAATGGCTGGGTGACCAGGCGGCTAAAGACAAAACGTCGGGCTCGGATACCAACGTGCGCCAAATGTCGGATCCGACATCAGCGGTCAACATCAATATGGGCACGCTGGTGGGCTCTTACGAAAAGGTGGCCAGGATGCTCGATGAAGTGGCCGAAGTTGAAGGCACTGGCGGTGTGCTGCTGACATTCGATGACTTTATCTCCGGTGTGACGGCATTCGGTGAGCGTATTCAGCCGCTGATGAAAACCCGTCAACACATTGGTTACCAGGGAGAGTACGCAGCATGAGTCATGACGCGATTTCCGGCTACACACTCAATCACACCGATTCTCCCTTGGTGGTCAAAGCCGAGCCTGAAGCCTTAGCGATTAAACCGAGTGAAACTGCGCTGATTGTGGTGGATATGCAAAACGCCTATGCCAGTCAGCAAGGCTATCTCGATCTGGCCGGATTTGATGTTTCCGCCACCGGCCCGGTGATTGAAAACATTAACCGTGCGATTGCGTTGTCCCGTCAGGCAGGCATGCAGATCGTGTTTCTGCAAAATGGCTGGGATGCCGATTATGTCGAGGCGGGTGGCGCAGGTTCACCGAACTGGCATAAATCCAATGCGCTGAAAACCATGCGCAGTAAGCCGGAGTTATCCGGTCGGTTTCTGGCCAAAGGTGGCTGGGATTATGCCCTGGTGGATGAGATTGTTCCGCAAGAAGGAGACTGGATAATCCCTAAAACCCGTTACAGCGGTTTCTTCAATACGAACCTCGACACCATGCTGCGCGCACGTGGGATCCGTAACTTAGTGTTTACTGGTATCGCCACCAACGTGTGTGTTGAATCGACCCTGCGCGACGGCTTTCATCTCGAATATTTCGGCCTGGTTTTATCGGATGCGACCCATCCGGCAGGCCCGCTGGCGGCGCATGAGGCCGCGCTGTTCAATATCCGTACTTTTTTTGGCTGGGTTTCCAATCTGGAAGATTACGCCCAGGCTCTGGCAAATAAATAAAGGAGATTATTATGCCTAAACAAATAGTTGTCCCTGAAGGAACCGGTACCCCTCTTGCCCCGTATTCCCCGGGTACTCAAGCCGATGGAGTGGTGTATGTATCCGGCACACTACCGTTTGACCACGACAACAATGTGGTGTTTCCCGGCGATGCGGCGGCGCAGACCCGTCATGTTCTCAACACCATTAAAGACGTAGTGGAAGAAGCAGGCGGCACCATGGCTGATGTGACGTTCAACATGATTATGATCCGAGACTGGAAGGACTACGCGATGATTAATGCGGTGTACGCGGATTTCTTCCCGGGCGATAAACCGGCGCGTTATTGCATTCAGTGTGGCCTGGTGAAAGAAGAAGCCTTGATCGAGATAGCTTCGATTGCCCATGTTGGCCAGGCGTAAACGCACAGAGTGAGGTAGGGCAGCATGTATTTTGAGATCCATGGCGATAATCACCCTGACACTGTTTTGCTCTCATCGGGTCTGGGCGGATCACACCACTACTGGGACAGTCTGATCCCTGAGCTGGCAACGCGCTTCAGAGTGGTGGTGTACGACCAGTACGGAACCGGCAACAGCGATGGTGCAATTGGTGAAGGTTACAGTGTCACAGATATGGCGCAGGAAGTGAATGCGTTGCTGAGCACCACTAAAACGCAGCAAGTCCATTTTATTGGCCATGCATTGGGCGGTTTGATCGGCTTGCAACTGGCGCTCGATGCCCCGCACAAAGTGGCCAGTCTGCTGCTGATCAACAGTTGGGAGAAAACCGATGACCATACCCGGCTCTGTTTTGAGATAAGAAAGCGTTTATTGCATGAGTCCGGAGTTGAGATGTTTGTTAAAGCCCAGCCGCTGTTTTTATACCCGGCGCAATGGATCAAACAGCATGCTGCACTACTGAGTGAAGAGGCGCAAAAAATGGCCGCCGCCTTTGCGGATACTTCTAATTTACTCAGACGAATAACAGCTATTGAGCAATTTGATCTCTCCGGGCAGTTGCACAATATACGCTGCCCGACCGGTATTATTGCCAGTCGTGATGATTTATTAGTGCCTTATTCTTGTTCGGAGCAATTAAATCAGGCTATTCCCGATTCATATTTATATTTTATGCCGTATGGCGGGCATGCCTGTAATATTACAGAGCCGGAAGAATTCAGACAGATACTCGATCACTTTTACAGTTAAATTGATTAATAAAACTGACTAACCAAAAATAGTTACGAATCAAAGATACTCACTAATCAAAAAATTTTATACGCAGGAGACAATAAATGGGTCATATCATGGATGAAGCAGTACTGCAGCAGTTATTCACCGAGGCTCGTACTCATAATGGCTGGCTGGATAAAGCCGTCAGTCAGGAACAAATTGAGCGGCTTTATCAACTGACCTGTATGGGGCCGACATCCGCCAACTGTTCACCGGCGCGTTTTGTGTTTGTCACCTCAGCAGAAGGGAAAGCCCGTTTGGCACCGACCTTATCCAAAGGCAATCTGGACAAAACCCTATCGGCACCTGTGACTGTGATTGTCGCTTATGACAGCCAGTTTTACGATGCGCTGCCCACACTGTTTCCGCACGGCGACGCGAAAAGCTGGTTTACATCCAGTGAGGCGCTGGCTCAGGAAACCGCAATGCGCAACAGTTCCATGCAGGCGGGATATATGATTCTGGCCGCGCGTGCCATGGGGCTGGATACCGGTCCGCTGTCAGGCTTCGACCCGCAGGCGGTGGATGATACCTTTTTTGCCGGCACCAGATGGAAAACCAACCTGATGATCAACATTGGCTATGGCGACCGCAGCAAACTGTATGGGCGTTTACCGCGTTTAACTTTCGAGGAGGCATGTCGTTATGAGTGAAATGAGTCTGGATTTAGTCGCCAGCAAACCAGTTAGTCATGAGATGAATTTTACCGAGTTTGCTCAGGTGGCAGATAACGGCGTGCAGGCTTTTAAAGATGGCATGGCAAGTCTGGGGTCTGCGGTCAATGTAGTGACCACTATGGTTGACGGGCAGGCAGCCGGGTTTACCGCAACGGCGGTGACCAGTGTTACCGACACGCCACCAACGCTGTTGGTGTGTTTAAACCGTTCTTCATCGGTGTTTGCCGCATTCGATAAAGCGCAAACCTTGTGTGTCAATACGTTAGCGGCGGACCAGGCGCAAGTGTCCGGCTTATTTGCCGGTAAGCTGAGCCAGCAGGAGCGTTTCGACAGTGTGGCATGGCAGTCATTTGTCACCGGCGCTCCGGTGTTAGCGGCCAGCTCGACCGCCTTTGACTGCAAGATAGCGTCGCGCTCGACGGTCGGCACGCACGAAGTGTTTTTCTGTGAAATTGTCGGTATTGGTGCCGCGCAGCAGATTTCCAACCTGGTGTATTTTGATCGTCGTTATCACAAGTTGACCTGATAATCGCTGGAGGCTGAATCATGATATTTGCTTTGGAGGCGTTTTATTTAATTCCGTACACGCAGGACCATTTTTTGAGTGACGGCTTGATTGTTACCACACAAAATTTTGACTGATTTTACCTATTATCATCTTGATAATGTGCTGACGGTTTTAGTGGTCATGCTTAATTATTTATGGATAGTTAATTCGATAATTCGATAATTCGATAATTCGATAATTCGATAATTCGATAATTCGATAATTCGATTGCAATAATTGTACTACCAAGTGGTTTGAATAATTCAGCGTTGTAAAAGCGAAGGACAGCAAATGAATCTCAACGGGATGAGGACATTGTTATGCAAACGCAAATGAAGAAAGTGGGTGACTTCTATGAATTAGAAGTTGGGGAAGATTTATTAAACAGTAAAAACTTTAATCAGGATTTAGCTCCAACTAAGGTCAAAGAGCGCAGTTGGAGCCAGTGGAATATTGCTGCTCTGTGGGTGGGGATTGCGATTTGTGTTCCGACCTATACGCTGGGCGGGATACTAACCGCTTATTTTGGTCTGTCGGTGGTAGAAGCGCTGCTGACCATTTTTATCGCCAATATTATCGTGTTGATCCCGCTGACGCTGAACGCGTTTGCCGGGACTAAGTACGGATTACCGTTTCCAGTGCTGCTGCGCTCGTCGTTCGGGATCGTGGGCTCGAACGTGCCGTGCCTTATCCGCGGCTTTGTTGCCTGTGGCTGGTTTGGTATCCAGACCATGTTTGGCGGGCTGGCGATTCACCTTTTATTAGCGGAAATTTCAACCAGCTGGGCGAGTCTGGGCAGCCAGGGTGAGGTATTGGGTTTCTTTATATTTTGCCTGCTGAATATCGGAGTCGTCCTCAAAGGGGCCAATTCCATTAAGTGGCTGGAAACCTTGTCGGCACCGCTGCTGCTGATTGTGTCGCTTGGACTGCTGTTCTGGGCCAGTGATAAGGTCTCTTATGCTGAGTTACTGTCAACGCCGGCTAATCGCCCGCCGCAGGATGGCGTGGCAAAATACTTCTTTTCCGGGTTAACCGCTATGGTCGGCTTCTGGGCCACCTTGTCGCTCAATATTCCTGATTTCAGCCGTTATGCCAAGTCACAGAAAGATCAGATCGTCGGTCAGGTAATTGGCTTGCCACTGACCATGTTTCTGTTCGCGGCGTTGGGTGTGGTATTAACCGCTGCGTCGCAGACGCTGTTTGGCGAAACCATTTCAGACCCGATCAACTTGATCGCGCAAATTCAGAGTCCGTTCTGGGTCGCGGTCGCAATGGTATTGATTATCATCGCAACCTTGTCGACCAATACCGCGGCCAATGTGGTTTCTCCGACCAATGATTTTCAGAATATTGCCCCGCGCTACATCAATCACACCAAAGGTGTCCTGCTGACCGGTGCGGTGGGGATTGTGCTGATGAGTTGGGAACTGCTGAAAAAAATGGGCTGGATTGAGTCAGACGTCAGCGTAGAAGCTTTTATCTCCAACTGGTTGTTGGGTTACTCCAGTCTGCTGGGGCCGATTGCCGGAATTATGATTGTCGATTACTTCATGATTCGTAAGCAGCAGCTCAATATCCTGGCGCTGTATCAGGAGAATGCTTATCCGGCGGTCAACTGGGCTGGTTTTATCGCCTTTTTGATCCCGGTCGGATGTACCTTCTTGGCGATTTCGTTTGATGTGATGACCTGGTTCTATGATTACGGCTGGTTTACCGGGGCCATCAGTGGTGCTGTGCTCTATTTTGTTGCCAGCAAGTATCTGACCGCACCATTGGCTAAACCGTTTATGTCAGCGGGTTTGAATAAAGCCTGACCCTAAGACGGCCAATATAACCAATATAACCAATATAACTAAGATGACCAGAAGTGACATAGACAAGCAGCGCGAGGCTATGTCACTCTGAATCAGCACTGTTACTGTTTTAAAGAAGGAATGAGAAATGTCGAAAGTTGCATTTATTACCGGCGCAACATCAGGTTTTGGCCGCGCTGCGGCGCGCAAGTTTGCCTCACAAGGATGGTCGGTCGTGATTACCGGGCGGCGAGAAGAGCGACTGCAGGCATTGAGTGACGAGTTAGCTGAACGGTCTCCGGTGCATTATCAGGTACTGGATGTACGAAACAACGAAGAAGTGGTGCAGATGGTGCAATCACTGCCTGAGACCTTTAAAAACATCACTTGTCTGGTCAACAATGCCGGCCTGGCTCTGGCGCCGCAGCCGTCGCAGACCGTGGACATCAATGACTGGCACACCATGATTGACACCAATATCACCGGTCTGGTCAATGTGACGCACGCTCTGCTGCCGACACTGATTGAAACGGGGAGCGGCGCGTCCATCATCAATGTCGGTTCGATTGCCGGCCAGTGGCCGTATCCGGGCAGCCATGTTTACGGCGCGAGCAAAGCGTTTGTGAAACAGTTCAGCTACAACCTGCGCTGTGATTTGCAGGGCACGGGTGTGCGTGTCACTGATCTGGCGCCGGGCATTGCGGAAACTGAGTTTACCCTGGTGCGTACCAAGGGCGATCAGGCTGCATCGGATGCGTTGTATGAAGGCACCCGGGCGCTGGCAGCAGAGGACATAGCCGAAACCATGTTCTATCTCGCGACCTTACCGCCACACATCAACGTTAATCGCATGGAAGTGATGCCGACCGATCAGGCCTGGTCTCCATTTGCGATTCATCGTGAAAACTGATTTATCGTGAACACGGTCTGGCGTCAGAAGAGTCTGAAGCTGGTCCCTGTTTGCAATGATTGTAACAAGGGAATGATTATGCAGCTTAGTACAACGGAAGCAATTATTAACGATATCCGCTCAGGTAAGATGGTTATCCTGATGGATGATGAAAAGCGTGAAAACGAAGGTGATCTGATTGTCGCAGCCGAAAAAATAACCCCTCAGATGGTCAATTTTATGGTCAAAGAAGCCCGGGGTTTATTGTGCCAGACCATTACGGCAGAGATAGCGGAGCGGCTTGAACTGCCGTTAATGACCAAAACGAATGGTGACAAGTTTACCACTAACTTCACGGTTTCGATTGAAGCGGCTCAGGGTGTGACTACCGGTATTTCTGCTTTTGATCGTGCTGCTACCATTACCACGGCGGCCGCCGTTAAAGCTCAGCCCCAGGATATTGTTTCTCCAGGTCACATTTTCCCGGTGGTGGCTCAGCCTGGCGGTGTGTTACATCGCCCCGGTCATACCGAAGCGGGCTGCGATCTGGCCCGTTTGGCCGGATTGGCACCTTCATGTGCGATTATTGAAATCATGAACCCGGATGGCTCGATGGCGCGCCGCGCTGATTTAGAACGTTTTGCCAGTCAGCATGACATCAAACTCGGCACCATTGCGGATCTGATTCGCTACCGGTTAGAACATGAGATGTTATTGGAACTGACCGAACAGCTGCCGCTCAATACACCTTTTGGTCAGTTTGATCTGTATCGCTTTAAATATTGTCCTGATGATTCCGACTGTTATGCGCTGTTAAGTGGACAGGCGCGCAGCCACGTGTTCTCTGACAAGAGGACAGACGTCTTCGAGAAGGTACCGATTGAGAGTCATACCCTACAGCATGAACTTGACTGGTTGTCATTCTGCGGCGGCGAAGTGATGCAATCACTGCAACGCATGTCCCAATCTTCCCAAGGCGGCATGGTGGTTATTAGCAGTTCTTCATCATTATCTAAGTTCGATATCCGCGATCAGGTGTTGCGTTTCCTGCAGCAAAACGCACCAGCTTGGCAAGCTATTTCACGCAGCTGCCACGCGGCATAATCAAAGAGGTCAAACAAAAATGGCCTGTTATTTTTATCGGAGCGATACCGCCTCAATACAGCGCCGGCCTGCTGCATTTTGTTAATGGCGGTATTATTTCCACTCTGATCGATAGTCATTGTGTATGTATTGCTATCGCCAAGGGTTACCAGTTGCAGCGGCGCCCGATTGGCAGTGGCGAAGCGGTGGAGTCAAAGTATCCAGCCAGTGGTTTAAGTCGCTAAATAGCCCCGCCAGCGGGATAGAAGCAACAGGTTGGCTATCGTGTGACCTATGTAAATTAATACGCCGTTACAATTGTGGGTTAGGTATTATACTTCCCGGGTGGTTAAAATTTAACCACTTAAGGAGGTGTGTATGAAACGATTTGAGAACATACTGTATGCCACCCAAGGGTTACCTGGTCATAGTGACGCGCTCGACCAGGCTATTCGAATCGCTCTGAACAATGGCGTTTCTGTCACTGGTCTGATTGCCTGTCCGGCTTTCCCGCAAGAGTGGGCTCATTACCAGCAAAGTTATGAACACTCTTTGTCTAATTCGCTGCAGGAAAAGGTGGCCCGTTTCAGATCAGAACATGACCTATCTGAACAGCAAGCACCATTTCCGCTCCTGGTCAAACACAGTGAGCAACCCGCTATCTGTATCATTAAACAAGCCCTTGAGAACGACCACGATTTGATCATCAAAGAAGCGGAGCCGCTGCGCAACGGGGCCGGTGGTTTTAAAGCGCTGGATATGACCTTGTTACGAAAATGCCCGTGTGCCGTTTGGCTGCATCGTCCCACAGATAAGCCCAAAAACAAACGAAGAGTTGCGGTAGCGATTGATCCGACGCCAAGCGGTGAGGCACAACATGCGCTCTCTTTACGTTTACTGGAGCTTGCGCGATCGATTGCTGATTCCTGTGACAGCCGGCTCCACCTGATTTCATGCTGGGAATACTATCTCGAGCATTATCTTGAAGATAACAGTTGGATCCATGCCGATCCGCAAGAGCTTAATCAGGAAATTGATAAAGCCAAAAACAGCCATCAACGCGCGTTACAGCAATTGCTTGAAGAGTCGGGTATTGCAGGCGAAACGGTCACTCATTATCTGCACGGTAATCCCGATGACGCCATTCCGGAATGCGTGCAGCAGGAGGATGTGGATGTCCTGGTGATGGGCACTCTGGCGAGAACCGGTATTGCCGGATTTGTGATTGGCAACACCGCGGAGAATATTCTGCAATCTATTCGCTGTTCTCTGGTCGCCCTCAAGCCGGAAGGGTTTGTTTCTCCGATCAAGTCGTGACCGAAGAGACTGGGCCGCCTGGTAGCAGGAGATTAAACGGCTGACCATCAAAAATGTCAAATAGCTAGTCAGATGTTAAATAGCTAGTCAGATGTTAAACAACGGGTCTGATGTTCAATAAATAGGGAGCTCGATATGCAACGATTTTGCCCACGATGTAAAACAGAAATGATAGAACGTCTTAATGTCTACGTCTGTCCCAGAAATGATATCGGTGATTGCACTTACGATGCATTTGACAGCACGGATGGCGATTACGAAAGCACGCGAGGTCAGTCGGTTCACAGTGATCTGCGTTCTTTTAATACTGCCGGCAGCAACAAATAGCTCAAACGGGCAATCAACATACACCGGGTGGTGTAGCGCCATACCTCTGAATAAATATCTGCTATTGAAAATTGCTGCCTGGGCGAGCTATCCGGCCGTTGTGATACGCCGTTTAGCTCCCCTTCGCGCTATCATCACCGCTGTATCAGATTGTAGCTGAAATGCCTGAATTGACTCTTCATGCTCGTTCGCAGCCTATAGCCTGGCTTTTGTTTCCGTTGTTGCCGCTGGTTATCTTTGTTGCGTTGCTTTTCTGCTATGACGCGCAGGGGAGTGACGCACAGGGGACAGTCTGGTCTGTACCTTGGGTGGCGTCGATGGGGATCAACCTGAGTGTACGCCTCGACGGATTATCTGCTCTTTTCGCGGGATTAATCAGCGGTATCGGTTTTTTGATTCAGGTGTATGCGCTGGCATATCTGCGTGGCAAACCGGCCCGGTTGTCATTTCACTGTCAACTCACTTTGTTTATGCTGGCCATGCTCGGCTTGGTGGTCAGTGACAACTTGTTACTCCTGTTTGTTTTTTGGGAGCTAACTACGCTCACTTCTTATTTGCTGATCGGGTTTAACCATGAGAGCCCGACTTCACGTCAAAACGCCCTGCAATCGTTACTGGTTACCGGAGCGGGTGGGCTAGCGTTGCTGGCCGGGCTCATAATGCTGGGTGACATAGCAAATAGTTATGAGCTCGACGTGATATTGCAGCAGACTGAAGTGATAGCCAGCCATGCGCTGTTTTTGCCCTCCATGGTGCTCATCTTTCTCGGCGCCGTGACTAAATCGGCACAATTTCCTTTTCATTTTTGGCTGCCCAATGCAATGGCGGCGCCGACACCGGTCAGTGCTTATCTTCATTCGGCGACTATGGTCAAGGCCGGGGTCTATTTACTGGCTCGCTTTTCTCCGATCTATTCCCACAGCGAGGTATGGTTTTATACCCTGGTGATCATCGGCGGAATTACGGCGGTCTGGTGTACGCTGGTCGCTATCCGTCAAACGGATCTCAAGTTAATGCTTGCATACAGCACTAATGTTGCACTGGGTAAACTGATGTTGTTACTTGGCATCGGTACTCAGTTATCGGTGTCCGCATTGCTGCTTTTTATCGTGGCGCACGCTCTGTACAAAGCGGCTCTGTTCATGGTGGTGGGAAACGTTGATCTGGCGACCGGGACCAGAGATATACGGCGCCTGTCCGGCTTGAACTCAGTTCTGGTCATGAGCACAACAGCATTGGTGATTGCGGCGTTATCGAAGGCCGGTCTGCTGCCCATGATGGGATTTGTCAGTAAAGAGTATATGTACAAAGCCTCGCTGGAAATCGGGATTATGGTTACCGCGACTTTGGTAGCGGCCAATGCATTAATGGTATCGGTGGCTATTTTGTTAGTACGCAAGCCGTTTTTCTCGCGTCAATCCGGGACGGCGTCAACCATCAAACCGGTCGAAAAAAGGTGGGCTTTGTGGCTTCCCGCGACCTTATTAGCGTCAGGCAGCCTTCTTTTACCTCTGTTTGGCCTGAACTGGCTGGATGATCAGGTCATTACGCCCGGTGTCGCGGCAATCTTGCCCGGAGCTGAGCCTGAACCAACCAAACTTTGGCAAGGGTTCAACTTCGCGTTATTGCTGAGTGTCATCACGGTTTTGCTGGGGGTGGCGGTGTACGTGTTATGTCCGGGCCTGCTTTCGCGCTGGCGCAGTGCAGGGGAGCGAGTTATCAAGGCCGAGGTGGTCTTTTCCGGGTTGATTGGGGCTATGACGCAGATTGCCCGCTGGCAAACACAGTGCCTGCAGCACAAACCGCTGCGCAGTTATGTATTACGGTTTTTTAGCGTACTGGCCGGCTTGCTGCTCATCAGTTCGATGGCGTTTACCACGCTGCCCTTTGATTCCCTGTCTGAGGTGGTTTTTTACGAAATTGCGATAGCACTGCTGATGGTGGCGGCGGTGTTTGTTTGTATTACCACCGGTGCACGCCTGTTGGCGATTGCGGCGCTGGGCAGCATAGGTTTTATGACCACACTTGTGTTTATGCTCTACAGTGCGCCGGATGTGGCTAAAACCCTGCTGCTGGTTGAAACCTTGATGGTGGTATTTATGGCGCTTCTGATGCGCCATATTCCCCGTCTGGAAACGGTGCACGCTCATTCCGCTCTGCGTAAGACTGTACATGCGATCGTCGCTGTGACGATAGGGCTTAGCGTTTGTATGCTTTTGCTCTATGTGACCAAACAGCCGCTGGACCTGACAGTGACCGACTTCTATGCACGCAACAGTGTGCCGGGCGGGCACGGGCGTAATATCGTTAACGTTATCCTGGTTGACTTTCGTGCGCTGGACACACTGGGTGAAGCGCTGGTGGTTGTCCTGTCAGGCCTGGCTGCGGTGAGTTTACTTTCTTCACGCTACGGTAAACAAAATCGTATCCAGTCGCTGATTTTTGCGACGACCTCTCATATTGTTGCGGCGCTGATGCTGGTTTTCTCTCTGTACTTATTGCTGCGCGGACATAATCATCCCGGCGGTGGTTTTATCGGCGCGTTAATCGCGGTGATCGGTTTCTCTTTGCTGATGTTCGCTAAATCACCGCGTTATGTGCGCGACAGACTGCATTATCCGCCGTTTCGGATTGCGCTGTTCGGGGTGCTGTTGAGCCTGACGGCCGGCAGTTTCAGCTATGTTGCCGGTTTACCCTTATTAACCGGTTTGTGGTGGACAGAACCAGTTACGATCGGCACACCGCTGATGTTCGACATCGGTATTTACCTGGCGGTGATCGGCGGCGTGATGGGAATGCTGCTGCGCATCAATGAGGAGCTGGACTAATGGAACTGCTCTGGAGCATGGTCGTCGGGGTATTTGTTTCGGCAGGCATCTATCTGATGTTAGAGAGGCATGTGCTGCGTTTACTGTTCGGGCTGATTCTGCTCAGCAGCGCGATTAATCTGGCGATCTTCACCGCCGGCCGGCTGACACCGGGCTTACCGGCACTGATTGAAACCGAACAGGTATTACCGCCGGAAGGGGCGGCTAATTCGTTACCGCAGGCCTTGATCCTGACCGCTATTGTGATTGGCTTCGGTTTGCTGATATTCACTTTGATACTGCTTTACCGTGCCAATTCTGAAGCAGGCTCGGCCGATGCGGATTGCATGCAATCATCGGAGGACGACAAATGATCTCTGTGCTGCTGACTCTGCCGGTGGTGATCGCTTTGTTTACTGCGATCGGGCTGTTTTTTGTCCGGGATTCTCATCGTGTCTCGGAATGGGTCAGTGCGATAAGCTCGATTTTTACTCTGATCGTGAGTTGGGTACTGGGTGTTACTGTGCTTGAACAGGGGCCACAGGCGGTGGCATTTGGTCAGTGGCCGGCACCGTTTGGTATTGTGTTTGTGGCTGATCTTTTTAGTGTGGCGATGGTGACGGTCACTGCGCTGATCGGCGTGGTGAGTGTGTTTTATGCTATGGCAGATTTGTCGCATAAACCAGCATACGGGCTTTATCACATGCTGATGCACGTGCTGCTTGCCGGGGTGTATGGCGCGTTTCTGACCGGTGATATCTTTAATCTCTATGTTTGGTTTGAAGTGATGCTCATCGCTTCATTTGCACTGATGGTAACCAACGCACGTAAGCAACAAATTGACGGTGCGGTGAAGTATGTCGTCCTCAATCTGGTTTCTACCCTGGTGTTTTTACTCGCGATTGGTTTGCTCTATGGCGCGACCGGTACGCTTAATCTGGCAGACTTACATGGCAAAGTGGGCCGTTTGTCGGTTGAAATACAGACCTCATTAGCTGCGTTATTTCTATTTGCGTTTGCGATTAAGTCGGCGCTTTTTCCGCTCTTCGCCTGGTTGCCGGCGTCCTATCATACCTTACCCAGTGGCGTTGTGGCCCTGTTTGCGGCTTTACTGACCAAAGTGGGCGTGTATGCGTTGATGCGGGTTTTTACTCTGGTATTTCCGCTGCCCGGCAGTGGATGGCAGTCAACCTTGATATGGGTTGCCGCATTGACGATGTTAACCGGTGTGCTCGGTGCAGCCAGTCAGTTCAGTATTAAAAAAATATTGTCATTTCATATTATTAGTCAGATTGGCTACATGATCATGGGGCTTGCGTTGTATACACCGCTGGCGTTATCCGGTGCCATTTTTTATATCGTTCATCATATTATCGTTAAGGCTAACCTGTTCTTGATCGGCGGTTTTCTGGAACGTAGATATGGTTCGGACCAACTTGCGCAATTAGGTGGCGTGTATAAGGCAATGCCGTGGCTGGCGGTGCTGTTTTTGATACCTGCGTTCTCGCTGGCGGGATTTCCGCCATTGTCGGGGTTCTGGGGCAAGTTTCTGGTAATAAAAGCCAGTGTGGAAACAACGTACTACGCACTGGCCACGGTCGCTTTGGTGGTCGGATTGTTAACGATATTCTCAATGACCAAAATCTGGAGCGAAGCATTCTGGAAGGCTTCTCCCGAGGCCCGGAAAGAGGCCTCGCTACCGCTGAAAATCCAGTGGTTGTATTGTGCACCAATCGTGCTGTTAACTTTAATCACTGTGCTGATTGGTCTGGTGGCGGAGCCATTTTATCAGTTTGCGCTTCAGGCGGCGGGACAGTTGTTGCAACCTGATGGCTATATTCATGCTGTGCTGGGAGAGAAGGAATGACGTATTTATTACTCAATCTTTTTTTAGCCCTGATCTGGATGATGCTTAACGGCAGCTACACCAGCCTGAGTTTTATCGCCGGATTTGTGATTGGTTTCATTATCTTGCGCCTTAGCCGGCCTTTTGGGCTCAAAAGCAGCTATTTTCGACGTTTCAGAGCGGTGTTCGTTCTGTTGCTCTATTTCAGCTATGAAGTGATTCTCTCGTCTGCGCGTGTTGTCTGGGATGTGATTACGCCGACTCATCTCAGCGACCCCGATATCCTTTATATCCCACTGGATGTGCAGTCTGACCTGGAGATCACGCTTCTGGCTAATATGGTTTCTCTGACTCCGGGCAGCCTGAGCCTGGATGTTACACCGGACAAGAAATACCTTATTGTGCATGCTATGTTTGCTTCCAAACAAGATCAGGTGGTACGAAGCATTAAACAGGGACTGGAGAAAAAAATTCTGGAGGTGACTCGTGACTGACTGGTTAGTACTCAGTATCAATATCGCCTACGCCGGGTTATTAGTTAGCATATTATTTGCGTTTATCCGCTTGATTCTGGGACCGACGCTGGCAGATCGGGTCGTTGCGCTTGATCTGATCTCATTTACCACCATAGGTTTTGTGACGGTCTACACACTCGATAGTGGTCAGCAAGCTTTGTTAGATATTGCGATTACACTCGGGTTGGTTGCATTTCTGGGGACAGTCGCGTTTGCCCGGTTGATCATTAAACAGAAGGGAAACGAATAATGGAAGCCATCACGGGAATTCTGCTGTGTCTGGGAACCGTATTCATTGTGATTGCCAGTTTAGGCGTGCTGAGAATGCCCGACCTTTACACACGCATGCACGCGGCGACCAAAGCCGGTACGGTTGGCGTCAGTTGTTTATTGCTGGCATTAGCGTTCAGCATCCCGGAAATTACGGTCATTTCCCGCGTTATTGGCACGATTTTATTTATTGTTCTTACCGCTCCGGTTGCAACTCATCTGCTTGGCCGCGCAATGATAAAAACCGGTTATAAAATCTGGCGCAATGACTAAAAAGGTTTCAGGTATTCGCATGTTTGCCTTTCATCTGTCAATGGCGGTACTTGCCCTGCTAATCCTTAACTGACCTGAGCATCGCAGGAGTTTCTGGCAAAGTTATGTGATAAAAAGAGGATTAAATTCATTCTTTTATTCGGGTTTACTATGCAAAGAATTTTAACTGTACTTGCGCTGACACTGTCATTGCCGTTGACGGGGTGTGCTACCTCTGAAGTACCGCCACTGGCTATCGGTGATAAAGTGAATCTGGATGGTCTTCAGGACCAAAATGAGAACACTTTCACTCATCAAAATAACATGCAAGCCTTGTTGTTTGTCGATGGGATGGCGGGTAAAGACCTGATTCAGAACGCACTGAATACCATCGATACGCAATGTATGGAGCAGGGGAAATTAGTTTATCTTGCTGATATCAGCGCGATGCCGGGTTTGATTTCAAAATTCATCGCGGTGCCTAAAATGCGTGATTACGGCTATCCCGTCTGGCTTGATCGTGACGGTTCGGCTTCTGCCGCTTTACCGCTACGGGAAGATGAAGTGACGCTGCTTAGTATTGATGATCAGCTGATTAGTGGCGAAGAATTTTTTGCTAGTAGTGAAGCCCTGACCCAGCGTTTGGCCAAGATGTGTGGCGTGGCTAAATAAACCGCTGTTGTTTGCTGTTACCCGAATCCCGAGGAAAGACCTTCGAGGACACACGCCTTCTGGAGAAGGATCTAGAGGATGGAGTATCAAGGACACTCGCGATTGTCGAGTCGAAATTTATGTCTACGCGAGTAAGAATTCCGAGGACACACTCTTTAGAACGGAATTATTGGGACACACGCTTTAGCATGGTATTACTCGCCAAGCTGGTATCGGACACGCGCGATTAATTATATCCTGCTGTGATACGAAACCACCCCAATAAGTGGCCTGACGGAGGACGTTTTGTTAAAGATTCGTCGTTATAAAACCGATGATGCCCTTACTTTACGAGAGCTTTTCATCAGCACGGTTCGTCACATCAACCAACGCGATTACACTCAGGAGCAATTGTGTGCCTGGGCTCCGGTCGAATTTGACGCTGTTTTGTGGGACACACAGCTAACGTTGTTAAATCCTTATGTTGTACATCTCAATGGCAAAATTGTCGGTTATGCCGACTTACAACCCGATGGTTTAATTGACCACTTCTTTTGTCATTATCAGCATCAGGGGCAAGGCATCGGACGATTTTTAATGCAGCATGTCCTGATTAAGGCTCAGCAACGGGGTATTAAACGGCTCCATGCTCATGTCAGTATTACTGCCCGTCCTTTTTTCGAACATATGGGCTTTCGGGTAGTCAAGGCACAGCAGGTGACTGTACAGGAACAGACGCTGACTAACTATCTGATGGAACGACCGGCGTGGTAGCGCTGCCAAATGAGTCCAGCGCTGGCTTACATCTACGATGGGGTTTAAAAAGGTCAGGGAGTTTGCGGGTATGAGGTATAAATTTGAGCAGACGATTTCAGTCGACTATCGGCAACTGACTTTTACCGTTTAACGCCCAGGTTAAACCGTTCTATGCTCGGACCAATAATCCAGAGTCGTGACTCAGACATCGTCAGGATATATGAACGCCACACATACGTTTACGCTTGAGTTTGTCTTTTGCGCGCAGTAACTCAGGGGTTGAACCTATCCATAGCCCAGACTGCTTTTCTAACTGGGTGCAGAGTCTCAGGCACGTCTGCTGGGGCAGGGTTAACTGCTGCAGGATGAAGGGATGAGTGGCATCGAGTCGTCCTTTTTTGTCAGGTCTTAACTGACGCCCGATCCAATCAAGCAGTTCCAGGTAATCACTGAGCCGGAAAGGGATACCTGCCGCCTTATCCTGATGTTGGTAACCAACAAAATCAGATAAAGGCGATGCTGTTGTATTGCCTTTTTCGAGCTCTGACAGTCTGAATTTAATCGACGTGTGATCAGATTGTTTCAGTGACGGTGCAATATTCGCTCTGATCGGGTTAAGATCAACGTAAGCCATTACTGCGAGCAGCGCTTTTTCATCTAGCAGAGCTTGAGATTTAAACCTGCCTTCCCAAAATCGCCCTGTGCAATCATCTTCTCTATTCGCTTGAACGGCAATATCGTAGTTCAGTTCTTTCATAAACCAGCTTAGTGAACACAGGCGTTGTCGCCAGGTATCTATGAGTTGATGGCAGAGGTTCCATTCAGTTTCGCAGGTCAGTTGCTGAGAAATGTATCTCTGTATGATGACAGGTAAGGTGTGTTCTGCGCCCCACCGTTCGACGACTTCAAGCTCTGAAAGAGACTGGGCTGCGTCGGTATCGATAAACGTAACCAGATGGTAATGGTTGCTCATAATGGCATAGGCGCAAATACGGACACAGTAGATTGCGGCTAAGGACAGGATGCGCTGTTCTACCCAGTCACGACGATGTTCGTAAGACTGCCCGGACAGCTTGTCGTATCCGCATAAGTAAGAACGTCTTACGCAGCGAGAAACACAATGATAATAAGGTGTAACATCAGGACGGATGAGCTGACTGCGTGCGGTCGTCATAAGAGTCTTCCGATAGGGGGCGTCATCAGATAATGGTCAATCAAGAGATGATTTTCATGAACGACGTTAAGAGACGCGACTGAGGTCAAGTAAGTGAATGTCCATCAGGGTGGTGCGAGTATGAGATACAGTGACTTTCGTTAGGTGTGTGTCCGCTTTGAACATCAGTCTTGACTCGGATGTGTTCTTGGTAGGTGCGTGTGTTAATCATATGCTGGGATGTTTATCGAAGAGGCGAGTGTCCTTGTTATTTGCTTGGAGGGATTTGGGTGTGTGTCCTGGTTTTATACTCGTTTGATGAACTGAGGACTGATTCAGGACCCAAAAACGGTGAAACCCCGATGTTGGTAGCATCGGGGTTTCGAATTTTTAGATATTTCGGATGGTAAGGCCGATAATCTTTATGCAAAAGGCTGGATTAAATCCGGCTAATTCCCTGGTGAGGAATTAGATGCGGATGAAGTCCATGTGCTCAACTTTTGGCTTGAACGCGTGACGTTGAACGTCTTGTGGTTTAACCTTAACTTCAGCACCATCGATTACTAGAACGATAGTTTCGTAGAATTCAGGCTTATCCATCTGGTTGATCACGTCATCGTGGTTCAGAGCGATAGAAACTGGCGCAGCCTCACCACCGTAAACGATAGCAGGGAATTGACCAGCGTGACGTAGGCGGCGGCTCGCACCTTTACCTAGCTCAGTACGTACTACTGCTTCAAATTTCATAGTATTTACTCTCAAATTAGTAAAAATAGATAGTGTTACAGCAACAATGCGACCTTGTTGCTGTGTTAAAGTTTTGAAACCAACGAAGAGTTAGCATCAAAACGAGCGCGGATACTAGCATTCAAACGGCTTGTGAGCAATAGAATTTCTTTCGGTTCGATGCTGTATGATGCTGATTTGCCCGATTTGCGCTGGCTTTGCAAGCGTATGGTTGATTGATTTTCAAAACTAGCTTGGTTGACTCTGTTTGGGCGCAGACAGCGGCAATGCTGATAGTCCGAGTCACGGTGTAGGCTGTTTCAGGGTCAGTGTGACTTTCAGTCCACCCAGTTTACTGCGTGATAAAGTCAGTTTGCCCTGATAACTGTGCGCCATTTCACTGACAATATTCAGTCCGAGTCCAGTTCCTGGTTCACTTTCGTCCAGGCGTACGCCACGTTTGGTTGCACGATGCAAATCAGCCTCATCGATGCCCGGCCCGTCATCTTCAACGGTAATTTCCACCCGTTGTCTATCAAGGGTACGGCTATAAACTCTAATCAGGGATGATGCCCACTTATAACCATTTTCCAGTATGTTGCCCATCATTTCATCAAAGTCGGTACTTTCGACACTGACTTCGAGTTCTGAATCCAATTCGTTGACCAAAATGATTTCACGTTCGGCGTATACTTTATCAAACGCGATGGATATGGCGTCAACCCGTTCACTCGGGTTGGTTTTGGCTGCCAGAATATTGGCCGAGCCGGCCATTCGGGCCCGGCCGAGATGATAGTCAATCTGAGATTGAATCTGATCAATAGAAGGTTGCAGCTTGTTTTGCTGATCCTGGGGCAGTTGTTCGCTTTCGTTTTTCAGTACCGACAGCGGGGTTTTCAGAGCATGGGACAGGTTACCTGCATGATGACGTGCGCGTTCCAGCAGTTCCTGGTAGTGAAACAGCAGGGCATTGAGATCGCGGATCAGCGGTGCGATTTCTTTCGGGTAACTCTCATCCAGACTCGATTGTTGCCCTTTGCGCAATGCAACCAGCTCTTTTTGCATTTTCGCCAGCGGCCACAGCGACCAGGAAATCTGTGCTCCAATCAATATCAGCACGCCGATAAACAGTAAGCCGAGGATGCCCCACAATTGGCCTCCGACCTGTTTCAAGGTCGCCATGATGGGCGCTTCATCCACTCCGACCACAATGTTAATTGGATTGGAGAATTCCCGCAGATAAATGGTACGCGACAGCACAATCAAGGGTTCATCTTTGGCGCCAAAGTAACGGGTTTTAAGTGCATGGGTTTCTTTGGTCATCGAGCGGTCCCACAGAGAGCGTGAGCGCAACTCCTGGCTGCCGACTTTGGCGGTCCAGTACAGACCGCTGTAGGGCTGATAGAAACGGGGATCTGACAAGCGGATGCCAAGGCTCAGGCTTCCACGGTCATTGGCGCCGAGGTTCGCCGTGATTTCATCCATCGAGAGAGTAAGCTGCTGCTCGGCATCGGCAATCAGGTAATCTTTGATAAGGCTTGGAATCAGATAACCGGCCGCAAGAATCATCACGCCTAGCCATAAGGTTGCAGCAAGCAATAAGCGGGTTTTCAGACTGAGTTTTCTGAGCGGCGAGGACTTATTCGGCATTCAGCTGATATCCCAGGCCGCGCACGGTTTTGATGATTTCAGGTGCGACTTTTTTGCGTATCCGACCGATGAACACCTCTATGGTATTGGAGTCACGATCAAAATCTTGCTTGTAGATGTGCTCAACCAGTTCGGTTCGTGAAATCACCTTATCCGGATTGTGCAGAAAATAGGCGATCACTTTATATTCCAAAGCCGTCAGGCTGACCGGCGCGCCCTGCCAGGTTACCGTGGAAGTGCGAGTGTCCAGACTGAGCTGGCCGTAAGACAAAACCGGTGACGCGCTACCGGATGCTCTGCGTAACTGGGCACGCAAACGCGCGATCAGCTCCAGAACTTCAAACGGTTTGGTGAGATAGTCATCTGCGCCCGCATTCAGGCCGTCAATCCGTTGGGTTAGCGTGTCACGCGCACTCAGAATAACGACCGGTGTGTTGATGTTCTCATCCCGGATGCCTTTAAGCACTGTCAGGCCATCGAGTTTTGGCAGGCCCAAATCGAGAACAATCGCATCCCAGGGCTCAGAAGTGGCGCGATACAGCGCATCGACGCCGTCTTGGGATAATTCTGCGACCCAGCCAGCCTGATCCAGGGCGTCGATAATTTGTTCGCCCAAGCGGGTATCGTCTTCGATAACCAGAATTTTCATGTATTTTCTCTTTGTTATTTTTTATTCAGCATAAGGCGCCCGGTGGACGCCATATCTTATTCCGAGTTAGCGTTTGATAAACTCAAGCACGTTACGTCCTTCAATAGACATTAGCTCAAGGGTGGTGGCGTTGTATTCCACCTCAATCACTTTATTGTCATGCACCAGTTTGAGTTCGTAGATCCATTCGTTGTCGTCTTCTTCGAGTTCGACTTTAATCACGCGGCCATAAAGCTGTTCATCAATCGCCGCATATAATTCTGAGAACGGGCGGATACGGCCCTGTTGTACAGCTGCAAACACTTTGTCTTGGTCTTCATCAATCTCGACTCGCGCTCCATGTCGTTCTGCATCTTGCAGAAATTCATGACCGGCACTTTGCTGAGCCATAACCGGTAATGACAGGCAGCCCAGCAGGGTGATCCAAGTACGAAGTTTTAAGCTTTGATTTAACATATGTGATTCCGTCCGATTGTGGTTAACGATTTGATGCTCAGTATACGAAGCACAAAATGAACCCAAGCTGAATTGTTTGTTAAGCTAACATCTGGTTGCATATTGGTGCAATGTCAACAAATCCATGGTATTGACGTTGGATGCTATCGTTCAACGCAGTTCATCTTCAAAAATTTTATCGCGCATTTTCCAGAAACGACCGGACTTGCGCGCGATGACAAACTGCGGCGGGCGGAAGCGATGCTGGTTGTTGACCACTTTGGCCGGCGATGCTTCGTCAAACGGACGATGTTTGTCTGCCAGATGAGGACGCACAAAACGCTGTTTAAAGGTTGCTTTTTGTTTCGGGGTACTTAATGACCAAAATTCATGCACTTGGGCGTTGTTGTCTCCGCGGTAGGTGACTTTCAGTTGGGACTTGCCTTTGTCGTCTTTAAGTACTGATAAGTCCATTTCCAGGCATTCGAACACCAGCGCATCTTTCAGATTGAGCGCTTCTTTAAGCTTTTTGTCCGGATCAACCAGGGTCGCGTCACACTCATGGCAGATGCGTGCGGCGATGTCATTATCAGCGCCGCACTCGCCACAATATTTGGCACGGAAACGGTAGCCACAATGTTCCCGCTCGCCGGTCTCTTCATCGGTAAAGTAGCCTTGGCAACGGCGGCCAAAATGTTCAAGCAGAAAGCCGTTGCTGTCGAGCTTACCCCAGAAATTATTATTGAAGCCGCATGCCGGGCAGGGAATAGTGATGATTTCACTGTCTGAATCCGGTTTCGGATCGCCGACCTCAGGCTGATACAAATCGTAAGTGTTGCCAGCATAGTCTAATACCAGACATTCGGTTTTACCCGGTGACAGACGCAGTCCGCGCCCGACGATTTGCTGATAAAGGCTGACTGACTCGGTCGGACGCAGGATCGCAATCAGGTCAACGTGCGGAGCGTCAAAACCGGTTGTCAGGACAGACACGTTAACCAGAAATTTTACTTCACGCTGTTTAAAGCGTTGAATAATGGTGTCACGTTCCGGTGAGGGCGTATCACCAATCACGATGTCGGACTGTCCTTGTGGCAGTAAGGCGAGAATTTCCTGCGCGTGACGCACGGTCGCCGCAAATATCATCACGCCTTGTTTGTCTTGGGCGAGGTGAATGATTTGCTCCACAATTTGTGGTGTTGCCCGTTTGGATTGCTCAATCACCATATCCAGTTCTGACTCTTTATAGCGGCCGGTATTCGCTGGCTTCAATTGAGAAAAGTCGTAACTCAGTACCGGCGCGTCAATCAATTTGGCCGGGGTGAGGAATCCCTCATCGAGCAGATAAGTGATCGGCAGTTCAAAAATACAGTCGCGAAAAAAGCGCGCGTCTTCACTGCGCACCAGGCCGCGGGTGTGATACTGGTAGATCCAGCCCATGCCTAAACGGTAAGGGGTGGCGGTCAGTCCCAACACTTTCATACCCGGATTGAGGCTGAGTAAGTGGGTGATGACTTTTTGATAACTGCTGTCTTTGTCATCCGGGACACGGTGACACTCATCAATCACCAGCAACGAAAACTGATTTTTAAACGCATCCAGGTTGCGCACCACAGACTGCACGGACGCAAACACCACCTGCTGATCGGTTTCTTTACGGCCCAGGCCGGCGGAAAATATAGCGCCCTTCTGGCCATAGCCTTCATATTTGGCGTGGTTTTGCTCAACCAACTCTTTGACATGGGCAAGCACTAATACCCGGCCTTTGGCCAGACGAGCCAGTTCCGCAATCACCAGGCTTTTACCGGCACCTGTCGGCAGGACGATAACCGCTGGCGTATTGTTGTGACGAAAATAATGAATGACGGCTTTTACCGAGTCAGCTTGATAGGGGCGAAGTGTATACATACAGTCGGACGATGAATTTTGTGAAATAGCTCAACTATTTAATGTGGGCTCTGTATAATACCCGACTTCGAGCAGATGAGGTATGCATGCGTTTAGATAAATTCCTGTGTGACGCCCTGGGCACCACACGTAAAGAAGCCACTCAGATCCTGAAAAGCGGCGATGTCACCGTTGATGGTCAATCGCAAAAAAGTGGCGCATTCAAAGTCAGCGAGACATCCGTTGTCGAATGGCAGGAGCGTGAAGTTACGCTGAGTGGCCCACGATACATCATGTTGTTCAAACCGGAAGGGTTTGTTTGCTCTCACGAAGATGGTTTTAATCAGACTGCATTTGTGTTGCTGGATGAAGCGAACATGCGCGGGCTGCATTTTGCCGGCCGCCTCGATGTGGATACCACCGGTTTGGTATTGATTACCGACGATGGTCAGTGGTCGCATCGTATTACGTCGCCAAAACACAAATGTGATAAAACGTACCGTGTGTGGCTGGCTGACCCAATTCAACCGGATTACGCAGAGAAACTGGCGCAGGGGATTGAGTTGCGTAATGAACGTGACATGACGCTGCCAGCTCAGATGGAAGTGGTGGATGAAGCGGAAAACGAACTACTGCTGACCATCCATGAAGGAAAATATCATCAGGTTAAGCGTATGTTTGCCGCTTTGGGTAACAAAGTCATTGGCCTGCATCGCGAACGGGTGGGGGATATCGTGCTGGATGATACCCTGGAGCCGGGTGAGTACCGCTTCCTGACTGAAGACGAAGTCGCGTCGATCTGGAAATAACCCTGTTAGAGGCTTGAGTCACAGTCGCGTCTGTCCTCTCTATTCCCACTCTGTTGTTTACTGAGTAAACAGGAAGATATAAGCGGGACACTCGCAGTTCAGAGGTTTATACAGGTGCGAAATAGGCATCTAAGTGCATATTGGCGGTAAGAGAACAAGGACAGATGTCAGAAAAGGTGTGTGTCCTTTTTTTTTATTTTCTCCTTAGTAAGAGTGTGTGTCCCCGTAAATGGTCGCCCATAAATGCCTGACTGATTGCAACGACTTGTGTGTCTGAATAGGCGTTACTCAGATACTGCATCGATGCTGGTAAAGGCCTGGTTGGTGTTTGTTCTGTGCTGGACACTGAGTTCAATTAGGAACTAAAAATCGAATTAGGAAATAGTTTATTTCCTAATAAGAACTAGAAGTTTCTCGGCTTTGCCATAAGCTAGAGAGTGGAATCAATGTTATCGATATTACCCTGTCGATTTGAGTCTGACTTGGCGTTATCTGCCTTCGTTTCTCCGCGCATGAAATTTTCTGTTGCGGGCTCACTCATTTCTCGTCGTTAGACCTGATTGTTCGGGATGTCGAAATCGAATCAATAAGTGCGGCACCTGGTGTCGCACTTCGTATTTTTATCAGAGTGGAGATGTATGACCTCAACGAATTCCCCCCTTAACTACGATGCGTCGAAGATAGGCTTTTTGTTATTTATTGTGCTCGGTGCGATTGGTGCACTGACTCCGCTGGCCATCGATATGTATCTGCCAGCCATGCCAGCTATCGCCCAAGATCTGGGGACCACTGCTGGCCAGGTGCAGATCACGCTGACCGCTTACACGGCAGGCTTTGCTATCGGCCAACTTTTGCATGGCCCTCTCGCTGATAGTTATGGACGTCGCCCGGTGATGTTGGGCGGTATTTTCCTGTTTGCGGTAGCGGCTATGGTCAGCGCCACCACGCATGGTATTGACGCGCTGACTTATGTGCGGGCGGCACAAGGTTTTGCTGGTGCTGCTGCTGCCGTGGTGATTCAGGCTGTGGTACGCGATATGTTTGACCGTGAAGATTTTGCCCGCGCGATGTCGTTTGTCACCTTGGTGATCACGATTGCACCGCTGGTCGCGCCGATGATTGGCGGTTATCTGGCGGTTTGGTTTGGCTGGCGGTCGATCTTCTGGTTACTGGCTGCTTTTGCTGTGGTTGTTATTGCCATGGTGTTGTGGAAAATTCCGGAGACCCTGTCTGACGAAAACCGACAGCCGCTGCATTTTCGCAGTACGATGAAGAACTATCTGCGTCTGTGTCGCAGTGGTCAGGCGATGGGGTTAATTATGGCCGGAGCTTTCTCGTTTTCGGGCATGTTTGCCTTTTTGACCGCAGGTTCATTCGTCTATATTGATCTGTACGGCGTGAGCCCGAGCGAGTTTGGCTATCTTTTTGCGCTGAATATCGTCGCGATGATCGGTATGACGACTCTCAACGGCCGTTTGGTGAAAAAAGTCGGTTCGCATGCCATGCTGCGTTTTGGTCTTTTTGTACAGTTACTGGCTGGGCTGGGGCTGTTTATCGGCTGGTTCACCGGCGCTGGCCTATGGGGGACGGTGCCGTTTGTGGTGATGTTTATTGGGACCATCTCTACTATCGGCAGTAATGCAATGGGGCTGCTGCTCAGCGGGTATCCGCGCATGGCCGGGACGGCGTCTTCTTTAGCGGGCACGTTACGTTTTGGTACCGGCTCGGTTGTTGGCGCATTGGTGGCAGCGATGCCTGGCGGAGAAAGTTGGCCAATGATTTTCGTTATGGCCGGATGTTCGTTATTATCTGCGAGTTTTTATTGGACATTAGGAAGAAAAGCATAGTGTCAGACTACTATCTGGAAATTCAGAACGTCGTAAACGCGGCGTTAGCAGAGCTGAGCGCAGAGCATAGCGCCGGAAAAGTGGCCGATGCTCCGGTCGCAAACAACCATTTTCTGGTGCACTGGGTGACTAAGGCGATCAAAAGTCAGCGTTTCCACCGCTGTGTGAGTGACGATTTGCTGCGTTGGCAAAAGGCTGGCCGCTCAAAGGGCAATCAGTCTGAGCTGCTTTTTACGTTTAAGCGCATTTCTGCTTACTACGCGCAATTTTTTGCCGGTGATGCCGCCGCGGAGTGCAACGTCATTACAGATAAAAAAATTGAGCAGTTCCTCGATACGATGGAGCAGGCGGATTGGGAAGTGTCAACTTCAGAGCCTCTGGTAGGTTGCGGTAAGGTGCAGATCTTTACCGACGGCCAGAACTCGCTGGCACTGTGTGCCGAGCAGTGCGAGTCGTGTTTTGACGGTGAGCTGCTGGTTAAACCGATGAGCTGGTTTGTCCGTGGTTACCACGCCGGCTTTATTGAGAAGGCGGCCGAAGCAGGTTTTATGGTACATAAGCGCACTGATTATAAGTCGAACGTGAAGTACCACGGCGAGTATTTGATCTATCCGGGCAATCAGGGTCAGCAAGTGGCTGAAATCCCTCTCAGCTTTAAAGCTGATTAAGCCGGTAAATCACGCTTGAGTTTTGTAACAGGAGAGGAATATCTCTCCTGTTTTTTCATCTTTAAACAACCTACCTCAGAAACGGTAACGCCAATAGACGGCCCCAAATATCCCCTCATAGCTTTGCATCACATCCCCCATGTTCTCTTCCTGCACGAACAGGTAGTCACTTTCACGGTATTTTTCATAGCGGATATTAAGTAATACATTCTGGTCGTCGGAGATTTGATAGTCACCGGTCAGCTCGAAGCGATGTGCGCTTGCTCTGTTATCAGGATAGCGGTAACTGTTTGAGCTGGCGTCGGTTTCACCTGTACTGCGACTATGGGAATAGTCGAAAGAGATCTGCAGGGCATCGTGGAAAAAGTCATCTTTGCTTAATCCCAGACCAACCGTAGTGACGTAATCCCTTGAACGGGTGGTATAGCGGTTCCATCCGACTACGTCACTATTAGCATGATGTTGTGCTGCGCGAATATATTGCTGAGTAATAAAGGCGTGTCCGTTTACACCACTGTCGAGTGCAAAGTTGACCGAAGCATCATAGCCGTAATCTTTGCCATCACTGATGCCGATATCCGGAGTCGGGTACTGGTCATCGGCATACCAGGTTTCGACAACCAGCTGCAGGCCGGGGGAAAACTGATAACTGCCGTCAGCGCGCAGTTCCAGCCTGTCGCGATCGGCGAGATAATATTGTCTCAGGTGCGGGGCGTCGGGATCGCTGTTATTCCAGTCAGACCCGTCACGAGAGGCATAAGTGAGTTTGCCACCCAGTGTCCAATCGGCCTGAGGCCGATAGCGTGCCCCGATATAACCCGCTTGCTGTTCGGTCTGCTTCCGGTCGGCGTAAGGGCGTCTGTCCCGTTTATATTCATAGCCGGCGTTAAGACGCAGAGAGCGCGACAGTTTATGATTTGCCGCGACCTCTAACCGGGTGCGGTCGCGGTCATACGCTTTGCGTGTGGTGCCTATCACGGTGTGACGATCTGAATCATCGTTGCGATCCAGATAATCAGCACTGACTTTAACGGCGGTCTTGCGGCTGAGCTGATTATGGTAATCAGCACTGAGCTGGACAGTGTTGATCTCACCGCGAAAGCTGTCTGACAGCACCGGGGATTGAGGAAATGGGTTCATGCCACTTTCTGATGTGCTGCGTGACCACAATAATCGACTGTTAAAGGTTTGTTCTTCGAGCCTGTAGTTGCCGGACAGTGCCAGTTGGTGGAAATCATTGTCAGGCTCATAGGCGATCTGGTTTTGATACGGGTTAGCGGCCAATCCGTAGTGTAGCGCGGGCTCATCATTACGGAAAAATGAGCCTTGGTAGGAGAGGTCGGTCATCCAGTCCTTGGCAATATAGCTGATACCGAAATCGGTATTGAGGGATTGGTTATCTATCGGCTTAGGAATAAAGCCAGGATTATTGCCAAGGCCGGGATTCACAAAAGTATATAACGCGCGAGTGCCGGTCTTACGCTCGTGTTTCATCGCTGCATGAGGTTGCCACGGCGAATGGGGAGTATATTTAACGCTTAATTTGACGGATTCACGCGTGGTTTTTGGGCTGAACGTATCAAGTGTGCCACTAGTCAGGTAGCTGCCATTGTCGTGATAAACGCTGAGCCAGGAATAGCCAGCAAAATAAGGGGTTTCACTATAACTGCCCAGGAAACGCAGACCATCATAGCGACCGTTTTCCCATTCTAGCAGGAATCGTTGCAGGCCGAGGTCGAGGGCCGTGATGCGATTGTAGTAGCCGTCGTCTTCATACTGTTCCATGTTGATACTCAAAGCGGGATTAATCGATTTATTGAGATCACCCGTGCCGTAGACCGGTGTGTTCCAGTTATTAAAGCGGGCGCCTTGATCGTTATCCAGATACCCCAAGCCGAACTGAATATCGCCGTGCCAGTTTCCATCGCTGCTGCAGGGCTCACATTGCCAATTTGCTGTATCGAAACTGGCGCTGCGCTGCAAAGAATAATCTGCGTGGACAACGCTGGCCGCGGGCAATGCCAAGGCAATCAGAACCGATAGTAAGGATAATTTCATCTCTGCTCCTTAGTTTCTCAGCGCCTGTCCACGAGGGTGACTGGAACCGTGCACCTGGCTGTGACAGTTGAGACAACTTCCGCCGCGTACGCGCAGGTCATTGGCGGCGAATTCGACGTTAGCATGTGGGACCTGATGACATGACTGGCACAGCTGAGGCAGTCTCTGTTTCAGCATCGCCGGGTTGACAGAACCATGCGGGGTGTGACAGGCAGTGCAATCTTCACTGACCGGTTCGTGCTCCCATAAAAACGGGCCGCGTTTTTCTGCATGGCAGTCGTAACAGGCCGCGTTGACGGACGGTTGATTCAGGCTGAATTCATTGACGCTCTGGTGCGGGTTATGGCAATCGCTGCATTGCATTGTCCCGTTGAGCATCGGGTGACTGGTGCGTTTATGTAAGTCAGCTTTGGTCTGGCTGTGACAGGTAGTACAGGTCTGAATTTGTTGCCCGGCATCGAGCATGGGATCTTGTTTTTTATGCACCCGATGACAACTGGAGCAGGACAGGCCTTCAAAGGCGTGTTCGCTACTGTGCCAACTGGCTCGTTGTGTGTCCTGATGGCAGGATAGGCATACGCTGTTTTGTTTTTCAGCCGGAACCGGCGAGTCCGGGCCAAAGGTGACCATGGGCTCACGTAGCTGGCCCTTACGCGGAGAACGGGCATGATTACCGGCCGGTCCGTGGCAGGCCTCGCATTGCTTATCCCGCATCGGACCGTGGATGTTGGCTATCTTGCCGTGAACATTGGCAAAAATGCCGCTGGCCGGGTGGTCCGATTCGTCATCATGGCAGCGCAGACAACCCTCTGCGCCGCGGCGTGAATAATTTCCCGCGCTGAACTTTTGATCCAGCGTTGTCTCAGCTTCGAGCCTGGCATCATCGGCAACGCTCTCTTGCGCATTTAGCGTTGGGGACAATACCAGTAGCACGAGCATGATAAAACACCACAGCTGCACACCTTTTTTCATAACCCATTCCTGTTTTGATGCGTTATTGATCATTCGTTGGAAGGTTGTCTTGAAGCCTCAGTCGCGATAATCATAAACTTGGTGAACCTTATCAACGCCTTGCGATTGCCCGATGGCATGACAAGATGCGCACTGCTCTGAACCGACAGCGTCTGCCGCATTATCGGCGGCAAATACTGCGCCATTACTGAGCATATGCGTCAGTATTGCGTCGCCGGCAACATTATCGGGGTCGGCGTTGGCCAGCGCTGATTCCAGATGGCAGGCTCCGCAGGCAACCAACGCCGGGCTGAAATATTTGCCTGATGCCAGTGATGGGCGGGTATTTTCGCTCGTCGGCAGGTTGTATTGGCTGTTGGTATGGCAAGCTTCACAATTGTTGAGTGCGCCCGGAAAACGTGACTCTCCCGCTCTTGCCGAACCATAAGCATGAAAAGAGTGGACATGGTATTTGAGATCCGCGGCCATACCGGGATAGAACGCGGACCGCTCAGAATTGTGGCAGTTTTTACATTGCTGGAAGTCGCTTGCCGCATGAGGATGCTCGCCCAGTTTATGAATCGTTAACGCTTGGTGACAGGTATTGCACCTATTGATATCCGCCGCCACCGGCAGTTTGTGGGTCAGGCTGACACCACCGCTATCAAAGGAAGAGGCGCTATTATTGGCCGCGATGACAAACGGGTATTTAAGCAGGTCTATCCCGGTGAAGTTGCTGCAGTCGCTGAGTACGGCATTTCTTCTGTCGCCACAGAGCGGAATGTCAGCCAAATTGACCGTCAGTTTGGAGAGCGCCCCGGGTTTGAGAGCTGCCGTGCTGAAATCTTTGTGGCAGGTAAACAGACCACTTCCCAGGGCAATACAACCGTCACCCAGATTACCGTCTGCAGCCATATCCAGCCCGTTATTGGCTAACATCAGGCCATCGCCATTATCCCAGTTGAGTAATAAGTTAAGGTGACCGTGTTCATTGATGAAGGAGTTAATATCATCCAGACTACTCACCGCGCTGCCGTCTTTTTCGATACGCACATCGACTTCAAATTGACTGTTAATGAAACGGGCCTGTTCAATCGAGATCTGCAGTGAATCTCTTGCGACAGCCAGATTTTGTAAACGAGTCATGTGGACGGTTTTAGCGCTTCGGCTGGCATCCTGGCCAATAATGGGTTCGTTGTTACTGTCGAGATCGTATGGGCGATGGCACCCGGTGCAACTGTTTTGCGCGACGCCGTTACGAACCCAGTTGGTGCCGACCTGATTACTGTGCGCGCCACGATCCCGGTACAGGTGGCAGCTTTCACAGGCCACCTGAGTAGGATGTTCGAACCAGTTGTTGGCATCCGAGGCAAGCGTGGTATTGTCCGAGTGGCAAGTGGTACAGTTGCGGGTATCTTGCGGGAAAGGGTTGCCTTCAATAACCAATCCATCGATGTCCGTCACCAATTGGTCATTACTATCAACGGGTTGCTTGTAGGTGGTCAGATCGCTGCTGCTGGTGCCGATTTTAAACACATTACCGTGATACTGATGCACCAGCACTGCCAATGGACGGCGCCGGGGAGCCGCTGCCGGATTACTGTCGTTATGGCACGCAGTACACACAGCAATGTTGTTGTCGATTGAGCGATAACCGGGACCGTGATGAAGGGGCTCATTCATATGACAGTTGGCACAGGTACCCTTTTCAATCACGTTTCTGGACACAGTATTGTCTGAACGGGTGCCGGGTACCCATTCAAAAATCTGAGTGAAGCCAAGGTCGTGATCGCCATAGGCCATCACAATGCGATGTAATTTATCCTCATCCCAGGCAATAAAACCGCCGTTATCGGCAGAGTCGGCGGGGTAGGGGTCGGCAACGTTCAAAATATCCGTGATAGCGAAGGTGTAACGATAACCTTGGGCGGTCTGTACAAGCTCTCCGTCCCAGACACTTTCCATTTGTGCCCGGTTATCGCTGGCATTGCTGCTGTGATGATAACTCTTCCAGAAGGTGTTGCCGTTGCGGCCGTTGTAGGCATAAGCGGCGCTGGTGCTGTCATCGGTATCCATCCGGGCGGGCATCGCTTTCAGCACGGCAATGCGAAAGTCTTTGCTACTGTCGAATGTGACACGGCGTCCTACGCCATCTGTGACTTGAAAGTCGACGACCAGTTTGGTGTCTGTCCCGTTCTTTGCGGTCAGCAGTGCGGGGGTGTCAATGTTGACACTGAAGGTGGTTACGTCAGGTGGCGCCTGATTTTGATCATTTTTGCTGCCGGGCCCACAGGCGCTCAGTAACAGGCTGAGCCCCAGGAATAGCACAGCTGTTTTACTTATTGTCATTGTCGTGCTCCCACCTGAACTTTATCCCTACTTCAATGGAATAACAGCGCAACGGATTTCTTGTTTGCAGATTGTTTATTACTTATATGGCCGTAAACTGCTTATATATTTGAATCATCGGAATTTATTTTTTTGATTTCTGATAATCATTTTCCGCCGTTTTTAGGGCTGGTTTAGCCATGTTTTACAAAAGTATAGACAGAGAAAAAATCATCACCATATTTTTATTGTGGATTTTAATCTATAATCACAAAACTCGATTAGAATGATTTTTGCAATGTCATCGTGAGAGCTGGCTGGCTATTTTTATGATATTAGATAAGTAGCAGAACAACAGTAGTAAGTGAGAAATCCGGGCTGGTTATGTTTATAAAATATGTTGCTTATCTTGTCGTTGCCTTGATGGTTGACGCTGTTTATTAATTAAAAATATTCTACTTACTAAACATGGAATTATAACATTGGATATAAGTATTAGTTTTATTACTCTAATTTAGGATGAGCGAACATGTTTAACTCTTTAAAATTAATAATGCTGCAACTATCTTTAATAACCACTAGTACATTTTTTAGCATTGCTTCATGTGCTTCCGGCACTGATCTAATCCAGCGCTTTGAATGTGAAGCCTGCCATGGCAAGGATGGTGTATCACAAAGTACAGACATCCCGACCATTGCCGGTATTGCTGAGTTTAATCTTATCGATCAAATGCTGAGTTATCAGGAGGGTCGACCAGCTGCCAAAGTGCACCATGTCAGCGGTGACACCAGTCAACAAGGGGATATGGCCACCATCGCAACTGCGCTCACTGAACAGGAAATTGAGCAACTGGCCGCTCACTACAGTGGGTTGCCTTTTGTTCGAACTAAGCAGACATTCGATGCAGCGCTCGCTGCCCGGGGTAAAGTGATTCATGCTGAAAACTGCGAAAGTTGTCATATCCAGGGCGGTAGTGATGCGATGGAAGAAGTGTCGGTTTTAGCTGGTCAGAAAAAAGGTTATTTAATTAAAACCTTGCAGCAATTTTATAACGGACAGCGTTACGTAGATAAGAAAATGGATCAGGCAATTAAAAGCCTCACTCAGTCAGACTTATTATCGTTGGCTGAATATTATGCGAGTATGCAATGAATTGCTTTTAGCGAGTGGTATCTATGAACTGGTGGAAAAAGCCTAATTCAAAATGGCTACTTGGAATCCCTTTAGGCGGAATGTTAGCATTTATTTTAGGTGCGCTGTCCCTTGGTGCATACCATGGAGTGATGGACTATACAAATAACAATGCTTTCTGTTTCTCGTGTCACATCGGCATGGATACCATAGTTGAAGAGTATCAACAGTCGGTTCATTTTAACAATACCAAAGGGGTTATTGCTGCCACTTGTGCCGATTGCCATGTACCACGTGAATTGATACCCAAGTTAATAGTAAAAATAACCGCCAGTGCGGATGTAATTCATAAACTGACGGGAGATATCAGATTAGATAATTTTGAAACTGAGCATCGGCCGCGTCTGGCAAAACACGTGACGCAGCAGTTTATCGACAATAAATCCAAACAGTGCCGTTATTGTCATCAGATAGAGCGGATGGAGCTTGAGAATCAGGCGCGCACAACAGCCCGGCGTCATCAGATGATGGAAGAGCGGGGACAGTCGTGCATAGATTGTCACGCCGGTATTGCTCACAAGTTACCCCAATCTGAGCAATCTTCCCAACCCGCGCAATCTGAAAATACCCAAGATGAAAGCAGCGAGCCGTCATCGAGGGCTGTGAATCCTTAGTCCTGGTGACGACTTGCCCCGATGTTGTTGTGACCCTTGGGGCTAATCGTCGTGCTCCGCCAATTGGCAGATTGCTCTCACCATGCCGTTAAAAATAAACAGGTGGGCCGGCATCATGGCAAACCAGTAAAGTAATCCTGCAAACCCTTTTGGGTGCCACCAGGCGGTAATATTCAGCTCCCTTACGTCACCTTGATCTTTAATCGTTACTTCTAAGCGACCAAGCCCCGGACCTTTCATACCAAATAACAGGGAGAGGAAATGCGGCTTTTCGACCCGAATCACTTTCCAGGAGTCGATAAAGTCACCCACCTTAAGTTCCGGGCCGGGAGGCGATACCCGGATTGGCTTGCCTCCACCGACCAGAAAATCCAGCCATTCTCGGGTGCGCCACAGAATGTTGGCAAAGAAATAGCCCTTCTCCCGGCTACCGATCTGCTGTGCCACCTGCCACAATGCGTCAGCAGAGGCGTGTGTCCTTATAGTGGCTCCGGCACATTTAGGATAATAGCCGTAGCCGGCTTGCCAGCGCTGCAAAGCGGCGGGGTCGAATCCCCAGACGTTGCTGCGCACGAAAGTGCCTTCCTGTTCGATGGTGGATTTCGCTGCGTCATAGTAGCTGATTAACGGTTGCGGATAACGAGTGCGAATCGTGTCGGAATCGGTGACGTAATCATGTTCCAGTCCGGCTAATAACGCCCGGCCAATGCTTGATGGTACTGAGGTGACCAGACCCAGCCAATAGGACGCCATGGCTGGCGTCAGCATGCGGGTTGACCAGAGTCGAAAAGGTTTGCCGGTCAGCTGACAGATGACTCTGAACTGATCACGATAAGAGAGTGTATCCGGGCCGCCGGCTTCCAGTATCTGATGTCCAGATGGATTTTCCTGTGCCAGTTTGAGCAGATAGTGATTCAGATTTTCCAAAGCGATCGGGTTGGCTTTGGAGTCGACCCATTGAGGCGCAATTAACAGAGGCAGGTTATAGACGAAATCACGCATGATCTCGAACGCTGCTGAGCCTGGGCCGACAATCACCCCTGCGCGCAATTCTGTCACCGGGACGTGACTCTGGCGTAGAATATCACCGGTCTCTTTCCTTGCCTTAAGATGGTTCGACTGGCCTGTGGCTGGTTGCAGCGCGCTGAGATAGATGACGTGGCGTACCTGGCTTTGGTCCAGTGCGGATTTAAAGTGATGAGCAAGGGATAACTCATATTCGATAAAGTCATGGCCTTGCGCCATACCGTGCACCAGAAAAAACACCAGCTCGAACTGAGGCACGAGCTGAAGTGTTGCCTGCTCATCAGCCAGGTCCAGATGGGTAATCGTCAAGTGCGGATGGGGTGAGGTTCTTAGCGTCAGGTAGTCGGTCTGGCGAGCAGCCGCGGTGACATCGTAACCTTGTTCCAGTAATAGAGGGAGGAGCTGCGATCCCACATATCCGGACGCGCCCAGAACCAGAACTCTCTTCATGATCGCCTCTTGCAATGGAGTGGTGTGATTAGGTGCATAAGCGTATAATAACGGTTCATTTTTAGCCTTGCTATCAAACTCTTGTCCAGAGGTGGTCGGTTGTCTGTTGTGTCTCAAGTTTTACATTACACCAAAGGTGATTTTTTTCGTCATCTGATTGCGATTGCGCTGCCGATCAGTTTGCAAAGCATCATGTTTTCCAGTCGCGGCTTAGTCGATGTGTTGATGCTGGGACAACTGGGCGAAGCTGAAATTGCCGCTGTCGGCGTCGCTGCGCGTGCAACCTTTGTGACCACGATTATGTTGGTGGGCGTGACAACCGGTGGCGCTCTGCTGACCGCACAGTACTGGGGGGCCGGTAATCAGCGCGGGGTGCGCGAAAGTACCGCATTAACCTGGCTGGTTTCTATGTTTTTTGCGCTGTTCACTGTGGCACTGTTTCTGATTTTTCCCAGTGAGATTATGGCACTGGCCACTGAGTCGCAGCGTGTTAATGGGCTAGGCTCCCAGTACTTAATCATCACTTCTTTCAGCATGCTGGCGGTTGCATGCGTCAGCAGTATGGCAGTCGGATTACGAGCCATGCATAAACCGGGTATCAGCACTTTTTTCAGCGGGATTGGGATCCTGGCGAACGTTTTCCTCAACTGGTTACTGATATTCGGTAAATGGGGATTTCCTGCCCTTGGTATTCAGGGGGCGGCGATTGCGACTGTGATCAGTGGATTGGTCGAAGTCGGCTGCCTGTTTGGTTATTTGTATGCCAAGCAGCATTTGTTGGCGTTCCATCTTGGCGATATTCGCGCGGTACTGGTGTGGAAAACGATAGTCCGGTTTCTTAAGCTCTCTTTGCCGACCACCGTCAATTTTCTCGGCTGGGCGGGTGGGCTGTTTGTCTATCATGCCATTATGGGGCAAACCGGTGTTCAGGGTTTAGCGGCACTGTCTGTGATGACGCCGGTAGAGTCAATCTCGCTCAGTCTTTTGATTGGGATGTCGAATGCGGCCGCGGTGTTAGTCGGCAACCAGCTTGGCGCCAGAAACTTTGACGCGGTTTATTATCAGGCGATTGGTATTGCGGTAGTGAACGTGGTCGCCGCCGTGGTGGTGGCATTTTTACTCTATCTGGTGCAGATCCCCATTCTGAATTCGTTTAGTGCACTGACTGAGCAGACTCGCGATCTGGCGGACAAATTCATCGTGATTCTGAGCCTTGGAATAGTTCTTCGTTCTGTGCCTATGATGCTGATTGTCGGGGTATTACGAGCTGGCGGCGATGTCAAATTCTGTCTTGCCCAGGATACCGTCGCCCAGTGGTTGATTGGCATTCCTCTGGCGGCATTTGCAGCCATCTATTTACAGGTGGCGCCGGAATGGATTTATCTGCTGTTTCTTACCGAAGAAGTGGTGAAATGGTTTGGTTCTATTTGGCGTACAAAAAGCAAGCGCTGGATGCGCAATTTGATCGAAAACTAGATATATGACATCTTACCAATGCATCTTGATGTATATTTTGTGACCCCATGTCCAAAATACTTTCTAGAGTGCGGGAATTAGTGTAGATTCTCAGTCCTTAATTTATCGACGGTGAGTGATTTAATGTTACAACTGATAGACCTGTCCAAAGGATTTATGGATGGCGATGAGTTTCACCCTGTATTACAAGGGGCAGAGTTGACGTTAAATCGGGGCGATCAGTTGGCATTAATGGGCGAAAGCGGCTCGGGCAAGAGTACGCTGCTCAATCTGATTGCAGGTCTAGACACCGTCGATTCGGGTGAAATCTGGTTTCCTGATTTTGCCATGCACAAGAATGCAGAGCATAAACGCACAGCCTTTCGCCGTAATAATATTGGTCATATTTTTCAGCAGTTTAATCTGTTACCAACCTTGAATGTTGCCGACAATATTCGTTTTTGTCGTCAGCTTAAAGGGCTGCCAGAGGATCAGGGATTATTGCGCCAGATTTTATCGGCGCTGGATTTAATGCCTTTGCTTGGTCGTTATCCGGAAGAAGTCTCCGGTGGGCAGCAACAGCGTGCTGCGATTGCGCGCGCCTTGTATATGGAACCGACATTATTGCTGGCCGATGAGCCGACCGGAAGCCTGGATGAACGTAATGCTGAAGCGGTAATGCGCTTGCTGACCTCACTGGCGCATCAACTCGAGTGTTCCCTGCTGTTAGTGACCCACAGTGAAAAAGTCGCGAGCCATATGGAAGGGTGTATCCGCCTGCAAGGAGGGCAGTTACATGTTATGGCCCGTAGTTAAAGCACTACTCGGGCATTACCGTCGTTACCCGCTACAAATTTTTCTCGTCTGGCTCGGCCTGACACTCAGTGTTTCCCTGTTAGTTGGCGTTACCGCAATCAACAACCATGCTCGTCAAAGTTACGAACATGGCGAAAAGCTGTTTTCTAACCCTCTTCCTTATCGAATCCGTACCAAACACGTCGCCAATAAAATTCCGCAGGGCTTCTACGTCCAGTTGCGTCGGGAGGGTTTCAACCAGTGTGCTCCGTTTGACAGTTACCGACTGACAACCAAATCCGGTGCTGATTTCACTCTGCTCGGTATTGATCCGGTCGCCATGCTGCCGCTGGGGAATGGTCTGACATTAGATCAGATGAGTATGTTGGCACTGATGCAAAAACCGTCCCCTTTGATGGTGAGTCAGGATTTTGCTGCGCTGCAAGGCTGGTCCGCCGGCGATCCGGTGACTCTGGACGATGGCACTGAGCTCGGCCCTGTGGTGATTGATACGCACAACTTGATTAACGGCACTCGGATTGTTGCGGACCTGTCATTAGTTCGTGAGCTGAGACCAAGCGCTGGCTTGTCGGTTATCGCCTGCACGGATATGCCGCCGGAGAAGCTACAACAACTGAAAAGAGCTCTGCCAAATGGAATGACGTTAGTGCGCAGTTCGCGCGCAGAGCTGGAATCTCTCACTCAGGCTTTCCATATGAATCTGACCGCGATGGGAATGCTGGCGTTTTTGGTTGGGTTATTTATTTTCTACCAGGCGATGTCGCTGTCGCTCATCCAGCGTCAGCCTTTGGTTGGTATATTACGTCAAACCGGGGTCTCTGGCTGGCAACTGGCGAAAGCGTTATCACTTGAGTTGCTTGTTCTGGTTATTCTGAGCTGGCTGTGCGGCAATGTGTTTGGCCTGATGCTGGCCAATAAGTTAATGCCAGCGGTATCGGCCAGCCTGGCTAATCTGTATGACGCCAACGTAGGGCTGGCGATAGACTGGGATTGGAGCTGGAGTTCATACAGCTTATTTATGGCGATTTTCGGGGCGTTTGCTTCTTGTGCATGGCCATTGATCCGGTTGCTAAAATCGCAGCCGATACGACTGACAACCCGTCTTTCCCTGATGCGTTTTGCCCGTTCTGAATTCACCTTACAAGCCTTGATTGCGAGCTGCCTGTTTGTGGCAGCAATGGCGGTGTATCAGGCGCCGAAAACTCAGTCGTCCGGCTTTGCCATTATCGCGTTACTGCTGATCAGTGTGGCTCTGATGACGCCATTCATAATCTGGAATGTATTTAAGAGTTTCTCTTACACCATGCGCTGGGTAAAAGTACGCTGGTTCTTTGCCGATGCAGCAGCGAGTATGAGTTATCGTGGCGTAGCGACAATGGCATTTATGCTGGCTATGGCGGCCAATATCGGGGTGGAAACCACGGTCGGCAGTTTCCGTGAGACGACAGAAAAATGGCTGTCACAGCGTCTGGCGGCTGACTTATATCTCTATCCAACCGTGAGTTCGGCTGCCCGGATGAGTGAATGGCTGTCGAAACAACCGGACGTCGATAATGTCTGGTGGCGCTGGGAGAAAGATTTCTCGACCAATAATGGTGCTTTGCAGGTGGTCAGTACCGGTACTTCGCAAGGGGAACTGGATGCTCTGACGGTGAAGCTAGGTGTGCCTGACTACTGGTATCATTTGCATCATTCGCGTGGCGTGATGGTCAGCGAATCCATGGCGATTAAACTGGGCATACGACCGGGTGATTATATCGATCTCTCGATGCCATTGGGCCAGGGCTGGCTGGTGGTCGGCGTCTATTATGACTATGGTAACCCTTATAATCAGGTGCTGATGTCTCATCGCAACTGGCTGTACGCTTTTGCTGGTACGGGGAATGTCGCTCTGGCCGTGAAGATGAAAGATGATACTCAGGTCAACGTGCTGAAAAAGCGTCTTGATTCGGTATTCAGGCTCGATTCGGAACGGGTGTTCGACAACCATAGCCTGCATAAAAAAGCCATGCGGGTCTTTGACCGGACTTTTGCTATTGCCGATACCCTGGGTAACATCACCTTGTTAATTGCGGTGTGTGGTATTTTCTTTGCGACCGTTGCCGGTGAAGTCTCCCGTCAGCGGCATATTGCTTTGCTGCGTTGTCTGGGCATGTCTGGAAAAGAACTGGTCGCAGTCGGGGCGTTACAGCTGTTTGTGTTTGGCGCGATTTCTCTGATTATTGCGCTGCCGTTGGGGATTGTATTGGCTAAGTTAATGATTGATGTTGTGATTCGTCAATCGTTCGGGTGGACAATGGCATTGCAAATGATTCCGTCTCTTTATATGCAAACCGCCATGTTGTCGATGCTGGCTCTGATTATTGCAGGGGCTCTACCTGTGATGCGATTGGTTCGTCGCTCGCCAATGAAATCATTAAGGGATGCGCTGTAATGGCAGTACTGAATAAAAGACTGGTGAAGCTGTTGGTGGTTACGACCGTATTGGCGGTTATCGCATTGATCGGTTCATTGCTGTATGCCATCTTCGCTCCGACCCAATACCAGCCCGATGACAACGATTTGGATTCTCTGTTTGCCTCACAATCGCAAAAAGTATTTGAATCGGCACTGCCGGGTAAGTCTGTGGTTTTACCCGCAGACTTCGCTATGCATCCGGACTATCAACATGAGTGGTGGCACTTCTTTGCCAATGTCAAAGATACGCACGGCAACGAATATGGTGTGCAATGGAATTATTTCCGTATCGCGCGTGATGATCTGGAGCATCCGGGCTGGGATAACTCCCAACTCTATTTTTCACATGTGGTGATCTCGACCCGTGATCACGTCTGGCGTGAACAACGTATGGCCCGCGGTGGTATCGGACTCGCCGGGCTCAATGCAAAACCTTTTCGGATGTGGATTGATAACTGGTCCTGGAGTGCTAAAGATGAGAACCCGTTCCCCGGGCGTTTGAGCGTTAATACCGATTCTTTCGCGTTGTCGCTGAAGATGGAACAAACCGGACAGTATGTGATTCCCGGTGAGCAGGGTTATCAGGCCAAGCATAACCTGATGCCGGTTGCGTCATATAATATTCAGGCGCCGTTTATCAAGGTACGTGGTTCGCTTAAACTTAGCAATAATATGCCTCCGGTTGCAGTTGAAGGGACGGCGTGGATGAGCAAAGAGTGGGGCAGCGGTTTGCTGGCAGAAGGTCAGCGTGGCTGGGACTGGTTCGTGCTTGACCTCGATCAGGATACCACACTGACAGTCAGTCGATTCCGACACAATCTGCAGTTACCCTATGTATTCGGAACCTTGTCGACCCGCAATGGTAGAGTGATCACACTGAATGAATCTGATGTGATGATCACCCCTCTGCACATGATGTCTTTGGCGAACGGTAAATTAGTCCCGTTGCAGTGGAATATTTCGATCCCGAGCCAGAATATCAATATTACCACCAGTGTACTCAACCAACATTTGTGGCTACCCTTCGCTCTGCCATACTGGCAGGGGCCGATTTACTCGTTCGGAACACACCGTGCTCACGGTTTTATGCAACTGACGGGTTACTAAACTATCATTTTCTGTAATACGTTAAAAACGACAAACACTTCATACTTATGAGTCGGAACGGGAACATCTTAGATCTTCCCGTTTTGTTATTTTCCCTCAAAAGCGGTTTTCTTTACTCGATTTCCTATACTTAGAGTTTGGGATTGTTTAAACGGAATAAACGTAACATGAAGCTTAACTGTTCGGGATTTTCGAGGTTTATGTTCATTACAAGCGATTTCTCAAGCGATAAGTGAGTGGATACACTCAATTTATTCTTTTGTTTATCGTTGACTAACATAACGACAAGGACGATTTAATGACTGACACAATTCGTGACTTTTTCAAAATGGAATCAGCCGGAGGGATCATCTTAGTGATCGCTGCGGTGGTTGCCATGACCATTGCAAACTCACCTCTCAATGAATTCTATCAGGGTGCACTGCACAGCTACCTGTTTGGTATGTCTGTTTCTCACTGGATTAACGATGGCCTGATGGCTGTGTTTTTCATGTTAATTGGCCTGGAAGTAAAACGTGAGCTGCTGGAAGGGGCACTGAAGTCGCGTGAAACGGCCATTTTTCCGGCTATCGCCGCTGTAGGTGGTATGCTTGCGCCGGCACTGATTTATGTGCTGTTTAACTCGGGAGATCCTCAAGCTATTCAGGGGTGGGCGATCCCGGCGGCAACTGATATCGCGTTTGCTTTGGGTATCATGGCGTTGTTGGGAAATCGGGTGCCGGTGAGCCTGAAAGTATTCCTGTTGGCGCTGGCCATCATTGATGACTTGGGTGTGGTTGTGATCATTGCGCTCTTCTATACCAGCGATTTATCAACCATAGCGCTGACAATTGGCTTTATCATGACGGGTGTGCTGTTCCTGCTTAATGCTAAACACGTTACCAAAATCAGTGTTTACATGGTGGTTGGCCTGATTTTGTGGGTTGCGGTACTGAAGTCGGGTGTTCATGCGACACTGGCCGGTGTGGTGATCGGTTTTGCAATTCCTCTGAAGGGCAAACAGGGTGAGCACTCTCCGCTGAAACATATGGAACATGCACTGCATCCTTATGTGTCGTTTGGTATTTTGCCTCTGTTTGCATTCGCTAACGCAGGTATTTCACTGGCCGGTGTTTCTCTGGCTGGTCTGGCTTCAACCCTGCCTTTAGGTGTTGCGCTTGGCCTGTTACTGGGTAAACCTCTCGGGATTTTCACCTTCAGTGTTGCAGCGGTAAAAATGGGTGTGGCTAAATTGCCGGAAGGTATTAACCTTAAGCACATCTTTGCAGTATCTGTGCTGTGTGGTATTGGTTTCACCATGTCGATCTTTATCTCCTCACTGGCGTTTGGTAGCGCCAATGCAGACTACGACACCTATGCTCGACTGGGTATTTTGATGGGTTCCACCACAGCAGCGATTCTTGGTTACGGCTTGCTGAGTCTGTCACTGCCAAAGAAGAAGGTTGAGAATGCGGCGTCTGCTCAAGTAGACAACAGAACCTGATAAGGGCAAATGTCCGAAAAATATAAACGAAAGGCCCCGCAGGGCCTTTTTTGTTGTGTCTGGCTTCGTTCTTTACCACTTTTGCTGTTCATGACTTTCATTATGACGCCCGTTTCGTGGTGGCGAAGGCCTAAGATGAAGATGGTCAGCTATTTCTTTTTGGTGGTAAAAATCGTCCATTCTTCAACTACTTTTTCTTTTAAGCCCACAACGGTTGCTGTAACGCGCCTGTTTACCGCATGCGCTGAATTGGAATCGCCATCGTCGACTAAGCGGCTTTCACCATAGCCGACAATCCTCACGCGCTTAGCGTCAATACCGTAAGAGAGTAATTTGCGTTCTACCGCGTCTGCGCGTTGCTTCGATAAGTCCAGGTTATAATCATTTGTGCCGACTTTACTGGTATAGCCCTGAATCTCAATAGAAGCACTGGGATATGTTTTCAGAAACATCGCCATTTCCTGAATTTGATCGGAAAATACCGGGTTGATTTCATAGGAGTCATGGGCAAACAAAATATGTAGCTGGCGCTTATCTGAATCCTGAATCACTTCACCGCAACCATCATTATCGATCAGTGCTCCTTTGGGTGTATCCGGACACAGATCACGTGCGTTGATCACGCCATCCCAATCGTCATCTTGCAGATCGGCAACCTGATTCGCCAGCGGCGTTTTGATGTAATCATATTCGTCACCAGCCAAGCTGGGACAAGCTGCCAGGCTGATCATGACAGAGAGTGAGAGAATGGTTATTTTCATATCAGTACTCCACTTTCTTGGTCCATTCCTGCGGAATATCGACCAGCAGGGCGTCAATCAATACGCCAACCGCATTCATAACACGATATTTTGCGTATTGCTCGGCATAGTGCGCATCCAGATAATCCCGGCGAGCTTCAAACAGTTCATTTTCTGTGTTTAGCAGGTCAAGCAGGGTTCGCTGGCCGATCTGATACTGCTTCTCGTAAGCAATCACGGTTTGCGATGCAGAATCGACATGGTCTGCCAGAAAGTCCTTTTGTTGCAGAGTTAAGTCGAGCGCGCTCCAGGATAGTCGCAGTCCTTCTTCCACCTGACGGTAGGCGTTATCGCGTAAATCTTTTGAGCGATTGAGCTGATATGCAGCACTTTCACTGCGGTCACTGTCGCTGCCCCCGTTATACAGGTTGTAGTTTAAGCGTAGCATCGCGATGGTTTCGCTCGCTCCGCCGCGATCACCACCTGCATCATCACGCCAAGTCTGGCGTGCTTCAAAATAGATGGTCGGATAGTAGGGGCTTTTCGACTGCTTATACTGGAAGCGGGCAGCGTCGACATCCGCGGCTGAGACCTTGATGACCGGATGGTTGTCCAGAGCAAGCGCCATAGCATCGGTCAACGACAACGGAATTTTAGCGGCGTCTGCGCGGGGATAAATCAGGCCGAGTGGAGCCTGACCGACCAGACGTTCAAACTGTGTGTGAGTATCAAACAGATTATTCTGGGCAGCTAATAAGTTGCCCTGTGCCCGGGCTATCCGTGCTTCAACCTGCGTCAGGTCCGCAGTCGAGCCGATACCGGAGTCTACGCGTCGCTTGATATCCCGGTAGATGCGTTTATGCACAGCCAAATTACTTTCTGACAGAGCCAAAACTTCTTTTGCTTTAACTGCATTGAGATACACATCAGTCACCTGTAGCGCAAGGTTAGAGGCGTCATCAAGCAGTTGTAACCGCTCGGATTCTGCATCAGCGGCGGTACGGTCCATATCGTTCAGAGTGGCATTACCATCCCAAATCAATTGGTTAAGAATAATGCTGGCTTCTTTGCGGGTCAGGTCTGTGTCTTCGTTGCCGGTGGATGAAGCAGGGCGGATACCTTCGTACCCGATGCCTGCATCAAGGTCCAGCGTAGGGAGATAAGCTCCGGCGGCAGCATCACTCTCTTTAACACTACTGACGTATTGGTTGTAACTGGCTTTTATTTCAGGATTATTTGCCAACGCAAGCGCTACAGCCTGCTCAAGTGTCTGAGCTGAAGCTTGCAAGGATATAGACAACAAACATCCTGCCAAAAGGGGAATGGTCCGTTTCACAGGGTCGCTCCTATTAGTATTTAAATGATTTGTTGAGGCATTCTGATTCGCACTGCAGACACGAATTTACAGCGATTGCTATCTCAAATCGGAGGTTACTGGAAGCTTAGTTGATAATTTAGAAAGTTGAGAGATTAGTTCAAAAAAGTGCTAATGAATAATTTCTATATATATTGATATCTTAGTCAGTATTAGGATTAAAACTCTAAATATTGAGTTGATTGTCATTAGTGAGGTCACTACGTTTGTGTTATGAGAATAGTTGATTAGGTGTCGGGTCTTTTCAGACCAGGCATCTGCATGCATACCGAGCCTATTCAAACTTCAAGGAATGATGCTCATGAACACACGTACTCTCGCTTCTACGATGCTGGCTAACGTTACCCTGATCATTGATAGAAATGGTCAGTTCCGCGAACAAGCTGCAAATATGCCCCTCAGACCGGGCGACGTTGTCGTTCAGGTCAGCGAAGGTCCTAATCCACAAGTCACCGCCGAGTTGGTGAGCCCTGCCAATACTGCAAACACCAATCTGGACGGAGAAATAGCCCAGATTATTCAACAGTTAGAACTGGGAGCTGACCCGACGCAAAATCCTGATTTGGCGACCGCAGCAGGCGGAACTAACGGTTCCAGTCTGACGACTTCTGCCAGTATCAGTCGTACCGGCGATGAAGTGCTGGCGTCCACCAGTTTTGATACTTCCGGCCTGGAAGGTCTGGGGTTGTCGGCAACGCAAAGTCTGGCGCTGACCGATTTGGTCGCAGATACCGTTACGACATTACTGTTGAGTGGAAGTGATAGTGCTGAGGCGGATGAAACGGATGAGCCGGTGACTCTGGAAGGTGTGTTGCAGGTAGAAGGTGCCGATGGACTGACATTTATTGCGCAGCAGGATGTGGCGGGAGATTATGGTCAGTTTTCGATTGATGCCGATGGCAACTGGGTGTTCGTTGCTAATAGTGCCTTCGATGAACTTAACACCGGTGATTCGATTGTTGACCAGTTTCAGGTGGTGGGTACGGATGGCAGCACCCACACGGTTACTGTGATAATTAATGGTACTAATGATGTGCCGGTGTTTGTCGATGTGAATGACGCGGGTGATTATTCATTTAGTTATGATGAGGGTCAGACAGAAGGACAGACGATTGGTCAGGTAAGCGCTATTGACCCCGATAATGAGGTTCTGGCTTTTTCGATTAAGAATAACGTTCAGGACGAGCAGGGTAATGATCTATTCCAGATTAATAGTGAGACTGGTGAAATCAGTTTGACCGCTGCGGGTGTTGCTTCGCTTGCCAACGATTACGAACTCCCGGCTAACACGCACGGCATAGTGGTGACGGTAACGGAAGTTGACGGTAACGGTACGCCTCAGTCGGCGGATATTGATGTCATATTGATGGAACGTGATATTGACGACAATGCGCCGGTATTTAACCCCAACGATCCGGATAACCCGGACGGGGCGCAATACGCGTTTGAATATAACGAAAACAGCACGGTCGATGATGTACTGGGCACGGTGCAGGCCACGGATGCGGACGGTGAAGAAGTCACCTACAGCATCAAACAGAACGTGTTTGACGGCGACAACAACGCGCTGTTTACCATCGATGCCACCACAGGTGCGATCCGTCTGACTGACGCGGGCGTGGCGGCGTTTGCCAACGACTTTGAACTCGACCCGAACGAGCACAAGCTGATGGTGACCGCGACCGAAGTGGCGGGGCTGGGCGAGCAGCAATCGACTGATATTCCGGTCGCGCTGAGCGAGCTCAATCTCGATGATAACGCGCCGGTATTTAACCCCAACGATCCGGATAACCCGGACGGGGCGCAATACGCGTTTGAATATAACGAAAACAGCACGGTCGATGATGTGCTGGGCACGGTGCAGGCCACGGATGCGGACGGTGAAGAGGTCACCTACAGCATCAAACAGAACGTGTTTGACGGCGACAACAACGCGCTGTTTGCCATCGATGCCACCACAGGGGCGATCCGTCTGACCGACGCGGGCGTGGCGGCGTTTGCCAACGACTTTGAACTCGACCCGAACGAGCATATGCTAATGGTGACCGCGACCGAAGTGGCGGGGCTGGGCGAGCAGCAATCGACTGATATTCCGGTCGCGCTGAGCGAGCTCAATCTCGATGACAATGCGCCGGTATTTAACCCCAACGATCCGGATAACCCGGACGGGGCGCAATACGCGTTTGAATATAACGAAAACAGCACGGTCGATGATGTGCTGGGCACGGTGCAGGCGACGGATGCGGACGGTGAAGAAGTCACCTACAGCATCAAACAGAACGTGTTTGACGGTGACAACAACGCGCTGTTTACCATCGATGCCACCACAGGTGCGATCCGTCTGACTGACGCGGGCGTGGCGGCGTTTGCCAACGACTTTGAACTCGACCCGAACGAGCACAAGCTGATGGTGACCGCGACCGAAGTGGCGGGGCTGGGCGAGCAGCAATCGACTGATATTCCGGTCGCGCTGAGCGAGCTCAATCTCGATGATAACGCGCCGGTATTTAACCCCAACGATCCGGATAACCCGGACGGGGCGCAATACGCGTTTGAATATAACGAAAACAGCACGGTCGATGATGTGCTGGGCACGGTGCAGGCCACGGATGCGGACGGTGAAGAGGTCACCTACAGCATCAAACAGAACGTGTTTGACGGCGACAACAACGCGCTGTTTGCCATCGATGCCACCACAGGGGCGATCCGTCTGACCGACGCGGGCGTGGCGGCGTTTGCCAACGACTTTGAACTCGACCCGAACGAGCATATGCTAATGGTGACCGCGACCGAAGTGGCGGGGCTGGGCGAGCAGCAATCGACTGATATTCCGGTCGCGCTGAGCGAGCTCAATCTCGATGACAATGCGCCGGTATTTAACCCCAACGATCCGGATAACCCGGACGGGGCGCAATACGCGTTTGAATATAACGAAAACAGCACGGTCGATGATGTGCTGGGCACGGTGCAGGCGACGGATGCGGACGGTGAAGAAGTCACCTACAGCATCAAACAGAACGTGTTTGACGGTGACAACAACGCGCTGTTCACCATTGATGCCACCACAGGGGCGATCCGTCTGACCGACGCGGGCGTGGCGGCGTTTGCCAATGACTTTGAACTCGACCCGAACGAGCACAAGCTGATGGTGACCGCGACCGAAGTGGCGGGACTGGGCGAGCAGCAATCGACTGATATTCCGGTCGCGCTGAGCGAGCTCAATCTCGATGACAATGCGCCGGTATTTAACCCCAACGATCCGGATAACCCGGACGGGGCGCAATACGCGTTTGAATATAACGAAAACAGCACGGTCGATGATGTGCTGGGCACGGTGCAGGCCACGGATGCGGACGGTGAAGAGGTCACCTACAGCATCAAGCAGAACGTGTTTGACGGCGACAACAACGCGCTGTTTACCATCGATGCAGAAAGCGGAGAGATCCGTCTGACCGACGCGGGCGTGGCGGCGTTTGCCAACGACTTTGAACTTGACCCGAACGAGCATATGCTGATGGTGACCGCGACCGAAGTGGTGGGGCTGGGCGAGCAGCAATCGACCGATATTCCGGTCGCGCTGAGCGAGCTCAATCTCGATGATAACGCGCCGGTATTTAACCCCAACGATCCGGATAACCCGGACGGGGCGCAATACGCGTTTGAATATAACGAAAACAGCACGGTCAATGATGTGCTGGGCACGGTGCAGGCGACGGATGCGGATGGTGAAGAAGTCACCTACAGCATCAAAGAGAACGTGTTTGACGGCGACAACAACGCGCTGTTTACCATCGATGCCACCACAGGGGCGATCCGTCTGACCGACGCGGGCGTGGCGGCGTTTGCCAACGACTTTGAACTCGACCCGAACGAGCATATGCTGATGGTGACCGCGACCGAAGTGGCGGGACTGGGCGAGCAGCAATCGACCGATATTCCGGTCGCGCTAAGCGAGCTCAATCTCGATGATAACGCGCCGGTATTTAACCCCAACGATCCGGATAACCCGGACGGGGCGCAATACGCGTTTGAATATAACGAAAACAGCACGGTCGATGATGTGCTGGGCACGGTGCAGGCCACGGATGCGGACGGTGAAGAGGTCACCTACAGCATCAAGCAGAACGTGTTTGACGGCGACAACAACGCGCTGTTTACCATCGATGCAGAAAGCGGAGAGATCCGTCTGACTGACGCGGGCGTGGCGGCGTTTGCCAACGACTTTGAACTCGACCCGAACGAGCATATGCTAATGGTGACCGCGACCGAAGTGGCGGGGCTGGGCGAGCAGCAATCGACTGATATTCCGGTCGCGCTGAGCGAGCTCAATCTCGATGACAATGCGCCGGTATTTAACCCCAACGATCCGGATAACCCGGACGGGGCGCAATACGCGTTTGAATATAACGAAAACAGCACGGTCAATGATGTGCTGGGCACGGTGCAGGCGACGGATGCGGACGGTGAAGAAGTCACCTACAGCATCAAACAGAACGTGTTTGACGGCGACAACAACGCGCTGTTTGCCATCGATGCCACCACAGGGGCGATCCGTCTGACTGACGCGGGCGTGGCGGCGTTTGCCAACGACTTTGAACTCGACCCGAACGAGCACATGCTGATGGTGACCGCGACCGAAGTGGCGGGGCTGGGTGAGCAGCAATCGACTGATATTCCGGTCGCGCTGAGCGAGCTCAATCTCGATGATAACGCGCCGGTATTTAACCCCAACGATCCGGATAACCCGGACGGGGCGCAATACGCGTTTGAATATAACGAAAACAGCACGGTCGATGATGTGCTGGGCACGGTGCAGGCCACGGATGCGGACGGTGAAGAGGTCACCTACAGCATCAAGCAGAACGTGTTTGACGGCGACAACAACGCGCTGTTTACCATTGATGCCACCACAGGGGCGATCCGTCTGACCGACGCGGGCGTGGCGGCGTTTGCCAACGACTTTGAACTCGACCCGAACGAGCATATGCTGATGGTGACCGCGACCGAAGTGGCGGGGCTGGGCGAGCAGCAATCGACCGATATTCCGGTCGCGCTGACCGAGCTCAATCTCGATGATAACGCGCCGGTATTTGACCCCAACGATCCGGACGAAAACCGCTACGTGTTTGACTACTATGAAGGTCGGGTGATCACCAGTGAACTAGGTCGAGTATCGGCTTCAGACGCCGATGGGGAAAGAGTGACTTATAGCATCACTCAAAATGTCTACTTTAACGGCATGGCATTATTTGCCATCAATGCCGTCACCGGTGTAATTAGCTTAACTTCAGAGGGGGTCGCGGCGTTTACGAATAATTATGAGTTGGCTACGAATACGCATAACCTGGTAGTGACAGCTACAGAGGATGAAGGCTTGGGCATGGTTAAGTCGACAGATATTGATGTGATACTTAACGAGTTAAATATCGATGATGCCCCGATTGCGGAGAACTTTACCGTTCTGCTCAGCGATAACGTTGAAAGCACGATCGTGTTCGATTCGGATGACCCACAGCAAGACCATATTTCGGATATAGACGATGATGCTGCCGGTATTCAGGTCATGATTGTGCTGACATCATTGCCTGAGACAGGAACCTTGCTCTATACCGATGAATTCGGTGTCACCCGTGAGCTGACAAACACCGATCTCTATGTGGAGGGAGGAGATAAAGTCTTGCTCGATCCGCATTACATCAGCTTCGTTCCTTCCGGGGATGAAGTGGTGATTGGCTCTTCAGAAGATGGCTCTTTAACTGATAACAACGATGGGACCTACACCTTTACGCTAGAGAATGGTAATCAGGTTGAAATCTCAGCAACTAAGGTCAACGGAAACCGGACCGTTGCTTCAGATGTTGATCTGATTAACCATAATACTCAGGGGACTGGTTTCTCTGTGGAAGGAGGGGGTGGTATCAATACTACCGAGACCCTGACCGTGGATTTTAGTGACAACCCATTCTACAAGATCAGCTTCGCGGTGGACGGACTGAATAATAACCACGTTGCGACCGTAACGTTTACCTTCCTGGATGGATCGACGCACGTCGAATATTATGATGTGAATCAGGTTGATTATAGTTATGTGTCAAGTCAGCCAATTGTTCAGATGGACTTTTCTGCATCCAGCAACGATGAAACGGCGGGTTCCAATTATGTCGTGACCTATCTGTCTGGCTCTGAAGTTGTTACCGAGGATACCAGCTTTAATTACATGGCGGTCGATTCTGATGACCAGCTCAGTAACCAGGCCACGGTCACCCTGGATGCCGACAGTACCACGCCATCTTTTGATGTCGTCATTGGAGAAGACGGTGAGCCTATCATCCACGCGCAAATGGGCAATGATCTGCTCATTGGCTACGGCGGTCAGGCGGATGTATTCACCTGGCTGGATGCGGCCCTGGACAACAGTACTGACGTGGTCAAAAACTTCGAACGAGGCAGCGATACTTTAGACCTGACATCGGTGTTGAGCGATGATGAAACCTTCAACGATCTGCTGGCAAAAATCAGTATTGATGAAGTGGAAAGCGGCGATGAAGACCTCACGCTGAGAGTGGACCATGATGGTGGCGAACAGACCATCATCATTGAAAATGGTGTTGATATTTTCGACATCACAGGTGCGCTGGATACGGATACCGCCAACGCGATACTTAACCAAATAGTCAAAAATGATACCGTTTAATTAAGTGACCTGACATAGCCTCCGTTTAACCGACGGAGGTTGTGTAATTTCTTACTTTTATAACTTTCTGAATATTCGATAATTGTTATATTTTCTGTTGACTTAGTTGTAATTTATCGTTGAAAAGTGATTGCAGCGGAAAGTCATTTTATGGTAATTTCCGCAACAATCTCGGACAGTGCTTCTGGGGGATACGCGTAGTGACCATTCAGGCTGATTGGGACATTACGTAGGGTAGGTATCAGCAAGCCCTTTTGCTGATAGACGGGATACTCTTGCTGTGGGAACAGCATGTGAATGGGAAACCCAACATTGAACTCACTTAACTTACACACATTAATCAGCTTTGTACTTCCTCTGTGCCCTGTTCGCCAGGACAGTAGCATAACCGAACCTTGATTCCTGTTTTTTAGTGATTAGTCATCAAGCTGATGACCTTTAAGTTAATTCCGAATTTGTCTGCGGACACAGTCGGGACGTTTTGCTATTTGTCATTTCTCTTATCAACCATTTCCCGAGAAATAGACAGAACTTTAACCATTCAAGGGGACGAAGATGAGTACAGCCTTTGAAGTCGATAACGCTATCGCAACTATGTTTTCCAACCAAGTACCAGTATTAGACGGTACTTATGATCTAACTCCGGATGACGTCCTTCTTGAACAGGCAGAACATGAGTCCGCAGTGCGTTCATACCCACGCCGTTTACCGATTGCTATCAAGCAGGCTTTTGGCTGTCTGGTAGAAGATACCCGTGGTCAGATCTTTTTGGACTGTCTTGCAGGTGCAGGTACGCTGGCACTTGGTTACAACCACCCAGAAATCAATCAGGCTCTGAAAGATCAACTGGATTCAGGTCTTCCTTACCAGACTCTGGATATTGCCACTAAAGCAAAAACCAACTTCATCAAAGCGGTGAAGGGATTCCTGCCAGAAGAACTGGGTAACAACTGTGTGATTCAGTTCTGTGGACCATCGGGTGCTGATGCGGTAGAAGCTGCTATCAAACTGGCTAAGCAAACCACAGGTCGTAACACCCTGTTCGCGTTCCGTGGTGCATACCATGGTATGACGAATGGCACCATGGGTATGATGGGTAACCTGAATACGAAAGCACGTCGTACCGGCCTGATGTCAGACGTACACTTCATGCCTTTCCCATACAACCTACGTTGTCCGTTTGGTCTGGGTGGCGATGAAGGTGCGAAAGCGAGCATCCGTTACATTGAGCGTCTGCTGAACGACGACGAAGCGGGCATCATGAAGCCGGCTGCGATCTTCGTAGAACCGGTTCAGGGCGAAGGTGGTGTCATTCCAGCACCAGCATTTTTCCTGCGTGAACTGCGTCGTATCTGTGACGAGCACGGCATCCTGCTGATTTTTGATGAAATCCAGTGTGGTGTGGGTAAATCTGGCTACAACTTCGCATTCGAAGAAGCGGGCATCGTACCTGACGTACTGTGTCTGTCTAAAGCGATCGGTGGTGGTATGCCAATGTCTCTGCTGGTGATTAACAAGCAACACGATACCTGGAAACCGGGTGAGCACACCGGTACATTCCGTGGTAACCAGCTGGCAATGGTATCGGGTGCGAAAGCACTGGAAATCATTCAGCGTGATAACCTGGTTGAACAGGCGAATATCAAAGGCCAATACCTGCGTATGGGTCTGGAAAAAATTCAAAGCCGCGTAAACTGCGTTGCAGAAGTGCGTGGTAAAGGTTTGATGCTGGGTCTGGAAATCAAAGATCCAAGCGGTGAGCTGAACAAATTTGGTGAGCCAAAAGCGGCACCACAACTGACTCTGGACATTCAGCGTGCAGCGCTGGAGCGTGGCCTGATGGTTGAAAAAGGTGGCCGTGAAGGTTCGGTTATCCGTTTCCTTCCACCGCTGGTCATCTCATTTGAACAGATTGACTTTGCTCTGCGCGTGCTGGAAGAAGCAATGCTGGTTGCCGGCGGCGGTCAAAAAGACCCTGAGCAGGCAAACCAAGAGTGGAAAAAGCATTTCATTCATACCGGTCATATGGGCAGCCAGGAGTTTGCTCAGGTAATGAACCACACGACCGCTGCAATGAAAGCCGTATTTGAAGAAGTCGATGCACCGTACTCTGGTATTGATCCTAAAGCGCTGGAAGCAGCGATTTACGCGGTTGATCTGGATAACAAGAATGCGTCACTGAAAGAGGTGATTACCGATACCGCTGAACTGGTGGCTAAGAACTCTATCATCGTTCAGCACCCGGATTGTATTGCACACCTGCATACGCCGCCGCTGATGCCTTCTGTTGTGGCTGAAGCCATCATCGCGTCTCTGAACCAATCAATGGATTCATGGGATCAGTCTTCTGCAGCAACCTTCGTTGAGCAGAAAGTGATTGACTGGATGTGTGAAAAATATGAGCTGGGCGCGCAAGCGGACGGTATCTTCACCAGTGGTGGTACTCAGAGTAACCAGATGGGTCTGATGCTGGCGCGTGACTGGATTGCTGACAAGCTGAGCGGTCACTCGATTCAGAAACTGGGTCTGCCTGACTATGCTGACAAACTGCGTATCGTGTGTTCGAAGAAATCACACTTTACTGTTCAGAAGTCTGCTTCTTGGATGGGACTGGGTGAGAAAGCGATCCTGGCTGTCGATGCTCTGCCAAACGGCACCATGGATGTGACCAAGCTTGAAGCTGTGGTTGAACAAGCGAAAGCAGACGGCCTGATCCCATTTGCTATCGTAGGTACTGCAGGTACTACTGACCACGGTGCTATCGATGATCTGGTGACGATCGCTGACGTTGCTGACAAGCACGAAATGTGGATGCATGTGGACAGCGCATACGGTGGCGCTCTGATTCTGAGCAGCCATAAAGATCGTCTGAGTGGTATTGAACGCGCGCAATCAGTGAGCGTTGACTTCCACAAGCTGTTCTTCCAAACCATCAGCTGTGGCGCGCTGCTGCTGAAAGATAAGAGCAAATTCAAGTACCTGCTACACCATGCAGATTACCTGAACCGTGAGCATGACACGCTGCCAAACCTGGTTGATAAGTCTATCTCAACAACAAAACGCTTTGATGCCCTGAAAGTGTTTATGACCATGCAAAACGTAGGTCCTAAACAAATGGGCGCAATGTACGATCACTTGCTGGATCAAACCCAACAAGTGGCCGAATTGGTTCGTCAGCATGAAGCTTTTGAGCTTCTGGCTGAACCATCTTTGTCTACCGTGTTATTCCGCGCGGTAAACAATCAGGCGTCTGACCTGGATGCACTGAACAAAGTTGTTCGTCTGGAAGCCCTGGTACGTGGCGTAGCTGTACTTGGCGAAACCATTGTGGATGGCAAAACTGCCTTGAAATTCACAATCTTGAACCCATGCTTAAAGACTTCGGATTTCGAAGCTTTACTGGCTAAAATTGAAACTCTGGCTATTGAGCTAGCGAAATAAAGGTATACGGATACTATGTCTATTCTACAGATTGGGGCGGGCGGCGTTGGCTGGGTGGTCGCACATAAAGCGGCACAGAACAACGACGTGCTGGGTGATATTACCATAGCTTCGCGTTCTATCGCGAAGTGTGAGAAGATCATTGAATCAATCAAGGGTAAACAAAACCTGAAAGATTCTACTAAGAAGCTAGAAGCTCGTTCAGTGAATGCTGACGATGTAGACGCTTTGGTCGCGTTAATCGAACAAGTAAAACCGGACCTGGTGATCAACGCCGGTCCTCCATGGGTTAACGTGCCAATCATGGAAGCCTGTTATCGTGCAAAAGTGTCCTATATGGACACTTCTGTTGCGGTTGATCTGTGCTCTGAAGGTCAGCAAGTACCTGAAGCGTACGATCAGCAGTGGGCATATCGTGATAAGTTTAAACAAGCGGGTATCACCGGCATACTGGGCGCGGGTTTCGACCCGGGCGTAGTGAGTGTGTTTGCCGCTTACGCGGCAAAACATCTGTTTGATGAAATCGATACTATCGATGTGATGGACATCAACGCGGGTGACCACGGTAAAAAGTTCGCCACTAACTTTGATCCTGAAACCAACATGCTGGAAATTCAGGGCGACTCTTTCTTCTGGGAAGAGGGTGAGTGGAAACAAGTACCGTGTCACACTCGTATGATGGAGTTCGATTTCCCTAACTGTGGTCCTTTCAAGGTGTACTCTATGGCGCACGATGAAGTTCGTTCGCTGAAAGAGTATATCCCGGCTAAGCGCATTGAATTCTGGATGGGATTCGGTGACAGCTACCTGAACTACTTCAACTGCATGCGTGACATCGGTTTGCTTAACCCGGAACCTGTGACTCTGCACGATGGTACCAGTGTTCATCCTCTGCACGTGCTGAAAGCACTGCTGCCGGATCCGACGTCTCTGGCGCCGGGCTATACTGGTCTCACTTGCATCGGTACCTGGGTTCAGGGCAAAAAGAATGGCGAGCAGCGCAGTGTCTTCATTTACAACAATGCGGACCATGAAGTGGCTTACCAGGACGTTGAGCATCAGGCCATTGCTTACACTACAGGTGTACCGGCAATCACCGCTGCTCTGCAATTCTTCCGTGGCGAATGGGCTCAAGCTGGCGTGTTCAACATGGAGCAGTTGAATCCGGATCCGTTCCTGGAAACCATGCCATCAATCGGCCTGGACTGGGAAATTCAGGAGCTGCAACCTAGCGAACCAGTTATCAACATTCTGAAGTAATTTTGACTTACGGTTTGTCAGTTGAAATGAACTTAGATTGAGATGCAATAAACAGCCGTCACTTGTGATGGCTGTTTTTTCCATTTAAAGACTCAAATGATGATGCCTGCAGCAGGCAGTAATCAGGAAGCGAGACAATGCAAAAAAGCGAATTGAAAACCCCATACTTCATGATTGATGAAGGGAAATTGATCGAAAATCTGGAAATAGCCAAACGTCTGAAAGAAGTGTCAGGTGTTAAGCTAGTTCTGGCTCTGAAATGTTTTTCTACCTGGGGTGTGTTTGACATCATCAAACCTTACCTGGACGGCACCACAAGTTCAGGCCCGTTTGAAGTTAAACTGGGCTATGAAAAATTTGGTGGTGAAACTCACGCTTACAGCGTGGGCTATAGTGAAGATGACGTAAAAGAAGTCGCAGATATCTGCGATAAGATGATTTTTAACTCCCAGTCACAGCTGGCAGCTTATCGTCACCTGGTAGAAGGAAAAGCCTCTGTGGGTCTACGCCTTAACCCAGGTGTAAGCTACGCTGGCCAGGATCTCGCTAATCCGGCACGTCGTTTCTCTCGCTTGGGTGTGCAGGCAGACCACATTGATCCGGCCGTGTTCGAGAGTATCAATGGTGTCATGTTCCATATGAACTGTGAGAACAAAGATGTCGATGCCTTCATCAGCCTGCTGGATGCTATCTCTGAGCGCTTTGGCGCGCATCTGGATAAGCTGGACTGGGTGAGTCTGGGCGGTGGCGTATTCTTTACCTGGCCGGGCTATGATGTCGATAAGCTGGGTCTGGCGCTGAAAGCTTTTGCTGAAAAACATGCGGTGCAACTGTACCTGGAACCGGGTGAAGCGATCATTACCAAAACCACTGATCTGGTGGTCACCGTTGTTGACCTGGTTGAGAACGGCATGAAAACCGCGATTGTAGATTCTGCAACCGAAGCGCATCGCCTGGATACGCTTATCTACAATGAGCCTGCCTCTGTCCTGGAAGCAAGCGACAACGGTGAACACGAATACGTGATCGGTTCTTGTTCTTGCCTGGCAGGTGACCAGTTCTGTGTGGCGAAGTTTGAGCAGCCACTTAAAGTCGGTCAAAAACTGCATATCCTCGACAGCGCTGGTTATACCATGGTGAAGCTGAACTGGTTTAATGGCCTGAAGATGCCTTCTGTGTACTGCGAACGTACTAATGGCGACATTCAGAAGCTGAACGAATTTGGTTATGAAGACTTTAAGCGTTCTCTGTCGCAATGGTCAGTAAAATAATACCGTTGCCGCTTTGACAGCATAAAAAAATCCACCGCTAACGGTGGATTTTTTATTCGTGCCGATGTGGTTATGTGGTGGCCGGAACCCTTATCAAAGTTTAAAGCGGGTCAGCTTACCATCTAACTGGCGTGACAAGTCGGCCAGCTTTTCGCTCTCTTCAGCCAGATAATTGGCGGCTTGCGACATCTCCAGCGCAGCGTCATTGATACCGCTAACGTTACGGTTCATATCTTCTGCAACGGCACTTTGTTCTTCGGCTGCCGTTGCGATTTGCGTTGCCTTGTCACTGACGTGCTGAATATGGCTCACTATCTGTGACAAATCACTGCCTGCATTTTCTGCGCGTTCGACGCTGTTATAGGCCAGGTCCTGGCTCTTCTGCATCGCGCTGGCGGTCGTCACGGCAAGTTGCTGCAGCCGATTAATAGTCGTCTGAATCTCTTCGGTGGAGTGGTGGGTGCGGCTTGCCAGGTTACGCACTTCATCGGCTACCACGGCAAAGCCGCGACCTTGTTCGCCAGCGCGGGCAGCTTCAATCGCGGCATTGAGTGCCAGTAAATTGGTTTGTTCTGAAATGCCGCTGATAACAGCCGTCACTTCACTAATCTGCATCACGCCTTCTTTCAGTTTGTTAACCTGTTCGGCAGCCACTTCCAGTTCGTTCGATAAACTTTTAATGCTGTCGACACTTGAGTGGACATCATTGTTGCCGGTACCGGCTTCGCTGCTGGCATCGAGAGTATCTCGCGCGGTCTCTTCGGCGTGTCCGGCAACTTCTGCCACGGTCGCACTCATTTCGTTCATTGCCGTCGCTAACTGGTTTAACTGATCCCGTTGTGCGACCACGGCCTGGCTGGTCTCCTCGGCCGAAGAAGCTATTCGTATCGCAGCCTCAGCGACTTCACCGGCTGAATGGACGGACTCGCGCAGCGCCGAGCGCATCGAGCTAACGCTCTCATTGATACGCCGGGCGACAACACCGATTTCATCTTTACCTTCTATCTGAACTTCAGCCGTTAGGTCGCCCTGTGCCACAAGCTTCATGGTATCTTTAATGCGTTCGAGCGGCGTCACAATAGCCCGGCTGATGATAAAGCCGAACAGCGACATCACCACGATCACTGCCAGAGTGGCGAGCGCCATTTTCAGAAACTGTTGTTGTACCGCCGTTTGAATATCATCGACCAGCATGCCTGAGCCCAGGATCCAGCCCCAGGGTGCAAAACCTTGTACGGAAGAGAGTTTTTCGGCAGGCTGACCTTTATCGTTCTGCCAGTCGTAAGTGAGAATACCTTGCTGACCATTGCTGGCCAGGTTAACCATATCGAACCAGAAACGTTCGCTGTCGCTTCCCATCTGCTGACCGACCAGTTCCGGGTGCAAAGGATGAACAACCGCCTCGCGTGACTCATTAATAACGAACACATAATTGTCGCCGTCAAATCGTAACGCGTTAATCAGTTTCTTCGCTTCAGCCTGAGCCTGATCTTTGGGAAGTGTTTTTTCAAGAAATGAAACTTGTGAGAGAGTGCTTTTTAAAACGGCATTGAGGCGTGCTTCACGTTCAGTACGCAGATTATTTTGCAATGCGTTCGATGCGATCAGCAGTAAACTGATGAAGCCAATGATCCCGACAGCAATAATGATCGCCAGCTTGTGGCTGACTTTAATATTCTTAAGCTTAAACATCTTTATCCTACCCAACGTTGATTGACAGCATGCTTGTTTTGGCTTTGTACAGAAGGAATATTGTTCGAATTATAAGTGTTGTATCAGAGTACGTTGTTACTGCTGGGACTCTGCTTCTAAGCATCAAGTTAATTTCAAAAAAAATCAATATAAAAAATGTGGTTTGTTATCTGCTTCAAGAAAACACAGGCAGTTATTTTCATCATTATTTATTTGCTAAAAAATAATTATTTGCATTCGAGAAGAGAATTATTCTAACCGTACGTCATGTTATTTTTTGTATGAATTTCCTTCATAAAAAGAAAGGCCATCGACCTCCTGAATAACGATATATTCTATATTGTTGTCATTTTATAACGTCCTGATAGGGCGCAATTATAATGAGGTCGGTTTTATGTCTCGATAATTACCCGGGTATCTTCGCTCAGAGCTTCGAGTTCCTTAGCGACGTCTTGTATGGCTATTTCCGCGGGCAGACGAATGGCTAAATTAGCCGTAAACAAACTTGAACTGACGCCGCCACCTCCGGCGATAAATACCCGTTGGCAATCCATATCGAGAATATGAATGCCCTGGTTATCCAGCACATGAGTGATCTCGTTGACAATTCCATAACGGTCATTAGCATCAAGCCGAATCTGATAAATCGTGTCTGATTGATGTGGGGTCGTATCACAGTCGACAATTTGCACCAGTAAATCGGGGTAGGAATGAAAGGCCTCTTTCACCGTTTGGACTTTTGCGGTGGGGACTTCAACCTTAATCACAGCAGCCACTTGTTCCTCGATAAAATTAACCTTACTAATTAGCCACTTACCATCATTCTCATGGGTAATCGCAGCAAGTTGTTTAATCGTTGACGGGGTTGCTGTACCAACAAAGTTCACTATAAAAGTGCTGTTCATTCCGACCTCCGAACCTCATTCAATTCATCGCTATTAAAGAGTTTAGATGTTGTGTGTGTTTAAATATTGACCGCTATCAACCTTTTCGATAACCAGCGCGGAAAATTTTGGATTAATCCGCCGCTGTTCGCAATTTTAACTAAACTGCACAAAGGCTTATGTTGTGGTGGTTATAAAAATAACATCAGTAAGCTGGATGTTAATGAATGTTTAAAAGCTGTGATCAACTTCATGGACAGCCAATGGGAGTTACCAGTAACATTCACACCGCAAGTTACCGGTAACATAATATTCATAAACCGGTGTTAGACGTGAAACTCGAAAGGATAATTCAATGAAAGCTATGACGAGAACAATTATCGCCGCAGCGGTAACAGGTTTGGTATCTATGTCTGCAATGGCTGCGGATTTCAAGCTGAAAATCCAATCTTCGGATCCATCCGGAGATCGCAACTTCCAGATTCAGCAAGACTGGGCCGAGCGGGTCGAAAAAATGTCCGGCGGACGTATCGATATTGACCTGTTACCTGTTGGGGCAGTGGTTAAACACACCGAAACCCTGAGTGCGATCAAAATGGGGATCCTGGATGGTCATCTGACCGCGACTGAATTCTTCTCTGGTCAGGATCCGGCTTTCGGCCTGTTAGGTAACATGGTGGGTGCCTGGTCAGATACAACCCAACTGCTGCAATACATGAACTACGGTGGTGGCAACGAACTTTTAACCGAACTTTACAAACCATACGGTGTTCATTTTGTTGGTGCTTCAACAACAGGTGTTGAATCTCTGGTATCTAAGAAGCCGCTTGATGGTGTTGCAGATCTGAAAGGTCTGAAACTGCGTGCGCCAGAAGGGCTGGTGCAGCAAGTCTTTGCGGCGGCGGGGGCGACACCGGTTAACCTGCCGGGTTCTGAAGTATTCACCGGCCTGAGTAAGGGCGTCATTGATGCGGCTGATTACACCGTATTCTCGACTAACCAAAAAGCAGGCATGAATGATGTCGCGGCTCATCCGGTTCAACCGGGTTTCCACTCTCTGCCTCTGATCGATGTTTCTATCAGCGAGAAGAAATGGGAAAAAATGCCGGCAGATTTGCAACAAATTCTTGTGACGTCAGTACGTGATTTCTCTTATGACATTACCACTCAGCTGAAAATTGCCGACCAGGCAGCGGTGAAAGAAGCCAATGCCAATCCTAAAATTACCATTCATAACTGGTCTGATGAAGAACGTAAGAAATTCCGTGCTATCGCCCGCGATCAGTGGGCGGTATTTGCAGAGCGTTCTCCGAATGCGAAGAAGGTCTATGATTCTGTGACTACCTTCCTGCAAAACAACGATCTTCTATAACTATCCTATATATTTTCTTTCCATTGAGAGAGGGCGACTTTGCCCTCTCTGTTAAAGCAAGAGTTCGTTATGAGCGAGAAGAAGCTACCGGCTGCGCCTATTCATGATGAGCAGCCTAAAAACGCGCTGGACGTTTGGATTGTGCGTGCTGGTAATGCGTTCAGTCTGCTGTTTCTGGTAACGGTTGCGATTTCTTTTTATGAAGTCGTCATGCGTTATGTGTTTGACTCTCCCACCACTTGGGTACATGAGACGGCGGCCTTTATCGGTGGTGCGTTATTTGTGTTTGGCGGTGTCTATGCCATGGCATCGAATAAACATGTTCGTGTGGTGCTAATTTATGATCATGTGTCACCACGTGCACGTCATTATCTTAATTTAGTCCATCACATTGTCGGATTAGCCTTTGCCGGCATGATGGCGTATGCCTCTTATATTACTGTTGAAGCTTCCTGGTTTGCACCGTGGGGCGAGATGCGTCTGGAAACCTCAGGTTCTGCTTTTAACCCGCCTTATCCGGCGCTGCTGAAAGCGGTTATTTTTGTCACTCTGGTGATTTTGGTCGTGCAATTTGTGTTGCACCTGATTCAGGAAATTCAAGCCCTAAGGAAAAAGCGCGATGTTTGATCTTTCTTCAATTGGTATTGAATGGGGCAGTCTGCTCATGCTGGTGATGATGATCGGCTTGCTGCTGACAGGTATGCAGCTGGCGTTCGTTACCGGTTTCGTTGCCATCTTCTTTACCCTGGGATGGTTTGGTGTCGATGCTATTCCTCTGATTACCAGCCGTATGTACAGCTTCGCTTCGGACTACATTTTCCTGGCTATTCCGATGTTTGTACTGATGGCGGCGATGCTGGATCACTCCGGGATTGCGCGCGATTTATTTGATGCGATGAAATCCGTCGGACGCCGTGTGCGTGGCGGTGTGGCCGTACAAACGCTGCTGGTTGCAGTACTTTTGGCATCGATGTCCGGCGTTATCGGTGGTGAAACCGTTCTGTTGGGTATCCTGGCACTGCCACAGATGCTGCGACTCGGTTATGACCGCAAACTGGCTATCGGTACAACCTGTGCCGGTGGTGCGTTGGGTACTATGTTGCCGCCAAGTATCGTACTGATTATTTATGGTATGACCGCCAGTGTATCAATCGGCGACCTGTTTAAAGCCGCCTTTGTTCCGGCGTTTATTTTGGCGATGTGTTACGTTGCATATGTGCTGATTCGTTGTTATCTGAATCCTTCACTGGCACCGGAATTTGATCAGCAAGAGCTGGAAGAAGATAACGAGCGCCCGAATTACTTTAAAGCACTGTTCTTCCCGCTACTATCGGTGGCTGTGGTATTAGGCAGTATTTATACCGGTGTGGCATCGGTCACCGAAGCATCGGCCCTTGGTGTCGTCGGTATTATGTTCAGTGCGGTTATTCGCGGTGAGATGGGCTGGACGATGCTCAAAGAGAGTGCCATCGCCACTATGCGTACCTGTGGGATGATCATCTGGATCGGTATTGGCGCGACGGCTCTGGTCGGGGTTTACAACCTGATGGGTGGTATCGACTTTGTTGAAGAGACGATTCTGGCTCTGTCGGGCGGTAGTGCCATTGCGACTTTGCTGATCATGATGGTGATTCTGCTGGTGTTGGGTATGTTCCTGGACTGGGTCGGTGTTGCTCTGCTTACCATGCCTATTTTCGTACCTATCATCATCAATCTGGGCTATGACCCAATCTGGTTTGGTGTTGTGTTCTGTCTGAACATGCAGGTTTCTTTCCTGTCACCACCATTCGGTCCGGCGGCTTTCTATCTCAAATCGGTAGCGCCGAAGGACATCAGTCTGGGATTGATTTTCTCGTCACTGATTCCGTTTATTTGTATGCAAATTCTGGTACTGGGACTGGTTATTGTGTTCCCGCAACTCGCGATGTGGTGGCAGTAACCTTAAGCGACCAATTTCAATTTGAGCACAAAGGCCCCATTTGAGTGGGGCCCAGGGAAGTATTGTCCTATGAAAGCGAAAAAAATCTTAGTAATGGGTGTATCCGGTTGCGGTAAGAGTTCAGTTGGCAGCCAGATGGCGCAGCGATTGGGTCTGACCTTCTTTGACGGTGATGACTTTCATCCTCAGCACAATGTCGACAAAATGAGTCAGGGTATTCCTCTGACCGATGAAGACCGTTACGGTTGGCTGCAAACGCTCAATCGTCTGTTTATTGATAATGACTCAGCGGTCATTGCCTGCTCGGCGCTTAGGCCGCAGTATCGCGATATCTTGCGCGAGAATAATGACGAGTTAGTGATCATCTATCTGCAAGGCGATTACGACACCATTTGGTCGCGCTTAAGTCAGCGTGCAGACCACTATTTTCAGGGTGAAAAAATGCTGCGTAGCCAGTTTGAAACTCTGATTGAGCCTGGTGCTGATGAAGCGATATTTATCGATATTACTCAGCCGATGGATGAGGTGGTTGCGAAAGCGCTACAGGCGATTGCGGACAAAACCTGAACTCGATAGTAGGATCATAACCTTCATTGCTGCTGTGATGACTATATCGATAACAAAGCGCCTCCGGGCGCTTTGTTGTTTATGTAACTCAAGGATTGGCTCTGAAGCTGAGCCACAAAGTGCCAGAGCCGCTGGGTTGCACCAGCACATCGATATGAAATTGATATAAAACTGGGAAATTGACATGAAACTAATAGAGAGATACGGTCGATCGGCGATATAGTGAAACAACAAGCAGTCTGTCCTATCAGACGCAATGAGAACAACAAGGTTATATCTATGCTTAAAATAGCAATGTTAAGTACCGGTGAGGAAGTACTGCATGGTGACATCGTCGATACTAATGCAGCCTGGATGTCCCGCGAATTTTTTGAACACGGCTTTTCTTTATCCAAGCGTTCGACAGTCGGCGATGCACAGCCTGTATTAGCAGAAGAAATGCTGATGCTGAGCTTTAATAACGACATTGTGATTGTGAATGGTGGCCTTGGGCCTACCACTGATGACTTAAGTGCGGCTGCGGCATCACAGGCCGCTGAGCAGCAACTGGTTCTGTTCCCGCAGTGGCTGGAGCGTCTGGAGACCTTTTATGCGGCCCGAAACCGCACCATGCCGGAAAGCAATATTAAGCAGGCGATGTTGCCGGAAAACGCGACCATTATCGATAACCCGATCGGTACTGCGTGTGGTTTCAAAATGCAGATTAACGACTGCTGGTTCTATTTTACGCCCGGTGTCCCAAAAGAGTTTAAGCGTATGGTGGCTGAGCAGATCCTGCCTGATCTGAAGCGTAACTATCCGGAGCAGGCTGGGCTGGAGTGCAGCCGTTTGTATACCTTTGGTTCCTCTGAATCAGGGATCGCAGACAAACTGGATAAGCTGCATCTGCCGCAGGGCTATGTGCTGGGTTACCGTTCCTATATGCCCTTTATTGAGGTGAAGCTGTTTGGTCCGAAGAGTGATCTCGATACGCGGGTGAAATTCCTCCAGCTTATGTATTCCCTCCTGGAGCAGCATGTGGTGAGTGTTGATGAACCGATGCTGGCCCATATCGGCCATCTAATGGCCGATAAAGGTCTCTCATTGTCGATAGCAGAACAAGCAACCAAAGGGTGGTTATCGCACTGGTTGCTCAGTAATGAGCAGGTCGAAGTGTTGAGTGGCCATAGTTGGGTTCTGAGTCATGGTACGGATGCCGGACTGGGTGAAAAGATCCGCTCGCAGCGGTGTTTGCTCTGGCCGGTGCGACCAAAGATAAATGCACGACCGACCTGGCACTGGTTACCGGCCCTCTGAATGAGGATACATTCAGTGTCGCGCTCTCTTCTCCGCAGGGAGAGTGGGGGCAACTGTTTAAATTCAGCCGTGCGTTCAGCGCTCAGGAACAAAAGGAGCTGATGGGTACCGTTGCGGCCGATATGCTGCGTCGTTATTTGTCCGGTAAAAACGTTCTGGCACAGTACGGTTCGCTGTCGACGTTGAAGGAACTCTACTTGCCGGCCAATGTACTTAAAGGCTGAGTAGATGGTTAACGGTTAATGAGTCGGTCTGATTTCTCTTTAGAAATAACCCGAATGCTAATAAACGGATTGTCTATCCATCGAATGGGTAATAAGACATTGAATTATATGCTTATTACCCATCTGACTTTATCCCCGCCAGTTATACCAAAATTATCTAAATGTTAAGCACATGATTTATTGGGTGATGCTAAAACTGTCTTAAATCTGAGCCATCTCGTTTGCGTGATTGCACTTAAACTAAGTTCTGTTGTGTTCCATTTCAGCGGGAGGCTGGTATGTTCCATCAATCAAGGATTTTGGTTTGGTATGAAGTGGCAAGTCAGAAAGTGGTTCTGGGAGAGGCTGTAGGGAGTGTGAATCGGGATGTGGTTTCTTTATGGCTGCATGCCCCGGCAGACAGCAATCAGATCGATTATCAGGGTTATCGTTTGTCTCTGTATGATGATGGTGGAAGAGAGATCGCCAATAAGTCGGTCTCTATGGGGACCGCCGATCAGATTTTAGGTGGTGAGTTTAAGTAGGGAAGGAGCACAGCCGCTGTTAATGCCTGCATTTTATATTGTTCCGCTTAAAAATTCGTATTGTTCCAGCTAACTCGTATTGCTTCACTTAAATGTGTGGCGACAAGAGGTGTATGTGGATAGATGTGCTTAGGGCAGGCAGCGAGTTGAAGAAAAAGCGCAACTAAAAAGCCAGAGTCGTGCACTCTGGCTTTTTTCATTGCGTTGCTCAGTGTGTTCGGACGGTGACACCGCTAAACCACTGAGTGGAGACTAGGCGCGTTTGGCTTTGACATGATAGTTGACGTTGACCAACTCTACAGCCGTTTTGGCCTTACAGATACACGGCAAGATTTCATCACTTTCCGTGTAGGCCATAGCAAAACCAACGTATTCGACTTCACCTGATAGCAGAGTACAGCGGCAGGCGCCACAATGGCCGTCCCGGCAGTTGTATTCAGGGTTCAATCCGGCCTGCTCCATGGTTTCGAGCAGAGTATTAGACGGATTGGACTCAATGTTGACGATTTTGTTGATTTTAATCGAAGCCATTACAGTTCAAAGCCCTCGAAGTCATTGGCTTTGACTTCGTTGTCGATTTGACCGACGAGGTAAGAACTGATTTCTGCTTCCTGTGGCGCAACCTGAACGTTGTCAGAAGATAACCAGGCATTGATCCACGGAATCGGGTTGCTGGTCGCACCAGGGTACGCAGGCTCGAGACCAACCGCATGCATACGAATGTTGGTGATGTACTCAACATACTGACACAGGATGTCTTTGTTCAGGCCAATCATCGAGCCGTCTTTGAACAGATATTCTGCCCATTCTTTCTCTTGCTCAGCGGCCTGCTTGAACAGGTCAAAACTCTCTTGCTTACACTCTTCAGCGATCTGCAGGAAGGCAAAATCATCCATACCGTTGCGCAGCAGGTTGATCATATGCTGCGTACCGGTCAGGTGCAGTGCTTCATCACGGGCGATCAACTTGATGATTTTGGCATTACCTTCCATCAGTTCACGTTCGGCAAAAGCGAATGAACAGGCAAAGCTGACGTAGAAGCGAATCGCTTCCAGCGCGTTAACCGACATCAGGCATAGGTACAGCTTTTTCTTCAGGCCGTTTAGCGTGATGTGAACAGTTTCGCCGTTGATTTCGTGGCTACCTTCACCGTAACGGTGGTAATCGTTACTCATTTTGATCAGATCATCGTAGAAGTGAGCGATGTCTTTCGCGCGCTTGATGATGTGCTCATTCTCAACGATGTCGTCAAACACCAATGCAGGATCGTTCACGATGTTACGGATGATGTGCGTGTACGAACGAGAGTGGATGGTTTCAGAGAATGACCAGGTTTCAATCCAGGTTTCCAGCTCAGGAATAGAGACCAGTGGCAGCAGAGCGACGTTCGGGCTGCGGCCCTGGATTGAGTCAAGCAGGGTCTGGTATTTCAGGTTGGAGATAAAAATGTGTTTCTCGTGATCTGGCAATTTCGCGTAGTCGATACGGTCGCTGGAGACATCAACTTCTTCCGGACGCCAGAAAAAAGAAAGCTGTTTTTCAATCAGCTTTTCGAAAATATCGTATTTCTGCTGGTCGTAGCGTGCGACGTTAACCGGCTGACCCAGAAACATAGGTTCTTTAAGTTGGTTATTTTTTGTTTGAGTAAAAGTACTGTAAGCCATTGTGCCTTCATCCGTTTCGCCCCCTGCAGAGCAGAGGGCATTCAAGTCAATTAGTGTCAGTTCAAATCTGATTAGATCTTACAAGCACCGCTTGCGCAATCGTCGTCGGCTGGTTGAACCGCATCTTTCTGATCGTCTTTCGCACCATCACGAGTGTTATGGTAGTACAGTGTTTTCACACCAAATTTATACGCAGTCAGCAGGTCCTGAAGCAGTTTCTTCATTGGAACCTTGCCGCTTTCGTAACGACTTGGGTCATAGTTAGTATTGGCTGAAATTGCCTGGTCAACAAATTTCTGCATGATACCGACTAAGTGCAAATAACCATCATTTGAACCGATGTTCCACAGCAGTTCATAGTTGTCTTTCAGACGAGTGAACTCAGGAACAACCTGTTTCAGAATACCATCTTTAGACGCTTTGACGGAAACGTAACCACGTGGCGGCTCGATACCGTTGGTTGCGTTTGAAATCTGTGATGACGTTTCTGAAGGCATCAGAGCAGTCAGCGTTGAGTTACGCAGACCGTGCTCCATGATCTCGCTACGCAGTGCATCCCAGTCGTAATGCAGTGCTTCGTCACAGATCAGATTGATGTCGTTCTTATAGGTATCAATCGGCAGCAGACCTTTCGCGTAATTGGTCTCGTTAAATGCCGGACATGCACCTTGCTCTTTAGCCAGGTTCACCGACGCTTTCAACAGGTAGTACTGCATCGCTTCAAAGGTTCGGTGAGTCAGGGCATTCGCGCTGCCATCTGAGTATTTCACACCGTGTTTCGCCAGGTAGTATGCATAGTTGATCACGCCCACACCCAGAGTACGACGATTCATGGTTGACTTGTAAGCCGCTGGCAGAGGGTAGTCCTGATAATCCAGCAGTGCATCAAGCGCACGTACCACAAGCTCAGCCAGTTCTTCAAAATCATCCAGATTCTGGATTGCACCCAGGTTAAATGCAGACAGAGTACACAGCGCGATTTCGCCGCTGTCATCTTCAACGTTCACCAGAGGTTTGGTCGGCAGAGCAATTTCCAGACACAGGTTAGACTGACGTACCGGAGCAACGCTCGCATCAAACGGGCTGTGAGTATTACAGTGGTCGACGTTCTGAATGTAGATACGACCAGTTGATGCGCGCTCCTGCATCAGCAGGGAGAACAGCTCAACCGCTTTAACGCTACGCTGTTTGATCGAAGGATCGTTTTCGTATTTAACATACAGGCGTTCGAACTCGTCCTGGTCCTGGAAGAATGCATCGTACAGGCCCGGTACATCAGACGGTGAGAACAGAGTGATGTTGCCACCTTCCACCAGACGTTTGTACATCAGCTTATTCAGCTGCACACCGTAGTCCATATGACGTACACGGTTTTCTTCAACACCGCGGTTGTTTTTCAGTACCAGCAAAGATTCAACTTCACCGTGCCAGACAGGGTAGAAGACAGTCGCTGCGCCACCACGAACACCACCTTGAGAACAGCATTTCACCGCCGTTTGGAAGTATTTGTAGAACGGGATACAACCTGTGTGGAACGCTTCGCCACCACGGATCTCAGATCCCAAAGCACGAATACGACCCGCGTTAATACCGATACCGGCACGTTGGGAAACGTATCGTACGATCGAGCTCGCTGTTGCGTTGATTGAATCCAGGCTGTCACCACACTCGATCAGTACACATGAACTGAACTGACGGGTAGGCGTGCGCACGCCAGACATAATTGGTGTAGGCAATGAAATCTTGAACGTCGATGTCGCATCGTAAAAACGTTTTACGTAATCCAGACGCGTATCTTTCGGGTACTTAGCGAACAGGCATGCTGCTACCAGAATGTACAGGAACTGTGCACTCTCGTAGATCTGACCGGTTACGCGGTTTTGTACAAAGTACTTACCTTCCAGCTGTTTGACTGCAGCGTAAGAGAAATTCAAATCACGGCGATGGTCGATGAAGCCATTCATCAACTCGAATTCTTCGCGTGTATAGTCTTCCAGCAGGTGTTTGTCGTACTTACCTTTTTCCACCATCGCAGATACGTGATCCAGCAGCAGTGGCGGCTCATACTGGCCATACGCTTTCTTACGTAGGTGGAAAACCGCCAGGCGTGCAGCCAGGTATTGGTAATCCGGCGTCTCTTCTGAAATCAGATCCGCAGCGGATTTGATGATGGTTTCATGAATGTCAGAGGTGGTAATGCCATCGTAGAACTGGATATGAGCACGAAGTTCTACTTGTGATACAGAGACATTGTCCAGACCTTCAGCGGCCCATGCGATCACACGGTGGATCTTTTCTAGATCAATCTTTTCTTTGCGGCCATCACGCTTGGTGACAGTGAGTTGTTGGTTCATTCTACTTTATTTCCCTAACAAAACTGATAAAAGCCGTATTTTTGAGTAATTCTTGTAAAGTGAATCCCGGCTTTGTGATCAAGTTCGCCCTACATATAGAGTCCTAAACACTATATGTAGGGGTGCATCAGTATTCGGGTTACAAGATAGTGCTATTGAGGGGGTAATGCAAGTTGGAGATCTTGAACAGTTTGTGGATAACTTGCGAAATAAAAAAATTCAGTTAGTAGACACTCACCGATGACGAAAGGGCAGAATTACGTGTAAGAAATTGTGATTCTCAGATCGCTTTTTTCGTAACCAAGAGAGAAAAAAAATCTCTTGATCTTTAGGTAAAAACTCTATCGCCGTTTTCGTCAGATCAACGGCGAGGATCAATACAAAAATACGCTAAAACTTGACCATGTGGTGATAAACCAGACGGCGGGTTTTAGCGTACACTATATGTAATTAATGTAATTAAAGAGTCCGTTGCCAAAGCATACAAGTTAATACTGTCGTCGTTTACGTCTTACGCCAGCTCACTGAGGTCTGAAACCGACGTTACTTATGCTCGGGTCATCAGATTAACAGCTTGGGCCATCAGATTAACCTTGTGTGCACAATGTAATTGACATCCACATTGCGACCGAGGCGGTAGGTATCTGTCAATGGATTGTATTGCAGACCGGTAATCCCTTGCTCTTGCAGGGAAGTGGTGTCAATCATTTTCATCATTTCTGAGGGACGAATAAACTTCTCGTGATCGTGAGTGCCTTGCGGAACAATCTTGAGTAACTTCTCTGCGCCGACGATGGCGAACAGATAAGATTTAAAGTTACGGTTCAGGGTCGAGAAGAAGACATGACCGCCAGGTTTGACCAGCGCTGCACAAGACTGAATGACGGACAGCGGATCCGGGACATGTTCCAACATTTCCATACAGGTTACGACATCATAAGCCTGCGGGTTTTGCTCTGCGTGATCTTCAATAGTACTTTGGATGTAATCGAGTTTGGTTCCCGTTTCCAGGGCATGCAGTCGGGCTACTTCCAGCGGCTCTTTGCCCATATCCAGCCCGGTCACCTGAGCGCCTTCACGCGCCATGCTTTCTGCCAGGATGCCTCCGCCGCAACCGACATCGAGAACTTTTTTGCCAAACAAGCCGTTGACACGTTCTTGTACATAGTTGAGACGTAGTGGGTTGATCTGATGCAGTGGTTTAAACTCGCCTTCCAGATCCCACCAACGTGATGCCATTTCTTCGAACTTCTTGATTTCGTTCGGGTCGACGTTTTGAGGTTTACTCATACTTGTTATGCCTGTATTACGCGTCCATGGATGAGTCCGCATTATAGCGCTGATCGCTTGTTACACCAGTTGTTCTGCCTGAATAAAAAAAGAACGAACAAAAAATAATCTGTTTTCAGTTGGATATGGGAGTAGTGTGTAAATTCTCGGCAGTTGATTCACAACAAAGGTCACAACCTGATAAAAGGGGAGGGAAAGTGATGCCGAACCTTAGAAACTTGTGTTATATTTTTTCACCTTATAAGTATCAATAATATCCAGGTGTGTGGACGAAACCATTTATGTTGATTCCGGCATAGGGTTCGTTTTGTCTGGATATACCGATCAAACTATAGAGGGATAATGGCTCTATGAGCGATCTAGCTAAAGAGATCACGCCCGTAAACATTGAAGATGAGCTACGAGGTTCATACCTTGACTACGCGATGTCAGTTATCGTGGGTCGTGCTCTTCCTGATGTGCGTGATGGCCTAAAACCAGTTCACCGTCGCGTACTGTTCGCGATGAATGTGCTGGGTAACGACTGGAATAAACCATATAAAAAATCTGCCCGTGTGGTTGGTGATGTAATCGGTAAATATCACCCGCATGGCGACAGTGCTGTATACGATACCATCGTACGCATGGCGCAGCCTTTCTCGCTGCGTTACATGCTGGTCGATGGTCAGGGTAACTTTGGTTCTATCGACGGTGACTCCGCCGCGGCAATGCGTTACACCGAAGTACGCATGTCTAAAATTGCCCATGAGCTGCTGGCTGACCTGGACAAAGAAACGGTTGATTACGTACCGAACTATGACGGTACCGAACAGATCCCTGCGGTTCTTCCGACTAAAATTCCAAACCTGCTGGTGAACGGTGCTTCCGGTATCGCTGTAGGTATGGCGACCAACATTCCTCCGCATAACCTGACAGAAGTTGTTGACGGCTGTCTTGCTTATATCGACAACGAAGAGATCACTATCGATGAACTGATGGACTACATTCCAGGTCCTGATTTCCCGACAGCGGCTCTTATCAGTGGTCGTAAAGGCATTATCGATGCTTACAAAACGGGTCGCGGTAAGATTTACATGCGTTCCAAAGCGGATATCGAAACAGACAAAAATGGCCGTGAGACCATTATTGTCAGCGAGATCCCGTACCAGGTAAACAAAGCGCGTCTGATTGAAAAGATCGCTGAACTGGTGAAAGACAAGAAAGTTGAAGGTATTAGTGCACTGCGTGACGAGTCGGATAAAGACGGTATGCGCATTGTTATTGAGTGTAAGCGTGACGCTGTCGGCGAAGTTGTTCTGAACAACCTGTACACGAACACCCAACTGCAGACCACTTTCGGTATTAACATGGTCGCGCTGGACAATGGTCAGCCTAAACTGTTTAACCTGAAAGAGATGCTGAAGTGCTTCGTGGATCACCGCCGTGAAGTGGTGACGCGCCGTACTATTTTTGAGCTGCGTAAAGCACGCGAACGTGCCCATATCCTGGAGGGTTTGGCACTGGCTCTGGCGAACATCGATGACATCATTGATCTGATTCGTAAAGCGCCAACGCCGGCAGAAGCCAAAGCGGGTCTGATTGCCCGTGGTTGGGATCTGGGTAATGTTGCGGCTATGCTGGAACGCGCCGGTACTGATGCTGCTCGCCCTGAATGGCTGGAGCCTCAGTACGGTATTCGTGATGGTCAGTACTTCCTGACTGAACAACAGGCTCAAGCGATTCTTGACCTTCGTCTGCACAAGCTGACTGGTCTTGAGCACGAGAAGATCCTGGACGAATACAAACAGTTGCTGGAGCAAATTGCAGAACTGATGCACATCCTGGCGAGCACTGAGCGTCTGATGGAAGTGATTCGTGAAGAACTGGAAGCGATTCGTGACGGATTCGGTGATGCTCGCCGCACTGAAATCACGGCAGCCAGCCACGATATCGATCTGGAAGAGCTGATTGCCCGCGAAGATGTAGTTGTGACGCTGTCACATGAAGGTTACGTTAAGTACCAGTTACTGAGCGACTATGAGTCTCAGCGTCGTGGCGGTAAAGGTAAGAGTGCGACCCGCATGAAGGACGAAGATTACATCGAACGTCTGCTGGTGGCGAATACTCACGACAATATTCTGTGCTTCTCGACCCGTGGTAAGACCTATCGTCTGAAAGTGTACCAATTGCCGCTGGCAAGTCGTACTGCACGTGGTAAGCCTATCGTCAATCTGCTTCCTCTGGAAGAGAACGAACGTATCACTGCGATTCTGCCGGTAACCGAGTTTACGGAAGATAAGTTTATCTTCATGGCAACCGGTGACGGTACAGTTAAGAAGACTTCGCTTGATCAGTTCGCTAACGTACGTGCGAACGGTCTGATTGCCGTCAATCTGCGTGACGACGACTCGTTGATTGGTGTCGATATCACTGATGGCGAAAATGAAATCATGCTGTTCTCGAAATTCGGTAAAGTCGTTCGCTTTAAAGAAGCCGAAGAATCTGTGGTTGTGGATGAGAACGGAAATCCGGTTCTTGATGAGAATGGTCAGCCAGAGATTAAGTTCAAAGGTGTTCGTCCTATGGGGCGTACCGCTTCAGGTGTACGAGGTATGAAACTGGCAGAGGGCGATAAAGTGGTATCTTTGATCGTTCCTAAGACTGACGGTGACGTTCTGACGGTAACTGAAAACGGTTATGGTAAACGCACGGTGTTGGCGGAATATCCGACCAAAGGTCGTGGCACCCAGGGTGTGGTTTCTATCAAAGTTTCTGATCGTAACGGCGAAGTCGTAGGTGCGGTACAGGTCGACGAAGGTGATGAATTTATGATGATCACTAACGCCGGTACTCTGGTACGTACCCGTGTCGCTGAAGTGAGTCAGGTTGGTCGTAACACCCAAGGTGTGACACTGATTCGTACCGCTGAAGACGAGAAAGTCGTTGGCCTGCAGCGCATTGAAGAAATTGAAGATGCGGATTTACCGGAAGATATCGATGCTGAAGCGCAGTCGGTTTCATCGGATGAATCAGAGCAGCCAGAGAGCAACGCAACTGATTCAACAGATAGTGACTCTGACGAGTAATGACTGTCGTTGTTAAAAAGTACTGTCGTTGTTAAAAAGTACGATGCTTGAAAAACACTATAGTTGACAAAAAGCCGGGCCGTTGAGCCCGGCTTTTTTATAACGCCACTGACGGTTTATTATGAACAGATAGTCTGTTACGGCACTAATGGGTTATCACTAAATGGGATATCAGGAACGGATAGTCTATTAAGTCATAAATAGCTATATCAGCCGAGTCACTGCTCAATCAAATCACGACTGCGAAAAACACACGCCTTGCCAGACTCATTATTGTTAAACCATATTTTGGCGTATGGGAAGGTTTGGTATTTGGATTAGCTTTGAACCAAGGATCATTGGTTTTGATCCGGAGGCGGTGACGATCGCTAAATCTCAATTAGTGCACAAACAATCATCAGGATGGCTATAAAACCCGATTAAATACAGTGCGTTAAGTGAGTTTGAGTTTAATTGTGTATCTATTAATAATATAGATTTGATGGTTGTATTTATTGAATATATCTATTGGCATGATCATTAGTATTTATATTGCGATCATATTGATAAGCAGAATCTAAATAAAAATAACAACATATAAAATGTGACAATTATTCCAAAAATTAAATTTCAGTCACATTGATTTCGATAAAATGATATTATTTTGACATAGAGACAAATAATCAGCGGGAAAAGGCAGTGGACTATTCAGTGATTAAGCAATTAAAGCAGGACTTTTATGCACAGATTAGTGCATTGCAGTCTTATGCTCTGCCACAATCAAAACCTACTTTGTCTTTCCTGACGCCGGAAGAACTTAAAGAGCTGGAACAGCTTTGGGTTGAACTGGCGGTATGGAAAAAGACACAGAGCCATTAATTTACTGAATTATAAGTACTTTTCTCAAACCCAGCCCTTATCAAAAAGCGCTGGGTTTTTTATTGCAGTTTTTCTAAATTGTTATATTATAACATTTAGATGTTTTTGTGATCTTTTCGTTGAAAATTGGGGTATCAGTCCCCATAGTATGTTCACAGAGAGAGTTTTAGAATGCATACAATAACAAGCATGCATCCAGTAATGATTCAGGTGAGTGCAGATATGGCGGAAGTTAGAGCCAGAGTTGATTTTAAAGTAGGTGCGCAGAGCAATATTGATGCAGAAATCCTCTCTTTCAGAGGGTTGAAGACCGATAAAGAGCATGTCGCTGTTATTTTCAAATCAGCAGATAAAAATCAAGAAGTTCCTTTAGTGCGTATGCATTCAGAGTGTCTGACCGGCGATGTTTTTCATTCGTCGCGCTGTGATTGTGGCGAGCAGCTGGAGGAAACCATTAATAAGATGGGTGAGCATGGCGGGATTATTTTATACCTGCGCCAGGAAGGTCGCGGTATCGGTTTATATAACAAAATCGATGCGTACCGTCTGCAGAGTGAAGGTATGAACACTTATGAAGCTAATAACCATCTCGGTTTTGGGGATGATCTGCGTGATTTCAGTGAAGCTGCACAAATGCTGCAGGCTTTAAACGTAGAAAAGATCCGTCTGGTGACCAACAATCCGAAAAAGGTACGTGAACTGAAAGAGTACGGTATCGACATCGTGGAAGTGGTACATACTGCAGCCCACATTAAATCAGGTAATGAGAATTACCTCCGTGCCAAAGTGTCTCACGGCAAGCATCAGCTCAAGTGGTAGTTTTGTAAGCGCTGATAAGCCGACTTCACATTTCATTGATAAAAACCTCACTTCGGTGAGGTTTTTTTTGTTACCACTTGAAAAAGAATTGTAAATTTGTATTATCGCGGCTAAGAGTGAAAATGATAATAATTAGCACTACGTATTAATCAAAGCAAAACAAGGATGCTTTAATGAAAGTTAAGTCACTTTTAGTCCAATCTATTGCAGCCTCTTTGGCCCTCTCTTCTGCGGCCAGTTTCGCGGCTGTGAGTCAGGACCAGGTCGTTGAACATTACGCAGACGTTGCCCACGCCGTGTTCGCGGATGCTCTGGTTACTGCGAAAAAACTCAATCAGTCAATCGATGCTTTTCTGGCTCAACCGTCACAAGCTCAGCTACAACAAGTCAAACAAGCCTGGTTACAAGCGCGTGTACCATACCAACAATCTGAAGTTTTCCGTTTTGGTAACGCGGTTGTCGACGACTGGGAAGGCCAGCTGAATGCCTGGCCGCTGGATGAGGGGCTGATCGATTACGTAGCGGATGATTATCAGTATGAACTGGGTAACGCGGGCGCAAGCGCTAACATTATTGCCAATAGAAGTCTGACGATTGGCGCGACGACGATGGATGTGGCTGAAATTACCCCTGAGCTGATTGCCAGCCTGAATGAACTGGGTGGTTCAGAGGCGAATGTGGCATCAGGCTATCACGCGATTGAATTCCTGCTGTGGGGACAAGATCTTCATGGCACGCAGCCAGGTGCGGGCGAACGTCCATATACGGATTATGTCCAGGGCAGCGAATGTACTCATGGCAACTGTGACCGTCGTGCGCAATACCTGAAAGCATCCGCTCAACTGCTGGTACAGGATCTGGAGTGGATGGAAAAGCAGTGGTCTGCGGATGAGAAAGGTAACTACCGTCAGGAGCTGCTTGCTGATTCTGCACAAAATGGCCTGCGTAAAATGTTGTTTGGTATGGGTTCGCTTTCACTGGGAGAGTTGGCTGGCGAGCGTATGAAGGTCGCTCTGGAAGCGAACTCTACAGAAGATGAGCATGACTGTTTCTCTGATAACACTCATAACTCTCACTTCTATAACGAGCAGGGTATTTACAACGTTTATACCGGTACTTACGCTCGCGTTGACGGTTCAACGTTAAAAGGTGCGTCAATCTTTGATCTTGTTGCCCAGAAAGACGACAAAGCCGCCAAAGAAATCATGCAGCAGTTTGACGCTGCACGCGATCAGGTTGGTGAGCTGGTGACGTCAGCAGAGAAAAACAATCAACACTTTGATCAACTGATTGCTGCCGATAATCCGCAAGGTAACGCTCTGGTTAATAAAGCCATTGCGTCTTTGGTTGCACAGACCGCATCTATTGAGCGAGCCGCGAACGTGATTGGTATTGATAACCTGAATCCGGACACCGCTGATCACGAGTTCTGAGCCAGTAGTTATAGTTATTGAACCTCTGAATTAACACGACCCAATCGCCCGGGAGTTCACGCCAGTGACTTTTCGGCCGGTTGGGTTTCTCGCTTTGAATAATAAGAGAATAACGGAATGAAATGGGTTTACTCTGCGCTCCTTGTGGGGATAATTTCAGCTCAGGTATGGGCCACTGATGTTGCATCAGGCGGGGCAACCAGTACCCGTAAAGATGGGCAGAATGCCTATTCGATGCCAGCCTCAAATCTCCCGTTATCGAAACGACTCGATTTCAGCGTAGGAAATAGCTTTTTTCGTAACCCCTGGGTGGCCGCGCCATCTTCTACTGAAGCTCGTGACGGTCTCGGACCTCTGTTTAATACCAACGGGTGTCAGAATTGCCACATTAAAGACGGGCGAGGGCATCCCCCTGAACAGGGTGATCAACAAGCGGTATCTATGCTGGTTCGTCTGAGCATTCCGGCGTTGACTGAACAGCAAAAATCGGTTTATCGTCAACAAGGCGTGGTACCCGAACCAACCTATGGTGCGCAACTGCAGGATTTTGCATTGCCTGGCCACAAGGCGGAAGGACAAATTCGTATTACCTATGATGAAGTCTCGATTCAGTTTGCTGACGGGACACCGGTGCTGCTGCGAAAACCGAATCTTGCCATCACCCACCTTGCTTACGGTCCGATGCATCCGGACACTCAGTTTTCCGCCAGAATTGCACCGCCTATGATTGGTCTGGGGTTGCTGGAGAGTATTCCTGACAGTACGTTATTGAGTTGGCAGGATGTTAACGACCATGATAACGATGGCATATCCGGACGGGCGAACAAGGTCTGGGATATCGAGCAGGATAAAACCGTCATCGGTCGTTTTGGCTGGAAAGCCGGACAACCTTCACTGATGCAGCAAAATGCCTCAGCATTTAACGGTGATTTAGGCCTGACCAGCCGCCTGTTTCCTACTGAGAACTGTTCGCCACATCAAGCATTGTGTGCCAGTCTGCCGAATGGCGGTGAACCTGAAGTGAGCGACAATATATTGAATTTTGTCGAGTTTTATTCACGACATCTGGCGGTGCCGGTACGACGTAACGTCGACGACCCTGACGTCTTAGCCGGAGAACAACTGTTTCAAAGTGCAGGCTGCGCAGGTTGTCATAAAACAGAGGTTAAGACGGATAAGCGTCCTGAATTGCCTGCACTATCTGAACAAATCATTCATCCGTATACCGATTTGTTGTTGCATGATATGGGAGAAGGCCTGAGTGATGGCCGGCCGGAGGCACAAGCCCGTGCCAGCGAGTGGCGCACACCGCCGCTGTGGGGGATTGGTTACACTCAGGAAGTGAACGGTCATACCTATTATCTGCACGACGGACGCGCACGTAATTTAATGGAAGCCGTACTATGGCATGGTGGTGAAGCCCTCACTGCACGTGACCAGGTACTGCAGTTTGATCACAAGCAGCGCGCCGCGCTGATCGCATTTTTGAACTCTTTATAGGTGTGAGAATGACATTCAAATCTATAACACCGTTTGCTTTGACACTCCTTGTCTCTGCTTGTCAGAGCACTGGCTTTGGGCAGGGACAACCGCAGCAGACCCATCATATCAGCCAGCCGGTTTACCTGGCCGAGTATCAGGCAGCTTATCGTTTTAAACACCAAGCTGAACAGCTTCAGTCCGCTTTTACTGATTTTTGTGACAATTCTAATCTGTCCGGTGACGCATTAAAGCAGCAGTGGCATAGCACTATGCTGGCCTGGATGGCACTGCAAGGCCAGGAACGTGGCCCGGTAGCAGCACTGGAGCAGAGCTGGAATGTTCAGTTCTGGCCGGATAAAAAGAACACCACAGGCCGTAAGATGCAGAGACTGCTGAAGCAGGACCAGAGCTGGAGCAGCGCCGATATTGCCCGGCAAAGTGTGACTGTGCAGGGGTTGGGTGCGTTGGAATGGGCACTGTATGACAGTCAGTCACCATTGATGTCAGCGCCTGAAAAGGCGTGCCCGGCTGTCACAGCGATCAGTGCAAACCTGGCGACCAAAGCCGCTATCATTGAACAGGCCTGGCAACAAAACCCATGGACGAAAATGGATGAGCCGACCTGGCTGTCGGCGTATATTGCTCTGCTCTCAAATCAGCTTGAGTACAGCATGTCGAAAATGAGCCGTCCGCTGGCCAATATCGGTCAGCCACGTCCGTATTTCTCTGAGTCCTGGCGTTCAAAAACCTCGATGCTCAATCTGAAGGCGAACATTGAAGCGATGCAGACGCTGTATCTGAGCAGCCTGGATGGTGAACTGCGAGCACGCCAACTCAATGCTCTGGCGGATCGGGTCAAAACCCAGTATGCCAACCTGGTCTCGACCTGGCCACAAGATCCGAGTCTATTTGACATGCTGCAAAGCAAAGAGGGCTATCGTGATGTTTTGTCGCAATATAACAAGCTAGAACAATTAAAATATCTGCTGCATGACGAAGTCGCCGTTGAACTGGGCGTTGTAATAGGATTTAACTCAAGTGATGGTGACTGATCAGAATCGTCGTTCGCTGTTAAAAGCGGCATTATTCGGCGCGTGTGCTCCGGTAATGCCACTTGGCTGTGCGAGCCAGCCTGCATCGAAGCCTGCCTTGATTGGCTGCGCAATCAAAGGACGAGATAAGTTCAGTGCTGTGATTGCCGACCGGAATGGGCAAGCGATCAAGCAACTGCCTCTGCCGGGGCGCGGGCATGGCGTCGCCGTACATCCTAAACTCACCCAGGCCACTGCGTTCGCGCGTCGCCCGGGGACATTTCTGATGGTGTTTGATTATCAGAGCGGTGAAATGATTCAGCTGCGTCCGGCAGATGATCAGCGTCACTACTATGGTCACGGGGTGTATTCCAATGGCGGTGAGTGGTTATATGTCACTGAGGGAGAGCGCGGAACCAGTCGCGGCATTATTGGTGTGTACGATGTTGCCCACCAGTACCAGAAAGTTGCCGAGTTTTCCGGTTTCGGAATTGGTCCGCATGAAGTGATTGTGATGCCGGATGATCGTCTGGTGATTGGCGTCGGCGGTGTGCATACCAACGGCCGTGAGCCCCTCAATCTGGACAGCATGCAGCCAAGCCTGACTTACCTGACTCCGAACGGGACGATCCTTGAACAGGTGGCGTTGCCTGACCATCATCTCAGTATTCGCCACCTCGCGCACGATGGCAGTGACACAGTACTGTGCGGCCAGCAATATCGCGGCAAACCAGAGGATTACCCGTCACTGCTGGCAATGCATACCCAGGGAGGGGCGTTAAAACCGTTGCTGGCAGAACCTGAACAGTGGGCTCGTTTTAACCATTACATTGCCAGTATAGCGGCTAACGAACAATGGATTCTGGCGACATCGCCACGCGGAAGCTGTTACGGCATCTGGTCCAAACAAACCGGTGAGCTGGTTGAGCTGGCTGCGTTACCTGATGCATCCGGCGTGGTGGCTTATGGTGATGAATTCCAGGTGAGTTCCGGCTCGGCTTTAGTGATTAACCATCGTTATCCTGAGCGCGCGGTTCAGCATGTCTCAAATGTGCAGTGGGATAATCACTGGTCGCCAATAGCGTAAACCGCAGCACAAGGCAGAAAAAATTCCCAGTGCAGGAATCGTGTGTCAAGGCTGTAACAGGGTAAATGCCCTGGACGTAATGAAAACGACGCAGTTTTAACACACGTCAGAGTTATCATATGCCCATATCTTTTGCCATACTGAAGTATTGGCGGGCGACATGGGCATAATATCATGCAACGTTTAGGCATCCTTTTCTTGTTACTGATTTGTATCAGCACTCCGCTGTCTGCTTCTCCCTATTTCAATAAACTGGGCTGGCTTGAAGAGCCTTCTTCGGTCGAACCACTGTTACAGTTCCCCGCGCAATTAGAACGTATTTACCATGAGAATAATGATCAATTGATCTGGGGGGATATGCGGGATACTCAACATTTTGAACGCCAGCTTGATTTGGTGCGTCTTGCCAATATCAGCCCGTTGTTTGAACGTCAGTTACAAGCCCTCATTCATTATCGCAACCAGGGTAACTGGTTTGAATATGAGCTGCTGGCGACCGATACGCTGATGCTTTACTTAAGTTATGCCGAACAGGCACCACAGCAGGGGGTTAGCTGGTTTTTTGAACAGAAAAAACTGTTGAGTCTGCCTCAGCCAAGCGAGCAGGCATTGCTGGATCTGCATATTGCCATCGGTACGCAAAACATCAGTAGGCTGATTGATCAATACACGCCGTCCGATCCCGCTTATCGACAGCTACTCAGTGCCTACCGTTACCTGAATCAGCAAACGCCATTGATTATGCCGGTCTATGTTCAGGCCGGACTTAAGAAGCCCGGTGATAGTCTCGAGGACCGTAACACGTTGATCACGCGGTTGGCTTTGGTGAATATTGATGTGAGCGAGGTAAGTGACGCTGTCACGTGGTATGACAATACTCTGGTCGAGCCGGTCAAACAGTTTCAGCGTATGCATGGACTGAAAGTGGATGGTTTCATCGGGAGCAACACTCTGAAATGGCTGAATCTCAAGCTGGAGGATCGTTTGGCTTTGCTGGCTATCAATGCGGAGCGGATGCGATTATGGCCAACTGATACTGACACCAGTATTGTGGTCAATGTCCCCGGTTTCGAACTTAAATACTGGCACTCGGGTAAAGAGGTGTTTCAGTCCAAAGTGGTGGTAGGTAAGGTCAGCCGGCCGACCCCCGTGATGAATACCCGGCTTGACTCTCTGATTCTCAATCCGACCTGGAATGTGCCTTATAAAATTATGGTCGAGGATATTTTGCCGCTGGCTAAACGTGACCACACCTATCTCAGCCGGCATCATATTGATATTATTGAGAGCTGGAACTCCAGTCAGAAAATGGACCCGACTCAGATTGACTGGACTAGCGTCAAACCTAAAGCCTTTCCGTATCGTTTACGTCAGCAGTCAGGCAATCAGAACGCGCTGGGTTTGTATAAATTTAATACGCCGAACAAGCGCGCCATTTACTTGCATGATACACCGAGCAAACACCTGTTTAATAATCCGTCCCGCGCGTTCAGCTCCGGTTGTATCAGGGTTGAGCATGCCGATCGTCTGGCTGTGACTTTACTGGAGATGCAGGGAATCAATGATAAAGATTTGATGCAGGAGCAACGGGGAAGTAATCATTCGATCCCGCTTAAAAAACGCATACCTGTGCATATTATCTACCAAACAGTGTGGTACGAGGCCGGAAGCATCCACTATCGGGACGATATTTACCGCTTTGACCGCCTGAAAAATGACAGGGGATGATCCAAATCTAAATTTGCGAAAAAAATGACACAGGGAAAATCCCTTTATTGGTCAAATAGTAAACTTATCTTATGACGTTCTGTGACCAAACTAGCACAAATTATGCATTTGATCTTGTCTGAGGAGTCCGGTAGTTTGCCGGATTATTAAGATCGAATTCCGTAGTTAAAGGTGTTGTTTTGAGTCTGTCACGTCGCGATTTTTTAAAGTTCGCCGGTTCTGGTTTGGTGCTTGCAACCTGTGCTCCGGGCATAGCCCATGCTTCTTATCCCCATAAACCTCGTGTGTTGGCTCTGAATAACCTGCATACCGGTGAATCATTAGAATCTTGTTATTTTAATGGTCAGCGCTATGTGCGTTCTGAGTTACAACGCCTGAATCACATTTGCCGTGATTTCCGCCAGGACGAAACCCATCCGATGGATAAAAATCTGTTCGACCAGATTTCTCGTATTCAGCAATTACTGGGGGTAGAAAGCGAAGTTCAGATTATTTCTGGTTATCGTTCGCCGGTAACTAATGCCATGTTGCGCAATCGCTCTTCCGGTGTGGCGAAAAAAAGCTTCCATATGCTGGGACAGGCAATCGATTTTCGCCTTGATGGTGTGTCACTGAAACAAGTGCATGATGCAGCGTTAAGTCTCAACGCGGGCGGTGTCGGGTACTATCCCAAGAGCCAGTTTGTCCACATAGATACTGGCCCGGTGCGTCGCTGGCAAGGCTCGTAAACGAGGCTCGGAAATTATCCACAATCCGGGGCGCAACTTGTCAAAATGAGGCGGTAATGTCATAGTTCGGGCAACTTATTTTATTGTTTCGAACAAGGTTGCCCATGTCTTTAAAATACCAGATCGTTCCTGTGACGCCTTTTGCGCAAAACTGCTCCATTGTATGGTGTGATGAAACCATGCAGGGGATTGTTGTCGATCCGGGGGGGATGTTCAGCAACTCAAAGCGTTGATTGATGAACTTGGTGTCAAGGTCGAGCAACTGGTGTTGACTCATGGCCACCTAGATCATGTTGGCGGTACTGAACCACTGGCTGACATGCTGGGTGGGGTGGCCATTGTTGGTCCGCATCAGGACGATGATTTCTGGCTGCAAGGGCTGGAAGGTCAGAGCAAGATGTTTGGTTTTCCTCTGACCAAAGCGTTTACGCCGTCTCAGTGGCTGCAGGAAGGGGATACCATCACCTTCGGTAAGCAGGTTCTTGATGTCGTTCATACCCCGGGCCATACCCCGGGCCATGTTGTCTTGTTCAGCAATGAAGCTCGTCTGGCTTTCGTTGGTGATGTACTGTTTAACGGCAGTATCGGACGTACAGACTTTCCGCAAGGTGACTTCAATACCCTGATCAATTCCATCAAAACTAAATTGTGGCCGATGGGTAATGATGTGACTTTTGTCCCCGGTCATGGCCCGATTTCCACCTTTGGTCACGAGCGCGCCAGCAACCCATTTGTTGCGGATGAAATGCCGTTGTACTGATCACATTGAACGGACAGCTTAGTACTCAGACTCCGTTAATGTAGCATTAGGAATCTGCTAATTTTCTGCACTGTGATCAGGTAAAGGTTCTGGCTCGGCCGCGGCAAGATAGCGCCGGGTCAGACCGACAAACGCCTCCGCACTGCGATCCAAATCACTGCTGGCAATAAACACATCATAGCCGTAAAAGCGGCGCTGATAGCACATGCGATTGGCCAGCATCGCCATCAGACCACGATAGATCTTGCCGCCATGTTCGCAAAACGGGCGACTGTCGAGCACCATGTCTTCAAACTGATGATGCTGGTTGTGTTGCCTGGCACCCAGATAAAGCAGTGCCCGCTGCCGGAGCAGGATCTCGGTGGCAATACGCGGGCAAATAGCGTCCAGATACGGCTCGTAGCTTTTGAGTCGTATGCCAATCCAGGGCAGAGGTTGATGCCATCCTTCCTGTTCGTAGCTGCAAATGCCTATCTGGCTGATGTTATTCCACTTTACTACCCAGCCGCCATGAAACAGGTGCTGCTGAAAATGGGTGGGTGTCAGCGTATAACCGATCCAGCTTTTACGGATCAGCCAGTAGCCGCTACCACACAATATGCTCATAGCGATGAGAGACAAAAGGGCTTGTTGCCACCCCGGAGCCAGAATGACCAGAAACAAGGTCGCGACGATGGCAATAAAACCAATCATGCGCAGATAGGGAGAGCGCAGATCAAAATGGTGGTTGGATAAATGAACGGTTTGCATAAGGTTCACGGCAATTGTCTGTTATTTCTCTGTATTTATACTCAGTAGTGCAACAAGGGATCAGTCAGGCGTATGTCTAAATTGTAGCCAATTATGGCCGAATATCGTGTTTTTGTAGCCTAACTTGACCAACACCCTACAAAAGGCTGACGAATTTTGATATAAAACGCGCTTCAAATTTTCACCACTGCGCTTTGTGCAGTGAAATGGAGACATACTCGATGAGACTTGCTCATAAGCGTAACGTGCAGGCTAAACTGCAAAAACGCATTAAAGCGATTGCAGCAAACCTTGCTTCAGCGCCGAAAACAGCAAAGCCTGCAACTGCAAAACCTGTTGTTGAAAAGAAAGCCACGGTTAAGCCAGTGGCTCAACAAGTAGCAGCAGCGAAAAAAGTAGACGTAGCATTAACTCCAAAACAGCAACAGGTGCTGGATATCGTTGCCGCCAATGCTGAAGGCATCAATCCTAAGTCGATTGGTCTGGCAGCAGGTCAGGAAGATACCAAAGCAGCTTCCTGGGCAACCGGCGCTCTGAAAAAACTACTGGACGAAAACCTGGTCGTTAAAGAGCAACTTTCAGGCAACAAAGTTATCTACAAAACGATTTAACGTCATCTGTTTCGGATCACTGTTGTTTGCAAAAAAGCTCCGTGTGTCGGAGCTTTTTTCGTTTTCATTCCTGCCGTTTGTCACAAATTGGCCACTTTTTGCCTGAGTCACCTCCAGACAAACAACTACGTAGTTCTGACCGTCGTTATCCGCATTTTGATTTGTGACTGACCTGTAAAATTAAGCAGATAGACAAAACTTATCATTAATCACTTACGTGGTTCTACTTATCCCTTTCGTTTGAGCCCTCTACAAGCCTGTTAATTACTGCGTAATCACGCTCATTTCATCATCACGTAAGTTATCCCAAAGTAGAGGAGGAGATAAGGCTCACCAGAGCCTTAATAAAAACAAAGGGACGTGAAAATGAGTCTGATTTCAAAATCTGTAAAACGTGTCGTCGCCGGAGTGGTTGCCGTCACTGCCTGTTTTACTCTGTTGACTGCCAATGTAAGCGCGGCTGAAAAAGTGTATCGTCTGAAACTTGCCGAAACCTGGGGGCCAAACTTCCCGGTTTTTGGCGATACCACGAAAAATATGGCTGCCATGGCAGAAAAAATGTCAAATGGTCGTCTGCAGATCCGGATTGATTCCGCCAACAAACATAAAGCGCCATTAGGCGTGTTTGATATGGTCAAATCCGGTCAGTACGACATGGGGCACTCGGCTTCTTATTACTGGAAAGGCAAAGTACCGAATACCCTCTATTTCACGTCCATGCCGTTTGGCATGACCGCGCCTGAACAGTATGCCTGGTTCTACCACGGTGGCGGTATGGAACTGATGCAGAAAGTGTACGCGCCGCATAACATGTTGTCTTTCCCCGGCGGCAATACTGACGTACAGATGGGGGGCTGGTTCCAGAAAGAGATCAACTCAGTAGAGGATTTGCAAGGTCTTAAAATGCGTATCCCTGGTTTTGCCGGGGAAGTGCTGGCAGAACTGGGTGCTAAACCGACTAACATTGCCCCTGGAGAGCTATACACCTCGCTGGAGCGCCGTACTATCGATGCGCTGGAATGGGTAGGTCCTTCACTTGACCTGCGTATGGGATTCCACAAAATTGCACCTTATTACTACACCGGCTGGCATGAGCCGGCGACAGAACTGCAGTTCCTGATTAATAAACGCAGTTGGGAACGCCTGCCTGCTGATTTACAGGAAATTCTGCGTGTTGCAATGCGTGAAGCGGCCTATGACATGTATATCCAGTCTGTACATGAAAGTGGTAAAAACTGGGCGTCCATCACGACTGAATACCCGGATGTGAAGGTAAAAACTTTCCCGCCACAAGTGATTAAAGCGCTGCGCGAGGCCAATGACCGTCTGTTAGCTCAACATGCGGCGGCCGATCCTGAAGCAAAAGAAATTCAGCAATCCCAAGCCAAGTATATGAAGGAAGTTCGTGCCTGGACTGACATTTCAATGCGTGCTTACCTCAATAGCGAACAGTAGAGTCTGGGCTGAAGCATTAACCTGATAATAACAAACCAAGCTCCGTGTTTCACTGATGTCACGGAGCTTATATTCGAGTTTCAGGGAGTTTGAAATGAGAAGTCTGGTCTATATCGAGCGCTTGTTTAATCGTATCAGCGATTTCTGGGGATGGGTCTCCAGTATTCTGTTTATTCTGCTGGTGCTCAACGTCGTGTACGACGTTGTGATGCGTTATGTGTTTAATGATGTGTCGATCGCTTTTCAGGAGCTGGAATGGCATCTGTTTTCTGCCGTTTTTCTGCTGGGTATTCCTTATACCGTGAAAGCGGGCGGTCATGTTCGGGTCGATATTATTTATGAGCGGCTATCGTATAAAGCTCAGGCCGTGGTCGATATTGCAGGCACCTTACTGTTTTTACTTCCGTTTTGCCTGCTGGTGGCTTACTTCGGTATTGATTTCGCCAAAGAAAGCTTTGAACTGGGGGGAAACCTCAGGTGATCCGGGCGGGTTACCGTATCGATGGATCATCAAAGCCATCATCCCGCTGTCCTTTCTGTTTATGGCGATCAGTGGCCTCGGGCTGATACTTCACTCCGTGAATAAATTTGCCAACCCTCGTCTGTTATCCGCTGGCAACACTGACTCGAAGTAAAGGATGACCTTATGATTGGTATTGTGATGTTTTTTGTGGCGCTGTTTGCGTTGCTGATCGGATTCCCTGTTGCGTTTACCTTTGGCGGCATTGCGTTAATTTTTGGTGTGTGGGCGGAAGGGATCGATATGTTCGCGTTCATGCCATATCGTATCCAGTCTATTATGGAAAACACGGTTCTGATGGCGGTGCCGCTGTTTGTCTTCATGGGATTGGTTTTGCAAAAAACCAAGCTTGCAGAGCAACTGCTGGAGTCGATGGGGCGCCTGTTTGGCGGTGTTCGTGGTGGTATCGCTATTTCGACGGTATTGGTTGGTGCTCTGTTGGCTGCATCCACTGGTGTGGTAGGTGCGTCGGTGGTGGCAATGGGGCTGATCTCACTGCCGGTGATGCTGAAATACAATTACGATAAAGGCCTGGCGTGCGGCACTATCTGTGCCTCCGGGACATTGGGGCAAATTATCCCGCCATCCATTGTCTTGATCCTGCTCGGTGATGTACTCGGTGTACCGGTCGGTGACCTGTTTCAGGCGGCCCTGTGGCCTGGTTTAGTGCTGGTGGGCGCTTATGTTCTGTATATCCTGATTTACGCGAAGCTGAATCCGCTCGCCGCTCAGCCGATAGAACGCGACAGCAGTAAAAGCCGTTCAGAGGAAGTCATAGAGGCATTGAAAGCCGTTGTTCCGCCTCTTGCTCTGATCATTGTTGTACTCGGGTCGATATTTGCCGGTGTGGCGACTCCGACTGAATCGGCTGCTTTAGGGGGAGCGGGTGCACTGCTGCTGGCGTTAGCCTACCGTCAGTTCAGCTGGAAGATGGTCTATGCTGCATCGAAGGAAACGGTGAAAGTGACCGCCATGGTGTTTGCTATTTTGATTGGTGCAACGGCCTTCTCCATGGCGTTTACCTACACCGGCGGTGACTTATTGGTAGAAGAGTGGATGCTGGCGATTCCGGGCGAAAAATGGGGATTCCTTGTTGTGACCATGCTGGTAATTCTGGTGCTGGGGTTTTTCATCGATTTCGTCGAGATCTGTTTTATCATTGTCCCTATCATTGCTCCGGTTGCCAGTCTGCTCGATATTGATATGACCTGGTTTGCCATTTTGATTGCGATGAACCTGCAGACTTCATTTCTGACACCACCATTCGGTTTCAGCCTGTTCTACCTCAAAGGTGTCGCGCCCAAAACAGTAACAACCGTTGATATCTATCGTGGTGTCGTTCCCTTTATCGCGATTCAAATTGTGGTTTTGGCTTCTTTGCTGGTTTTCCCTGGGTTTTATGGAATGTGATCGGATTCGAGGTTGTTACTTCCTTATTTCTTAAGTTGAAAACAAATTGATAAAGTAGGGCGGCTTGCTGATATGCAGTGAGCCGCTTTTATATTTGGGGAAACGGATGCCTCTTAAAGCCAAATTGATATTATTGACACTGTTACCTCTGCTGTTGGTGACGGCAAGTATCAGCTGGATCTCGATACATCAGGCCAAACGCCTTGGTGAAAGGGAGGTGGAGAGTTTCCGCGCGAATCTGATTAAAGCGCGTGAAACGGCTCTTAAAGACAGTGTCGATTTGGCATTGGACTCTATTAGTCTGGTGTACAACGATCCCCAGTTGTCACAGCAAGATGCACAGGACAGGGTAAAGCAGATCCTCACCCGTTTGCGTTACGGCGCAGACGGATACTTTTTTGTTTACGACCAACATGGCGTCAATCTGGTGCATCCCATTCAATCGGAGCTGATTGGTCGCGATTTACTGAAACTTCAGGATAGTGAAGGTGACTACCTGATTGAGGCGTTGCTGTTTCAAGCGCAGTCAGGTGGTGGATTTCATCAGTATCTGTGGCAGAAACCATCCAGTGGCGAGATTGTTCCCAAGCTGAGTTATGTTGAGTGGCTGGACAAATGGGGCTGGATGGTTGGCACTGGGCTGTATATCGAAGATGTCAGTCAGGAAGTGGCTGCCATGCAGGCCACGATAAATAACAATATCGATACCACCTTCTTTTCAGTGGTTGTCATTCTGGTGGTCACGGTCGCAGTCATTATCGTACTGACATTGGCTATTAATTTGCACGAGCATCGTCTGGCCGATAAAAACCTCAAAGAACTGGCGCATCAAACCGTCATGTTTCAGGAAGATGAGAAAAAACATCTCGCGCGGGAACTGCATGATGGCATCAACCAACTGCTGGTCTCGAGCAAATGTCATCTGGAGCTGCTGAGTTATAAGCTGAAAGATGACGTACTGGCCCGGCATGCCGAGAAAGCGCAGCAATCCTTGATGACCGCGATTAATGAGGTACGCAGAATCTCGCACAATCTGCGTCCTAGTGCGTTAGATGATATCGGTCTCCAGGCTGCGATCGTCACCTTGCTTGATGATTTTCAGTCGCATTCCGGCATTCAGGCCGAAAGTCTGTTTGATACTCCGCCTGGTTATAAACTCAAATCTGAGGTGTCCACCACCTTATATCGAGTGGTGCAGGAATCGCTGAATAATATTGAAAAACACGCGCGGGCGAAGCATGTCAGTGTGATCGTGCAGCAAATGGGGAGCATGCTGCAACTGATTATTCGTGACGATGGCGTCGGTTTTCATCTCAAGGGAGCGTTGGCGAAAAGTGGAATCGGGTTACGCAACATGCAAGAGCGGGTCGAGTTTCTCGGCGGTGATCTGGAACTGATGAGTGAGCCCGGATTCGGTACCGAAATTACAGTTCTGCTGCAACTGGATGGATCAATGTATGGAAAAGCCAATTAGAGTCGTGATTGTGGATGACCATCAGGTCGTCCTCGAAGGTTTTATGGCCCGTCTTGAAATGGAGCCGGAAATAGAGGTCGTTGCAACGGCAGGAAACGGGGTTGAAGCACTAGAAGTGGTGAAGCAGCATCGACCGGATGTGATTCTGATGGACGTCAGCATGCCGATTATGAACGGTATTGATGCGACCCGTCTGATTAAGGAAGCGGTCCCCGATGCTAAAGTTTTGATGCTGACGATGCACGATAACCGTGAATACATCATGAAAGTGATGCAGGCTGGTGCAGTGGGCTATATGCTTAAGGAAATTTCAGCTGAAAAAATGGTTCAGGCGATTAGAACCGTGAATCTTGGCTCAACTTACTTTTGCGAATCCGCGACCCAGACGTTATTTACGCAGGATGTGGAACCTGTGGCGCTAAAGCCGAATCCGCTCAGTCGCAGAGAAGAGGCGGTATTGAAGCTTGTCGCACAGGGCCACAGCAGTAAGAAAATCGCGTCCCTGCTTAGTATCAGCTACCGAACGGTCGAGACGCATCGTCAGAACATCAAGCACAAATTAGATATTCACAGTACCGCTGAACTGGCCCAATACGCTGTTCAGCATGGGTTGCTGGAATAAACTGTACTATGGTTAACAAACAAAGGGTTAACAAACAAAGGCTGGATGTGGCAAACCTTTTGCATTATCTCGATATAAGAACAACGGATTACGTTTGCAATCCGTTGATTAGGCGAAAGTAGTATGGATTCAAACGATTTATTCAGCTTTAGTAATACTGCCGATTTCCAGCATGGGTGCCACATCGTAGTTTTCGGCATTCATCATTGAGGATAAACGCTGAACTGAAGAAAGCAGGAGGCTCTGTTCCCAGTCTTCCAGTTTTTGGAATCGCTCAACAAAGTCTTGCTGCAGTGGCTGAGGTGCATCTGCAAGCAGCTTAAGGCCTTCGTCGGTCAGGTGCGCATGGACTTTACGCTTGTCAGAGACACTGCGAATGCGCTGTACATAACCATTACGTTCGAGGCGATCAAGGATAGTCGTCGCTGTTGCCTGACTCATATTGGTATGCTTGGACAGTTCACGAATGGTGACTTCACCCAACTCCTGAATTGATCGCATTAAAATCAACTGAGGACCAGTCAATCCAGCGTTTTTGCTAAGCTTTTTAGAGTGCAGGTCAATGGCTCGGATGATCTGGCGAATGGCAACCAGTACTTCTTCATGTCTTTCCAAAATGTTCATCCACGACTTATAGGAGAATTTAGGCGCGACGATACATTAGTTGAAGCGCGATGAAAAGTGTTGACATCATACTTTTTTTACAGGGATTTTAGACGCTTTTTATGTATCTAAAACGACATAAAATGTTTTGTACACGAAGTACATGCTTGTTCTTTTTGAACAAAAAGTCTACGCTCGTTAACGAATTTAAGTAAAAACTGGTTACAAAACAATCTTTGGGTAGATTTGAGATCAATGGTGTGTAAACTGTAAGTCAAGTGTTGTATCGGACAATAGTTATGACCACGAAATATATTTGATGTGTTTAATAGCAAATTGTGTCGTTGTTATGGTTATAGAGTTCAACAAGGATCTGTAGAAGAGAGGACAAATGACGAAGGGTATTGATAAATATAGTATCGACAGTACCGACTATACCGTGGGGCAGGATAACGTCCAGAAATGGGGTTTTGATGTTCACAATCCGGTATTCGGTATTAGTGCGGGTCTGATAGGTCTGTTTTTGTTGGCGACACTTTTAGTGGACGCAGACACGGCAAAAACAGCGTTAGACGGAATTAAGTGGCAGATTATCGGTTCCTTTGACTGGCTATTTATATGGTCTGGTAACATTTTTGTGATTTTCTGTCTGGTTTTGGTGGTATCTCCATACGGTAAGATTCGTCTGGGCGGAGAAGACGCTGTTGCCGATCACTCAATGATTTCGTGGCTGTCTATGTTGTTTGCTGCGGGTATGGGTATCGGTCTGATGTTCTGGAGTGTGGCTGAGCCGGTGGCGTATTTCACCGGTTGGTACGAGACTCCATTAGGTGTTGCTCCTAATTCTCCGGAGGCGGCGACGCTGGCTCTGGGCGCGACCATGTTCCACTGGGGGCTGCATCCTTGGGCTATTTACGGCGTTGTTGCGCTGTCACTGGCTTTCTTCTGTTACAACAAAGGTCTTCCGCTTTCTATCCGTTCTATTTTCTACCCGATTCTGGGCGATCGCGCCTGGGGCTGGGCAGGTCATATCGTGGATATCCTCGCGGTATTAGCGACGTTGTTTGGTCTGGCAACCTCGTTGGGACTCGGTGCTCAACAAGCGGCAAGCGGCATCCACCATGTATTTGGGGTTGAAGCGGGTATCGGTCTGCAGATTGTGGTGATTATTGGTGTGACTCTCTTGGCAACGGTGTCGGTTATGCGTGGCATTGATGGCGGTGTGAAAGTCATTTCAAACATCAACATGGTCGTCGCATTCCTGCTGCTTATTCTGGTTGCTCTGATTGGCTATGCGGTGACGTTCGGCTCGATTCCGACCACGTTTATGGCTTACGTTGAGAACATTATTCCGCTGAGTAATCCGGTAGGTCGTGAAGACGTTGCCTGGTTCCAGGGCTGGACTGTGTTCTACTGGGCATGGTGGATCTCATGGTCGCCATTCGTCGGTATGTTTATCGCACGTGTTTCCCGTGGCCGTACTATCCGTGAATTTATTGTCGCAGTGCTGCTGGTTCCGACTGCTGTCACCCTGGTGTGGATGTCAGTATTTGGTGGCCTGGCGATTGAACAAGTGGCTGACAAAATTGGTGAGTTGGGTGCTAACGGTCTGACCGACGTATCACTGGCGATGTTCCAGATGTTTGATGTACTGCCGTTTGGTACGCTGCTGTCAATTATTGCTGTTGTGCTGGTTCTGGTGTTCTTCATTACCTCATCAGACTCAGGCTCTCTGGTTATCGACAGCATTACGGCGGGCGGTAAGATGGATGCTCCGGTACTGCAACGTATCTTCTGGGCGTTGATGGAAGGCGCGATTGCGATTGCTCTGCTGTGGATTGGCGGCACGCAAGCGGTGCAGGCTCTGCAAGCAGGTGCGATCTCTACCGCGTTGCCGTTTACCTTTGTACTGTTGCTGATGTGTGTCAGTTTGGTAATGGGCATGCGGACAGAACCGTTTAAACGTTAAATTCGTTTTGTGATAAAGCCGGCATTTGCCGGCTTTTTTTTGGCCATAATAACATGACGCATGTCACATTATTGACGACCTGTTGGTTAACTCCTTAATTGGTCAAATAATATGCAATTATCTTTACATAACACGTGCAACCTTGTCATATTCCCGTTACTATCTGCGCCGTACTATTCAAACCCAACCTCTTATAAAGTAATCAGATGAAACTGACTCTTAAGCAAAAACTCATTGGAGCAAGCTTGTCAGCTGTGGTGGTCATGGCCGCCGTACTGACCTGGCTGTCTGCTGACAAATTAAGTCAACAAACTCACCGTGGCGTTCTTGATCGGGCTGAAGCGATTTCAATTGCCGCTTCAAAAGGTATTTCCGACTGGATCTCCATTCGTAAAGATATCACTTCGGCGTTCAACGATTATACCGAACAACAGGACATGGTTCCGTACCTGCAACAAGCACGTAATGCTGGTGGTTTCGACGACATCTTCTTTGGTACACCGAAAGGAGAAATGTTTCGTTCTCATCCAGAGCGTAACCGCGCCGACTATGATCCTCGTACCCGTCCTTGGTATAAAGATGCCTCAGCGGCTGGTAAACAGCTGATCACAACAGCGTATCAGGACGCGATTACTAATGCTTTACTTGTGACCATCGCTGAACCTGTGCGTCACAACGGCCAGTTTGCCGGTGTGGTTGGTTCTGATGTACTGATCGACCAACTAGTGAATGATGTTCTGGCTATTGACGCCGGTGAAAATGCTTTTGCTATGTTGATCGATACCCAAGATGGTACGTTCCTGGCTCACCCGGATAAAAAGCTGCTGCTAAAACCAGTCAACAGCGTTTCGAAAACATTCAACATGAATATGATCGAAAAAGCATCAGGCGAAAGCCGTCTGGTTGAACTTGAGCTGAATGGACGTGACTCACTGTTTTACTTCAGCAAAGTACCCAATACGCCATGGATTTTTGCGATTCAGATGGATCGTGATACTGAATTCGCGGCCGAAGATGAATTGCTGACCGGTCTGCTGATATCTGCCGTGATCGTGACCATCATTGTGGTACTGATTGTGTCATGGCTGGTGAGCTTCCTGTTCCAGGATCTGGGCCGCGTATCGCGTGCTCTGGCTGAAATTGCTTCTGGTGAAGGCGACCTGACTCAGCGTCTGGAACCGCGCAGTGACGATGAAGTGGGCCTGTTGGCCACTAACTTCAACGTGTTTGTCGGCAACATGCACACCATGATTCTCAAGTTAAGCCATGTATCACAATCTCTGTCTGAGCAGTCGAAAATGACCGCACAGCATGCAGAAGAGCGTAGTGCTCGTATCCGCATGCAGCAGGATGAAATCAACATGGTGGCGACGGCGATTAATGAGATGGCGGCGGCCACTCATGAGATTGCCCACAACTCAGAAAATACCGCTCGTCACTCAGAAGAGTCTGTAACGGCGTGCCGTGATGGTTCAAACCAGGTATCTCAGGCGCAGAACTCACTGAACTCTTTGGCGGATGAAGTTCGTCTCGCAACCAATGTTGTGACTGAACTGGAAGAGCACGGTAATCAGATCAGCACTATTTTGTCGACCATTCAGAACATTGCTGAGCAAACTAACCTGTTGGCTCTGAATGCCGCGATTGAAGCGGCACGTGCCGGTGAACAAGGTCGTGGTTTTGCGGTGGTTGCTGATGAAGTGCGTATTCTGAGTCAGCGTACCCACGCATCGACAGAAGAGATCCAAACCATGATCGAAACGCTGCAGTCTACGACTAAGAAAGCGGTGGGTATCATGAATGACAGCCGTATGCTGGCTGACACCAGTGTCGATGACTCACATGCCGCGGCAGCCAGTCTGACACAGATCCAGCATGCTGTTGAAAGCATCAGTGATATGGCCACTCAGATTGCCTCAGCGGCGGAAGAGCAGGCATCAGTGACCTCGGAAATCACCCGAAATACTGAAGGCATCCGTGATGTGTCAAATGAACTGGCAGAAGAAGCACATGATGCTGCTGCTCAGGCAGCTGCGCTGTCTGACCTGTCAGGTGAGCTGGAGCAGGAAATTCGTCGCTTTAAGCTGTAATCACACCACAGAGATGTGACCCAAAAAAGGAGCCTGATGGCTCCTTTTTTTATCGGCCCTGTTCTATTTATACCGCCGCCTGCGATACATTGACCTAATGATGCGGACGGTATGGCCTTTGCCAGAACGGGGAGCACAAGGCAGCTAAAACAGCTAAGTCATGCTAATTTGCGTTTAGAGCCAGAACTGACGCAGCGGTTGATCACCGGAAAAGTGGTGGGCAATTTGTGCCTGCAGCAGCTCAGCTGTAGCGATGGCATCGGTCAGCGCGTGGTGCGGCGTGTAGGCGGGCAGGTTGTAGCGCATACGCGATTGCCCTAATCGCACCGAGTCAGGCCGTTTACCCATGATTTTATTGACAATACCAGCGGTCTGCCGTTTCTGAATCTGGCTCTCAAGCTCCATAGTATCAATCACCGGAAACTCGATGCCTTCACCAATCCGGCGTTTCAGGGCGCGGTCAAGAAACTCGCGCTCAATCTTGTGGTAATGCACCACCAGGACGTGTCCGGCCAGCTCATTAAGCACTTCCTCAACGATTTCACTCAGATCCGGAGCATCCATGATATCGTTATGGGTGATGCCATGAATGACAATCGAGTTCTCATCGAGTTTTTGCCGCGGTCTGACCGTCCAGTGTTTAGCCCGGTTGAGATAGACCCGGTTGAGAGTAAACGGCACCAGCCCGATAGTAATGATTTCGTCTTTGTCGGCGTTAAGGCCGGTCGTCTCAAAATCCATAGCCACAAAGGTCATCTCACTCATCGGTGTGTCCGGGTTGGGTAACTCGGTCTGGTAGAACTGCTGTAACAGCGGATCTTTCACCACATTCTGTTTGGCTTTGTACTTATACTGCCAGTCTATACTGGGCGGCTGAAAAAGTTTTATCATGCTGCGACCTTACTTAATGCTGCTGCTGGCTTGGTAACGGTACTTGAGGAAGTTCTGGGCGTTACTCAGGATCTGGAAAGCATCTTTGAGGTTACGGCGTTCAAAATCAGACAGATGTTCCGGTTCGATATTGTTATCGGCGGCAATGTCATTCTCAACATCAATGGCCTGGTGACGGATACGTACCATGGAGATAAATTCCAGTGCATCACGCAGGTCCATACCGCGGCCTTTAGGCAGGATGCCAGCGTTAATAATATCATCCAGACGTTCAAACGAGTTCTTCGCTCGTGAGCCGACGGCCAGCGCATGCACGCGGATTAAATCGGCCAGCGGCGCAGTACCACGGCGTTTAAGGTTAATGGAGTTATTATGACGGCCATCTTTTTCCATCACGAAGCTCTTAAAGAAGCCGAGTGGCGGGGTACGGTTCAGCGCGTTGCGTGCCAAGCAGGCCAGAAAACGGTTGTTACGACGCGCACGGCGCACGATAAACCCGGTCAGCTGTTCTGCCCATTTCAGGCGGCCATAAACGCCGTCCAGATCGAAGAAGATTGAGGCATTCAGCAGCGCTTTAGGATTCGGATTGTCGATCCAGTCAGCAAAGCAGTCTTCCCACTCACGACGGGTCATACGCCACATCGGGTTGGTGGCCATAATGTCGCCAGTGCAGTAGCTGTAGCCACATTCGGCCAGACCATCACAGACGAACTTGGAGAACTGGGCAAAATATTCACCGTGTTCAGCTTCGTTATAACTGTCATCCAGAATGATGGCGTTGTCCTGATCAGTGACGACTAACTGTTCATCACGACCCATTGACCCAAGGGCCAGGAAGCAATAGGGAATTGGGGCGGGGCCGAGATTTTCTTCAGCCAGTTCAATAATGCGCTGTTTGAAGCTGCGGCCGATCACCGACATTGCGGTACCGACCATGTGCGAGTTGGCATCTTCATTAACCAGACGCACAAAACTGTTCTTCACCTGTTTGGAAATCTGTGCCAGGTCCTCAATGCTGTTTTGCTGGAAGATGCTGCTGACCAGTAACAGTGAGTTTTGTGATTCATGACGAACGATGTCCGTGATATCCAGAATCCCGATGGGTTTACGACCTTTCAGGATCGGCAGATGGTGCACGTTGTATCGCAACATCATCAGCATGGCTTCATAGACGTAGGCGTTGTGATCAAGCGAGATGACATCTGATGTCATGACACTTTCTACCGGTTCAACGTATTTCACGCCCTCAGCCACAACTCTGCGACACAGGTCGCGGTCCGTCAGAATGCCAATCAGGGGACGGCTGTCTTCCTCATCATCTTCAAGAATGTCCGGGTCGATGATCAGCATGGACGAGACGTTCTCTTCCGCCATTTTGACCGCGACGTCCTGGATGCTGGCGCCTTTATTCACATATGGGGCTTCGCGGGTAATAAGACGTTTGACTTTCACTGTGGTCAAGTCGTTCTGTTCCGCAGTACTGGAAACGGCCTGGCGTAAACGGGCATTATCCTGTACTTCGACAAAATCAGCGAACGTATCGTAGGATTCATACAGAGACTGAAATACGGCTTCAGGAATACAGTACACCAGAGTATCTTCAATCGCGGTAACCGGGAAACGCACTTTGTTGTTGGTCAGTAAGCCCATCTGACCAAACAGGCCGCCTTCTGTCAGACGGTTATACAGTTCCCCTTTACGACGGTACACTTCCACCACGCCACTACGGATCATATACAGTTCTTCGGTATGGTCGCCAAAGCGAATGATCGGAGTATCTTGTCGGTAATAAGTGATCTCGACGTTGTGTGCAATGTCTTCCAGCGTTTCTTCAGGTAAATCGCTGAACGGCGGATGTTGGCTGAGGAAGTTTTTTATTTCTAATAGTTCCGCTTCCATCTATGGCTCCTTGCGTGGTGACGTGTACGCTGGTTAAGGATATACAGCTCAGTGCTGTTGGAAAGTATTCATACTACACGAATTTTTCCGATAACACAGAAATGCACGCCAAAATAGCGGTCGGCTGATGGCTATCTGTGCGTTGCTGGTTACCTGCCTGATAAATCATGTCTTGAGCTGACGGTTATCATCCGGCTGTGTGACCTATCAATGCAATAAGCAAAAGGCGCTGATGTGATTTCAGTCTAGCTTAAGTGGCTGGGTATTCAGAACTATTTTCAATTTTCGAACGACTTGCCAGCTTCTCAACCATTCCTGGAGAGGTTCTCAACAATCTTCCCGGTTTAAACCAGTGATGTGCACAAAATGCGGGGAGAGGGAAAACAACAAAGCCGGCATGGGGCCGGCTTTGTAAAACAGAGAAACGGATAACAGCGCGAGTTACAGAACCGCTTTGATGCCGTCACACAGAGGCTGCATGTTGGATTTGGTCATACCGGCAACGCTGATACGGCCAGAACCTACGATGTAGATACCGAACTCGTCTTTCAGACGGGTCACTTGCTCTTTGCTCAGGCCAGAGAAAGAGAACATGCCGTTTTGACGCTCAATAAAGCTGAAGTCTGCAGTAACACCTTTCTCTTTCAGCGTTGCAACGAAGAGTTCGCGCATTTCCTGAATACGTTCACGCATTTCTGCCACTTCTGCTTCCCATTCCTGACGCAGTTCTGCATTGTTCAGAATGTGAGTCACTACCGCTGCACCGTGGGCTGGTGGGTTTGAGTAGATAGAACGGATGATCGCTTTAACCTGAGAAAATGCAGTGGTCGCCACTTCTTCTGATTCTGCCACCAGAGTGAAGGCACCGACACGCTCGTTGTACAGACCAAAGTTTTTAGAGAATGAGCTCGCAACCAGGATCTCTTTATTGTACTTAGCAAAGGTACGCAGGCCGGCAGCATCGTCTTCCACACCTTTTGCAAAGCCTTGGTATGCAAAGTCAAACATTGGCAGCAGACCTTTGTCTGCAACCAGTTTAGCCAGGGTTTCCCACTCTTCAGCCGTTGGATCGATACCGGTTGGGTTGTGGCAGCATCCGTGCAGCAGCACGACATCGCCGGCAGAAGCTTGCTCAAGGTCTGCGACCATGGCCGCAAAGTCTTTATCTTTCGCTTCTGCGTTGTAGTATGAATAGGCAGCAGTTTCCAGACCAGCAGCGTTAAACACACCGTGGTGGTTTGCCCATGTCGGGTTGCTGATCCACACCTTAACATCGCCAATTTGACGTTTGATGAACTCACCCGCGATACGCAATGCGCCAGTACCACCCGGGGCTTGAGCAGTTTTCGCCAGCTTCTGAGCAACGATATCAGAATCTGCACCGAACAGCAGTTTTTGTACAGCCAGGCTGTACTCTGCCATACCTTCAATCGTCAGGTAAGATTTGGTTTTTTCTGATTCCAGCAGCGCGGCTTCTGCTTTTTTCACTGTCGCAAGAACGGGAGTTTCGCCAGCTTCATTCTTGTAAATACCAACACCCAGGTTGATTTTGTCTGTACGAGGATCATTTTTAAACTCTTCAGTCAGACCAAGAATCGGGTCAGCCGGAGCTGCGACAATTTTTTCAAACATAATGCTCATCCATGTTAGTTAAGGTGGGAAGAAAAATTTCGATGAAATTTATCGTATTTATACCTTTCTGCCCTTGTTGTGACAACAGCACTTCACAGAAAAATTTAAAAAATTTTAATGAGTTGATGAAGTCACACTAAACCTGGGATTTTGGCTGATTAATTTGGTTCTGTTTTGTCAAATTAATCAGGGTTTAATGAGAAATCGATGCATGTATCGTCGGGATAAAAAGCCGTTTATCGGCTCTGCGATAAGGCTTGGCTGAATATTGAGTGACGGCAAAATGTCAGGTAATCGTTAACTTTTACGTAACAAAGCGAAGGTGCGCTATTCTCACAGTTTGTCGGGGATTATCCGGTTCGGGTTGAACCGGATAATGGTTGGAGTGGCGATAAAACAACCACTAAGATGATTGCTCATCATTGAGATGTTTAATGATGGCTTTCTTGGCGTCTTCTTCAGTGGCCTGTTCACCATCTTGGACATCCAGTGGTTGTTTCGGATACAGCCCAGTTGCATCTTCGGCAATATGCAACCAGTCCGGGTGCCAGTAATAGGGGTTTGAAGCGTTAGGATGGTCCCAGCTATGAACCCCGTCTTTGACCCCGTTGTAATAGAGGTCCTCGATTTTAAACACTTTCATCATCTGCTCCCTAAGTTCTTCACTTGGTCACTATCAACAGAGCTGAATAGCAATATCCTAAGTATGAACAAGCCCCGTCACTTGATCGAATTAAATTCGCTGCAAATTGAGTTTACATTTGGCATGACGCCGAAGTAACGGAAGCGGGAGAGGCAATAAAAAAAGCCTCCGTAAACGGAGGCCTATGCGATGTTTGCTGCGCTGGCTTATGATGTTAGCGCCGCTAGCGCAGGCTTAGAAGTTTGCGCTGCGTGGTGTACGTGGGAATGGGATCACGTCACGAACGTTACCCATACCGGTTACGTAAGAAACCAGACGCTCGAAGCCCAGGCCGAAACCTGCGTGTGGTACTGTGCCGTAACGGCGCAGATCACGGTACCAGTTCATGTGCTCAGGATCGATACCCATTTCCACCATACGTGCATCCAGTACGTCCAGGCGCTCTTCACGCTGTGAACCACCGATGATTTCACCGATTCCCGGTGCCAGAACGTCCATTGCTGCCACAGTTTTGCCATCGTCGTTCATACGCATATAGAACGCTTTGATGTCTTTCGGATAGTTCTTCACGATAACCGGAGCTTCGAAGTGCTCTTCGGCCAGGAAACGCTCGTGTTCTGAAGCCAGGTCGATACCCCATTCAACCGGGAATTCGAACTCTTTACCTGATTTCAGCAGGATCTCGATGGCGTCAGTGTAGTCAACCTGAGCGAAGTCAGAAGAAACGAATTTCTCCAGACGAGTCACGGCATCTTTGTCGATACGTTGCGCGAAGAATTCCAGGTCATCACGGCGCTCTTCCAGTACCGCTTTAAACACGTATTTCAGCATGTCTTCGGCCAGTTTTGCGACGTCGTTCAGATCAGCAAACGCGACTTCAGGTTCAACCATCCAGAACTCCGCCAGGTGACGGCTGGTGTTTGAGTTTTCAGCGCGGAACGTCGGGCCAAAGGTGTACACTTTGCTCAGCGCACAAGCGTATGCTTCGGCGTTCAACTGGCCAGATACGGTCAGGAAGGTTTCTTTACCGAAGAAATCTTCGTTGTAATCCACAGCACCTTTGTCGGTACGTGGCAGGTTTTCCATATCCAGAGTGGAGACTCTGAACATCTCACCGGCACCTTCGGCATCGGATGCGGTGATCAGTGGTGCAGATACCCAGTAGTAGCCTTGCTCGTGGTAGAAACGGTGAATCGCTTGTGACAGACAGTTACGCACACGGGCAACCGCACCGATAACGTTAGTGCGCGGACGCAGGTGCGCCACTTCACGTAAGTACTCAATTGAGTGACGGGTTTTTGCCATCGGGTAGGTATCAGCGTCTTCAACCCAGCCAACCACTTTTACGCCCGTTGCTGCCAGTTCAAAATCCTGACCGCTCGCCGGAGACTCAACCACTTTACCTGTTACTTCGACAGAGCAGCCGGTTGTCAGCTTCAGTACTTCGTCGTTGTAATTATTCAGATTATTAGGGACCACGGCCTGAATCGGGTCGAAACAAGAGCCGTCATAGATGGCAAGGAAAGAAATTCCAGCTTTGGAATCGCGACGTGTACGGATCCAGCCGCGAACAGTTACTTCACTGTCAACCGCCAGCTTACCGCTTAGTACGTCTTTTACAGGCGCGTAAGTCATGTTTGATATAATCTCCATTGAGGTAAAAATTCCACCCGAATTTCAAACGGTCGCCACTGTTTCAGCGCAGTTGTTGATGCGCTTGTTGTGGTTAACAAATAAGCGAACTTTCGGATGGATTGAATTTTACAGATTCAACGGAACATATTACCTGTCAATTCGTCAGCATCAACCATTAATGTTACCTAACTGCTCATTTCTTATGCGAAATCGTGAATTGATTGAGCAGAGCTTCCAGCTGCTGGGACAATTGTTCGAGATTCAGGCTAATTTGCCGGGTTTGGGTGGCAGACTGGGAGGTCTCATCAGCATGTTTGGTGATGATATCAATCTTAACTTCCACCTCCTGGCTCACGGTTGCTGTTTGTCGGGTTTGCTCCTGAATACCACTGGCATGGTCAAGTACCTGTTGCATTTCAGCAACCACTCGGGTCATCACGGATGACAACGCCTCAATTTCGGTAGAGCGCTGGTGCGCCTGGGCAGAGACGCTATCGACCGATGTGAGAGACGTTTCACTATCACGCTGGAACTGGGCAATGATATTTTCAATATTACCAGTTGCTTCAGCAGTCCGTGAGGCGAGTTGACGTACTTCATCGGCCACTACTGCAAATCCGCGTCCTTGTTCGCCGGCACGGGCCGCTTCAATCGCCGCATTGAGTGCAAGTAAATTGGTCTGTTCGGCGATGCCTTTAATCACTTCAAGAATTGAAGTGACTTCATTGGTCTGGTCGTTCAATTGGGCAATCTTGTTTTTTACGCCATCAATATCGTCGACCAGAAGCTTGATGTCCTGGCTGGCGATGTGAGCCTGTTGTGCACTCTGTTGTGCGGCGTTGGTGGTGTGATTGATCAACGCTGCAGCGTCGATAGTGGCTTGTTCAACCTGACGCTGTTTGGTTTGCATTTCTTCAATGTTCATCTGCACCACGGCCGTTTCACTCTGTTGGTGGTTGGCAGCCTGATCGGTAACTTGTGCCACATCGGTCAGTTTGTTGGCAGAGTGACTCAGGCTGCGCGAGGTATCTTGTACCTGGCTGAGGCTGTGTGACACGGTATCAATCAACGAATTGATTGAGGAGGCCAGTTGGCCTAATTCATCCTGGTTGCCTGGTCTGAGCCGTTGCGACAGATCCTTACTGTCACTGACACGCTGCATAAACAGTGAGGTGTGCTGGATAGGGCGCACGATCAGTTTACGAATCAGCCACATGGTGAGCAGGAAACCGAGCAGGGCAATGGCAGCCATGATACCGATCCCAATCAGCGTGCGATGATCAACCCGTTGTGTCAGCTGGCTGAGATTATATTCAAGGCGAATGACGCCGAGTACTTCACCTTCGGCGGCCATATGGCACGCAACACAATTTGTACCGCGATAGTTTTCACTTGACCTCATTGGTAGCGCCACGACCAGTCCTTTGCCCCAGTCGGCCTGATAAGGCTCCAGTACCAGTTCGCCGCCCAACGCGCGGCGGTCAATCTCATCTTGCGGCTGCTGGTAATCCTCACCGGGTCCGTAAAGCTTGGTGACGGTGTCGCTTCTCAAAACCCGAACCTGTTCTATGCCTTGTTGGGACAGTGCTTTTTGGCGCAGTGTTTCTTTTTGCGCCATGGTACCGGTCAGCATCATCATGTTGAGGCTGTCGAAATAGTTGCTGGCTTTATCGTGCAGTTGTTCACTGAGTACGGAATGGATAAGGTCACGTTGCTGCCAGTATTGATAGGCAGTCGAGCCGGCTAAGACCATGAAAAACACAGTCACAAGTGTGAACAGCAGTTTGGCAGTGATGGTTAAGCGCATGATTATTTATCTTATTATCGTTGTAGGGAACAGACCTAATGACTTTAGCGGTAAAGAGCCAGCGCTACAAAAAATGAAACTTAAGTTATTGTGACCTTAGACAAAATGTGGATTTTGGATTTGTGACCCAGGGAGAATGTTGGGTGATCTTTTTTCATTGGGTACGTCATTCTTTATCTGCTGCGTCGCTTTTCGCTGCTAAACGATTAATTAGTGTTAGAGTGACTTGTCTCACACTGTGAGATTCCGTAGTATTGCGTCTCTTTTGAAAGCCTGAGAACCGAGATGAAAACTGAGATTTACAAAGAGTTCATGTTTGAAGCAGCCCACCATCTGCCACATGTGCCTGAAGGTCACAAGTGCGGTCGTCTGCATGGACACTCTTTTTTAGTTCGCCTGTATGTAGCAGGTGACGTGGATCCTCATACAGGTTGGCTGGTGGACTTTGCGGAAATCAAAGCCGCGTTTAAACCGATTTACGATCGTCTGGACCACTACTACCTGAATGACATTGAAGGTTTGGAAAACCCAACCAGCGAAGTGCTGGCCAAATGGATTTGGCAACAGCTGAAGCCTGATCTGCCGATGCTGAGCAAAGTCGAAATTAAAGAAACCTGTACCGCAGGTTGTATTTATACCGGCTGATTAGGTCACAGATGAAAAGAAGCCCGGCATAGTTCCGGGCTTCTTTTATTTTGTTTTTCAGGTGAATGTTCAGCTTAAATGACACGGTTTTTTAAATCACAATGTCCTTTAAAAAAACAGCACTTGAAAACAACACCGCAGGTTTACTCGAAAGAGTAGACGTCCGTCCACACTTCACCTTCGTCTGTTTCCTCGATGCCTTGCCATTCTGTTGAGCGTGACATCACTTTCAGTGAGAAGTTAACCCCGTCAGTATCGACAATATGCATGTTGTCAACATAAATGGTCGTTCCCGCGGTCAGGGTTACTGTCAGCTCACCACTTGCATCATCAACTGTCCAGGTGAATGCGTAGCTGTCGGTACCGTCAGTGAAGCTGCCGACTCCATCCGCGTTAAAGATGTAGGCTTCGCTATCTTCCGGATTCGTGCTCGACATTGTGCGTGGCAATTGCGCCATAAATGCGTTGCTGAATGCGGCTTGAGACTCACTTTGCAGTAAGCAGTCGTTCACCGCCTGGAGATAGGTGCTGTAATCGACGTAGGATAGTGGCACATCATTCACATCGTCCCAATCCGTATTACCTTGGGTGCACTCGCTGATTTCAGGATTGCCATCGATGCTGGTGTATTGGGTCAGCCAAATCTCTGCATCTTCCGGGCTAAAGACGGCAAACTCCAGAACATCATCTCCCTGCGGTTCAGCCAGCAAGGCGAGGTATTCCGCTGTGCTGTCGTCGCTGTAACGCAGTTCAATAAAGCCATCGTCATTAATCAACCACTTGCGTGTGCGTACCATGCCATCGCGATAATATTCGGCGCTGCCGTCCGTGGCGAAGGTGTACAAACGAGTCTCGCCATTGGAACGTATCCGCAGCAGTTCAGCACCGTACAAATCGCTCGCGCTGACGGTTGGCAGGACGCCACTACAGCTTTGATAGGTGTCCAGTGTAGCGGTAAAGTCAGTGTAACTTTTGCCCAGACCTTGTTCGACTGAACAGGCGCCCAACTCTATGAGCGCGACGGTGTCTGACCAGATTTCTGTGACAACGTCACCGTTTCCGTCGCTGTAGGTTTCAAAGAACTTGAGTGACCATTGCGTGTCTGACGAGTCGACTAATGCCCAGTACCAGCTTTCGTCTGGCAGACTACTATCGGTGATCTTTATATAACCGTTTTCAATGGCCCAGGTCGTGGTATCGCCTTCCTGACCGTCACGGTATATGGTCATGGTGTAATCGGCATTAAAGCTGTAATCACGAGTAGAACCGTCACCGCGTACCCGGTGGAAATTATTACCGGCGACCATATCCTCGCTGATCGCGGCTGACCCATAACAGCTTTCGATAGCAGCTTCGAAGTCGCTCATGGTCACGCTGGTTAACCCGTCATTGTCACCTTCACTGCATTGATTTAGCGGGATATCGGCAGCAGCGAGCAGCGCGTTTTTAGCACTGTCACTAAACAACGTGATATCTTCGTCATCCAGCATAATGCCGGCCATTTCCATGTTACCTATGTACACCGCTCCCTGATAAACACTGGCCAGCATATGTGGCGTTGGCTCATCAAATGCGTCACCAAACGCAGTCAGTGCATCCTGCGGAAGAGTGAACAACAGCAGTGACTCATTATTGATGGTCTGCTGTTCCCAGGTTGAAGATGCGACCAGAGTTGCGATGCCTGCTTGCCAGTCGGCCTGATAGTACTGCGCTACGCCGCCTTCGACAAACTTAACCAGGATACTGTCGCCAATACTCATTCCCTGCAGTTCTGATGTCGCGAGACTCGAACTGCCAGCCTCAGCAAAAATTAGTTCTGACAGGCTGGTGGCACCTTCATGGCTGTTGTCCGGTCCATCGTGAATGTACGGCGTCCAGTCCCACATGTAGTAGTTATTCTGAGCCGGAGTCAATCCGAGAGAAATCAGATAAGCATCTTGCGGATAGGTCGCGGTTTGGTCGTTGAAGTTATCCCAGTCGATATCGGTGTCAGCCACCAGACTGCCTGCCAGGGAACGTAAACTACCACTCAGGGAATAACGCAGATTGGTGTGATCGCTTGGATAAGCCACCAAAGCGTTATCAGAGAAATCGATAGTGTAAAGCCCGGTTTGGGTACTCCAGCCCGATTCCGTCAGCACCAGATCTGAATTTTCGCTGCTGACATTAACCTCGGTTTTATCGGCTTTGACCAGTGTAGTACTGTCCATCATTGCCATTGTACCGTTGATGGTCAGCATTTCACTGTATACCCGAACCTGGTCGTTGTCGTCATCATCGGAGTACAGAGCGTAGACGGCCGTTTGTTGCTGCAAATACTGGATTATCTGACCGGTGTCGCCTGCACCGACTGAATCATCGAGCGGATCATCGTCAATCGCATCTGGAACCCCGTCATCATCGTCATCGGTATCTGCGTTGTTACCGGTGCCGTCACCGTCTGTATCGACACTCTCATCTTCATCGAGCGGGAAGGCGTCATCGCCGTCTGCGACGCCATCGTTATCATCGTCTGGGTCAGCGTTGTTACCGGTGCCGTCGCCGTCAGTATCGAGGCTCTCGTCTTCATCAAGCGGGAAGTCATCCTCACCGTCTGCCACACCATCGTTGTCATCGTCGGTATCGGCATTATCACCGATACCGTCACCATCGGTATCGACACTTTCGGCCGGATCAAACGGGAAAGCATCGTCTTCATCTACGACGTTATCGCCGTCATCATCGGTGTCGGCATTGTCGCCGATGTCATCATTATCACTGTCCGCCCATTCAGTGGCATCATCGGGAAACGCATCGTCGCTATCAGCAACGCCATCACCGTCAGAATCAGTATCCACTGCACCGTCACTATTGATATAGGTTGAATCGAGTTGTTCCGGGGATTTGCTTTCTACCTCAGCTTTGATCACAACGGCAACGATAACCGCGTTGTCGAGTAATTCATTGCTACCATCATTATCCGTCGCTGCTGCATTGAGATCTTGCGGAGTCTGAGGCATTGAACCCGACGATACCAGACTGCGTGCAGCAAAGGCGGCACCGCTGCTGCCACTGGCTTTATAGTCAGAAAGCGTATCTTGTTCACTGATGCCGAGTTGATTGGCTATTTTTGTTTGCGCGCTGGCCACATCGGCTGAGCTGCCTGACGTCACTTCAATATGGACTAGGGTGGAAAGGGGCGTGACCTGCGCAGTGCCCGGTGGAGCGGAGAGGGTAAAGTCGTTTGAAACCGTATTTCCGGTATCTTCATCGACCGTTTCTCCGCGGATGGCCTGCACCACAACCGGGTAGTCTTCCGGATTGGTGATGCCACTGACATCAAGCTCCGCCACGCCACCGCTTTGTGAGGTTGCCGAAGGCTCGTTGTCATCCAACTGGAAATCCTGATCCAGATCGAGCCAAACCAAAGCTCCGCGTAAGTAGCCATCAATCGCTTTGACACTGTAAGTGGAACTGGCAGCTGCGGGTGAATCGTTATCACTGCCGCAGCCGTACAGCGTCAGGCTGCTGAATAATCCCAGCGCCATCACTGACGTTTTCATTCGCATAGACAAATCCTTATTTCTGATGTGTATTGTTCTTTATTTTTAGTATTGATTGAATGAATATCACAAAAGAAGCTAATTGAGGCTGATGCTTTATTCAAGTTAAGGAATTTTGACGAAATAGCGATTCAGGAAATGGATTTAGACCAATATTAACGGTCTATATTTTATGTAAATATCAATAAGGCAGCAGGTAGATAGAGGACAATCAGGAAATACGCTTAAGAAACAAAACGATGCTCAAGATGAGGTGGTTTTTACAGAAGTGTCGGTAACGAGAGGTGAAAGCTGTGACTTATGTCAAAATAAACCTGAGTAAATGCAACGAAGTCTCAGCATGAAATCAAAATATCCACCCAAGTTGTAAGTGGATATTTAAACGCCATACTGAAACTTCTTCATAACTTATTGGAGAACATCTTCCCCGCCGAGGCTCTGATATATGGTTGCCAGGTTGACTAAGCGGTTATAGCGGTTTTCCAGTAAAGATGCTTTGGCACTGCGCTCATTTTCCTGAGCGTCGAGCAGGGTGGTGATATCGATGGCACCATATTGGTACTGGCTTTTGTAGATACCTGCGGCCTCTCTGGCGCTGTCGTATTGTTGCTGTAATTTTTCTGCCTGATAACGGTAGTTGTCACGGGCGGAAAGCGCGTTGTCGACATCCTGAAAGGCACTGTACAAGGTCTGGCGATAGTTAATGATCGCTGACTGATAACGTACATCGGCAATATCGCGGTTGAGCTGCATCTCATTCCAGTTAAGGAATGGTAAAGCCAGATCTGCGCCGAGGCTGCCAATCGGGTCGCTGAGCAGATGACGTAGCTGAGTCGAAGAGCCCCCCAAAGCGCCGGTCAGGGTCAGAGACGGGAAGTAACTGTTATCTGTATTGTCTTTGTCAGCCAGCGCCGATTTAAGCTCAAACAACGCCTGTTTTACGTCCGGACGGCGGCTGAGAACGTCGGCAGGAATACCTGCTTCGATCTCTGGCAGAGCCGTGTCGGGCAGGGTACTGATACCTGGTTTGCTCTCTTGTGGCGGTTGGTTGAATAACAGCGCAAACGCATTTTTGGCTTCGGTGTACTGCTGAAGATAATCACGATGGGTGGCTTCAATCCCCGCCAGTGAACGCTGCGCTTCCAATACATTGATGCGCGAGACTGAGCCATAACGATACTGGCTTTCCGTTAAAGCCAGGGTTTGGCGCGCTTCATCAATATCGGCGTTACTGAGCGCGATACGCTGGCTGAGGTAGCCGATTTGCCAGTACAGCTGAGCTGTAGTCGCTACCAGAGATTGCGCGGTTGCTTCACGCTCTTCCTGGCTGGCCATAGCCGTCCACATCGCGGCGTCTTTCGCGGCCGCCAGTTTACCCCATAGATCCAGCTCATAGCTCACACCCAATGATGCCTGATAGCTGGCAGAGCTGTCACCGCCGTCCAGCGGTTTGCTGCGCTGCGCTGAAGCGTTGGCAGACAAGTCAGGGTATGTGTCACTCACTGCAAGGCCAGCCTGTAAGCGGGCTTCACGCAGGGTCAGTGTCGCTAAAGCCAAATCGTTGTTGGTTGCCAGAACCTGATCGATCAGAGTGTTTAGTTGAGGATCATTAAAGCTCTTCCACCACTGTTCGATAGTTGCCGAGGAAGATTCACTTTGGCTGCTTTGCCAGTTGTCCGGCACCTGCACATCCTGTGGCTCCAGCTCAGAGCGGGTAACACAACCTGTGGCCAGCATGACACACAGAGCCAGAGTTGAGATCTGATAACTACGCATTCTTATTCCCTCGCCAAGGCATCAATCGGATTCAGTCGCGCTGCATTACGCGCAGGCAGATAGCCGAACAGCACACCGATTAGGGTGGAACAAAGGAAAGCCGAAACGATCGACGTGGTGGAATAAATCATATTAAAACTACTACCCAAGGTGGCAAACAGCACACCAATTAAATAAGCAAGACCAATACCTATCGTACCGCCGCATAAACAAACCAGCACCGCTTCAATCAAGAACTGACGCAAAATATCATTTTGTCGTGCACCCACGGCCATGCGGACACCAATCTCGCGGGTACGCTCTGTCACTGACACCAACATGATGTTCATCACGCCGATGCCGCCGACAATCAGTGAAATCACCGCAATCGCCGAGATCAGTAACGTCATGGTGGCGGTGGTCTTCTGAATATTCTGCTGAATGGTATCGGTGTTGATGGTGAAGAAATCCTGAGTACCGTGGCGCATTTTCAGCAAAGTAATGATCGCCTGTTCCGCCGCATCACTGGGTGTGTTGTCATTGACCCGCACCGAGATACGATTAAGGTAATTCTGGCCCATCATTCGTGCGCTGACTGTGGTGTAGGGAGCCCAGATGTTGAGTGAATCACTATTACCAAAAGCGCTCTCTTTCGGCGCAGTGACTCCGATAATTCGCAGTGGCAGATTGCCGGCAAAAATGACTTTACCAATCGGATTCTCATTTGGAAACAGCGACTTAAGGGTATTGCTGTCAATCACCACATCTTGGGCAATGCGCTCGACGCTGCTTTGATCCCAGAACTGGCCGTAATCCAGGGTGTAACCTTTAACCCGGAAATAGTCCGGTCCGACACCTTGTACTGACGCGGATACCGCCTGATTACCGAATTTCACTGTTGCGGATGTACTCAGGGTCGGAGTGACACTGTCAACAAAGCCCAGGTTGGTTAAAGCATCGGCATCGGCAGCGGTTAGCGTGCGTACCTGCCCGGAGCGCCGGTCGCCAAAGCCGCTACCCGGCATGATGTCAATGGTGTTGGTACCCATGGACGAGATGCTGTCGAGGATCGACTTTTGCGAGCCGTTACCCAATGCCACCACAGAGACCACGGAAGCAATACCGATAATAATCCCCAGCATAGTCAGGAAGGTGCGCAGGCGGTGATTGGACATCGCCAGCAAGGCCATCTTGAGCGCTTCCCAAAACGAATCCCACAGTCTGCGGCTGCTGGCAAGGGCATTATTATTGCTGGCCGCTGCGACAAAATCCTGATTACTGACTTTCTGACCGGTTTTATTGACGGTATCACTGAGTATTTCACCATCTTTGATCTCGATGATACGGTTGGCATATTCAGCCACCTTCATGTCGTGGGTGACGATGATAATGGTGTGACCCAACTGATGCAGCTCCTGCAACAGGGTCATCATTTCTGAGCCGCTTTTACTGTCCAGTGCGCCGGTCGGTTCGTCCGCCAGAATGACATCCCCACCATTGACCAGGGCGCGGGCAACGGAAACACGTTGCTGCTGACCACCACTGAGCTGGTTAGGTTTGTGATCGAGGCGGTCGGACAGTCCAAGGCGGCCCAGCAGGCTCTGCGCTCGTTCCTGACGCTCTTTTTTGTCATAGCCGGCATAAATCGCCGGGATTTCCACGTTGCCCAGTGCAGTCAGGTCGCCCAGCAGATGATAACGCTGGAAGATAAAACCGAAATATTCGCGGCGCAGACGTGCCAGCTCATCAGACTCGAGTTGTGACGTGTTCTGACCATTAATCCAGTATTCACCGGAGGTTGGCTGATCGAGACAACCGAGAATATTCATCAGGGTCGATTTACCGGACCCGGACGTACCGACAATCGCCACCATCTCACCACGATCGATGCTCAGGTTGACGTTATTCAGCACCGTCAGGGTTTCATCACCGGCGGAAAAACAGCGGGTGACGTTGCTGATATTAAGTAGTGGCTGGGTCATTAAAAACGCATCCCCCGTGGGCCCATACGACGGCTGGCGGTGTCACCATTTTGTCCTTGTGTGCCTAAGATGATCTGGTCACCTTCTTGCAAACCGGATGTGATTTGCGCGTTGATTTTGTTATTGATGCCGACGGTCACGTCACGCATCTCTTCCTGACCATTGACCAGCACAGGTACCTGGTATTGCTCCTTGCGGCCCGGCTTGCGGATCAGCACCTGGGCCGGAACCAGCAGTGCTTGTTCGGCTTTGTCGAGTACAACCGACACTTGCGCCGTCATACCTATACGGAGCGTGCGATCCGGGTTATCAACTTCAAACAGACCATGGTAGTAGATCGCTTCATCGTTGCTGACCGCGAGATCTTTGTCATCACCGTCCATCAGAGTAGGGCCGGGTTCGATCGCACGCAGGGTACCGTGGTAACGCTTATTTGGCTTACCCAGGATGGTGAAGTAAACAGGCAAGCCGGGCTGAACGTTCACCACATCCGCTTCAGAAATCTGCGCTTTGATGGTCATTTTATTCAGCTGAGCCAGTTCAATAATGGTGGGCGTGGTCTGGTTGGCGTTCACCGTCTGACCTTCTTCCACTGCGCTGTAAACCACAGTACCGTCAAACGGCGCACTGATGGTGGTATAGCCGAGGTCGACTTGTGCGCTGTCGACATTGATATTAGCTTGTTCGAGTTCGGCGTTCAGTTGCTCAAGTTCTGCTTTATAAACGGTGAGTGTCGCTTGCGCGCTTTCATAGTCAGCACGTGAACTGGCGTTATCGGCCAGCATGCCTTTCTGGCGAGTGAACTCGGCCTGTGCCTGAGCAATTTGCGCGCGTTTGGCACGAATCTGGGCTTTCAGGCTGTTGAGTGAAGCATTGGCTTCTTTGAGATTGTTTTGTTGGGTCAGACTGTCAATCTGGGCGACCAGATCGCCTTGTTTAACCTCATCGCCCAACTGTACCGCCAGCTTTTCGATCTGACCTGAAACCTGAGCACCGACAGCGACCAGTTTAGAGGCCTGCAACATGCCGGTCGCGAGTACGGTATTTTCAATATTACCTTTCTGTACCGGCTGGGTAGCAAAAGTGAGCGGGGCTTCTTTGGGGTAAAAATAATAACTGGCACCGCCAATGACGAGCAAAAGGCCCCCGATGACGAGAAGTTTTTTCTTTATAGTAGTTTTTGGCATGAGAATGAACATCGTTACTTGAAATAGAAATTATTATCATATTTATAAACTGATGCTGATTTGAAACAAGCGTTTAGTGCGTAAAACTAGGTAAAGAAGCGTAAATCGGGCGATAACTCTTTGTTGGGAAGGGAAAATAATAAAAAGCCCGCGGTCGGGGACCGCGGGCTTGAGATAATTTAATGCTCAATAAATCAGCAAATTACTTTAACTGCCAAGCCGCCTTGAGACGTTTCGCGGTATTTCGCGTTCATGTCTTTCCCGGTTTCCAGCATGGTCTCGATCACTTTGTCCAATGACACGCGTGGCGCAGAAGAGCGGCGTAGTGCCATGCGGGTCGAGTTAATCGATTTGACGGCTGCAATACCGTTGCGTTCGATACAAGGAACCTGTACCTGACCAGCAACCGGGTCACACGTTAGGCCCAGGTTGTGCTCCATCGCGATTTCCGCCGCCATACACACCTGCTCCGGACTACCACCCAACAGCTCAGCAAGGCCCGCTGCCGCCATAGAACAGGCAACACCCACTTCACCCTGACAACCCACTTCCGCACCTGAAATAGAAGCGTTCTGCTTGTAAAGACCACCTATTGCGCCTGAAGCGGCGAAGTAGCGGATGTAGTCTTTCTCGGTCACGGTCTGGATAAATTTGTCGTAGTACGCCAATACCGCCGGAATGATACCGCAAGCACCATTGGTCGGCGCGGTAACCACACGGCCACCGGCTGCGTTCTCTTCATTCACCGCGAATGCGTACATGTTGACCCAGTCGACCACAGCCATCGGATCGTTGGTGATCTTTTCTGAAGTCAGCAGTTGCTGGCGCAGCGCTGCAGCACGGCGCGGTACGCGTAGCGGGCCAGGCAGGATGCCTTCAGTGCTCATGCCGCGTTCCATACATTCTGTCATGGTACGCCAGATGTTAGCAAAGTAGTCGCGTACTTCTTCATTCGAGTGCAGGGCTTTTTCGTTTTTCATCACCAGCGTGCTGATCGACAGTCCACTTTCACGGCACTGCTCAACCAGTTGTTCTGCGGTGTTGAACGGGTAAGGCACCTGAACCGGAGATTCAACCGCTTTACCGAAATTCTCTTCATCGACGATAAATCCGCCACCGATAGAGTAGTAAGTTTTCGAATACACTACTTCATCGTTTACCCAAGCATGGATCTGCATACCATTTTCATGCAGCGACAAGTTGGTTTTGTGGAAATTCATTCCGCCGTCGCGCGGGAAAGCAACCGAATGATCGTGCGTACCGACAGTCAGGCGTTCGGTCTGTTCAACATTGGCGATGAACCCCGGGATCGCATCAATATCCACAGACTGTGGCGAATTACCCGCCAGGCCCATGATGATGGCGATATCTGTATGGTGACCTTTCCCTGTCAGTGATAGTGAACCATAAACATCGACGGTAATTTTAGTGACGCTGAGCAGTTTTCCGTCTGCAACCAGATCATCAATAAATTGTTTACCTGCTTTCATTGGTCCAACGGTATGCGAGCTCGAAGGACCGACGCCGATTTTATAGATATCAAATACACTAATCATATTGATTACCTCAAAATTAAGCCCCCCTTATGATAAGGGAGGCCTTTATTATCGTTATATTCTGTGTTCTAAGCTGGTAACTGAGATTACAAAGCGCCGTAGATTACAGAACTAATAGCAGCAAGACCACAAAAAACTGTAAACAGTTGAACAGCTGCTGAAGTCTTGTACTTCGCCATTGCTGGCACCTTGTGCATGGCAAAAACTGGCAGCAAAAACAGGATCGCTGCAATCATTGGAGCGCCCATAGTTTCGATCATGCCAAGGATACTTGGGTTGATGATCGCGACGACCCATGTTGTCACAATGATAAAGAATAGTGAAATTTTCTCGATAGATTTAACCGGCATTTTACTGCGTGATTTCACCAGACCAACCAGACCTTCATGTGCGCCCAGGAAGTGGCCGAAGTAGCTCGAGGTAATTGCCGCAAATGCCACAATTGGCCCCAGGTAAGAGATCAGTGGTGACTCGTGCACGTTAGCCAGGTAAGACAGTACGCTGATGTTCTGTTCTTTTGCCATCGACAGCTGCTCCGGTGACAGAGACAGCACAACCGAGAACACGAAGAACATCACAAAGCCCATCAGCATCATCGCTGCACCGCCAGTGATCATGTCGGTTTTATTGACGGCATTGTCGCCATACTGTTGGCGCTGCTCTTTTGCAAACTGACTGATAATCGGGCTGTGGTTAAACGAGAACACAATGATAGGAATCGCCAGCCAGATGACGGTCGGCATTGACGACCAATCAGGAGACACTTCGATCATCGAAGTATTCCACTCCGGGATCAGGAAGACAGACAGAGCCAGCAGGATAAATACCAGCGGGTAAACCATAGCCGAGGTCGCTTTCAGCATCAGGTCTTTACCAAACACTACGCCAGCGGTCATCGCAGCAATCAGCGCACCAGATAATAACCAGCGAGGAATGGATGCCATACCTACCTGGTTGACCAGGAAAGAATCGACCGTATTGGTAATACCAACGCCGTAAATCAGAACAATCGGGTAAATGGCAAAAAAGTAAGCGAAAGTAATAAGATTAGCGCCAGTTTTACCAAAGTGTTCTTCAACAGTGTCTGTAATGTCTGAATCTGCTTGTTTTGCTGAAAGAACAAAGCGTGCCAGACTCTTGTGGGCAAACCAGGTCATCGGGGCAGCAATAAGGGCTAGAATTACTAATGGCCAAAAGCCGCCTGCACCTGCCTTGATTGGCAAAAACAGTACGCCGGCACCGACCGCAGTGCCAAATAATGACAGTGACCAGACAAAATCTTTATAGGTCCACTTGCCAGCAGAAAGTGTGGCAGCAGAAGCCTTTGTGGTTGTATTCATAGTGGATTACTCATTTTTGGGAACAGGAAATAAGTCGGGAGCAATTTTGCAGAATTTTTCTCTGAAAAAATAGACTTAAATCATTAAATGTTTCCAACAGAGCAATGAGATAACAAAAACCTATGGAGAGTCACAAAAATCACGTGCCACTTGTGAAAGTTATTAACATAAGTAATTAAAAAAACTAATCCAAAAACAGGTAATGATGAGGAAAAGTTATCCTAATGATCTAGAGTTAATGCTCGATAAAAATAATCGTTTTCAAACCAGTCAATCCCTTCTATATAAGGGCTAGCGAATATAAGAGATGTGTTTTTGTAGCGATTGTATAATTTGAGCTGTCACACCCCATATAAAATGATGTTTATAAGGGATGGCGAATACACGGTGCGCGGCATTTTTAATTTGAAAGGTATCACTGAACAAACGGCGCTGGTCGAGTAAAAAATCCGCTGGTACTTCAAACACCTCCTCAACTTCGTTGCAGTCAATTCTGGTTTGGTAGTCTGAGTCGATAAACGCGACCACTGGCGTGACCGCGAACTGACTGACGGTAACAAGCTCAGGCAACTGACCCAAAATATCGATCTGGTGCTGCTCGATACCAATTTCTTCCTGCGCCTCACGCATGGCTGTCTGGTAAAGGGTGCCGTCGCCATCTTCATATTTACCACCGGGAAAACTAATTTGCCCGGGATGATGTTTCAGATGCTCGGCACGTTTGGTGAGCACGACGCTAAGCCCTTGCGGGCGTTCGACAAAGCCAATCAGAACCGATGCCTTGCGCAGCGAACGCTCGCGCAAATGAGCAACTCGATGTATGGATTCAGCGTGATACCCGACGGGCGTTCTCAACTGGAAGCCCTGAATAAGTTCAGTTTTGCTGATGCGGCGCACAACGACGTCTCCTATATTCATATATATGTCTATACTTTAATAATCATGCTTTTATGAGCCTAGTTTAAGGATAGTTCAATAAGATGAAAGGCATTATTTTTGCCGAGTTTCTCGAGTTGGTGGAAGACAAATTCGGCCTCGATGTACTTGACAAAATGTTGCAGCAATCTGCAGATTCTGGCGTCTATACCTCAGTCGGCAGTTACGATCATAAGGCGCTGGTGCGGTTGATTGTTGAACTGAGTCAGATTACCGGCATTGATGTTAATGAGTTGCAGCGTGTATACGGTGTCAGCGTATTTCGTTCTTTGTACCAAACCGTGCCTCCGTCAGACAACTTGAGTGCGGTACAGGGCTGTTTTGCATTTTTGCGTCACGTGGAAGATTACATTCATGTTGAAGTGAAAAAACTCTATCCGGATGCAAACCCGCCCCAGTTTGAGTTCATCAGCCAATCGAGCGGAGTCATGACGTTTGATTACCTGAGCGCCCGTTGCTTTGGTCAGGTTTGTCTTGGTTTGATTGAGGGATGCGCTGCTTATTTCAATGAGCAGGTCGATATTTGTATGCAGCCCCAAAACGAAGATAACAGCAGGGTACGCTTTACGATCACAATGGTGGATGACTGAGACAAAACTCGCTCATTGGGTGTCTAAACCGGTGATCAAGATTAACAACAATAAGCCGCGTCATTAAAAGCAGCATGAGCTGTATCTCGTTAAAGAAAGTCATTGGGTAGGTGGAAAATGGATTTTAACTCGCCACTGGAACGCAAACTAGTCCGGGAGAAGGCCGCCCGCAAAGAAGCTGAAAAGTTGCTGGAAGAAAAAAGCTATGAGCTGTATCACGTCAACCAGCAGCTCAGTCTGGCGCTGAAGCAATTGCAGAAACAATCGTTGCAGGATTTGCAAAAGTTTGAGTTTGAAGAGCAGATAGATGCCACCTTAATCTATTTTGGCCGCGCTTTCCTGTCACGTCCTTTGGATAGCGGACTGCTGGCAACCTTTATTGAACGTCTGGCGCAAAGTTCAGCCATACGCTCAGCCTTAGTCCACATAGACGCAGGTCAGTTGGATGGTATCGAAAGCACACAGCTCGGCAATCCCGCGCTTGCTGAGGTAAAGCCTTTTGTCGATGTGCCGCACTGGCAGCAAGATTACCTGTGTCTGCCGCTGGTGGTTGACCGTCTTAAGTCAGGTTATTTAGTGTTTGAGATGGAAGATGAGCGGGTTGAGCGCGAGTTTGTCGTCAAGCAGTTGTCGCTGGTGGCAGAACTGCTTTGTAGTGCGTTACATCGTCAGTCGATCATGCAGCGCCAGCAGTCGTCACGTAAACGCGCGGAAGTGTCGGAAAAGGCCACCACGCAATTTGTGGCCATGATCGAACAAACGCTGCACGGCTCGCTCAATGAATTAATGCAACAGTCGGATAAACTGATGGCCAGTAAACTCAATAAAGAGCAGCTGGAGCATTTGACGGCATTGCAACGGTGCGGTGACCGGATGCAGGCCATCATGAAAGATTTGTACGAGTTCAACCAGCTTCAGTCGGGGAGCATTCAGTTGTCACTGACTCCATTTAGCTGGCAGGAGGTTGAATCCTACCTTGTAGCAGAGTTCGGGCAACGGGCTAAGGATAAAGGACTGACTTTCACTATCGACAGTTGTGACGAATTGCCCAAACGTTGGGTCGGGTCAAAAGAGCAGATTGAACAGATACTGCATCATTTGGTGGACAATGCGATTAAGTTTACGGATCAGGGTGAGGTGATGGTTTCCGCCCGCTGGCGTCATGATCAATTATTGCTGCGGGTCAGAGACAGCGGTATTGGTATCCCGCTTTCAGCGTATGCAGCATTATTTGATCCCTACAGCGCGGTCAATCACAACACAGCGCAAAACAGGCAAGGAGCCGGACTCGCTTTGCCGGTGTGCAAGCAACTTGCGCAATTGCTGGGCGGAGAGCTGGATATGTCCAGTGAGGAAGGGGTAGGGAGTGAATTCTTTCTCACCTTACCAATTCAGGTTGCCAATGTCTGAGCACACAGTGGCGTTAAAGTAAAAAAAACGCGCTTGTGGCGCGTCTTTTTACGGTGCGACTCAGTCGGCAAGGACCGGTAAAATACGGCTTAGCTTATCGAGTGTTTCCTGATATTCGGCGCTCCATTCGCTGTCTGCAACCAGGCCGCCACCGGCCCAGGCATACAACTGCTGGTTTTGCGCGATCAATGTACGGATGGTGATACTGGTATCCATACGACCGTGGCGGCTGATGTAACCGATGGAACCACAATATGCGCTGCGGCGATGCGGTTCCAGCTCTTCAATGATCTCCATCGCACGCACTTTAGGTGCGCCGGTAATCGACCCGCCCGGGAAACTGGCGCGCAGCAGGTCCGCACATTCATATTGGTCATCGAGTTGAGCGCGAATCGTGCTCACCAGGTGGTGAACGGCGGGGAAACTTTCAATCTCGAATAATTTCGGAACGTGTACTGTGCCCGGCTTCGCCACCCGGCCAATATCGTTACGCAGCAGATCAACAATCATCAGGTTTTCGGCCTGATCTTTTTCGGCATTGGCCAGCTCATCGGCAAAGGCAGCGTCTTGTTGCGGATCTTCACTGCGAGGGCGGGTACCTTTAATCGGCTTGGTTTCGATTTCCCGCTCTTTGACCTGCAGGAAACGCTCCGGAGAAACACTCAGGATGGCACACTCGTCGGTGCGGATAAACGCAGAGAAGGGGGCCAGGTTAAAGCGTTCCAGCTTGAGATAAGCGAGCCATTCGCTGCCTTGATAACCGGCCTGAAAACGCTGGGTCAGGTTAATCTGGTAACAGTCACCTGAGCGCAGGTATTCCTGCACCTGGTTAAATTTAGTGCGGTAGCTTTCCCGCGTCATGTTCGACTGCCATGGGGTCGTCAGAGCAAACGGTGCCTGGCTCTCTGCGGCATGCTGCGCGAGAAGGGGGGCAGCCTGTTCAATATTCTGGCCAACCACACAAGCGGTTTGGGTTTGATGATCCACCACCACTGCCCATTGGTAAAGGCCGACCGCCATGTCCGGTGCGGTCAGATCTTTTTCGGCAATACTCGGTAAACGCTCGACCCGACGGCCAAGGTCATAGGCAAAATAGCCGACCGCGCCACCGACAAACGGTAAATCGTGCGGGTATTGCAGCTGCGGCAGGTAGCGACTTTGTAATTGTGCCAGCAAATGGAACGGATCTTCCTGTGACATGGTCTCGCCACTTGGCTCACTAATGCGTGTCTGCTCATCGGCTGTGGTCAGTGTCACGACAGGGTTCATCACTACGATATCGAAACGGCTGTCGATATGCTGCTCGGAAGCAGAGCGAAGCATCATCGCCCAGGGTTGGTGCTCAACCTTGGCAAACAGCTGATTGGCGAGTTCCGGGTAATAAGTAAGCGGCTTGGACTGAATGTGAGTAAGTTCGTTGTTATTCATTTGTGTAAATTGTGACAAAGGGACTGATCACTGCGTAGCGTGTTGAGGAAAGCGAGAGTATCATATTCGCCACGATAAAACTTCAATAATAAGCAGCGACTTGACGGTTGCAGGCGGCGAACGTTCAGTCGAATTTCGCTATCTGGCTTTACTGCGTTCCTCTGTGTGCCGATCAAGTCTCTGTTTTGGAAGTAACATAACGATAACGAGGCATGCAATGACGGTTATACGCAAGCAGGACGTCATCAGCAGTGTGGCTGATGCACTCCAGTACATTTCTTACTACCACCCTTTAGATTTTGTTCAAGCCCTGGAACAAGCTTACCATCGTGAAGAGAGCCAAGCGGCGAAAGACGCGATTGCTCAGATTCTGATTAACTCAAGAATGTCGGCAGAAGGCCACCGTCCAATCTGTCAGGACACGGGTATCGTGACCTGTTTCGTCAATATCGGTATGGCGGTGCAGTGGGATTCGCACGATATGACGGTTCAGCAGATGGTTGATGAGGGTGTGCGTCAGGCCTACACCAACCCGGATAACCCGCTGCGCGCCTCTGTGCTGATGGATCCTGCCGGCAAACGTATCAACACCAAAGACAACACCCCGGCTGTTGTGCACATCAACATGGTGCCGGGCAATACGGTTGAAATCCAGATCGCCGCGAAGGGCGGCGGCAGTGAAAACAAAACCAAGATGGTCATGCTCAACCCATCCGATGACATTGCTGAGTGGGTAGAGAAAACTTTGCCGACCATGGGTGCCGGCTGGTGTCCACCGGGTATGCTGGGTATTGGGATCGGCGGTACGGCAGAGAAAGCAGCGGTACTGGCAAAAGAATCGTTGATGGAACACATTGATATTCAGGAGCTGATCGAGCGCGGTCCGCAAAACGCGGAAGAAGAGCTGCGTCTGGATATCTTTAATCGCGTTAACAAACTGGGTATCGGTGCCCAGGGCCTGGGCGGCCTGACCACTGTAGTTGATGTTAAAATCAAAACGGCGCCAACCCACGCAGCTTCTAAGCCAGTGTGCCTGATCCCGAACTGTGCGGCGACGCGCCACGTGCACTTCACGTTGGATGGTTCTGGTCCGGCGGATCTGCAGCCACCAAAACTGGAAGACTGGCCGCAAATCACCTGGGAAGCGGGGGCCAACACACGCCGTGTTAACCTGGACACCGTTACTAAAGAAGAAGTGCAAGAGTGGAAAACCGGTGAAACGGTTCTGCTGTCAGGCAAAATCCTGACCGGACGTGATGCTGCACACAAACGTATTCAAACGATGCTCGATAACGGCGAAGGCCTGCCAGAAGGCGTGGATCTGAATGGTAAGTTTATCTACTACGTCGGCCCGGTTGATGCGGTCGGTGACGAAGTGGTTGGCCCTGCAGGCCCGACCACGTCAACCCGTATGGACAAGTTTACCGACATGATGCTGGAGAAGACCGGCATTATGGGCATGATTGGTAAAGCGGAACGTGGTCCGGCAACCGTTGAGTCGATTAAGAATCACAAAGCGGTTTATCTGATGGCTGTCGGCGGCGCTGCTTACCTGGTTTCAAAAGCGATCAAGAAAGCTCGCGTCGTCGCGTTTGAAGACTTGGGCATGGAAGCGATCTACGAATTTGAAGTCGAAGATATGCCGGTGACGGTTGCGGTTGACTCGCAGGGTGTCAACGCGCACCAGGTGGGTCCGGATACCTGGAAAGTGAAAATTGCCGAAGCGGCGAAGTAATTTTTTTCACAAATGTTCCAGGCGCGACATTGTTCGCGCAAAAATGACGAAGGTGCAGCGTAAGCTGCGCCTTTTTGTGTTTATAATAACCCTCTAAATAGTTGAAACGTCAGGAGTGCAGAATGCCTCGCTTTATTCAAATCCTGCAAATCGTTATTGCGGTTGTTGTCGGTGCCCTTATTGGCTATGACCTGATTTTGCATGGTATCAGTATTTTCGATAATAAATATGTCACCACAACATGTGTGCTGTTTGTATTGTTAGAAATTGCCCTGTTTGTGGTTTACAAGCTGATCGAAGACGATTAAACGCCGCCTGTGCTCTGGTGTGGTTGTCCGCCGACAAGCTGCAATATTTAAATCCTAAGCCTCTGATTTTATTCAGGGGCTTTTTTATTCATCTCGTATTAAGATTAGGTAAGGTAGGCTTGGGGGCGTTAAGCAACGTACGGTATTGCCTGACATGGCATCCAAATGATAACGGAGCATTTAAATAATTACGGAGACGATGAATGAAGCGTATTAGCCAAGAAATGACTGATTTAATCCATCGCGGCCTGGACTCTCATGTTCGTCTGGCGGTGACCGGGTTGTCGCGCGCCGGGAAAACCGCCTTTATCAGTTCTCTGGTTAATCAACTGGTGCATACCTCAACGCATGACAATCTGCCACTGCTCGCGGCGGCGCGTGATAAACGTATCATTGGCGCAAAGCGGGTTCCGCAAAGTAATTTGATGGTGCCAAGCTTTGGCTACGATGAAGCCATGAGTCAGTTACATGCCAACCCGCCACACTGGCCGGTTCCGACCCGGGATGTGAGTGAAATTCGCCTGGCAATTAAATATAAGACGCACAGCCGCACCCGCAAGCTGATCAGTAAAACCTCGACCCTGTACCTCGACGTGATTGATTATCCGGGAGAGTGGTTGCTGGATTTACCGTTGCTGCAACTCGACTTTGAAACCTGGTCTGCGCAGCAGTTTAATGCTCTGCATGGCAAGCGGGCTGAGCTGGCACAAGAGTGGTTAACACAACTGGATCAGCTGGATTTGCAGCAAGAGGCCAATGAAAAACACTTGGCTGAAATTGCGGCGCTGTACACTGATTATCTGCACCGTTGTAAAGAAGCGGGACTGCACTGGGTGCAGCCGGGGCGTTTTGTTCTGCCTGGAGAGCTGGCCGGTGCGCCGGTGTTGCAGTTTTTCCCGTGTCGCCCGGATACGTTACAGCACAAAAACGGCAAACACTCGATGCTGGCGCTGCTGAAGCAGCGTTACGAAGAGTATCAGAACAAGGTGGTTAAGGCGTTTTACAAACATCACTTCGCAACGTTTGACCGCCAGATTGTGCTGGTCGACTGTTTATCACCGCTCAATGAAGGGCATGAATCTTTTATGGATATGCGCGATGCGCTTGAGCAGATCATGCAGAGCTTCCGTTATGGCCGCAGCGGCATGCTCAGTCGTCTGTTTGCACCCAAAATTGATAAGGTGTTGTTTGCGGCGACCAAAGCCGATCACGTCACGCCCGATCAGCATCCGAATATGGTGGCCTTGTTGCAACAGATGATTCATCCGGCCTGGCAGCATACCGCGTATGAAAATATAGAGATGAGCTGTCTGAGTATGGCATCGGTGAGAGCGACCCAGTCGGGCCATATTGAAACCGGTCAGGGCAGAGTGTCTGCCATCCAGGGCACGACTCTGCAAGGCGACAACATGACAGTTTATCCCGGTGAGGTGCCAAAACGTCTGCCTAACGCCGACTTCTGGCACAATCGGTCGTTCGATTTTACCGCGTTCCGCCCGATGTCAGGTCATCAGGATGAGCCGCTGAAACATATTCGTCTGGATAAAGCGCTGGATACACTGATTGGAGACAAACTGAAATGAGCGAATACAAAACTCGTCAGGTTTTTGAGCAGCCACTGAGCAGTGAAGAAACGCACATTGAACTCAATACCCAGCAGCAGTTTGCTGAGCAGGATAAATTCGTTCCCAGTGTCGCGGAGCCGCAAGAGACACCAGCGGAAGCCGAACTTGAGCAGGTTATTCGCCCTAAGCGCGGGCGTAAATGGTTTACTGTCACTATGCTGGGTGCGTTTTCCGGCCTGGTCGGCTGGCAGGCCATCGATAGCGTGGTCACCTCTGTGCAAACGGCCGATTGGCTCAGCCTGGGCTGGAGCGGCTTTGTTTCAGTTCTGGCCGGTTTGGGTATCGGTGCGATTGGGAAAGAGCTGTGGAAGCTGCGTCAGCTCCGTCACCACTTTTCAGTTCAGGAGCAGGCCGAGAGTCTGATTGCCAATAATGCGGTGGGCCAGGGCGAAGCATTTTGCCGCGATCTAGCGCAACAGGGTGGTATTCAGCCGCAGAGTGCGGCATTTCAGCGCTGGCAGAATTCGCTGGATAATAGCCACAGCGACGCCGAAGTGCTGGATATGTACGATGCCATGGTAGTCAGTGAACAAGATAAAAAGGCGACTAAGCTGGTGTCGCAATACGCCACAGAGTCCGCGGCGCTGGTAGCTATTAGCCCGTTAGCCGTTGCGGACATGTTGTTGGTCGCCTGGCGCAATTTTAAAATGATCGATCAACTGGCCGAATTGTACGGTGTTGAGCTGGGTTACTGGTCACGCCTTAAGCTGTTTAAAGCGGTGCTGGTTAATATGGCAGCAGCCGGTGCCAGTGAGCTGGCGGTGGATGCCAGTATGGACCTGCTCACCATGGATCTGGCCGGTAAAGTGTCGGCCCGCGCCGGACAAGGGCTGGGTATCGGTATCCTCACCGCACGCCTGGGGCTGAAGGCGATGTCTTTACTGCGCCCGTTACCGTGGCATAAAGATCGCGCGGTCAAATTAGGTGCAATCCGTAAACAAATCGTGGCGAAAGTCACGGCGCTTACGGTCAAATAGCGGAAAGTAGCCGTTGAAACAAGAGATTGCTTGACGCCATTCGGGCCTTGATAGAAACTACTGTCAACTTTTCGTGACACTTTCTGATTAGGAATAAATTCAGTGCGTCTTGAAGTCTCTTGTGAAGACAGACTCGGGTTGACCCGGGAACTGCTCGATATTCTCGCATCCAAAAATATTGATTTGCGCGGCATTGAAATCGATGTGATTGGTATTATTTACCTCAACTGCCCGGACATCGATTTTGAAACCTTCAGTGAACTGATGGCCGAAATTCGTCGGATTCCCGGTGTCAGGGACGTGCGAAAAATTCAGTTTATGCCGATTGAGCGTCACAATACGGAACTGATTTCCCTGCTCAACAACCTGCCTGACGCGGTACTGGCGATTGATCTGAAAGGCTCAGTCGATATGGCGAACCACTCTGCCCAGTCACTGTTCCATAAAGATGAACAAGAGATGATCGGCGCGCATGTCTCGACACTGCTGCCGGCGTTTAATTTCTCACGTTGGGTGGAAGGTAGCAAGTCACGGGTACGTGAAGAAGTGGTACTGGATGGTCTCGATTATGTGATGGATCTGATGCCGGTTTACATTACCGGTGAGTCGAAAGAGTCCACCCTGGCGAGCTCCATGATGATCATTCGTTCAGCCAACGCCAACGTGGTCGCTGACGATAAGCTGCCGCTGCACAATAACCTCGGATTTGAACACTTTGTTGGTGTGTCTAACCGCCATAAGACGCTGATCAATCAGGCGAAAAAACTCGCGATGCTCGATCAGCCACTGCTGATTGAAGGCGAAACCGGTACCGGTAAAGAGATGCTGGCCCGTGCCTGTCACAATCGCTCTAATCGTTCGGATGCGCCTTTTCTGGTGTTGAGCTGTGCATCCATGCCGGATGATGTGGCCGAAACCGAACTATTCGGACACGCTCCGGGGTCGTTTAACCATCAGCAGGGTCATAAAGGTATTTTCGAACAGGCAAACGGCGGCACGGTATTCCTGGACGAAATTGGCGAAATGAGCCCACACCTGCAGATCAAACTATTGCGTTTTTTGCAGGACGGCACTTTCCGCCGGGTCGGTGAAGAGCATGAAGTGCATGTCGATGTGCGTGTGCTGGCCTCGACCCGCCACAATCTGGCTGAGCTGGCCGAATCGGGTAAGTTTCGCGAAGACCTGTTTTACCGCCTCAACGTGCTGACTCTGCGTATTCCGCCGCTGCGAGAACGTCCGAGCGATGTACAACCACTGCTGGAGCTTTTCGTTGCTAAACATTGCCACAAAATGGGCATGCTGAAACCGAAACTGGAAGAGGGATTGCTCGATCAACTGGCCCAATATCAGTGGCCGGGTAACATGCGTCAGCTGGACAACATGGTGCTGCGTGCCCTGACCGAAATGCCGGATGACAAACTGGATGTCGAATATTTCCATCTGCCACAGTTAGAGACCGTCTCCTCGGGTATAGCGAATGTCAACCTGGACGGTGCGCTGGATGACATCATGAAAGAGTACGAAGCTCAGGTACTGGATCGTCTGTATCAGTCGTTCCCGTCGAGTCGTAAACTGGCTAAACGACTCAACGTTTCACATACGTCGATCGCAAACAAGCTGCGCGATTACGGCATCAGGAAGCGCTAATGGAAAGTTACAGTACCGCCAGCCATGTCTATGAAACGGATGGTGAGATCCTGCTTCGCACGGCAGAACCTGACGATGCGAAATTAATCTCGGACTATTTCATCGCCAACCGGGCGTTCCTGAAGCCTTGGGAACCATTGCGCGAGAGTGAGTTTTTCACTGAATTTGGCTGGCAGCAGCGCTTGATCAAACTGCATGAACTGCACAAAATGGCGCTCGGCTACTATCTGCTGATCATTGATGTGAAAACTCACGCCATGTTAGGGACCATCTCGTTCAGCAACATTTCGCGTTTTCCGTTTTATGCCTGTAATGTCGGTTATTCTCTGGCTGAGCAGGCTCAGGGACGCTATATCATGTCACGAGCACTCAAAATGGCCTGTGATTACATGTTTCGCGTACAAAATATGCACCGCATTATGGCGGCGTATATGCCGCGGAATAAGCGCAGTGAAGCGGTACTGCTCGGTCTGGGTTTCGAACCGGAAGGGCATGCGAAAGATTACCTGTTGATTGACGGTAAGTGGGAAGATCATAATCTGACTTCGCTGCGCCACCCGCACTGGAAGATGTAGCCGGGCGTTGAACTGGTGTTGAGGCGCCGGTTGAACGGCCTTGCAAACAGTAATTGAGATGAGAAATGACGATGCCCATAGAGCCCGATACCACTCCGAATCAGCCTGAAACGGCCCACTCTGCAACCGATAAGCTGACAAGAATGCAGCAGCAACTGGCGTTGGTGCTGGAGCTGGATCGCCTGAAAAGCGTGTTACGCCGTACTCGGGTCAAAAGTGCGCAGGGGCGGGCCGAGAACAGTGCTGAACACAGCTGGCATGTGGCGATGATGGCTTTGCTGATGGAAGAGCATGCCAACCAGCCGGTCGATATCGGCCGGGTACTCAAAATGCTGCTGATGCATGACATGGTCGAAATTGATGCCGGTGACACCTTTGTCTATGACAGTGTCGCCAGCGCGCAGCAAGAAGAAAAAGAGCTGGCCGCGGCTGAGCGTCTGTTCGCTATACTGCCGCAAGAGCAGGGTGAAGAACTGTTTGCCCTGTGGCGTGAATTCGAAGCGGCGCAAAGCGCTGATGCACAGTTTGCCAAAGCATTGGATCGCCTGATCCCGATGTTGCTGAATTATCATAACCAGGGTCAAAGCTGGTTAGAACATGGCGTTACCCGCCAACAAGCCCTGACCGTGAACCGCCGCATTGATGACGGTTCACATGCGCTGTGGGATTACGCACAGCAAATGATTGAACACGCCACCCAACAAGGTTGGCTTAAAGCCTGAAGGACATTGCATGTCGTATTTGCCTTTGGAACAGTACCAAAGAAAATGGATTTTCACGCACCAGTCTATGCCGGTTCCGGCAGAGGATCTGGAACAGATCAAACCTATGTCTCAAATGCGCGCGGCTCAGTTCTGGAAAGAGAACCTCAGTGCGCAAAGCCCTGATGCCGAGCGTTTCAGCTCGCAGGACTGGCCGAGCAAAACCAACAGCTGGCTGCATGAAGTGGAGTGGATGTCAGAGTGGGAGAGTGATGATGAAGCTCTGCCTGAGGCGATCCTGGAGCATATCGACTGGCAGGATGATGTGACGGTCTACTTCTGCTATGAGAAATACAACGTCATCGAGACCAAGTGGTCGGTATTCAAACGCCACTGGAAAAACTTCCTGTTTTACGATGACGGCCCGATCCTGCTCGGGCGTCGCCGTCAGCAAGCGCTGTGGTTCAATACCAATGGTACAGTCAAACTGGGTCAGCACGAATAATCGCGCAACTTAGTGCTATTACTTTTCTTAAACAACAAGAGTAAATAAAAAACCGGCGTCATGGCCGGTTTTTTTGTATCCGGAGCGTCGCAGGCCGCTGTCGGATCAATCCTGTATGACCACCACCCGGCTGCGGCTGGCGGCCAGTGTACTGCCAATAGAGGCACTGATGATAAACAGTATGGCTCCCCATTGCGACAGGTCGAGCGTTTCACCCAGAATAGCCAGTCCGGCCATGGCGGCAATCGCCGGCTCCAGGCTCATCATGACACTGAAATGTTGGGTCGACAGACGGCTCAACGCCATCATTTCCAGGCTGTAAGGTAGTGCACTGGACAAAATGGCAATGGTCAGTGCCATTGGCACAATCGACCAGGTAAACAGCGGACCTTCCGCTAAATTAGCCCCGAGCGGGAAATAGATCACAGTGGCGATACACAGGCCAAGCGCCACGGTGGCACCGCCGCTGCCAACCGAGCCGGCCCGCTGTCCAAACCAGATATAGGCTGCCCAGCAACCGCCTGCCGCCAGTGCCAGCGCAACTCCTATTGGGTCAAGCGCATCGACACCGGACATGTCCGGTAACAATAAGGCCAGCCCAGCAACCGCCAGCGCGACCCAGACAAAATCCCGTTTACGCCGCGAAGAGAGTAACGCCAGCATCAGGGGGCCGGTAAACTCCAGTGCAACACCAATGCCGAGCGGAATGCGTTCCAGCGCGAAATAGAAGGTCATCTGCATGCCGCCAAGCGCAAAGCCATACACCGCCATAGCCCGCCATTGGCTGCGGCTCAGCCGCAGTCGCCACGGACGGAAAATCAACACCAGCAGCAGGGCGGACAAGCCGATGCGCAGCGCGACGGTACCGCCGACACCAACCACAGGAAAAAATTGTTTGGCGATGGATGCACCGGACTGGATTGTGATCATGGCACAAAGCAGGCAGCCGACAGCAAGCACAACCGGAGATTTATTCAGTAACATAGGCACCGTTATTATTGTAAAAGCCAACCCAATGATTATTAAAGCTAACGCGAGGATTATGCCGCAATTGTTGCGCAGCGAATACCCGATCCAGAGCGATTTATCTGCTGGCGACAACGCCAATTTGTTGAATAAACAGTAAGAAAGCGCCAGGTATTGGCTCGTTTGACAACGTTACTCGCTGATTTATGAGTGGAATTTGATTGTAACTTGCACAGTAATGGTGCGCCATGTTCGTCATGCAACGCTGTGCACAGCGTCGCATTCAGACTGCCTCACTATTTCAAACTGCCTCATTATCATCGCGTATCAGCGATGATTCACATGGCGAGGCTGGAGCGTTGTGACATGATGTCTTTCACCTGGCGCATACGTTGTTCGCATTTGCTTTGCAAGAACTGATGCAGCGCACGGGTGGAGTGATTGAGTAAACGTTTGTCGGCACACACCAGATAGACCGGACAGGGTTCCGATTGCCATTCGGATAACAGCGGTAGCAGACGGCCGTCAATAATGTCCTGACTAATATCGAGCAGCGATTTATAGGCCACGCCTCGTCCGTTGACGGCCCAGCGATGCACTACATCACCATCGTTAGCACTGAGTCTGCTTTTTACCACCACGGTTTCCGGATTGCCGTCTCTCCAGAAGGTCCAGCGGTTGTGGTAAGTATCTGACAGCATAAAACAGAGGCACTGGTGAGCGAGCAGATCACTTGGCTTGACGATGGCCGGTTTGTTTTGAACATACTCAGGACTGGCGCAGATCACTCGGGTATTATGGCGGCAGATAGGTAAGGCAACGAAGTTGGAATCCGGTGGTGTGCCGTAGCGAATCGCCAGATCGATCGGGCGGTGATACAGATTGGTGATGCCATCCGATAAATCGAGGTTGATCGACAGGTTAGGATGCAACTCCATAAATTCATCCAGCCAACTCAGCAACTGATTACGGCCGAAATCCGACGGCGCGGACAGATTGAGCGTACCGGAAATTTCGCCCTGGCTTTGCGCAATCTGATCCAACCCTTCCTGAATGGTACTCAGTGCAGACTGAGTCCTTTGCAACAGAATATCGCCCTCGTTGGTCAGACGCAGGCTGCGGGTCGAGCGGACAAACAGTGCAAACCCGAGCTGGGATTCTAGGCGTTTGATGGCAGCGCTGACCGCAGCCGGAGTCAAATCCAGGCTATGCGCTGCTTGTGAGAAGCTGCTTTGACGAGCGGTTTCGACAAAGATATTAAGATCGTTTAATGCTTTCATGAGGTTCTGTAACCAATAAGGACAGTTTATCTCACCATACTTCGTGAATATTGGAAAGCATTTCGCAGCTATAGAAAAGCGCCGTCTCCCTCACAGAGAAACGGCGCCTGGTTTTTTCAGCAGGTCGACAGGCATCAAGCCGTGTACTTAACGCAGGCGTTGTCAGGCCAGAGCGGTCAGAAAGCGCAGGTTAAGCGATTCCAGTAACCCGTCTTGCTGGGTTTGATGCACAAACGCCTGGAAGTGTTCGGTCTGCTCATGCAGTTGCAATGCTTCACGGCTGGCCCAGATTTCGTCCATCACGAATAACCCGCTTTGCGCGTCATCCTGATAGAGGTTGTACTGCACACAGCCTTCGTCCTGGCGAGAAGGCTCAACCAGAGCCTGCAACGCCTGAGCCAATTCCGCTTCTTTGCCTGCTTTGGCGGTAATTTCCGCCAGCAGTTTGACCTGGCTCATATCAGTACTCGCGGATGATGTCGGCTTCTGGCCAGCGTGCTTTCGGCAGTTTGGCGTTAAAGTCATCTTCACTGCGGTAACCAAGCGGAATGATCACCAGACTGGTGTAACCTTGCTCACGCAGACCAAATTCTGCATCCAGAACTTTAGGATCAAAGCCTTCGATAGGCACGGCATCGATACCCATAGAAGAGACACCCAGCAGTACAGTACCGGCATTCAGATAAACCTGTTTCTCCATCCAGTGCTGCGCATCTTTCAGATCAAAGCGGTGCATGTTAACGAAGAAGGTACGGCCTTTGTGTCCGCCTTGTTTGGCTTCTTCGGTCGGGAAACGGCCTGCCTCATCTTCCAGTTCCATCAACTGCTCAAGGTATTGCTCGTCAATGCTGGTTTTGGCACACATCACCAGAACATGTGATGCATTCAGAACTTTACCTTCGTTGAATGCATAAAGGCCCTGAGTCGCTTTAGCGATACGTTGCTTGCCTTCGTCAGTACTGGCCAGGATGAAGTGCCATGGCTGTGAGTTAACACTGGACGGGCTGAAGCGGATCAGCTCTTTGATCGCTTCTACGTGTTCATCACTGATACGACGTGTCGCATCAAAGGCTTTGGTTGAATAGCGTTGCTTAGCGTGAGTTGCAATGTTCATGTTTATTTTCCTGGTGAACAACGAATTTAGCGCTACGATAACGGTTTGATGTAAGGAGAGAAAGAGGGCGCGACTTAAAGCACTTTCAAAAAATATTTGAAAGTGACGCCCTTGAATCACAGGCAACCTGCCTCAAAGTGCTCTATTGTGGCTTAAAAGTACTATCTTATGGCTTAAAAACGCTATGTTGTAGCTTAAAAGCGCTATGTAGCGGCTTATTCATGCCATCCTGGCTGATGAGAGTGCGCTGCCGAGTGAACAATTATCAAACAAAAGGGCGGTAAAACAATAAGCCCGGAGTTGCGTCCGGGCTTGGAATGCTCGCTGAGACGGTTATTGTTCGACTTTATTGCTCTGGCTGTCTGCCGCGTTAGGACCACGCAGTTTATTCAGCGCGGCGACGATGATCGGGCTGGTCAGGATCAGTACCGACAGAACGGTAAAAACCAGAGTAATCGGGCGTTCCCACAGGAAGGTCAGTTCGCCATCAGAAATCATCAGCGCACGGCGCAGGTTCTCTTCCATCAGACCGCCGAGAATAAAGCCCAGCAGCAGCGGAGCCAGCGGGAAGTTTGCCAGGCGCAGCGCTATCGCGCCCATTGCCACCAGTAGCATGATGAAGACATCCATGGTGTTAAATGACACCAGATACACACCGGTGATAGAGAAGAACAGAATCATCGGCAGCAGCACGGTTCTTGGCACCGCGAGCAGTTTCGAAATATACGGGATCAGCGGCAGGTTGAGGATCAGCAGCACGATATTGCCCACGTACATTGAGATGATCACAGACCAGAACACATCCGGATGGTCAACAAACAGGCGCGGGCCCGGCTGAATACCATAAGCCAGCAGCGCACCGAGCATGATAGCCGTCGTACCTGAGCCAGGGATACCCAGCGTCAGCAGTGGTACAAAAGAGCCGCTTGAGGCTGCGTTGTTAGCAGACTCAGGAGCCACCAGACCGCGCAGTGAGCCGTGACCAAACTCTTCACGTTTCGCTTTCGGAGCCAGGTTACGCTCCATACCGTAACTCAGGAACGCGGCGATCGTCGCTCCGGCACCTGGCAGAACGCCGGTAAAGAAACCAAGGATAGAGGAGCGAATGGTGACCGGAGCGGCCTCGCGCACTTCTTCTCTGGTCAGTTTCATACTGCCGATATTGCTCAGCTTGCTGTTTTCCTCATCACGGGTATCTGTATCCGGCTTAAGAATGCCCATCAGGGTTTCACCCAGTGCGAACGTCGCCATCGCCAGCAGCAGGAAGCTGAAGCCGTCCATCAGGTCGGTCAGGCCAAAGGTAAAACGCTCGACGCCTACACCTTTATCAATGCCGACTGTTGACAGCATCAGGCCAAGAATCGTCATCATCCAGGCTTTAATTACCTGACCTTTACCGGCAAATGCGGCCACGGCAGACAGGCCAAGCAGCATCAGCGCGAAATAGTCCCCCGACTGGAAGCTGAGTGATACCTGGGCCAGCGCCGGAGCGGCAACCAGCAGCATGACAGCGGAAATCGTCCCGCCGGTAAATGATGCGTAGGCCGCCAGTGCAAGGGCTTTGCCCGCCTGGCCTTTCTGCGCCATCGGATAGCCATCAAAAGCGGTGACAACCGTGGATGAACAGCCAGGGGCATTGATCAAAATGGAGGAGGTTGATCCACCGAAAATGGCGCCGTAGTAAACTCCGGCCATCAAAATCAGGCCGGAAGAAGGTTCCAGGCCGTAAGTGATGGGGATCATCAGCGCAATGGCTGAAATCGGGCCCAGACCAGGCAGCATGCCGATGAAGGTACCGACAAAGCAGCCGACAATCACCATCAGCAGGTTAAATGGCATGACCGCTGTGGTCAGGCCCTGAAAAATTCCGTCTAACATAATCCGTTCCTACCAAAGTGTGAAAATCAGACCCGGTTCCAGATACACATCCAGTCCCTTGGTCAGCAGTAAATAGAAAGCGATGACAAACGGGAACGAAGCGCCAAGCAGCACCGCTTTGCGGCGTTCACCCAGAATGTAAAAGCCCGCCAGCAGGAAAAAACCGGTTGCCAGTACGAAGCCAAGGTAGGTCAGGCCGACACCGTACAGCGCCATCAGCACCAGAAAGCCAATCAGCAGTTTCCAGTTGAAGCTCAGCACAGCGCCGCTCTTTTTATCCGGTTGACCCATGACAAGCAGCAGCAAAGAGAGCGCCACTCCGGCATAAGTCAGCAGGATAGGTAAAGTCCGGGCGGTGAACGGTTCGTATTCATCGCCGGGAAACATAGGAATGTTTGTGGTTTGATAGCCGTAACACAGGCTAAGCACCAGAAAAATCATCGCGCCGACGCGATCACGGCACAACAAGTTTTCCTTGCTGAAAATTTTGGTTGGCAGGTCCGACATATCCAACTCCATGGCAACAGGATTGCGGTAAAGAAAAGGCCGCAGACAAGCAAGAGTTAACAACAAGATAAACTCAAATCAGGAATGATATGCTGCTAGTCAAATCAAACCCATAAACAAAGGAGTCATAGTGGGCTTGTCTGCGGCGAAAGTGTGGGACGGGAGATTGGTATCAGCCCATCCCTGTTTCTGGAAACGTTAATCAGTCAGGTTATTTAAGAAAGCCCAGCTCACGCATCAAATCGCCCATCTGCTTTTCCTGATCTTCCAGGAAGGCGTAAAACTCTTTGTCTGCCTTGTAGCTGTCGATCCAGCCGTTGCGGTCACGCACAACTTTCCATTCGTCTGTTTCAAACATTTTCTTCAGCGCAACGTTCCACTCATCGATCTTTTCCTGACTCACGCCAGGAGCGGCAAAGAAACCACGCCAGTTAGCAAATACGGTCGGGTTGTCATATTCAGTCAGGGTCGGAATATCCGGTGCGACATCGAGACGTTTCGGCGCTGTAATGGCGAGGATCTTCACCTGACCGGTTTTAGACATCTCCAGTACTTCGCCCAGGCCAGTAGACAGCACCTGAGTTTCGCCGGACAGCAGGGCTGCCATCGCTTTACCGCCTGCATCGTAAGCGATGTAACGAACTTCTTTCGGGTCCAAGCCCTGACCTTTGAATGCGGCCGCAGCGACCAGGTGGTCCATACTGCCGCGCGCAGAACCGCCGGCGATTTTCACTTTGCGCGGATTCTGTTTGAATTCATCAACCACTTGTTGCCAGTTGTCGTATTTTGAATCACCGGCCACCACCAGTGCGCCGTAGTCAGACACGGTGGCTGCGACAGGGGTCAGGTCGCGGAACGATTGCGGGAAAATGCCCGACAGTGAGCGCACAACGATTGGGGTTGAATTCACCATCAGGGTATCTTCCTGACGATCGGCCGTCTCAATAAGGTGTGCAATGGCTTTACCACCGCCACCGCCGGAAAGGTTTTGATAAGAGACATTGTCGATCAGTTGCGTTTTCATCAGTACGTCACCGGTTCCGCGCGCGGTCATATCCCAGCCACCACCAGCACCACCCGGGATCAGGAAGTGGATTTTTTCCAGATCAGCAGCAAAAGCAGAGAAAGAGAAAGCAGCTGCCAGCAGAGATGCTGCCAGAGTCGGTTTGAAATGCTTCAACATGTTCACGTTCCTTATGTGGGCGCATCATTCGGGTCAAATGACACTTATCGTTATGTTTATTTATCTGTGCCAGCCGATAATGCACAGCTGGCAATTGGTTTATCAGGACAGAGGGTTAGCAGATCAGGTGTTTGCTACCGTGTGAACAGAGGTTACGAAAGTGTTAATACCTTGTCTTTAAAACGGTGATAAAAATATTATTGGGCATAAAAACGGTTTTGTTCATAAAGTTCACGGCGGGGAGTCTTTTGGCCTGATCCTCCGCCATGCGCACTTTTGTTCAATAATCGCGAGTCACAGAAGGTTAATCTGAATCCTAAGTGATTCGTTTAAGGCAAATATTTATGTATTCTGTTCTCGGCGCCATGGCGCTGTTCGCATTCGTTGGTTCCATTTCACCGGGCCCGGTGAATGTGATGGCCACCTATGCCGGTGCCCGTTATGGCTGGCGCAAAGCCAGTATCCAGGTTCTCGGGGCATCGCTGGCCTTTGTATTGGTGGTCATGATTTGTGGAATGACGCTCAGTGGAATGAGTGCGCAGGTGCCGGTGGTCGTGCCTGTGATGCGCTGGATTGGCAGTGCGTACCTGCTGTATCTTGCGGTGCGGATTCTGTTACTTCCTGGGCTGGATCTGCAGCAATCGGTTGAAGGGTCATCCGCAGGCCTGTTAAGTCAGGGGGCGCTGGTACAATTGTTCAATCCTAAGGCTTGGATATTTGCCAGTTCAGGGGTGAGTTTATATGTACTTAATCAGACCAATCTGACCCATGCGCTTGGCTGGTTTTGTCTGATTGCTCTGGTGGTCTGCTTTACCGGTGTCGGAATATGGGCTCTATTGGGACAGTCGCTGGTTCACTGGCTCAACTCACGGCAGCGTCAACGCCTGTTTCAGGTGACGCTGGCAGCAATGCTCGCCGTGTCGGTTTTCATGATTTGGATGGTAAACTAAATGGTCAAGAGCACTCACTTAAATATCATGCGTCCGACGCAGTTGCCGCAGATTGAAGCGCGCATCGCAACCCGCTCTGAAGTCTGTTATAACAAGCATTCCCACGATGAATTCTCCTTTGGGATTATTGATGCGGGCAGTGCTCGTTATGACAATCGCTCGCGTCATCATCCGATAGGTCGTGGTGATCTGGTGACCATCAATCCGGCCGATATCCATGCCTGTAATCCTCATCAGGGACAGTGGTCGTATCGGATGCTGTTTGTCGATACCTTGTGGTTAGGAAAGATGCAGCATGAAGTGCTCGGGCGCGATACTCTGGATTACTACGCGTTTGTGGCTGATTTTGAACGCGGCCAGCGCTTTCGTACTCAATTTGAGGCGCTGTTTGACGCCTTACTCAACGATTCGTCTTCACTGTCAGCTGAGACCCTGCTTTATGAACTGCTTGAGCAACTCTACGGTCACGCGCAACGCCACACAACGCCTCGTGCCAGCAAAACTGTTCCGCACTATTTGCTGCGCGCCAGAGAGAAATTGTTTGATGAAATTGACAGATCGGTTGGTCTGGAAGTGCTGGCTCAGGAAGTGGGCGTAAGCCGCTACCATCTGATTCGCAGTTTTAAGCAATGGTTTGGCTTGTCTCCACATGCTTATCTGATGGATGAACGTATCAAGCGTGCCAAGCAGATGTTGAAGCAGGGGACGCCAATTGTCGACACATCGCTGGCATTGGGCTTTGCTGATCAAGCCCATTTTCAGCGTAGCTTTAAAAGCAGAATCGCATTAACACCCAAGAAATATCAATCCTTCTTTACACTTTAGTGTGTCATTGCCTACGCTGCATCTCACTGCGTAATACCTTAGTCTAAATTGTCGGTAATTTGCTTGATTGTCGACAATCTGATCGTCTATCTTAATCTCATACCTTTGGTGTGGGTTTGTCTAACCACGCCCCGTAAAGAAGATGAGATGATGAGCAGCGAATTAAGCAAACGCGTAAACGGTGAAAAAGAACACACCAAATCAGAGAGTCTGACCGAGTTTCTGATTGAGGCAATCGTAGAAGGCAAGATGGCACCGGGCAGTAAGATTTCTGAGCCTGAACTGGCCAAGCGCTTTCAGGTCAGCCGTGGCCCGCTGCGTGAAGCGCTGATGCGTGTGGAAGGGCTCGGACTGATCGAACGCATTCCGCACGTTGGAGCTCGCGTGATTCAGTTTTCGACTGACAAACTGCTCGAGCTGTACGCAGTGCGTGAAGCGCTGGAAGGCATGGCGGCGCGTCTGGCGGCCCGTAATATCACCGAAATCGAACTGGCCGGGCTGGAAACGGTGTTGTCGACACATTCCGAACATATCGATCAGGTCGACGGTGCCTCTTACTTTCACCAACAAGGCGATTTCGACTTCCATTACCGCATTATCAAAGCCAGCCGTAACTCCCAGTTGATCGCGCTGCTGTGTGATGAGTTGTATCACTTGCTGCGCATGTACCGTTACCAGTCTCCTCGTTCCCATTCCCGTCCGGTGGAAGCACTGGAAGAACACAAATTTATTCTGCAGGCGATTCGCAACCGCGATGAAGAGCTGGCAGAAATGCTGATGCGCCGCCACATTTCCGGTAGCCGGCGCCTGATTGAAAAACAGATTCAAAACGAAGCCCAAAATTAAGGAGAATCCCATGAGCTTAAGTCCGGGTGCGAAGTTCAGGCTCGCCATTCAAACCAACCATCCGCTACAGATTGTCGGCACGATTAACCCATACTGCGCCATGATGGCAAAAAAACTGGGTCATCAGGCGATTTACCTGTCCGGTGGCGGTATTGCCAATGCGTCATACGGCCTGCCTGATCTCGGGATCACGACGCTTAACGATGTGCTGGTGGATGTTGATCGCATCACCAATGCCTGTGATTTACCGCTGTTAGTCGACATCGATACCGGTTTTGGCGGCGCGTTCAATATCGCCCGCACCATCAAAGCAATGGAAAAAGCCGGCGCTGCTGCGGTGCATATGGAAGATCAGGTGGCGCAGAAGCGCTGCGGCCATCGTCCTAACAAAGCGATTGTCAGTCAGCAGGAGATGGTTGATCGAATTAAAGCAGCAGTCGATGCGCGTGATAATCCCGAGTTTGTCATTATGGCCCGTACCGATGCGCTGGCCGTGGACGGTATGGATAGCGCGATAGAACGCGCGATTGCCTATGTGCAGGCAGGCGCAGATATGATTTTCCCCGAGGCGATGACCGAGCTGAAGCAGTACGAACAGTTTTCAACCGCGCTGCACGCAGCAACCGGTAAAAAAGTGCCGATTCTGGCCAATATTACCGAGTTCGGCCAAACCCCGCTTTACAGTTGTGAGCAACTGGCCGCGTCTAATGTCGACATGGTGCTCTATCCGCTCAGTGCGTTCCGCGCCATGAACAAGGCGGCCGAAATGGTGTACAGCCATCTGCTTGAACACGGCAATCAGGAATCATTGCTCGATAAGATGCAGACCCGTAAAGAGCTGTATGGCTATCTGAATTACCATGATTACGAAGACAAGCTGGATCAGCTGTTTTCCGATCAATCTTCGCAGGGCTAAACATCTCAAGCGGTCACTGCGGGGAAGCCCGGAGAAATAAAGTTAAATAGAAATCCACAACGGCTGAATACAGGCCTGACTAATAACGTGAAACCGCTGCGCTGACGAGCTTAAGCTGACCCGAAAGAGGTCGCTCCATACAGGAGCCGAAGCGCAGCCAGAAAAGGAGTTCAACATGTCTCAATCCTTAGCGAAAAAAGGAGAGCTGGGTGGCGCTGGTCTGCGTGGGCAGAGTGCCGGGAGCACCGCTTTATGTACGGTCGGAAAAACCGGCACTGGTTTAACCTATCGTGGCTATGATATTACCGATCTGGCTAACAACGCTCAGTTCGAAGAGGTGGCTCATCTGCTGCTGGTCGGCCATCTGCCGACCCAGGCTGAGCTCGATCAGTACAAAACCCGCCTGATTGGTCTGCGCGGGCTGCCTCAAGCGCTCAAAGAAGTGCTGGAACGGATTCCGGCTGACGCGCATCCGATGGATGTCATGCGTACCGGTTGCTCGATGCTGGGTAACCTGGAAACCGAAGCGGACTTCTCGCAGCAGCAAGCGGCAACCGAACGCATGCTGGCACTGTTTCCGGCCATCATCTGTTACTGGTATCGCTTCAGCCATGACGGCGTACGCATCGATACCGAAGACAGCAGCGAATCCTGCATTGGTGGCTACTTCCTTAAAATGCTGACCGGAGAAGCGCCCAGCGAACTGTTCAGGCAGGTGATGCATTGCTCGCTGATCCTTTATGCCGAACATGAATTTAATGCTTCAACCTTTACCGCGCGCGTGTGTGCGTCGACGCTGTCCGATCTTCACTCCTGTGTGACCGGTGCGATTGGTACCTTGCGCGGGCCGCTGCACGGCGGCGCGAATGAAGCGGCCATGGAGATGATTCAGAACTGGAAAACCCCGGAAGAAGCCGAGCAGAATATTCTGCGTATGCTCGACAACAAAGAGAAGATCATGGGCTTTGGCCATGCGATTTACCGCGAGAGCGATCCGCGTAATGCGCTGATCAAACGCTGGTCAAAAGCTTTGTCCGAGCAGGTTGGTGATACGCATCTTTATGCGGTTTCTGAGCGGGTTGAAGCGGTGATGAAGCGTGAGAAAGGCCTGTTTTGTAATGCCGATTTCTTCCACGCTTCGGCCTACCATTTTATGGGCATTCCGACCAAGTTATTTACGCCGATTTTTGTGATGAGCCGCTTAACCGGCTGGGCCGCGCATGTGTATGAACAACGCGCCAACAACCGCATCATCCGCCCGAGTGCCGATTACACCGGCCCGGAGCATCAGGATTGGTTGCCGATCGAAAAACGCGGCTAACAGTGACGTTGTCACCTTGCTCTGCCAACGGCTTTCTCTGTAAACAGAGAGTTTTGTAAACAAAGAGCTCTGTAAACAGAGAGCTTTGCAAACAGGTAACTCTGCAAACCGACAGCACAGCCAGCAGGGGTGACAACGCCTAATTTTCTGCATGGCGTTGCTTGTGACTGACTGCCCGTACTCGGTGTCAGTTAGTCGCGCCGCTGTGCAGGCCCAAGCAGTCAGGCCAGAGCCTGACGATATTTGGATGGATTCTATGAACAGCGAGTACAGAAAAACGCTGCCCGGTAGTAATAACAGCTACGCGAGTCAAATCAGCTACTATGATGCCCGGCAAGCAGTTAACGACCTCTCTCCCGGTGCTTACGACACTTTACCTTACACCTCACGCGTGCTGGCAGAAAACCTGGTGCGCCGCTGCGACCCTGGTTTACTGCCCGATGCGCTCAAACAGCTGATTGAGCGTAAACGCGACCTCGATTTCCCCTGGTATCCGGCCCGGGTCGTGTGTCATGACATCCTTGGTCAGACGGCACTGGTTGATTTAGCCGGCCTGCGCGATGCGATTGCGGATCAGGGCGGTGACCCGGCCAAAGTCAACCCGGTGGTGGAAACCCAACTGATCGTCGACCATTCGCTGGCGGTGGAGCATGCCGGTTTTGAAGCCGATGCGTTTGAGAAAAACCGCGCGATTGAAGATCGCCGCAATGAAGATCGTTTTCACTTTATCGAATGGTGTAAAACCGCGTTTAAAAACGTCAGCGTGATCCCGGCCGGTAACGGCATTATGCATCAGATTAATCTGGAGAAAATGTCGCCGGTGGTGCAACTCCAAGACGGCGTAGCGTTTCCCGATACCTGCGTCGGCACCGACAGCCATACGCCGCATGTTGATGCGCTGGGCGTGATCGCCATCGGCGTCGGTGGTCTGGAAGCGGAAACCGTGATGCTGGGCCGTCCGTCGATGATGCGATTGCCGGATATTGTCGGCGTCAAGCTGACCGGTAAACGCAAACCGGGCATCACCGCGACCGATATCGTGCTGGCCATCACCGAGTTTTTGCGCGCGCAGCGCGTGGTGTCTGCCTATCTGGAATTCTTTGGCGAAGGGGCGAAAGATCTTACCATCGGTGACCGCGCGACCATTTCTAACATGACACCGGAATACGGCGCCAGCGCCGGGATGTTCTATATCGATGAGCAGACCATCAACTACCTCAAACTGACCGGGCGTGACGCCGAGCAGGTTGAACTGGTCGAGCAGTATGCTAAACAGACCGGCTTGTGGGCCGATGATTTGGTCGGTGCTGAGTATGAGCGGGTACTGGAATTCGATCTCTCTTCGGTCGAGCGTAACCTGGCCGGTCCGTCTAACCCGCATCGCCGCCTGCCGACTTCTCAGCTGGCGGAGCGCGGCATTGCCGGACAATGGCAACAGAAAGAGGGTGAACTGCCCGATGGCGCTGTCATCATTGCTGCCATCACTTCGTGCACCAACACCAGTAACCCGCGTAACGTGGTGGCGGCCGGTTTGCTAGCCAAAAAAGCCAACGCATTAGGCCTGGAGCGTAAACCCTGGGTGAAAAGCTCATTTGCGCCGGGTTCGAAAGTGGCCAAGCTTTACCTAGAGGAAGCCAACCTGCTGCCGGAACTGGAAAAACTTGGATTTGGCATTGTGGGGTACGCCTGTACCACCTGTAACGGGATGAGCGGCGCACTGGATCCTAAGATCCAGCAGGAGATCATCGAACGTGATCTCTACGCCACCGCCGTTTTGTCCGGAAACCGTAACTTTGACGGCCGCATCCATCCCTATGCGAAACAGGCGTTTCTTGCCTCGCCGCCTCTGGTGGTGGCTTATGCGCTGGCCGGTACCATCCGGTTTGACATTGAACGCGACGCGCTCGGCAGCGATGCAAACGGCAAACCGATTTACCTCAATGACATCTGGCCAAGCGATGAAGAGATCGACGCGGTGGTGGGTGAATTTGTTAAACCGGAGCAGTTTAACCAGGTTTATATTCAGATGTTCAAACTCGACGACCAGCAGCACAGCAGTGCACCGTTGTATGACTGGCGTCCGATGAGTACTTATATCCGCCGCCCGCCTTACTGGGAAGGCGCTTTGGCCGGAGAACGTACCCTGAAGGGCATGCGTCCGCTGGCCGTGGTCGGTGACAACATCACCACTGACCATCTGTCACCGTCCAACGCCATTATGGCCAGCAGCGCTGCTGGGGAATACCTGACCAAAATGGGTGTGCCGGAGCAAGACTTTAACTCTTACGCCACCCATCGGGGCGATCACCTCACCGCGCAGCGCGCGACGTTCGCCAACCCGAAACTGTTTAACGAAATGGTGAAAGAGAACGGCGAAGTGGTGCAGGGCTCACTGGCACGTATTGAGCCGGAAGGCAAAGTGACCCGGATGTGGGAAGCCATCGAAACCTACATGCAGCGTAAACAGCCGCTGATCATTGTCGCGGGTGCTGATTACGGTCAGGGCTCTTCCCGTGACTGGGCCGCCAAAGGGGTGCGTCTTGCCGGGGTAGAAGCGATTGTCGCAGAAGGATTTGAGCGTATTCACCGTACCAATCTGGTCGGCATGGGCGTGCTGCCGCTGCAGTTTAAACCGGGTGTGACACGGTTGACCTTAGGGCTGGATGGTTCTGAGCTGTATGACGTGGTCGGTAACATTAAGCCCGGCGCTGAGCTGGCACTGGTGATCACCCGCAAAACCGGCGAAAAACTCGATGTGCCGGTCATCTGCCGTCTGGATACCGCTGATGAAGTGCACGTGTATAACGCCGGTGGCGTGTTGCAGCGTTTCGCGCAAGATTTTCTGGCGGGTTAAGGGAGTAAAATCATGAGCAATGTCAGCACTCCTTCACAAATCAAAGTGCCAGCGACCTATATGCGCGGCGGAACCAGCAAAGGGGTTTTCTTCCGTTTAGAAGACTTGCCTGAGGCGGCGCAAAGCCCGGGCCCGGCGCGCGATGACTTGCTGCTGCGCGTCATCGGCAGCCCGGATCCGTACGGCAAACAAATTGACGGCATGGGCGGGGCAACATCCAGCACCAGTAAAAGCGTCATTGTCAGCCTGAGCACTCAACCGGATCACGATGTGGATTACCTGTTTGGTCAGGTTTCAATTGACCAGCCGTTTGTTGACTGGAGCGGCAACTGCGGCAATTTGTCGGCCGCGATCGGCCCGTTTGCGATGCACGCCGGTTATATTGATCCGGCGCGGATCCCGCACAATGGCGTGGTCGCGGTGCGGGTGTGGCAGGTCAACATCCGCAAAACCATCGTAGTGCATGTGCCTGTCGTCAACGGCATGGTGCAGGAAACCGGCGAGTTTGAGCTCGACGGAGTCACGTTCCCGGCGGCAGAAATTCAGGTCGATTTTGTTGACCCGGCCGACAGCGACGGCGCCATGTTCCCGACCGGCAACCTGGTGGACGATCTTGATGTACCCGGAATAGGCACCTTAAACGCGACCCTGATCAACGCCGGCATTCCGACCATTTTTGTTGATGCCGCATCAATTGGCTACCACGGTACTGAGCTGCAGGATGACATTAACGGTGATGAAAAAGCACTGGCGATGTTTGAAACCATCCGCGCGTACGGCGCGCTCAAGATGGGGCTTATCAGCGATCTGGAACAGGCAAAAGCCCGCCAGCACACGCCGAAAGTAGCCTTTGTCGCAGCGCCGCAAACCTATCACGCTTCCAGTGGTAAAACCGTACAGGCCGAAGAAATTGATCTGCTGGTGCGCGCTTTGTCGATGGGCAAATTGCATCACGCCATGATGGGCACCGCAGCGGTCGCGATAGCGGCAGCAGCCTGTGTACCGGGAACTCTGGTCAATTTAGCGGCCGGAGGCGGTGAAAAACAGTCAGTGACCTTTGGTCATCCGTCCGGAACGCTCAAAGTCGGTGCCAGTGCTGTTCAGACCGAACAGGGCTGGGTGGTCGAGAAAGCCGTGATGAGTCGCAGTGCACGTATTTTGATGGAAGGCTGGGTTCGCGTCCCGGCGCAAACCATCACGTTTGGCTAAGCCAGAATTTGAAGGAGAAGCACCATGTCTGCATATTTAAAGGAATATCAATGGGCACAGCAACAACCGGAAGAATTCTGGAAGGTTCAGGCCCGGCACATCGACTGGTTTGAGTTCCCGCAAACCATTTTAAAAAAAGACAATCACGGCATTGAGCGCTGGTTCCCGGACGGCCTGCTCAATACATCCTGGCTGGCGCTGGATTATCACTGTGAGCAAGGGCGCGGCGATCAAATCGCGCTGATTTACGACTCACCCGTGACCGGCAAAAAGCAGCGCTACAGCTATTTTGCTCTGCGTGACAGCGTCGCCCGGGTGGCGGGCATGCTGGCCGAGCAGGGCGTAACCAAAGGTGACCGGGTGATCATCTATATGCCGATGATCCCGGAAGCGGCCATGGCGATGCTGGCTTGCGCGCGTCTGGGTGCGATTCATTCGGTGGTGTTTGGCGGCTTTGCCCCGAACGAGCTGGCGGTGCGGATTGAAGATGCCGAGCCGAAAGTGATCATGACCGCATCGTGCGGCGTGGAAGTGAATAAGGTGATTCCATATAAGCCGATGGTGGATCAGGCCATTATGGACAGCCGCTGGAAGCCGGAGAAAGTACTGATGTATCAGCGCAGCGAATGCCGGGCCGAGATGACCAGCGAGCGCGATCTGGAATGGAACAGCCTGATTCAGGATGCACTGCCGCACGCCTGTGTGCCGGTTCTGGCGACCGATCCTCTGTATATTCTGTACACCTCAGGCACGACCGGTAAACCAAAAGGCGTGGTACGCGATAATGGCGGTCACGCGGTGGCGATGAAGTATTCGATGAGCTGCATCTACAACATGCCGCAGGATGGCGTGTTCTGGGCGGCGTCGGATGTGGGCTGGGTGGTGGGGCACTCTTACATTGTTTATGCGCCGCTGATCCACGGGTGCACCACGATTCTGTACGAAGGTAAACCGGTACGCACGCCGGATCCGGGCGCGTTCTGGCGCGTGTGTCAGGAGTACAAGGTGAATGCGCTGTTCTCGGCCCCGACGGCTTTCCGGGCGATCAAAAAGAAGACCCGAACGGCGAGTATCTGAAAGATTACGACTTATCCTGTCTGACGACGATTTTTATGGCCGGTGAACGTCTCGATCCGCCGACGCTGGAATGGGTTCAGGCACAGACCGATAAGCCGGTGATTGACCACTGGTGGCAAACTGAGACCGGTTGGGCCATCGCCGGTAATCCGACCGGACTGGAGCTGATGCCGGTTAAAGCGGGTTCTGCCACCAAGCCGATTCCGGGTTATCAGGTCGAGATCTTAAACGAACTGGGCGAAGTGGCGGCACCAAACGAGCAGGGTTTTGTGGCGCTGAAGCGTCCGCTGCCACCAAGCTGCTTGCCGACGGTATGGCGCAACCACGACAGGTTTGAATCCGGTTATCTGGCTCAGTTCCCCGGTTATTACGTCTCCGGTGACGGCGGTTACCTGGATGAAGAAGGCTATCTGTTCATCATGGGCCGGATTGACGATGTGATAAACGTCGCCGGGCACCGCCTCTCGACCGGTGAAATGGAAGAAATTGTCGGCGCGCACCCGGCGGTCGCCGAATGTGCGGTAGTCGGTGTGCATGATGAGCTCAAAGGGCAACTGCCACTGGGCCTGGTGGTGCTGAAAGACGGGGTGAAAGTCGATAGCCTGGCACTGGAATCCGAACTGGTGTCGAGCGTACGCAGTCAGATTGGTGCGGTGGCCTGTTTCAAACATGCCCTGGTGGTCGAGCGCCTGCCGAAAACCCGCTCCGGTAAAATTTTACGGCGGATTATTCGTCAAATCGCGGACGGAGAAAGCTACAGTGTGCCGTCGACGATTGATGACCCGGTCAGTCTGACTGAGCTGGAGAAAGTTCTGCATTCATAACTGGAAAAAGCGCCCGCTCTGACCGACCGGGCGCTTTTTATTGTGGCACTGTAACGTTGTTACCTTTGAGGACGGTTAACTTGGCTTGACCTGTTGAACCCAATAATGAATTATGTGTTTAATTTTATATGCCGGTTCAATGTTGTTGGTATCAATCAACCCCATTGCAGCGGCTTAACCGGAAATTAAACACAGGCAGAATATATGGGATTGATAATCGGACCAATAATGATTCTTTGGCTGGGCGCGCTGTTATTTACGTTACGCATGGGCTACCTCTTTCTCATCGATAAGCCTTTCTTTCCCTATGTGTGCGTGGTGGTGATAGCGGCTATCCTTGGCTCGCTGCTTTACGTCGCCGGTGGTTTGTCGACATTCCGGGGGCACAGCGAACTTTGGGTGTTTGAAATATCATGGTTTTTCCTTGCCAATAAGTACGCGATTACGTTGTTTGTCTTAGCAGCCATGGCGTATCTTTTTGGCAGCAATTTGTTTAGCGGCGATATATCAAAAGCGGTTATTTTTATTCTCGCTTTTTCTGTCACGTCCGGCAGCCTCATCGGTAGCCTGAGCGCCAGCTCATTTATGCAAAAGTACGGTATATCCGCAACCTACTGATAATTATTCATTTACAATATCGAACAAGGAGAGTGGGTGTGGTCAGCATTCGTCTAATGGAGATTGCCGATTATGATCAGGTGATTGCCCTGTGGGCACAAACTGAGGGGATGAGTATCCGCGATGCGGACTCACGCGACAGTATCGCAAGCTACCTGGCGCGTAATCCGGGATTAAGTTTTGTCGCGCAAAGCGGCGCGGACATTGTTGGTGCGGTATTGGTTGGTACTGATGGCCGGCGCGGTTATTTGCAGCACTTAGCGGTGGCATCCCATTGTCGCGGGCAAAATCTGGGGCGTGATTTGGTTGCACATTCCACCCAGGCGCTGGCGGACATCGGTATTGCTAAAACGCACCTGTTTGTGTTGAACGACAACCTCAATGCCCAGCAGTTTTATCAAAAATTAGGCTGGTTCCCGAGAGACGAAGTGCGCATGTATTCGTTCAACAGCTCAAGCAACAGTAACGTTTAGTGCTGTGCCGTTCATTGCCATATTCACAGCCGCAAGTACGGCTTACTGCTCAAATGACGGCATTCATTAGCGTGGATAGTGTTCTGGTAACAGGCCGTGCCCCTGAATCTCCGCCAGATAGATAAGCCCGTCAATGACCCGAATCGGCGTCAGCAGGTTATCTTGGTCGCAATGGTCGAGTTCAAAAGCCAGGTACAGGCGCTCATTTTCAATCTTGATAAACAGGTTGCCTTGCGGCGCTCGTTCCTGAGTTAACGCAAAGGTGCCGATAGCGAGAAAGTGCGAGCTTTTCAGGCTGTTGGTGGCGTAGATGTCACTGTGCATTTTGTGGGCGAGGGTTAAGAAATCGAGCAGCAGGTTAATCTGGTCGTCAGAAACCGTATCCAGTGCTTTGATATGTGGCTGTTTACAGAATCGTTCTAAGTAGCTCAGCATTTGGTCGATATCGTTGTCAAATAGCATTTGGGTTTCTCTTGGGGGAAGGCGAGGGGATTTTAGCGGTATCGCTTTGATATAACAAACTTGGCGTGGTGTTTTTATTTTGGCTTCTGGCTTCTGGCTTCTGGCTTCTGGCTATTGGTTGTTTGTATGTCCCGCTTTGACGGTTTCAATTCTCTTGAGCTTGGTGCAAGCGGGCCAGTCACTCTTTGCTTGCGCCAAAGAGTAACCAGAAAGGCGCTTGGGTTCTTTGGCGTTGTGCAGGCCGGTTTTAGGCGTTCCCGACGCCGAAAACCTAAAAAATCGTCCTGATTTTTTGCCTTGTATCTCGATAACTTAAGCTCTTTGACGCCGAAGTTTGTCAGAATATGCCGACTAGCTTTCTTTAGAAGTAAAAATAATGAAGTTATTTTCAATAATTACACTGCTACTCCAATTGGTACTCATCGCCTGGGCGAAGTACTACGGGTACATGATGGATATGGCCTTAACAAAGCTGTCTTCAGCTTCAGAATCTGAAGTTTTAAAAGATCTGGTAATGATTAAACACTACCAGGATTTAGACAGCTATTTAGGTTTGGCAACGGGTGTGGTTTGGATCCTGTTTATCCTTGTCGCCATTTTCAAGAAAGTTCTCAATACTAAAGAGGCTCAATTGACTATTTATGTACCGATGATCGCGAGTTTGGTCGCGGGTATGTTTTAGTTTGGGGAGAGATAAAAATGAAGCCTGAGGATATCGCCAAGGCATACAATCAAATTACTCATATCTGGACGGATGGTAAGTTTGATATGAGTAATGGTATTGCACAGCACAAAAAAAGCGATCAGTTTTGTTAGTGAGCGCGGACGGGCTCTGGATGTGGGTTGTGGTTGTACTTGTCGTTTCATTGAGTTGCTGGCGGGGGAAGGTTTTACTCCTTCCGGGTTGGATATTTCGCCCAAGATGCTCAGTATCGCGAGGGAAAAGCTGCCTGGTGTGCAGTTTTTTCAAGAGGATATTTGTGAGTGTGATTTAACCGAGAAATACGATTTTATCACCGCGTGGGACAGTATCTGGCATATTCCTTTATCACAACAAAAGCCGGTGCTATGTAAAATCGTCGCCAGTCTCAATCCCGGTGGTGTGTTTATCTTTTCATTCGGCGGTACAGATGAAGAGGGTTGCCATCGAGACGATTTTATGGGGCCGGAAGTCTACTATTCGTCGCTGGGCTTGAACGGTTTCTTAACTCTGTTTATGGAGCTCGGCTGTATTATCCGCCATCTGGAGTTTGATCAATATCCTCAGTTACACAGTTATCTGATTGTCGAGAAAGGAAAGTAAGGTTCCAGAGATATCGATTATGAGTCAGGTCGTTCAGTATGTCCCGTTTTCGGAATTTTCGATGTCCAAAGCTAAAACATCGACGTGGTTTTTGCGTTTGTGGCGAGGAGTGAAACGGTTTGCTGTGTTGTATGTCACGCTCTGACTTGGTCGATTTCTTTAGTTGAGTGCCAGCGTGCCAGTCACTCTTTGCTTGCGCCAAAGAGTAACCAGAAAGGCGCTTGGGTTCTTTGGCGCTGTTCAGGCCGGTTTTAGGCGTTCCCGACGCCGAAAACCTAAAAAATCGTCCTGATTTTTTGCCTTCGGACAGTGGTTTCAGAGTGTTATTGGTAAGTTTTTACTTAAAAACTTAATGCGATTAACAATGTTGACTCGTTTCTTTTGGTGCTTGTTGACCTGGTCTGACGAATGGTTGATTATGTATTCAGTTTACTATGGTGTGTTAGATAGAATCTGTCGGTATTTTGTGAATTCGAGCGGAAGTGACGCTCTTGTTTAACGTTATGTTACGTTAAACCTAATCAGTGGCTTATGTTGGTTTGGACAAGTTCTGGCAGACATTGTCTGTCTAATAACTGTTAGTTTATTTGGAGTGTTTTTATGTCTTTGGATTTTAATAAAATAAAGAACTTGTATCGTTTTTTTAACGATGAGGCATACAATCTTGACGGCTTTGAGCAGTCTTATTTATGGTTTAACGAACTTAGTAGGTTCAACGATCCTTTTGAAACAATAATTAAGGAATCTGATATTGATCTAGATAAGCTCTCAATCGAAGAGTTAGCTACTTTTTGTAAAGTAAATGAAGGGTTAAGTTGGCATGACATAGAAACTGGTCAAACTATCTTCTCTAGTCAAGTACCTTATGAGGCGTTAAGAGGGTTTATCGCTTCTAGAAAAGAGGTTGTAGTTGAACAATTGAATGAATATGTCTTTAAAACGATGCATTCTATGCAATCCAATAAGTTTCACTGTTTAGTGCATGATGTAGACAATAAACCTCTTCAAAGTAGATTAATGTGGTCTCACTATTCAAATGGAATGAGAGGGTTTGTGATTGAATTTGATTGTGATTTATTACTGAACTCTCAAAATTCATTAAACTCAAGCTTTAAAGGGATGTCTGATATCAATTATATGGAGCTAGAGTTTAATGAATATATAAAGTCAATGGTGCGCGATGAAAAACCTTTATTTTTGCAACATTTGATATTCACTAAACACAGTGATTGGAAATATGAAAATGAGATTCGTCTCATAGGTGGTGAAAATAAAATGAAATATAGTGACAGTGCTATAAAGAGAATTATCATCGGTGAAAAAATGCCACAGCCAAAGTTATCTCACCTACTCAGAATCATTGAAAACAAAGGACTCGAAAATTGTACCTTTGTAGCAAAGATTGAAAGGAAATCGTTTTCAATTAACTTAGAAAAATTTTATTGAACAAATGGAGAGTAATAAACTAACAAAGCATTTAAGAGTGATTCGCAACGCTTGGCAGTTTCGCTTCGCTCAAGTTTAGCCAAGCGTTGCTCACACCTTAATGCGGCGCTGGCGGATCCCCTCATAATTCACCTAAGCCACAAGTGTGTGTGAGACGTTGATATTCCATCATAGCCCAATGATATTGCGACCCTTTTATTTGGTATCTTCGATGACAACGTACCTCTTTACCCAATCTAGGGATGGATAGTACTCGGCGATGTTTGATAGTGTTGGCTTGGAAGTCATAATGCCATTGAGCTTGCATGGCGATTAAGCCATTCCACCACATGATGATTTCTGCCATTAGCGCCATGAGCAGTAGGATATCGATACGATTCGTACAGCGAGTTCGATTATGGCGCAGTGCCAATCCGTAAGCGGGGCTTTTTAGATCTCGAAACGACTCTTCAATCTGCATTCTTTTGGCGTATAAGCGAGTGATTTTAACGCCATTCAATACCTGATTGGGGATGTTTGTTACTAGAAGCCAAGGCTCTTTTGCACCTCTGTGGAATACTTTTCCTGCTGAATGCTTTTGGCAGGTTCGGCTGTGTCGATGGGGGTTTCTGCCTTTAGGTTGGCTCTTGTATAAATAGGCAAAGCATGTGAGCGGCGAACGCCGTGCTAATTGGCTTTCCCCTAAAAACCGCGGTTTGTCAGTTGCCTGAGGATAGAAGGTCTTGTTCCATAGCCAAGGGGCATCACCACATTTGATCGAGACTTCGCCACGTACGCGTCCCAACCAGAACCAACCTTTGTTGGCGACTTGCCGAAACCATGTATTTCTAAATCCAGCATCCGAGACAATGATGGGAGTGCAGCCTTCGGGCAGGAGCGTTTGAAGCTTATCGAGAAAGTATTGATGGCTCTTTGGAGAGTTGTAGTTTTTGTATTCAAACGCTTGCTCATAAAGCGTGATGGCTCGACCTTTAACGGCAACTGAAGCGCGCAATGTCATATAACGTAGCTGCTCGCGAACATCTGACCAATCAACGAGCACCACAGGAAAAGGGTTGGCACGGGTAATAAAGGACGCATGCCACTTATAAATGGTGTCTTTTTCACGGTGTAGGTTGCGATTACCGAGCAATCGGTCGATGCGTTTAATCGCATGCTTTACGGTGGTATCGGTGTCGAGTGCGCGCCCAATTTTGGTCAATGTGAGATCAGAGCCGTCGAGTACAGTTTTGGTTGCAAGCATCAGAGATTTCAGTCGTTTTTTGTGAATGTCGGGGCATTGATTCTCGAGAGTTTGCTGTAGAATTTGAATGTCGCGCATCGTTAGGGCTCCCTATTAAATCCATTTAATCAGGTGTGTTTTTGGCGAAATTCATTAGATCAGAATGAGCGATGCGCGTCTACTCATTGTTTTATATAGAAATTATGAGGGGATTCGTAAGAATGCGGCGTTAGCTAACCGAGTGCTCAGTTAGAGTTAATGGAGATGTATATGACAGAATTTTACGAACTAAATCCAGAGAATTTAGAGTTTATCGACAATCTTGTAGAGCGTTGGCAAAAGGTAGTTGTTGCTTTCTTAGCTTATGGTGCAGACCGCAAAGTTGATGCAAGTGGTTTTGGATCTGGTGTTATTGTAAATGTTGATAGTATTCCCTATTTGATTACAGCTAAACACGTGGTTGACGATGCATTGAATAAATACAAGTGCTCTTCAATAGTGGTGAACGGTACAAATATTTTGTTGGAACATGTAGCTTTTGCTACTGATGAAAAGAGGGATCTAGCAGTTGCAAGGTTGGACTATGTTCTAGCTAGAAATGGGATTGACCGATATACAAGTGTACCGCTGATTGATGAGCAGCTGGGTTATAGTAAACTGCCGTATCAACTGGTCATGGGTTTTCCAGCCAATAAGAACAAACTAAAGGTGCAATATGGGAAAAGCACTCCTGAGTTATTAAGTATTACCGCTGAAAAATTTGATGGAACAATTAAAACCCCTTCACCAATCGTCGATCCTTTTTACATTAAGTTTTCAGATAAAAAGCAGATTGATACATATAATAATCGCATTGGGGTTGCCCCAAAACTTAAGGGTATGAGTGGCGGGCCAATTATGGGGCTACTTGTTAAACCAACAGGTTTAAATCAATATCATTTTTCAATGGAATGTGTAGGGATCTTAGTAGAGGGTTACCCTAAGCAGAAATGCCTAGTTGGGTCACATATCAATGCGATTTTAGATTTGTGCAATCAGTTTGTTAGCTAACAAAGCATTTAAGAGTGATTCGCAACGCTTGGCGTTTTCGCTTCGCTTAAGTATAGCCAAGCGTCGCTCACACCTTAATGCAGCGTTAACTAGCTTTACTGCCGTGTCGGTCTTTTAACTTTAATTCTGTTGTGAGACAATGCGCATAGAATATTTTGATGTAGGAAACGTATGAAAACTGGCTTCAAAAGCTTATCTTGGTTGGTTCTTATAGCTTTTTTTGGCTTGCTACAACTATGGATGCTTCTAGGGTACGAGAAGATAAACACCAATTTCCAGTTAGATCTCAAGTCATTGACCTTGGACGGTGTCTTTTTTTTTTTTTCTACCGCAATCGTTACTTCTATGACAGTAGACTACTACTTTGACCGAAATTTGGAACTTTCAAAATTGGCTAGTGGTTTCTTATTTTCACTATTCCCTGGTGTTATAGTCTTTCTAACTTCGATACTCTATTGGTTTACTTATACGACAACCAAAACAGCAGTAAATGTAGAATTTGTCATTGTAGCCAACCAAGTGATAATGTTCATGTCACTTATATATTGTTTGATATCAAAAGTATTACTATTTAACTGTGATAGTAAGGATGGTAAATAGTGTTTTTTCAAGAATTTTTCATACCTGTAGCGATTGCAACTACAGTTCTATATTTACTTATCGCTCTTGTGCTTTTTAAAAGGACTAAAGAAACTAAAGATAATATACAAGAAATCGGTTCGAATCATGAATATGTCAAAAAAGGCGTGGATGGAATGACTTCGAAGGTTGATAATATTGCTGATGAAATCAACTCTACTATATCTCCGCTACTTAAAAGTGTAGAAACAGAAGTAAAGAAAATTCACTGTGATTTTAATAAAGACATTATTCTTAAGAGACTTCAAGAAAATGGCTACACTAAAGCAAGATTTCTAGAGAGTGGTAAGATTTTTAGCATTATAGCTTGGAATATTTCTGACGATGATGCTGACCCAGAATACATTGACATTCATCATATGATTACTATTGATACAGACAATAGCACTATATTAATTGAGTCTTTGAGCGTCGCGATTGAAGGTGAAGTTAAAGCGGAGGTTTATAAAGAAATATTAGAAGCTAACTATGACCTTAAAAGCTCTGATTTTGGGATTACAGAGTTATCTGATGGTATCACTGCGGTAATTGCGCAAGACTATTTGGTTTTTCCAAAAAACACCTTCCATATTCACCCTTTGATTGAGGCATTGGATGACCTTGAAAGAGCTTTTGTTTCACTTCGTAGTGTTTTTCAGGATAAAAAGTATGACTTTATTGATGTCGATTTGGAATACATGGCAAGTCTGCGCGCAACTAAAAGCTAGTTAACAAACGGGTATAAGAACAAAGGAAGTTCGTTACTCCGAACGTAGGGTTGTTTTATATTTTCTTCCCGCTAATCGTGTTGTTTAAAAAATCACAACCATAGGGCAAAAATTCAGGACGAATTTTTAGGTTTTTGGCGTAGGGAACGCCTAAAACCGGCCCGCTTGCACCAAGCTCAAGATATCGAGATAGTAAAAGCGGGACATACCATCCAATAAAACCAGCACTCCCAAAGTCAAAAGCAGATCTTAGCCACAAACCACCAAAACCCCACAATTAGCCATAAAAAGCTAAATTTGCACATTTAGCCAAAAGTAGCTAAATTAACTCCAGGTGAAAAAAGGAGTGTTCGCGTGGAGTCGACCGATCAAGCCATTGCCGTGATCATCGGTGATGTCGTCAATTCAACTAAGCTCAGTTCAGAGCAGTTTGAGCAGTTGCTTAAACAAATCAAACGGATACAACAATGGATCACTGCTGGTGGTGCAGACAATGTGCACAGTATTGAACGCGGTGATGAGTTCCAGAGTGTGGTACGCGATATTGAGCAGGCGCTGCGCTATACCATCTTGTACCGGGTTGGGATTAAAGCGCTCGGTAAGCCGTTTGACAGCCGCATCAGCTTTGCCATTGCGGCCAAAGCGGATCTGCGTGAGGCGGTATCTGAATCCATGGGGCAGGCGTTTGTACTCTCCGGGCGCGGTTTGAAAGCGCTGAAAAATGAGCGCCTGGTGTTTCATTCCGACAGCAGCGTATTGACGGATCAGTTCTCGCTGCTGTTTAAGTATCTCGACCGCCAATTGAGTGAGTTAACCGCGCGCCAGTGTGAAGTGCTGCTGCCGATGCTGATAAGCGAAGACGGGCTGACAGTGAGCGAACTGGCTGAACAGCTTGATATCGCCACGGCGACCGCAAGCAAATCACTCAAGGCGTCCGGCTGGACGTTGCTCAGTGAACTGAACGAACGTTTTATCGGCGAAGTTAAGGAGTACCAACGTGGCTGATTTCTTCACGGCTTGGGTGCCGTTTCTTCTGGCGCATATCCTGTGCGAATTCTATCTGCTGCCCAAGCGCTGCATAGCGGCTAAACGTGAACACGGTTACCGCTCAGCGGCGATATATTGGCATGCTTTGCTGCATGGATTGGTGTTGATCATTCCGGCGATGGCACACAGTTCAGACTGGTCTTTGGTTCTGAGCCTGGCCGCGCTGACTACATTCAGTCACGTGGTGATTGGGTGGATAAGATTCAACCCGCGTCATGGCGATAAGTTCGGCTACTTTGTTTTCGACCAGATGTGGCACGCCGCGCTGCTGGCAGCAATGGCTTTTTACATGACCGACAGTGTGACTCTGCAGGCGATTGTGCACCATGAGCAGTTTGCCGATGGGGTGATGGTGCTGTTTGCTTATCTGCTGATCCTGAAACCGACGTCGGTGCTGATTGGTTTGATTCTGAGCAAGTATCCGATTGCGGTATCGGATGAAGAAGAGGGCAATGTCAGCGGGCTGGTCGCGGGTGGCGAGTTGATTGGCTATTTAGAACGCTTGCTGATCCTGACCTTTACTCTGCTTGGCAGTTACGCCGCGGTTGGTTTTGTCCTGGCGGCCAAGTCGATATTCCGCTTTGGTGAACTCAATAAATCGGCTGATCGCAGCATGGCGGAATATGTTCTGATCGGCTCGTTAGTGTCGGTTGTGATCACCACGCTGGTCGGTACTTTGGTTTCTCTCGGGCTGGATGTAAAAATTAAGTGACTCTGAGTCGGACTGTCTAAGAGCAGGGCACAGACTGTGCCCTGCTCAATCAATGACGAATTAAATCTCTAAGCCCAAAGCTCTGAGTTCCCGTTGACATTGTTCGGCATTCTCAAACTGAATGGCGCTGATGCCGACGGCCTGCGCGCCGCGCACGTTGTTGGGCATGTCATCGATGAACACCGTGGACTCTGCTCTCAGGCCGTTTTGCGCCAGCAGAGCGTGGTAAATGGCGGGCTGTGGCTTAAGGCAACCGACCTGAGCGGAGATGGTGGCACCGTCGAATAGCGACCAGAAGTCGTAGGTAGTTTTGAGGTAGTCGACCACTTCACGCACGTTATCGGTCAGGGCATACACGCCATAACCGGCCGTTTTGACACGCTTGATTAAATCCACCGTTCCGAACAGCAGGATCTGGGTCTGTTTGACGTAGTAAAACAGGCGCTGGCACTCGAGTTCAGATAAACCAAGGTTGAGCTGATACTGCTCTTTGGCCTCGGTTTCGGTAATGACACCGATATTGAGATCCATCCAGGTCTGCGATTTAAAGATGGAGCGCACTAAGGATTCACAAAACTTTTCTTCGCCGAAGGCGAGGCGGGCGATCTCCGGCGGTGACCAGCGCACAATCACGTTACCGACATCGAATACGACATTCTCAATAGGTTGTGGTTTCATTCCGACTCCTTATTACACCAAGATCAGTTTTAAATTAGAATGTGTGACCCGCCTTGGGATCCGGGCCATATTCGTTGTCACCGTGCATGCCTTCGCTGGCGGCAAAAAACAGCAGAACCACAACGCCAATCACAGGGATCACACTCAGTAATACCCACCAACCAGTGCGGCCGATGTCATGTAAACGGCGCACCAGCACCGCGACGCTTGGCAGCAGGATAAACAGGCTGTACAAACCGCCGATTAACGAGGTGCCTAAAAAGCGATCAATCAAACCTGCGGCAAGCGTAAACAGCAGGTTGAACAGGAAAAAACATCCAATATTCTTGTCGTCGTGCCCGGCCGTTAAACACGGCGTATTTTCTGAGTACTGCGATATACCAGTCCATGCTCATTCCTCTTTGGTTGCACTTTGGTCTGCTGATCAGAGTGTGATAACCGGGCTCAAACTGCAACCCAATTATATGAAATGTAAAAATGATACCTTAAAACTCAACCTGCATTAGCCAGGTGGGCGTGGATCCAGGGCTTTAAACGCCGGGAAAATGAGCAAAATGAACCGGAAAAAATTTATATCATTCAGGGCATAATGAGCAACCTATTGATTTAAATAGTCAATAACGTCGGGCTGACAAGCTTTCTGGTAAAAACCAAGTTACTAAGGTGCTTTTTAACGGCCAATCTTATAAAATTGTGCAACGACTCCAATTATAATTGTCACAGCCATGACCACGCTTGCATTGTCTGCAGCTAAACCAGCCGATTTAGAAATTCTCAACCAATTGATGTTCGATTTGCATCATGAACATCACATCGCTTGCCCTGAGTATTTTAAGACCGCAGAAGAAGTCGAACAGGAAAAAAGTATCGCGCGTTATCTCGATAATCCTGATTGCCTGGTGTATGTCGCACGTATCAACGACGAGGTGGCCGGGTTTATTACCGGCCATTTTTGTGAGTTGACCTCTTCGGTCAGCAAGCCATTGCAGATGGGCAGTATTGATGAGCTGTATGTGAGGCCCGAGTTTCGCCAAAAGGGCGTGGCGCGTGGGTTGATGGAACGTCTTGAACAGACCTTTATCGACTACGGCGTGACAGAGATATTTGTTGAAGTCTGGGAGTTTAATAAGGAAGCGCAACTCTTTTATCAGGACGCAGGATTTACCCACCATATTCATTGGCTGAGAAAATCAGCGCGTCGCCGTTAGGTTAAGCTCTGCAAACAACAGGTTGATTAAAGTGAACAAACGATTGTCACTACTTGGCATCACTTTCATTCTTACATTGATGACGTCAATGTATTCTTATGCCGCTCCTCAGGCGCCTGCCGATCTGAAAGGCGCATTGTGTCTGGTGCGCGCCGACGATAAGGTCGTGCTTATCGATGAGCTTATTACCAAACAACTCTCTTTACCGGGCGGAACAATCACATCGGGTGAAACACCTGCTGAGGCAGCGCAGCGTGAAACCTGGGAGGAAACCGGCCTCGTCGTGTCGGTTGGCCAGTTACTTGGTTATGCAGGTAAAGCCGCGGTTTTTGATTGTGTCAGCGATTCAGACATTATTACCTATCAGTATATTAATCAGTGGGGCGGTTTTGAACTGCCGGTCTGGTATGCGCCGCACTATGGCATTGAGGTCGCACGTGCGATGTTGATTCAACCTCAGCGGGTTGATACGGGTAACTACCGTTATCCCGAAGAGTGGCCTGAAATAGAAAAAATGTTTGCTTCGGCAACAGAGCAGTCAATCAATTCGGTGCCTGATTTGATCAAAGCTGCCCCCGCGATTTCCCAGTATGAGCTTGGCTGGATCAGTGCTCTGCAATACTCAATTGCGGAATTATCAGCCCCTGTTAGCCAGTTCATCTCGCGCTTGATCCTGCTTGGTGGAGCGTTCGCTTCACCGGCTTTTGGATTATTGCTGTTCCCACTCCTGTATTGGCAAAGTGGTAAGGCATTTTGCTTTAAGGCCTTCTTTTCTGTCGCAGTAACCTCGCTGATCTGCCTGATTGCGCAGCAAGGATTTGTGTTACCGCGTCCTTATGCTTATCTGCCATCGTTGCAACTGGTGGAGAGCTCCGGTTATGGCTTTCCAAGCTTACCGATTGCAGTGTGGGTCAGCCTGGGCATTTTGTGGTTGCTGGATAACGAAAAGCTGGGCTGGAATAAAAGCAGTGCTGCACTGGGCGTTTCCGCGCTTTGTCTGGCATTCTCGCTGTTCTATTCCGGCCGGGCATTCATGGTCGATATGATTGTCGGTGCGATGTTAGGTGCTCTGGTTGCCTGGCATATTGTGCGCCTTAACGAAAAGCCGAACATCAATGTCGATAAGTTGCTCAGTTCGCGCCGGGTTTGGCTGGGATTGACCGCAGTCAGTGCCGCCGTTGCTTTCTGGTGGCAAATGCCGGTATTTGGTGCCTGGTTAGTGATACTGGCACTGCTCACTCTGATTGTGATGACGGTAATGCCGAAGATGGAGGAGATCTCCTTGCGTCAGGCATTGCTGATGAGCGTGGTTTTGCTGGCTGGTCATTACCTGGTGAACTATGCCGCGACGTTTGTTTCATCCAGCGGTATGCTTTCGCTGGTGATTGATCTGCTGCGTCAGCCGCTGCTGATTGGGCTGTTTTGTCTGATGGTGCGCACCATTAAACTCAGGCCTGCGGTAAAAGTGGCCTGAGCGCTTCACCATGATGCTCTTTGAGCTCAGACGTTCGATACCTCTCTGCAAGCCCGGTTGAGTTAACCGGGCTTTTCTGTTTGTTTTCACTTCTGTCTGTTGTCATTGCTCACTGCCTTTTCATCTGATTAGCGTGACGGCTGCGACTATGTCCCGAGTTTGTGCCTGTGTACGAAAATCTGTACTTATAGCAATGGCCAGTGCAGATAGGTGCGCTTGTTACAGGCGGGAAAATAAATCATCTAATTCAGTTAGATAGGTTGGTGTTTTTTCGTTTAAATGCATTTCTTCATCGCTGCGCTGGTGATGTTACCGCTCTGTACCGAAAAAATTACACCTCAAACACCGGCGGACAAAATTGCTTTCCGTCGCGTCACAGTTTCCTTTTCGTCGTTAATGATGCAGCTTTATAACATATTGTTAACAACTGGATGTAACAGTACGTTAGGAGACGAACATGACTGCCCACGTTCATGCGCAAACGAACCAACCCGAAGATAGCCATAACCACAACCATAACCACGTGCCGCTGAGCGCTCATCACGCATTGGCAAATCCGCTCGGCACCGACGGGTTTGAATTTGTTGAGTATACCGCTGCCGATTCAGTCGGGATTGAGCAGCTGAAAGCCCTGTTTTCTGCGCTGGGTTTTGCCGAAATCGCCAAGCATCGCTCGAAACGGGCCTGGTTGTACCGCCAGGGCGACATCAATTTCATCGTCAATGCTCAGCCGCGTAGTCAGGCGGAGGCGTTTGCCAAAGTGCACGGTCCGTCGGTATGCGGTATGGCATTTCGGGTCAAAGATGCCGGCCAGGCACTTGAGCACGCGTTACAAAATGGTGGCCAGGAATATAAAACCGAGATAGGCCCGATGGAGCTCAGTATTCCGGCCATTTATGGCATCGGTGAGAGCCTGCTCTATTTTGTTGACCGTTATGGTGACCGCAGTATTTATGATGTCGATTTCCAGTTTTATCCCGATGCCAAAATTCGTCTGGTGAATGCCAACGCCGGCCTGCTCGAGATTGATCATCTAACCCACAACGTTAAACAGGGCCACATGGATACCTGGGCTGGCTTCTATGAGCGCATCGGTAACTTTCGTGAAATCCGCTATTTTGATATCGAAGGCAAACTAACCGGCCTGGTCAGCCGCGCCATGACCGCGCCGTGCGGCAAGATTCGGATTCCGATTAATGAATCTTCGGATGACAAATCGCAGATCGAGGAGTTTATCCGCGAATACAACGGCGAAGGGATCCAGCACATCGCGCTGAGCAGCGATGATATTTACCACACGGTACGCATGTTGCGCGAGCGGGGGATGGAATTTATGCCGACCCCGGATACCTATTATGAAAAAGTTGATGAGCGGGTGGCCGGGCACGGTGAAGATCTGGAACAGCTTAAAGCGCTGCGCATCCTGATTGACGGCGCGCCGATGAAAGACGGCATTCTGCTGCAGATTTTTACTCAAACCGTTATCGGGCCGGTGTTCTTTGAAATCATCCAGCGTAAAGGGAATGAAGGTTTTGGCGAAGGGAATTTCAAGGCACTGTTTGAGTCGATCGAAGAAGACCAAATTCGTCGCGGGGTACTTGATGATGCATAAATGGATCACCTTTCCGCACCGGGAAGGCACCTGTTCTAAACAGGCGCATGCCGATTTTCCCGACGATGCGATTTATGAACGTGAAGCGGGACGCAGCGGTTTCTTTGGGCCGGCGGCCCATTTTCATCATCAACATGCACCCACCGGCTGGAGTGAGTGGCAAGGCGAGTTACGCCCGCGCGCGTTTAATTTTAACCAGGTTGCGCAGGCGTCTCAGCTCTGTCCGTGGTTTGTGCCGCATCTGCTGCACAACCATGATGTGAAGATTCGGGTGTGGAAACTCGCTCAGGCGATGCCGGGTCTGGTTCGTAATGCGGACGGGGATGAACTGCTGTTTGTCCATCAGGGCCAAGCTGAACTGTTTTGCGATTATGGTCACCTCACGATTCGTGAAGGGGATTATGTGATGATCCCGCGCTCAACCAACTGGCGTCTGGAGCCGACTCAGCCGCTGTTTTTACTCATGATTGAAAACAGCGATGCGGCTTATTCACTGCCGGAAAAAGGCATTGTCGGTAATCATGCCGTGTTTGACCCGGCGGTACTGGACGTCCCGGCGATTGATGAGGCGTTTAAAGCGCAGTACAGCGAAACGACGACCCAGGTGCAGGTCAAACGCCATGAACAGGTCAGTGTCATCACTTATCCGTTTAATCCGCTGGATGCGGTTGGCTGGCATGGTGATTTGGCGGTGGTGCGCCTCAACTGGCGCGATATCCGGCCGCTGATGTCGCATCGTTACCATTTACCGCCATCGGCGCATACCACTTTTGTCGGTGACGGATTTGTGGTGTGTACCTTTGTGCCGCGTCCGATTGAAAGTGATCCGGGCGCGCTTAAAGTGCCGTTCTATCACAATAATGATGACTATGACGAGGTGCTGTTTTATCACGCCGGAGACTTTTTCAGCCGCGACAATATTGAAGCCGGTATGGTGACGTTTCATCCTGCCGGTTTCACTCATGGCCCGCATCCGAAAGCCTTTCAGGCCGGGCGTGAGCATAAAAAAACCTTTACCGATGAAGTGGCTGTGATGATTGATGCCCGCCATGCACTGCAGTTTAGCCAGGCGGCACAGCAGGTAGAAAACCCGGATTACGTCTACAGTTGGAAGCAGGCAGCAGAATAGGAGTCTTCATGAAACTCGCGACATTAAAAAATCATACCCGTGATGGCATGTTGGTGGTGGTCAGCCGTGATTTGAACCATTGTGTTGCTGTTTGTGAGGTGGCGGCAACGTTGCAACAGGCGCTGGATAACTGGTCGCAATGTCAGCCATTGCTGGAGGCAGTTTATGTTGAGCTGAATGCGCTGCTGGGCGACATGCCAGGCGTGATGCCGTTTGATCAAACCCGGTGCGAATCCCCTTTGCCGCGTGCCTATCAGTGGGCAGACGGCTCTGCATACGTTAACCATGTTGAACTGGTGCGCAAGGCGCGTGGCGCTGAAATGCCGCCCAGTTTCTGGAGCGACCCACTGATGTATCAGGGCGGATCCGATGCGTTTTTAGGCCCGCGGGATGAGATTCGTATGGTCAGCGAAGAGTGGGGCATTGATTTTGAAGGTGAGGTCGCCATCATTACCGGTGATGTGGCGATGGGTACGCCGCCGCAACAGGCGGCAGATTCGATACGTCTGCTGATGCTGGTCAATGATGTGTCGCTGCGCGGTTTGATTCCGGCAGAGCTGGGTAAAGGCTTTGGCTTTTTCCAGTCCAAACCTTCGTCGGCCTTTTCACCGGTCGCGATTACGCCTGATGAGCTCGGCCCGGACTGGGATGGCGGTAAAGTAACGCTGCCGCTGCTCACTCAATACAACAATGAAGCGTTCGGCTGCCCTAATGCCGGAGTGGATATGACGTTTGAATTTCCGCAGCTGATTGCTCATGCCGCCAAAACCCGGCCGCTCAGTGCCGGTACGATCATCGGCTCCGGTACGGTTTCCAACAAACAGGGCACGGACTACGGAACGGCGATTGCGGAAGGTGGCGTGGGTTACTCCTGCATCGCTGAAGTCCGTATGATCGAGACCATTCGTGATGGTGAACCTTCTACCTCATTTATGCGCTTTGGCGACAAAGTGACGATACGGATGGAGAGCCGCAACGGCGACGATTTGTTTGGCACCATAGAGCAACGTGTGGTGCGTTATGTACCGGAAGGTGACTATACCGAAGGGGACCTATGATGACTAATATCACCTTATATGGTTACTGGCGCTCTTCGGCGGCCTATCGGGTGCGTATCGTGCTGAATCTGAAAGGACTGAACTATCAGATGTCGCCGGTTCACCTGGTCAGAAATGGCGGTGAGCAGCACAGCGATGCTTTTCATCAGCTCAATCCGAGTGAGTTGGTGCCGGTGCTGACGGACGGCGACATTACCCTGTCACAATCGCTGGCGATCATCGAATACCTTGACGATGTCTACCCGCAGATGCCGATGATTCCGGCCTCGGGGCACGATAAATATCAGGTCTTATCCCTGGCGCAGGATATCGCCTCTGATATCCATCCTCTTAACAACCTGCGTGTTTTGCAGTATCTGCGCCAGCACCTTGCGGTCAGTGAAGAGCAGAAAGACGCCTGGTATCGGCACTGGATTCAGGTCGGGTTTACCGCCTTTGAGCAGAAATTGCTGCGCCGCAGCGGCCAGTATTGTGTCGGTGATACTTTGTCACTGGCGGACGTATGTCTGGTGCCGCAAGTGTATAACGCGGAGCGTTTTCATGTGCCGATGCAGGAATATCCGCAAATTCAGCGCATTACCGAGCGGTTGCGGCGCATTCCCGGATTTGCGCGCGCCGCACCGGAGCAGCAACCAGACAGCGAATAATTGCCTGCTAAAGATTGTCGCCGGCGCGCAGTTGGATTAACGTAAGCCTATCAGTCTGGTTGAGTAATTGTATGTCTCTTGAACAACTTATTGCGGATTACGGCTACATAGCGATTGCGGTCGGGACTTTCTTTGAAGGGGAAACGGTACTGGTGCTGGGCGGGTTTGCCGCGCACCGCAGTTATCTGGAATTACCCTGGGTTATTGTATGTGCGTTCTGCGGCAGTTTGCTGGGAGACCAGCTCTATTATTATATTGGCCGCTATAAAGGCAAACAGGCCCTGATGAAAAGGCCGCACTGGCAAGCGAAATCTCAGCGGGTACTGGATCTGCTGGATAAACATCAGGTGCTTTTGATCCTGGGTTTCCGATTTCTGTATGGTTTGCGCAGCGTTACCCCGTTTCTGATTGGCGCCAGTTCAGTTAAACCGACCCGTTTTCTGTTGTTTAACATCATCGGTGCCGCGATTTGGGCTTGTGTGGTCGGTGTCTTGGGCTATCTGTTCGGCAATACGATTGAAGTGATTCTTGGCGATATCAAACATTATGAACTGCAGGCCTTCGGCGCAATCGCTCTGGTTGGGATGCTGGCCTGGTTGTATCGCCATCGGATCAGGCGACGTAAAGCCTCTCAAAGTGAGGCCTCAGCTGCAACGCGGGATCGTCATCAGCCCTGAAACTCGCCGCTATCCGGCGGCAGCCGGGTAGGTGAAGAGCACTAAATGGGTCAGATTAAACAGGAAATGAAAGCCAATCGCTATCCATAGCCGATGGCTGAAATAATACGCCAGGCCATAACCTGTTCCGGCCAGTGCAGCAAATAGCACCAGCATTGCGCCTCCGGCCATATGTGCGAGGCCAAACAAGGCTCCGGCTAGCACAATTCCGCCGGCAGAGCCGAATATCTTAATCAGCCACTGCTGGATTACACCACGAAACAGCGCTTCTTCCACCACACAGGTGATGAGTAAATTGTTGAGGACAAATAGCCACAGCCATTCCGGCACACTCCATTCCGGTTGGACGGCTCCAACCGCCCAGGCGAGCGGCAGCAGAGCCAGCAGGCCAGGCAGGATAAGCCAGGTAACTGGCCGGATACGCTGATGATGGTCGCCAAGTAATCCGGACTGTGCCAGCCAGAGGGCAAAAAACACCAAAGGTTTATCCAGATTGAGATAGAGGGTGAACGGCAGGCTGTCTGGTCCGGTGTGTACTTTGTCCAGCACCAGTATGTTGTTAAAGCCGGGTACCGAGTGCAGCAGCAATGCTGTACACCACAGCAGCAGGAATACCCAGGCGAGCTTTTTCACATCACGGTTAAAGCGCGGCAGCAGAAAAGCGCCTCCCAAACCTACGGCACTGTAGACTAAGGCCTGCAAGGTTATCTGTCCGCTCACTAGCGCGCTCAGCAAGGTGACGAGCATTAATCCCAGGCTGACTGGTCGCAAGGTGCGGTAGTAGAAACTCATTAAGGCGGCAATAATGGCAAGACCGAATAAGGCCCAGATCCATAAATGGCTGACTTGAATCCATTCCATGCGCGATATGTCTCCGCTGGCTATTGGTTGTAAAGAACGGTTGTGTTAAAGATCGATTGTTATAAAGAACGATCGTTATAAAGATCAGTGGTGAATGAATATTGACTTCGTCTGTTGTTATTTTGAACCGTCGTTTTAAATAGTTCTTTTCCCCTTTGTGAATAGGAGTACTATAAGAGCCAGTCACAACAAACAAAGGAATAGATTTGTGTTTATTGGTCATTTGTCACAACTTGAGTTTACCCAGTCACTGTCACCAGCGCTCAAACAATGGATTCAACGGGTGGCTGAGCGTCTGCAATCGCCGATAGAAGACGGCCGCTACGAACTTGAGGGTGATGCCGCGTTTTTCTTTGTTACCCATGACCACACCCAATTGCGTGATGAGCGCATCGCTGAATGCCACCGCCGTTATCTCGACGTGCAAATTCTGCTGCAAGGCAAAGAAACATTCGGTTACGGCGTCACTCCGTTTGATGGATTAGATGACGATCGTCTGGAACAAAGGGATATTGCGTTCAGTAAACAGCAGAGCAAGGAGCGTTTTGTCGACGTGGAAGCCGGCGACTTTGTGATCTTTTATCCCGGCCAGCCTCATCGTCCGCTGATTGCCACCGATGATCAGCCGATGCCGATCCGCAAAGCGGTCATCAAAGTGGACAAAGCTTTGTTCTTTTGAGCTAAGCCCCGCTGCACAATTGCCGGGGCTGACCAGATTAGCGCGCCGGGTGTAAGAAGCGTGCAGGCCAGTCACTAAAGATGGCATCGACCTGGTCAAGATAACTAAACTTAGTCGCATCGTTTACGGTGTAACACCAGATCTGGTAACCCTGCTGGCGTAAATAATCAATGTGCGCCTGATTCACCCAGCGATAATTGAGGTTGGCACTGAATGCTGCCACTTCTTGTAACAGGGCTTTGTCTTTGGCAGACAGCCTTTCGGTCAGCACCCCGAGACGGTAGCCGGGGCAGTGCTGATGCAACTCGCGAATGATATCGTGACTGAAACTGGATAGTAAGAGCTGCTCTGCGGGCATTGGGCTGCTATCGAGTTGCCGTTTTAACTGTGCAGCGACTTCGCTTGCGTCGTGGCGATCAACCTTAACCTCAATATTTAACCCTAGCTGATAGGCATGGGCCAGTTCCAGCAATTCTGCCAGCGTCATGATTGGTTCGCCCTGAAATTCGGAGGAGAACCAACTGCCAAAATCAAACTGACGTAATTCAGCCAGTGTGTACGCATCAATCCGGCCTTTGCCGTTGCTGCAGCGGTTAATGGTATGGTCGTGACAGACCACCAGCACATTATCTTTGGTCGGCTGCACATCGATTTCGACCCAGTCCAGTTTCAGGTCGATGGCAGCCTGTACGCTGACCCGGGTGTTTTCCGGGTAACTTCCGGCCACGCCGCGGTGGCCTATAATGATTGGCATTCTCTTTCTTCCTTCATATCCAAAATCCGCTGTTTGCAGCATAGCGCTGCTGCGCGTGTTTGTCTGCAACAGATTCTTGATAAGCCATTGGCTGAAAAAAGAAAAAATATGGCGCTATTCCCTTATGTGCAAAGTGAAACTTAACCGTACCGGCACTACACTCACTACAACAACTCGCATCTGATTCAGCAACCACTGACATATTTAGTGACAGACGTGAGAAGCAGCTGGCTTCACAAAGAGTGCACTAGTTTGGCGCATTTGTTTGTTGTGATGAACTATCAAGGCGCAATAGTGTAGATAAATTGGCCATATAATGCTTATTTTGCGACATATTATTGGTATGGAGTTTGCAGTTAACGTTATTAAAGCGGTTAGCGAGATGAACGTACTTAACGCAACTAAAGTACTTCACAAAATTAAAATGAGTCACGTGTTCGTTGTATCAAGGACAGCAAAATGAAAATAGGTGTGATTGGAGCCGGCGCCGTCGGCGTGGGAATTTGTAACTATCTGCTGACGCTTGGCAGTGTCAGCGAACTGGTGCTGCTTGACCGTGATGTGTCACGTGCCGAGGGGGAAGTGTTCGACTTTCGCCACACAGCAGCGCTGACGTTTTCGAAAAATACCCGTATTATTCCGACTGATGATTATCTGGAACTGGTGGGCGCAGATATTGTGGTGATTACTGCCGGCGCTCAGATTCAGCAGGATCAGTCACGCATGGACCTGGCGGAAGTCAACAGCAAGATTGGCGTGGATATCGCCAAGAAAATAGAGCGCGTCGCGCCACGAGCGATACTTATCATAGTGACCAACCCGTGTGACATCGTCACGCATAGTATTGTCGCCAATACCGGTTACAGTCCGCAGCAGGTCATTTCTGCCGGTTGTGTCGTCGATACCGCCCGCCTGATGACCATAGTGGCACAGCGGGTTAATCTTGATCCTAAAAATGTATTTGGTTATGTGCTGGGGGAGCACGGCAGTCACTGTTTTACCCCCAAAAGCCTGATCAGCATTGCGGGGCAGAACGCGGACTATTACTGCGATGCCAATCGCCTTGAGCGCATCGATGCCGATGAACTGCTTGAGTCAGTAAAACGCGCCGGCTATGAAATATTTAAACGTAAAAATAATACTACGCACGGCATTGCCGCCAGTGTGTTCCGGATTATTCAGGCCATTACCATCAACGAGCATTCGGTGTTGCCGGTCGGTACTTTGCTGCGCGGAGAATACGGGTTGAATGATGTGGTCTTGAGTTTACCTGCGGTGGTCGGCCGAAATGGAGTAGAAAAAATCCTGATTCATCCGTTTACTGATGATGAGATGCAGACGCTCAATACGATTGCCAATAACCTGCGCGAGTGCATGATTAAAGTCGCTAAAAACACCGGGCTGAGTTATTAGCCCTAGGTTTATAAGTTTAATACAACATGAGAACGGACGGGCAATCCCGTCCGTTTTATTACCTGTACAGGACGATATAGCCTGTACATTCCGATATAAGCGGCTCAGTCAAATGCGGTTATTTTCCTTCCTGACTGGGAAAGATAAGCTTCGAGGTATCAAATCCGGCGCTCTTGGCCACGCCGATCGCGCGTTGCAATTCATCATCGCTAATCGTCGGGGTGCGTGACAATAACCATAAGTAATCGGTATCCGGACCGCTGACTAATGCCAGTGAATAGTCATCTTTCAAATCAAACACGATGTAACTGCCATAAAAAGGTCCGAAAAACGAGACTTTAAGATAACCGACATCATCGGACTGGACGAATTTCGCTTTGCCTTCCGCCTGTTGCCAGGCTTGCTCTTCTTGGTTCCAGCCGCGGTTAATGACTTTCACAGTTCCGTCGTCGTTAAGAGAATAGGTCGCACTGATATTCGATAAGCCACGTTCAAAACTATGGTCCAGACGGGCGATTTCATACCAGGTGCCCAGATAACGGGACAGATCAAACCCTTTGACCGGCGTGACCTTGTCCGGCATACCGGTACAGGCTCCGAGTAAAACACTCGCCAATAATACGCAGGCAAACTTCAATAATTTCATTATGTTGTCCTTTTTAGTTATGCAACAAAACGTGTACGGTGAAAATTCTAACAGCGATCAGTCCGTGGCGTAAGATTGATGTCCGAAAGAAAACGTATTCAATTGGAAAAAAGCCAGTTGAAAATGAGAGTGGTTATCACTAAGATGTGGGCATTCTCTCGCGGTAAATGATTACGATGATGAACCTTTTAAAACCTAGCTTAGTACTGCTTTCAGCGGCGGCCATGCTTCCAGCTTATGCCAATTCTCTGGACGACGCGAAAGCCATTCAGAACAAAACCAACTCAGCGTCTGCTGCCAGTCAACGTCAAGTCGATAAAAGCTCTGCTGCTGCGCTGCAACTGCAATCAGAAATCGAACAGTTAAACGAAGAGGTGAAAAACCTGGTCGTTTATCGTGACCACTTGTCCTCACTGGTGACCAGTCAGGAAGGTGAGATTACCAGCCTGCAAGAGCAGATCGTTGATATCAACGAGACGCGCCAGGGTATCGTGCCTCTGATGTATAAAATGATTGATGGTTTGGAAAACAATCTGAGTGAGGATAAGCCGATTCGTTTGTCAGCACGCGAAGATCGCATCGAGAAGCTTAAAGCGCTGATGCCGCGTGCAGATGTCAGCGATGCAGAAAAATATCGTCGCATTCTTGAAGCGTACCAGATTGAAATGGATTACGGTTCGAAACTGGGGACTTATCAGGACAAGATTGAACTCGCTCAGGATGACAGCGTTGAAGCGGACATTCTTTATCTGGGCCGCGTGGCGTTGATTGCGCGTAATCTTAACGCGACTAAATACTGGTCTTGGAGCCAAGAGCAACACAGCTGGCAGGAGCTGGATGATGGCGTGAAGATGGACGTAGATACTGCGTTTGATCTGGCTGATCAACAAATCGCACCCACCTTGCTGAATCTACCGATTTCACTGACTCAAGCGGAGACGAAATAAATGATGTTAAAAAAACTTGTCTCAGTGATGGGGCTTAGCCTGGCGTTAACCGCGACTTCCACTTATGCGGCGGGCGAACTGACTCAGCAAGCTCAGGCCGAAAACCGCACTCAGCAAGCGCATAATGTGCAGCGCGAAGCCGAGTTTCGTAAAACCGAACAAGAGCTGCGAGCTGAAAAAGCCGCGTTAGTTAAAAAACGTGACGCGCTGCAGGCTGAAGCGGACAAACTGTCCGACCAGTTCAGCAAAAATGAAAACAGTCTGGCGCGTCTGGAAGAAAAGCTGCGTCTGGAAACCGGTAGTTTAGGTGAGATCTTTGGTGTGGTTCGTCAGAACGCCAAAGAGATCCAATCGGAACTTGAAACGTCAGTCACCGGTGTAGACCGTCAGCAATATGCAGGTGTGATTGATGCTATCGTCGCGGCCAAATCACTGCCTTCGATGAAGCAACTGGTTGGTCTGTGGCAAGCCATGGATGAGCAGATCAAGGCGAGCGGCGAGATCAGCACCAACCCGATCAACTTCATCGATGGTGAAGGTCGTACTCAATCCGTTTCAGCGACCCGTATTGGCTCACTGGGCCTGGTTACAGAACAAGGTTATGTTGACTGGAACAACGGCCGCAAAGATGCGATCGCTTACCAGAAACAACCGGACAATGCTCCGACTCAGGATTCATTGCAGGCAGTAAAAGACGGCAACACCGAATCTGTGGTGCTGGATCCGTCGCGCGGTACTCTGCTTGAGCAACTGGCGCATGCGCCAACGCTGGGTGATCGCCTGGCGGCCGGTGGCGTGATTGGTCAAATCATTCTGGTACTGCTGGCGGTTGGTTTGATTATCGGTCTGTATCGGGGTGTTTCTCTGGCGATCGCTCGTCAGAAAATTCAGGCGCAACTGAAAACGCCTTCTCAACCGGGTAACAATCCGCTGGGCCGTATTCTGTCGGTTTACCAGAAAGAGCAGAACCGCAGTGTTGAAGCGCTGGAACTGCGCTTGCTGGAAGCGGTTGTCGATGAGCAGACTGGCCTGGAAAAGGGTTTATCGATGCTGAAACTGCTGGCTGCACTGGCGCCGATGCTGGGCCTGTTAGGTACAGTGACCGGTATGATTGAAACTTTCCAGGTGATCACTCAGTTCGGTAACGGCGATCCTAAAGTTATGGCGGGCGGTATCTCGATGGCACTGGTGACCACAGTTCTGGGTCTGATTTCAGCGATGCCGCTGCTGCTGGCACACAATGTACTGAGCACTCAGGCAGAAAACATCCGTAATATTCTTGAGAAGCAGGGCATCGGCCTGGTTGCGGAAGAAGCGGAACGCGAATGCAGCCAGAACAAGGCTGGTCAAGTGGTCGGCAACGCAGCGTAAGGAAGTATCATGAACCAAGCAGACGGGTTATTTTCAATACACAACCTCTTTCTGCCGTTGTCTGAGTTTATGGCTCAGGGCGGAACCGTGCTTTGGTGGCTGGCTGCAGTAGTGGCACTTTGTTGGCTTTTGGTGGTGGAGCGGGTTATTTTCCTGGTCTTCACCTATCCGAAACAGCGTCAGGTTTGGATCGAGAAATGGCACGCGCGTCAGGACCATAACTCCTGGCACGCCCGTGCCATTCGTGAAGGCTGGATTGGTCAGGCTCATATCAGTCTGACCCAGAACCTGAATGTGATCAAAGTGCTGGTTGCTATCTGTCCGATGTTGGGATTGCTGGGTACAGTTACCGGTATGATTTCAGTATTTGATGTGATGGCGACCCAAGGCAGCAGTAATCCGAAATTAATGGCCTCAGGTATCTCTCTGGCAACTCTGCCGACCATGGCAGGAATGGTTGCCGCACTGGCCGGTATGTTTGTGCATGCGCGTCTTGCCAAAACCTGTCGCCTGTTTGAAATTAAGTTAGAAAAATCGCTAAGGAGCCAGCAATGAGACTTGGCCGACGTCAGTCAAAACAAGAAGAGGCACAAATCGACCTCACATCCATGTTGGATATTGTTTTCATCATGCTGATCTTCTTTATTGTCACCAGCTCATTCGTACGTGAATCCGGTGTGGAAGTGAATCGTCCTTCAGCATCCAATGTGGTGGCACAAAAAGACGCGGGCATTTTTGTCGCGATCACTTCTGCCAACGACATTTATATCGACAAACGTCAGGTTGATGTGGAACGTGTTGAAGCCGCTCTGGAGCATTTGCTGCTGGAGCAGCCGGATGCGTCACTGGTTATTCAGGCGGACGAACATGCTTACAACGGTACCGTGGTTAAAGTGATGGATGCGGCGAAAGGGGCCGGCGTGAAGAACATTGCATTGGCAGCGGAGCAACGCTGATGATGCGGTTACTGTTAGCTATGCCATTTGCTGCGGGAATTGCAGTGGCCTTGTTTGCCTTTATGGCCTGGATGGTGAATAACGATGGTATGCGGGCACCCAAGCAAGGCGAACCACTCAGTTTTAATATGGTGATGGTTGAGCAGCAGCAGGATGTGCAGCGTCGTCAACGCAGTGTACCTGAGCAACCGAAAGCGCCACAAAAGCCGCAGGAAGCGCCGGTATCACAGCAGCAGACCGCTGCCACCAACTCAGTATCACCAACCAGTGTGCCGTCGTTGGGACTGGATACCGCAATTAACGGTATTAATATCAACGCGCCGACATTTGGTGATTTCGGCGTCAATCAGCAAGCTGTACCGCTGTATCGTGTTGAACCAAATTATCCTTCGCGTGCTTTGAAACGTGGTGCTGAAGGGTATGTGGTATTGCGCTTTACCATTGATGAAACCGGTCGTCCGACCGATATCGAACTGGTGGAGGCGAATCCAAAACGTATGTTTGAGCGGGAAGCCATACGCGCATTGAGAAACTGGAAATACCAACCCAAACTTGATGGGGGGAAAGCAGTGACTCAGCCAGGCCAAACGGTAAAATTGGAGTTTAAGTTAGCCAAATGATGAAACGATTAATCGTCTGCTTACTGCTGATGAGCTCGGCATCGTGGAGCGTTGCGGCAGAATTAAGCCAGTATGCCGCCAACAAAGCCATGAAGGCCAATCAGCTGGCACAAAATGACAAGCTTAGTGAAGCAATCCGTACGCTTAAGGATGCGGAAGTATCGCGCGCGTATGATAAAGCCTACCTGGCTCGCATGCTGGGTGTGTTCTACTGGCAAAACGAGCAGTTACAGCCTGCGCTAAAATCACTGCAACAGGCGGTGAGCAGCGGTGAGCTGGCGGATGATCAAGCCTGGACAACCCGTAAAATGCTGGCCGATCTGCTGTTGGTCGATCACCAGTATGCTAAGGCGCTTCCTCATTATTATCAACTGGTCAAAGCGGTACCGAAAGATCAGAATGGGTATGAACTGTGGCTGCGTATCGGCCAGATTCATTATCAGTCTGAGCAGTGGCAGAAGTCGCTGGACGCTATCGCGCAATATGAGAAATTCCGTCGCCCGGATGAAGTGACCCCGCTGTCAGTTAAGTTAGGGGCGCAACTGCAACTGGAGCGCTGGAAACCTGCGATTCCAACCATTAAGCGCCTGCTGGCTCTCGAGCCGGAAAAAAGCAACTGGTGGCTACAGTTAGTCAGTCTTGAGCTGCGCACAGGTCAGAAACGTGATGCGCTGAGCAGTCTGGGTTTGGCGAAACTGCAGGGTATTGATTTGAGTCAGCAGGATTTGCGTCTGCTTGCCCAGCTGTACGCTCAAAACGGCGTGCCTGAGCGTGCGGCACAAGTCCTTGAAATGCTCGATGATGCGGACAGCGACATCCAGCTGATCACTGAACGTGCTTTCTACTGGCAACGCGCTAAAGAGTGGGACCAGGCGATTTCAACCTGGACACTGGCTGCGCGTTTTAATCAGAAATATCACTGGAATGTGGCGCAGCTGCTTAACCAGCAAGGCCAGTACCGTGAAGCTCTGGTTGAACTGGATAAAGTCAAAGAGAAAGATCGTCAGTCGCAGGTTGCACTGGCAAGAACCCGCGCTCTGTACAAGCTGAACCAGCTTGAAGATGCGTTGATTCAGGCCAAAAAGGCCAATAATATTGACCCGTCCAAAGAAGCGGAAGGCTGGATTAAATACTTGTCTCAATTAAGAAAGATTCAAGACCAGCGCACATCGTAAAACCCAAATGATGAAGAAGACCTCCTCTGCGAGGTCTTCTTTTTACCTGCTTGTCCGGCCCGGAAATAGCGGTCATTGGATACTCTCACTGCTATGATAATCATTTGCAACTGCGAATGATTATACGTATCCTTACGATAAAAGAGTCAACAATCAAAAAGACAATAACGTGACCCCGGCAACCGAACAGCAATCTCACTCTCAGCAGCTTCCTGAAGCAAGCGTTAATCCTGAGGCAAGCGCCTTCTCTGATGCAAATGTCGTCCTGGATGAAAACGTAAGCCTGCAAGCGTTTGAATCTCTGTTTCACTATGCGCAGCAAATCACCCCGTACCTGCATGGCCAGGTTTCTGCTGTGGATACCCAGCGCGATGCGATAGTCCCCGGACAGGATAACAGTGCCGTGATGGCAGCGATTTTTGACGAAATCAGTCAGGCAACGCCGGCGGCGGGTCAGGCGTTCTGGCTGACCCGAACCTGGGGCCTGCTGTGCTGGCAACCGATATTTTTGTCGTTTATTGCCATCTACAGCGCGAAAAAATTACCCAATATGACCCGTATCGCTCAGTACCGCCAACCGTTGTTTGTCGCTGGGTTCAGTTTTGAACCGCATGCGTGGCAAAGCGGGCGTCGGGCAAATCTGATTCGCCAGGCGGCAACGCAGCTCAACCACCTGTTTGAACAGTACCGGCTTGACCTCAACGAAAGCGTCCGTATTCGTCCCGGCTTCACCCAGCATCTTTTGGCTGATTCACTGCTTAATTGCCTGATCAGGCTGCAGCAAATCCGGCCGGCTTACACCAATCAGGATATCGTCGCCCAAGCCCGACTGTGGCTGGAGGCGTTTGGTTTACCGGATAAGCACCTCAGCAGCCTCAAACTGGATGAAGACTCAGGTAAGGTCAAACTGGTTCGCACCAGTTGTTGTCTGGTATACAAATGCGAGGGGCGGGCGTTGTGTGGCGATTGTCCGCGTCTGGACACCAACAAACACTGTACACCGCTCGACATTACTCTGGTGGATTAATCAAACCTTCTGAGTCATGTTCGTCGGTTTGTATATAAGCCACCTATCTGATTAATAACTAAAACCCATTTGGCGTTAAACCTGTGACCACTTATCCTTGATCTGATAACAACAAACAGAGAAGGATCAGTCATGGCAGATCAAAAGGCTTTAGTGGTGGAAGGCGGAGCAATGCGTGGTATTTTTGCCAGCGGCGTGCTTGATTCCTTTATGGACAGTGATTATCGCCCCTACGATTTTGTGATGGGGGTCTCGGCCGGAGCTTCGAATCTGGTTGGCTACTTATCTCATCAGCCACTGCGCAGCTATCAGGTCATCACGCAACTGGCGACCAGTAAAACATTCTACAATCCGCGCCGTTTTCTTCAGGGCGGTAATCTGGTTGATGTGCGCTGGCTGATTGACGAAGCCAATCGACGGTATCCGATTGATGAAGAGCGGCTGTTTTCGTCAATTCCCTTTTTTGCCGCCGCGACTAATATCAGCACCGGTCAAGCCGATTATTATCAGGTGACACGCGATAACTTTGTGACAGCGATTGAAGCCACTTCTGCACTGCCTTTGGTGTATCGTAGAACCCCTTGTTTTTCAGGTAGTTGTTATACCGATGGTGGTGTTGCTGATTCGATTCCGGTCAAAGAAGCCTATCGGCGAGGTGCGCGCGACATTACAGTAATTCTGTCACACCCGCTCAGTTATCAGATGCGTAAACCGAAAAGTGAGTGGATGATGAAACGTTTGTTTGCCCGCTATCCTGAGGTTGCCCATTCCATCATTCATCGTGCTGAAAAATATAATGGTGCGCTGGAGTTTATTCATAATCCGCCCAAAGACGCGCGTATTCAGGTTATTGCACCACCTGAAACATTCGCAGTTAAGCGACTGACGATGAAAAAGCCGCTCCTCGATCGCGGCTACGAAATGGGACTCAGCGCAGGCCGGCAACATATTCAAAGTCAGTAAAACGTCTATTCAAAGCCAGTAAAACGTGCGTTGACTCGCAGCTCGGCACACCAGCACGACAGCAGCAAAACGTTTTGCTCATGCTGTGCGCCGCATTGGTCAGCCCGCTCGGTGGCCTGAGGTTCAGGTGATTGGAATAATGAGGTAAACCCGCGAAAAAGAGTGAACCTCATGCCCTCAAAAACAACCTGGCTGGCACTAAGTTTGTTAGTTCCGGCCTCATTGGAAGCGCAAACCTTACCGCCGCCTTTTATGGCCGTGATCGAAGCCAACAGCTACTATGACGAGTTAGATCTCGCTGAATACTGGGCGAGTGAAAAACTGGACGGGATTCGTGCTGTCTGGAATGGAACTCAGCTGCTCACACGAGCTGGTCATCCAATTCATGCTCCTTTGTGGTTCACCCGTGTACTGCCTGATCATGCGCTGGAGGGGGAATTATGGGCTGGCCGCGGCCACTTCGCGCTGGTGCAGCAGACAGTCCTGGACCAAATGCCGTCTGAACAGGCCTGGGAGCAAATTCGCTTTATGTTGTTTGATTTGCCACGTGCAAACGGGGATTACCGGCAACGTTACCAAAGCCTGATTAAACTGGTTGAGCATATCGATGCCACTCATATTGATTATGTGGAACATCAGGTAATCAAGTCCCGTGAGGCGCTGATGCAACAGCTAGAACGCCTGTCCGATGCCAACGGTGAAGGTATTATGTTACGAAAAATCAGCGCGTTGTACCGGCCCGGGCGCAGCGATGATTTAATTAAACTCAAGCAGCATCAGGATGCGGAAGCACAAGTTATTGGCTATCGTCCCGGTAAGGGCAAATATCAGGGCTTGATGGGGGCCGTACTGGTGAGAAACTCAGATGGAACTGAATTTGCTATTGGCAGCGGGTTTAGTGATGAGCAGCGCCACAGTCCGCCGGAAATTGGCAGTGTGGTCACCTATCGGTTTAACGGACTGACCTCGCAGGGCAAACCGCGTTTTGCCCGTTTTATGCGTGTGCGTCGAACCGATTAAAGGGTAAGAGTGCTCGAGCACCTTGGGCTGATTCTGTGCCTCTTACTTTACTCGCGCCGGCTTACATTTCTGGCGCCGGCTTATTAGACGCTGCTGCCCACTTGCACTGAGCAGCGCTGAAACAACTGCTGCCAGTACTGCATATGCTGGCGCGTGGCGTCACGAAATGCCTGATGACTCTTTTCAATGGCAAAATGATAGTGAGAAGACTCTTGCTGCTCAAACATACTCAAAGACGGCGCGAGCTGCAGGTAAAGGGCGTCCAGCCGGGCGAGGTAGGGCTGAATATTCTCCACATAATAGGACTGGAACACATTACGCAGATAGGTCAGTTTGGTCTGGTTTCGGTTTGGCCCGCAGATAATTTGCTGATCGTTGTCTGCCAATTGGTGATGGATGGTGATCAGCCACAGTGTTGCGTTATCGAGTGAATACTTGAGATCGCCGAGCAGGGGTTGTTTGTCGAGCACTTCCTGAAACGGCGTCAGTCTGGGCAGGTTAATGGCTAACTGTTGACTGGTCACGGCTTGCTGTATTTGCTTCATTGCCTGCAATGCCCGGGTAATCTGACTGACATCCCAGCCGCTGTCCAGCCAGCGGTGACTGGATAATTGCGACCGCATTGCGTTACTGTTGTAGAGTAAATTGTACCAATGCAGCGGCAAATCATGCCGTTTAATGGTTTCGATTTCACTGAGTTGCTTGTGCAGTTTGGCCGATATGTCCGGGTTCGCTAGGCAGCGTGTCAGCCCCTGCAGCAGTTGCACCTCGTAATCGAAACGATGAAAACCGTCTTGCACTTTACCCAGCACGGAATTGCGTTCAGCAATCAGGTTGAACAGATCGCATTTTCGCAGTTCATAGCTGTCGAGCAGACCTATGGTGAGGGATTCGACAGGCAGAGTCACGTCACGTTTTTCTGGCAGACGTTGTAACTGCTCGTCAGGCGCAGGCAGAGCATCGGTATCTTGCACATTGGCAATCCGGGTCAGATATTCATTAAAATCGTTCAGTGCCGGCGCCTGGCCACAAGCCGACAGCATCACCGCACCAAGAATGACAATCAGTATGCGCACAGCGACTCCGTTTAAATTCACTCTGTGTCAGTAAGCTGGTGTCAGGCTACCACAGATAATCGTCAGATGAACAGAATACAAAAAAGGTCAGCATGTTGCTGACCTTTGTACGTTTATCGCCGTTACCTGGTGCAAAACAGCAATGATCTTTACGCTTATCGGGATGCGAACTGCATATGCAGTTCATCGTCCTGTTTTTGCATCCAGTAGAGACGCTGCCCCAGCATCACAGCCGCAGAACTCAGGCCGACAATAAAGCCAATCCAGAAGCCTTTTGCACCCAGCGGCTCGACTATCCAATCCGTCATGGCCAGAATGTAGCCCGCAGGCAGGCCCAAAATCCAGTAGGCAATAAAGGTACGGTTGAAGATCGCCGCCATGTCCTTGTAACCACGCAGGGCGCCGGCGGCAATGACCTGAACTGCATCCACCATCTGGTAAAATGCCGCAAATAGCAACAGGGTCATCGCCAGGCTGACTACCTCCGGGTTATCGGTGTAAAGCAACGCCACGTGTTCACGAAATATCACGGTCAGAGCGGCTGTAATTACTGCCGTGCCGACGCCGACCATCAAACCAACGTTAGAGGCAATCGCGGCGCCTTGTGAATCTTCTTCACCCAGAGTATGCCCAACCCGAATGGATACCGCCGCACCAATGCTCATTGGCAGCATAAAGATCAGCGATGAAAAGTTAAGTGCAACCTGGTGAGCGGCGACCACCAACGAACCCAATGGCGCAACCAAAAGTGCAACCACTGCAAACAGGGTGACTTCAAAAAACAGTGCGGCCGCCACCGGAAAACCGAGTCGCAGCAAGCGCAGTTGCGCTTTCCAGTCCGGTTTGTGAAAGGTTTCGAACAGCTTGATGTGCGCCAGACGCTGTGACGTGACGACGTAAAACAGCAGCATGAAAAACATCAGCCAGTAGACAATCATGGTTGCGACACCACAGCCGATACCGCCCATCGCAGGCATGCCAAATTTACCGTACACGAATATCCAGTTGAGCGGAATATTAAACAACAGGCCGAGAAAGCCGATGACCATGGCGGGTTTAGTCAGTGACATGCCGTCGGTATAGCTGCGCAGGGCCTGAAACAGCAGAAAAGCGGGCACAGCAAACACCACGGCATGCATATAACCGATGGTTTTTTCCTGCATCAGGGCTTCGACATCCATCAGCCCCAGTATGGTTTCGGTTTGCAGCAGCACCAGCACGATAGGGACTGAGACCAGCAGCGCCATCACACAACCCTGATGGATTTGAAACGGAATCTGGCTTTGTTTACCGGAACCATTCAACTGGGCAACGACGGGAACCAGTGCCATTAACAAGCCGACTCCGAACAGGATCGAAGGCAGCCAGATACTGGCAGCAATCGACACGGCCGCCATATCAATCGCGCTCACGCCACCGGCCATCACGGTATCGACAAAGCCCATACCGGTTTGTGCGACCGAAGCGATCAGCACCGGTGTAGCCAGTTTGATCAGAGTTGAGGCTTCTTGTTTATGTAAATGCACAAATTTCTCCGCAGTCAGGTGATCACGCGATCGGTGGTTTTTCGATGCAACAAAAGACGTTTTGATGCTGGAGGGAATGATAAAGAAATGTCACACTAAGCACCACGAAAAACTGTCGGAATCACAAAATGTTTACAGGTATTGTGCAAGGCACAGCAAAAGTTGTGACCATCGAGAAAAAGAAAAATTTCAGACCCACGTTTTGCAGCTGCCTGCTGCATTAGGACAGGGCCTGACGATAGGCGCATCTGTCGCCCATAACGGGTGTTGTCTGACGGTAACTAAAATTGATGGCGAACAGGTGTCATTTGACCTGATGCAGGAGACACTGCGGTTGACCAACCTCGGCGATCTTGAAGTCGGTGCCGAGGTGAATATTGAACGCGCAGCTAAATTTGGCGATGAAATCGGTGGCCATCATATGTCTGGTCACATCAGTGAAGTCGGCACCATTGTTGAGATCATTGACTCACCAAACAACAAAACCATCTGGTTTGAGCTACCACCGCAGCATATGAAGTATGTGTTAGCGAAAGGGTACATTGGGCTGGACGGATGTTCACTGACGATTGGTGAAGTGAAAGATAACCGCTTCAACGTCCATCTTATTCCTGAAACCATGCAGCGCACCCTGTTCGGCGCGCGTCAGGTCGGGGACAAGATCAATATCGAGTTTGATCCGCAGACCCAGGCCATCGTTGATACTGTTGAGCGTGTTCTGGCGTCCCGCACCTGATACAACGTTGCCTTTTACCAAGTTAGTGCTACTTTACCAAGTAGGTACAATCTTACCGAGTTAGTACAATCTTACCGAGTTAGTACATCCTGAGGCCGAAATTTTGTTCAGCCTCCGTCTGGTCAGCTTGCTTGCACCTGTGGCCTGATGTCTGCCGGATTCTGCTGCCACATGTGGGTAAATCAGAAAATCTGCTCGTCGTCGGCATCGACACGCAGCTCAATGGTATCCTGCAATTCATCCACCATCATATTCAGGTGCATGGTGTTGCAGCAGGCCGGGCAATCATCATAGAACTCCTGACTGCCATTCGACGCATCAAGCTCGATACGTACCGAGTGCCCGCAATGGGGACAAATAATGGTTTTTTCAGTGAACTCTTTCATGGTTTGTACCTCGCACAGGTAAAAGCGCTCCGGGACAATCCCTGGTCGCCTAAAACGACAGTATGCGTTTAATTTGCTGATCGGCCTGTTCTAAAAACTGACCGCCAAAATGGTTGGTGTGATTAAGCAGGTGATAGAGGTTATAGATATCCCGGCGCTGCTCATAACCCGCTTCCTGTGGCATTACACTGTAATAACCATGATAGAAATCATTGTGGAATCCGCCAAACAGCTCAGTCATGGCAAGATCACATTCACGGTCGCCCCAATAGCAGGAAGGATCGAAACAGACCGGGCCGAACGCAGAGTTAGCCACATTACCATTCCACAAATCGCCATGCAGCAATGAGGGGCGGGGATGATGACTGGCTAAGCGTTGTGTGACCAGATCGACGAACTCCTCAATGTTGACCAGTTCAATGCCTTTCTCTCTGAGCAGTTGCAACTGCCAGCCGATGCGTTGTTCGGCAAAAAAGTGGTTCCATTTTTTTGTCCATTGATTGGGCTGGACAATATTGCCGATAAAGTTATCGACATCGAAACCATACTCTTTTTGGTCGCCCCATTGATGCAGTCGTGCCAGTTGCTGGCCGAACTGATAACTGTGTGCGGCGTCATCGAGCGGTTTGGTCGCGAGATAATTGAGAATAATGAATGCGTGGGTTTTGCTGGCGCCGACCATCACCAGCTCGGGGACAAAAACCGTGTTACTCTCTCGCAGTATACGCAGGTTTTCGGCCTCTAATTCGTACTGAGGCAGGTAATCCCGTTGATTGAGTTTAACAAAGTAACGCTCTCTGCCGTCAGAGATCATGTAGCACTCGTTAATGTCGCCACCATCCAGGCGCGTTTTTTCTGTTATGTCGTACTGGAACATCAAAGTGTCTGAGAGTTGCTGAGCGATCGCTTGCCACATAATCTCTTTCCTATACGGTTACCCTGTTGTAACCAGTTTAGGCGACTTTTAGTAATATTTCAGAGTGTGAATGCGCAGAATTTCATTCACTTACTACGAAATTCCTCTCGGTGCATATAAATGTGACTGTTATCAAGAAAGCAGGTTACTAACAGCACTAGTTATCGTCATTGTGATGGTATAGGGTGGCATAATGTCGCCTTAGTCTGCTGTTACTTCAGGATAAACTGTCAACACAGAGCGAGAGTTGTGCCTGCTTTCTGAGCAGGTGATACGCTCGTTATCAATAATCCGGGTGGCAGAACTGTGCAAACACGAGCACATAGCTTAGTATTAGTCAGGTATTATCAGACTTGGTCAAGCGTTAAAGCGGAGAAGAAAAGTGGTTGTAGAAACCGATGGTTATTTAGCCCTTATTGAACATCTGGCCATGAACATGGATGTATTTACACGTGATGGCGATATAGGCAAAGAGAGTGTTGAAGATGTCATTACGGATATGGTTGCCAGCAACATCATGGCAATTTTTGAGCAGAACCCTGAACTTCACTCTAGCGTACGTTTTAAATTACTGAAAGAGGCCGACTCAGTGGTTGAGGATCTTGGTGAAGTTCTGGCTGGCGTGTGGGCCAAACCTGCTACCAACGAACAAATTGAGTTCCTTGATGAATACATTGCCCTGGTCAAAAACCTGTTTGACTCCGCGGTCAGTAAATATGATTAAAAGGCCGGAGATAATCAATTAACCTCGGGATAATCAATTAACCTGAGGGGCCGCCTCAACCCGGCGAAATTGCCAGAATGTTGAGGCCCAGTAGGGATTGTCCAGCCTGGAGATCATCACGCCTTGTGAAGTAGACGCGTGCATAAAGCGCTTATTGCCGATATAGACTCCGACATGACGGGTTTGCGATGCCGTCTTGAAAAATACCAAATCGCCATATTGTGCTTGTGCGTAACCGATTTTTGCGCCAAGCCGGCTCTGTGAATAAGTGGTGCGCGGCAGGTGTTGCTGCCACGCATCGCGAAATGCTATCTGTACAAAAGCAGAGCAGTCGATACCGTCCTTGCTTTTCCCGCCCAGTTGATAAGGCACACCGCGCCACTGGTTAAACACCTCAAACAGCGCTGCTTCTTTTTGTTCTGTAGCGATTTGTTCCGGCTCAGCCTGATGACTGAGTGTTGGTAAGCTTTGTCCACTTGCTGTTGGCGTGCTGGAGCAGCCATTGAGCAGAATAAATACTGTGGCAATAATGAGAATTCTTGATTTTGAATAACTTAGCATCTTGACGTCTTTCATTTGTCACTCAACTGAAATCTGTGTGAAATATTTCTGACACATTTGCTTTTTACCATGGCGGCGGACCTTCAATTGTGGAATGGGATTCTCAATTTTTATGACTCAGCCGACTCAACAGGGCAAAGTGCTGTCACTTATCCAGACCCTGACCGCCATCTTCATGACGATTACCTTACTTGTCATTATTCTCTCTGTCACTAGTATCAAAGGTATAGGCCGGGTTGGCGATCAGTTCAACCACCTTTCCCAGCAAGCATTACCTCTGGCGATGAATAACGCGGCTTTGACACAAAATATCCTCGAACAGGTAAAGTTTCTCGGATATGGCACGCGTGCAGCCAGTGCCGAAGAGCTGGGCAAGACTCAGCAACAAATTGCTGATTTAGCGCAGCAGGCGCAAAAAATTCTGCTGGAAATGGACGGTTTTTCGACCCAGTTTAATGATCTGGTCGACAAGCAGAAGCAGCAGGCATTGGTACAAAATATTAAGCAGCTCAAACAGTTATCCGGCGCGATACTGCAAGCGCAGGATCAGCAGCTGCAACAACAAAAGACGATAGCCGAGCAAGCAACCGGTTTTCGTTATGGCATGAGTTCTATGGGTCCGGAAATGAGTCGGATTGCCTCGTTTCTGGCGGTGGACAACCCCAGCTCTATGGATGCCGCGAACCGTTTTACTGCGTCCGCCAGTTCGATGGAAAGCACTTTCCTGATGCTGATGATGCAAGATGACCTGACTCAGGCGAATAGCCAGTATAAAGAGCTGAAAAATCGTATTGCCGGCTTAGAACTGGCCTTTGATGATTTTAAAGAGTGGCATCCCGACGTGACGGAATTTGCCAGCCTGACCGCTCCTTACGCTATGGTGCAAGACGGGTTTAAAAAAGGTGGCATTCTTGACCAAATCCTGCAAAAACTGCACACCTCCCAACAGCAAAACCAGGACTTCAGTCAAGCTGCGGTAGTGGCTCAGAAAATCATTTCTCAGCTCAATTCGATGTCGAGTGATGCGCGCATCCTTATTGCTGATCAGAAACAGGAAGTGCAGGCGACGATACAAAATGTACGCTGGACACAGATAATCGGTGGCGCGATCCTGGTAATGATGATTGTGCTCGCCTGGTTTGGTTTACGCCGTTGGGTCAATCTGGGGATGAATAACATCAGTGCTCAGCTGACTGCGATGACCGCGCACGACTTTTCTCATCAGGCTGGTTTAAGCGGACCTCAGGAATTCCATCATATCGCCGCTCAGCTCAACCAGGTGATTGACAGTACCCGTGATTCACTGGCAACAGTGACTCGTAACTGTGAGACCTTATATCAAACTGCAGAACTGAGCCATGATGCGGCCAGTGAATCGGACAAAAGTCTGGCTGCACAGAACCAGTCACTGATTAATATGGTCACTACAATTAACCAGCTTGAAGCATCGATTCGCGAAATTGCGTCGGTGACCAATGACTCCTATACCGATGCGGTTTCGGCGGCAGAGCACGCTTCGCACGGCGTAGCGGTCGTGGACCAAAACCGGACGCGTCTGCAGTCACTCGAGTCTACCCTGAATATCAATGAAACGGCGATGCATGAACTCAATATCCATGTGAGTAAAATCCGCGAAATGGTTGATGTGATCAGCGGCATTGCTGACAGTACCAATTTACTGGCTCTCAACGCGGCGATTGAGGCGGCGCGGGCCGGAGAGCAGGGACGAGGGTTTGCGGTGGTGGCCGATGAAGTGCGTAAACTGGCCAGTGATACCAGTACTCAAACGGGCAATATCCGCGCCATGATGACCGAGTTAGTTCAGGCGGCAAGTCGCTCGCGCCGGTCGGTGGAGGATTCACGAGTCGAAATGGTCGATGCACTGAGTTCCAGTGAGGCGGTGAAGACGACATTTACTGACATTGCCCAGGCAGTGTCACACATCCGCGCACGGGTTGAGCAGATTTCTGTGGCCACGGAAGAGCAGGAGAGAGCGACCGCAGATGTCAGCCAGTCAATCAGCCAGATTTCCGACCAGGGCACGCACACGAAACAGCAACTGGAGGCGATGTTGGAGAGTTCCCAGCAGGTTGCGGACATTGCCGGTCACCAGCAAACCATGCTGCATAAGTATACTCTGACCTCCTAAACACTTTCCGGCTCTTCAGTCTGTTGCGATTTAGCGAGCAGGTTCAACCCAGCATGGCGCGGTTTTCACTGCGCCTTGCTGCTTTAATCATTGGCTGATTGACTGATTGATGTGATCCGCAAATAGAATAAATCAGATGAAGCGAAGGTGAGAGATTACTCGCTTAAGCTTCAGCGCGGCTTATTCACCGCTGCTTAGTGTTAACGATCACGGAAAGGCTGAGTCAGCATTTTATCCAGCCACTGCTCCCTAGCGCGTTGAAACTGCTTAAGTCCGATTTTCATCTGTTCATGCCCCTGCTGAGGCTGGGCAATGTAAGTACCAAACACGCGATCCCACACCGAGAGAAAAAAGCCGAAGTTCGAATGCATTTCCCGTTCAATCACCGAATGGTGTACCCGGTGCATGTCTGGCGTGACAATCACATTTCTTAGCCAGCGGTCTACGCTGAGCGGTAACCGGGCGTTACTGTGATTAAACATCGCACTGGCATTGAGCAACACTTCAAATATGACGACGGCCAGCGCAGGAGCACCGAGCAGGGTAATCGCACCGACTTTCACCCACATAGACACAATGATCTCAAGCGGATGAAAACGTGCGCCGGTTGTCACGTCGATATCCTGGTCGGCATGATGCATCCGGTGCATGCGCCACAACCAGGGAATGCGGTGAAACAGAACATGTTGGGTGTAGATGATCACATCGAGCGCGATGATGGCGACAGGCACAACGAGATAAGCCGGAATATCGAACCAGTGCAGCACCCCGAAACGGGTGTGTCCAGACCACATTGCCGCCGATAACGTGGCGACTGGCATCACCAACGCCAGAATGAGGCTGTTGAGGCCGACTAAGCCTAAATTGTTGAGCCAACGCAGCCATTTGCTGCATGACAGGGTTTTACGTGGTTGATTCGATTCCCACAGCGCGCAAGCAAGGAGCACCAGAATGAAAATCAGCAACCGAATCATATCCGTATGTTGTAACATCAAAGCCTCCGAACCCTCAGGTTCCTTTTGACTATCTGCTGGCAGCTACCCGCCGGTGACCTTTTCTGCGTGTCCGCTTGCCGTTACTGCTCATCTTAGTTGTGCGTGCTTTATGACTGGCTGGCGTTGTTTGTCGGGCTGTTTTACGCATACCAGGCCAATCAGGGCTGGCATGTGCCACGCCAGGACAGTAAAATCCGCTGTCCATTTTTATCATCAACCCGGGTTATGAGAATACACGCCTTTCACCATTTGTATCAGTATCGCTTAGAACGATCAACTAAACCATTTATTGCGCGCGGATCACGCATCAGGCGCTGTCCGTTTTGTCATGTCGCTGAAGCGCATTGCCTGTGTCCTCATCAGCCGGATGTGGAGACCGGTGTGGCTGTGATGTTGATCGTATCGGAAAACGAAGTCTTCAAACCAAGCAATACCGGGCGTCTGATTGCCGATACCATCAAGGAAACCTATGTTTATCAATGGCACCGCACTGAGCCGGATGAAAAAATGTTAGCGCTGTTAACTCACCCGGACTATTACCCGGTACTGGTGTTCCCCGCGCAAGATGAAGCTGACAAACCAAGAGTTCTGGACGATGTGACGGCCACGATCAATGGCCGAAAGCCATTACTGATTCTGATTGATGGCAGTTGGCGAGAAGCAAAACGTATTTTCCGTAAATCACCCTATCTGGCGAGTCTGCCGTTGGTGTCGATCGAGCCGGAAACGGTATCGCGTTACGTGATGCGCAAGTCCGATAACGAGCAACATCTGGCGACCGCAGAAGTGGCCAGTCTGGTCCTGGAAAAATTTGGTGAACATGCTGCCGCCGATACTTTGCGACTGTGGTTTGATGCGTTTCGGGAAAGCTATCTGCTCGCCAAATCGCGCATGAAAAGCAGTGAAAACAAGCAGGCATTGCAGGCGTATCTTACCCAGCAGGCGCGCTGATGACGTTTTGATGCCCGATGATGCTGATCAAGACTGGTTGCATCTTACGCAAACAGTCTGTATCGCCAAATAAACCGGTGTTTTGTCACGGAATGGGGGAATCGGGTTGTGGATAATAACGCGGTTTGATTTTACCTGTGTGGGTGTATTGCGCCCGTATTGGTTATTGTTGCCAGGAATGGCTTTCCCCGACTCGGGATTTATTAGGAGAGAATCACATGTACTACGGCTTCGATGTCGGCGGGACCAAAATTGAGTTTGGTGCCTTCAATAATAAGCTTGAGCGCATGGCGACCGAGCGCGTTGCTACCCCAACAGACGATTACGCGTTACTGGTGGACACGATAGCAGATCTGGTGGCGAAGTATGACCAGCAATTTGGTGTGCAAGGGACGATTGGCCTTGGCCTGCCAGGCATGGAAGACGCGGATGATGCGACTGTACTGACGGTGAATATTCCTTCAGCCAATGGCAAGCCGCTGCGCGCTGATCTGGAAGCGAAAATCGGCCGCCAGGTTAAGATTGAAAACGATGCTAACTGTTTTGCATTGTCTGAAGCCTGGGATGAAGAATTGAAAGATGAGCCGGCAGTGATGGGCTTGATCCTGGGTACTGGTTTTGGCGGTGGCTTTGTGTTCGAGGGTAAGATTTTTTCTGGGCGTAATCACGTTGCCGGTGAAGTCGGCCATATGCGCATGCCGATCGATGCCTGGTTCCACTTAGGTGCCGATAAAGCCCCTCTGCTGAGTTGTGGTTGCGGCAAGAAAGGTTGTCTGGATAACTATCTGTCCGGCCGTGGCTTTGAATTACTCTACCAGCACTATTTTGGCGAGAAGAAAGCGGCGATCGAGATTATTAATGCGTATCAGCAGGGCGAAGCGAAAGCCGCGGAACATGTTGAGCGTTTTATGGAAATGCTGGCGATTTGTTTTGCTAACATTTTCACCGCCAACGATCCGGATGTGGTTGTGCTGGGCGGTGGTTTGTCTAACTTTGAACTGATATATCAGGAACTGCCGAAACGTATTCCCAAACACCTGTTGTCTGTTGCTAAGTGCCCTAAAATTATTCAGGCCAAACACGGCGATTCAGGTGGCGTGCGCGGCGCGGCGTTTTTAAATATTAAGTGATTGCTTTTCAATATTATCAGTACCCAAACACTGAACACAAAAAGGGCCTACCGTTTGGTAAGCCCTTTTTATCATTCTGCTTTTGGCTTTTTACCCACACCAAAGTTTTCCTTTGGTTGCAGTGTAATGATGCCAAAACCCAGCTTTTTGAAGTGATTATCACGATAATTACGTACCGCTTTACTATCTGAAATGGCCTCAATCTGTTGTTCCATTTTCAGATAGGATGTCAGGTCGATGCCTTCTGCTTCGGCAACCGCTTCGTGAATATTGCGGTGCTTTTCATACGAAAACGACAGCGTTTTATCCTGATTTTTGTACGTATAAATAATGGTACGAGCCATGCTAATTCTCTCTCCAACTGCTTTAAGGCTGTTTAGCGGCCTAGATTCTGCCTTGTAGTGGGATGATTGTCACGCTTTCACCGACTTTTACTGTATCAATAGCCGGGCCGATCTCAATCAGACAGTTGGCTTCACTCATCGAGCGCAGAATACCAGAACCTTGTTTACCCGTGGTTTGCACCACCAGTTGCCCCTGATGATTGACATGATAGATCCCGCGACTGAATTCTGTTCGCCCTTGGCGAGAACGCAAATCTTCACTGGCCAGCGCCTGAACTTTAAGTGGTTGCCAGTCATGTTCACCCTGCATTTTACGCACAGCAGGCTCGACAAAATTAATGAATGACACCATCACTGCGACCGGATTTCCCGGCAACCCGAAAAACGGGGTATTGTCGACTTCACCAAACGCTAGCGGACGGCCAGGGCGCATATTAATGCGCCAGAAATCAATCCGGCCCAGCTTTTCCAGCGCAGACTTAATGAAATCGGCGTCACCGACGGATACGCCGCCGGACGTCATGATGATGTCGGCCGACTGGGCAGCCTGCACCAGCGTGTCCATCATCAGGATTTCATCGTCTTCGATGATGCCAAAGTCGATCACTTCACAATTCAATTGCTGCAAAAGGCCCATCAGCGTATAGCGGTTTGAATCATAAATAGAGTGGCCGTTGGTCTCTGTTCCTGGTGCCTGAACTTCATCACCGGTCGAAAACAGTGCCACCTTGAGGCGGCGATAGACGGGTACCGTCGTCATGCCCAGCGATGCGATCATCCCCATTTCAGCTGACTGGATACGTTGCCCCGGCAGAAATACTGACTGGCCTTGGGCAAGATCTTCTCCTGCCTGACGGACATTTTGTCCCGCTTTAATCACGGCGTCGGCAAAGGCGACAAATTGACCATCCTGCTTTGCCTGCTCGCGCATGATAACGGTATCGGCACCCGCCGGAACAGGTGCTCCGGTCATAATTTTTACGGCTTGCCCGGCTTGTAACGGCTGCGGATAGCCGTGTCCGGCCAGCACTTCGCACATAACTTCAAACTGCTCAAGGCCAACGTCTTCACTACGAATCGCGTAACCATCCATCGCAGAGTTGCGATACGCCGGAACGTTAATAGGGGATTCAATGGCATCGCTCAGTACGCGGCCATAACTGGCTTCAACGGCGAGCATTTCTGTGTCGCTGATCGGATGGACTGCAGACAGAATTTTTTCCACGCCTTCTGTGACCGACAAAAACGCGGGAGACAAGGTATCGCAGCTGGCCGGTTGCGACGAAGCGGGCTTCGATGCTGCGTGAAACTCGTGCGCATAGTCGAGCACAAACTGACTGATGGCCTGCAGATCATTAATGTTGAGCTGAGGTAATTCGGATTCAATCTTTTCGTCAGCGGCAACAGCGATGATGTTGCTGTCATTCGGATAGAGCCAGGGTTTACCGACTGCTGCGCGACGCAGTTCAATTTTGGGAAAGGCGATGTTTTTACAGCCTTCAACCAGAATCAGATCCAGTTGCTGATGATCAAAGCGGGTCAGCAGGTAATCAAATTCGGCTTCCGCATCCGGGGTTTCGGTCATTAGTGCATGGCGGTTACGGGACGCAATCAACATCTGGGAAGCGCCGGCTTTACGCAGACGATAGCTGTCTTTACCCGGCTTATCGACATCAAAATGGTGGTGGGCATGTTTTAGTACGCCCACCCGCAGCCCGGCTGCAGTCAGTTTAGGCAGCAGAGCCTCCAATAAGGTTGTTTTACCGGTTCCTGAGTAGGCGGCAAATCCGAGCAGCGGCAGTTTAAGGGCTGAAGTCTGACGATCATTCGTCTGACGAACAGGAATAGTCATGGCTGTAATGCTCCGAACTGAGCCAGCTCTTGTGGCGTATTCAGGTTAAAAAAGCAATCTGGACAGTCGCGGAAATCGACTTCACGAGTGTGGCATTCATTGTAAAGTAATACAATTTTACGGTCGCCACGTTCAAGAAACGCGCTCAGTTTAGGCAGCACCCGTTTATGGAACAGGGTAAAGACCGGCTGAGTGTGTTGCCCGTCGCTGGCGACCAGAATGTCACACTCCGGAGTGACGGTGTCACAAAAACGCTGCACTAAATCGGTCGCAATCATAGGGCTGTCACAAGGGACAAATCCGACCCAATCGGTTGATGCCGCTTTGAGTCCGGCATGAATGCCGCCCAGCGGACCGGGAAAGTCAGCAAATTCATCGCTCACCACGGGAGCAAATTGCTGATACCAATCCTGATTACGGTTCGCGTTGATCAGGATATGTTCGGCTTGTGGGGTTAACCGTTCCAGCACATGCTGGATGAGCGGCTTGTTGTTGAGTGTAATCAGACCTTTGTCGTTTCCGCCCATCCGGCTCGCCTGGCCACCGGCTAAAATAACCCAACTAGTTTGAGAGGGAAGTAACATAGGGATTCTCTTGTTCTTCTTTAACAATATGCAGTAATGGCGACTCAATTAAGGTGCGATCTTTTATCCACCACTGCTTTTTACATAATGCGGTCAAAGCGTTGCTCTGGTGACTGGTAATCACCAGGCTGGAGCCCCTGTCCAGTAAGTCTTTGGCCATTATAACTAATCTCTTGATGGATTCCTGGTCTAATGACGCACTCGGCTCATCCATCAGCAAAATAGAGGGCTTCAGAATCCAGGCTCTGGCCATGGCAACGCGCTGCTTCTCACCGCCGGACAATACCGAGACATGCTCATCGGCTAAGGTTTCCAGACCGACCATACGCAGTGCGGTGATCACTTCAGCACGTTTGTCTTTGGCAGACAAAGCACAATAACGAATCCCGTACACTACATTTTGATAGACAGTATCATCGAACAGATAGGGGCTTTGATGAAGATAAATAACGTCGCGATGAGCCCGGCCGTGCCACAGACGGCGCCACCAGGTCCGGGACTGCGAAACGGAGCCCATACTGGGTGACAGCAATCCGGACAAAATCTTGAGTAAGGTCGTTTTACCGACACCGTTATCGCCCTTGAGATAGATAGCGTCATTCGGCCCGATCGACAGATCGGCAATATGAAATAGAACGCGATCTTTAAAGCGCATTGATAACTGCGTCGCGGTTAATTTAATCGACATTCAACGTCCTTATGCAGCAGCTTAACTTTTTGACAAACCAAATCAGCACTTTGTACGAGCCCCAACGATTGAATAAACCCGTTGAGGTACAAAAACACAAGCGGTGCCATGGTCGGTATTTTCGTTGTCAGTCATACCTTATTAACGGTGATATTAACGGTGATCGTTTGGTAACGATCAGGTACGTAAATATCCTTTACCACGCATACTTGAGAGCAAAAAGTTTAACGCCAATGCCAAACAGAGTAGCACCATACCGAGTGCTACGCCTTGAGCAAAAGCGCCTTTATGACTTTCCATTGCGATTGCCGTCGGAATATTGCGGGTCAGACCCATGATATTGCCGCCGACCATCATCGAGCAGCCAACTTCAGTCACGATACGGGAAAAAGCGGTAATGGTGGCCGCACATAAAGGAAAACGCGTTTCCCATATCATTGTAGCGGTAATACGCGGTATTGATGCACCGAGTGTCATAGCGGTTTCCACTGAGCGGCGATCACTGGATTGCAAAGCGCCATGCATCATGGAAACAAGTATGGGGAAACAAATCAGCATTTGGCCGAAGATCATCGCCTTTTGAGTGAACAGCATTTGCCAGTCACCCATCGGACCTGAGCGCGACAACAACATATAAAGCAGCAGGCCGATAACCACAGTCGGTACCGCCTGCAGGGTATTAATCAGTGACAGCAGAGCCCACTTACCACGAAAGCTGGTATAAGCCAGCATAAATGCCAGCAGCACCGCTGGGGCGATAACCAGGCACAATGCGGCCAGTGAGACACTGAAGGAGACCGCAACGATCTCCCACAGTTCAGAGTCAAAGTTGACCAGTAATGTCAGCGCATCCAGGGTAGTTTGCCAAAGACTCATGAATAGCGCTTACTCGTTGGCGTTGGCAACAAACAGTTGTTGGCCATTGAGTTTAAACTCGTTGATCATCTTCTGGCCTTCGGCATTGATCAGCCAGTCGTGAAACGCTTTTGCGCCTTTGACGTTGAGGGTTGAGTAGCGCTCCGGGTTGACCAGAATGACCTGATACGGGTTAAACAGCGCTTTATCCCCCTGGAACAGGATTTTCAGATCCAGTTTATTGGTGTAAGCCAGCCAGGTACCGCGGTCGGTCATGGTGTAAGCCTGCATTTCTGACGCCATGTTCAGCGTCGGGCCCATGCCCTGGCCAACAGAACGATAGCCACCGAAGTTAGGCTCAATCTTGGTTTGCGCCCAGATACCCATCTCTTTTTGTGCGTACCGGAATCGTCACCGCGAGAAACGAAAGTCACGCCCTGAGTGGCAATTTGCTTAAATACCGCGCCAATGTCTTTTTGCTCTGCCACGTGTGCTGGGTCGTTTTCCGGGCCGACGATGACAAAGTCGTTGTACATCAGCTTGTGAGGTTCGATACCGAAACCTTGTTCAACAAAATTCGCTTCTGCTTTCGGTGCGTGGGTCATCACCAGATCCACGTCGCCGTTTTCGCCCATTTTCAGTGCTTTACCGGTACCGGCAGCAATCACATCCACCTTATAACCGGACTCTTTTTCAAACTGAGGCAATAAATAATCAAGCAGGCCGGAGTGATAGGTACTGGTGGTCGTGGCCAGTCGGATACGTGAAGCGTCTTCGGCACTGCTGGCAGAATAGCTGACGAGCAGAAGTGAGGTAGCAGCAAGACTCAGAGTCACTTTTTTCATGATAATTTCCGTATTGGTTGAGAATTGAACGAATGCCAGACCAGGAACGTATGTACTGACGCTTACTTTGCTTGCGCGCGCAAATCGCTTACGTTGCTGAGCGATAGTGGATTAATCGTTATGTTGTTTATCCGGGTTCTTGTTAATCAGAACTCTTATTAAACACACTTTGGATAACCAGGCTTTTGTTATCCAAGATCAAGAGCAATCAGTACTTTACCTTAGCCAGACAGACTTTAAGGCACCCGACACAATGCAATCGCAATGCCAGATTACAAGAGGGGGCATCCAGCATTAATTGTTTATTATCTAAGCAAAAAACACGAGCAAATGACGAAAATTGTCGTAAAAGTATGTGTTAGTGCACATAGCTTGGACAAAATGTCCCACTCTATGCGTAATGAGTCTATGGTTAATTGCGTCTTTCTGTCCCAATTGGAGTGAATAAGCCAACATGTCGCAAATTTTAGATTCTCAACCTGCACTGAAATATCAGGCATTTTCTGTTCTGGTGGTCGATGATGAACCCGGTATGCAGGCTATTTTAAAAAAATCCCTCGGCAAATGGTTCTCCAAGGTAGATTGCACCGGCAGCATTGAGCAGGCCGAAGTTCTGCGCTGTGAACATCATTATGATCTGATCATTCTTGACATTAACCTGCCAGGCCGCGCCGGCACCGAATGGAACGAGGTGTTCAGCGATGAGGAGCGCCGCGCAGACGTCATCTTTATGACCGGCTATGCGGATCTCGATACCGCAATCAGTGCATTGAAACTTGGTGCCTCCGATTTCATTCTTAAACCGTTCAATCTGGATCAGATGCTGCAAGCGGTCACCCGCTGCATGGACAAACGTCTCAATGAGCGGATGCAATACGCGCTGCAACGCGATTACCAGCGTCACTGCGCCACGCAGATCATTGGTCACTCACAACAAACAGAGCTGCTTAAACAGCTTATCCTGCAATTCGCGCCGTCTCGAGCGTCGGTATTAGTTGAGGGCGAATCGGGAACCGGTAAAGAGTTGGTGGCACGCGCGATTCATGAGGCCAGTGAGCGTTCAGGGCCTTTTGTGCCGCTTAACTGTGGTGCGATTGCCCCGGAGCTGCTGGAAAGTGAGCTATTCGGGCATACATCCGGCGCGTTTACCGGGGCTAAAAAAAGCCGTGAAGGTCTGTTTCGGGTTGCCAATGGCGGTACGCTGTTTCTGGATGAAATCGGTGAAATGCCGCTTGCCATGCAATCGGCGTTGTTGCGCGTTCTGGAGCAGAGAGCGATTCGTCCGGTTGGCTCGGAAAAAGAAGTGGCGATTGATGTCCGGGTGGTGGCGGCAACCAACCGTAACCTGCAGGATGAAGTCGACCAGGGGAATTTCCGCCGCGATTTGTACTACCGCCTCAATGTACTCAAAATTGATGTTTGTCCGCTGCGTGAGCGCAGCGCCGATTTAAAAGAACTGGTGCCGTTTTTTACCAAAAACCTCTGTGCAGAGCTGGCTATGCCGGTACCCAAGTGGGCCCATGAGGATGTGTCGGCCATGCTGACCTATGAGTGGCCGGGTAACATTCGTGAACTCAAGAACCTGATTGAACGCTGCATTCTGTTAGGTAAGCCGCCAGCGCACTATTGGCGTGAGTTACATGGTCTTTCTGAGTTGGATGTAGTGACAACGTCACATGATATTGACAGCCAACAAACATCAGCAGCAACCGAGTCAGGCGGTGAGCAAGTGGGATATCCTAACCACTGGACACTGAAAGATGTCGAGAAAGCGCACATTATGCAGTTGGTGGACTTCTACCAAGGCAACAAATCCGCTGCCGCGCGCGATCTCGGTGTCGCGAGAAAGACGCTGGAGCGAAAATTCAAAGAGTGGGACGGTGATGAAGCTAGCTAACCGGACCCTGCTGCAAAAATGGCGTTATCGCTTAAAAACCACAGTGCGCTACCGTCTGCTGATCCTGACATCCGCTCCGATCTTGTTCACGCTGGTGGCATTGATCGCGATCTCCATTTACTGGTCGCTGCATTACACCTGGCAAAGTGCGTTAGTTGATGTTTCCGAGCGCCTTGGTGTCGCGCGTAACAGCGTCAGCCTGCTGCAGCAACGTCAGGCCAATGAGGTCCGGGCTTTTGCTGAGTCATACGCGTTTCGTCGCCGTGTATTGCAGATGAGTAATGGCGCTGCCAATAACCCGCTTTCGCTCCGGCAGTGGGTTTCTGCGCAAAAGGCTCGCTACTCTCTCGACTTCCTCAATTTTGCGCCGATTGATCCCTCACAACATGGTTTATCGCAACAGCAGGCTCGCTATCAGGCACTTAGCGCCCGTGACTCGTTTTTCGATGTGCTCAGTCATGAAGAATTGACAAAGTTGTCGCCGGCATTAGCCGAGCGCGCCAAGATCCGGAACGACCACAGCCACAGCGAAATAGTGGAAACTCGTGGCCTGGTGAGCCGCACGATTGTCGCGGTTAACGATGAACATCAAAACCTGATTGGATTTCTCGATGGTGGCCTGTTGCTCAATAACAGCAGCGCTTTGGTCGATCAACTCAGGGATCTCATTTATCCGATGCGACGTGAGCAGATGCGCTCTGTGGGTACGGTCACCATTTTTCTCGATGCTTTGCGGATCAGCACCAACGTGCCGCTCGACAGTTCAGAGCAACAGGGCCGTGCAGTCGGAACCCGGGTATCTGACGCGGTGCAGACCCAGGTTTTACAACAGGGCCAGCAATGGGTTGATCGGGCTTATGTGTATGACGCCTGGTACATCACTGCTTATGAGCCGATTCGTGACTCGAATCAGCAGGTCATCGGTATGTTATATACCGGCCATCTGCTGTGGCCGTTTGTCAAAAGCTACCTGACCAACATCGTGGAAATAGCCATTGCGACTCTGTCTCTGCTGCTGGTTTCAGGCATTTTTGTTTACCGTGGCTCGCGCGATTTGTTCCGGCCGATAGAACGAATCCATCGTGTCGTGAAGCTGGTTCAGTTAGGCAAAAATCAGCGTATTGGCGAGCTGGGCCTGGATCATGACCATGAACTGGCTCAATTGGCGCGGCAGTTTGATAACATGCTTGATTTGTTGCAGCAACGAAATGAAGAGATTCAGCGCGCGGCTCATGAGCTGGAAGGAAAAGTCAGCGAGCGGACCGCCAGTCTGCAGGACAAAACAGCCGAGCTTGAGCACCATATTCAACTGCTGAACCAGACCCGTGACAAACTCATTGTGCACGAGAAACTGGCGGCTCTTGGTGAGCTTACTGCAGGCATTGCACATGAAATCAATAACCCGACCGCAGTGATCCTGGGCAACACAGAACTGATTCGGTTTGAACTCGGTGATGATGCTAAACGGGTCGAAGAGGAGATTGACGCCATTCTGTTACAGATTGACCGCATACGGAATATCACCCGCAGTCTGCTGCAATACAGCCGTCATGGCGGCGTCCAGGATGAAATCACCTGGCAGCACATCAATCCGATTATTGAAGAGAGCATCACGTTGGTGAAAACCGGCACCAAGAAGCGCGACATCGAGTTTGTTACCCGGTTTGAAGCTCAGAGTTCAGTTGAGGTGAATCGCCATCAGTTGTTGCAGATCCTGGTGAACCTGCAGATGAACGCGATTCATGCCATGAACGGACAGGGAAAATTAACGATTAGCAGTGAAGACTGGTGCGAGCAGGGTGAAGTGCTTGGCGCCGTGGTCCATATCGAAGATCAGGGGTGTGGTATTAAACCCGAACACCTCAAGCGGGTGTTTGACCCGTTTTATACCACAAAACGGGAAGGAACAGGTTTGGGTTTGTCGGTTTCGCAGAGTCTGCTCAGCCAGACTGGTGGTGAGATACGAGTTCGGTCTGAATATGGTAAAGGCAGTACCTTCAGTGTCTACCTGCCGAGTAAGGCAGATGCACACCTGCTGATTACTAAAGCGTCCTGAGTCGTTGTGTTTCAGCTAAAAGCGGCCATGCCCAAGAGCGGCATGGCCGCTTTCTATAAACTCGTTACGCTTTAAACTGATTACTTTGTAAAAACAATCAGTTTGAAACCTGTCACGCTTGGTGCAGGAATTTGTCAAAACGGTCTGGCATCAGATATTCTGAAAGGCACTGTTTGGCGGTTTAATGCCGTGGGTTTTAAATTCTTTCATGACCCGCAACGTAATATCGGTTTCAAATAATTTTTCGTAAGCCGTATCGACCACGTAGGCTTTGCAGGTAAGCTGCACCGCCAGATAGCTTTCGGTCATGGTCTGTTTGACCAATACTACGACTGGTTTTGGCAGATGAATGTAGCGGCTTGATGAGGCCGCTTCTTGTATCAGATCGCGAGCCAGCGCAATATCTTCATCCAAACCGACATAAAACGGGATCACCACCTGCATATCCAGCGCGCCATAGTTACCGCTGGAGGTGATTTCATTGAGAAATTTGTTATTGGGGATGGTGATGATGTCATCGGATAAGGTCCGCATCCGCACCGAGCGCAGCCCGATTTCAATAATATCACCATAATGACCTTCGAAAGTGACGCGGTCACCAACCTGGAACGGCCGGTCAATCACCACCGTGATTCCGGCAATAAACGAAGCCGCGAGATCTTTTAACGCAAAACCAACCGCGACCGCCAGCGTACCGCCAATCAGTGCCAGCATGTGGTCATTAATGCGGAAGCTGAGCATCAGCACAATCGCCGCAACGCTGAGATACATAAAGAACTGGAAAAACGACTGGAATTTCTGCAGTAACATGCGGTACTGGACGAACTGAGTTCCCAGCGTTCTGATCAGAGATTTGACGAACTTGAGCAGCAGCCAGGTCGCGGCGACGACCAGTAGCGAAAAGAACACACCACTCCAGCGCACCAGGCTGGCAATCTGTTTAATATCCTGTATGTCTGAAACGGCTTCTTCGGCGGCTGAGGGGGCACTTATCATCAGCGCAAGGCTGCACAACATAATAATAGCGAGATGCGGTATGGGTATATGGGATACTTTCATTACTTCACCAACAAATGTTGTCTGTCCAGAACATTGGTAATGGCGCGATACCAGTGGTCGGAAATTCGGGTTTTATCTTCCGCCCATTCCAGATATCCCCGACTTTCAAAGTAGCGCATAATGCCAATCACCTCAGGGATGGTCAGTTGAGTACATTCCGATAATTCATCCGGAGAGGCGACTTCCAGTTGCACGATTGAGCGCAGCACAGCCAGCATGGGTTTGGGCATGGATTCCAGATCATGCGCATCAGGGGTATGAAACAAGCGCACCACAACCTGATGGTTCTCCTTATGACGATGCAAAGAACGGCGAAAAAAGCGCAACGCCACGGTCGGGTTGCCATCGGAGTAGTGCAACAGAATACGATAGAACCCCAGGCGTGAGCGTTCTTCATCACTGTGCTCTTCATCGCCCCATTGGCGGGGAACCAGTAACCCCTCAAAGGATATCGGCGACTGCTTATCCTGATTGATGCGGCTGTCGAGCAATTCACCTAGCTGTACTTCATTCCAGCGCGGCAAAATAGTCACCCAGTCAAACAGCAGTCGTTCACCACGTGCGCGATCGACAAACCGCCAGCTCGATTTTTCAATTGCCATCACCACACGGTGATTCTGCTTACTGCGGCGCAGTAAGTTGGTCAGATGCAGTAATCCCTTGAGGCCACCGACGGTCGGCTTAACCAGGCGCTGTGCATTATCAATCGCAATCAGATAACTTTGCTCACTCTGTCGCAGCGCCGCGATGATCTGCACTTCACTGGCATCCTCGCTCAGGTTAAGTTCTACCGCCAGTTGGGATAGCAGGTTATCCAGACCAGAATAGGGGCAATTGAGATAAACCGGTCGGGCGTTTTTCACTTTATTCAGCAGGCGATGCAACAAGGTCGTGGTGCCAATCCCACGCTCGCCGGACACCACACACATCGCCGGACTGTCACTGAGCAAATAGCGGCTCAACTGCTGAAATTCATCTTGCGCGTACTCAACCAGGGGACTGTCCATATGGCCCGGTAGTACATAATCAAAGGTTTCGTCGCCTTTAACACGGGTGTACTCCTGTTCATTACAGCGGTTATTATTCTGCTTGGCCGCCTCGATACGAAACAGGTAGGCCAGCGCCTGACTGCAAAAGGAATAGCTCGACATCAGTGACACGAGTTGACGTTGTAGCGTGTTCAATCCTATCCAAAGTACACCAAGAACCGTCGCCGGAATGCATGCCAACCAGGTGCTCTGTTTTTTCTCTGCCCATTTTACCCAAAGTGGTTTATCCGTCTGCTTGTCGATAACCGCAAAGGTGCGCTCTCGCCATAGCATCAGTACTGAAACCACCATCAGCACAATCCAGACGCTCAGCGCATCGGTGAGCCAGTCATAGAGGGTGTTTTTGGCCAGTAAGGCTAAGGATAACTGGACGATCAGGCCGCTGATGACCGCAGTACGAACCAGACGACGAATCGAAGTCTGGCGTAAATCGATCAACGCTTGATTGGACGTGCGACGGGTACGATAGAAGTACTCGCTGATCAGACTGATGGCGATGCGACCGCCCAACAGCCACCAGATGGCCCATTGCAGATAGCGCAGCGCCTGCAGGCTCTCCAGCTGAATAAGACTCTGCAGGACAAGAGTCAGCGCTATCATCCAGGCAATCGTGCGGTTGGCTTTACTCACATACCACACCAGTCGTGCCCAGATAGCCGGTTTCTGTTTGTTTTGCAGATAAGTACGCCAGAACAATTTGATCAACGGCTGGCTGTGACCCAGCCACCAGAACAAGACGGCAAAGATCACCATGACTCTCAGTACCATTCCGCAGAAGGAAAGAGGCGCTCTGCTAACGTTGTGCCATAGAGTATCTAACTGCCTTGTTTGCCAGTGCCATTGATAGTGCAGCATTAAACGCGCCTGCTGCAGTTCAAGCCGGGCCTGACTGACACCTTCTGAACTGAAACCGGTCAGGACGCTGCGGGTATACACATCACTAAGTTCAAGCAAACGTTGTTTGCTGCGGGACAAACTGGTCAGGGCTAAATAACTTTGCTGCAGATTAAACCAATTGAGTTCATCCGCTTGCTGCTGGTAGTGCTCCAGCAAGGTCGAAAATTCGTCAACCGTGTTCTGCTGTTGCAGCAAAGTTGCTTTCAATAACTGTTGCACACGTTGTTGCTGTGCGCGATCCATCATTGTCCGTTCAGGCAATTCACGGACGTTCTGTTCCAGATCCCGCATGCTTTGTGGCGTCTGGGCAACCAGATTGACATCATCGTGCTGCCACTCAGCGGTGACGGAAAAGCTCAGCAGGCCGAGTAATAATGGTAAGAGCCAAGCTCGTAACCTAAAATGGAGGATAGCCGACATTGACGAGTTCACTTAATAAGTTATTGATTATCAAATTAAGTGTAGCTTAAGCAACTCGAACAGCGGGCCAAAATTTGTGATGGTGCTGCGAATTCAGTGAAGGCGGCAACGATGAACTGCCGTTATCTTTTCATCTCCTCATCTCCTCATCTCCTCATCTCTTTTCAACGTATTCTTTCAAATGGTACTAGCTGGTTATTAGTTATTGGCTATTGGTTATTAAAAACTAATCGGCCAGATGTCCTTTGACATCAAACTCGATTTTATCTGCGCCGCTGTAGACCTGAAAACGCAGGCCTTTTGCTCTGGCAATGGTTGTGATGCCGAACTGTTGCGCCAGATCGAGTCCCATCTGGGTCACGCCGGAGCGGGAGAGCAGTACAGGTATCCCCATCTGGGCAACTTTGATCACCATTTCTGAGGTTAAACGACCTGTGGTATAGAAGATTTTATCCTCGCCACTCATGTTGTTAAGCCACATTTCTCCGGCCAGAGTATCCACCGCATTGTGGCGACCGACATCTTCGACAAACGATAACACCTGGTCTTCAAAGCAGATTGCGCAGCCGTGTACGGCACCTGCCTTTTTATAAGTGTCGTTGTGATGGGTTAACGCTTCCAGAGCGGCATAAATCTGAGACTGTTTAAGCGGGCGTTGCGGAACCTGATAGTTCTCCAGCTGTTTCATCACGTTGCCGTACATGGTGCCCTGACCACAGCCTGAAGTAACGGTCTTTTTCTTTAACGCCGGCTCAAGGTGATCAATGTTTTCCCGGGTAACCACGGCGGCAGAATTGGTCTCCCAATCGATAATGACCGAGTCGAGCGCGTCAGGATCGGAAATAAAACTCTGATTTTTCAGGTAACCCAGCACCAAAGCGTCAGGCCGTGATCCTAACGTCATCAGAGTCACGATTTCTTTCCAGTTAAGCAGTACGGTCAGAGGACGCTCACAAGCGATCGATTTGACCAATTTCTCCCCATATTCGTCATACACGTCTACATCCATGGTTTGTAACGGGTTTTCACTGGTTTTGATAACAGATAACTTGCTCACTGCGGCATCCTTTTTATAAGGTCAGGTTTCTTTTGCTATACGGTCCGGCTGGGGTGAAACATCAGCTCGCGCCTAAACCCTAGCTAAAAAGTTGTAAGTGGTCTAATCCAAGTGGCGTAAATTGTGTCTAAAGTACCAGAGTCGCCAACTCAAAGTGACGGAGTAACGAGTTAAAGTTCTCAAGCCATGAATTAAAGTTCAAAAATAACGAACAGATGGCTTAGTTATTGCTAAGTCACTATTTCAAATCTTGAAAAAACAACGTTCCGGGTGTGCTGAAATCAATTGACAGTCACAGACCAGGGCGGCAGTTTTAAAACATCATCTGCACTTTTAAGTGCTTAGATTTGTTCTAGACTATGAAAAAAGGCGCGATGTCGTGCCGATAAGAAAGTCAGACAGCTTAACGAGAATATTACGGAAACTCCCATGTCAGAACTGCAAATCAAAATCATGGATACAGAAAAGACCGAGACCCTTTGGCCCTTGGCCTGTGATCTGGTTGAGCACGAGATCACAACCGGAATGTGGATGACCACCCAATGGCAATTAACCGGTTTTGATCTGCATCCGAACCAGGACAGTGCATTTATCGCCGTGCTGGAACTGTATCGTGATGAACGAACCGACTATCGTTTCAACCTGAGTTCTCAACAACCTAAACTGTTTCTGGTACTGGAAAATCCAGACGCTGAAGGAACCCCTCCAAATATCATTACGCTCACCGCGTCACAGAGCGTGGCAGGCCAATATATGGATGGTGACTATCTGGTGCTTTCGGCCGATATGCCGCTGCCGATTCAGGCCTGGATGGAAGCCTTTATTGGCCGACATGGCGAATTGCTGGAAGTGAAACGTAAAAAACGCAAAGGGGCGGGCAGAGCCAGTGGACAATAATTCGTTTCTTTCCCGCTGGTCAAAGCGCAAACTTGAAGAGCAACATGAGGACCTGGCTTCGTCGGCAGAAGACAGCTCTGGTTCAGAAACCGGCACGGCAGACATCGACTCAGCCACTCGAACCGATGAACTTGATTCACCGGGTTCAGATCTCGCTGATGGTTTTGAACCACAAACTGGCACCGAGGCAAACAGCCTCGCAGAGGACAGTGCCAATGAGCAACCACAGTCGGTCGCTGCCTTACTGGCATCCCAAGCTAGTCAACAAGTAAAAAAAGCAGCGCTGCGTAAGCTGTTTTTGAGTGGTGAGTTTAGCGAAGTCGATCGGCTTAATGATTACGATCACGATTACTCCAAAGTAAAAAGCTTGTCGACTGAAGTCGCGCAGGGTTTGCGTGACTGGCTGAACAAGGCCGACGATAAGCCGGAAGATAAGCCTGGCTCAGAGACACAACCTGTGCACAATAAGCCCGAAATAAGTGGCGCAGCTTCATCGGATGATCTGGTGGATGAAGAGAGCGATGTTGAAGCTATTAATGTTAATCTCAATGGCACGCCAGGCAGGGAGGATGCGACGGCGCTGGACGGCAAACTTGCTGCATCCGCTCAATCTGAAACAGATCGTGCCGATCATCTCGACCACAAGGACGATGAGACTAAATCGACCACTTAATTTCTGATTGTTCAAAAACTCTTATCCCTTTAACTATTATCTCGATAACGACCAGGTACATTTTGACCTAATACCTTTTCGACCAGATGAGACAATTTGTCTCATCTTTTTTATTTGTGCCGATACATTGATTAGTTTTATTTTTAACCGTTTGTTTTAAATCATTTTTATGGTTGGAATGCTAATTGCTAAAGTAATCAAAAAGAGCGGGCACTCAAGATTCGCTCATATGATGGAAACGAGCAATGTTAAAGCAATATTTACAACAAGCGACATCTCCGAATGGACGTGCACGGTGGTCTGCCATTGAAAACACCGTTGAACTCACCAATTTAATTCCGCCTACCGTCAGTTACGAAAGTGGCGGGCATACGCTTATTCTTGGTCCAAGCAGCCTTATCGAACGGGCGGCGCTGCAATTATCGCAAATGGCGTCTGTCACTCTGTTGTCTGTGGACGGAGAGCCTTCCGAGAGTCATCATCTCTATTATGCAGACAGTGTTGAAATCAGTGGATTTCTCGGTGCATTCAGTGTTTCGGTCGAAAATCGCGGTCAGGAAATTAATTTGGCTCAGGCCGCAATCTCGCAGGACTGTTTTGATATCGTGCTGGATATGTCTCTGAATGGCGTTATGACTGAAGAAGTGCCTGTTCCCGGATATTTTCCGGTCGGGCGCGGACATCCCAAGTTGTCTGATGCGTTAGAAGAGATCCCTGACCTCATGGGAACCTTCGACAAACCGAAGTATTTCCGTCTCGATACCGATTTATGTGCTCACTCTTCACGAGGTGTGAAAGGCTGCGAACGTTGTGTTGATGCTTGCCCGGCGGGTGCATTGTCCAGTGAAGGCAGTGACAAAACGGGTCATCGGATTCAGATTAATCCGTATTTATGTCAGGGCATAGGAACATGTGCGACATCTTGTCCCACTGAAGCGATTCATTATGCATTGCCTAACCCGACTGACACACAAAAATTCATTGAGCGTCTGCTACGTAACTATGCGCAAGCCGGTGGTGAACAGGCTGTCATTCTGATCTGCAGCTCACGTCATGAGCAATATAACCTGATGGCGCTGCAGGCGCTGCCGGATAACGTGATTCCGGTCACTGTGGAAGAGCTGCCTTCAGTGGGCATGGACTCGTGGTTTGCGGCTTTGGTTAATGGTGCGACTCAAGTGCTGTTTGCAGCCAGTCGTCATATGCCACCTACGGTGATGCGTATCCTTAATCAGGAAGTCACGATGGCGCAGACATTCCTGAATCAGCTCGGTATTGATAAAGAGACCGTTGATATTCTTTTTCTCGAATCGCTGCGAGACGGTACACCGACCCTGTGTACGGAGCCACTCGGACTTCATCTGGGTGAACTGGAAGGCAATAAGCGTCAACGACTGTATCAGGCGCTTGACGCTCTGGCGGAGCACAAACAGATCGAGCCCGCTATTCAACCTTTGCCTGCGACCGCGGCCTACGGCGCGATTGAATGCTCTACTCAGGATTGTACCTTGTGTATGAGTTGTGTCGCGGTTTGTCCGACTCGCGCTCTTCATCATGAAGGCGATATGCCATCACTCAAATTCGTCGAGCAAGATTGTGTGCAATGTGGCTTGTGTGTCAAAGCCTGTCCTGAAAGCGCGCTGACCTCATCCTCACGCATCAATTGGGACAAACAACAACGCCAGGCCGTCGTCACACTGCATCAGGAAGAGCCTGCCCATTGTCTGCGCTGTCAGAAACCATTCGCGCCACAATCGATGATCACCATGCTGCAAGATAAGTTACGCGGTCACTCACATTTCTCTGATCAGACTTCGCTGAATCGTATCGCGATGTGTGAAGACTGTCGTGTTGTGGACGTGTTTGAGTCCATGGCTAACGATCCGGAAAAACAGCTCAATTACTAGGGAAGGAAAACATAATGCCAAGTGATCAGGCCATTCAATTTGATCCTGCACAACACCTTGAACAAACCGAACAGGGTGATGATGCATTGCGTTGCGACATTTATCTTTTGCTGGCGACTCTGTTGCGCGATGTGCCCTCAGCGCCATTAATTGAGTTTCTGACTGATCTGCAAAGCGAAGAGAATGCCACGCCGATGGCGAAGGCATGGCAGTCACTGTCCGCTGCCGCTCGCGCGGTAAAACGTCCGGATCTGGAACAAGAATACCAACAACTGTTTATCGGCATCGGGCGCGGTGAAGTCGTCCCTTTTGCTTCCTGGCATTTAACCGGTTCTCTGATGGAGAAACCGCTGGCCGACATTCGTTTCCACCTCAGTCAAATCGGCCTGGAGCGTGATGAAGCGGTAAAAGAGCCGGAAGATCATATCGCAGCCCTGTGCGAAACCATGGCGTATCTGATCGAAAGCCGGGACATGGTGCAAAAAGCCTTTTTCAACCGTCACATTGCGACCTGGTACAACAAGCTGGTGGATCAAATGAATCAGGCCGAGCACGCCCAGTTTTATCGCGCTGTGGCCGAGTTGCTGGGCGCGTTTTTGACTCTGGAAAATGTCAGCCTGACCCAGGCGCCATCCAGTCGCAAGAATACACACAAAATTGAGGTGAAAAACCTCACCGATAAAGCTGAACAGCAATCTTAACCGATCAGCACAGGCTCCAATCATGCGGGTAACAGCAAGAACGGATAAAGGAAGCAATGATGAAAAAAGAACAAAAAGACATCAACCAAAGCAGGCGTGACCTGCTGAAAGGGTTGGGAACTGCAGCGGTCGCGGGTGCGGTCGTTACGGGCGTTTCTCAGCAAGCCATCGCCAGTGAAACACCGGTGCAGGCAAATAAGAATGAACTGAAGAAAGGGTATCACGAAACCCAGCACATTCGTGATTACTACGACACGCTATAGGAGCGCAGCGATGAGATTAACCAAACGTTCAGACAGCACGAGCAAAAACAGCAACCCGCTTGGGATCAGTCGCCGTGCGTTTATGAAAAAATACTTCGCTGGCTGCTGGTGGCGCCGCTGTCGGTGCATCACTGTTTGCGCCGGGAATGCTGAAAAAAGCCCAGGCCGCAGACGTTGATCACAATGCGAAAACAGAAGTGAAGCGCACCATCTGTTCCCACTGTTCGGTCGGATGCGGTATTTATGCCGAAGTACAGAATGGCGTGTGGACCGGTCAGGAGCCAGCGTTTGATCATCCGTTTAACGCCGGTGGCCACTGTGCAAAAGGGGCGGCACTGCGTGAACATGGTCACGGTGAGCGCCGTCTCAAATACCCGATGAAACTGGAAGGTGGTCAGTGGAAAAAGATCTCCTGGGATCAGGCGATCAACGAAATCGGTGACGAAGCACTGCGTATTCGTCAGGAGTCAGGTCCGGACTCAGTCTATTGGCTGGGCAGTGCCAAACACAGCAACGAACAGGCCTACCTGTTCCGCAAACTGGCATCGCTGTGGGGAACCAACAACGTCGACCACCAGGCACGTATCTGTCACTCAACAACCGTCGCCGGGGTAGCGAATACCTGGGGTTACGGAGCCATGACCAACTCCTTTAACGACATGCATAATTGTAAGTCGATCCTGTTTATTGGTTCCAACCCGGCCGAAGCTCACCCGGTTGCGATGCAACATATCCTGATCGCCAAAGAGAAGAACAGCTGTAAGATTGTTGTCGCAGACCCGCGTCGCACCCGTACAGCGGCCAAAGCGGACTATTACATTTCACTACGCCCGGGAACTGACGTTGCTTTTATCTGGGGTATTTTGTGGCATGTGTTCAAAAACAACTGGGAAGATAAAGAGTTTATCCGTCAGCGTGTGTTCGGTATGGATGAAATTCGCACCGAAGTGGCGAAATGGAACCCGCAGGAAGTCGAACGTGTTACGGGTCTGACTGAAGCCGAAGTATACAAAACGGCCAAAATTTTGTCGGAGAACCGTCCTGGTTGCGTGGTTTGGTGTATGGGCGGAACTCAGCACACCACGGGTAACAACAACACTCGCGCTTATTGTGTATTGGAACTGGCGTTGGGCAACCTGGGTAAATCCGGTGGCGGTGCCAACATTTTCCGTGGTCACGACAACGTGCAGGGCGCAACCGATCTGGGTGTACTGTCGCACACATTGCCGGGTTACTACGGTCTGGCGGATGGTTCATGGAAACACTGGTGTGGCGTTTGGGATGTGGATTTTGAGTGGGTGCAAAACCGCTTTGATCAGAACGAATACCGTGGTCAGAAACCCATCAATAACATGGGTATTCCTGTCTCACGCTGGATCGATGGTGTGCTGGAAGACAAAAAGAACATTGAACAGCGCGATAACATCCGTGCCATGTTCTATTGGGGTCATGCGGTGAACTCGCAAACCCGCGGCGTCGAAATGAAAAAGGCGATGCAGAAGCTGGATATGATGGTGATTGTTGACCCGTATCCGACCGTTGCCGCCGTCATGAGCGAACGTACCGACGGTGTGTATCTGCTGCCGGCCACTACTCAGTTTGAAACTTACGGCAGTGTGACGGCTTCCAACCGCTCGCTGCAATGGCGTGATCAGGTGATTGAGCCGCTGTTTGACTCCAAACCAGACCATGAAATCATGTATCTGATGGCGAAAAAACTCGGTATCGATGAGCAGTTGTGTAAGCACATCCGGGTTGAGAACAACCAACCCGTTATTGAAGACATTACCCGTGAGTTTAACCGTGGCATGTGGACCATTGGTTACACCGGCCAAAGCCCTGAGCGCCTTAAAGCTCACCAGCAAAACTGGCATACCTTCCACAAAACCAGTCTGGAAGCGGAAGGCGGCCCGGTCAACGGAGAAACCTATGGTCTGCCTTGGCCATGTTGGGGTACACCGGAAATGAAACACCCTGGCACCCATATTTTGTACGACACGTCGAAAACAGTCGCACAAGGTGGCGGTACGTTCCGTGCCCGTTATGGTGTTGAGTTTGAAGGTAAAAACCTGCTGGCAGAAGACAGCTTCTCGAAAGGCAGTGAAATTGAGGACGGTTATCCGGAGTTCAGTGATAAATTGCTGAAACATCTGGGGTGGTGGGACGATTTGACTCCGGAAGAAAAAGCGGCGGCCGAAGGTAAAAACTGGAAAACCGATATGTCCGGCGGCATTCAGCGCGTTGCGATTAAGCATGGCTGTATTCCGTTTGGTAATGCCAAAGCTCGAGCCATTGTCTGGACCTTCCCGGATCGCGTGCCGCTGCACCGTGAGCCTCTGTACACGCCGCGTCGTGACCTGATAGCTGATTATCCGACCTGGGATGACGCGGAGTCTATCTACCGTCTGCCGACCCTGTATAAATCGATTCAGGACAAAGATGTTTCACAAGAGTATCCGATTATCCTCACCTCTGGCCGCCTGGTTGAATACGAAGGCGGGGGCGATGAAACCCGCTCCAACCCTTGGCTAGCCGAGTTGCAACAGGAGATGTTTGTTGAAGTGCACCCGAAAGATGCCAACGATCTTGGCTTTAAAGACGGTGAATACGTTTGGGTAGAAGGCGCTGAGAAAGGCCGTATTCATGTAAAAGCCATGGTGACACGCCGCGTGAAACCGGGCATGGCGTTTATTCCGTTCCACTTTGGCGGCATCTTCTCAGGTGAAGATTTGCGCGATAAGTATCCGGAAGGCACTCAGCCTTACGTTGTTGGTGATTCTGCAAATATCGCCACCACTTACGGTTACGATCCAACCACCCAAATGCAGGAAACCAAAGTCACTCTGTGTAACATCCGTAAGGCGTAAGGAGCTCAATCATGGCAAGAATGAAATTTATGTGTGACACCAAGCGCTGTATCGAATGTAACGGCTGTGTCACGGCATGTAAAAATGAAAACGACGACGCGTTAGAGTGGGGGATTCAGCGCCGCCGCGTTGTTACTCTCAACGATGGTGAACCGGGCGAAAACTCAATCTCTGTTGCCTGTATGCACTGTACCGATGCGCCGTGTATGGCAGTATGTCCGGCAGACTGCTTCGTGCATACGGAAGATGGCATTGTGCTGCACAACAAAGATCTGTGTATCGGCTGCGGTTACTGCCTGTTTGCCTGTCCGTTTGGTGCGCCGCAGTTCCCTAAAAACTCAGCGTTCGGCGAGCGTGGCAAAATGGACAAATGTACCTTCTGTGCCGGTGGTCCGGAGACAGAACCCGGTTCTGAGGAAGAGCGCAAGAAATACGGTGCAAACCGCATTGCCGAAGGCAAGTTGCCGATGTGTGCTTCACTGTGTTCAACCAAAGCTCTGATGGCCGGCGATGCCGAAACCGTTTCTGACATTTTCCGTCAGCGTGTGGTTGAGCGTGGCGCAAAAGGCGCGGGTTGGAGCGATGGAGAAGATCTGTCTTACGACGCAACAAGGAGTTAATGGTGATGCGACATTTGATGACGCGCGCCATGCATTTTGTGCTGCCTTTGCTGACAGCACTGATGTTTTTTGCTGTTCAGCCTTCGTTTGCTGAGCAGCAAAGCAAACCTGATGTGGCGCAAAGAGAGTTCACGCAACTGGCCGGCGCAGATTACTGGCGTCAGATCCGTAATGGTGAAGCGGGCTATACCACTTCGCAAGGCCCGGAACACGGCGTGTTGATCAGTGCTCCCGGAGAAGCCTGGTACATACTGAAAGAGAAGTGGATGTCACCGGCGGGTGCGATTGCGATCTTTGGCAGTATCGCGATGGTCATCCTGGCCTACGTGCTGATGGGGCCAATCATGCTGAGTAAGCCTCGTACCGGGCGTAAAATTAAACGCTGGTCGCGGCTGGATCGTGCGATGCACTGGAGCATGGCGTTTACTTTTCTGACTCTGGCGTTCAGCGGACTGACTTTAGTCTACGGTAAACATTTTTTAAAACCTTATGTGCCGTCTGAAGTGTGGGGCTTTATTGTTTATTCCGCGAAGCAGTACCACAACTATATGGGGCCGCTTTTCTTCCTGCTGCTGTTATGTATGTTGTTCAAATGGTGGAAGAAATCCCTGTTTGATAAAGTGGACTTGCAATGGTTTATGAAGTTCGGCGGTATGTTTGGCAAGCATAAAGGCACGCATCCTTCCGCCGGCTTCTCTAACGGCGGTGAAAAAATCGTCTACTGGATGCTGATTTTCGTCGGCGCGTTTGTCGCAGCGAGTGGTCTGATCCTTGATTTCCCTATTTTCGGCCAGACCCGACGTGATATGGAGCTTTCTAATCTGGTGCATATGATTTCTGCACTGGTGCTGATTTGCGGATTCATTTTCCATATCTACATCGGTTTGTTTGGTATGGAAGGGGCGTTGGAAGGCATGGTGACCGGTAAAGTCGATGAAACCTGGGCTAAAGAGCATCATGACTTGTGGTATGAAGAGATGAAAGAGCAGGGACAGATTGAACCTGCGGAAACCTCTGTCAACGCATCAACGGTTGATAAGGAGCCAAAGCATGAGACCCGCTAGCCAGAATAATTCGGTGTGGTTTGTTTATATTGCCAGCCTGCTGACCCCCTTTACCTGTCTGCTTTCAGGTGTTATCGGGATTATTTACGCGGGCTATCGCCTGGACAAGAATGAAGATGGTGACGTGGCGAATTCACATTACTATGGCCTGATTCGTACCTTCTTCTTGTTTTTGACCTTCTTTGTGGTACTGATTGTCTCGGTGGCGACCACCAATGGACTAATTATGGGGGTTCACCGATATTGGTACGCCCACAGCTGGCTGACGACAGTCGGGTCATTAATCCCATATTTAGGTGCTTTAATCGCCTTATTTGCGATTACGATTTGGGTGGTACGTATGTTCCAGGGCATGCAGCAGCTCAAAAGTAACATTCCTCACAAGCCGTCTAAAGGGCCAAACCTGTAAGGTATGCTTACATCCCAGTCAAACACCCGGCCTTGTCCGGGTGTTTTTTTACCCAGCTGCGATATCTGTTGCTCAAAATGACATGGCTCGTAAGTGGCAGCCATTTAGCAAACAAGCCAGGTTATTAACTTTACTGCTACATATTTGTGCGCTCGAAATTGGTGCCAGAGATCCAATATGGTGCATTTAAGCGACGATAATTAAGTGGCAACGCGATATTCGTGCCACTGACTTATACATTTAAAGCATTATAAAACAATGAATTATCATGTGATTTATGATTATTAACTGAATTGTTTATAGTTGGAACACATTTTGCTCCATGTAACGAAAATTATAATTCGCTCACCAAAATGGTGAGATAAAAATTGAGTAGCACTTGTTTTGTGCGCGTTTATTTTTGCTATGGAGTATTACGAGAATGAATGAAACAGTAAGTCAGGTACATGGTGCCGTACAAACCCTGACCCAAAGTTCAGATACCTTATTTCTACTGCTTGGCGCCATTATGGTGTTTTTGATGCATGCAGGTTTTGCATTTCTGGAAGTAGGGACCGTACGTAAAAAGAACCAGGTCAATGCACTGGTCAAGATTCTGGCCGATTTTGGCATTTCGACCGTCGCCTATTTTTTCATCGGTTACTGGATCGCTTATGGAGCTAACTTCTTTGCTGACGCAGAAACACTGGCTCAGGGGAATGGCTACGAACTGGTGAAGTTCTTCTTTCTGCTGACTTTTGCGGCGGCGATTCCGGCTATCGTCTCTGGCGGTATTGCCGAAAGAGCACGTTTTTATCCGATTTTGCTGGCAACCTTTTTTACCGTCGGTCTGGTTTACCCGTTTTTCGAAGGCATTATCTGGAATGGCAACTATGGTATCCAGGACTGGTTTGCAACCAGTATGGGGGCAGGGTTCCACGATTTTGCCGGCTCGGTTGTGGTTCACGGTGTTGGCGGCTGGATTGCATTGGTTGCGGTGATCTTCCTGGGCATGCGCAAGGGGCGTATCCGCGCGGGTAAACACACTAACTTTGCGCCCTCTAATATTCCTTTCCTGGCGTTGGGTGCCTGGATTTTGTGTGTTGGCTGGTTTGGCTTTAACGTGATGTCAGCACAAACACTCAATGGGATCAGTGGCCTGGTTGCGATGAACTCGCTGATGGCAATGGTCGGCGGTATTCTGGCAGCTCTGATCGCAGGCAAAAATGACCCGGGCTTTATCCACAACGGTCCGTTAGCCGGTCTGGTTGCGGTGTGCGCCGGTTCTGATCTGATGCATCCACTGGGCGCTCTGGTAACGGGCCTCGTTGCTGGTGCACTGTTTGTATGGCTCTTTACTTACATACAGAATAAAACCAGGATCGATGACGTACTGGGCGTGTGGCCGCTGCATGGTGTGTGCGGTGCCTGGGGTGGCATTGCTGCGGGTATCTTTGGCCAGCAAGCGCTTGGTGGCCTGGGCGGCGTGAGTCTTTCCGTTCAGGTGATGGGGACGTTAATGGGCATTGCGGTTGCACTGATCGGTGCGTTTGCGGTGTACGGTACTCTGAATGCTGTGATGGGCTTACGCCTGTCTGAAGAAGATGAATTCAATGGCGCAGACCTGGCTATTCACAAGATCTCATCGATTAACGAAGAGTAAACGGGAATAGATGATAGAGTCAGTGACAAAGTGCTGTTATGACAAGATAAACGATAAAGAGCAGGCATAGCCTGCTCTTTATCGTTTAAGGCACGTTGACAGTCACAGAACAGACGAGGGCCACGATAAATTCCGACTATGGTCTAATCCGCAACTCTAGGGTTGTCGGTGTATCGGTGCTAAGCTAGCAGAAAAGTAAAATAAAAGGATGTTGTATGAATTTTCCGTATCGCAACGTTGTCATTCTGACTGGCGCTGGTATCTCGGCAGAATCGGGTATTCAAACTTTTCGTGCTCAGGATGGATTGTGGGAAGACCACCGCATCGAGGATGTCGCCACGCCGGAAGGCTTTGAGCGAAACCCGGAGCTGGTCCAGGATTTCTATAACCAACGCCGGCGTAAGCTGCAATCCGCAACTATCGAGCCCAATGCTGCCCATATCGCCCTTGGCCGTCTGGAAAAAGAGCTGGACGGCAAAGTGACCGTCATCACTCAGAATATCGACAATCTGCATGAGCGGGGCGGCAGCGAACATGTGATCCACATGCACGGTGAACTACTTAAAGCACGCTGTGCGGTGACCAATCAGGTGATCGAACAGAAAGACGACCTCGTCAGTGGCGACTTATGCCATTGCTGCCAGATCCCGTCTCAGTTACGTCCTCATATTGTCTGGTTTGGCGAGATGCCACTGCGTATGGGTGAAATCTATGAGGCGTTAGAACAAGCCGATCTGTTTATTTCGATTGGCACATCGGGCGTCGTCTATCCTGCAGCCGGTTTCGTACATGATGCGAAAATGCACGGTGCACATACAATTGAAATTAACCTGGAACCCAGCGCGGTTGAAACGGAATTTGCTGAGAAACGCTACGGTAAAGCCAGTGTTGAGGTACCACGTTTGGTGGATGAACTGCTTGCCCTGCAGGCGCCCGATTGCAAGCACGCCTGATAAGAGCATCGGGTGACAGATGTAAAAAAGCGGCTCAATCGAGCCGCTTTTGTTTGATAAGCATGGACTGTCTGACGTGGTCAGACACATCGAAAAGGATCAGTTATTTACTTTTAGCTTCTGGAAGTACTCTTCGTACAGCGCAGCCGCTTCACCAACTTCGTCTTGCCATTCACCACTTTCCATGACCGATTGTGGCGGGAAGATGTTCGGGTCGTTAGCAAACTCTTTTGGCAGCAGTGGGTAAGCCGCTTTTACCGGCGTCGGATAACCAATTTCCATTGCAATTTTCGCGGCATTATCCGGGCGAAGCAGGAAGTCGATCATCTTATGAGCGGCCTCAAGGTTTTTAGCACCGGATGGGATAGCCAGGCTGTCCATCCAGAAAATTGCCCCTTTTTCCGGCCAAATGATTTCAATCGGTGCGCCTTCTTCGCGAGCCATGTACGCAGAACCATTCCACAGCATACCCAGCGACACTTCGCCCGCCAGATAAGGGTTAGCCGGGAAATCTGAGTTAAATACCAATACGTTCGGCATCAGCTTCTGCAATTCGTGGAACGCCGCTTCAATCTCTTTTGGATTGGTGGTATTCGGTGAATAGCCCAACTTACTCAATGCGATGTGGAAAACTTCACGTGAATCGTCCATCATCATCAACTGGCCTTCCCACTTGCTATCCCACAGATCGCCCCAGTTTTTCACTGAAGATTTATCGAGCATATCGGTGTTAATACCGATACCGGTCGCGCCCCAGATATACGGAATAGAGTAGTGGTTATCCGGATCGAAAGATTTGTTCAGATAGTTAGGATCCAGGTCTGCAAAATGACTCAGTTTGGAGTGGTCGATCTCCTGCAGCATCCCTTCTTTACGCATTTTTGAAACAAAATAGGTCGAAGGTACTACCAGATCGTAACCCTCGCCCTGAGTTTTCAACTTAGCGTACATGCTTTCGTTGGACTCGTAGGTCGAGTAGATTACTTTAATACCGGTTTCCTTAGTGAAGTCTTCCAGAACTTCATTAGGAATATATTCAGACCAGTTGTAGAAATACAGTTCTTGGTCTTCAGCCATCACGTTACTTGTGAATAGAGTCGCAGCACATAAAGCGCCAGCATACAGTTTACTTTTCATGAGATTTCCATGTTTGCTGTAAGAGCCTAGCCAGGCAAGAGCATGTTTATGCATAAGCGACGATTATAACAGCTCAAACAAAAATAGGCAGCTTAAGCTGCCTATTTCATTCATTTTATTGGGATTATTGACCCGCTTTAAGCTTCATGAAGTAATCTTCATAACGTACAGTTTTGTCGCCAACAGCAGCTTGCCATTCAACACGGTCCAGATCTTCCTGAGACGGGAACAGGGGTGCGATGTCTTTAAACTTGTCGTTTGATGCTTTCACGCCAGTCAGGTAACCAGTGTCGCGAGAAATCTGCTCCGCGATTTCCGGACGCAGCAGGAAGTCGATCATCTTATGCGCGGCGTCGACGTTTTTCGCACCTGATGCGATAGCAAAGTTATCTACCCAACCAATACCGCCTTCTTTAGGGAATACCAGTTTAAGTGGCAGACCTTCTTTTTGCGCTGCCGCTGCAGAACCGTTCCACAGCATACCCAGACCTACTTCACCAGACAGGTAAGGTGCTGCCGGGTTGTCTGAGTTGAATACCAATACGTTTGGCATCAGCTTCTGTAGCTCAGCGTATGCTTCATCAATCTGCTTGTCGTCAGTGGTGTTACCAGAGTAACCCAGTTTACGCAGCGCGATGTGGAACACCTCACGGGTGTCATCCATCAGCATCAGTTGGCCAGCCAATTCAGGCTTCCACAGATCGCCCCAGCTTTGGAAATCATTCGGATCGTACATATCTGTATTGACAGCAAGGCCCGTAATTGCCACTACGTGCGGAATCGAGTAATCGTTGTTTGGATCATAAGGTTTGTTCAGATAGTTTGGATCCAGGTTACCCAGATTCGACAGTTTGGACTTGTCGATTTTCTGCAACATGCCTTCATCACGCATTTTAGATACGAAATAAGTTGATGGAACAACCAGGTCGTAACCTTCATTGTGTGTTTTCAGCTTGGCGTACAAAGTTTCATTTGACTCATACGTTGAGTAGATCACTTTGATGCCGGTTTCTTTTGTAAATTGTTCCAGAATACCGCTGTTGATGTACGGTCCCCAGTTCATAAATACCAGTTCATTGTCTTCTGCCGCGACATTTGTTGAGATCAGCGACAGCGCACACATACTACCTGCCAAAAGAGTAGTCCATTTTTTCATTGACGTTAGCTCCAAACCAGACGTTGCCCAATTAAGGCGTTAGATGAAGATGAAGCAGGAGGAAAGCGCTCTTCCTGCTTCGGTGCTTTTACTTGACTTTTTCCCGGGTCAGAACCTGGGAAAGAATTACCAACGCAAGAGACACAATCAGCATGACCGTTGCAAGTGCGTTGACTTCTGGTGAGATACCGACTTTGACCATTGAATAGATCTTAAGTGGCAGGATCTCATAAGTTGGGCCGGTGACAAATGAACTGATAATCACGTCATCCAGTGACAGCGTGAAGCTCAGCAGCCAGCCAGCCGCAACGGCAGGTTTGGCCAAAGGCAGGATAATCTTTTTCAGAATTACCCATTCGCTGGCGCCCAGATCCTTGGCCGCTTCCAGCATCTTGACATCAAACCCGTTGAGGCGACTGTAAACAGTCACCACAACAAACGGTAAACAGAACGTAATGTGTGCAATCAGCAGGGTAAAGAACCCCAGATTCGCACCCAGTACCAAAAACAGCGCTAACAGCGCAATTGCCATCACGATATCCGGAGACATCATGACGACAAACAACATGCCGTTGACCAGCCCTTTACCCTTGAACTGGTAACGGAATAGGGCGACTGCCGTCAAGCTGCCAATCAGCGTTGCTGCAGTGGCGGAAAACACGGCCACATTCAGCGAGTGCCAGGCGGCTTGCATCAAACTGTCGTTAGCGACTAATGCATGGTACCACTTGGTGGTAAAGCCTCCCCATTTAATGCCGAATTTATTGTCATTAAAAGAGTTAGCAATCAATACGATAATTGGCAAATACAGGAACAAGTACACCAAGCTCATAAAGCTAAATCTAACTGTCTTACCCATTAGTCTAGCTCCACTTTCTTATTCAACAATTTACCGGCACGGTAGTAAGCGTACAGCATGACCGCCATTGCCAGTGTCAGGGCGATACTGGTCGCCGCACCAAATGGCCAGTCACGAGCATTGAGCACCTGGCTCTTAATCACGTTACCAATCAGCAGGTTCTTCGCACCACCCAGCAGGTCGGCGATGTAGAACATACCCAGCGCAGGCAGCAGAACCAGCAGACAACCACCGATGATGCCAGGCATGGTCAGCGGTAGAATGACCTTGGTCAGAGTCTGCAGTTTATTTGCTCCCAGATCTCGCGCTGCTTCAATGTATGTGCCGTCGAGTTTCTCGATAGCGGAGTAAAGCGGCAAAATCATAAACGGCAGCAAAATGTAAACCAGGCCAATCATCACTGCGGTTTCGGTATACATAATACGTAACGGAGCATCGATCAAACCAATGCCAATCAGCGCTTTGTTTAAAATGCCCTGGGTCCCAAGCACAATTTTCAGACCATAAGTACGAATTAACGAGTTGGTCCAGAATGGCACGATGACCAGAAACAACATAATTGGGCGCCAGTTCGGCGGCATCTTCGCAACAATGTACGCAAACGGGTAACCGATGATCAGACAAAGAATCGTTGCCACAATCGCCATATAAAACGAATGCAGCATCACTTTGCCATACAGGGGATCCAGCAAGCGGGCATAGTTATCTAACGTGAAAGTCATATCGATTAGATTGGCTTCATCACGAGTCAGAAAACTGGTACCGATAATCATCAGGTTAGGGATGAGTACAAACAGCACCAACCAGCCGACGATTAAGGTGATAATCGCGTTCTGAAGATTAAACTTTTTGCTCATCATTGAGTACCACCTCCCAGCTTTCAACCCAAGTGATCGCGACTTTCTGACCGATGGAGTGGTCCACGTCCGGATCGTCTTCGTTAAAGAATTCGCTTACCAGCACTCGCATGCCGGATTCGAGTTCGACCATGGATTCCAGCGTCATACCTTTGTAGGTACGATCGGTGATATGACCAACAATGCCGTTTGACTCCGATTCTTTGATTTCTTCGATACGCAAATCTTCCGGACGCAGCAGAACCTGTAGCTTAGTACCGTTATTGACCGGTTGATCGAAATAAACCACAGAGTCAACGCCTTCAATCTCAACGCGTACACGTTTGTCATCCAGGCGTTCCCGCATCACAGTGTTAAACACGTTAATTTCGCCGATAAAGCGAGCCACAAACAAGTTCTTCGGTTCTTCATAAATTTCACGCGGCGAGCCGTCTTGTTCGATGACACCATCACGCATCACGATGATACGATCAGACATCGACAGGGCTTCTTCCTGGTCGTGGGTCACGAAAATGAAGGTGATGCCCAGCTGACGTTGCAGTTGCTTCAGCTCGGTTTGCATCTGTTTGCGAAGTTTGTAGTCCAGTGCCGACAGTGATTCATCAAGCAGCAGAACTTTAGGCTTGTTCACCACAGCTCGGGCAATCGCGATACGTTGCTGCTGACCACCAGAAAGCTGATGAGGTTTACGCTGCGCCATTTCTGCCAGACGAACCATCTTCAGCGCTTCCATTACACGCGGTTCAATGTCTGCAGAAGGCACTTTTTGCATGCGCAGACCAAAGGCGACGTTTTCAAATACCGTCATATGCGGGAACAGAGCGTAGCTCTGGAACACAGTGTTTACGTGTCTTTGCTCTGCAGGAACCGACGTGACATCTTGATTATCCAGTAGAATTTGCCCAGCATCTGCTGTTTCAAAACCTGCGATTATCCGAAGTACGGTTGTTTTACCACATCCTGACGGGCCCAGAATCGTCAGGAATTCACCGTGATTCACATCAAGATTGAACTCACTGATGATCTCTTTGCCATCAAAACTCTTGCTTATACCAGATAGACGGATAACTGGTGTATCTACTGAATGTCGTTCGTTCAACGTCTGTTTTTCTCCCTATTAAAACCAAGGATTGCTCATTGAGAAATGCTCTATATGCATAGGCTCATAATCGCCGAATCATAATCATCAAAACTACGAAATCAAAGTGTTTTCTTATTCTGAAACAGAAAAAATTTTGCACCTAAAAGTAAAGATTAATTACCATAGGCTTTGCGTTAACTTTGAATGCTTTCAAACGGTTAATTATCAACCATAATGTACAGAAAGCAACACACATTTGTTACTCAGAGTTTAGACTCTGTAGCATTTCAGTATAATGACCAAAAAATGTATCTGACTTGCTGATTTATTATGTTGACTCGTGTTTTAGCAAGCCAATCTAGGGCCAATTATGAACAATGATATCGAAAGAGATTTCAATTTAGGGGGAACGGTTGAGCAAGCTCTGTCGGGCCAGTATCAACTGAAAATCGGTGATGTACTCAAGGAAGCCTGGAGCCACACCATCAAGCATTTTCTTTCTTTTTCACCTGCGATTGTCATGCTGATTGTGGCTCAACTTGCCATATTTTTCATCGCACTTAAGCTACAAATTGGTGATCTTTCAATTATTAGCGATGTTTTCACCGGGCAAGCCGAGTTCCCGGAAGGGCTGGGGCAGGCTATTTTTATCGCGAATTTCAGTTACGAAGTTGTCAGCGCGCCGATCTATGCAGGGGTGTCACTGATGGCGATGAGTCATGCTGCTGGTTTGGCGACGAAAACACGTCATATCAGTAAAGGGCTGCAGTTTACTGTACCTGTTATTATTGCCACGCTGTGTGGATTGATGCTGCAGGGTATTGCCAGTGCGTTGTTTCCAATCCTGTCTATGTATATTTCTCTTGCTTTTAGCAACTCAGTGCTGCTGATTTGTGAGAAGCACATATCTCCGCTTCAATCGCTGTGGTTGTCACTGCGTGCGGTAAACAAAAAGCTGTTACAACTGGCGGTGATTTATGCGCTGATGATGATGATGTTTATCGCTGCCGTGTTGTTCTACGGTATTGGCCTTGTCTTTGTGTTACCATTTTTCTTCCATGTTAAAGGTATTATTTACCGTAACATGTTTGGTATCCGTTTAAAGATCGTTGCCTCTAATCATAGCGACGATGACCAGAACCAGAATCCACAGGTGTTTGATGCGTAAGATTCTTGCTTTATTGACCGTTGTTCTCATCGCCAGTTGCAGCGTTTATTACGTCAAGCAACATGAGAGCGACACCGTCGAGATGTCGGTAAATTCGGGACAGGCCGTCAGTGATGCGCCGGATTTTAGTGCAATCAGTAATGTGACAGAGAAAAAGCAGTCGTTTTTCTCTTATCTTAAACCGGGTATTGAACTGGAAAATGCCCGAATAGTGAAAGAACGAAAAACTCTGAAACGTATCCAGACCCACTTCGATCAGAATAATGTCACCACCAAAGATAAGCAGGATGCGAAGCACTTGGCATCACTATATAAAGTGGACATGAATGACAACAAAGTCACTGCGAAGTGGCTGAGTGTCATGCAACGCCGGGTGGATGTGTTACCACCTGCGTTGGTGCTGACCCAGGCGGCGAATGAATCTGCCTGGGGGACATCACGCTTTGCAGTGGAAGGTAATAACTATTTTGGTCAATGGTGTTACTCTAAAGGCTGCGGATTAGTGCCTTTGGCTCGTCAGGAAGGCATGACCCACGAAGTCGCTAAGTTCAGATCGGTGCAGGAATCGATTCACCGCTACTTTATGAACGTCAACCGCAACGCGGCATATTATGAGCTGCGTAAAATTCGTCAGCAGCTGCGTCAGCAAGAGCAGGATTTGCTCAGCACAGATACCGCTGAGGCTTTAACCCAAGGCTTGCTGAAGTACTCTGAACGCGGAGCGGATTATGTGACAGATTTGCAGACCATGATTCGCCACAATGAGACTTACTGGCAAAGCGAATGATCAAAAAATCCATATCTACTATTCTCCTGGCCGGGATCTGTAGCAGTATCCCGGTTACGAGCTGGGCTCAGGAATATATGTTCACTTATTCCAAGCTCTTTTCACAAATGAAAAATAACGTCGAAGATGATCACAAAGATGTCAAAGTGGGATTTTTCTTCGTCAATGCGGATAACAAAACGCTCTGTCGCATAGACAAGGCCTGGATGGAGAAAGAAGCGCACTATGAAGAACTTCATCCTTCCGCGATTAATGAATTGATTGTTCCGTTGGATAACAACTTACGCCAGGCGAATCCTTTGGTGTTTGTCGACACACCCAATGACCAACGTTGTGATTTTTCGATGGTTGTCATGACCAAACAGCCGCTCCAGGGCCGTATCAGTTACAGTGAAATTGAATCTTTGCTGCCGCAAATGCAGAGCATGTTGGAAGACTTAGGGGGCATGTTTGCCAGTTGGTTTACGCCAGATGTTAGCGGATTAACGCTCGAGTTTGCCAATCACCTCGACAGTGAAATCCAACTGAGTGATGGTGGCGTGGTGCCGATTGTTAACGGTAAAGCGCAGGTCGGACTTGAGCAGATTGGGGAAGAAGGGTGGATGGAATTGCCGCAAATGACCCAGCGGGTATTACCGTACTTACCTAAAGCTCAAAAGTGAAGCCACAAAGTGGTTACTGTTGAGGTCAGTCTGAATGAGTACATGTCAGGTCAAGTGAACTGAACTCGGCTTATCATCAGGTTGATTTATAAAATTTTTCGACAAAAAAGGCTGCATTCGCAGCCTTTTCCATTCATCAGAATGCTAAATCTGATGTTCCGTTTACGGAATCAGATATTAGTGACATCCAGCTTCAGGCTTGGATCAAATTCCATCACTAAATCTTCATCTTCAACCTGTTGTACCGGCATGTCTTCTTTATCAAAGCCGATATCTCCGCCATTGATAACGCCAGATTCACTGTTGATCGATTTGAAGTCAAACAGATCGAAGTCCGCCAGGTGGCTAGGCACTACGTTTTGCATTGCGCGGAACATGGTTTCAATACGACCCGGGAACTGTTTGTCCCAGCCGTTTAACATTTGCTTAATGTTCTGACGCTGCATGTTTGGCTGAGAGCCGCACAGGTTACATGGGATAATCGGGTAGCCACGTAGTTCAGAATATTTAATGATGTCTTTTTCACGGCAATAGGCCAGTGGACGAATGACAACGTGCTCGCCGTTGTCAGACACCAGTTTTGGTGGCATGCCTTTCATCTTGCCGCCGTAAAACATATTCAGAAACAGGGTTTCGAGGATATCATCGCGGTGGTGGCCCAAAGCGATTTTGGTTGCACCCAGCTCTTTTGCGGTGCGGTATAAAATACCGCGGCGCAGACGTGAGCACAGAGCACAAGTCGTTTTCCCTTCCGGTACTTTGTCTTGAACAATCGAGTAGGTGTCTTCTTCAACAATCTTGTACTCAACACCCAGTTCCTGCAGATATTCCGGCAGAATATGCTCAGGGAAGCCTGGTTGTTTTTGGTCGAGGTTAACAGCAATCAGCTCGAAAGAGACCGGCGCACTTTTTTGTAAGCTCATCAGAATATCCAGCATGGTAAAACTGTCTTTACCTCCGGATAAACACACCATGATGCGGTCACCATCTTCAATCATGTTGAAGTCAGCAATCGCCTGACCTGTATTGCGACGAATGCGCTTTTGCAATTTGTTGAAATTGTATTGTTGAGCTTTGGTCAACTCTTGGGTTTGCTCTGTCATCAGCTTGCGGTCTTAATCTTCAAAACAAAATGAAGTGCGTATGATACGGATAAATTTGTCAGATGCTAGTGCTATCGGAACCTGAAAGCAAAAATCCTCAGGGAAACCTGAGGATTTCGGATTATGCAGCGAGATGTAGATTAACTGGCGTGGGTAGGATCCAACGGGCTGATATAACCGCGCGGTTTCAAGGCCAGAACGTCACAGTTAATTTTGTCGATCACTTGTTCCGCCGTGTTGCCGATAAATACCGCTGATAAGCCGGTGCGACCGGTCGTACCCAGAATCACCATCGCGGCATGCAGTTCTTCTGCTGCCTTGGGAATGACATCTTCCGGTAAGCCTTGTTCGACAATCGTGTGCTCTTCATCAATACCATGTTTCTGGCGCAGAGCCTTCATCGACGTGAGATGATGGCCGCGTACGGCATCGGTATATGTCGTCGGGTCAAACTCCGGCAGCTCAATGGTGATGTTTGCTGGCGTAAGCGGATAAGCATTCACCAGATAAGGCGTCGCACCAAGCCGTGAGGTCAGGTTCAGCAACTGATCAACCATGATATCGTTCAAATCGAGATGAGCCTCGACTTCTGAACCAACATGTACCGATGCGATGATATTAGCATCCAGAGGCCACTCAGCATTTTTCACCAACAACACGGGAGTCGGGCACTTGCGCAGCAGATGCCAGTCGGTAGGTGTGAAGATAACTGACTCCAACGCATCGTGTTTACGGGTACCTTTGATCAGAATATCGTGTTCGCCAGCAAAGACTTCGCCAATAATCGCTTCATAAGGGCGGTTATGCCACACCACTTTGACTTCAAAGATTACCGAATCATTAACATAAGGTTGAGCGACTTTGTGCATCCACTGTTCGCGCTGATGAATCACACCTCTGCGCATAGCATCCCGTTCATCTATTGAAAGCATCGACGTCATGTCATAGGAAAAGTCATAGATAGACAGGAAGAAGGTAACACGGCTTTGCGACTTACTTTTTGCGGCGAGTTGCATAGCGCGGGCAAGAGCAGGCTGTTCATCGTGATTGATGTCAGCGACAACTAAGATCTTGTTATAGATACTCATAACAAAACTCCTTATTGAGTGAGGAGACTTCTTAGATTTACTTTAGCGCACTTGAACAGAGAGGTTGAAGAAATTTAGACAGGAAAGTTGGAGAAGTATGATGTAGCTCATTAAAGAGCTACATCATTGATTTTATTACTTAGAATCTGAAGATACGCCAGCCAGTTCTTTCAGGGCATCATGATTCAGAATAGTGATGTATTTACCTTTCACACTCAGGATCTCTGATTTCTGGAAGCGACCCAGCAGGCGACTGATCGTTTCGACCGTCAGGCCAAGGTAGTTACCAATATCACCACGTGTCATCGTCAGACGAAACTCACGCGGGCTGAAGCCACGTTGCGAGAAACGAGTCGACAGGTTGTATAGGAAGGCTGCCAGACGCTCTTCAGCGTTTTTCTTCGATAGCAGCAGGATCATCTCCTGGTCACCTTTGATTTCATTGCTCATCAGGCGCATGATTTGTTGACGCAGTTTCGGCATTTTACCTGACAGGTCATCAAGAATCTCGTAAGGGATCTCACACACCATGGATGTTTCCAGCGCCTGAGCGAAGCTAGGGTGAGAATCTTCAGTAATCGCGTCAAAACCGACTAAATCACCAGCCAGGTGGAATGCAGTGATCTGCTCATCACCTTGCTCTGTAATGGTGTAGCTTTTGATTGTACCTGAACGAATCGCGTACAAAGAACGCAAATCGTCGCCAGCCTTAAACAGTTCCTGACCTTTTTGAATGGGCTTCTTACGCTCGATGATCTGGTCAAGCTGATCCAACTCTGCTTCATTCAGAGTAAATGGGATGCAAAGCTGACTAATACTGCAGTCTTGACAGTGAATGGCACAACCACCGGATTGAACGCGTTTTGCAGCATGCTTTTCAGAAATCATAACAACCTTCACTATTTGATATACATCAATATTTTAGCATCCCTCAATCGCAAAGGATAGATAAAATAAACGTATAGCTAAATCAATCACCTAAATTAAGGTAATCAGCATATTTATGGCACCGTAGCCGGTATAAAAACCATAAGTGATAATAAATACTGCCGCTATATGACGAAATATTTTAGACTGTTGCAACTGTTTTATTTTTGTTGCACCAAATCCGACCAATAACATCGCGGGCAAAGTACCTAATCCAAAGGCCCCCATGATTAATGCGCCCTGCAAAAATCCACCAGAAACCGCGGCCCAGGTCAAAATGGAATAAACTAAACCACACGGCAGCCAACCCCAGATAAAACCGAAGGGTAGAGCGTACCAGCTTTTTTTGAGTGGTAACAGCGCTGTGCCGGCCGGAGAAATGTGTTTCCATACAGATTGTCCAAGCCGTTCCAGTTTCAGAATACCAAACCACCAACGCCCGACATACAGACCAAGACCGATCATAAGCAGTGCCGCCAACAGGCGAAGCCATACCAAAACATGATTCAGAGCTGCCAGGGTAGATAAGGATGCGACGAGACCGCCGATGATGGCACCAAACAGCATATAACTCAGGATTCGGCCTGCATTATATAACAGTAACGGAGTGGCCTGTCTGCCGGCCTGATTGAGAGTCAGTAGGGAGGCGATGCCACCACACATCCCCATACAGTGACCGGCACCGAGTAACCCGATCACAAATGCACCGAGAAAGTCCGGCGTCATTGTTTATCCTCATCTTGTCCCTGTTTTGCGCAGGCGGATGTTTTTTTCTGGTGAGAAAGTGGTGGCGAGGCATTAACTGTAGAAGAATGTGTTTCTTGTTCATCTTCAAATAAAATATTGTGCCCCTGGCGTTCTAAATCTTCAAATTGTTCACTTTTAACCGCCCAAAGAAATATTGCCACTGCCACACAAACCAGCACAATGGCGATAGGAATTAATATATACAAACTTTCCATTTACTTACCTGAATCTTTTAATAAGCGCAGCGAATTGGATACTACTATAATCGAACTGGCAGACATACCCACAACCGCGATATAAGGTGCGACCAACCCCGCAACCGCTAAGGGCAGAATTAACAGATTGTAACCTAACGACCAGGCCAGGTTTTCGCGAATGACACGCCGGGTCTGTATGGCCAGTTTGCGCGCTTCAAGTAACTTATCCAGTTTGTCGCCCAGTAACACCATGTCTGCAGACGCTTTGGCGACATCAGTCCCTCCTCCCATCGCTACAGAGATGTGCGCGCCGGCCAGAGTCGGCGCATCGTTGATGCCATCTCCGACCATCATGGTGATATCATGCAGATTTATCTGATTCAGGCTGGCCAGTTTATCTTCAGGTTTCGCCCCCGATATCACCTGATCAATCCCTAGTTGATCGGCAACAAGTGCCGCATTAGCCTGAGAATCACCGGTTAACAGAGTGATTTTGATGCCTGCCTGATGGAGTTGCTCGATAAACGGACCGGCCTCTTTACGAATCGGATCCTGGTAATAGAAGGTCGCGGCATGTTCACCGTTAATCGCCAGATAAACCGCATTTACGTCCTGGTGATTGTCAGTGCCGAGGACAAAACGGGCGTTACCAATGGCGACTGGCTGGCCATCAAACAGACCTTGCAGTCCTGAGCCAATGACATTACCGACGCCAGTGACAGTAACGTTCTCATCGCGGTAAGGATGGAATGCTGTGGCCAGCGGATGATTCGCGTGTTGCTCTAGCGCGGCCGCAATCGCCAGGCATTGCTGTTGTGACCAGTCCGAATACACGCGGGTATCACGCAGCTCAATTTTACCCCGAGTCAGGGTGCCGGTTTTATCGACGACCAGATGATTGACCTTACACAGGGTTTCAAATACATGGCTTTTACGCAGTAAAAGACCAAAGCCTCCCATGCGGGAAGTCGCGCAGGTCAAGGCGGTGGGTGTCGCCAGTGACAGGGCACACGGACAGGTCGCTACCAGAACCGATAACATGATCCAAAACGCATCCTCGGGATGAGTCTGATGCCAGAATAACCAGGTTGCCGCCGCAATCAGTAAAATAATCGCAACGAAATAGCGCGCGACGATGTCGGCGAGCTCCGCAATTCTGGGTTTCGATGACTGCGCGGCGTCCTGCAAGCGCACAATATTCGAGATCACGGAATCATTTTTTGTCGCGGTCACTTCCAGTTCAAACGCCTCTTCACCATTGAGCGTGCCGGCAAAGACCGAATCACCAGGCTGTTTTACCACCGGGAGTGATTCACCGGTCAACATGGACTCGTCAACGTGGATGCGGCTGGTGAGGATTTTTCCGTCAGCCGGGATATGCTCACCGGGTAAAACCCGAATTTGCTCGCCGGGTTGCAGCGTTTTTACCGGAACCTGTTCCCCATCAAGCCGATTGGCGATAGCCGGTATCAATTTAAGCAGATTCCCGCTCGCGGCCGCGGCTTTACGCCGCGCACGCATTTCCAGAAAGCGGCCAACCAACAGAAAGAAGGTAAACATGGAGATGGACTCAAAGAATACTTCTCCTTGCCGGGTGACCGTAGCGATGAGACTGGCCACATAAGCAAATATCAACGCGATCGAGACAGGGACATCCATGCCCAGAGTACGGCCACGAAGACTGCGCCAGGCATTGAGATAAAATGGCAAGGCAGAGTAAAGCAGCACAGGAGTGGCAAAAATCAGACTGACCCAACGAAAGTAGTTTTTGAATTCCGGGTCGAGATCGCCAAACGCTTCAAGATAAAGCGCAACAGCCAGCATCATGACCTGCATGGTTGCCAGTCCGGCAATACCAAGACGATAAAGATACTGTTTCATCGTGGCGTGATAAAACGCCTCCTGTTGATCGGCCTCAAACGGGGCGGCTTTATAACCCAACTGGTGAATCCGGTTCAGAATACGGCTGAGCTTAGTTTTTGAGTCATCCCAGCACAGCAGAGCCCGATTAGTGGTGGTATTGACCCGAATCGTCGTCACACCGGTTTCGCTGTTAAGTTGCTTTTCAATCAACCAGGCGCAGGCAGCGCAAGAGACACCATCTAGTGACAATGTCACTTCTTTATGAGCGCCATCATCACGTACGAATTCTGCCTGAACATCGCTGTTGTCGTAATGGATCAGTGCCTGCAATTGCTCCGGTACCAAATCCACTTTTTCGGCCGGCGCGGTGCGGAACTGGTAATACGAAACCAGGCCGCTGGTAACAATCGTTTCGGCCACGGTCTGACATCCGGGGCAACACATGTCACGTTGCTCACCAAGAATCTCGACTTTAAAGTCCGTGCCCGCCGGGACATCTTCACCGCAGTGATAACACGAATGACTCATAGCATTAATTCATTAACTGGGTAGGCGATGCGGAAGGGAACGTCACTCGTCCCTGGACCAGCCACTCGCTGTTATGCGGTGTTAATTCAATAAACCACGGTCCCTGTAGTTCACTGTCACGTTTAATACGATAGCGACCCTTCGCATCTGAAGTCAGCAGTATTGAAAAATCACGGTCTGGCAGGGTTCGGTGGGCAAACATCGCTTGCAATGCCGGGAAATGTTCCAGCTGACCTTTATTCAGCTCGATGACAATATCGTTGCCGTCGGAGTATACCGACGCATTAAGACCCAGTTGTTTGGCAACCTGAATCTTGCTGAGATCGACATTAATGCCTTTGCCTTTTTTATAGTAATCCTCAGTGACCAGGGATACGGAGTTATTGGAAAAAATGATAACAGTAATGACAGTCCAGATAACAACCGTAAGAGGAAGGATAATCAGAAACCACGGCCAGAATTGTTTATACCAAGGCTTTACCATAAAAAAGTTCTCTACAACGTAAGGGAAAGTAATAACTTAAGAGAAAGACAGCCCCTTGAAAAGGGGCTGTGATGTGTTGTTACTTATTGGTCGGAATTACTCAGGCTCCAGACATAAGCAGCAACTAACTGCACCTTATCTTCACCTAAGATATCCAACCAGGCTGGCATAACACCAGAACGACCATTCATGACCGTTTCTGTCACTGCTGCGCGCGAGTCTCCAAATAACCAATCCTGGTCAGTTAGGTCCGGAGCGCCGACAGCCGGGTTACCTTTACCGTCTGTACCATGACAAGCTGCACAGACCACGAAGCGTGCTTTACCAGCTTCAGCTTCACGAGCATTCACAGAACGACCAGAAAGGCTCAGCGCATAGCTCACCACTTCCTGTACACCTTGTTCGCCCAATGCATCTTTCCAAGCTGGCATCTGACCGATACGGCCATGACGAATCGTAGTCACGATCGCAGCAGGCTCACCGCCATACAACCACGCATTGTCAGTCAGGTTAGGGAAGCCGGTTTGACCGCGCGCGTCGGAAGCATGACACTGGGAGCAGTTCTGTAGGAACAGACGCTGGCCAACTTTGAGCGCATCCGGATCAGCGGCAATATCTGGAATCGGACGTAATTCAGAGCCGCCTTCCTGATAAGCCAAACGTTTAAACGCTTCACCAAAGTACGCATCGGCGTCATCGAGCTCTTTTGCATACTGCACCAGCGTTTTGCTTTCCTGGGCCGCCGCAATCGACGCTTTAGACTCTTCAAGAGTGCGAACGCGCTGATCTGAACTCTGCCAGCCCAAAACACCTTTGAAGCTACCCAAACCCGGATAGAGAGTCAGGTATATCGCCGCAAATATGAATGTGCTGATAAACAGATAAGTCCACCATTTTGGTAGTGGGTTGTTGATTTCGCGAATACCGTCGTACTCGTGCCCCATATCAACGCCTTCTTCCACGCCCATTTTGTCTTTAAGACACCAAAAGAGCAGGAAAGCACAGCCAAACAGGGTTCCGAGTGTGATGACAGTAATCCAAAGACTCCAGAATGTAGTCATTACTTAGTCACTCCTTGTTTTTTTGCAGGGGGCTGCTGTTCATCAGCAAAAATCAGATTGGCTGCTTCATCAAAGCGAGCCTTACGTTTTTTTCCGTAAGCCCACCAAACAACGCCGATAAAGCAGACAAATAGCACTATGGTCCAAATACTGTGAATAGTACCGATATCCATAATTACCCCTTATTTCATTGCGTGACCAAGAGACTGAAGGTAAGCGATGATGGCATCCATCTCCGATTTACCCTCGACATCTTTTGCCGCATTCGCGATTTGTTCGTCTGTGTATGGCACACCAAACTGATTACGGAAGACTTCCATTTTCTTCTGGGTGTATTGTCCATCCAGTAGGTTGTCTGCCAACCACGGGAAGCCCGGCATGTTAGACTGAGATACCAGTTCACGCGGATCCATCAGGTGCACGCGGTGCCACTCATCCGAGTAACGACCGCCCACACGCGCCAAATCCGGACCAGTACGCTTAGAGCCCCATAAGAACGGATGCTCCCACACACTTTCACCCGCCACCGAGTAGTGACCATAACGCTCTGTCTCAGAGCGGAAAGGACGAATCATCTGGCTATGACAAACGTTACAACCTTCGCGAATATAGATATCGCGACCTTCAAGCTGCAGGGCAGTATATGGCTTGAGATTTTCTACCGGCTCAGTGGTTTGCTTTTGGAAGATCAACGGTGTGATCTCAACTAAGGCGCCCCAACTAATAGCGAATACGATGAAAATAGCCAGCAAGCCCACATTGCGCTCAATAATTTCATGGCGATTATTAGAATTAGAACTCATTCTTCAATCTCCTTAAGCCGGTTGCTGGATAGCTTTCAAGCTATGTTTCGGTGCAGAAATCGTCTTATACGCGTTGTACGCCATCAGGAACATGCCTGACAGGAAGATAAAGCCACCAATAAAGCGTATGGTATAGAACGGGTAAGAGGCCTGAACTGACTCGACAAAGCTGTAAGTCAGTGTGCCGTCGGAGTTAACGGCACGCCACATCAGGCCTTGCATTACACCAGAGATCCACATCGCGACGATGTACAACACGGTACCGATCGTTGCCAGCCAGAAGTGAGCATTGACCAGACCCATAGAGTACATACGTTCCTGGCCGAACAGGCGAGGAATCAGGTGATAAACCGAACCGATCGAAACCATCGCAACCCAGCCCAACGCGCCAGAGTGAACGTGACCAATCGTCCAGTCAGTGTAGTGAGACAGAGCATTGACCGTCTTAATTGACATCATCGGGCCTTCGAAGGTCGACATGCCGTAGAAAGACAGTGATACAATCAGGAATCGCAGAATAGGGTCATAACGTAACTTATGCCATGCTCCGGACAGCGTCATGATACCGTTGATCATGCCGCCCCATGAAGGTGCGAACAGAACAAGCGACATCACCATACCCAGAGACTGAGTCCAATCTGGCAGTGCCGTGTAGTGTAGATGGTGAGGGCCTGCCCAGATGTACAGCGAGATCAGGGCCCAGAAGTGAACGATTGACAAACGGTAAGAGTAAACAGGACGCTCAGCTTGTTTCGGAACGAAGTAATACATCATTCCAAGGAAACCCGCTGTAAGAAGGAATCCTACCGCATTGTGGCCGTACCACCACTGAACCATTGCATCGACAGCACCGGAATAAATCGAGTACGATTTACCCATGGACACCGGAATAGCCATACTATTCACGATATGCAGAACGGCAACAGTAATAATAAACGCACCGAAGAACCAGTTTGCTACGTAAATATGAGAGGTCTTACGCTTGACCAGTGTGCCAAAGAACACCACCGCGTAAGAAACCCATACGAGCGCAATCGCGATATCGATAGGCCATTCAAGTTCCGCATATTCTTTACCTGAGGTATAACCCAAAGGCAGAGTAATTGCGGCAGACACAATGATTGCTTGCCATCCCCAAAACGTAAACGGGACAAGCGCGCCACCAAAAAGACGAGTTTGACAGGTGCGCTGAACAACATAATAAGATGTTGCGAACAGTGCACTGGTACCAAACGCGAAAATAACCGCATTAGTATGCAGAGGACGTAAGCGACTGTACGTCAACCACGGCGTATCAAAGTTTAGCTGTGGCCATACTAATTGAGCGGCGATCAAAACACCCACACCCATGCCGACAATGCCCCAAAGAATGGTAACCAGGGTAAACTGACGGACGACTGTATAGTTGTAGTTTTGCTCAAGCTGCTGTTCTTGGCTCATTTTGCATGCTTCCAATGTCTAATTAACTACACTTTACTTCCAACACGACATATGTCGTAATGCGCCCCAAGTTAACAATAAAAATTAAAGTATTTTCATGACCTTAATCACTATTGTTGGCTTTAAAAAAAGGTGCATTTTCAAGCAATAACTATACTGCAATTAACAATTCAATGACAGCGCAGTAACCTTACTATCCGTCTGGATTTGGCCTTTTATTTCAAAACTTTGAAGTTTGTTGCACGAGGAACTCACGAATATGGCAGCTGAAAAGCTCACTAAGCTCAGACTGACTCAAATCGTCATCACATTAGCTATTTTGACCGTGGCTTTTTTTTGGCGAACGATCACATTTCAGGATGTATCTACCCAAAAATGCATTGCGACGCCACAATGTTCACTTTTTGTTGATGGAAGACAAATAACTGTTACAAAAAGTGAAACGGAGCAGGGTGTGTATATTATTCAATCGATCCCGTCCGATTGGAGTGTGACATCGGATCAAAAAATCATCCGCGAGGGCGAAAATATTGAGTTAAAATTTTATGACAACAATTCCAATACAACTGGTGTAATTAATATTAATGATTCTGTAACGATAGAAATCAGCGATTAATTAGTTATAGGATAGAAAAGATATTTCTTTCCATTAGGGTATTTAATTTAATATCATCGCAAGTTGATGTATAAAGAATAAATAACCCTATAACGTATTCGTTCATGCGATTAAAAACAGCATTTACTCATATTTCTAACCCTGCCTTAGCAGTTCAGTACCTGAAAGAGGCATTATTCAGCCCAGAACTTTCAAGTTTAGTCTGTTATTATACTGACGAATATCCGGCTGACATCCTGACGACAGAGTTTGGCAAAGCATTTGCAGATGTTCCTCTTGTTGGTTGCTCATCTTGTAAGGGAGTGATGACAGAGCACGGTTTCCATGCCGGACCGGTGATCGCTTTGATGGCTATTTACGATGGTCCCAACAGCGCATACGGAAGTGCGCTGTTGTCGCTGGACAACGCGTTAACCGATTACAAAACCGTCACGGCAGAGGCCATCAATCAGGCGCTGAAGTCGGCAAACCGGATAGGTGAAATCCCCAGTTTAGTGATTTTACATGCTACTCCCGGCAATGAAGAACTTTGTATTCAGGCAATTGATGAAACCTTTGGTACACCTGTTCCAATCATCGGTGGCAGCCCGGCAGACAGTTATATTCAGCGGCAGTGGTCAGCGATAACTGAACGCGGCACAGTAAAAAATGGCTTATCGCTTCAACTGATGTTTCCTTCCAAGCCCAATACCACCGGATTCAGTGCCGGCTATTCACCGACGGAATTTACCGGTACCGTCACTCGCGCTACCGGCCGCTACATTCACGAAATAGACGGAGAACCCGCAGAGCAGATTTATAAAGAATGGGTCAGTGATCATTCAAGCGTGCAAATATCCGAGCACTACTTGTTTAAACATGTCACACGTTTTCCACTTGGACGAATAGCCGGTTACGTACATAATCGTCCTTACTATAAATTATCCCACCCGGTGCGTATGACGCCCGATGGTGCGATGGAGATGTTCGCGACCATCTCACAGGGAGAGGAAGTGACACTCATGACCGGCTCCAGAGAACAGTTAATTCAGCGCGCATCGCGTGTCGTTGATCAAGCGAACACACAAAACTACCAATCGTCTCAATTACTAGGTTCAATCATTATTTACTGTGCTGGCTCTATGTTGCGTTTAGGCGACGACATTGTGGGTGTACAGGAAAAAATCAAAGCTCAGATGAACGGACAACCCTTCATCTGTCCGTTTACTTACGGAGAACAAGGTCGCTTTACCGGTGGTGAGACAGCTCATGGTAATCTGATGATTTCATCCGTCATTTTTTACGAGTCCGAGTAATCGAACATGGAACAAGAGATCATCGAACAGTTTAATGAAGCATTACTAGAACTGAAACGAAGTAAAGAACGAGAGCAACGCTTAGCGGAAGAAAACCGGGTTATTCTCGCGGCACTGTCAGCGTTCAGTCATGCCGACAACAAGTATCAGATTTTCGAGGAATTGAAAAAGGTACTCAGTCGTTATATTGAGTTCGATGATTTCATTGTGATTTCGAAGCCCAAACATCGTCAGATATACCTGACGTTTCTTGCGTCTAATCTTGCCTTCCAGGGCAAGGAATGGCTCAATGGCGACAAGTTTCAGCGTGTCCTTGATGGTGAAAGCATTATTTTGTTTGAACCGGGCAAACTTGATGAATTCCAAAATCTGAACGCCTTCCTTAAGGACCAGATTCAGTCGGCATTGATCGCCGGAATCCGGGCACAAACCAGTGACTCTGTTTTGCTGCTACTGGGGAATAGGAAAGGGCAGTTCAGCCTCGAAACCCGCTCAACTTTACTGCGTTTCCGGCCGCTTCTCGAACGAGCCATCAACGATATTGAGCATAAAGAAGAGCTGCAAAAGCTGGTTGATTTAAGAACCCAAGAACTGCAAATTGCTCAACAACAAGCGGAACAGGCTAACCAGTCCAAATCAAAATTCCTGGCCATGATGAGCCATGAACTGCGAACACCACTTAACGCCGTGTTAGGCCTTATCGATATTTTACGAGAAAATTCAGAGATCTACCAATTGGAAATGCTAGAGCAGATGGAAAATTCTGCCGAGCTTTTGCTGGTGATCATTAACGATATTCTTGATTTTAGTCGCATCGAGTCCGGCCACTTCTCGTTACACTGTCACTGGATTAACCTACGTAAGAAATTGCACCAGGCTCTGGAACATCATCATCAGGTCGCAACTGCAAAAGGCATTCAGTTCAACCTCCAGGCAACCATCCATGATGGCTACGAATACTGGGTGGATGAAGTTCGTTTAACGCAAATATTGTTTAACGTTGTGGGTAACGCGATCAAGTTCACCCAACACGGCAGTGTTGATGTACGTTTGGTCACGACTCGGGATGGACTCGAGATTAATATCGAGGATACTGGTATCGGCATCGACAGCCAGCGTATTGATAATCTGTTCTCGCCATTTATTCAGGCCGACGATTCTATTACACGTAACTTCGGTGGCACCGGGCTTGGATTAGCGATTACCAAGCATCTGGTCGAGTTGATGCAGGGAAAAATCAAAGTCGAGAGCGAGCTTGGTCAAGGCTCTAAGTTTTCTATCATTCTGCCATTAAAATCACGCTCAAGTGATCAGGTTACAACAGTGCTAGTGCCAGACAATGAGCTATCAACCAAAGCTGTTGTAGCAAACGTCGGACAACATATCTTGGTCGTTGAAGATACCAAAACCAACCAGATGGTCATCAAACTGTTGCTAAATCGCATGGGTTACAACGTCACGATTGCGGAAAATGGCCAGCAAGCGATAGATATCGTCACAAGGGAACCGGCGTTTGATCTGATCTTCATGGACATTTCTATGCCAGTGATGGATGGAATTGAGGCGACTCGTATGTTGCGGGCTAAGCAGATATCAGCACCAATCATCGCTTTAACTGCACATTCGATGCATAGTGACCATGAGGTTTGCCTTAGCGCTGGCATGAACGACATCATTATCAAACCAATTCGCAGTAAAGAATTACAGCGAATCACAGATCGTTATCTGCAGTCACGTAATGTCATCAATCCAGTTTAACTCAATGAGAATGAGTCGATCACAGACACAGATTTAATTAATTACCGTATTGCTAAAAGTTAGAGACTTTTAGCAATATGGTAATTATATACTTTATGGTAAATTGGTTATGTTCAATAGAAATCATGCAGATAAGAGGAAAGGGAAGCTACATCAGTGCCGTACCTATATCTACACACACTTAATTTAACATAATACATATAATGCGTACTATGATTGTAAGGGCAACGTTGCTAGTTCTTGCTTGATCTTCGGTAAATTTTAGCCAAATTACCGCTAGTTCGCGGTGAACTACGCACCTGATATTACTTAATCAATTAATGCTGCTAACGATTCAAAATCAGGGTTAAATCCGTATTCATTACTCTGAATACTACGATGAGATGCGCCGCTGTGCTTTCTGTGTTTTTAACTCGTGACTCTTTGTTCAAATTCATAACGACAACCCGTGGCTCGTTGTCTAGCGACCAGGACTTTTGTCTGATCGTTTGTCATGATCACTCATGATGTCCTCGACGTTGAATCTTCTACTTTTGACTTAATCTGGGTATCTGCCAATCCGACATCAACTCGGTCGCTAAGTTTACGGTTTGCGTTAATCTTCCATTCAATTCTTAATTCGTTCCATCGTGTACAACAGTCTTCAAGACATTGGCCCAGAGTGACCGGTTGCTGCCGTTGCTCTAATAACCAACAACGGGTTGTTTTGAATAGATTGAAGTCTTATCTTTTTGTTGGTCTTAGTCATTCTGCTACATAAAGCCTGAACTATTGTGTATTGTGGTTGGCTGATTTTTTCTGTCGGTATCGCTGATAGATCCTAGCGTCATATGCCTGGACGGATTCTTGTTTGTGTCAGATTAGCCTGGCTTGTTATTTGGCGTGAGAGAACCGCTGTGAGTATCACATCTGATTTTAAATGCCGAAGTGTTGGCATTCATCTTTCTTAACTTCAGATCTACTCTGATAGCGGAGAAGCAGCAGCCTTAGCTACACAACCAACACCGAAATTAACAATATACATAAAAGTTACAGTGTCATGATTACAGATAAAGCCATCTTCTCTATCCGGATTTTAAACTGGCAACTTCCCTACTTTATTCGCTTGGTTATGGCCAAGTCAGTGACGTTGGGGCCGTGTCTTGTACCAATGAAGTTCGGACGGTTTGGCTTGTGGATTCACGGATTGAAACACCTCCTAAACTAAGCAATTTACAACGATGATATTGGGCAGTTGTGTGAGGCGTATTGAGACTAGATGTGTTGTTGTTTTAGATTCGACCTTAAAAATAGTTATAGTGCGTCAGATATGGCTATTTAGGTCATATTCATGCTTTTCCAGATAAACCTCTGATAAGCGATTTCATACCATTTGCTATCAATTTGGACAAATCAAAAGTATTCACCCTAAGAGCCTTGCAATCATAGTTGGTTATACTTTTGATATATAATGAATTTTGCTATCATAGCCAGCCACATAGATGATATGAAATTACCATGGCAATAACTATCCGCGATATAGATAACCACCAACTGATGTTATCGCAACTCAAAGAGCTGACTGAGCTCCCTACTATGTCAAAAAGCCTGATTCAGGGCGGCTACCTGGCTTTGCAGTATCACCAACTTTACCAACAGCAACAAGAAGAGAATCAACAGCTGCGCGCAGAGCTAGAAACCTTACGTGCCAAAGTCGATGGTTTTGTCGATGCATTTGAAGCCTTGAAACGACGTTAGGCTAAGCTTTCGTCACCCAAAGAAAAACGGCTGAACACAGAAGTGCTCAGCCGTTTAGCATAAATATGTGACCTGGTAACTTAATCAGCGCCCTTTCTTGGTATTGCCGTTACTGCTCTTAAAGCCTTGATGCGGAAAGACATTACGAATGCGCTGCTGAATTTTTTTCGGAACCTGATTCGAGAAGACCAGTTTCATTCCCGTGCGTTGTTGGTAGACTTTCAATTCCCCATCAAAGGGGGTCACCTCACCGATTTCACTGACATTATGTTTAAATGCCGGCGGAAAATGGCCTTTCACATTTTGAATGGCACCATCTTTAAATTTCACTTTAAGTACCGGTCGGTCAACCGCAACCAGCCAGAAAATCACAATCGCAGCTACTAAAATCACATACAGCATATTGCTTACTCCTAGTCAGACAGCAACTTACTCAGGTCTTCTTTCAAGTTAGATACAGTGCGGCTGGCCTTTTCGCTGCGCGATGCTTCACTCAGCAGATATTCAATCGCGTCCGATAAAGTACAGCCTAAGTCATTAGCGCGAACCGACAATTTTTCCCACACACGGTAGTCCAGATCGATCGACTTTTTGCGCGTGTGTAGCTGCTCGGCATTGAAATGGCGTTTACGCTTGGCACGAATAGCCTGCTTGAGTTTATTCTCAAGCTCGGGAGCCATATGCTGTTCAATCCACTCGAGCACCAGGGTTGGCTCATGTTCGATGGACTTCAAGTTCTGAACGGCGGCATCCGCTTCACTGCGATCGATATGGCATGTGATTGCTTCGCCATCTTTCCACTTTTTAATGAGATACTGCCACTTCCAACCACATTCAAGGTTTTCAAGTTGTTGATATTTCATGCCAGGCAATTCCGGTTAACGTTAGGGTGACAGCGTAACCCAGAAGTGACTTAACTTTCAATTCAATCCGCAAAAAACACGACTGGGATCATCAAACTTTCAGTCAGTTACCTTAGATTAAAACGGTGCTGTATGCTGAAGAGTATAGCGTGAGTTCGCTGGCTATTGAGACAAATCGAAAATATCCACTCTGTGTTCATCTTAGCTATTCGTGCATCCGGTTTTTCTATATAATTTGGCTCTTTTTCATCATTTCGACGATTCAATGACACAAGATATCTGGCGTCTGGCGACGCCTCAGTATGACCAGTTCAGCGCTGACTTTTCTCAATACCCGAGCCTGCCATCTGTTTCTCTGTTTGAAACCCAGAGCAGACTTTCTCTCGCACTTGAACGATTCATACATATCAAGGGTTTTAGTCGCATTCTGCTGGTGAACGGGCCTGACAACTCGATTTACCGGACATTAATCAAAGAGCAGCTAGAGCATGCTAATCCGGCCCTGCCGATCATCACTACCGAAACGCTCGACATCAGTGCCATATTCGGTCAGGTGAAAGCGCAACGTGGCGAAATCATCAGTCAAATTCCGGGGTTACTGGATAAAGCCAATCATGGCTATCTGATTGTTTCAGCGAATTTATTGCTGGCAAACCCTCTGGCGTGGCCAATGCTTAAGTCTGCCGTTCTTGGCGACCCGATCTCTCCGATCAACTGCGATCCTAAGTCACCATTGCACACCACGATCAGTAAAAATTACAACATCAAACTAATCGTACTTGGCGATCGCACCCAACTCGGTGACATCGATTATCTTGATGCTGATATTCACTCAGGCCTGTGTCTGTTTAGTGAACTAGAGATGGACATTAAAATCGATACTGATTCAATTCAGAATTACCTCGGCTATCTGCGTTGGATTACTAAGCGTTACACACTGCCTGAGCTGGACAGCGGCGCCATTATCGCGCTGATGACGGCCGGCGCACGTTATACCGAAGATCAGCACTATGCCCCGCTATGCGTGATGTGGCATCGTTCACTGCTGGAAGAAGCGGCCCTGCTGAGCCAGGGACAATTAATTAACAAAGCGCACATTGAACAAGCGCTTGACCAACGCTACTACCGTGAATCTTATCTGCCGCAGCGCGCACTGGATGATATTCTCGATGGCCAGGTCATTATCGAAACTCAGGGCGAACAGATTGGCCAGGTGAACGGCCTGACCGTGATTGAAGTGGCCGGCCACCCAGTTTCATACGGTGAACCGGCGCGCATCTCCTGTGTTATCCACTTTGGTGATGGCGATATTTCTGACGTGGAACGTAAAGTGGAGCTTGGTGGTAACCTGCATGCCAAAGGCATGATGATTATGCAGGCGTTCGTCAGCAGCGCGCTGGATCTGGATATGCCATTGCCATTCTCCGCTTCGGTCGTATTCGAGCAGTCTTACAGTGAAGTCGATGGCGACAGCGCATCTCTGGCAGAACTATGTTCACTGGTCAGTGCCCTTTCTGAATACCCGATTGACCAACAGATTGCGGTAACTGGCGCAGTCGACCAATTTGGCCGTGTGCAGGCCGTTGGCGGCCTTAACGAAAAAATTGAAGGCTTCTATCGAGTATGCCAGCATAATGGCTTTACAGGTAAACAAGGTGTCATTCTGCCCAAAAGTAATCTAAAACATCTTGCACTTCATCAATCTGTCGTCGAAAGTATTAAGAATGGCGAGTTCAACATCTGGCCAGTATCCAATGTGGATGAAGCGATACCTGTCCTGATGAAGAAGCCGTTCCGTGGTGATGATGAAGAAAGTGTCATCAGCCGAATAGCGGAACGAATTGATAACTTTGAAAAACACGTTCAGCCACAAGGATTTGTGGAACGCGTCAAAAACTGGTTTGTTTCGAACTGATCGGAGTTGTTTGGCGTACACGTGTTCACTAACATGCACCCTATCAAAAATTGGAGTAATTGATAATGCAGAACAAACGTGACTCTTATAATCGTGATGACCTTCTAGCCTCTAGCCGTGGCGAGCTGTTCGGTCCTGGATACCCTCAACTTCCTGCGCCTAACATGCTGATGATGGATCGCGTGACTAAGATGTCTGAAACAGAAGGCGATTTTGGTAAAGGTCTTATCTTAGCTGAGCTGGACATCACTCCTGATCTTTGGTTCTTTGACTGTCACTTCCCCGGCGATCCGGTCATGCCTGGCTGTCTTGGCCTGGATGCGATGTGGCAACTTGTTGGTTTCTTCCTTGGCTGGGTTGGCGGCAAAGGTAAAGGTCGTGCACTGGGTGTTGGCGAAGTGAAATTCACTGGTCAAATCCTGCCTACAGCGAAGAAAGTGACTTATGAAATCCATATGAAGCGTGTTGTTAACCGCAAACTGGTTATGGGCCTGGCTGATGGTCGTGTTCTGGTTGACGGCAAAGAAATTTATGTGGCTAAAGACCTGAAAGTTGGCCTGTTTACAGACACTTCAGCGTTTTAAGCACCTGATTTTATCAAAACCGCTCAAATGAGCGGTTTTTTTATAGCTAGCACACTTAGTTATAGTGCATTAGATTATACGTATTGAAGTCAAACCCACTCGTTGTGCGGGCAAATAAAAAGCCCCTTTCGGGGCTTAACTTCCTGAGTATGTGGAAAATTATTTATAGAGACCTAAAGTTTTATCTTCTCTAGCTTCTCGCCAACCACCTAGCCAATTAGATCGGGCATCCATCTGCTGATACGGGCATTCTTCTTGTGAACGGCCGTTAAGACCCGCTTTGTACCCTTGAGATTGAGCTCGTTCCAGGCGATCACGCTTCTGTCTCTTCATAGTGCAGTCCTCATACAGTAACTTGTGTCTAACTTACAACTATTAAAATAGTGTGGCATTTACATGACCACACCAATAAGAATTGCTCAAAAAACGCACTTTCTCAAGGTAAAAAAAAGCACAAGTCCAGATCTGTGAACTTGTGCCTCGTTTGACAAATTTTTGCTATTTTCTACGGAACCCAAGCAAGCCCAGAACCGCCAGCATCCACACCCCGAAGCTACCACCACTGCGTTCTGTGGTCATCTCGTCTGTGCCACGCGCGCTGATGTCTGCGCTGGTTGCACCAGGAATTGGCATCAGCTTAACCGCAACCGTGGTCTCAGTACCGTCACAGCTCGCGTTATACGCCGTGGTTGAGTAGCCACCGTCACACTTAATCGCTGTTGCAGCAATCACGCCCGCATCGTTAATATCAGATGCATCGATAATGCGATACTGGTTGTTGCCACTTGAGTACGTGCCGCCGTTGGTCAGGTTGTCCAACCACCACCCTTGGTCGTTAAACACCGCGCGACGGGTTTCATCGGTACCTGTTCCATCATAAGGGTAGATAAACGCGCGCTTACGACGTGGTTTACCATTTGATTCACGCACAGATTCCGCGTCAACCTGGCCGACAATCTCATTGTAGTTATTGATGCCGCCCGCCTTACCGCCAGCGCCATCAAAGAAGATACCACCGCTCAAATAAGTTGCCCTTGGCGATGCCACATCATCCACCACAAACACGCGATTTGAGGCCGCACCGTTGTAAATACGGCTGCCACTACGTTTCGCTTCACCGATCGCAACCCGGTTGCTGTTGACCGCGGTAGCAACAGTGTTACTGTAAATGTACTCACCGCTTGCATAGCCGCTTTCACGGATAGTGGCGTTAGAGATGGGGGTTGAGGTCCAGTTGCCGGCCGTCATTACATCACTGCTACTGCTGACCGAATACACTACCGCGTTCATGTAGTTACTTGAATCGCTTTCATAAGTGTTGTAACCGACGCCATAAATATTACCGTCACTGGCCTGAACAAAATCGCGCATACTACCCTGCGCCAGACGGTTATTACGCTCATCACGTACACCGGTTCCCCAGCCAAGCTGAACAGAATTACCAGAAGCGTCCCAAACTGCAGCTTTAGAGGTGTAATAAGTGCCTTCAGAGTTAGTATCACTGGTCGCGATGCTACCCACTGTATAGGTGCCGTCGGTCTTCCATGCTCGTGTCTGGAAAGTATCGGTAAACGTATCGCTGGTCGTGCCCACAAAGCCCGTCACCTGATTACGACGATACGTTGTCACGTCACCAGTGGTAGCAGCAATCCCCACCGGCTCACCTGCGTCAGTCAGGCTGTTAACCACCACGTTTTGGGTCTCGTCCACCGGCGTCCCCGTGGTCGAGCTGCCAGTAAAGGCGATCGAATTTGGTGTTGTGTTACCGCTCAGTTCGTTGTACCACTGATTCCAGCGTACTGAAGCCCAGGCTTCACACGTTGCATAGCGCAGCTGGTTATCACAATAGCTTTCGAAATCGTCCCGGCTCTGGATATAGATGAATGCGCTATCCATACCAAACGGCACTTCTTCACGATAACTCAGACCATCCACTGCTTGACCAGAGTTGATTTCTGCCGCACGAGTCTCGCCGGCCAGCGTGAAGTCGTCTGCCGTACAATTGGTCGCAGCCGAGTCAAAACAACCTAATGCGGCCTCTGAACCACCGGTCGCCGTTCCGGGCTGAATGGCAACACCAAAGCTGCTTTGATAGTCAAAGGTGGTACTTGGTTCGACTTCCACCACCTGATATAGCGCAGCAGAGGCTGTGCCGGAAGACAGAATCGCGGCGGTAATCAGTGTCAGTTTAAACTTGTTACTTATCATCGGTTTCATTAACTTTCCTGTTGCATTGCCTCGAGCTCTTCCCAGCGCTCGAAAGCAACTTCAAGCTCCTGCTCAGTCGCAGCTAACTTGTCTAAAATGGGTTGTGTCTCTTCGACAGGCCGACCGAAAAACTCCGGGTTATTGACCTGCTGTTGCAGAGCTTCAATCTCCGCTTCTAATTCTTCGAGTTTGACCGGCAACGTTTCCAGTTCGCGCTGCAGTTTATAGGATAACTTCTTCGACTTCGGCTTTGCAGCCGCCGTTTTGGGAGTTTCCTCAACCACTTTCTCTGTCTTGATGGTTTTTTCAACACTGCGCGTCTGGCGTACTTGCTGACGTTGTTGCTGAGCGTCATGGTAGCCGCCAACAAACTCTTCTATCACACCGTCGCCTTCGAAAATCCAACTGGAGGTCACGGTATTGTCAACAAACTCACGATCGTGACTGACCAACAATAACGTACCCTGATAATTGGCAAGCAATTCTTCTAAAAGTTCCAGAGTTTCGATATCTAAATCGTTGGTTGGTTCATCAAGCACCAATAAGTTGTTTGATTTAAGGAAAATCCGCGCCAATAACAGGCGGTTTTTCTCACCACCTGACAATGCTTTGACCGGGGTACGTGCGCGTTTAGGCGCAAACAGGAAGTCTTGCAGGTAACTCAGAGCGTGGCGTGGACGCCCGCCGACCATCACTTCCTGTTTACCGTCTGCCAGGTTATCAATCACCGATTTTTCCGGATCGAGCATTTCACGATACTGGTCGAAGTAAGCCACTTCCAGCTTGGTACCGCAATGGAGGCGGCCGCTGTCCGGTTGCAGTTCTCCCAGCAGCAGTTTCAGCAGCGTACTCTTACCACAGCCGTTTGGCCCCACCAGCGCGATACGATCACCGCGCATAATGTTAAAGCTGAAATCACTGACAATCGCTTTACCATCGATGGCATATTGCAGGTGTTCCGCTTCGAACACAATTTTGCCTGAACGCGCGGCATCATCGATTTGCAGATTAACTTTACCCTGCACTTCGCGACGTTCACCACGTTCTTCACGCAGCTTTTTCAGTGCCCGAACCCGGCCTTCGTTACGGGTACGACGCGCTTTAATGCCCTGACGAATCCACACTTCTTCCTGAGCCAGTTTTTTATCGAACTCCGCATTTTGCATCTCTTCGATTCGCAGTTGCTCTTCTTTATCCACCAGATACTTGTCATAGTTACCCGGGAAAGAATTCAACTGGCCGCGGTCCAGATCAACAATGCGGGTCGCCATAGACTTGATAAACGCGCGGTCGTGGGAAATAAAGATAATCGAACCACGAAAATCTTTCAGGAAGCCTTCCAGCCATTCGATGGTGGTCACGTCCAGATGGTTGGTAGGTTCATCAAGCAACAGCACATCCGGATCGCACACCAGCGCGCGAGCCAGCGCGGCTTTACGCTGCCAGCCACCGGACAATTCGGTCAGCTTAGTGTGGCCATCCAGATTAAGTGCATTGAGCACGTTGTTGATGCGGTCTTCAAAGCGCCAGGCACCTGAGTGCTCCAACTGCTCTTGAATGCGCGCCAATCGGTTGATATTCGATTCGGTTGGCTCGACCGCCACCAGATCCAGCAGATCCTGATAGATCTTGAGCTGATGTCCCACTTCTGCCAGGCCACCAGCCACGTAATCATACACATTGCCCTGTTGGTCGCGCGGCGGATCCTGCTCGAGACGTGACACGACGACATCCTGGGTGACCTGCATTTTGCCGTCATCCATTTGGACTTCGCCGGCTAACACTTTCATCAGCGTAGACTTGCCTGCCCCGTTACGGCCTACCAGACAGACGCGCTCATTTTCCTGCAGCGCAAAATCTGCATGATCAAGCAAAGGGTGATCGCCAAATGCGAGTAAACCGTTATGAATGGTAATTAATGCCATTATCTTCTAACCATTGAGTTAATTCGTTGAGATCAAAAGGCCAATTCAGCTCTGAATGTTGATAAGCGAGGACAGGAATAGTGACCCCGTAACGAGAAAACAGAGCGTCGTCGAACGCAATGTCGACGACCTCTACATGATGAGCTGCATTAGCCTGCGTTATTAATTGATATGCCATTTCACAAAGGTGGCAGCCTTCCGTACTGTACAGTGTAATCATATCCATTGTGCCAACCTTCTGAGCTGTTATTGCTGATGAGTCACCAGCCAGCAGTTGTGAATGTGTTTGTTGCGTTCAAAGTCCAGCGGCAGTGTCTGAGAAGAGATGTTATTCGCTTCCAGCCCCAATGCTGCCAGCTGTTCCAGATCCATCTTAAAATGGCGCTTGTTGTTGGAGAACACAATGGTTCCGTTCGGACGCAGAATGCGCTTCAGGTGTGTCATCAACTGGATATGGTCGCGCTGAACATCAAAACTCTGCTCCATACGCTTGGAGTTAGAGAATGTCGGCGGGTCAATAAAGATCAAATCGTACTGACCAGTTGCTTTCTCCAGCCATTGCAGGCAGTCAGCCTGAACATATTGATGCTGACGCCCTACCTGGCCATTTAATGCCATGTTCTCTTTTGCCCAGTCCAGGTAAGTTTTCGACATATCGACCGTCGTCGTCGATTTCGCACCACCTACAGCAGCATGCACTGTGGCAGAACCGGTATAAGCAAACAGGTTAAGGAAGTCCTGCCCTTTGGCCATCTGGCCCAAACGACGGCGAGTCAGTTTGTGATCCAGGAACAGACCCGTATCGAGATAGTCGTACAGGTTAACAATCAGCTGTACGCCATATTCGTGCGCATGCATCTTCTCGGCCTGCTGACCCAGTTTCTGATACTGATTCGTGCCTTTTTTCTTCTCACGAACTTTCAGCACCACACTATTGGCGTCAACGCCGGTAACCTGAATCGCTGCACGAATAATATCGGTCAGACGACGTTTGGCTTTCTCTTCCGGAATATTCTTCGGCGCCGCGTACTCCTGAATCACCAGGTGATCAAGATAGACATCAATCGCCACGTTGTATTCCGGCAGGTCCGCATCGTAAATACGGTAACAATCCAGCCCTTCTCGTTTGGCCCACTTACCAATTTTGCCGATGTTCTTCTTCAGGCGATTAGCAAAATCCGGCGCAATCAGGCTCTGTTGTTGCTCGCCCTGTTGTTCAGATGCTTCACGTGCAGAAATACTGTAGTTCTTCTGATGACATGGCAGTGCACCGTTATTCATCTTGAACTGTTTCTCAGCCCGCATACGCAAGCAGCTCAGCAACTCATCGGAACTGGAGAAAATCGATGCCTGACAGCCGCCAAACTCCGCTTTCAGTTGGGCGCCAAAGGCAGTATACAGCGCAATCAGGCCCGGATGAGTACCAAGTCGCTCACCATATGGCGGGTTACACACAATCACGCCTTGCTCGAAACCGGCCGGACGTTTAACCGTCGCAGCATCGCCTTCCGCAAATTCAATCAGCTCACTGACACCAGCGCGACGTGCGTTGTCTTTAGCAACCTGTACAACACGCGGGTCGTTATCGAAACCAAAAAACTTAGCGTCAACTTTCTTGACGCCTTTACGTGCCTGAACGTTAGCTTCGGACTTAATGGTCGCCCAAAGCTCCGCATCAAAATCTTCCAGTGCTTCAAAGCCCCATTTTTCACGCTTTACACCGGGTGCAATATTGGCGGCCATCATTGCCGCTTCAATCAGCAAGGTACCAGAGCCACACATCGGGTCGAGCATTGACTTGGTCGCATCCCAACCGCTACGCAAAATAATGGCAGCAGCCAGAGTTTCACGTAGTGGTGCTTTACCCGACTCCGGGCGATAGCCACGTACATGCAGGCCGCTACCAACCATATCGATCCCCAACAGGGCTTTGTCTTTATGCAGGCGAACGTGCAGACGAAGATCAGGTTGATCTTTACTGATCGACGGACGAGGCAGATTTTTCTTCTCGAAACAATCAACGACCGCGTCTTTAACTTTCATCGCACCGTATTGGCTGTTACGAATCTCGCGGTTGGTACCATTGAAATCAACCACGAATTTCTTCGAACTGTGGAAATGGTTAACCCAGTTGATTGCAGTCGCCGATAGGTAAAGATCCATATCGTCCTGACAAGTGAACTCTGCAACCACACGTACGAATCGAGAAGCGAGGCGGCTCCATAAGCAACAACGGTAAATTTGCTCCTTTGTCGCCTTAAATTTCACCCCTGCCTGGACTGGCTTGGCGTCGGATATGCCTAAATTTGTTAATTCTTCGACTAACAGGTTTTCAAGACCGTTCGAAGTCACCGCTAGATACTGATTCATAGTGCTCTTTAACTGGTAAAAATGGTTTCAGATTATAACTGACATTAAAGGTCATGCCTAAATCTAAACGAATCATTTCTTTAAAAACCTGCCTGGTTGGCGAATAGAGCAGCAATAACTCCTTTCGTTATCCAACAACCACTCTGCCTTCCCATCGAGCATTATTTGACCTGGTTATCAGCCTTAAAGCGATAGTGAGTATTTATTCACATCTAATTTGGTCTATACCAAATGATAAACATGGCTGTAATTTAGTTACAAAAGCAGGGAAAACCGGAATAAACTGGTGAATTTACACTCGGCATCAGGCAGAAAAAACGTCACTTCAGCCTTGCAGACGGGAAACTAATTAGTGAAAAGTTTGAACTTGAGCCCAATTTTTTGGCAGCACTAAGTCAGATAAGTGAACGAAGACGGGTCAAAGCAGGAATTTCAGGCAAAAAAAATCGGCCTGAAGCCGATGGGAAATATAAAAAGAAACGAAATAAAGTAGGGAAACGTTTGTGATGCGTAGCTAAAGCTGATTAACCAACCAGAGCCATGGTCGGTTCCGCAACAAAAATATGGTTGGCGTTGGCCATGCGGTCATGCATGACTTTAATCACCTGACCGAATTCAAGCTGTTTACTTCCATTCAGTACAAAGGCATCTAAATCAGCTAAAGCACACAAGCTGGCACTCTCTCCGACTTCCAGAACAATGAAATAGCCCTGATTATAACCGTTAACCAGGCTGACGATGTCCCCTTCCTCAGGTACAGACTCATCGCCCTGGTAATCAAAGAACCAACTCTTAGGCTGAACCGGTTTATGAAAACGCTTGGCCGCCACACAATACAGGGCGAGTTCAGCTTTACGTGGTTCGCTTAAATCAAGGCCGCTGATGCGTTCCTTGTATGTTTGATAGTCTGATGCGTCATCAACACTAAAGTGATTATCGGTGAACCCGCAGTCCACCAGCAGGTTGCGACTGAGATTGGTACGGAATACCATCTCCTCGCCCAGGTCCAGCATCAAATAGCCTTCGCTATCTGAATAGTACCAACTCCATTTGTCACTTGGTTTAAGCATTGTTCCGATTCTCAATTTATTAATTTTCAAACGATTAGGTAAAACGCTTAATTACCTTTGCCAACGAATTACTCTAATTCTAAGAACGCAACAGTAAAAAAAAAGAGGAAATGATTATCTCATTCCCTCTCTCGTCACCTTGTCACTTCTGACAAAATGATCTTGCATGTCAGTATCTTGCTAAGATTGGTTGTGCCAGCTTGACTTGCTCACAGATTCTTAACGATGTTGCTGACCAGTTTCGGACCGTGATAAATAAAACCACTGTAGACCTGAACCAGTTTTGCACCCGCCATCAGTTTCTCTTTAGCGGCAACAAAAGAATCAATACCACCCACACCAATGATCGGAATCTCATCACCCAGTTCTTTATACAGACACTTGATCACTTCCGTACTGCGCGATTGCAGCGGACGACCACTCAGGCCCCCTGCTTCATTGGCATTCTTCATCCCTTCCACTACAGAACGATCTAAGGTGGTGTTAGTTGCAATCACACCATCAATCTTATTCTTCAACAGTGACTGACAGATTTGCTTAAGCTCTTCATCGGTGGAATCCGGTGCGATCTTCAGTGCCAGCGGAACATATTTGCTGTGCTGAGTCGCCAGTTGTGCCTGACGCACTTTCAATGCCGCCAGCAGTTCATCCAGTGCTTCACCATATTGCAGTGTACGCAGTCCCGGTGTGTTCGGGGATGAAATGTTAACGGCGATATAACCTGCGTGCGGGTAAACCTTATCCATACAGATCAGGTAGTCGTCTACCCCTTTCTCGATTGGCGTGTCTTTGTTCTTACCGATGTTGATACCGATGATGCCGTCGAAGTTGGATTTCTTTACATTCTCAACCAGGTGATCCACACCTTCGTTGTTGAAACCCATACGGTTGATGATGCCCTCTGCCGGGATCAAACGGAACAGACGAGGTTTGTCATTACCAGGTTGAGCGCGCGGAGTGACCGTGCCTACTTCAACAAAGCCAAAACCCATTGCGCCAAACGCATCGATACATTCACCGTTTTTATCCAGACCAGCTGCAAGGCCTACCGGGTTTTTGAAGGTCAGTCCCATGCATTCGACAGGACGGTCAGGAAGGTGTTGACGATAGAAGAGATCGAGAGGTGTACCAGTGAAACGTTTGAAATTTTGAATGGCGAGTTCATGCGCCTTTTCAGCATCCAGTTGAAAAAAGCCAGCTCTGGCTAAGCGGTAAAGCATTGTGCCTCCGAAAGAAAAAAGCCCCGATTAAACGGGGCGTTATTATTGACGTATTTGTCTGACAATTCAATTGTTATTCGGTTGCCTGACAGTTTAAGTTGAGCAGCATCAATTCCCGCATCGCTACAGAGAACTTAGCAAACTCATGCACAGTACCGACTTTGAACTCATTAAGTATGTTTTCCCAGCGGTGCAACGACATCTCGTTCGCTTCGATCCAGCCGTCCAGCAGGGTCATCACATCATTACACTCGGTATCACAGCCACAATTAAGTACCTGAGCCGTGAGCTGGCGTTGTTGCCAGTCAAGATCTTCGCGGAACGCCGCACGGGCAAGGGCCTGCCAGTTATTGTCGACCGCCTGACCATTGATCTGTTTCAGGAACCAATGCAGTGAGAGTCGATCGCCAAGGTTGAAGTAAAGTTTGGCTGTTTGCTCAACACTTTTACCACTTTCACGGGACACTGTAGATATATCCAGTACTGAATAGAGGCTCGACAGGCGGGCAACATAATGGGCCAGTTCAGACTCTACGCCCTGTTTCACCCAAGCTTCTGCCATTGCACTGTGTTCAGCCACTTCATCAGCCACCAGCAATTGGTCCAGTTGTTTGGCGATGGCTTTTACATCGGCCTGATAACTGTCAATCAACATCTGCACGGAAGGCTTCGCGGTCCGGTTACGCAGGAACCAGCGCGACAAGCGACGCAGGGTGCGGCGTACATGGAACATCACATCATACTGTGCTTCACTGCTCGCTTTGTTATCCAGCTTGCGCGCTTTATCCAACACAGAATCGAGTTGGTAAATTTCGCGTGCGGCTGCATACGCATTAGCAATATCAACGACGTTAGCCCCTGTCTCTTCCTGCAAACGGGTAATGAAGTTACAGCCCATCTCATTGACCATCTGGTTGGCCAGAGCAGTCGCAATGATCTCTTTACGCAGCGGATGGTTGTTCATCTGCTGAGAAAAGTCACGGCGTAACGCAGATGGGAAGTAACGAACCAGCTGAGTGGCATGAAATGCATCATTGGCGATGTCGTCACACGCCAGTTCGTCTTTCAGCACCATCTTACCGTACGCAACCAGCACGGCCAGTTCCGGACGAGTCAAGCCCTGACCCTGTTTTTCACGCTCAAGCAGAGTTTCATCATCCGGAATATACTCCAGACCGCGATCCAGGTGACCGGCTTTTTCCATATGATGGATAAAGCGAATTTGCTCTTTTACTGCGGCAACACCTTGCTGCTCTGTCACAGAAATCGACTCAGACTGAGTGTAGGCGTCTTCAATTACAATCTCACCCACTTCCTGTTCCATCGATTCCAGGATCTGGTTACGCTGCTTGATAGTCAGATCGCCATTCGCTACTAAGCCGTTAAGGAAGATCTTGATATTGACTTCGTTATCCGAACAGTCCACGCCACCGACGTTATCAACAAAGTCGGTGTTAACCCGGCCGCCGTTCAGCGCATATTCCACCCGGCCTAGCTGGGTCATACCCAGGTTACCGCCTTCACCAACAATCCTGGCTCGCAATTCGCCGCCATCAATGCGCAGCGCATCATTGGCACGGTCGCCAACATCAGTATTGGTTTCCCGTGATGATTTCACATACGTACCGATACCGCCGTTCCAGAGCAGATCAACTTCCATTTTCAGGATCATCTTGATCAGCTCATTTGGCGCGGCGCTGGCTTTTTTCGTACCGAGCATTTTCTGTATTTCTGGTGTCAGGCTAATCGACTTCGCTTTACGCGAGAAGATACCGCCGCCTTTAGAAATCAGCTCAGCGTTGTAGTCTTCCCAACTGGATCGCGGCAGATTAAACAGGCGCTGACGCTCATGCCAGCTTGATGCTGAATCCGGATCCGGATCAATAAAGATATGCAAGTGGTTAAACGCGGCCTGCAATCGGATATGTTGTGACAACAGCATGCCGTTACCAAATACGTCACCGGCCATGTCGCCGATACCCACAGCGGTGAAGTCTGTGGTTTGGCAATCGATACCCAGTTCACGGAAGTGGCGTTTGACTGATTCCCAGCCACCTTTCGCGGTTATCCCCATCGCTTTGTGGTCGTAACCGTTTGAGCCGCCCGAAGCAAATGCATCACCAAGCCAGAAGTTATATTCTTCCGATACCGAGTTCGCCAAATCAGAGAAGGTCGCTGTACCTTTATCAGCGGCGACAACAAGATACGGGTCGTCTTCATCGTGGCGCACCACATTCTTCGGTGCGATCAGCTCGCCTTCGATAATGTTGTCAGTGACATCCAGTAAGGCGCGAATAAAGCGTTTGTAACAGCGCTGACCTTCCGCGAAGATCTCATCACGGGTCGTCATCAGGTACTGTTTCTTACACACGAAACCGCCTTTTGCTCCCACCGGCACAATCACGGTATTTTTAACCTGCTGAGCTTTCACCAGACCAAGAATTTCGGTACGGAAGTCTTCCTGACGATCAGACCAACGCAGACCACCACGCGCCACTTTACCGCCACGCAGGTGGACACCTTCAATGTCCGGTGCATAAACAAAGATTTCAAACGCAGGTACCGGGGCAGGAATATCCGGGATCTCGCTTGGTTTCATTTTCAAAGCCAGCCACGGTTTCGGCTGTTTATGCTCGTCGGTCTGAAAATAGTTGGTACGCAGCGTGGCACTGATCATCTCCATATAACGACGCAGAATACGATCATCATCCAGGCTTTCGACGTTATCGAGTTGTTTGGTCAGTCTGGTCATTAAATCGGCCTGACCTTTAGCGGCGCCTTTGAACTTCGGATCAAAGCGGCGCAGGAACAGATCCACCAGCCCCTTGGCCAGTTCCGGATAATGATTGAGTGTTTCTTCAATGTACTGCTGGCTGAACGGGAAACCGACCTGACGCATATAACGTGCGTAAGCGCGCAGAATCGACACTTCACGACCGGTCAGTGACGCACCAAGAACCAGACGGTTGAAACCGTCATTTTCCAGGTTACCATTCCAGATCGCCGCAAACGCCTGTTGGAAACGATCGCGCGCTTCACGTAGATCAACCTGCTTGTCGCTCTTATGCAGCATAGAGAAATCAAGGATCCAGTAGGTCTGACCGTTTGATTTAACGACCTCATACGGTGACTCCCCGATCACGCGCAACCCCAGATTTTCCAGCATCGGCATCACATCCGACAGATGGATAGGTTCATCGCGGTGGTACAGTTTCATGCGTACCGCTTTAGAATCCTTGCTCTCTTCCTGCGGTCGATAGAACAACATACCGAGCTTGTTATCTTCATCCAGAGATTCCAGCGTCTCAATATCCGCCACCGCTGAGCCGGGCATCATGTCTTCTTTATACGAGCGCGGGAACGCGTGCAGGTATTGCTTCGACAGAGGCAGACCTTTACTTTCGCCCAGATTCGCCACGATCGCTTCGGACAAGCGATCATCCCAACTCGTAGATGCTTCCATTAAGTTTTGCTCTATTTTCTTCACATCAACGTTCATGTTGTTGTTGTCCACACGAACAATGTAATGAGTACGGGCCAGCGGGCTTTCTGAGAAATAAGTGGTGAACTCAACTTCTTGCTGACAACCGAAATAATGTTTGAGAATGCGCTGCGTATGGCGACGCAGTTCGGTGTTGTAACGCTCTTTGGTCACATACACCATGCAACTGAAGAAACGGCCAAACGGATCTTTACGCACAAACAGACGGATCAGGTCGCGATCCTGCATCTGGACCACGCCCATGCCCACTTCAAGCAGTTCTTCTTCACGCGCCTGCAGCAGTTCATCACGCGGGTAATTTTCCAGAATATTATGCAGCGCTTTGTAAGCGTAGGAACCCACCCGATAACCACTGGCTACCAGTATCCGCTCAACCTTTTCGCGGATCAGAGGAATACTCTCGACTGCCTGGTTATACACGGCTGAGGTGTAAAGGCCGGTAAAACGGTGTTCGCCAATCACTTTGCCTTTGTCATCAAACTTTTTAATGCCGATATAGTCGGTATAGGCCGGACGGTGAATACGTGACTGTTTGTTGCCTTTGGTCAGAATGAGCAGAAACGGCTTTTTCGCTTCCAGACGTGCCGAATCCGGGAAATTCGACAACTTCACGCAGCGCACCCGACTGGCCAGAGAGAACAGGCCAAGGCCTGCTTCTTCGGTCGGACGTAGCTCGGTATCACCTTCTACATTGACCAGGTCATACTCTTTGTACCCCATGAAGGTAAAGTTGTGATTACCCAACCAACGCAGAAATTTGAGCGTTTCTTCATAACGATCAGCATCAACCGGAATACGATCTTTCTGCTGCTCGAGAGAATGGATGACCTGTTCCAGTTTCGTCGCCATGGGTTTCCAGTCCTGAACCACCAAAGCGGTGTCATTCAGAATGGCCAGAATCTCATCCTTGAGTGCATTCATTTCTTCCTTGCTGCTCAGCCGGTCCACCTCAATGTGAAACAACGACTGCAGTGGCCCTTCGCCCTGATTGATGTTGTCAATCGAACCATCTGCTTTGCGGGCAATTTGAGTCGGGCCATTGAGCATCAGGTGAGCCGTCAGTTCCAACCGGCTTAACGCCATCTTAATCGAATCAACCAGAAACGGGCTGTCCGGCACCACAATCTCAACGATGGTATGCGTGGACTGCCAGCCCTGCTTACTGACGGTTGGGTTAAACACCCGAACCGAGCGCTGCGAAGGCGATTGTTCACTGATGTGATGCCACAGGCTGACTACAGCACCATAAAGGTCGGATTCATTACGTTCAATCAGATCGTCCTGAGCGACGTTACTGAAGAGATGTTGGGCGAGTTGGGTGACGAGGGGTTGATGAGCAAGCTCAAGTTTGTCTTGAATCAGTTGATACACTTTTTCAAGCAGAACCGGCATTAAACTTTCACGCGCGGTCATAGGCGACTCCAGATATTAGAATTATATGCTTGTAAGGTATGCAGTAAGCATAGTGCTTACACTTGGTGATGCATGGACTATTGTAAAAGTTTTATTGATAAAACGTTAATGGTTTTAGGGCCAGAGCGCGGTGAAATGTTTGAGAATGTGACTGATGTACCTGTTTAAATAACTACAAAAATCCTTTATGGCAGAACTTCTAGCTTTACGAACTTGTTATTGTGGTCAGTTGTCAGACGGAATCGACCTTTTACTCCAATCTGACTCAGAAATGGTCGGAAACGACTGGCCGGTAATTGCAGACGCAACCCCTGTTCTGTCACAACCAGTACCTGGCTGGCGGCGCCGCTGTAATGGGAAAGAAATGCCTGATAGGAAATATTGAGTGAAAAAAAATAGTGCTTCACGTTCAGAGCTCTACGGATACCAATGGATTAATAAACTAAGCAACAAAAACAAGTGGCACCGCAGTGCCACTTTTCATCTCAACCGGCGGCAAACAGAGCCGGATTAACGCTTACTGTTCCAGCGCCTTGGTCACTTTCTCGTACAGATCACGCGCCAGGTTATCCATCGCTTTCAGCCCTTCCAGCTCGGCTTTGATTAATGCCTGACGTTCTTCATCATAACGACGGAACTTCAGCAGCGGATCGATAAGACGCGAAGCGACTTGAGGATTACTGCTGTTCATTTCACGCAGAATCTCACCGGCAAAGCGGTAACCTTCGCCGCTCTTAGCATGGAAACGGACCGGGTTCATGTTCAGGAAAGAGCCAATCAGGCTGCGAATCCGGTTCGGGTTTTTCATGCTGAACGCTTCATGACTCATAGTGGCTTTAATCACGTCAAGCGCGTTATCTGCCGGGTTACAACCTTGCAGCGCAAACCATTTATCCATCACCAGACCATCGTGTTTCCATTTAGCGCTGTAATCCGCCATCAGAGTTTCACGACACATCAGACCGGCACTGTTGGCGGCTGCCATCGCGGCCATGGTGTCGGTCATGTTGTTGGCTTGCTGATATTGCGCTTCGGCCAGGGTATTACCCTGCTCAGTAAAGGCCAGATACGCCAGACACGTATTGCGAAGTGCACGGCGACCAATCGCGGCATGCTCAATCGAGTACTCGTCTTGTTTGAGCACATGATAGGTCGCGCTGAACTCATCCTGCATTTCTGTTGCCAGAATCACTTTCAGTGCTTTCAGTACGTTCGCAATCGCATCCACGTCAACACGCTTGTACCAACCCGACAATTCATTATGGCTTGGCAGGGACAGCATTTCCGCAACAAACGCCGGCTCAAGTTCATCACTGAGCAGAACGCCACGAAATGCATCCACAACTGACTCAGGCAGAGTGACGTTGTCACCATTTTGCACACGCTCGACGTTGGCGCGGATATATTTCGCCAGCAGCATCTGACCGGCATCCCAGCGGGCAAACTCATTGCTGGCGTGAACCATCAGGAAGGTCAGTTCGTCATCACTGTATTGGTAATTCAGTTTCACCGGTGCGGAAAACTCACGCAGTAAAGATGGAATCGGCTGCTCTTGCACATTTTCAAACACAAAGGTCTGTTTGGCCTGTTTCACATCCAGGACATGTCCAACCCGCTCGCCATTACATTGTAACGGAATGACCCGGCCATTTTTTGCATACAGTTCAACGTCAAATGGAATATGCAGCGGCTGCTTCTCCTTTTGATCCTGTGTTGGCTCAGTGACCTGCTCTACCGTCAGGGTGTAAGTCTGTGCCGTGGCGTCATACTCACTGCTAACCGTCAGTTCCGGTGTTCCGGACTGGCTGTACCACAAACGGAACTGCTTAAGATCCACGCCAGACGCGTCTTCCATCGCCCCGACGAAATCTTCACAGGTGGCTGCGGTACCGTCATGACGTTCAAAGTACAGTTTCATCCCTTTCTGGAAGCCTTGCTCACCCAGCAAGGTGTGCATCATACGAATCACTTCGCTGCCCTTTTCATAAACGGTCAGGGTGTAGAAGTTGTTCATTTCAATCACTTGATCCGGACGAATCGGATGTGACATCGGGCTGGCGTCTTCCGCAAACTGCGGCCCACGAATAATACGGACATTATTAATGCGGTTTACTGCCCGTGAGCCCAGATCAGACGAAAACTCCTGATCGCGGAATACCGTCAGACCTTCTTTAAGGCTGAGCTGGAACCAGTCACGACAGGTTACGCGGTTACCAGTCCAGTTATGGAAATATTCATGACCGATAACCGCTTCAATCCCCAGATAATCGGTATCGGTTGCGGTTTGCTCATTCGCCAGTACGTATTTAGAGTTAAACACGTTCAGGCCTTTGTTCTCCATCGCGCCCATGTTAAAGAAGTCAACCGCGACCACCATATAGATATCTAGGTCATACTCGAGATCGAAACGCTCTTCATCCCATTTCATCGCGTTGATGAGTGACACCATCGCGTGATTAGCACGATCCAGGTTACCTTTGTCGACAAAGATTTCCAACGCTACGTGACGACCGGATTGAGTGATGTACTGGTCGCGCAGCACGTCAAAATCACCGGCAACAAGCGCAAACAGGTAAGCAGGTTTGGGATGCGGATCTTGCCACTTCACCCAATGACGGCCATTATCACTGCTACCCTCAGCAATTTTATTACCATTGCTGAGCAGGAACGGATACTGGGCCTGGTCTGCTATCACTGTGGTGGTGTATTTCGCCAGCACATCCGGACGGTCGAGATAATACGTAATACGACGGAAACCTTCGGCTTCACACTGAGTACAGAAAGCACCTCCGGATTTGTACAAACCCTCCAGTGCGCTGTTCGCTTCGGGATTGATCAGCGTAACAATCGTCAATTCACATTCGGCCGGTAGCGAGCGAATTTCTAAACCTGCTTCCAGCAAGGTGTAATCCTGCCAGTCAGCGCCATTAACTTGCAGCGCTTTTAATTCCAGTCCTTCTCCATCAAGTGTCAGCGTCGTAGTCTGACCCATTTGTTTGACTTGAGACACCGCGCTCACTGTGGTTGCAGTATCATGCAGATCAAACGTCAATGCGATATCAGTAATGGTATGAGAAGGCTCTTTATAATCGGTACGATATTTGGCCTGTGGATTTTGAGCCATGGTCGGAATCCTTTTGACGTAATAAGATGTGACTAATTGAGGGGCCAGAACGCGGGTTAAGCAATGCACTATCCACCCTGAAAACAATCGTCGCTGCCCATAACGATATCGATCTTAGGCCTGTCAGCGCCAATAACAACCCCCACAATGCAAAAACGAGGTATTTTCACCAAATACCTCGCTCTCTTCAGGCTAATCCCTGCCCGGATGCTTTATTTTTAGTCAACCCGCTTTGTTGCAGTCCAAGTAAGCACACGCCGCTTAACGCATCACCATCAGCAAGCTAAGTGCCTCGTATCCCACATTATCTGACCCTGTCCAGTACGGCGAAGACAGACCCGTTTTCCACTTCCAGCGTCAGTTGGTCATGGTTAAGGGTAAACTGTGTATCGTGTTCACCATCTTCAAACATCAACACAAGATGATCGCCTTCCGTATAGAACACCCCCCTGATGGAGAGCTTCTCCCCCTTTGCCGCCACTGGCCCGAAACAGAAAGACGAAGTCCGGTTGGAGAATTAAATCAATACTTTGCAGGTCTCCGGCAGACAAATCATTACCAGATAACGAAGTACTCGACCAGATTCCCGCCAGAGAGTTAGACAAGGCTTTCGTAAATAGCACCCCATTCAGATGAAGCAGATTATGGCTGCTTTTATACTGGTAAACTTGCGGCTCGTCAGAGTTAAGACCGAGAATAATGGTATCGTTACTGGCCGAATACAGGCCTTCCCAGTGGTCGACACTGTAGTCTTTCTTCTGGATATCAATCGAAAAGGTATAGTCAGATTCAAAATTGAGCCGAATAGCCAAGTAGTTCTCTTTTGATTCCTGTGGATTAGGATTAATCAGATACCAGTCACCCAGCAAAAACGGCTGGTCAAACTGAGTTAAATCCCGGTTGTCTGAATCGCGCACGCTAAAGGCTGAGCCAGAAAACAACAAGCTCAGACAAGCGATCATTATCGCTAACCATTTCATCACGCTTCCCCTCACTTAAAAATATACTTTTCTTTAAGCTTAGGATCGCTACAGTAATAACGCGAAATTATTTGATGCAAATCACAATTACAACCAGATTCAATACTTTACCGACCGTTTTATTGAGCAGGTAACCAATTTGATTTTGTCTTAGTTGAAATTCGTCAACTCTATCCATCAAACCCTAGTGGTTCTTTGGTAAATGCAAATTCCGACATATGAAAACTCTGCCATTTGCCGTCACCTGGCTTTTTGACAATAAAAAAGCGGACTCGAAAGCCCGCTTTTCATTTTATTGTCACCGTCAATTAAGACTGCTTAATCATATCTACCATGATGGAGACAGATTCATCCAGATACGCATCTGGTGCTTCATAATCCTTCGGCACATCTTCGAGTTTCTTGTATTCAGGTTTACCCAGCGCTTTCTGGCGAACGTTAATGCGATCCAGACGTTCCTGATCCGCTTGCTCACTTTCCTGCTTACGTACTTTTTCATTCAAAGACAAACTATTATCGTCTTTTTCAGCTTTGTACTTAGCGATATCTTGCTGAATAAAACCAAACTCGCGGTCGGTCGCGATACGCTTCTGGTGCTGTACATTGAGCGCTTCAATCTGCTTATGGAAATCATGTAACGGGCTGTATTTCGCCTGATCAATGCTATCCCATGGCAGCGCGTTATCTTCCACGCTCTCACCGGTATCTGCAGCGTCGATAGCCGTCGGGAACGCAATGTCCGGGATCACGCCTTTGTTCTGAGTACTTCCGCCATCGATACGGTAGAACTTCTGAATGGTATACTGGACGTAGCCCAATTCTTTATCGAACAAATCATAGATATGATTGAGCGAACGATGCTGTTGTACCGTGCCTTTACCATAAGAGTTTTCGCCCAGGATAATCGCACGACCGTAATCCTGCATCGCCGCGGCAAAAATCTCAGAAGCCGAAGCACTGTAACGGTTTATCAATACCGTCATCGGACCGCTGTAGCTGATTTTGCCATCGGTATCGCTGTTCACATTTACCCGCCCATAGCTGTCACGAACCTGTACAACCGGGCCACTGGTGATAAACAGACCAGATAATGCCGTTGCTTCGGTCAGTGCGCCGCCGCCGTTATTACGTAAATCGACGATGATGCCGTCCACATTTTTCTCTTTCAGCTCAGCGATCAACTTGTCCGTATCCTGAGACAGACCAACGTAGAAACTCGGAACTTCAAGCACACCGATTTTCTCACCGTCTTTGTCGATGATCTTCGATTTCACCGCACGGTCTTCAAGACGAATTTTATCACGAACAATTGTGACAACGTGACTTTTCGCTTCCTTACCTTCCGGCAAGATCTGCAGCTTCACCTTGGTACCTTTCGGCCCTTTGATAAGCTCCACCACATCGTCCAGGCGCCAACCGATGACGTCAACCACCTCCTCGCCATCCTGACCGACACCGATAATGCGGTCACCTTCTCCCAACTGTTTACTGTTAGAAGCAGGCCCACCAGCCACGAGCGAGCGAATCACCGTGTAGTCATCGGTCATCTGCAGCACAGCACCAATGCCCTCCAGAGAAAGATTCATCTCTGACTGGAACTGCTCTGCATTGCGTGGTGACAAATAACTGGTGTGCGGATCAACCTGGCGGGCAAACGCATTCATGTACAACTGAAACACGTCTTCACTATGGGTCTGGGTCAGACGCTTAATCGCGTTGTTATAACGTTTTTCCAGCGTCTCTTTGATCTCAGGCCAGGTCTTGCCTGCCAGTTTCAGATTGAGTGCGTCATACTTGACGCGCTTACGCCACAAATCGTTGATTTCTGCCAGATCTTTCGGCCAGGCCTCTTTCGAGCGATCGAGCTCAATGGCCTCATCACCATCAAACTTGATTTCGTTATCGAGCAGAGACAGTGCGTACTGAAAACGTGCAAAACGTTTCTCCATCGATAAGTTATACAAGTCAAACGCGATTTGGTTATCGCCCGCTTTCAGTTGATCATCAAGTTCGACGGACCAGGTTTTGAACGAATCAATATCCGCTTGAGTAAACAAGTTGCGATTGTAGTCCAACATCTCAAGATAACGTTCAAAAATTGCTTTAGAGAACTGATCGTCGAGAGTGAAATGCTTGTAGTGAGAACGAGTAAATCTGGATGTGACTCGTTTGCTCGCCGTTTCATGCTGAACTTCTGGAGCAAGAAGAGGAAGGTCTTCTTTATGGAGTTTGGCTTCGAGAGCCTGAGCTGAAGACGCTGCCAGCCAGAGGCCAGCAGCGATCAGAGTTAATTTTGAACGGCATTTCATGCGTAGGAGATTCTCCTTTATGCGCGCAGGTGCTCCGCTTTCACAACCATTTGCAGGCCGTTGCCGAGTTGAACACGCACATCTTCCTTATTGATTTCAACAATGGTCGCAGCCATGTTGCCTTTACCCATGTTCACGTTCACTTCTTTACCGACATTCAGTTCATCAGCATTCAGAGCACGTGTCTCTACTGGTTTTTTGTCTGCTTTTGGTGCTTTAGACTGAGGTCGACGTGCCTGAGGCTTCTTCGCCTTAGGTTTTGCTTTCGCATCATCACGCGCCTGTTTAGCCTGCTCTTTACGACGAGCTTCTACACGAGCCTTGCTTTCAGCTAACGCAGCTTTCGCGTGTTCTACATGTTGCTCTTCTAGTTCACCACATGCATTACCATCGAGATCGACACGAACCGCACCAGCTTTAACGCCGTGCAGGTAACGCCAAGATGACGTGTACTGTCTTAACGCTGCACGAAGTTGAGTTTTGCTTACTTTAGGGTCATCGCTGAGACGATCAGCAAGATCTTGAAAAATACCAATTTTAAGAGGCTGTGCCTCACCTTCTAAAGTAAAGCATTTAGGGAAACATTCAGCAATGTACGCAATTACTTCTTTGCTGTTTTTTAACTTTTCAGTGTTTTCCATGAGGATTCCTGGTTATTGCGGCTGGTCCGCGAAGCATTAAATTCAAATATTTCGGTATTATAGTGACCTGAATACGAAAAACCACAGGCAACAACTAAATTATGCCTTGTTCGCGTGTGAATTAAGCAGCTTTTCTACTTCAGTCATCAAAAACGTGAGTCCTTCTTCATCAGTTTCAGAAAAACGACCAATACTTGGGCTATCAATATCAAGCACGCCGGCGACTTTACCATCAATAGAGAATGGAATTACAATCTCTGAGTTGCTCGCCGCGTCACAAGCAATGTGACCTTCAAAGGCGTGAACATCGTAAACACGTTGTACAGTGTTAGTTTCAACGGCAGTTCCGCACACACCACGGCCAACAGGAATGCGAACACAAGCTGGCTTACCCTGGAAGGGACCTAGTACCAGTTCATCGCCATGCATAAGATAGAAGCCTACCCAGTTAAGGTCTTCCAGTTCCATGTTTAGCAAAGCACTTAAATTCGACAAGTTGGCGATAAGGTCTGGTTCTGATTCCAGTAACGCGACAGCTTGCTTGGTTAAGCGGTGGTAATGTTCTATTTTCATAATAACTTCCGGTGGAAAAATAAAGACTTCATTTAAGGTTCTACGTAGAATCACATCACAGATTAAATAGGATGCATTCTCACTACAATGACGTATACCAGTGACACTATTAGCCGTTCTTGGCTCATAACTCAAGTGAAAAGACATAAGTCTAAGTTGTTGTACGCAAATGCGATTGCGATTGTCGCAACTTTAATCAGCGTACCCATTCCTTTGCTTATGCCCTTAATGGTGGATGAAGTTCTGCTGAACCAACCATCGACCGGTATTGAGCTGATGAACCAACTCTTGCCAGACGGCTGGCAGACGGCCACCGGTTACATCATGTTTACCCTGCTGCTGGTGGTGCTGATGCGCGCGGCCAGTCAACTGCTCAATATACTGCAAAACCGCCAGTTCACCCTGGTTTCCAAGACCATCACGTTCCACATGCGCAGCAAGATGATCGATAAGTTGGGGCGGATCAGCATAAAACAATATGAAACCAAGGGCAGCGGCGGTATAAACGCACATTTAATCACCGACATTGAAACGATCGACCAATTTATCGGCACTACGCTGAGTAAATTCCTGATCAGCCTGCTCACAGTATTGGGTACTGCGATTGTCCTTTTATGGCTCGAATGGCGTCTGGGCCTGTTTATACTGCTGGTTAACCCAATAGTCATTTACTTCTCCCGTATGCTGGGCAACAAGGTCAAACACCTTAAACGACGTGAGAACCAGGCGTTTGAGCGCTTTCAAAACCGTTTAGTTGAAACGCTGGATGGTATTTACCAGCTACGTGCGGCCAATAAAGAGCGGGAATTTCTGGCCCAGCTCACCAAACAGGCCGATGATGTTAGGCGTCATGCCGACAAATATGCCTGGCAGTCAGAAGCGGCCGGTCGCCTCTCCTTCTTACTGTTTCTGCTCGGCTTTGAACTGTTCCGTGCCGTCGCGATGCTGATGGTGGTGTTCAGCGACCTGACAATAGGCCAGATATTTGCGGTGTTTGGCTACCTGTGGTTTATGCTCGGCCCGGTTCAAGAGCTGCTCGGCGTCCAGTTTTCCTGGTACAGCGCTAAAGCGGCCTTAAAACGCATTAACGATTTACTTGAACTCGAAGAAGAACATCGCCCGCCAAGCAAGGTCAACCCTTTCAGCGAAGAGCGGGAAGTTGAGGTGACCATCTCGCACGTCGATTTTACCTACGATGGTGAACACAAAGTGCTCGACGATTTAACCCTGACAATCCCTGCCGGTAAAAAAGTTGCTCTGGTGGGAGCCAGCGGCGGTGGAAAATCGACCCTGATTCAGTTGCTGATCGGTGTCTACCGGCAAAATTCAGGCGAAATTCGTTATAATGGCGAAACCTGTGATGACATCAGCTTTGATGTTATCCGGGAACAAATTGCGGTCGTGATTCAACAACCTGTACTTTTTAATGATACTTTGAGGCATAATCTCACGCTGGGCAGCGATTATGATGAGTTGTCGCTGTGGCGCGCACTGGATATCGCTCAGATGCAGGACGTGATCAGCAAACTGAATCACGGTCTCGATACTCAGATTGGCCGTAATGGTATTCGTCTCTCTGGCGGTCAGCGTCAGCGTCTCGCGATCGCTCGTATGGTTCTGAGTAACCCAAAATTCGTCATTCTTGATGAAGCCACCTCTGCCCTGGACACCGCAACCGAAGCGGCTCTGCATAAAGCTTTAACCGAGTTTTTGAAAGGCCGGACAACCCTGATTGTCGCTCATCGTCTGTCAGCGGTTAAGCAAGCGGATCTTATCTACGTTCTGGAGGACGGACATGTCACTCAGTCCGGCACCCATGGAGAACTGGTTGAACAAGAAGGTTTGTATCAGACGCTATATGGTTCTATTCAATCACACGCTTAATCAAAGCGCCGTTCTTGCAGGTCAGCAACAGCCTGATGTTCAAGACATTACATCACGTGACGCCGTCACTATCGTTTGCAGTGAGCGATGCTCATCGTCGGGAAGCAGCCGATGAAAATCAGGTCACTGACCCAGCATAATACCGACAGCCGGACTATTCGGCTGTGTCAGGGCTGCGAGTTACCGGTTGACGTGGTGGATATCCAACATGGCCGCAGTGCCTATTGTCCGCGCTGTGGTACTCAACTTTATCGTGGCGGCAGTCCGTCTTTATCAGGCAATCTGGCGATTGCCATTACCTGTTTACTGCTGTTTATCCCGTCCCAGTTGTTTGACTTTATCAGCATCCGCCTGGTTGGCGTAATGATTCCGGCTTCATTGCCGGCAGGCATTGTCGCCATGTTTGAAGAAGGTTATGGCGTGTTGGCTGTGCTGGTGCTGTTTTGCAGCACTCTGGCGCCACTACTGGTCTGCAGTTCGGTGGTCACCGCTCACCTCGCCCTGCACAAGCGCTGGTTTCAACTGCTGCGCTATTCGCTGGCCATGATCCACCATCTGAAATCATGGTCTATGATTGATGTTTTCCTGATTAGCATCGCGGTCTCCTGCTTCAAGCTAAAAGACTTTTCTGACATCTTCGTCGGCCCAGCTTTATATAGCCTGGTATTACTGCAGCTGTTTACGGTATTGCTGATCAGTCGCATTAGTGTGCGTCGTTATTGGGAAGCCTGGCAGCCGGAAATTGAATACCCGCTGCATAATAAACAGATACACTGCCATAACTGCCATCTGTCCCAGTGTGAATCGAGTCACTGTGTGCGCTGTCACCATGCACTGCACCACCGTCGCCCGCGTTCAATTGAGCGTACCTGGGCTTATGTGATTGCGGCCGCGGTGGCGATTATTCCGGCCAATATCATTCCGATTTCGATATTACTGACCAATGGTCAGCGCCTGGAAGACACCATATTTTCCGGCGTCGCCTCGCTGATTAACAGCGGCATGATAGGCATTGCGGTGATCATTTTCGTTGCCAGTATTGTGGTACCAGTGGCAAAAATTGTCGGATTGATTTATCTGCTGCTGGCCATCCGCTTTAAGCGCCAGGTGTTTCATCGCCAGCGTATGACCATCTATTACGCTATCAAGTGGATAGGTAAATGGTCCGTGATGGACCTGTTTGTGATTTCAATCATGCTGACCCTGGTGGACCGCGGACAGCTGTTGAATTTTACCCCCGGTTACGGCGCTGTGGCATTTGGTATGGTTGTGGTACTGACCATGCTGGCTGCAGAGAGCCTGGATCCGCGCTTAATTTGGGATAATTACCCAAGCGCCGTTTCTAACAATGAGTCTAAAGATGAGTAAAGAACAGTCGACCCAACCCTCATACTCACCAGATATTCGTCGTAATAAAGGAATATCACCGTTATGGATTCTGCCCATACTGACCATGATTCTGGCTGGCTGGCTGGTGGTGAAAGCCATTCATGATGCCGGTGACCAAATACAAATTTACTTCGCCGATGCCCAGGGGCTGGTATCCGGGCGAACCACGATTCGTTATCAGGGTCTGGAAGTCGGTATGGTGCGTGACATCAAGCTTTCGGCCGATTTATCCAACATCTACGTCGAAGCTGATATCTATCCGGAAGCAACCCGCCTGCTCTCTTCTGAAACCCGTTTCTGGCTGGTAAAACCAACCGCGAGTTTATCCGGTGTCTCCGGACTCGATGCGCTGGTTTCCGGTAACTATATCGCCATTCAACCCGGCAGTGACGTCGAGGGTGATAATGATCATCCGAGTGAGTACCGTGCGCTGGACTCAGCCCCGTCCGATTTACTGGCCGACAGCGGCCTGACCATATCTCTGAAAGCGGCGGATTTGGGCGGTATATCGGTTGGCTCACAGATCGTCTACAAAAAAATTCCAATTGGCGAGGTCTACAGTTACCAGTTAGACGAACAATCCAAATCGGTCATCATTCAGGCTTCAATTCAAGAGCAGTACCGCCACATCATCACCTCCGAGAGCCGATTCTGGAACGTCAGTGGTGTCGGGGCCAAAATTGGTTTTAACGGCGTGGATGTGCATTTGGAAAGTCTCAGTGCACTGATCGGTGGCTCGATCGCGGTGGATTCACCAGACGACGGTGAGCCCGTTGAGCAGAATACCCAATTCAGGCTCTACAAAGATTTGCAGACTGCAGGGCGCGGGATCCCCGTGACCATCAACCTGCCTGACAACAACAACATCAACCCGTCCGGTTCACCAATCATGTACCGCGGAATTGAAATTGGCCAGATCACCAACCTGCAGCTTAAAGATGATCACATTGTCGCGTCCGCCGCGATTCAACCGGCCTTCAGCGATCTGCTGACCAGCGGCAGTCACTTCATCCTGGAAGAGGCGAAAGTATCCCTTTCCGGCGTCAAAAACCTCGCCAATCTGGTAAAAGGCAACTACCTGACTCTAGTGCCGGGTGAAGGCACCAGAGCCCGTAAGTTTACCGCCATCCACCAGGTCGAATTTGACCAGAAGCAGTCGAAATCGATTTCTGTTTCCCTGTATGCCGACAGCTCATTTGGCCTTGATACCAATACCCAGATTCTCTATCGCGGCGTACCTGTGGGAACAGTTACCGATGTTGAGCTAACCGAAGATGAAGTGAAATTCACCCTGTTGATCGACGAACAGTATGCGCACCTGATTCGATCGCGCAGCCGCTTCTACGTCACCGGTTCAGCCAATGCCGAGCTGACCGAATCCGGGCTGAGTGTCTCAATTCCTCCGGCCAAACAGCTGCTGACCGGCTCAATCAGCTTCGTCAGCGAAGGCAGTGAAAAAATTGAGCACAGCTATCGTCTGTATCAAAGCCGTTCTCTGGCTGAAATCGCCAAATATAATCAGTCTGGCTCACAAAAACTGACGCTGTTTGCGCGGGAACTACCACCCATCAGCGCGGGGAGTCCGCTACTGTACCGCAATATGAAGGTCGGTGCGGTCTCTGACTTTAAACTGACCCAGGACGGGGTGCAAATTGAAGCAACGATCGAAAACCAGTACAAACATCTGCTGACAGCCCAAACCGTATTCTGGAACCGTTCTGGGGTTGAGATGGATGCCTCTCTGTCCGGTATTAAACTTAAAGCAGCACCACTGCAGACCCTCATCAAAGGTGGCATTGCCTTTGACAATATTAAGGGCGTAGAGAATAAAGTGGGCAAATTGTGGAAGCTCTATTCCGATTACCAACAGGCACAGAAATATGGCGAAGAGATTGAACTGACCGCCAGCGGCGACACAGGTATTTCCGTTGGCACAGCACTTAAGTACAACGGCGTCCAGGTGGGTGAAATCACCCAAGTGACTCCGGACTTTGCCTCAGATGATATTGTGCTTAAAGCGCGTATTCAGCCAGACTACGCGCCGTATATCGCGCGCAGCGGCTCAGTGTTCTGGGTTGCACAGGCCAAAGTCGGCCTGAAAGGAGTGTCCAATCTGCAAAACCTGCTGACTAAATCGATTGAGGTTAAGCCTGGCCAGGGTGCGGCAAGCAAACGCTTTGCGCTGGCCGCGATCCCTTACCAGCCACCAGGTCTTATCCTTACTCTGCAAAGTGAAAGCCGCGGTTCAGTTGATGTCGGTACACCGGTGTTGTACCGGGAAATGGAAGTTGGCCGGGTAACCGAAGTTAAATTGGGCAACCTTGCCGATCGGGTTATCTCAACGATTGAAATTGATGCCCAGTACGCCTATCTGGTGCGGGAAAACAGCGTGTTCTGGAATACTTCCGGACTGGACGTCTCCATCGGCCTGACCGGGGCCGACATCAAAGCAGGTACTGTGGACAGCCTGTTACGTGGTGGTATTACCTTCTCCACGCCGGAGCAAAAACAATTAGCGCCTGCCGCAGGCAAAGGACACACATTCTACCTCTATCCGCAGGCACAAAAAGAATGGACCAGCTGGCGCCCAGCCATCCCAAGGCCTTAACCAGTTAAAGAGTTCGATGACAAAAGGCAGCGCTGAGCTGCCTTTTTGTTTCCCTGCCACCTGCCCTAAAGCAATCCACACCGAAGCTCGCATCAGACATCGCGTTAGGTATATAATTCGGCTCCAAATTCCAGACTGAGACCCTGTTTTGCACTCGAATATCGCATTACCTGAAGAATTTCTCGCCACCATCGCTGAGATCCTGCCCCCGACTCTGAACATGGAGGACTTTGTTGCAGCCTGCCAACGCCCGCTGCGCAAAAGTATCCGGGTTAACACGCTGAAAATCAGCGTGGACTCCTTTGTGCAACGAGCACAGGAGAAAGGCTGGTCACTGGAGCCGGTTCCCTGGTGTGATACCGGATTCTGGATCGAGGCCGACGAAAGCGTGGTTCCGCTGGGTAATACCGCAGAGCACATGGCCGGCTTGTTCTATATTCAGGAGGCCAGCTCAATGATGCCGGTTTCAGCGCTGTTCACGGACGCTCAGGACGAGTTTAATGCGGTGCTGGATATGGCCGCTGCGCCGGGTTCCAAAACTACACAGATTGCCGCACTGATGAATAATCAGGGCGTATTGGTTGCCAATGAATTTTCCGCCAGCCGGGTCAAGGTGCTACACGCCAATATCGAGCGATGCGGTATTCGCAACGCCGCGTTGAGTAATTTCGACGGCCGCGTGTTTGGTGGCTGGCTGCCAGAGCAGTTCGATGCTGTATTGATCGATGCCCCCTGCTCAGGTGAAGGCACCATACGCAAAGATGCCGATGCGATGAAAAACTGGAGCAAAGCCTCAGTGTTGTCGATCGCAGAGACCCAAAAAGACCTGATAGAGAGTGCGTTTCAGGCGCTGAAACCGGGCGGCGTGCTGGTTTATTCCACCTGCACCCTGAGCACAGAAGAGAACCAGCAAGTGTGCTGGCATCTCAAAAACACCTATGGTGATGCTGTTCAGTTTGAGCGTCTTGATAACCTCTTTAGCGAGGCCGACAAAGCCATCACTGCTGAAGGATTCTTACATATTTTCCCGCAGGTGTATGACTGTGAAGGCTTCTTTGTGGCTCGAATCAGAAAACTGGCCGCAGTTGAAGCACCGGCCGTTCAAAAACGCCTGGGTAAATTTCCATTTGAGAAAGCAAGTCACAAAGTCACTGCCGACATCACTCGTCAACTGCAAGAGGCACTGGGAATCACCTTACCGGTTGCGAGCAGTGTCTGGCTGCGTGACAACGATGTGTGGTTATTCCCGGATGCCCTGGAGCCTATGCTGGGTGAACTGAGATTTTCCCGTATGGGGATCAAAATCGCCGAAGCGCATAAAAAAGGCTATCGCTGGCAGCATCAGGTTGCCACCACGCTGGCAACCGGCAATGAAACCCAGTCAGTACAACTGACCACGGCAGAAGCCCGTGAATGGTATATGGGCCGTGATGTTCGCCCGGAGAGTCAAAGTGGTCAAGGCGAAGTGATTGTCTGTTACGGTAACGATGTGATTGGCTTAGGAAAATGGGTTGGTAACCGAGTCAAAAATGGTCTGCCACGAGAGCTGGTCAGAGATAAAAACTTATTCTGACCGGTAAACATCAGCACAATATTCTGCACTATTCGCGCGAAAAACTGAGTCTGTACTACACTTAACGTAAAGTAGTCCTGACGTTTGTTCAGCAGTTTCAGACTCGATAACTAGCGCAGGCTCTGCGGAGCCATTCCCCTGGGCCCAAACGCCTTACGTTTCGGGCCTATTTTTTTGTGTTCTGCTGCGTGCACAGACTGACTGATTAAACTGACCTGCTGACTAAGCGAGCCGTATTATCACAATAAAGCACTGATGCCATAAAAGCACTGATGCCATAAAAAACGGCCGCCATACAGGCAGCCGTTAATGCGTGTGGATATCCCAGAGCATTCACTGTGGCCACAACCATCAGTCAGCCAGACGGATCCCGTCCTGCTCAATCACGATCTTGCCCTGCTTAAACAGGCCGCCGATGGTTTTCTTGAAGGTGCCTTTACTGGTGCGGAAGGTAGCGAAAATCGCTTCCGGGGTAGATTTATCACTCAGTGGCAGGAAGCCACCTTTCTTTTCAAGGGTTTCAAGAATTTTGCTGCTCAGGTCATCCATTTTCGCGACGCCGATTTTCTGCAGCGCCAGATCGATCTTGCCATCTTCACGGATATTCTTGATGTAACCTTTCAGGCGCTTACCGATAAACAGCTTGCCGAACACATCTGACGGGAAAACCATTCCCCAATGTGCGCCGTTGACAATCGCTTTGTAACCCAGCTCTGAACGCTCAGCGATGATCAGATCAACCTGCTCGTTACGCTGATAGTTGGCCGGCGTTTTATCCAGCCACTTATTAAACTTGGTCGTACCAACAATGCGACCAGAGGCTTTATCTGTGTAGACATACACCAGAACGTTTTGCCCGGCAGTAAAGCGCTTACGCTGCTCACTGAAAGGAATCAGCAGACCTTTGTCTTTAATTCCCCAGTCCGCAAACGCTCCGGTGCTGTTCACACCTTCAATTTTCATCAGGCCCCATTCACCCACCTGGGCGATTGGTGTTTCTGTCGTCGCTGCCAGCTGGTTCTCTGAATCGAAGTAAAGGAACACATCAACAAAGTGCCCCACCTCTAGGCCTTCCGGCACAAAGCGGCTTGGCAATAAAGTCGTACCAAATTCACCAGCATCAAGAAAGACACCAAAATCGGCAATTTTTACAACTTCTAGACTATTAGTCTGACCAACGTTAATCATTTAAAACTGTCTCACATCAAATTTGCAGAGATTATACGTGATCTCTGATATGCTTTCCCCCATTGAACAGAGAAAATTGAGCAATTTTTTCAGGAGTTTTCATTGATCACTGTCGATAAACAAGATGCCGTTACCCTTAAGATCTCTTCCGAGATGTCGGACAGCAAGAAGCTCGATCTGGATATGTATCTGTTTATTCCCGGCGAATTAGGTTTAACACCGGAAGTGATGTCCGAGGGAGAGTTTTTCTACAGTTCCATTCATCAAAAACGGTCTTACTACAGTAATAAAATTCTGTTACCGCTGGTGCACAGCCGTCTGGCGCAACGCGGCCGTCTCTCTTCTACCCAGTACCGAGTCAGTCTGAGTTTGTTCGCCTATCAGTATGTTATTGCGCTGGACAAAGCGGTCAACCAGCTCAATGAATCAAGTGACAATGTCACTTCTGATGAAGTGGATACGGTGATTGAGTTGTCGCTCGATATTCTCAAACGTTTACGCCGTAATATTCCTTACGAAGAAACCATCAAACGCTATTACGCCAATATTGATAACTACTTGTCCTGGTATACCGAGCAGAAGTTTCTCTCTATGGTGGCTAAATTAAGCCGCAATTCTGAATACAAGACGATTAAAGATCGCCTGATCACTCTGGTCGAGAAAGAACAGGCTCACCGGGCACTTAATCACTACAACTCGGAAAAAGCCGACACCGACATTACCCGCTTAAGCAATAAAATGCGTCTGCTGCGACGCCTTATTGAACATCCGATTATTCTGCGGGAAAAAGTCACCTCACTGGGTAAAAATATGAAGCGTGCGGTAAAAGGCATCGCCACTGGTTTAGTCATGGTCGTGGTAACCATCACGGCAATTACGGCGCGGGATTACTGGGGCGAAATCACCGCTTCATTCATCATCGCCATGTCGTTCATTTATGCCTTGCGTGAAATTTTTAAAGACGATTTACGTGACATCCTATGGCGCGTTATTCGTAAAGGGAAACCGAAATGGCGCCGTCGCTATTTCGATCCGACCACAGGTAAAGAAGTGGGCCAGAAAGACGAATGGCTCGACTACAAAAGCTTGGCACAACTGCCGGACAGCATACAAAACATTCGCAAGAAACGTGTCGTGCAACGTGAAGAGCAGATCCTCCACTACCGCTCGCAGACCGAGATGTCGACCTCCCATTTTATGAGCGGTTATGAAGCGACACGTGAGAGCATACTCATTGATTTGCGTACCTTGACCCGCTTGATGGATAAAGGCTCCAACCGTATCTATCAGCTAAACAACGGTCAGGTAAGCCGTGAGTCGGTTGAGAAACGTCATCTCATCAATCTGATCGTCAAAGAGCGTAACTATAAAGACAAGCCGCGCTATTATCGCTGGAAAATCGTGTTAAACCGAAGCAAAATCGTCGATATTGAAACCATCGAGCTCAGTTAGCATCACAGCATACCTGCTCAGCGAACACGGTTTAGCGGGCAAGAGAGGCAATCATAGTGACTCGCCTGTGATCAACAGAGTTATCCGCTCTTCACGGCTTTAAGGGATAACGTCAGCCAGAACTCCGCCATCGCTTCATCACCATGCAGCGATGGACAAGTGGCGGTAATTTTTACCGCCTGATTCACTCGCTGACCCGTGGCCAGCGTTTCGTCCAGCATGGCGTCAATCAAAGGACCATCGTCGCAGCGAAAGCAGACATCGGCTTCAGGCCTTTTGAGAAATTTCGCCTCGACTTCTTTAAACGCAAGTGACACCGTCACTTTTCGTTGCTGCGCTTTATACATAGCAAGAAAGCCCCCCGCCACATCTGCGCCAACGGCCAACACGCCAAAATACATGCTGTTGAGATGATTGCGATTGCGCCGTTTAAGCGGGATACGGACTATGACTGAGTTATCGTCAAGCGTGAGCAGTTTCGGCCGGCAATACCAGATGAGCGGCACTTTCATAAAGCCGAAATAGTTAAGGTAAAGATTCGCTTTGGTGAGAGCAGAGAGCATAGGACTGACCTTACTAGTTATGGTTATAATTATCGTGACAACTTCAGTTGTCAGACCAGTTCACTTTAGCGCTGCATTATTGTCAATCTGTATGGTTAAAAAACAAGAAGCCAGCCGTATTTGGCTGGCCTCGTTGCGCATCCTTATCAGATCTCAGGTCGCGTTTCAGAAGTTAAAAATCGCTTCGGCCTGGGTATTTTCAACCAGGTAATTTTGTAGCTTGAGGTGGGTTTCCAGTGCTGTCGTGACAATCAGTACCGGTTTTTTAGCCTGCAGGGCCGCTTTAAACACAATGTCAGCCAGCAGGGTTACAGATTCGCTGTCCGGATTGTACAGGTACGACAGTGCCGCATTGTCCTTATCAAGCCCCAAAGTAAACTGAGTCAAGGATTCCCAGTCAATCACTACGCCATCGAAATATTGCAGCAAACGCTCAGCGACCATAACACTGGATGGCACACTGCAGCTGTAAAGCACTTTAAGGCCGTTCAGGCCGCGCGGCAGCCCCTGCTCAGCCAGACGGTCAATGATAGTCGCTGCATCACTTAAAGTACGAACAAAAGGCACGACAATTTCAATATCCAGCCCCTGGTTGCGCAGCTGCTTGATCACCTGACATTCCAGTGCAAACGCCGGTGCATACGCTTGAGATGCGTAGCGGGAAACACCGCGCACACCCATTGCCGGATTCACTTCATCGGTTTCCAGGCTTCCGCCAAGCAGCGCCTGATAGCCGTGGCTATCTGCCGAACTCAGACACACGCGCAGCGACTGATGATGAGGCTGAACCGCCGCGCCGATTTTTTCCACCAGAGTGTCGACAAAATGTTCGGCAATACTTTTACCGCCCAGCATGGCTTCCAGTGAACTTTTTTCCAGTTCAGACAAACTATCAGTGCCCGTGACCAGAGCCGGATGATAAAAGACGCTCTCGGCAATGAGCTCAGATAAAGAGACAAACAGATAAGAGCTTGGTGCCTGTTCGGTTGCTTTTGGCAAGGTATTTCCCAGAGCCAACTGCTCATGGATGGTTACGTTGTGTTCTAAACTCATTACTGCTCCGTTTATCATTATGTTGTACATGTCGAAAATACCTAGAGAGCCGCAGAAAAACAAGCCCACAACTCAATATTTATTGATTATTTTTGCATAAATTTTCACTTTACAGGAAATAGAACACCTCTTATCGCTTAACAGTTTATTATGCCCCCTAAATTCGTTATCTTTACTACCTCGCAATAAGAGGACAGGCTATCCTATGCCATTACAAACTGATGAATTAAGAACCCAAGCGCTGGGTCCGATGCCTACTCCGGCAGAACTTAGCCAAGCCCACCCGATTACGGATGAGGTTGCAGAGCGAATTGCCAACTCCCGTGGCCAAATTGAACGCATTCTTTCCGGAGAAGATGATCGCCTGCTGGTGATTGTCGGACCTTGCTCTGTACACGACACTGAAGCGGCGCTGGACTATGCACAACGCCTGAGTGCCATTCAGGGTCAGTACGCGAACGAACTGTTTATCGTGATGCGTACCTATTTCGAGAAACCACGTACGGTTGTCGGCTGGAAAGGCCTGATTACCGATCCAAACCTGGACGGCTCTTACGCACTGGAAACCGGTCTGAATAAAGCACGCCAACTGCTGCTGAATATCAATAAACTGGGCCTGGCCACAGCCACTGAGTTTCTGGATATGATCACCGGCCAGTACATTGCTGATCTGATTAGCTGGGGCGCGATCGGTGCCCGCACCACTGAATCCCAGATCCACCGTGAGATGGCTTCTGCATTATCGTGCCCGGTCGGTTTTAAAAATGGTACCAATGGTAATGTGAAAATCGCCATTGATGCGATCCGTGCCTCTCAGGCCTCACATTACTTCTACTCGCCGGATAAAAACGGCCGTATGACCGTATATCGCACCAGCGGTAACCCATATGGGCACGTGATTCTGCGCGGTGGCGACAATGGTACCAACTATGATGCGGCCTCTGTAAATGAAGCATGTGCAGCTCTGGCTCAATTTGATCTGCCACAACGTCTGGTGGTTGATTTCAGCCACGCTAACTGTGAAAAGCAGCACCGCAAGCAGCTTGATGTCGCCAAAGACATCTGTCAGCAGATTGAATCCGGCAGCCACAAAGTGGCCGGCGTCATGGCAGAAAGCTTCATTGTGGAAGGCAACCAGCCAATGGACGATCTGGACAACCTGACCTATGGTCAATCTATCACCGACCCATGCTTAAGCTGGCAAGACACCACCAGCATGCTTGATATGCTGGCTCAATCTATTAAAGTGCGCCGTGCTGGCTGATCAGCCGCATCGGTTAATTTATTAAGGAAAAACTAACATGCCTTCTTTCGATATTGTTTCAGAAATCGATACTGTTGAACTGCGTAACGCGGTCGATAACTCAAACCGAGAGCTTGCGACCCGCTTTGACTTTCGTAACGTTGACGCCAGTTTTGAACTGAAGGATGAAACAGTAAAACTGGGCGCTGAAGGTGATTTCCAGCTGCAACAGCTGATGGATATTCTGCGTAGCAACTTGGCTAAACGCGGCGTAGACCCACGTTCAATGGAAGTGAAAGAGTCTGTTCATTCTGGTAAGAACTGGTACAAAGATGTCCTGTTCAAACAAGGGATCGAGACTGACCTGGCGAAAAAAGTGGTGAAACTGATCAAAGACGCCAAACTGAAAGTTCAAGCGTCGATTCAAGGTGATAAAGTTCGTGTCACCGGTAAAAAGCGTGATGATTTGCAAGCGGTTATGGCGCTGCTGCGAGGGAGTGATCTGGACCACCCGTTCCAGTTTAATAACTTCCGTGACTAACTCACTGACCAATAAAAAATCCAGCCTCAACGCTGGATTTTTTATTACAGATAACTCGTAATCACCCAACTCATCCGGTTACCCAGACTGCTTCTCTATCGCCACCGCATTAACGCAATAGCGCAATCCGCTTGGTGGCGGACCATCCGGAAAAACATGCCCCAGATGCGCATCACAACTGTTGCAACGCACTTCTACCCTTGGCGTCGCTAGTTGAGTGTCGATATGATACGAAATCGCATTCTTGGTCGCCGGTTGTGAAAACGATGGCCATCCGCTGTGAGAATCAAACTTTGTTGCTGAATCGAACAGTAAAGTCTGACAACACACGCAATGGTAGATCCCGGGCTCAAACTGCACACACATGTCTGAAGAAAACGGACGCTCCGTGCCATGCTCTCTGGTCACGTAGTACTGCTCTTCCGTCAACTCAGCCTGCCACTGCTGCGGAGTTTTCTCAACCCGGTGTGAAGGCGCCAGATTCCCCTGCTGCGCTAATTCCACCACATCCTTCCAATTCAGCATATTTCCCCCTCGGTTAGCCTTTTGCACCAACCGTGTGAACAGTGAATTTGTCAGACTGCCTAAAAATCTCATCAGTCCGTCTTAAAAAAATAGCCCATCACCGATGAGCTATCACACATTGTTGCGTTACGCACACGTAAAAAATAAACAGTACCTAGCGAAACAGTATCTAGCGCTTCAAAGCCCGATCTCTTCCGATAAGGCTTTAATCTGCTCCAGATCCATGCGACGCACGCGGATCATCTGATCAATCTCACTGACGCGCGAATTTGCCTCATCCTGCTTATCACATGAGTCAGACTTAGCATCCCAGGAAGCCCCTTCAAGATACGCATCGCAATCATTTTTAAGCGTTTTAATTTTCGGCACTAAATCATCACGCTCTTTTTGCAGCGATTCCAGTTCCTGTTTGATTTTTAACTCTTTTTGGAACAACTCACGCGAACGTTCAAACATCGTTGCCTGCATATCTGCCTGACGATTTAACTTGTCGTTCTTCTCATCCGCTTTAGCCAGATCTTGCTTGCGGTTAGACAATTCAGCTTCCAGCGAAGCATTGACTTTTTCCAGCTCGGTCACTTCTCTCTGTAATTTGGTGAGCTCTGCTTTGTTCTGTTCACGCTGATCGTCCAGCGCAGTCTGCAACTTCTCCTGCCACTCTTGGTTGAGTTTTTCAGTACTGTCCTCTACCTGAACTTTCTGATCTGCACCGTCTTGCTGCGCCTGTTTATACTGAGTTTCCAGCGCCTGATAGGTGGTTTCCCATTTGGAAGCGGTCACCGAAGAGCCGACCAAACCGCCTAAAGCCAGACCCAGTGCAGCGGCAATACCGATATAGAGATAACTGCGTTTATCGCGCTCTTCAATCACGACCACATCGTCGTGGTCGTCTGAATGTTTTTGGTTCAAGTTTTACTCCTAAATCCCATCAGCGAATGAGTTCAGTCACCACGACCGAGATCGTATAAATTACCAAAGCGGCGACCAGTGTCACGACGATGCCTTTTTGCGCTTTTTCACTGGTACCATAGCGAATCAGAAAAAAAGCTAAGGCAATCAATACTCCGATTGTGATCAGTCTGATCATAACTCACCCCTTTATCTATATCTCTTTATACCACTTATAGCGTATCAAAGGTCAGAGAAAAGTTTAATCCGGCACATCTTGACCAAGAATGACGCATTCCATTGAATTTGTAGATGACATCACACTTTGTTTTGGCTAATATTCTCGGGCAAATTATCTAACCATATAGATAATTGTTCCAATGAAGACTGCAGGAGAGAGGTTGTTAACCTATTTTTAACAAATAGGCCAGACATACCCGCCGAAGAAGTAAATCTTTCAGGTGCTTTATTCTTCCCCAAGAAGAATAGCGAGGACTGTAGTTGGAGGAACCTCTGGAGAGAACCGTTCAATCGGTCGCCGAAGGAGCAAGTTCTGCTTATCCACTAAGCAGAGTGAAACTCTCAGGCAAAAGGACAGAGGAGTGAAAGGTTATCCGGGACAGCCTGTCTGTTACTGGCTATTCGCATTTTGATCAATGAGATCCGCCCTTTCTCTCTTCTCCTTAGATTTTGTTTATTAAGGGGAAAATATGACCAACCTTCTTTCATTATTACAAACTATTGATAGCTTCGTATGGGGCCCACCTCTACTTATTCTGCTGGTCGGAACCGGTATTTATTTCACTTTTCGTTTGGGCCTGTTGCAATTCCGTCATCTTCCGACCGCACTTAAAATGGTATTCAGCCGTGATAAATCTGAGTCCGCGCAGGGCGATGTGTCCAGTTTCGCTGCGTTATGTACGGCTCTATCGGCCACAATCGGTACAGGTAATATTGTGGGTGTGGCAACCGCAATCAAACTCGGTGGCCCGGGCGCCCTGTTCTGGATGTGGCTCGCTGCTCTGTTCGGCATGGCGACTAAATATGCTGAATGCCTTCTGGCGGTAAAATACCGTAAAACCGATGCCAACGGTCAGATGATTGGTGGCCCGATGTATTATCTGCAATACGGTGTAGGTTCAAAAGTACTGGCGGTCCTGTTTGCGGTATTCGCACTGGGTGTGGCATGCTTTGGTATTGGTACGTTCCCGCAAGTTAATGCAATTCTGGACGCTACTGAAATTTCATTTGGCGCATCCCGTGAAGCCTCTGCTATCGTTCTAACCCTGCTGGTGGCCTTTGTTACCATTGGTGGTATTCAGTCGATTTCCCGCGTTGCCGGCAAAGTCGTACCAGCTATGGCAGTATTTTATGTCATCGCCTGTCTGAGTGTGATTGTCACCAACGCCGATCAGCTGTTAAGCGCTCTGCAACTGGTACTGACTTCCGCATTCAGCTCATCAGCAGCGACCGGCGGTTTCCTGGGCGCAAGCATCATGCTGGCCATTCAGTCCGGTATTGCGCGTGGCGTCTTCTCCAACGAATCTGGCCTTGGCAGCGCACCGATGGCAGCGGCGGCAGCCAAAACCAACTCTTGTGTAAAACAGGGCCTGATCTCGATGACCGGTACTTTCTTCGATACCATCATCATCTGTACCATGACCGGCCTGGCTCTGATCCTGACAGGTGCGTGGCAAAGTGATTTCTCTGGTGCCGCCATGACCACACACGCCTTTGCCGTGGGCCTGAACTCAGAAACCATCGGCCCGATGCTGGTGTCGGTTGGTCTGATGTTCTTTGCGTTCACGACGATTCTGGGCTGGAACTACTACGGTGAGCGCTGTGTCGTCTTCCTGTTTGGCACCAAGGCAGTACTGCCATACAAGGTGGTGTTTATCGCTCTGGTCGCATCAGGCGCATTCCTGAAACTGGATATGATCTGGGTGATTGCCGATATCGTAAACGGACTGATGGCGATTCCAAACCTGATCGGTCTGATTGCACTGCGCCACGTCGTGGTTGAAGAAACCAAAGTATTCTTTGCCCGACATACCCGCTCTGAACAAACATCACTCGCCTCACAGCAATCATAATCGGGCTGCGGCATCGTAAAGATGCGATTGCAGCGATCAAAAAAGCGCTCGTTTGAGCGCTTTTTCGTATCTGACTCAGACCTAAATTATGCTGCATCTTTTTCCAGCAGTAACTTTACGCCAAGTGCCACCAACACCAAACCGGTCGTGCCTTCCATCCAGCGCATAAAAGAGGTATTTTTAAGTAAGTTCTTGGCTGAACTTAACGCGCCCGCCAAACCGCATTGCCACACCATCGCAATCACAAAGTGAATGGCTGCCATCAACAGAGATTGCAGTAACGGCGAGTATTCCGGATTGATAAACTGAGGCAAAAACGCAAGATAGAACACCGCGGTTTTCGGATTCAGTACATTGGACAGAAAGCCCTCACGCAGCGAGCGTTTCACACTCAGTTCGGTGTGTGACAGCGTCGCCACATTCATGCCCTGCCCGGTTTTCAGCAAGGTACGCAAGCTAGAGATACCGAGCCAAATCAGGTACGCCGCACCAATCATTTTCATAATGTGAAACAGTTCAGCCGACTGAGTCAGGATCGCAGAGATGCCAATCGCGGAAAACGTCGCGTGCACAAACAAGCCGGCACAAATCCCCAAACTGGTGACACAACCATCAACCATACCGGCGCGGGAGGTATTACGAATCACCAATGCCGTATCCAGGCCCGGAGTTAAAGTAAGAATAGTTATTGCGATAAGAAACGCTTCAATGTTCTGGATGTACATATCAATCCCTGAAAATTCACAAGAAAGAACCTTATACCGTAAAGCGCTTGAACTGTCTTTAACAGATTACCATCAACTAAGAAAAGCCCTGCGATCATTGCAGGGCTTCAGCAATTAAAGCTCGACAGTCAGATTAATATCGCCAATAGCAAAGCGTTCAGTTAAAACGATCGATTCCGCTATCCTTTAAGAATAGCTATCGTTTAAGAATAAATGACCTGAGGCAAAACCGGGGACTGCGCTGCCTCGCCGCTAAATCCGCTGCCACTGCCGGCGCCACCGCCTGAGTTGAGGTTAACGCCGGCGCCGGAGAGATGAACACCTGCCGGATCAACTTTGACAAAACTGCCGCCCGCTTTAACCGTGATTTCACTGCCCGCTTCAATCACCACTTTTTGGCCCGCTTTAATGTGCACTTCACTGCCTGAGTCATTCACCCAGACACTGCCAGCTTTAATATGCAAAGAACCATCGATGATCAGAGTTCGGTTGCCGGTTACGGCTTCGCGCTGTTCATTGCCGACGGTCTGGTGCTGATTGTTTTTGATCTGGCTAAAGCTATCGTTTTCCACCGTCAAATGCTGATCGTGCTTCACCACAGTGGTGCTGTCATTTTCCACCACCGCATCGAAATCTTTCTGGGCATGCAGATAAATCTGTTCACTGCCCGCCTGATCTTCAAAACTGAGTTCGTTATAACCTTCACCCTGATGCGTTTCACTACGCAAAATGGTTTTCGTTTTATGGTCCGGTAACAGGTAAGGTGCCGTGTTAGTCGCATGATAGGTACGTCCTGTTACAATCGGCTGATCCGGGTCGCCATTGAGAAACGAGACGATAACTTCGTGGCCGATGCGCGGTATCGCCACCATACCGTATTGACTGCCGGCCCATCCTTGAGAGACTCGAACCCAGCATGAGCTGTGTTCATCCCCATTCGAGTAACGATCCCACGGGAAATGCAGTTTTACCCGGCCGTATTCATCACAGAAGATCTCTTCGCCTTCCGGCCCCACCACCATCGCCATCATCGGGCCATCCACCTGAGGTCTTGGCTGAGGCCGGGCACGCCAGGTCACATGGCCCGGAATCAGAGTAAACTGATTCGCATAAGTCGTCGCGCCGCTTCCCGCCGCTTCTTCCAGAGCTTGTGGTTGAGCGCCCTGGTGAAAAACACTGACCACCAGCCAATCCCGGTTCATTTCATCATCAGAATGGTCTTCGAGATCAAACCGGGTTCCGGCACGCAATAGCGGTTGATTACTGGTGCCGCTCGCTATACGAGCGTCACGACGTAAATACTCAAGGCGGATTTGGCTGAATGCTTTACCATTCACATCATCTTTGTAGCGTCCTGGCGCATCAAAATGCTGATAACCTGCCCGCTGATATTGCATTTCAGTGCCGTCAGCACTGTGGGCAAATGAGTAGGCTGGTTTTTTAAAGCTGTAGTCCTGCATACAGACCTGGCTGACTTCACTTTGTGTATGCTGGTTCAGGCCTGATATGTAAGGGCTGTCCATCACGCCACCGGCTAACGTATTGTAAGCAACCGGATCCGGTAGTTTAGGCAAGCTGTCGGTCGCATCGCTGAACACCAACGTATGCTTCCCTTCTTCATGGATGAAACGGTACACAAGGCCCTCTTCCGCGGCGAGGCGCAGTAAGAAATCGAGGTCAGATTCACGGTATTGAACGCAGAACTCGCGTTGACTGCACTCGCGGGTCAACGCAAAGGCGTAATCATTAATGCCCATTTCCTGCAGTAATACCGACAATATCTCCGGCACTGTTTGCAGTTGGAATATGCGACTGTTGTGACGCAGAGACAGACGTTCTAAGGCCGGAACCAGAGTCAATGCATAAAAGCTGTGGTGATGCCCGGTATCTGCCTGAGTAAACTCACGCACAATGCCGTTCACTCGCTGTACCAACTCTTCGTCCCGATACATTCTGAGTTCAGCCTTTTGGTCAACGACCATATCCGCGCTTAGATTCGCTTGCCGGCTGGCCAGTTGCAGACGAAAACGAAAGCCATGACATGCGTCACCGTTGATCAGTTCACTGGATAAGGTTTCGTGTCCATCAAAGGCACGCACAACCAGTGTGTCTTCTTCCAGTCCTTCCACATGAATCTGATACTTTAACGTTGCCATTCTGCCATTCCTTGATATTTGGTAAAAATTATCGCGAGAATTCAATAAACCCTAAACGCAAAACACCCGACGACCATCTTGCATCAGGCGGTTCGAGGATGCTTTGTGCTTAGCGCTCAGAAGTTGCCCGCAGCAGCGGGCAACATTATTGACTCGTAACGTCATGCAAACGTTACTTGATTCGAGCGTAACTTACGCTTCGATTGGCTTGCGCCAGTCATCAGAACCTGAAGTCCCTGCGTTAACGTGATCCCAGGTAATCTTACGGTATGACATCGCAACCGTCAGATTCTGAGTGAAGTCCGCTTTAGCCGGATCCTGACAGTGCGGCATTTCACAATGGATATCGACAATAGAAGCGTTCTCCAGTTTCGTCGTGAAGAAGTTCTCTTGCTTACCTTCGATCGAAGTACGGTACCACTTCAGCTCAACATTCGTCATTTTCTCACCTGATGCCAGCGCGTTGTAAAGCAGAGGAACCGCTTTGTTCAGTGACACAGTGAAAGTAAATGGTTTGTGGACACGCTGGCCTGAAGGCTGACCAGATTGTGGATCAGTCGGTACAGTCACGTTATGGTCAAAGTACTGAACCAGCATCTGGTCTTCGTGGCCTTCGACGAAAGAATCGCCGATTGAATCAGCAGTACATGCGCCTGCAGTGATAAGACCCTGGGTTTGACCTTCAATTGAGATATAACATGGAGTTGGCATTGCTCATTCCTTTATGACGATGTAATAAAAGTCGTTGTTCATGAGCAAGTGGTGAATCAACAACCAAAGCTTATTCATAAACAAAGATAACTTTGCGCTCTGGCAAACAACTGCATTCAGCGCGGATACACAGATTAAGGAGCAAAGTCGGTGCCAAAAGTGACACCTATAAAAATCAAAGAGTTATAATTTTACAGTTGGTAGTAGAGCAACATCCTGCCCCTGCTCAAGCAACTTCTTGCTTGGCGGGTAAGATTTCACTATGTCAAACACCGACCTGAATCACTTGTTAATCTGTTGCACGTTGATACACTTCCTGCACATTTTGTCTCACAAGGTCATTTCTATGAGCGCATTCAATAAGTTAGTTAAGCATTCCCAAAAGGTTTCTCATTTTAATCATCTGTCCGCGATTTGCGGCTGGGATCAGGCTGCGGTTATGCCGGTCGGGGGTGCAAAAGCCCGCTCTGAAGCGATGGCTGAACTGTCTGTACACATTCACGGCCTGATGACTCAACCTCAACTGGAAGACTGGTTTGCTGAAGCTGAAACCGAGTCGCTTAATCAGGAACAACATGCCACGCTGCGTGAGATGAAACGCCAGTGGCAACAAGCCAATGTCCTGCCAGAAGCATTAGTCGAAGCTAAATCGCTGGCCGGTTCTAAATGTGAGCACGCCTGGCGCACACAACGTAAAGAAAATGACTGGCAAGGTTTCGAGAAAAACTGGGCTGAAGTGGTCAGACTGTCACAGGAAGAAGCGCAGATCCGTGCCGAATCCACCGGTACAACGCCTTATGATGCCATGTTGGATATTTATGAGCCGGGAACCACCAGCGAAGCGCTGGATCGCGTATTTGCGGACGTAAAAACCTGGTTACCGGGCATGATCGATGATGCCATTGAAAAGCAGCGCGGCGACCTGGTTCTGGAACCAAACGGGTTCTACCCGACTGAGCGTCAGAAAGCGCTGGGGCTGGATGTGATGAAACTGCTTCAGTTTGATTTTAACCACGGCCGCCTCGATGAAAGTGTCCATCCGTTTTGTGGCGGTGTCCCTTCGGATGTTCGTATTACTACCCGTTACAATCAGGATGAATTCATTCAATCACTGATGGGAATCGTCCATGAAACCGGCCACGCACGTTATGAACAAGGGTTACCGCGTCACTTAGCGGGAACGCCGGCCGGAGAAGCGCGTTCTATGGGAATTCATGAATCCCAGTCTCTGTTTTTTGAAATGCAGCTAGGCCGCACTCCAGCCTTTATTGATCATCTGGCTCACTTGTCTGCCGAGCATTTTGCTGCTCACAATGACCGCGTATTCCAGGTTGCGAATATTCAAAAACTGTATACCCGGGTGAAAAAAGACTTTATCCGCGTTGACGCCGATGAACTCACCTATCCGGCCCACGTCATTTTACGCTACGAAATAGAGCGCGATCTGATGAATGGTAATATCAAACACACCGATGTGCCCGAGCTGTGGGACGAGAAGATGCGCGCCTCGCTTGGCCTGAGTACCAAGGGCAATTACAAAAACGGCTGCATGCAGGACATCCACTGGACTGACGGCGCATTCGGTTACTTCCCGAGTTATACTCTGGGCGCGATGTACGCGGCGCAGTTTATGGCAGCAATGAAACAAACCGTAGACGTTGATGCCGCGATTCGGAGTGGCGATCTGACTCCGGTTTTCACCTGGCTGTCAGACAACATCTGGAGTAAAGGCAGTACACTCACCACCGATGAACTGGTGAAGCAAGCAACCGGTGAGACTCTGAATGCCAAGCATTTCCGCACTCACCTGACCCAGCGTTATCTGGGCTAAAGCAAACGACTCGGGTAACACGATACCGGTTACCCGAGTCCGGTATTGTTCGTCAGAGTATACGTCGGCTAAATCACCCGAGCCGCTTGTTCCACTTGCCGCCGTGTTGAAGGCGGCAATTCTCTTCGCTGTCGAACCGTACCTGTTTCGCAATATCTTTGACTTGAACCTTGATGGCGGCTAACTCGCTTTTCAGCACCTTCAACAGACTGGCTTTATCAGCGTCATTTAAGTGCTGATTGGTGTCGAATACGCAGACAATGGTCAGTGAACGCGGAAAATCAGCGTAGTTGACTAAGTGAGTCAGCCACTCAAAGCCTTGATGGCTTTGTTTCAGGCTTTCACACACATCCGTCAAGGCAATACGCAGTGCGTTGTCTAGCTTCTTATCGTTTTTTTTCATAAAGATTTGGCTTGTCCTTCTCGCTTCATAACGCCGCGTGACAAATAGCAGCGCAGACTTAAAACGAGCCTTTTATACAAAGGCCGCATTTTAAGCGATTCAGAACTCAGGGTAAAATTACCAAGCATACCCAATATAGTGGAATATCGTTTCACAGCAGATAGCCCAATATTCAGATATAAAAAAACCAGCCATCACAGGCTGGTTTTTCAACGCACTACTTCTTACAGGAAGTGGAACGTCGCATTCAGGCTGAACGTGTCGATGCTGCCGTTATCCACTTCATATTTGTGGTAGCTGGCACCAACGGAAACTGGACCCATAAGGAAGTATTCAGCGCCAACACCGTACATGATATCGATATCGTCATCTTTGTTACCGTTCACTTCTGTTTCCCAACGATGCAGACCACCACGCGCATAAACGTGCAGAGGACCGAAATCGATACTTGGTTTCAGAGCAACATACACCGTTGAGGCATCAAAGCTGTTGCCATCAACATCAAAGTCTCCAAAATCTGTGTAACCCGCTTCCAGGCCAACGATTGGCAGAATGCCGGTACCCACGTGGATGTTGTAAGACGTACTTTCATCGCCTTTGTAATCGGCCTGACCCACAGAAGCACCGCCGTAGATCCAAGAGTCAGCCAGCGCTGTTGAAGATGCACTCAGTAAAGCAAGTGCCAGTAAAGTCTTTTTCATGATTAACCTTCTCATTGTTATTAGGCAATGCTCCCTGCGGTGATTCATTGCCACGTTGCGCCAAATTATAGTGATACTGATAATCTATGCAAATAATATGCCCGGCTTTCAACCACTTTTAGCACGCATCAATGGCATTTTTAACCCGTTTATCCGAAACCGGATACGGTGTGCCTAATTGTTGAGCAAAGAAACTGACCCGTAACTCTTCCAGCATCCAGCGAATTTCTTTCACGTTATCCGGAATCGCTACACCTTTCGGAATCTTATTGAGCAGCTCTTTGTAATCCTGAGTCACCGACTCAATCTTCAGCATATGCAGGCGATCTTTATTCGGGTCAATCGGCAGTTTTTCCATCCGGCGCTCAATCGCTTTCATGTAACGCAGAATATCCGGCAAGCGTTTCCAGCCACATTCTGTGGCGAACCCTTTAAAGATAAGACCTTCAATTTGCGCTTTGATGTCAGACAGCGCAAATGCCATGGTAAAGTCAATTTTGCCTTTGAGACGCTTATTGATGTTATACGCCGTAGTGAGGATCGTCTCGACCTGCTGAGCAATATCGACCACAGTGTCACCCAGCTCCGCACGGACGAACTCTTTCAGCGCCTCAAACTCTTCAGGCTGCCACGCCATACCACCACGCTGCTCAACCAGCTTATCAATACCACAGGCAATACAGTCATCGATCAGATCCATCACCTTACCGTACGGGTTAAAGTACAAGCCAAGCTTGGACTTGTTCGGCAAGTTCGCATGCAGATACTTAATCGGTGACGGCACGTTGAGAAGGATCAGGCGGCGCTGACCTTCACGCATCGCATTGTGCTGCTCCTGCTCCGTTTCAAACAGCTTGATCTCCACACTGTCTTTGTTGTCGACCAGCGCCGGGTAGGCTTTGACTTCAAAGCCGCCACGTTTTTGCTGATAAACGCGTGGCAATTCACCAAACGACCAGGTGTGCAGATCTTTCTGCTCAATATCGTCGTCGGCCACTTGCGACAGCGTTTCCTGCACCTTCTCTTTCAGGCTTTCTTTCAGCTCATGCAGATCCTGGTGCTCTTTCAGCTTACGGTTGCGATGGTCAACGGCACGGAACGTCATGCGCAAGTGTTGCGGCACTTGTTCCCAGTTCCAGTCTTCACGCAGCACTTCCACACCGGTCATACGGCGCAGTTCGCGCTCCAGAGCGCCCAATAACGGCCCCTCCATCGCTTTAGCTCGCGCCAAAAAGGCGTCGGCATAGTTAGGTGCCGGCACAAAGTTTTTGCGCAGTGACTTCGGCAATGACTTGATAAGGCTCATGACCAGTTCATGACGCAGCCCCGGGATCTGCCAGTCAAACCCTTCCGGTTCAATCTGGTTCAGGATCGGCAACGGAATATGCACCGTGACACCGTCACTATTTTCGCCCGGCTCAAACTGATAGCTCAGCTTGAGCTTGATGCCGTTCTGATGCCAGAAATTAGGGTAATCCAGCTCAGTAATATGGCTGGCATCGCCTTTGAACAGCATCTCTTTTTCAAAATTGAGCAGATCAGGCGTCGCTTTACCGGCCTGTTTCCACCAAGTGTCAAAATGTCGTCCCGAGACAACCTCGGTATCAACACGCTGATCATAAAACTGGAACAGCTCTTCATCATCAACCAGAATATCGCGGCGGCGTGATTTATGCTCCAGCTCTTCCACTTCCTGTAGCAGGGCGCGGTTTTGTTTAAAGAAAGCGTGTTTGGTTTCCCACTCGCCTTCTACCAACGCACTGCGAATAAAGATTTCACGGCTCAGCGGCGCATCAATGTTACCGTAATTCACCAGACGCTTAGGCACGATCGGAATTCCGTATAGCATCACTTTTTCGTACGCCATCACTGCAGCGCGTTTTTTCGACCAGTGCGGCTCGCTGTAGCTGCGCTTAATCAGGTGTTTCGCCAGTGGCTCAATCCATTCCGGTTGGATCTTGGCCACCATACGCGCCCAGAGCTTAGAGGTTTCCACCAGCTCGGCCGACATGACCCACTTAGGCTGTTTTTTGAACAAGCCAGAAGCCGGAAAAATGTTGAAACGGGCATTGCGCGCGCCTTGATACTCGTTTTTCTCCGGATCTTTTGTACCGATGTGCGACAGTAACCCGACCAGAATCGCACTGTGTACGCTCTGATAACTGGCCGGCTCATCATTCAGTTTGAAATCCATCTCACGCATTGACTGATGCAACTGGAAATAGACATCCTGCCATTCGCGAATACGCAGATAGTTGAGGTAATCCTGCTTACACTGACGACGGAACTGATTGCTGCTGTGTGCTTTCTGCTCTTTTTTGATGTGTTCCCACAGATTCACCAAGGTCAGAAAATCCGACTCTTCGTGGAAGAAGCGGCGGTGCTTGTCATCGGCCGACTGCTGTTTATCACTCGGACGCTCACGCGGATCCTGAATCGACAGACCGGATGCAATCACCATCACTTCTTTCAGACAGCCAAAACGCGGCGCTTCAATCACCATACGCGCCAGGCGCGGGTCAATAGGCAGACGGGCCAGCTTACGGCCAATCTCAGTCAGGCGCTTTTTCGGATCTTTGGCTTTATCGTTAATCGCGCCCAGTTCTTCGAGCAGACGCACACCATCCTGGATGTTACGTTTATCCGGCGCTTCAACAAACGGAAACGCTTCAATGTCACCCAGCCCTAATGCGGTCATCTGCAGAATTACGGACGCCAGATTGGTACGCAAAATCTCTGGGTCGGTAAATTCCGGACGTGACAGGAAGTCCTCTTCTGAATAGAGGCGGATACAGATCCCCTCTTCGACACGGCCACAACGGCCTTTACGCTGGTTAGCACTGGCCTGCGAAACCGGCTCAATCGGCAAGCGCTGTACCTTAGTGCGGTAACTGTAGCGGCTGATCCTTGCCGTACCCGGGTCAATCACGTATTTGATGCCCGGCACCGTCAGTGACGTTTCCGCCACGTTGGTCGCCAGAACGATACGGCGTCCGGCGTGCGGCTGGAAAATCTTGTTCTGCTCACCGGCCGATAAACGGGCATACAGCGGCACAATTTCGGTGTCGCGCAGCTTACGTTTGCTCAGTGCGTCCGCGGTATCACGAATTTCACGTTCACCGTTCATAAAGATCAGAATATCGCCCAGGCCTTCATCGCACAGTTCATCCACCGCCTCGAAAATGCCTTGCAGCTGGTCACGATCGCTTTCATCTTCGCCGGCCAGCGGGCGGTAACGGGTTTCCACCGGATAGGTCCGACCGGAGACTTCGATGATCGGCGCGCCACTAAAGTGGTTAGAAAAACGCTCCGGATCGATGGTTGCCGACGTGATAATAACTTTCAGATCGGGGCGACGCGGCAGCAGCTCTTTGAGATAACCCAAAATAAAATCGATATTGAGGCTGCGTTCGTGCGCTTCATCGATGATGATGGTGTCATACTGATTGAGAAAACGGTCGTGCTGGATTTCTGCCAGCAGAATACCGTCCGTCATCAGTTTGATTTGCGTCTCGTCAGAAATCTGATCGTTAAATCGCACCTTATAGCCGACGAAGCCACCCAGTTCGGTTTCCATCTCTTCTGCGATACGGTTCGCTACCGAGCGCGCCGCCAAGCGGCGTGGCTGGGTGTGGCCGATCAGGCCAAACTTACCGCGTCCCAGCTCAGCACAAATTTTCGGCAGCTGAGTGGTTTTACCTGAACCGGTTTCACCTGCGACGATCACCACCTGGTGCTGTTCAATCGCTGTGGCGATATCTTCACGTTTCTGGCTGACTGGCAGAATTTCGGGATACTCGATTTTTACTTTATGTGCGCTGCGTTGCTGCACCACCATCATCGACTGAGCGATATCGAGGGCAATTTCGTCCAATGCCGCATCACGTGCCTGCTCGTTTTTAATTTTACTGGCACCGGAAATACGTTTGTTGAAGCGAAAACGGTCTTTGATAAGGCACTGATTCAGTGCCTTTTTCAGCGACTGCACATTGTTGGATTTGGCAACCGCGTTCTTTTCTGTGTTGGGCTGTGACTGAGTCAAAGCAGGTCCTATTCATTTTTCACTTAAAACTGCGCGGATTGTATCACAGAGTTATGCCGACGCAGGTATTTGCAGTCGTTCAAATTTTTTGAATGAGTTCAGCAAATCCACCTACTTAAGATGTCGCGAGTATCTCATTATTATCACTTCCCTAACGTGTTACCTCCAATTAAGGAACTTCTTATGTCTCGTGTACTTGCACTTAAATCCAGCATCCTTGGCGAATATTCTCAATCAAGCAAACTGCTCGATGCTTACCTGACCAAATTTGACCAAAACGAACTGACCGTGCGTGACCTGGCGGCCGAACCTCTGCCAGTACTGGACTTCGCAGTCGCAACTGCGCTGCGCTCAAGTGAAGATCTTTCTGAAGAGCAACAAGCTGTTGTCGCGCTGTCTGACACTCTGATCGCAGAAGTCAATGCAGCGGACACTCTGGTAATTGCTGCACCAATGTACAACTTTACCATCCCAACGCAGCTGAAAAACTGGATTGATCTGATTGCGCGTGCTGGCGTTACTTTCAAATACACGGAATCAGGTGTCGTGGGTCTGTTCGAAAACAAAAAAGCAGTCGTGATCACCACTCGTGGCGGTATCCATAAAGATTCAGCGACTGACGTGGTAACGCCTTACCTGAAAACAGTTCTGGGTTTTGTCGGTATCAGCGAAGTTGAATTCGTGTACGCAGAAGCGCTGAACATGGGTGAAGAACCGGCAGCAAAAGGCATTGAATCAGCGAAATCTCAGCTGGACGCCATTACTCTGTAATTTGTACTCGGCCATATTTCCGAGCACCAGCGCCTGAATACCCAGTATGCAGGCGCACAAGGAAAAAGTGAAGCCCAAGCATCTATTCACTTTGCTGACTAAAAGGCAACGTAGTCATACGCTGCCTTTTTATTTATCTGTTGCCAGCTATCGGATTCCGACTCTTTGCCAACCGGGGAAATGTTGCCCATTCACTCTGCTTTTTCTCACCATTTACGCTCGATCACTCACTTATTGTACAACTGATGAAAATAACTCTTAGTTTTCAAGCAAATTGGCCGCTAAAATAGTAGCTAACCCCATTTTTTAACTGACAACACTGTGAAAGTATCTGAATTCAAAGCCCTGCTAGACGCCTTACCCGCAGACTGCGACCCCGATATAGTGATGGGAGAAGTTTGGCTGCCTGAACAATTAGTGGCGGCGCAGCTGGATCAAAAACTGCTATTTCTGGAATTTGATAACGCGCCGGAAGAAGGTCAGGGTGACGAGGAAGGACGCGGATTTGTCGAGCATGAAATCGAACTGATCCGAGAACAAATTACACAGCTTTTACAGGAAGATAGTTCACAGCACGATAGAATAGAGGCAATGTTAGGTATGCTTCTGGTCGCGCATGAACGTACCAGCTCGGAATTCATCGAGATGCTGGGTACATTGCAAGAGGAACAGTTGCAAAAAGAGCTTTAGGAGCCGGAATTGACCCGATACCATCATCGCCGCTTACCCTTTGTCCTGGCTGGTCCGATCGTCAGAAAAGCGACTGCAAAGGAGCTGGTTATCTGGCTTGCCACCAGTCAGGCGCCCGAGGGCGAGCTGCAACTGTACGACGATAACCAGAACTCTGTGCTCTCCCAGCCGCTGACTTCCAGCGATAGTTATCAAATCGGCGCTCATGCCTGGGTCACCCTTCTCCACATCAGACACGATTTTAACGTACCGGCCAAATACCAGTACGACATCACCACGCCGGACGGTCAGCTTAGCGAACTGTGTGCCGAGCTACTCTATGACGATGAAACCCGCTTTACTTTGTGGCTGAGTGGCCAGGCTGATTACGTACTGCATGGCTCATGCCGTAACCCGCATCACTTCGCCAAAGACGCCTTGGTTGTTGCCGATGAAAAAGTCGCTGCGCAGCTCCCTGAGGAGCGTCCGCATCTGTTGATGATGAGCGGAGATCAAATCTACGCCGATCACGTCGCCGGACCGACTCTTTTCGCGGTACACAGCGTCATTGAGCGGCTGGGTCTTTATCAGGAACGCTTTGAACAATCACAGGTTGAAGCCTGTCATGCACCGGTCAAAGACAGTCATGAGCTTTATCAGCATCCACACTGTTTTTACCAGCGCAATAAATTGCTGCCTCATTCCATCGGCGAACAGCGCTTTTTTGATCGGGTGCTGCCACGTAAGCCCACCCCGATCTTCAGCTCTACCGATAACGATAACCACCTGATTAGTTTGGCCGAGTTTTTTGCTATGTATCTGCTGACCTGGTCACCGGTGTTATGGCAGGACATCGATTTTGATGATAGCCCGCAGCTGCAACTGGCCAAGACAGAGCATCAGATTCCGGCCAACAAACAACAAGAATGGCAAAGCGAGCTGAAACACATCCGGACTTTCTATGCCGGTCTGACACATACCCGGCGACTGCTGGCTCATATTCCGACCTACATGATCTTCGATGATCATGATGTCACTGATGACTGGAATCTGACCGTAGGTTGGGAGCAAGCGGCCTACAGCAATGCCTTTGCCAAACGCATTATCGGTAATGCACTGATCAGTTACTGGCTGTTTCAGGGCTGGGGCAACGAACCGGATAATTTTAACGACGAATTTCACCAACTGGCCCAGAAGTATTGTGCCCAGCCGGACAGCCAGCATCAGGATGACTGGATTGATGCTCTCTATCCATTCGAGAAATGGCACTACACTACCGATACCAGCCCCAAAATGGTGGTGTTGGATACACGCACCCGGCGCTGGCGCTCTGAGTCACGCATGAATAAGCCCTCCGGCCTGATGGACTGGGAAGCGATGATGGAATTTCAGCAGGCGCTGCTCGATGAAGAGAAAGTGATAATTGTCTCTGCCGCCCCCATGTTCGGGGTCAAGTTCATCGAAGCCCTGCAAAGGCTGATGACCTGGCTGGGTAAACCACTGGTGATTGACGCAGAAAACTGGATGGCCCACCCGGGCAGTGCCAATACGCTGGTGAGTATTTTTACCCACACCAAAACACCATCCAATTACGTCATTTTGTCCGGTGATGTGCACTATTCGTTTGCTTATGACATCCAACTGCGCTCACGTAAATCGAGCCCGAATATTTTCCAGATCACCTGCAGCGGTATCAAAAATCAATTCCCGGAACCCTTGCTGTCATTTTGTGACACGATGGACCGCGTACTGTACAGTCCACGCTCACCGCTGAACTGGCTCACCAAACGCAAGCGTCTCAAAATCAGGAAACGAGCGCCGAGTTCAGAAAAAATCAAACGATTAGTGAACTCAGCAGCCCTCGGCGAACTCAAACTAGATAAAAGTGGTAAACCACATTTGGTCTCTATTTTGACCAGCAGCGGTGAATCGATTGATTTCCTGCCGACTAAAGATAGCCATGAATAGCTAAGCAGAGAATAGCTAAGCAGACCCATTCATCGCGATAAAGTTGAGAAAACAAATCCCGTGTTTTATGGTTTCATCATCATCAAACACTGACTCTCAAATTCGATCAACTATCATAAAATTACAGCAAGACAAAAAGGCTTCAGTATGTTTAATGCGATCACATCCATGTTCAAACAACTGCTCGAAGGGCAGGATCTCAGCCAGCAGAAAACCAGCCCGAACCTGGCTATTGCCTGCCTGCTGAGTGAAGTGGCCGGTGCCGATCATCAAATTGAAGAGCAAGAGCAGAAAGCCAAACTGACGTTGTTAAAACGTTTACTCGATTTAGATCAGGAGGAAGCACAGCAACTTTTAACCCGTGCGGACGAGCAGATTAGCCACTCGGCGTCGCTGTATGACTTCACCTCTCAATTGCGTGAGCTGACTCAAGAAACGCGTTTTGAATTGATCAAAGCGATGTGGGAAGTGGCGCATGCCGATGGAGAAATCGACCCGTTAGAAGATGCGGTCATTCGCAAAGCCGCTGAACTGCTGTACGTTGATCACAGCCAATTCATTCGCGCCAAGCTGATAGTGACCGGCAAGTAAGCGGGCGACTCTTGCCCTCATAAAAAGCGCAGTGCCGAAGCGCTGCGCTTTTGAGCTTTCTATTTTATGTATCGGTTGATGCCCATCAAACCAAATAACGTTGTCAGTCTGAACTCACTGCAATCACCTTACCGGTCAGCTGTGACAATACAATGACAGATGAATGAACGCCTGGTTAAACGAATCATCAACAAAAAAACGTGACCAAGAACAGATTACAGCATGACTAAGGCCAGTTTGGCCAGATTATAAGCATCGACGTAACCGGAGTGCTGGCGCCCTTCCCATTCAATACCTTTCGCTTCCTGTGCCGCGCGGTGACCAATGCGTTTGTCTTTAAGACGATTCTGCATCCGGTACAAGGTTGCCAGATTGACAAATTCCTTAAATGGAACTTCAATGCCTTTTGCACGGCACTCATTGATCAAAATCTGATCATCACGGCCCCAGGAAGCATAAATTTTGTTGGTGCCGCCGAAATTCTTCACCATCGACTGGATGACAGCCGCCAGAGGGCGTCCCTGCTTTTCAATTTTACGCGGGGTAATTCCGGTCAGTTCGACACAAAATAACGACACTTCGTCGTGCTCAGGTTTGACGTAATACTGCGCGCGTTTGACAATTTCACCGGCAGTCAAATCGATTTCAGCCAAACCGACTTCAATGATCTCACCCGTTGTGCCGACTCCGTTTTCATTCCAACAGCACATTTCCAAATCGAAGCACACCACACGGTTATAGTTCATTGCCACATCTAGTCCCCAATCGAAAATTCAAAGCGCGCTATGTTACCCAAGTCTGAGATAAAACTCGACGCTCAATCGGCAATTTAATCTGCAATTGAGAGCCTGGCCCTCGCTCATGGCGAGTTTTTATACCAACTTGGTGGCTAATAGATCATCTTTCTGGGCAATACTCTCCTGTCGAGCGACCTAAAATGGGTCATCAGAGCGCTCAGCTTAAGCTAAGGAGGAACCTCTAACTCTTAACGTGCCGCAATTAGCGTCGCTCAGAGCTTAAATTTTGGTTAAAATTTAAGCCATCAAACCGGGAGGAAACCGAGATTCCGGCTTTTGTGCAAGCCTTATCCCTTGAATATGGTAATATCCGCCCTTATTTTTTACTAAATTCTGACTATTCTGTGCAATGAATATTGCAATCGTTCATTGCCTATACACATCTACAGAGATTTCATCATGAACTTCGATTTAAATATGATTCCAACGACCTTCGATATGCTTCATGCTGGTTTAACTGCCACAAGCGTTTTGCTGTTAATCGTGGCGGTAGCACGCAAGTCTAAAGTAATTGAGAAAGTGGTTGAAAAACCGATTGAAAAGATCGTTGAAGTCGAGAAACCGGTCGAAAAGATTGTCGAAGTAGAGAAAGTGGTTGAAGTTGAAAAAGTGGTTGAAAAAGTGGTGGAGGTCGAGTCCAAACTGGCTACTGCGTCTACCGATTCGGCCATGCAGCTGCTCTCTCTGTTCCAGCAGGAAGCTCGCCTTATCGATTTCCTTCAAGAAGACGTGACCAGCTTCTCTGATGAAGAAGTGGGTGCAGCAGCACGCGTGATCCACTCTGGCGGTCAAAAAGTACTGAAAGAATACGTGACCTTGTCACCTATTCGCAGTGAAGAAGAAGAGTCGCGCATTACTATCGCTGAAGGCTTCAACCCACAAGAAGTTCGTCTGACCGGCAATGTCACCGGCAATGCACCATTTACCGGTACTCTGGTTCACAAAGGCTGGAAAGCCGATGCGATGACGCTGCCAAAACTGGCGCAAAATTACGATGCTTCAATCATTGCACCTGCGGAGGTGGAGCTGTAATGGAACATAATCAAGCATCACAAGCACCAAAATACAGCGTGGGTATTGACCTGGGGACCACACACTGCGTGTTGTCTTATGTTGATACCCAAAATGAAGACGCCCGCGTTGAAGTGATGGCGATCCCGCAAATGACCGCACCGGGCACAGTCGAAAGCCGTATGCAACTGGGCTCGTTTTTGTACCAGCCACATGAGCATGAGATGGCGCCTAATGCACGCCGTCTGCCGTGGACAGAAGAGCCAAAAGCTCTGGTCGGTGCGATCGCGCGCAACCTGGGTGCCAAAACACCGATTCGTCTGGTTTCCAGCGCAAAATCCTGGTTGTGCCATGGCGGAGTGAACCGCCGTGACGCATTCCTGCCACAAGGCAGTCCGGAAGATGTGGCTAAGGTTTCTCCGCTACGTGCAACAGAACTGTATCTTGCTCACCTTAAAGAGGCGTGGAATCACCTGCATCCGCAGCATGACCTGTCTGAACAGGACGTCACCATCACCGTACCGGCCTCTTTTGATCCGGCGGCGCGAGATTTAACCGCTGAGGCAGCACGCAATATCGGCCTCGCTCATCTGACCCTGCTGGAAGAGCCGCAAGCGGCGCTGTACAGCTGGATCGATAACAGCCAGGACAAATGGCGTGACCAAGTCAACGTCGGTGACGTCGTACTGGTGGTCGATATCGGCGGTGGTACGACTGACCTTTCGCTGGTCGAAGTCACCGAAGACGAAGGCAACCTGACCCTGAACCGTATCGCAGTCGGCGAGCATATCCTGCTTGGCGGTGACAACATGGATCTGGCGCTGGCCTATCGTCTCAAGATGAAACTGGCTCAGGAAGGCAAAGAACTTCAACCGTGGCAGGTGCAGGCGATGACACACGCATGTCGTGATGCCAAAGAAGCTCTGCTCAACGATGCTGAATTGCAGGCTGTACCGATTGTGGTACCTAGCCGTGGCTCGAAACTGATGGGTTCGACCCTGAAAACTGAACTGACTAAACAAGAAGTGCAACAGACTCTGGTTGACGGCTTCTTCCCTCAGGTCAGCGTTGCCGACCAGCCGGTACAACGCTCGCGCGGCGCTCTGACTCAGATGGGTCTGCCGTACGCGCAAGATGCCGGTATTACCCGTCACATCGCCGCGTTTCTGGCTAAACAAGCCAATGCGCAAGGCCAGGCAAATTCGGAAACTGCACCGTTTAACATGGCAGGTATTCCGGGTATGCCGGCCGCCAGTATCGAGTTTATCAAACCGACCGCTATTCTGTTCAACGGCGGGGTATTGAAATCTGACCTACTGGCACAACGTCTGCTCAGCACCATCAACCAGTGGCTGACCGATGCGGGCACTGCAGCCGCTAAACGCCTGACTGGTCTGGATCTTGACTTAGCCGTTGCCAGTGGCGCGGCGTACTACGGCGCAGTTCGCCGTGGCCAGGGCGTACGTATCCGCGGCGGTATTGCCTCGGCTTACTACGTGGGTATTGAAAGCGCAATGCCGGCAATTCCGGGTATGGCGCCTCCGATGGAAGCACTGTGTGTGGCACCGTTCGGGATGGAAGAAGGTTCCGGTGTCGCTGTACCAAGTCAGGAATTTGGTCTGGTGATCGGTCAGCCGGTGCATTTCCAGTTCTTTGGCTCCACGACTCGCCGTGAAGATGTGGCCGGAACTCACCTCGATTACTGGGCACCGGAAGAACTTGAAGAGCTGCCTGAAATTCAGGTCACTCTGCCAGTTTCCGAAGGACGTCGCGAAGGCGAAGTTGTGCCGGTGACTCTGGCATCACGCGTAACCGAACTGGGTACCTTGTATCTAGAGGCCATCGCCTCTGACAATGGTCAGAAATGGCACGTTGAGTTTGATGTGCGTGAAGGAAACGACGCGCAAGAGAGCAACGCGCAGAGTAGCGACGCTCAGCAGCAATAATGACAAACGGCACCTTAACGGGTGCCGTTCATCTATCTCACACCCGCCCTTGAAAGTGGTCAGCCGTTAAGCGTATTTCCGCCGGCTGCCTTGAGTGTCCGCCTTCACCGTGCCGGGTCTACACGAGGTTAATCATGACAACTCCAAGTTTTCTTGTTGGGATCGATTTAGGCACCACCAATACGGTCGTGGCCTTTTGTGAACTTAGCGACGATCTTGAAAATGCACCGGTTGAACTGTTTCCGATTGATCAGCTTATCGGCCCCGGTGAAGTGGTTCGTAAACCCCTTCTGCCCTCTTTTCGCTATCATCCGGCACTAGGCCAGGTAGCTGGCAGCGATCAAACCCTACCATGGGAGCACGAACCGGTCGCCGGTGATTTCAGCAACGTGATTGTCGGCGAATGGGCGCGCGATCTGGGTGCTAAAGTCGAAGGCCGTCAGGTCTCCAGTGCCAAAAGCTGGCTATCACATCAGGCCGTCGACCGTGAGCAGGAGATCCTGCCGTGGGCTGGAGCCAGCGATGTCGACAAGGTTTCCCCTGTCGTTGCCAGTGCTAGCTATCTGAATCATATTCGCCAAGCCTGGAATTATCGTCACCCTGGTAACCGCCTTGAGCATCAGGACGTGGTCGTGACCGTACCGGCTTCGTTTGATGAAATCGCGCGTAAACTGACTCTGCAAGCGGCAAAACTCGCTGGCCTGCATAATATCGTCCTGCTTGAGGAGCCTCAGGCAGTCTGTTACGACTGGTATGCGCGCCACAAAGCGACTGCGGCACAGCAGTTGGCAAATCTGCCGCTGATCCTGGTGTGCGATGTTGGTGGGGGTACCACCGACCTGAGTCTGATTGAAGCGAAATTTATCGAGGGTGAACTGACGCTCAATCGCATCGGTGTTGGTGAGCATTTGATGCTTGGCGGCGATAACCTTGATCTGGCTTTGGCCCATCTGGCGGAATCCCGTTTTCATCAGGGGAAAAAACTGACAGCTTCGGCACTGACTAAACTGATTCAGCAAACCCGCCAGGCGAAAGAAAACCTGCTCTCATCCCACGCACCGGAGACGGTTAAAATCACAATGCTGGGCAGTGGCTCTAAACTGCTCGGCGGCACTAAAAGCATAGCGTTAAGCAAACAAGAAGTGCATCAGATTGCTCTGGACGGATTTTTCCCGATTTCTGAATTTTCTAAGTTGCCGGATAAGCGCCGCAGCGCGGTGGTCGAGTTTGGACTGCCTTACGTTTCCGATCCGGCGGTAAGCAAGCATGTAGCGGAATTCCTGACTCAGCATCAGGCCGTCGCTCATGCGGCTCTGGGTAAGACCGATAACCGTTCACCCGCCGTCCCGGTCGGCGTGTTGCTCAACGGTGGTGTGTTTAACAGCACACTGATTACCGGGCGTATGTTGCAGCTCTTGGATCACTGGCGTGGTGAACCCGTTACTCAACTGGATAACCCGCACCCCGACTGGTCTGTCGCACTGGGAGCCGTTGCGTTTGGTAAAGCGCGGCGTGGAGCCCAGCTTAAGATAGGGGGTGGCTCTGCCCGCTCCTATTTCCTGCACTTACAGGAAAAGAACAACATGGGCAAAGCCCTTTGTCTGCTTGCCAAAGGGACGGAAGAAGGTCAGGAAATCCGTCTGACCAGCCGCCGTTTTTCTCTCACCCTGGGAGAACCGGTGCGTTTTAACCTGCTGACCTCAACTCATGATGCACTCACGGATAACGTGGCGGTACAGAACGGGGTTTTAGTGGCAGTGAATCCGGATAAATTCCAGCCACTGCCTCCCTATATTACTACGTTACAGGGTGACGAAAATATTCAATTACACGCCAACCAGAAACAGCGGGTGGAGGTTCAGTTAGCCTGCCAACTCACAGAGGTCGGAACACTGAAAATAGAATGTGTTTCGGTCGAAGACGAGCAGCAGCGCTGGCTGATGGAGTTTGAAGTTCGCCACAGTAACCAAGACGGCGACGATGATACACCGAAAACCAACCCACGCCTCGAGCAGGCACAGCAGATGATCACAAAGACCTACAGCGGTAATAAGAGCAGTGCCGATGGCAACACCATTAAAACCCTGAGCAAAGATCTCGATAAGTTGCTCGGCAAACGGGATGACTGGGATTTCTACACGCTGCGCAGTGTGTTTGACACTCTGGCACAAGGCCGTAAGCGTCGGCGCCGTTCAGAGCAACATGAGAAAAACTGGCTGCGCCTGGCCGGATATACGCTGCGCCCGGGATTTGGTGACGTGACCGACAGTTGGCGCGTTGATCAAATCTGGAACCTGTACCAACAAGGTATTCAGTTCGCCAACCATCAAGGCTGGACCGACTGGTGGGTATTCTGGCGCCGTATCGCCGGGGGGGCTCAATCAAGAGCAACAAGAAACAATATTGGCTGATATCGCCAAATACCTCCATCCTGGTGCGGCCCGCAATCCGAAATCCGCAAAAGAAGCACAGGATAAAGGGTATGAAGCCATGGTCCGGCTGGCGGCGTCATTGGAACATCTGGATGTAGAAGATAAAGTGCTGCTGTGTACCTGGTTTATCAATAAAGCACTGAACCAGCCCCAGTTTGTCTCTGCGCACTGGTGGGCCGTCGGTCGTCTTGCTGCACGTACTTTATTGTACGGCAGCGCACATAATGTTGTTTCCCGTGAGCAGACCCAACAATGGTTACCAAAACTGCTGGCTGAAAACTGGCTGAAAGAGCCGATGATCGCGTTTGCCGCAGTGATGATGTGTCGCAAGACCGGAGACCGGACACTGGATATTGCCGATGATTTACGAAATCAGGTACTGGATAAACTCAAACAAAGCAAAGTGCCAGACTCCTGGATCCACCTGGTAGAGGAAGTGTCTGAGTTGGATGAAAATGAATCCAAACGAGTATTTGGCGATGCGCTGCCAAGCGGTCTGACCCTGCTGCCACACTGATCAGCAAAAGATAGAATCTGCACCAGTGAAATGCCGAGCGAGAACCATAAAGCCGGAGCGTTATATTCCGCTCCGGCTTTATTGAATCCCCCGACATCGCCTATCTCGTCCGGGCAATGCGACTTTTAAATGCTAAACCAAAGGAACCAATCGGTTACGTCCAGTTTCTTTGGCATCATACAGCGCAATATCCGCCATCTTCAATGCACGTTGCAGCTCACTCGAATGGCTGACTTCCGCAATACCGATACTGACCGTCATCGCAATATCCAGTTCACCGGCAATCAGATGATTCCGGCTCACTTCTCGGTGAAAATGCTCGAGCCGAAGCTGATTGGTTGCCTGATGACCCGCCAGCATAATAGTGAATTCCTCACCGCCATAACGTGCGACTAAATCACCTTTAAACTCGCGAGACAGAATGTCGGCAATATGGCACAGGGCCAGATCACCGGCATCATGACCATAACGGTCATTGACCTGTTTAAAGTGGTCAACATCGAGCAAGGCAATTGTCCAGGTGTTTGAGCTGTTATCCAGCTCGCTACTCGCTTGCTCCATGAAATAACGTCGATTATACAAACCGGTCAGTTCATCATGCACTGCGCGATAATGATGCCACTCAATTTCGTCATAAAAGAAAAGAGATAAAATAGAACCCAGGCTGACGATGGTCAGTAAATTCTGGCCGACCAGGACACCACTCAGAAAATAAATTGTCGAATCAAACAATTGATACAATGTCGCCGGTAAAAAAACCAATAAACTGGAAAGCACCAGACAAAACGTCAGCAGTTTTTCACCACCGCTTTTTTTGTTCATATGGCGAAATGCAAACCAGGCGCTGTAGAGGTGGACCGCTGAGAAACTAACAGCAGCCAGATTGACCCGCCACTCAAAATGTTGCGGGAAATTCTTTAGCAACCAGAACTGAAATGCGGTGTACACGAAAGTATGCAACGCGGCAAATACAAACCATGTGCGCTTAACCGGATACTTAAACCAACTCATTACACCAAACAGCAGCATATAAGTGACGGCCTGGTACAGAAAGTTGTTGCTTAGTACAACCCATTCAATCGAGACCCAGCCACGCATCACCGTGGTACCGAAAGCAATTGAAAAACATAAAAAATAGGCGGCAAACCACCCTGCCGTCGACACTTTATGATTATTGAGCTTTCGTCTCGATAGCAAAAGAAACAGACAAGCAATAACACTGCAAATGGTATTATTCAAAATGCTCGCCAGTTTTAGCACGTCAATATCAAGCAAAGTTATTCACTTCCATTTTTTACAAGGCCAGGCTCGCAGTCATCAGTTTTAGCGTTGTTTTAATCATTGTGAACCGCACAAAAGCTAACTTTGGCAACAAAGTACCGACGTTAAGATTGCCCGCTAATATTAACCCATTTAATATATGTTGATAATAACATTTCATTCAATAAGTCTGTTTTTTGTGCAATTAAGTCTCGCAATTCAGGCACAAAGCGTAGTAGAATACGCGCCCTCGCTTCATCACGCAGAACAAAAAGTCGACAATTCACACACAGTATATGAAGCGGTATACCCAAACATCATGGAGTTGCAGGTAGGCGGTAAATGAGTAAATCCCTATGAGCATAGAGACATTATGTGATTGGGGTGAATAAAAGTAGCCAGCACTGCTGCAGCTTCAAGTAGGAAGGGTATATAATAATTATTTCGTCTTGGCAGGAAAAATAATCAAGGCTTTGTCCTGGCTCAAGATATCTGAGCTGAAAACGTTTTAATTTGAATTATGGCTTTGAGAAATTACGGTGTGATGTTATCTGACGTCAGAACCGCAGCCGATATGCCACAGTTACCTCTTCACTCGTTAGATTATTGTACAGTCAATGAATCAAGATAAATTTACTCATATCTATCGTCTGCCCGGGTCGCTGCAAATCCGGATTGCCAAGTGGCAAGCGACGTTTAGAGGCACTTCAGACATCGTTCTGCATAATGCGCTGATTGAGCGTAATAAGCAGTATCAAAAACCGGGCTTTCTGCCCCGGGGATGGTGTTTGTCTCCGTTTTCTGAAGACGATATTTCAATTACCCATCACGGTAGTTATATTCAAACCACCATATTGACCATGCTGGATCGAAAAGTGGCCTATAAGCGAGTCTATTTATCACGTATGCCACTTGAACAAGCTGAACCAGCACTGCGTGCATTTAAGCTGGAATGGATGCACAAATACAATCGTGTTTTGAAAAAATACAACCAGATCAAAAAGAAAGAGTTTCTCCAATTTGCACGTGAGGAAGTGGAAACACTCTACCCATCGCTGCCGAAAGGAGAGTTTGACCGTAACTTGTGGAATCGGTTGGTGATATCTGAGCTTGGACCGGAGAAAAAATTCTCTAATCCTTATTATGTTGTTAAAGCAGATTTTTGATCATCCGATTTGAGAACCATCGAAATTACGGTCGAATTTCATCTGCGGACAAAAAAAATGGCTCCCGCTGGTTAATTTCGCCTGATACATAGCTTCATCCGCTACACGCAACAGCTCAGCCATATCCTGACTCTGGTCAGGATAGAGGCTGACACCGATACTCACACCGACCGACAGGCTTTCTCCACCGATGTCCATAGGTGCACTCAACTGCTTAATCAGCCGTTGTGTTTTTTCCGCGACACCATGAAAGTCTTTGATTAAATTCAGGCACACCACGAATTCATCACCGCCCAGCCTGCCACTAAAATCAGACTCACGAATATTCGCTTCCAACCTGGTGGCGATTCGCGTCAATACTTCATCACCGACGTCATGCCCTTTGCTGTCATTAATCTCTTTAAATTTATCCAGATCGATAAACAGCACGGCAAGTTTGACTTGTGTACGTTGGGCATGCACGATGGCCTCGTGCAGATGTTCCTTGAACGCTCTGCGGTTCAACATACCGGTTAGCGGGTCTTTTTCTGAAAGGAATCGCAGTTGCTCTTTTTGTTGTTCAAGCTTGGCGGTCTGCCTGGCGACCTCTTGCTGCAACTCCTCACGCGTGATAATCGAGTTGCGTAAAGACTCTTTCATTTTGTTAAAGAAATGAGCCAGTGCCACAAACTCAGAATCTTGCTGTTTTAGCTCCAGTCGGCTGGCCAAATCACCTTGCGCCAGTTCAGTAATGCCCTCTTTAAACGCCGCGAAACCCGCTTTGACTCGTTTAAGAATTAAAAATGCAACGACACAGACCACGATGCCAAAAACTAATAAATGAATCGCGCTGAGCATTAATGATGAATGTTGGTTATCGGCACTTTGAGTAAGCACGACCTTTTGCAGGTAAAGCAGCTCTTCGGTCATATCCTGCACCAGCATGTTATATCTAGAATGAAGAAGCTCACTTGAAGCAATAAAAGATGTACTACTACTATGCTGCTTACCAAGGCTCAGGCCTAATGCGCGTTCTTTCTCCAGCAACGCCGCCAGACTGTCATTCATGCGCGTCAGATTATTGATATTAATGGTGAGGTCGGACTGACTCGCTAGCTTACGAGCCAGATTTTGCTGGGCAATGTAAACTTGCTCCAGGCTATTTGCGTCATCGTACTGCAGAAATATCCATAACTGGCTGCGAAGCATATCGACACTGCGTTGGATTCGCATTATCTGTTTCAACTCTTCATGGGTGTTATCTTGCTCCTGATGCAGATTGTCGAGTGAAACCGCAATTAACACCACCAGCATGGCTGTGGCACAAAATAGTAAGGTCAGTTTACGCGAGACAGAATTTATCATTTAAAAGACACCTCTGTCTGCAACACCCGCTCAAGAGGTTCGGATGAAAAATATCCCCGGTAATCTGGGAGTTTCCCTTTAACCAGTTTATTTTCAATCGCCCATCGTGCCTGAAGCTGAATATTAGATAATAGTGCATTACCTAAAGAAAGACGGAACGCATAATCCTGCCATGACCATTCAAGTTGATGAATGGGCACATTCAAATCTTTAGCAATCCACTGCCTTGATTCATCCGGATTGTCATGTATCCAGGCTATCGCTTGCTTGAGCGCTTGCAGCAAAGCAACTGAATGAGCCTCTGACTGTTGGGCGTGCTCCTTCATCGCCATCAGGTTGAAGGAAAGGTTATAAATCCCTACGATCCCCAAATTTATTAATTCAGAAGCAGAGGTCATTTCTGTGCGATAACCCCACGGCTCCCAAACCGAGATGGCATCGACATTAAAACCAAACAGAGCCTGATTCAGTTGATCGGGGCTCAAATATACTTTTTCCAGCGGCATTTGTTTCAGATTATTAGCAATCAGGATGGAGTCAAAATAAAACTCGCTGGCGCTGGCTTTTACTACACCCACCCTCTTACCGGCTAAATCACTGAGCTTGGACACACCACGGTTGGGAACCGTCAGCAACTTTAAATCGTTGTCGGAGCTGACAAAGCTGGCCAGTAAAACAAAGTCACTACGTTCAAAGCTTTTGAACATAGCAACCGATTCTGACGCTGTCGCATAGTCGACTTCTCCGGAAAACAGTGCCTCAGCACATTGCACACCGCCACTACAAGGGTTCAGCACAACATTAAGCCCCTGTTGCTCAAATAAGTTAAGCTGGTCGGCGATAAAAAATGGTGCAGACAGAGGCGTTTGAGAAACAGCTATGGTTATAGTCGGGAGCTGAACAGAAGAGAGCCCTTTGGCAGCACGCCAGAAAAAATAGACGAATACAACAATGATAAACGTCGCACATGTGCAGACTAAAATAAGCGACTTTAAGCGTGAATATCGGCGACTCATCCAACCCTGCCTCTGACAAATTTTGTTTTTAGTTATGTTGGCCCTAAATAGCAGTGTAGCTGGTTATTTGTGAACTGTGAGCAACAATCTTCACAAACATTTGAAGTTTTTGGCCGCATTAATAGCACGTTAATCATGTTTGTTCATGTTATTGAAAAATAGATAAAAAAAAGCGCCACTTATCGCATGGCGCTCTATATATCTTTAATTTTTATCATTTTAAATAGATGATGTGTTTGTTAGGTTGACAGAATACTTCATCAGACAGACCTGAATCATTAATGCTCTACGTTATTTGAGTGGTTACCAAATTCAACCTGCTGATAAATATCTGCGAGTGTTTTAGGCCTCGCTGAGACATTTTTACGACGTCGTTGCGGCTCAAATTCCTGTTCAACCTGTTTGAGCGTTTGTTCATGCTCTTTTGCTGACTCAATAAATTCAGGATCGGACATCGCCTTCTGGCGCAGGCGGTTGACGCGTTCGAGTGTATCCCAAAACATAAACACCTCCTTTACCACTGTGTATACATACAGGTTAGTAAAGCAGTATGGAAAGTCAAGAACCACTGTTTATTTACACAGTCTAAAAGGTTTAAGGTTTTCAATACAAAAGAAAAAACTGTAAATTTACGCTAAAAATTCAAGACAGCGCTGAAGCGCTTAACTGCCTATTGGACACGATTGCCTATTGAACACAATTGCGACCGCTGGCTTTACCGCGATACAACGCACGATCCGCCCCTTTCAACAACCCAAACGAATCCTGCACACCACTGCTACTGGTCGCGACACCCAGTGTGATGGTAATTTTAATTTCTTGCCCGTGATAACGAACCGTAAAGTCTTCTACCAGCTTCCTTAACTTGTTGGCTATCGATAGCGCAGATGTATAGTCGGTATTGGGTAACATGATATTGAACTCTTCCCCACCCATTCTGGCCAGAGTGTCATAAGGTCGAATGTGCTGTCTCAGGTGCCCGGTGACCTGTTGCAACACCGCATCCCCGGCATCATGGCCATATTTATCATTAACCTGTTTAAAGAAGTCAAAGTCGACAGCCAGAACAGAAACAGGTTGCTTCTCGCGTACACTACGTTGCAGTTCATCATGTAATTCAGTCATGAAATAACGCCGATTGTACGTCCCCGTCAGAGCATCGGTCGTCGATTCTTTTTTAAGCTGTAACTCGAGCTCTTTTTTTTCAGAAATATCGATAATCTGGCCAGACCAAATGACTTTACCTTCACTGGAGGAAGTCGGAATAGAATGGCCATACAACCAATGCAATTTACCATCAATCTCTACCCTGAATTCGCATTTCCAAGCTTCCAGGGTCTCTTTAGATTGCAAAGCACTGGCGCGCACCCTATCTACATCCTCCGGGTAAATAGCATCAAATACAGCGGTAGAATCAACTGCCGCTTCCTCCGGGGTAACGCCAAACATATCCTTCAACTTCTGGCTGGCGTAAGGAAAACGACTCGTTCCATCCGGCAAGTATTCAAATTGGTACAAGACCGCAGGTGATACTTTCGCTAACGACTGAAGGTGGTTGTTTAATGACACAAAGTCCGTGATATCAATGATTGAACCCAATACTGACGCACCGCGCTCATAATGAGAATTCATCATTCGCGCGCGATCAGCAAGCCAGATGTAGCGACCATCCGCACAACGGAAACGATATTCACATTCCAGAATCGAATCATCACGCCGGGAACGCCACTCTGCAACCCTTTGATTATATTCAGCAATGTCTTCCGGATGAATATGATTACGCCACCAATGCACCCGATTTATAATCTGTTCATGGCGGTAGTTAAGTAACTCTTCTACACCCTGGGTGATGAACTGAACCTGTTCATCATCGTCTGCGGACAGCTTATAAATAACTGCCGGACACAAGTCCATGATCATGTTGAGATCATGACTCAGCAGTTCATTCTGAGTCTGAATCAATTTATAACCGGTGATATCTATGTGTGCGCCAAGTATCCACTCTGGTTCACCCTGTTCCGTGAACGAAACGATTCGCCCGTAATCGCGTACCCAGACCCAGTGACCAGCCTTGTGACGCATGCGGACTTCGCATTCGTAAAAAGGAATCTCGCCGTGAAAGTGAGCCTCAAGTGCATCCTGGGACAATTTCAGATCATCCGGATGAGCCAGTTTGGTCCAGGTATTAATATCTGTCGGTTCTAGCTCAGCAAGGTGGTAACCAACAATTTCCGCCCAACGATCGTTAAACCGGGTCTCACCGGTCTGTACATTCCACTCCCAACTGGCTATCTGGGCACAATCCAACACATGTTTCATGCGCTGGATACGTAAAGCGGAGGGGTCCGCCGCATCTTCAAACTGGAGGAGAAATTGAGGATCACCTTCAGACGCTGTGCTTTTGAGGGTTGAAAGGGTCCCGGTATAGAGGATGCCATCAATCACTGATGTCACTTGCAGAGGTTCAACAGAAGGGAAAAAAGCCTGTATATCTTTTATAGCCAACGGTTCTTCACTACCAGTGGCAGTGAGATAGAGTTGGGATAAAGGCCCGCATGAGCCAAATTCGTTGGGAGAAAAACTCATCAACTCTCCCGTCCAAGTGAACAGCAGCGTTATTGTTCCTTTCACAGCAAGGTTCCTACTCAGTCACTTATTGTTACTTTTATCTATAGTAGTGTAGAAACCTATAAAACTCATACGAATGCCGTTCTGAATGATGCTAATTTTGCCAGCGCTTTCACATTCTCATATTGGAAACAACATCACATTGCGATCGATACATAACTCAAACCAAAAACAACGGGCCGATACTTTGTCCACAAAGATATCAGCCCGTTACTGTGTTTAATTTGTCTTGTTAATTGCCGACGCAGTTTACCTACTGGTTCTGCTTACTGATCCTGTTTACTGACCAGTGCCGCCATGACCGCCTCACGATTTTCTAGGTAATCATTCAGCCCCGCTTTACGCAGGTGACAAGATGGGCAATCACCGCAGCCGTCACCGATGATGCCGTTGTAGCACGTCAGTGTTTCATTGCGTACCAATTCCAGCGCGTCATTTTGGTCAGCCATCGCCCAGGTTTCCGCCTTATTTAGCCACATCAGTGGCGTGCGGATCTCGAGCTCACGATCCATTCCCTGCACTAATGCGTTATTCATCGCTTTGACGAAATCGTTACGACAATCAGGGTAACCAGAAAAATCGGTCTCACACACGCCGGTGATAACGGATTGTGCGCCGATTTGATAAGCGTAGATGCCCGCTAAAGTGAGAAACAGAATATTGCGACCTGGCACAAACGAATTTGGCAGACCATTTTCCTGCAATTCATGGGATACCGGAATATCATCGCGGGTCAGTGAGCTGATCGCCAGTTCATTAAGCAACCCCACATCCATGACTTTATGTGCGGCGACACCCAGTTTCTTTGTCAGCGCCTGAGCCACTTCAATCTCAAGCTTATGGCGCTGGCCATAGTCGAAGGTAATCGCATGGACTTCGTCGAACTCCTTGAGGGCCTGGACCAGACAAGTCGTTGAATCCTGACCACCACTAAAGACGACCACTGCTTTTTTCATGAAATTCACCTTATGCAATGCTGAGATATTTGTGAGTCTGAATAGATAAACGCCAGTTCCGCGCAATACAAGCGTCGATACACAGTTGTGTTGCTCGTGGTTTCTGGCTGATCGGCTGCAGCGCAACCACGGTTGATGATGGAACGTTAGCTCGTGCAAGCAGCTCTTCGAGATTGGTGATGTCTTTTTCAGTCGCCACCGGATGCTTAATTTCATTAGCACGCAACAGCGCCGAATCCACGACAGGAAGTTTACCTTTCATCGCTACTTTAGGTGACACTGTCACCCAGGTATTAGCACTGGCTTTGACTTCAAACGTACCGCTGGTTTCAATCTGGCAACGACAACCGATCTGCTCAAACGCCTGTGTTAAAGGCACCAGATCGTAAATGCAAGGCTCGCCGCCGGTGATAACGATATGTTTAGCCGAATACCCCTGTGAACGATAACGCTCGATGATCTGCTGAGCTGATGCGCTGCACCAGGTTGGATTGTCTTCGGTTTTTACCAAAATTTCATCAAAGGAACGCTCTTCGGCAGGCGTTGCATCCCAAGTCTGTTTGGTATCACACCAAGCACAACCCACAGGACATTCTTGCAGACGAACAAATACTGCAGGAACGCCGGTGAATACACCTTCGCCCTGGATCGTCTCAAACATTTCATTCACTTTATACAAGGTAACTTTGCCTAAACTTGCTAACTAAAAATTACAGGTCGCTGACCTTAAAGTATGCGTCGATGAAGGTCAATTCAAAACACTGCTGCGATCACAAAAATCATGGGATTAACTGGAGCGTTTTATGCTCAGCAATCCATATGGACAGTTCAAAAAACAGACTGAGTTTCGAGGTTCATTTTCACTCAAAACGCGCATTATGTCATATTTTAGGTATAATCTGGCGTTTGGACAGGTAAAGAATTTAGGTAAGACATGTATAAACTGATTGCGCTCGATATGGATGGCACCCTTCTAAACAGCCAGAAGCAAATTTCCCCACGAACCAAACAGGTAATTACTCGGGCTCGTGAGCAAGGCATTCGTGTTGTGCTGGCGTCAGGTCGTCCAATTGATGGTATCCGCAGCAAACTGGAAGAGCTGGACATCCGTTCCGAGGACGACTTTGTCCTGCATTATAACGGCTCGATTGTTGAAAACGTGGCAACTGGTGAGGTTATTTATCAGCAAATTCTGACCGGTAAAGACGCTAAAACGGTTGCTCGCCTGGCTAAAAAAATGGGCGTAAACACGCATGCATTCAGTCAGGTACATGGCCTTATCACGCCGAAGAACAGCAAATTCACCGAAGTGGAAGCTGAAATTAATGGTGTCACTATCACTGAGATGGATTTCGAACTGCTGGAAGATGATCACCCGATCATCAAAACCATGATCGTCGCTGAGCCTGAGCTGCTCGACAAAACCATTGCTAATCTGCCGCCGCAAATGCGCGAACAGTATACTGTCGTGCAGAGCGCAGCCTACTTTCTGGAGTTTTTGAATACGGCCAGCAACAAAGGCGTGGGCGTGAAAGCCATTGCCGACCATATAGGCATCCCTGCAGAACAGGTAATTTGCATGGGTGATGCAGAGAATGATCACCATATGCTTAAATATGCCGGCCTGGGTATCGCGATGGCTAACGCCATGGAAGAAACCAAAAAAATCGCCGACTATATTACTCTGAGCAACGATGAAGATGGTGTTGCAGCAGCGATTGAGAAGTTTGCGCTTAACAAAGAAACCTGCGAAGCATAAGCCTATCTCCAAACCAAAAAAATTAAGGCGGGATTGTTTCCCGCCTTTTTATTCGGCCTGCAGCCTGTGCTGTTAACTCTTCTCGCTGCCTTCACCAAGGACACGCTGCTGCCCTTGCAGTAAGGTGTATTGCTGCGTTCCCTTAGGAATCAGTACACAGACCCGTAACTGTTCCTGATGCGCTTGTTGCAGACGTTCTCCCAGTTGCGCCGCACTGGCAAATGCTTCCCTTTCAGCATCACGACGACACAAATCGATGAACTCAAAACGGCAGCTTGGCGTATGCAGCACCAGCTCAGCCTGTTGCATATAACGTAACGCTTTCAGCGGCAATAGTTCTACATCAGACCCGCATTCAATCCAGGTCACTTCGCCTTGCTGTGGCATTGGCTGTCTGATCAGATGGGTATAGGCACTTTCCAGAGCTTCACGATTCTTGGCATTTTTTACCTTTGGCAACGCAAAAAATTGCTCCCAGAATTTGCGCCGTTCATCAACCGTCGGTAACGCACTTTTGATCGAGTTGCGTTTAGAGGCACCGAAATCTGCCAGCAGGCTCAGATTTTGCGGCAGTACAGCTTCCAATGTCTCACGCACGTTGCGAATCAGCACTGGCGAGGCACCGCCACTGGAGATGGCCAGTTGAATCCGTCCTCTCTCAATCATCGATGGCGTGATGAAATCGCAATATGGCTGATCGTCGACAACGTTGACTAAAACACCGATCGATTTGGCATCTTTATGCACTTGATGGTTAAGGTCGGGATTATCAGTCGTTGCCCATACCTGAATGTACTCTTGAGTAAGTATTGTCGAGGTATAGAAGTTTTGAATCCATTGGCATTTGCCCTCATCGACTAAGGACTGCAGAGTCGGGGCAATTTGCGGGGATACAATGGTCACTTTGGCTCCGGCACGTACCAGGGCATCAATCTTGCGGCACGCAACTTCCCCTCCGCCCACCACAAGTACCGGTTTATTTGCTAAGTCCAGAAAAAGAGGAAAATATCGCATTTTATTTTGACCACAATCTAAATAACTATTCGTTTTATGCTACCAAAAACGGTGCAAAAAAATCACTACCATCGGGAGATGAAAAAATTTATCACCAAATTTTCTCACAAAACCAGAGATTAACTCCAAATCAACCCACTAAGAATGCGTGTTAATATTAAGTTAACAGTCAATAACGTATAACCATCCTGATGCACTATCGGTGTGCTCAGTTGCACTATTTACAACCGTGCAACATTTAGCCATTCTAACTACAGCTCAGGTAAACACTCTCAAACCAAATTCTTTTCTAAATTATACATTTGAGAAAATTCAATTCCTTACCTACGCTTATAAACGGTTAATTTTTAAACAGGCTACCACCGCCAGAATACAACCGAAATCTAATAAAAAACACTACATTTTGTGAACCCTACTTGCGGGCTCACTTGGTCAAATATGGATCATACAGGAAGGATACAAATGGCAAATAAACTAACACTTCTCGCTTCCGTCGTAGCGGCATCTACTGCCATGATGGCGAACACCGCATCAGCTGCTGAAAGCACCCTGGATAAGGTCTTAGAGCAAGGCGTCCTGACTTGTGGTGTAAGTACTGGTCTACCGGGCTTCTCAAACCCTAACTCCAAAGGTGAATGGGAAGGGATCGATGTTGAATATTGTCAGGCTTTGGCCGCTGCTGTGCTAGGTGACAAAACTAAAGTTAAATACGTACCTCTGACCGCAAAAGAACGCTTCACTGCTCTGCAGTCAGGCGAAATCGACGTGCTGTCCCGCAATACGACCTGGACTCTGCATCGCGACAGCGCCCTGGGCCTGAACTTCATTGGCGTTAACTACTATGATGGTCAGGGCTTCATGGTCAAGAAAGACCTCGGTATCAGCAGCGCCAAGGAACTCGACGGTGCATCTGTCTGTGTTCAATCAGGTACAACAACTGAACTCAACCTTGCTGACTACTTCCGTAACCAAGGTATGAGCTATAAGCCAGTAGTATTTGATACTGCAGCGCAAACTTCGAAAGGTTTCGATGCTGGTCGCTGTGACGTGCTGACTACCGACCAATCTGGTCTGTACGCACTGCGTCTGAACCTGCAATCTCCAGATTCAGCCATGGTACTGCCAGAAATCATTTCTAAAGAACCTCTGGGGCCAGTCGTGCGTCAGGATGATGACAAATGGTTCAACGTAGCCAAGTGGACACTGTTTGCTATGGTTAACGCAGAAGAATACGGCATCACTTCGCAAAACGCTGATGCAATGCTGAAATCAGATAACCCTGAGGTCAAACGTATTCTGGGTGTAGATGGTCCGAAAGGTTCAGGCCTGGGTATTCGTGACGACTGGGGCTACCAGATCGTGAAACAAGTCGGTAACTACGGTGAAAGCTTTGAGCGCACGGTAGGTAAAGGTTCGCCTCTGCAGATCTCCCGTGGTGTCAACGCACTGTGGAATGCTGGCGGCTTTATGTACGCGCCACCTATCCGTTAATGCAGAGTGTCCGTAAATAGACATTGACAACCTTTGGGCGGCTTAACACGCCGCCCTCAGTCAAAAATGGATATGAGGTTATCGCTGTATGAAACCTACCAATACTTCTGTGCCAAAGTCAGCGGCCCCTGCTGCGGCTAAGAGCACAAGCTTACTCTACAATCCCACTTTCCGCTCGGTCGTTTTTCAGATTATTGCTGTGTCCGTGCTGGTTCTTTTTTTCTACACCATTGTCAGTAATACGCTGAATAACTTGGAATCACGCGGTATCGCGACCGGTTTTGGTTTCCTTGACCAACCGGCAGGGTTCGGGATCGGCCTTAGTCTGATCGACTATGACGAAACCTACTCCTACGGACGTACATTTGTTGTAGGCCTGCTCAACACGGCGCTGGTGTCGATTCTAGGTATTATTTTCGCTACCGTCATCGGATTCATTCTGGGTATCGCCCGTTTGTCATCCAACTGGCTGGTCAGCCGGCTGGCAGCGGTATACATTGAAACGTTTCGTAATATCCCCCTTCTGCTTCAGATCTTCTTCTGGTATTTCGCTGTGTTACAGGCTCTGCCGTCACCGCGTCAGAGTATGAGCCTGGGCGAAGCGATCTTTCTGAACGTTCGGGGGCTGTACTTCCCGGCACCGGTTTTTGAATCCGGGTCCAATGTGGTGGTGATTGCGTTTGTTTTGGGCATTATTGCCACATTCGCTATCGGGGTTTGGGCTAAAAACAAACAAAAGCTCACCGGTCAGCAAACGCCGATGGGGCGCATCGCACTGCTGCTGTGTATCGGTCTGCCAGTGATTGTCTACTTTATTATGGGTATGCCAATTTCTGCGCAATATCCAGAGTTAAAGGGTTTTAACTTCCGTGGTGGTATCAGCATCATTCCTGAACTGGCTGCTTTATTGGTTGCATTAAGCGTTTATACCGCTGCCTTTATCGCAGAAATTGTCCGTTCCGGTATCAATGCGGTTAGCCATGGTCAGACCGAAGCGGCCATGTCGCTGGGCTTACCACGCGCTAAAACCTTGAAACTGGTCGTCATTCCACAGGCACTGCGCATCATCATACCGCCACTAACCAGCCAATATCTGAATCTGACCAAAAACTCATCACTGGCGATGGCGATTGGTTATCCGGATTTGGTGTCTGTGTTCGCCGGCACCACGCTGAACCAGACGGGTCAGGCCATTGAGATCATCGCCATGACCATGGGTGTGTATCTGGCACTTAGCCTTATCACATCAGCACTGATGAACCTGTATAACCGTAAAGTTGCTTTGGTGGAGAGATAAGATGACAACACATCAGTTTCAACCTAGCTTGCCGCCACCAGCAAACACCACAGGTCTGGTCGGCTGGCTGAAGAAAAATCTGTTCAATGGTCCGGTTAATTCGGTGGTTACTCTGATTCTGGCTTACTTTGCCATCTCAGGAATCTGGTCCGTACTGGATTGGGCAATCATCAAGGCTGACTGGATCGGTACGACACGTGATGCTTGTAGCCGGGATGGCGCGTGCTGGGTTTTCATCAGCGTGCGCTGGGATCAGTTTATGTACGGCTTCTACCCGACGGAAGAATTATGGCGCCCTCGCCTGTTCTTCGCCACGCTAGCTATCTTCGTCGCATTACTTGCGTATGAAAAAACGCCAAAACGTGGCTGGTTATGGCTGTTCTTTATCTTCGTCTACCCGTTCATCATGGCCACATTATTGTACGGTGGAGTCATGGGACTAGAGGTGGTAGATACCCACAACTGGGGTGGTCTGCTGGTCACGCTCATCATCGCTCTGGTCGGTATTATTGCCTCTCTACCCATTGGTATCGTGCTGGCACTCGGCCGTCGTTCAGACATGCCGGTTATTCGCAGCCTGAGCACGGTTTACATCGAAGCCTGGCGTGGTGTGCCGCTTATCACCGTACTGTTCATGGCTTCGGTCATGTTGCCGCTGTTCCTGTCTGAAGGCTCAGAAACAGATAAATTGCTGCGTGCCCTGATTGGTGTGGTGATGTTCAGCTCCGCCTACATGGCCGAGGTTACCCGCGGTGGTTTGCAGGCGATACCAAAAGGTCAGTACGAAGCTGCTGATGCTCTGGGTCTGAGCTACTGGAAGAAAATCGGCCTGATTATTATGCCGCAGGCATTAAAAATCACCATTCCGTCGATTGTGAATACTTTCATTGGTCTGTTCAAAGACACCAGTCTGGTGCTGATCATCGGTATGTTCGATGTGTTGGGCATCGGCCAGGCCGCCAATACCGATCCGGACTGGTTAGGTTTTGCAACAGAAAGTTATGTATTTGTCGCGTTAGTGTTCTGGGTGTTCTGTTTCGGCATGTCGAGATACTCAATTTGGCTCGAAGGCAAACTCCACACCGGCCACAAACGATAAGAAATGATTCAAGGAACGTATTATGACGCCACAAAACTCAAATGAAACCATGATCTCTATTAAAGACATGAACAAGTGGTACGGCGAATTTCACGTACTGAAAAACATCAACCTGGAAGTAAAGAAAGGCGAACGCATCGTTATTTGTGGTCCATCCGGGTCAGGGAAATCGACCATGATTCGCTGTATCAACCGCCTCGAAGAACACCAGAAAGGACAGATCGTTGTCTCCGGTAACGAGCTGACTGAAGATTTGAAAAACATCGAAGCAGTGCGCCGTGAAGTCGGTATGTGCTTCCAGCACTTCAACCTCTTCCCGCATCTGACGGTACTGGAAAACTGTACCCTGGCGCCTATCTGGGTGAAAAAGATGCCAAAAGATGAGGCCGAAGCGATTGCGATGAAATTCCTGAAACGGGTAAAAATCCCTGATCAGGCGGATAAATATCCGGGCCAGCTTTCCGGTGGTCAACAGCAACGCGTCGCCATTGCACGCTCTTTGTGCATGAACCCGCAAGTGATGCTGTTCGATGAGCCAACATCAGCACTCGACCCAGAAATGGTGCGCGAAGTACTCGATGTTATGGTGGAGCTGGCTGAAGAAGGCATGACCATGTTGTGTGTGACCCACGAAATGGGCTTTGCCAAAGAAGTGGCTGACCGGGTGATATTCATGGATGCCGGCGAAATTATCGAAGAGAACAATCCAAAAGATTTCTTCGAAAATCCGCAATCTGACCGGACACAGGCATTCCTTGCGCAGATTCTGCATCACTAAGTTGCTGACATGACTGGCTTGTAATCAAGCACGTATGCAAGTCGCAGACTGATGCAAATACCCCTTAAAGAGGCGAACATTCGCCTCTTTATTTTTTTGCGGCTATATCAATTTTAGCTCCACATTCACTTGGCATATCGTGCTATCTGGCCCCTCATTTCATTACAGCTGAGAATACAAAGCGACATTAGCGTGATGACTAACAATCATTTTTAAAAATAATATTATCAATCATACAATTAGTGATACGAAGCCAACCAAGGTGGTAATAGTGTGTTACAATTTGAACCCACAACAATTCGCCGTTTTTGGTTAAAATTTACGGTACGTGGATGCGGCAGAGACTTGAAAAATGGAACTTTTGCCCGCATAAATGGCCATATAAACATCACAACCTTTCTATGAGGAAGATTATGAACAGTCCTATGTATTCACGCACCTCGTCTTATGACAGTGCATTACAAACTAACAAGGTGCTGAGAAACACTTACGCACTGCTTTCAATGACACTGCTATGGTCTGCGGTTGTGGCTGGTATCTCAATGACGATGAACCTTCCTCGCCCAGGAATCATCATCATGCTGGTCGGTTTCTATGGCCTGCTTTATCTAACTGAGAAAAACCGTAACAACGGCATGGGTCTCGTTTTCACATTCCTGTTCACCGGTTTCCTTGGTTACACCATAGGTCCAATCCTGAACATGTACATCGGTGCAGGTATGGGCGATGTGGTTCTAACCGCTCTGGGTGGTACAGCACTGGCCTTCATGGGTGCGTCTGCTTATGCACTGACCACGAAGCGTGACCTGTCATTCCTGGGTGGCGTACTGATGGCTGGTTTTGTTGTTCTGCTGATCGGTATGGTTGCAAACATCTTCCTGCAAATGCCGATGCTTCATCTGGCAATGAGCGGCATGTTCGTGCTGTTCTCAACCGGCGTAATCCTGCTGACTACTCAGCAAATCGTACGTGGTGGTGAGACAAACTACATCTCAGCGACGGTGTCACTGTACGTGTCGATCTACAACCTGTTCATCAGCCTGCTAAGTATTCTTGGCATCATGAACGACGACTAAGCCTTTGCTGGCTAAGTGAGTTGCCGTATTGGAATTCGACGCAGGCCCAAGTTGCGGAAGATAAATATCGGTAACTAAAAAGTCTATCAAGCCCGGGAGCTCTGCTTTCGGGCTTTTTGTTTTACTTATGGCTGAACCACCGAAAAAATTGAACCGCTGATGAGCGTTTGGCAAGGCTCATGATACTGCATGATAACAAGCCGATATTAGAGCTTGAGCAAAGTCATTCCCTTCGCTACCCTTAGCGCAAATCGTTCACTGGATAATAATATGTTTGAATACAACGGCAAAACTATCGACACCGATGCTCAGGGCTACCTGCTTGATTACACGGTGTGGGAAGAAGGGATGATTGACATTCTGGCCAAGGAAGAAGGCATTACGCTGACCGATGCTCATCTTGAGGTCGTGCATTTCGTGCGTCGCTTCTACGAAGAATTTAACACTTCGCCAGCGATTCGTATGCTGGTGAAAGCGATGGAAAAAGAGCACGGCCCGGAAAAAGGTAACAGCAAATATCTGTTTAAGCTGTTCCCTAAAGGCCCGGCCAAGCAAGCAACCAAACTCGCTGGCTTGCCAAAGCCTGCCAAATGCTTATAAGCGCCATTTGCCAAATCGTGAAATCCTGTAAGCCAATTTACAGGATTTCAAACCCCCGATAGTTTTTATCGGTGACACACTCGGTACGCTCTACCCGCTCGACACTGGCGGTTCTTGGCCCTTCCTGCAGCCATTGATATAACTCTTCAACCTTATCGTGGTCACCACATGCAATCACTTCCACGTCACCACTAAACAGATTTTTCGCATAACCGGTTAAACCCAATACCAATCCCTGGTGCGCGGTGTGGTAGCGAAACCCCACTCCTTGGACGACGCCCGACACAATAAACTTATCGCATTTGATCGACATGTTGCTCTCATCCCGTTCTGATTCAAAATCCGGCTGCTTGCCACCATCCCTGGTAAAGAGCCGTTTTAATATCTTCATTATCATACTGCTACGCCATGCACACAGAAGTTAATCTGCGAGCCAATTATTCAACCTATTCAAGGATAGACAATTTTATCCTGCTCCACCGTGCTTAATCTCAAAGACTATTTTTCATCTGTGTTTGCTTTTCTGCAGCAGTTCCATGAAAATACCCGCCCTTTTCTAATAATCATTTGAGTAACGCAATGACTCCTGCAATCTATCTGGTCAAAGGTCGAGAGAAATCTTTACGCCGCAAACACCCTTGGGTGTTTTCTCGTGGTATCAGCAAAATCGAAGGCGAACCTGGCCTGGGTGAAACCGTTGATGTCTATACCCACGAAGGCCAATGGCTTGCCAAAGCTGCATACTCTCCGCATTCTCAAATCCGTGCCCGTGTCTGGAGTTTTGAAAAAGAAGCCATCGATCGTGCATTTTTCGTCAAACGTATTCAGCAGGCACAACTGCTGCGTGAAGACATCATTGAGCGCGACGGTCTGACCGGTTACCGCCTGATTGCCGCTGAATCGGATGGTCTGCCAGGCATCACTATCGATAAATACCAGGATTACCTGGTATGCCAACTGTTGAGTGCGGGCGCTGAACATCAGAAAGAAGCCTTGGTTGCAGCACTGGTTGAGTGCTTCCCGCAATGTAATATCTATGAGCGCTCAGACGTAGCTGTGCGTAAAAAAGAAGGGTTGCAGGAGCGCGTCGGCGTGCTGCATGGCGAAGAACCGCCTAAATCTGTGGTGATTGAAGAGAACGGGGTTAAGATCAGTGTCGACATCGTTGGTGGTCATAAAACCGGTTTCTACCTGGACCAGCGTGACAGCCGTCAGCAGTCAATCAAATACGTGAAGAATAAAGAAGTGTTGAACTGCTTCTCATACACTGGCGGTTTTGGCTTGTATGCCCTCAAAGGCGGAGCGAAGCGCGTTATCAACGCCGATGTATCTCAGCCTGCGCTGGATACCGCTAAATTCAATGCCGAGCTGAATGAGTTCGATATCAGTAAAAAACGCGCCGTGTTCCTCAACGCCGATGTATTTAAACTACTGCGTGAATACCGTGATCAGGGTACCCAGTTTGACGTCGTGATCATGGACCCACCGAAATTTGCTGAATCAAAAGCTCAGCTTAATGGTGCGTGCCGCGGCTACAAAGACATCAACATGCTGGCGATGCAAATCCTCAAACCAGGCGGCACGCTGCTGACCTACTCTTGCTCAGGCTTAATGGATCAAGTGCTGTTCCAAAAAATCATCGCCGATGCGGCGCTGGATGCCGGTCGTGACGTAAAGTTTGTTGAACGCTTCGAGCAAGCGGCTGATCACCCGACCGATACCGCTTATCCGGAAGGTTTTTATCTAAAAGGTTTTGCTTGTAAGGTGCTGTAATTTATTTGAGTTAATAGCAATATCCGAAAAAGAAAGGCTTCCGCGCATGGAAGCCTTTCTTTTTGATGACAGCCAGAGTTTCTGTACCGTCTTTACTGTTGACACCGTAAGTATGACTGACATACTCGTTTTCTATTCTTGCTTAAATACGAGAGTCATATGCGGGGTCAAATGGCCTGTCCCTGGGTTCACTGGATTGTGTTATCAAACACAGACAAATCAGACCTATACCAACCCAGCCAGGCAGAGGAATCACTTCACCCACCACCAGCACGGCAAGCACTGCGGCGACCACAGGCTCAAACAAAGTCAGCAACGTCGCGCCACTGGCCGATACAGAACGTAAACCGTAACCAAAGGCCAGATAACCAACAAACATCGGAATAAAAGCCATATAGCTGATAACCAGAATATGAGTGGTACGGGTAAATAGCTGCTCACCGGTAAACCATAATGACGGTAATAGAATCAACGCCGCCACACAGAACAGACTACCCATCGCGGCATCGGAGCGAATCCCTTTATCAATCATGTTCTTGGCGACCCAGGAATAATACGCATAAGATGCGCCAGCGATAATACCCAGCCCAATCCCGATGTATTTATCCATGTCAGAAGCAACGCTGCTGTCAGTGGCGGGTTTTGACAGACACAGCAAAACCATCCCAAGTACGCCCAAAAACAGGCTGAACAACCAGCGACGATTGAGGGTCTGCGCTTGGCTAAGGAAACGTTCAAACAGAGCGGAAATGAACGGAGCAGAAGCAATAGTAATAACCGTTCCGATGGCGACACCCGCCATTCGCATCGAGGAATAAAACGCCAGTGGGTAAATTGCCACGGCAATGCCACCGGACAGCAGCCGCTTTTTATCCTCCAGCAGTTGACGCCAGCAACGACACAACTGTCTGCGTGCCAGCAGAGCTTGCAACAAGCCGCCAACTCCCATGGCAAACGCACCAATTGCTAACGCACTGACCTGCGGTGCAAAACTGGCTACCGTCCCTGTCGTTCCCCATAACAATGCTGCCAGCAGCACTGCCCAATGTCCGCTTTGCTTCACTTACCCGCCTTTTCTGTTCTATTCGTCTGTTTTAATTGATAAAGCCAGCCGTTTGTACGTCCGAATAGACATTACCATTCTAATCGCATGATAACGATTAACAATTAATACCAAGATTGTCCTTTCTATCACAATAATTCTAACAATACAGCCTGAAATACGATTGGTGCCTTTAACCCGTTGACACACTGTCGGTGTTAGCCAACGGATTTAAAATCTCTGACATCCGTGATAGATTGCCCCTTGACTAAACAGAACCAGATTCGTCACTTGAGTTTACATATAAGAAGACTCCCCTTGGGGAGTCTTCGCGGTTGTCTGGCCAAATTCAAATTAGATTTGGCCCTTTGTCATGCTAAAGCTAATCACATCAGATCAAAGCGGTCTGCGTCCATCACTTTAGTCCAAGCCGCGACAAAGTCATTGATGAATTTCGCCTGGTTATCATCCTGAGCATACACCTCGGCATAAGCACGCAAGATAGAGTTGGAACCAAACACCAGATCGACGCGGGTTGCGGTCCATTTCGTCGCACCACTCTTACGCTCGACAATATCGTACGAGTTACGACCAGTCGGTTTCCAACGGTATGACATATCCGTCAGATTAACGAAGAAATCATTGGTCAGTGTACCAACCCGGTCAGTAAACACGCCGTGTTCACTACCAGAATGGTTGGTACCCAGCACGCGCATACCACCAATCAGTACTGTCATCTCCGGTGCAGTCAGTCCCATTAGTTGCGCACGATCCAGTAGCAGCTCTTCCGGCTTCACCACGTAGTGCTGTTTCTGCCAGTTACGGAACCCATCCGCCAACGGTTCCAGTACGTCAAAAGACTCGACATCGGTCATGTCTGCACTTGCGTCACCACGGCCAGGACTAAACGGGACTTTAACATCAAAGCCAGCCGCTTTTATGGCCTGCTCGATGCCGACGTTACCCGCCAGAACAATCGTATCAGCCACACTGATGCCTGCGTCAGCTGCAATACCTTCTAGCACCGAGAGCACTTTTGCCAGACGCTCAGGCTCATTACCTGCCCAATCTTTCTGCGGTGCGAGGCGAATACGTGCACCATTCGCGCCACCGCGGTTATCGGAGCCACGGAAAGTACGGGCACTGTCCCAGGCTGTTGCCACCATGTCACTCACATCCAAACCGCTTGCTGCGATTTTGGCTTTAACAGCATCCACATCGTAATCACTGCGCCCAGCAGGAATCGGGTCCTGCCAAATTAGATCTTCCGCCGGTACATCCGGACCAACATAACGAGATTTAGGTCCCAGGTCACGGTGAGTCAGTTTGAACCAGGCACGAGCAAATACTTCATTGAAGTAATCCTGATCTTTGTAGAAACGCTCGGAGATCTTGCGGTATTCCGGATCTTCTTTCAGCGCCATGTCAGCATCCGTCATCATCGGATTGCAGCGCACCGATGCATCTTCCACATCGACCGGTTTATCCTGGTCAGCAATATCAACTGGCTCCCATTGCCAGGCGCCTGCCGGACTCTTCGTTAACTGCCACTCATGTTCAAGCAGCATTTTGAAGTAACCGTTGTCCCATTGCGTAGGATGTGTAGTCCATGCCCCTTCCAGGCCGCTGGTCACCGCGTTGCGGCCAATACCGCGTGATTTATGGTTAATCCAGCCAAGGCCCTGTTCTTCGACATCTGCACCTTCCGGATCCGGTCCCAGTTCAGCAGGATTACCATTACCATGCGTTTTACCCACGGTATGTCCACCGGCGGTCAGTGCAACCGTCTCTTCATCATTCATCGCCATGCGGGCAAACGTGACGCGCATATCCTGGGCCGTTTTGAGCGGATCCGGGTTACCGTCCACCCCTTCCGGATTGACATAAATCAGCCCCATCATTACTGCTGCCAGCGGGTTTTCCAGATCACGTTCACCTGAGTATCGCGACCCTTCGCTACCACTCGGTGCCAGCCACTCTTTCTCCGAGCCCCAGTAAGTATCTTTTTCCGGGTGCCAGATATCTTCGCGGCCAAAGCCAAAACCAAAGGTTTTAAAGCCCATTGACTCATAAGCCATGTTACCGGCCAGCAGAATCAAGTCGGCCCAGCTGATTTTGTTACCGTATTTTTTCTTCAGTGGCCACAGCAGGCGACGAGCTTTATCAAGGTTACCATTATCCGGCCATGAGTTAAGCGGAGCAAAACGCTGGTTACCAGTCGCGCCGCCGCCGCGGCCATCAGCAGTACGATAGCTGCCCGCTGCGTGCCAGGCCATCCGAATCATCAAACCGCCATAGTGTCCCCAGTCGGCCGGCCACCATTCCTGACTGTCGGTCATTAATGCTTTTAGGTCTTTCTTCAGCCCTTCAACGTCGAGTTTTTTTAGCTCATCACGGTAGTTGAAGTCGGCTCCAAGCGGATTGGTTTTGGTATCGTGCTGATGCAGAATATCCAGGTTGAGTGCGTTCGGCCACCAATCCATATTGGATTTCCCCGCAGAAGTCATCGCACCGTGCATTACCGGGCATTGACCTGCGGAGTGACTGTCATGATTTGCCATACATTGTCCCTTTGTCGTTCTAGTGATTTAACTTACTTCCGTCAGTTCTACGCGATGGTGCTTTGTAAGGTAACTGCCAGAAATATCGAAATATTTAAAGACTACGACAATCAGTCTAGACGCTAACCAGCCAATATTCATATTATTTCTGGCAATCAATTTGATAGATGAAAACTATTGATATTAATGAAACTATCCGGAAATTGCGTGGCGAACAAAAGGAACAGCAGCACTGATGCTGGCAACTTCGGCCTATGCTGGACTACCGGAAACCGCAATCACGCGTCACGTCGCCAGCATGTATGCCCGTCTATACAATGAGATCGTCAAGGGTAGCCAAACCGGCCATGTTACCTAGCACACGCGTGCTTTGCATTTATGACTGGTTAAGTTTGCAGCCCTGACAGGTTAATGTTTGCAGCCTAGTTAAACCACTGCCTCTCCCTCTACATACTCGTCTTCAACCTGGGCTCCGATTTTCGGGATCCGAATACTGACCGTGAATTTAAGTGATTCCGGCAAAGAAAAGTCCAGCCCATACCCGTGCTGCTGACAAATATTATTAATGATGGAGAGCCCTAAGCCAAAACGTTCGTTATTAGTGCGCGAGTCGTCAATCTGAAACAGTGGTTGCACCATTTTATCCAACTGCTCCTGAGAAATCGTATGATTGAGATGATTGGAGATACTGAGCTCGTAGTCACCATCCTGTTCATGCCAACATGCTTCTACTTTGGTTTGCGCGGGGCTGTAATAAAGGGCGTTATCAAGCAGATTGATTAAGATGGTTTCCAGGCTGAAACGATCCGTCAAAAACCATTCATCGGTCTCGCACTTCTGCTCCAACCGCTGCGCCACATCCGGGTACTTAAATTCAATATCCTGCTTTACCTGAGCCAACACTGAGCGAATCGACAGTGCCTCTTTACGCAGATTCAGCGACGGTGACGCGGTGCGTTGCAGTAACAACAGTTTCTCGACAATCGATTTCATCCGCTTGGCGATGGCCAGAATATCATCCGGATAGGTTTTGCTGATCCGCTCATCATCCGGATAGCGAAGATACACTTCACTCAGTGTAATCATCTCTGCCAGCGGGGTTTTCAGTTCGTGGGCAATATCGCCGGTGATACGCTGCTCATTTTTAATCAGCTGCTGGTTACTGCGGATAAATCGGTTCAGCTCTTTACGAATCGGCTCAATTTCTTCCACTCGCTTGTCGGGCAGATCAAGTTCAGACACGGAATGCTGGTCAGTCAGACTGAGCGCTTTTAAGTCCTCATTGAGTTTATCCAGCGGCGCCAGGCCACGGCGGATAATGGTTTGGGTGACAAACCTCATCACCACAATCGCTATCAGGAAACTGCTGATTAGTAGTCCGTCCACCAGCCACAGCAGACTATCCAGGCCGCCGGCTGACTCATAAATCGTCATTGATACCGGTTCAATACTGCCGTCATCACTTTGCGGAACAAAATTCGACAACGTCGCTTTACCCAGTTCTCCGTTTGGCATCACCACATCAATAATGCGCTGTTCACCAATGGCAATATCCGGCGCAATCAGATCCACATTCGGATACGATGACAAGTTCGGCGAGCGGCCAATCGTTTTTCCGTCATGCCAGATTTGGAAATAATGCGGATCTTGTTCGGAACTGTATTCAGGTAAAAAACGCAGGTCAGCGGTAAACTCCACTTTATCGTGATTAAAGCTGATTTCCGATTTAAGGTAATTGGCCTTATTCAACATCGCCTGGTTAAACTGATCTTCGACCCAGTCATCAAGACCGATATCAACCGACAAAAATACGGCGAACAGAAAGAAACCAAACACCAGAGAGACAGAATTGATCAGTTTACGTTCTATCGAGGTCAAACGCGCACTCTGACCCGAGGCCAACTGCTGATACACTGATTTTACTGACATCTTCAACCTCAGCTAACTTTTTCCATCACATAGCCAAAGCCGCGTTTGTTTTTAAGCGGCAGTGAACCCTGTGCATCACGTACTTTTTTACGAATCGATGAAATGTGCGCTTCAATGGTGTTCTTCGATAAATAATCGAAATTACCCACCACCGCTTCACTGATCTGCTCAACGCTGACGACCCGGTTGGGCGCACTGAACAGGCAATGCAGAATTTTGTACTCGTTCGGAGTCAGTTCAATACACTGCTCCGCGTAATAGAAAGTTTTATCTTGCTGGTTGAGACGAAAATCATCCACCACCAAATTATGATCGACTTGATCCAACGAACCACGCCGCATCAGAGTCAGGATACGGGCATGTAACTCTTCAAACGAGAACGGTTTGGTCAGGTAATCATCCGCACCGAGCATCAGGCCCTCAACCCGCTCTTCTGTTTTGGTCTTAGCCGACAGAATCAGTACCCGGGTTTGCTTTTTTTGTTTCCGCAGGGCGCGCAAAATATCCAGGCCACTAACGTTTGGCAACATCAGGTCAAGAATTATCAGGTCATAATCGTGATGAGTCGCCAGGCTAAGTGCTTCCTGACCGTCTCCGGTTTCATCAATGGTAAAGCCAAGATGATTGAGACCCACGACCAGACTGCGGCGCAGCGTTTCTGAATCTTCGATGATAAGTAATTTCACGCAAGTATCCGTGGTTGTTGTTTATTTGGTTAACTTAAGACGTGTTCGGTTAACTGATGACGTATTAGCTTACTCGAAATCCGTCCCAATGTGGATCGCCTTGCCAGGCAAGAACGCCAGGGATATGTGAATCGGCCCAAAACAAAAAGCTCCCACCGGAGTGAGAGCTTAACGTATCGTTCAGATTAACGGCTGATTAGCCGATCATGCGTTCGCAGTTGGCCACTTGCTCGTTAAACACCACGGTTTGCGCGCGTTTAAAAAAGTTAAAGTCGGTTGCGGTTGCACTGGTGTAGGCACCCATCATACGACCGATGATCAAATCACCGTTGTCCAGTTTAGGCAGCATGATGTTTTCTGCAATCACATCAATACTGTCGCAAGTCGGACCGGCGAGCACGCTTGGTGCACACTCGTCACCTTGTTTCAGGGTCACCAGCGGGTACTGGGCATCATCAAAGATCAGGCCGCTGAACGAACCATAAACACCGTCATCCAGGTAGTACCAGGTCTGACCATCGCGCTCTGCCTGACCCATCACTGAAGCCACGCTCATCATCGACTGCGCGACAATAAAACGACCCGGTTCTGCGATCACTTGTACGGTTTCTGGCAGCAGGCTCAGCGCTTCGTTGATCGGCACACAGAACTGATCAATCGGCATGACTTGTTTGGTGTAGTTCACCGGAAAACCACCGCCGATATCCAGCGTACTCAGTGCTGGCAGGCCACGTTCAACTGCCTGTTCCATCACCACTCGGCAAGTATTGATCGCTTCCACATATTTTTGCGGGTTCATGGTTTGAGAACCTACATGGAATGACAAACCTTTAATGTGGATATTCCACTCTTTCGCCGTTTCGATGATGGTCAGCGCCTGCTCAGGAGTACAACCGAATTTCTTCGACAGGTCAGCAAAGGCTTCAGAGTTACGGAAACTCAGACGCACCAGCAGTTCAACCTGATCATTGTAAGCTTTGAATTTTGCCAGCTCATTGAGGTTATCCACTACGAACACGTGACAACCGTACGCCAGTGCGTCACGGATGTCGGCATCGCGTTTGATCGGGTGCGTGTGAATCGTGCGTTCTGCCGGTACGCCTTCCTGCGCCACCAACTCAACTTCGCCACTGGTTGCCAGGTCAAAGCTCGCGCCTTCTTGCAGCAGTGTTCTGACTACCGCTGGGTGCGGCAGTGGTTTCAGTGCAAAGTGCAGAGTCACGTTTGGCAGCGCATTACTCAGGGCACGGTATTGCTGACGGATAATATCGCAATCCAGCATCAGTAATGGTGCACCAAACTGCTCAACAGACGTTTCGATCAGTTGAACGTCATCAGCAGACAGAGCCTGAGAAGTGAAAGATTGAAAATTAAGAACAGAACGAGAACTAGCCATGGCAAACCTCCAATGTGGTTATGACACTTTTCACCTGGTGTTAGCGTGATGATGAAAAGTGGAGCGTCAATAAAAGCGCGTAAATGCGCTGTCAAAGTCACTCTTGGATAGTTGCTCTATCGCCTTGCCACAAAACAGACTGTGATGTACTCGGATTGGCTATCATCAAGAAGCGAGGCGATAATAGGGTCATAAGAAACTCAGCGCAATAAAAAATGCGCCTTTGAAAGCAAAAGGTTTTTGTGGTTAAGATTCGATTTATTGATCGTTATTTGCCGCCTCAATTTCAGGGTTTTATGCACAAGAATTGAGGTTAAATTCGCGCCGCTGAGAACTCATCATATACATCGCACCGATAACCTGTTAAAACGCTGTTAGAGCTATCAATGAGTTAACGCTTAACCGCCACAGCAGGCAGGCCGGTGTGGTGAGTGAGATAAAAATTCAGCGCCTTTGTAACCAGCAGTGAACTTAAATTCCTATGTCCGAGATCGTAACTACTTCGAATCCATCCCAGTCCGTTCCGGTAAATATCGGCTTTATTCTGCAGCCCCACTTTTCTCTGATGGCGTTTACCGCCGCGATGGATGCCTTGATTACGGCGAACCTGGTGCACGAACGTCCGCTGTACCAGATTCATACCTTTGGTATAGATTCGCGCAAGGTGCTGAGTGACATCGGCATCGACATCGCAACCGATGCAACGGTGGAATCACTGAACCTGCACAATCGTGGATCGATGGACTGGCTGTTCGTTTGCGGCGGCTATCGCTGTGATACGGCCTCAGCCGATGAACTGACTTACTGCCTCAAAGCGGCGTACAACCAGCAGATCAATCTCGGCAGTATCTGGAACGGCACCATTGCCCTCGCCCATGCGCAGGCCATCGATAAAGATGTGGTTTCAGCGGTGCATCCCAACAGTCACCACTACATTCGTACCACCTTCCCGAACCTAAAACTGGCCACTCACACCTACGAGGTAAGCGAGCACAGCGCGAGCTGCTCCGGTCCTAACAGCGCGATGGAAATGATGCTGAATATGATTGAAGGTCAATTTGACCGTCAGTTAGTGCGGGCAATTCGCGAAATCCTCAGCTGCGATCAGGCTTCGGAAGGTCGTCAGGCGATCCTGCATGGCTCCGCACCTGAGCCGGCCGCACCAGTACAATCTCGTCCAGCGGCTTTACAGGAAGCCATCTCACTGATGGAATCAAATATTGAAGAGCCGCTGACCCCGGAAGAACTGGCACGCTGTCTGGCGATGTCGCGCCGTCAGCTGGAACGTTTGTTCCAGACCCACCTCGATACTTCGCCATCGCGTTACTACCTCAAATTGCGCCTTGCGTTTGCCCATAAGCAGCTGGAAGAGAGCCGCGAATCGATTATTCAGGTGGGCCTCGGCTGCGGTTTCGTCAGCAGCAGCCACTTCAGTAACTGCTTTAAAGATCACTTTGGTTATTCACCCACTCAGCTCAGACAAGGCCTCAGCCGCAAGCACTAATACTTAGGTTACACTGCCACCAATACAAAAGCCCCCGCATCACTGCGGGGGCTTGCGTTAGCCGCTCCGGTCACATCAACTCTAGCCAAATCAACACTGGTCATTCACGCTAAGCGAATCGCGGCGGATTACTCCGTAGTCGCACTCTGATCCCGGCTGCTGGAGTAAATAAAATAGAGCGCGATGCCAAGGCACACCACCGCCGCCAGGCGATAAGGTGAAAACGCCATTTCACTATTGTTCATCCAGCCAAAATTATCAATCAGCAGGCTCATCAGCAGCTGACCAAAAATCACCGCAACCGTGGCAACCGCCACGCCGATGCGCTGCACCGCCAGCACCATAATCACAATATACGGCACGCCGCACATCGCTCCGAGCAGTTGCCATTTCGGTACATCCAGCAAGGTCACAGTGTGTTTCGGCTCAAAGTAGAAGATCAGCAGCGCTGTGACTAAAGCACCGATAGAAAAAGTGAGAAACGCGCAGCGAAACACACCGACTTTGTTACCAAGCTGGCCATTAATCGCAGCCTGAATACTCAGTAACGCGCCGCCCAGCACCGCCATCACAATCATTAACAGGGTCATAGTGTCTCCTTAGCTTTTGGCAATCAGCAGCAGTGCCGCCACGATAAACAGAAGAGCAATCAAACGCTTGCGGTCAATTTTACGATGCGGCGTCCCCAGCAGACCGAAATGGTCAATGATCAGGCTTTTTGATACCTGACCGGCTAAGATGCCAATCATGGTCATCGCGATCCCAATCACCGGCGTGGTCATAGTCAGGATCACCACATAACCGGTCCCCAGAATACCACCCAGCAACTGCCACGAAGGCTGCTCAAAGAACGACGGACTGTTGCGCGGGCTAAAAAACAGCATCAACAAAAACGTCAGCGCCGCACCGACGCCAAAAATACTGAAAGTGGCCCACAGATGGCCGACCTGCTCCCCGAGCGGGCCGAGAATACCCGCCTCCACGGATAAACCCATCCCGCCGACAATCACGAGTAGGATTAACAATAACTGCATATAACAAGGCTCCTAATAAGTCAGGCGCGCATGATATAGTGGTGAATTAAAAAGAAAAACGACATAATATGGTAATCACCTTTGCAGAAGTTGCACAAATGAACCGAACCAATAACATTGATATCCGCGCATTACGGTTTTTTGTCAGCGTGTTTGATGCCCAGAACTTCTCTGTGGTCGCGCGGCGCGAAGATGTTTCTGCGTCCATGATCTCGCGCACGATCCATAATCTGGAAGATGCTCTCGGCCAGCAGTTGTTCTACCGCAACACCCGAGCGGTGGTGCCAACCGAAGCCGGTAAACTGTTTTTTAGTTATGCCAAAACCGTGATTGAACAGCTTAATGAAGCGCAGGAACAGCTGCAGGATCGCGCAGCAGAGCCGTCCGGCTTAGTCCGGCTCAATGCGCCGGTATTTTTTGGTGAGCGTCATATCGCGCCCTGGTTGCAGCAGTTATCTGAACGCTACCCCAATTTGGCGATAGACTTGACCCTGACCGATGAATATATCGATCCGCTTAAAGACGGTACCGACATCATTTTTCGTATCGGTACGCTGACCGACTCCTCGTTTCACGCCCGCATTCTCGGCAATCAGCGCTACCATCTGGCGGCTTCTCCCGCCTATATCGCTAAATACGGCATGCCGGATAGCGGTCACGCTCTGCAGCAGCATCGCTGCCTGGTATACAAAGGTTTTGAAGGGGCCAACCGCTGGTACCTGCGCCAAACAGATGCTGACTGGGTGCACTACCCAATTACACCATCTCTGAGTTCCAACAATGCCCAAAGCCTGCTGACTGCCGCACTGGATGGCATGGGAATCGTCTTGTTCCCAGACTGGCTGATTGGACAGGAATTGCAGCAAGGCAAACTGATCAAAATCATGCCCGACTATGACGCTGCTATTAATACTCAGCCCCAGCATATAGCGGCTATCTATCCGCATGTGCGTCATCCACCGCTTAATATTCGCGCGGTAATTGATTATTTTACCCAGATATACGGCAATCCCTTATACTGGCAGCCATAATTAACAACTGGGTAGCGCACTATTTGCATGTCTTTTGTTACCCTGAACTAAAGCGAGGCTCGTTATGTTAATCACTTTCCGATGTAAAGCGTACGCCAACGTCACCATGTTTGGCTCCGTAGGACTGCAAATGATCAAAATGATGGGTCATAGTGGCACGGTGCCGGGTGCCATTGGAGCTGACGATATCCCCCATGCCCTTGATTTGCTCAAATTGGCCATTACGGCAGAGAGAAAACGGGAAGATCAGAATGATTCAGAGCAGGATGATGACGATAAACGTGACGATCCGCCGGTCAGTATCTCCCATCGCGCCCTGCCGCTGGTCGATATGCTCAATGCTGCCATCAGTGCAGAATGTGGCATCATGTGGGATAGCGAGTAATCAAGGTTTAACCAATAAGTGACAACGTCACTAAAATTACGCCTATTGGGCGTTTATAATGCGACTTAGCGTTGAAAAATCAACATGCTGCCTTTACCCACTGCCTTTATTTGCGCGGCGTGAGCCAGTAGAATACTAAAGATATACAGCAAACCGAGAACAACATGGCAAAACTGACACTCCAAGAGCAAATGCTGAAAGCAGGCTTGGTTAATGAAAAGAAGCTGAAAAAAGCAAAGAAAGGCTCAAAAAAATCACGTGTTCAGGCACGTGAAGTAAAAGAAGCGGTTGAAGAAAACAAGCGCCAGCAACTTGAGCGCGATAAAGCACTCAGCGCACAGCAAAATGAACAGCGCCAGAGCAAAGAGATTCAGGCGCAGATCAAACAGCTGATCTCGATGAACAAGCTTGATCTGGGTAATGGTGACATCAAGTATAACTTCACCGACGGCACGTTGGTGAAATCACTCTACGTTGAGTCACTGGTGCGTGAACAGCTAAGTAAAGGCATCCTGGCGATTGCCCGCTTTGAAGAAGGTTACGCCGTGATCCCAAGCGTGGTAGCCAACAAAATCGCCCAGCGCGACGAGCAAGCTATCATCGATCAGAAAGAGCCGGAATCGGACGCGATCGACGAAGACGATCCGTACGCCGACTTCGTGGTGCCGGATGACCTGATGTGGTAATCCGTCCGCGGCTTGCCTGAACTGACGATGGTTCATCTCCGCAAGTCGCCCCGCTCCCATGCCCCGGCGTGGGAGCGACTATCTTCCCCCTATCCATCATCAACGAGCAATCACCAGTGGCAAAACGTACTCCAGTTATTGAAATAACGTCCTACGGGATTTACTCCCATTGGGACGCGAAAGCCAAAGAGCTGCCGAAAATCAAAGAGTTCACTCAGGTCGTCACTGCCGAGGAAGATGTCGAATTTGGTTTTATCGTCAATATCAAAAAGGCCAAAGGCGAGCTGCTGCAGTTTTGCATCCATCATCCCGGCATCATCAATAAAAAAGGCCAGGTATTGGCCCCGTTTGACGGTGAAGTGTACGTTCGCAGCAATGACTGGGATTTCTACCTGGGCGATACCATCCAATTGCTGTGCCCGGTGAACGGCCTGGAAAGCAATCTCGGTGAATGGCGCATGACGCTGGAAATGCAAGGCAGAACCATCGCCGAAAAGACGTTCAAAGTAGTAGGACGTGATGAGGGGCAGTTCTGGAAGTCGAGAGGGTTTTAGCACCCTTTACCAGGGCGAAGTTATAAATGTTCCAATCAAAGTGTGTAGTCAGTAAGTGCCAAACGGATATGCGCCGATCTCCACGGCTCTTTGGCCTGAATATCGGAACCAGAGACTATGAGTCATATCAGCCGATTCGATTTCAGCAGGCAGGTTGAGCCTCAATTGTTCCTCCTGAGATAACGGCCTTGGCCATAATGAATCATCATTCCCACAAAACTTAAACACAACAACCGAATCGATTACTGCTCAATGAGGATGGCAACGCCACTCGTTAGTCGTACCCCTGACACGTTTGTTATACCGTGCTCCTTGCAGGAAGTTCTTTATCAATTGCCATAGTCCCGTATAATCGCGGCCAAATTACACCACACCAATCATCAGTGAGTTGCACATGTCCAAACTATTTTTCAAAGGTCGAATCGATGCTAGGCAGAACCACGTCATTTCAGGCTACAACGTAAAACGTGATGTAAAAGCAGGCACTGAAGAAGCTCCAATCAATATTGTCGTCCCAACTGAAGCTCGTAAGGCAGAGATCGAAGCATTAGTTTCTGAGCACACTATTGTGGCCCATATTGCCGTAGACTCAGAGCAACCAGAGAACACCGTTGAGCTTGATACACTATTAAGCAAGCCTCAAACGATTACCTATGAAAAAACACCGAACCGTAATGAAGCGTGCATTTGCGGAAGCGGGAAAAAGTACAAAAAGTGCTGTGCCTAAGCGCTCGCTAGTGACACCAAAAACCGTCTTCTGACGGTTTTTTTGTGCCTAGGCTAAACTGATAGAACAAATGGCAAGGATTCCCTTCTACTACCGAGGAACTGTTACTCGCTCTAACTTACTGACCCAAAAGGCACCGCAGTCGTACGAAGTCATCAGGATCACGGTGTTGCGAATTAGATTTAAAGCGCTTGTTATGCGTGCGCAACCTACCGGGCACACACTATTCACTTTCACTGGGCATCGTATCAAATTGCGGCAGGCCATCGTTTATGAAACCCACGTCCCAACTTGCACGAGAACTGACATAGACATGAGCAGAAACCTTTGTATCTACAGGCTCTGACAGCAACCCCGCAGGAACCCAATACGACTTACCATCTGAACTGATATTTGGTACTGGACTACCGCATCGACAACAAAACTCAGATTTAAAACCAGAACTCGTAGAGAATGACCTAATTTCATGTTTGCCGGAGATCCATTTAAAACTAGATGAGTTAACTATCAACGCTGAATTTGATGAAGAGCCTGATACTTTGCGACACAACGAACAATGACACTGATAGATGGCGGGTAATTCACCTGACAATTTAAACGACACTTCGCCACACAAACAATTTCCTTTCAACTTCATCACTCCTAAGTCAATGAGTACGCACAACGCCTAGTTAAGCTGCTAACAAAGCCACAAAAAACTTTCCGTAAAGCACTGACAAAACCATACTCTTTAGAACTAAAATATCACGCGTTGGCAGTCAGTTTGAACCGATTGCTATGTGACAATATTTATTCGTTGGTAAATATGATCTGCATATAGCTGTCCACCAATCTCGTACGCATTAGGGACAATTTTATCTAGTACAAATCCAGATTTTGTCAGCACTTTTTCTGAACCAATATTACCTTCAGTTACCACTGCGCTATATCTTTCGATGCCAATTTGTAAATGAGAGTAGTTAAGCAACGCGCTTAAAGATTCACTTCCATAGCCAAGTCCATGATATTTAGGTAGGAATAAGAAGCCAACTTCAGCGACTCCGCTGTGAAGGCAAAAACCTATTATCCCTATTTTCTTATCCGTAGCTAATTCAGATACAACCAAACAAAGCCAATGACTTGATTCTCGTGACCAAGGGATTAACCTGGACTGAAACTTGGCTTCAATTTCTAAGATTGAAGGCTCATTAAAACAGAACGAAATAACTTTTGGATCTGTATGTAATTGATAAAATAGTGTCCAATCTTTTTCTGATATTGGCTCCATAACTAATCGCTCTGATATTACCTTCATATCGCTGAACCCTCCTTGTCACATGTAGCCCGCTTGAGGTGATGAGCAACGCAATACAAATACGACCGCATGGCGTATTAAACACTATACTCACCGCAAAACAAAACTGCCACGCGGTGCGAATCTGCTTGAATTGCTTGGTAGCCAATCATGCCAATGATAGTCCACCATCAACGACCAAAGTGTGACCGACGATATAGCTGGCTTTATCTGACAATAAAAACTCAATTGCATTAACGATTTCGTCAATTTCCCCAAAACGATTGATCGGTACTACGTCAGCAACATCAGCGCGGATATTGGAGTTTTCAAGTTGCCTTTCTTCCCATCGGGGAGTCCACGTTACACCTGGAGCAACCGCATTAATTCGAACTCCAGATTTGATGCTTTCTAGAGCAACAGATCTAGTCAACCCTTCAAGCGCGTGTTTAGCAGCACTATACATTGCTGCATTCGGTGTTGGTCTAAGACCATTAACGGAACTTACATTTACTATGGCTGCCCCTGCTTCCATGAGTTTTAGTTCAGACCTCAAACACAAGGCTTGGCACAAAAAATCCACATGAAGTGTTTCTTTGAGGAGTGCTACATCGACTTGGGATAGGTAACCTCTAGAGGAAAGAGCCGGAGAAGCATTATTTACCGCTACGTCCAATTTTCCGTATTGAGCTTCAACGTAAGCAAATAAACGGTCTAATTGTTGCTCATCCGCAATATCAACCGACTGGTAATCAACAGATTTTAATTCTGGATATTTTTGCACTACTTCAAGCCAAATATTCTTCGAACGCGAGCAAGTAATAACTTTATATCCCTGCTTCACGAGCCGAAGAACTGAATACAAACCAATACCTTTTGAGCCACCAGTGACTAATGCAACTTTCAATTTAGGACTCCTTTTATATTTATGTACTTTGTCGGCTAACATCCTGTTAAGGTGATTAACAACGCCATACTGAAGCTGCCGCACACTACCTTAAACACGAAATGCACGGCATCATTGCCTGTTTTAGAAAGATGGGGGTGATCCTGAATTCAATGCTAAGGGGCGGTACTATGTGAGATGCAAATATGGCGAAAAATTAACTATTGACGCCATACTCGTTTTTTAGCCGCTCATTCTCAAGGATTATTGCTTACTTAGCAGGAACTTACGCAAATCTCTCTCAACACGCATGACAAACAGAATAAATACTTTATCACCGTCTTGTTTATAGAAAACACGACATGGATTAACGACAACTTCTCGATAACTTAAATGTTCTAGTTCGGGCGGAATCCGACCCGATTCAGGTAAAGTTTCTAAACGTTCAACTTTAGCGAAGATCGTTTGAACCAATTGCTTTGCAGCTACGAAATTTTCAAGTGCGATGTATTCAGCGATATCATCAAGGTCAGATAACACTGGCTCAGTCCAGATTATTTTAGCCATTTTGACATTTTGTCTTTGGCTTCTTCATGACTCACCATTTTACCATCAGTTAGTGCACGTTCGCCTCGCGCAATACCCTCAAGAATTGATAAACGGTTTTGCATAAACTCGTAATCATCAACATCTACCAAATATGCAGACGGTTTACCATGCTCGGTAATTAATACTGGTTCTTTGGTATCGTGAAGATCGGCGAGGATCTTAGTGGCTTGGCGCTTAAGTGATGTTACTAATTCTACTTTCATGAGAGCTGCTCCAAAGAATACTAGAGTGATACTATTCTATCACTTTTAGTATAGCAAGCTCCATGACGGCTAACGAATAGCATGGAATCCCCCTCCCGAGGATCTGCCACACTTACGTGGTACTTATTAGCACTGAAGGCACCATGTCTGATTATTCTTATTTTGGCGGTATCGATTTAGCTAAAAACCACTTCAGTATTCATGTCGTTGACTCGAAAGGGAAAGATGGAGATAGGTTAAGACCACTAGCGGAGAGCCTGTTAATGCGGCGGACACATATGATGTCATCTAACGAATAAGGTACCGCAGTCGCGCAAAGTCATCAGGGTCACGATGTTGCGAACCATCGATTATAAAGACCGAATGTAGAGCGGCAGTCCAAAACCCATCACTTGAAGTTTAGCGGATGTTTGACAACCGGGGGAATCCATGTAGCCGCATTAAGGTGTGAGCGGCGCTTGGCTATACTTGAGCGAAGCGAAACTGCCAAGCGTTGCGAATCACTCTTAAATGCTTGTATACCTGTGGTTATTGGGACGCTTTTGTTCGATTAATCTACGTCCAAACCAGACCTTTTAGCAATTTCAGTTTCAAAACCATCGATACTCTTTTGGTTCTTTTTGAGCCAGTATTTTTCTATACCCTCTGCACCTTGCTTTTCTGACCAATTAGCTAAGTCTTCACGGTCTCCTTCATAGGTAAAGTAAGGAACTGACATTCCACAGGAAGACTGCACCAAATCGACATTTAGGACAAAGATTTGTCTCGCAGCAACACTTTCCGGAAACAGCGGTGCATACTTGTCCCAACTATCGTCTTGAGAGTGCAAAACCGTAGCTTTACCATAAGCTCTCAGGATTAGAGGAGAGCCTTCAAAAGCACAAAACATAACAGTCATTCTTGGGTTTTGAATAACATGTGATGCAGACTCATTGCCACTTCCTGTAAGGTTCAACCAAGCTATTTGCTTTGGGTTGATAACTCGCAAAGAATCTCCACCTTTAGGGGACAAATTCACGCTACCACTTTCTGCGGCAGTAGCTACAAAATAAATTTTTTGCTGTCCAATAAAATCAATATGTTTATCGGCCAACTCTGAAAATTGCTTACCCATAACGATTAACCTCCATGTTAAATTTCGATAAAAAGCATAACGCTAAGCTAAGTGGCTGCAAACCACAATCAAACTCAAAATAATCACCTTAAGCACACTAGCCAATTTGAACCAAAACCGCCATGCGTTTGCAGTCCGACTTAAGCGACTTGTATGTTCGTAGCTATTTGAAACCACTGATATTTACAAAACTAGGTCTGGTCGATGCAACAGACTTGCTCAAGCTAGGTGCTGCAACACTTCAATTTGAATGTCTCTCAGTAAGTTTTGAGTATGCTCCGACTGTAAATTAAGTTCGTACCAGCCATCAGTTCCCATATATTCAGCAGAAATATAGCTGATATTTTTAATACCTCTTTCATTGTTGATGATTCCAGATAGTCGGAAAATACCTAACTTTGTGTGGATTCTGCTAATTTTGAAGTTTTCCATAAATCTCCAAGAACATACGCCCGCTTAAGGGGCAGACAACGCTACTACCAAGTTTCCGCATAACACCGTAATCACACAAACCAACGCATAGTAAAAATGCCACGCGTTGCGAATCACTTTTAAACAGTTTTTATGTATTTATTTTCGGTTCTTAGTATTTTCCTTTGGACCCAAAGTAAACTTAGATTTCTTCCCTTTTCTAACTTTGGCCGCATCAGGAAATAATTCAACCATTCTTTCCGTAGAAATGTTCAACCAATGAGTAGCGTTAACTAAAGAGATAACTATATAAGACAAATCCGTTCGATTTTGAACGCCTGTTCCTCGTCCATTACCTTCACTTCGGCAGTAAGAAATCGGCAGTATGTGCGTGTAATTTGAAACTATGTCATAAAACGCATTAAACTCGCCAGTATCTACATCTAATTTTTCGAGTAGCTCATCTCGTGAAGGGATCATAAGAGCCTTTCCAGTTAATAGCTGCTTTTGAAGCTTAGACGGGAGTTCTTTAAAAAACTCGGATCCTTTTAAACGATTTTTCAGTTCTGTTTGCTGCTCACGAAAACCCTCTTCGTCTTCAGCGCTTCGTATGTTTTGATGAAGCCTAACTCGACGAGTACAGTCATTTAGGTGCATGACATTGAGTTTTACGTACCATTCATCTTCACTAATAGGTGCTTCAGACAAATAGAAGAACAGAAGATAACCTTCCATTAATGCACGGACATGAGGAGCTATAAGACTAAACTCCCAGCACTCGTAATCTCGTTTCGCCCACCGAGTTTTCGGTAATGCAGAGATAAGAGCCTGTGAATGTAAACACATTCTGGTAAAGATGTGAGAAGAGTATCCTTTATAATGAACAACATAGCGGCTCCCTATAAAATTACTTACTGCACACGCTTCACAAACAGCTTTATCAAATGCACTTAAAGCAACATGAAAATCGTCTATATTGCAGCCAGCTGATTCATTTTTCACGCAACTTCCTCATAAACATATAACGCCGCATATAAGGTGTGAGTAACGCAACCACGAAACCCAACCATACCACCGTAAACACTGAACTCAACGATGGAATAAAAAATGCCAAGCGTTAGGAATCACTCTTAAATGCTTGTATGGGCGATTCGAAGTAAGAACTAGAACCTTTAAGCCAGTTGGTGTCAATTTTTTTATTAATTAGCTGTTCAATAATTTTATTTTCTGTGTTTAGAGATATGTTAACATTCCCCTGACATATTATTCCATTCTCAATATAGATATAACGTTTTTCATATAGAAAGTCACATCCAAATGTGCAAAGAGGCATAACAATATATGGATCTAATCTTTCTGCATTGTTGCACTCTGATCTTTTCTTTTTATGTGCAGTTATAAGTGAACTGACATGGAAATCATTTCCACAAATGGCACATTTTTCTTGCTCCTTTCCTTCAAAAAGCCATTTTTGTAACAATGACTGTTCTGTACGTCTTTTGGATTCTACATCAATATCTGTGCCAATTTCAGATAGTTTTCTAAGCTTCCTTAGATATGTTGTATATCTATTATCACTCTTAATATTTTCAGTAGTCTTTTTCTTTGAAACAAGGCTATAGCGATAGTGATATCTTCCATCACTTTTATCAATGTGAACAAGTGGAGATTTTGTAGTTGCCTTAATTATAAGTGGGCGACCATACCCCTTACCTTCTAGATATTCATTGAACTCAGGAAACATTACGTATTCGTATTGTGACAAATAATTCAAAATATCTTTTTCAATTTCAGTATACCCTGTAGTGTCTCCGGAGAATGTTAATACTCCTTTTTCATTTTCAAAGTACATAGAAGATGTTAAATAATCGTGAATTATGTCTTCTGGAGGGTATGGATGTTTGTATGTCCTTGCGTCAAGTGCATTTCTATAAGTATGTGCCAATCTCTTAGAACTACATGCATCAAGTTCAGAAAATACCTTTTCACTGTAGTTTATTAAAGTGTTATCTTTGTGTTCGAATAAATACCAAAATTCATTATTGGTTTCTTTATACCATGAATGATCTGATAATTTTATAATACTCTTTATAAGTAATATTTCACTATCGGATGAAAAGCTTTCAGATAAATAATCTAAATTTGCCACCCCACACCTACCAGGTAAGTTTTTTGCCTTTTTATAAATTGACTGTAAATTCTTTATTTGACTTTTTTTGACAACAATGAAATCCTCAAATAAAGAAAGCTTTTCCCTTGTCACTACTTCAAGGTGAGGCGTGTAAATTTCTAGGTCATGATTAAAATCAAGGTCATCCATCATATTTAAGATGCCTTTAATATTACAATTACCTTTAACAAGATTTAACTCTTCTAATTTTTTTTCAATCTCAGATTTCAACCAAAATTTCTTTGATGCAATTAGATTATATATTGTACTAAGTTCTGAGAATTTACTCTTATCAGCGATTTTTCTGAAATTGTCATTTACAAGCTGCCTTACTCGTTCTCTTGTAATTTCACCAAATCTTTTTCCAGTTTCTTCAAGTGTTGGCCATTCAGAATCAGAGAAACCATAGAAGTAATTTATCAATCTAATATTTCTGTCTTTGGCTTGAGTCTCTTTTAAATTTGTTTCTAGAAAATCAAGTAAACTATCTTCAATCATATTCTATTAACTCCAATGTTTGGGGAGCGCCTAACAGTTCTTAGACAGACAATGTCTGTATTTTATTGTCTATCTATATTTGATGTACTTTTCCCATCACTTTCCTTTCACCATTAGGGCGCCAGTATGAGAGAAGTAGGATTTTACGCTTTTGGGATCACAAAATACCGACATTGTCTGTTTAATCTATCCACAGGCATCACTTACAATAACTGTGCATTTAAACAGCATTGGTGTTTGTATGAAATCGCCCTTTTTGACGAGTCTAAAAGAGTTCATGTTGGCTGAACAGTTTTTGACATTTGTCGTCTTTCAGGTGTGAAAAGCCCTTTATCTGCGTTGTTCTCTGAACCCTGAATTTCAGAAACGCTACCGCCATACCTTGTCGATAGCAAAGTCGATGAATGACAACAGAATGCATAAGTTTATATCAAATTACCGACCTCATTCCTACGGCAATATCAAAGAAAAGGCAGTCGGCGTGATAATTTACGTTGGAGAATACTGCTAACAGAGGCGAACGCCAAAGGAGAAGGCTTAGATGAACCTGGCACTTTGCGTTTATGTATTATCGTTACCAACATCCGCTTGAGGTGGTTCCGACTCGAGTATGCCTGGATTGAAAAACCTCATTGATTCAGTCCCTTAAGCGTTTCTTAAGTTTCGTTGCGTAGCTTTGCTTAAAAGTTTTCATTAGATATTCAATGAGTTTGTTATGGAATCCTTAAACCACTGGCTATTTCTGCTGATTAACCCCTCTCATCAACCCAGTCCTGCGCTGTTGCAAGTCGCAAAACTGTGTGCAGAACTGCCGGTTTTTCTCATCCCATTGTGCCTGGCGCTGCTCTGGATGCGCGATAAACACGCTAAAACGATGGCATTTAACGCCGGGTTAACGACCGTATTGGCGCTGGCGATAAACTATGCCATTTCACTTGTCTGGTATCACAACCGCCCGTTTGTCGATCATTTAGGCATCAAGCTGATCAGTCATGCCAGTGATTCTTCGTTTCCCAGTGATCACATCACTTTGTTCGCCAGTGTTGCTTTCTATCTGTCTTTCGAAAAATCCTTGCGCAAGTTAGGGCTGGTGCTTTTAGCCTTGTCGTTAAGCACCGGATGGGCGCGGGTTTTCGTCGGCGTGCACTATCCTTTCGATATCTTGGGTGGATACCTGATTAGCGCGCTGACTGCATTGCTATTCAAGCAGTATTTAGCCACTCAGTTTGCAGGGTTGGTGAACTTGATGATTGAGTTAAGTGAGCACATCGCTGGCTGGTTGGTCAGAATGAAGAAGTCTGCTTTGTAAGCTTACCGCGCAAATACTAGCGGCTATTTTAAATTTATCGACACATCCCCCCACAGGCTTTTGTTGTTCCTGACGGCAAAAGCCTGCTCTTTCACCTGGTTTCAGAGTCTCTGCCCTTGATATCCAACCAGTTTAAGTTGCCAGACCCCGCGCAATATTGTTATGTTGTAACACTAAATCAGAATAACAACTTCGCATCGCTGTAACTCAAGCCCTGGACGTGAGCAAAAATCACTATGAATGAACAAGCAAACACTATCCCGACCAATATCATCACCGGATTTCTTGGGGTCGGAAAAACCACCACCATCAATGCGCTGCTGGCGAAAAAGCCGCAAGGTGAATCTTGGGCTGTGCTGGTCAATGAATTTGGTCAGGTAGGGATTGACCAGGAGATGATGCCGACCGAAGAGGGTTTGCATATTAAAGAGTTAGCCGGTGGCTGCATTTGTTGTTCACTTGGCGCGTCGCTGGGTCAGACTGTGCGAGCTTTAATCGAACACGCCAATCCTGATCGTCTGATCATTGAACCGACCGGTATCGGCCACCCGGAAGGTATCATCGACACACTGATGGGACCGGGGTTTAAAAACGTGCTGGATCTGCGCGCTACGGTTTGCCTGCTCGACCCGCGCTGTCTGGCGCAGGAAGAAGTCCTCAGCAATCCGATTTTCCACGATCAGCTTAACCTGGCCGATGTGGTTCTGATCAACAAGTGCGATTTGGCAGAAGAGCAGCAAATTGAATTGGCAGAAAGTAGCTTAGGGAATATGTTTCCGCCGAAACAGCATCTGGGCCGGACAATTCGCGGCAGGATTGAACCTGCTCTGCTCGATCTGGTACGCAATGGTCAGCTCAAAGCGCACTTCCCGGATGCTCATGCTCACAGTCATGATCATGAACACGAACTTCATGACCATCACCACGAGCACGCCCACGAACATCGTCATGAGACTGTTCCTGAACCGGGTAAACCGGTGCGTAAAACCGGTCACGGCAGCGGTTTATACAGCTGCGGCTGGCTGTTCCACCGCGACGATTGCTTTGACTACTGGGCGCTGGAAGAGATATTAACCGGACTGACCGATGTGCAACGTATCAAAGGGGTGATCCGCATCGGTAACGCCTGGGTCTTCTTTAACCGGGTTAATGACGAGCACGACTTCGATAAAGTCGCCTATCGCCGCGACAGCCGTATCGAAATCATCACTACCCGGGAATTAGACTGGCAGCAGATCGAGCGCGCTATGTTGGCGTGCCAGATTAAAGGTTAAGCGCCACCCAGCGCGTCCTGAACGCGCTGGGCCTCTGAATTAGTGTCAAAAGTAATAATAAGATAACGACTGTTTACCTATCATTGACACAAATCCGCCACCAAGCGGCTAGGCTTCGCGACAGATATTTCTGAGTGAAACCTGTACCTGCCCATGCCTAGAAGACGTTCATCTCTACCGATCAAATCCCCTTGGTTACGCCGCATCACGCAACTTGTTTGCGCGCTGACGGTTGTGTTGGTTTTGGCCGCGATTTATACCGGAATTCAATTTAACAACCTGGTTAAAGATAAGTTTGAAGGTCAGATGTGGCAGTTGCCAAATGTAGTCTATGCCCGTCCGCTGATCCTGAGTCCCGATAGTCCGGTCAGCCAGCAAATCGTACTCAAAGAATTGGCCGAATTACACTATCGTCAAGTGGCCAATCCGGTCAGCAGCGGTGAATACAGTGTCTCGGGGCGAACTGTCCGTCTGATTCGCCGCCCGTTTGTCTTTCCAGATGGTGAACAACCCGCGGTGCAGGTCAAGATTCGCTTTGCCGGACAAGGGGTAGCTTCCATGAGCGATGAAGCCAGCGGTCATCCAATCGGCCTGCTGTCGCTTGAGCCGAGAATCCTTGGCATGCTGGACGACGATAACACGGAAAAACGTCTCTATATGGCAAAAGACGATATGCCCGAGACACTGGTCGCCGCACTGCTGGCCACCGAAGATCGTGATTTCTATCAGCATGATGGCATCTCACCTCTGGCTATCGCTCGCGCATTTATGGCGAATATCAGCGCCGGACATAATGTGCAGGGCGGCAGTACCCTCACCCAGCAACTGGCCAAAAATCTGTTTCTGTCGCGTGAGCGCAGCCTGACCCGAAAAGTCAAAGAAGCTTATCTCGCGCTTATTATGGATTATCGTTACAGCAAAGATCAGTTGCTGGATGCGTATCTTAACCAGGTCTATCTGGGCCAGAACGGCAATGATTCCATTCATGGTTTTGCCCTCGCTGCACGCCATTATTTTGCCCTGCCCCTTTCTGAACTGCGCCTGGATCAGCAAGCTTTGTTAGTAGGGATGGTCAAAGGACCTTCATATTATAACCCGTGGCGCTATCCGGAGCGCGCCAAAGCGCGCCGCAACCTGGTACTGAAAATGATGGTCGAAACCGGTTCACTCGAAACCGATGATTACCAGCGTGCCATCGACAAGCCACTCTCTCTGCGAGCACAGGGCAACGAAAATGCACTGCAACCGGCCTATTTTGATTATGTGAAACAATCACTGCAGGAACACGGCATCGACTATAACAGCGGGCGCGGTCTGCGTCTGTTTACAACCTTTGATCCTGATATCCAGCAGCATGCTGAGCAGTCGGTGTATAACATCATGCCTCAACTGGAGAAAAAAACCGGCCAGTCGCTGGAAACCGCAATGATTATTGCCGACAAACACAGCGGTGCAGTCAGTGCGATGATTGGCAGCCGTAACCCGACCTACCACGGTTTTAACCGCGCCTTACACGCCGAACGTCAGATTGGATCGTTGATTAAACCGGCGGTGTATTTGACTGCGCTATCGCAGCCACAGGTTTACACTCTGGCTACTCCGTTATCAGACCGACCGATCAGTATTCGTAGCGAAAATGATGAGCTATGGTCACCACGCAATTATGACCGTCAATATCGTGGTCAGGTTGCCCTTTATCAGGCACTGGCCCACTCTTACAACGTTCCGACTGTGAACCTCGGCATGGCTCTCGGCCTGGGGCGGGTCACTCAGACCCTGAGCGCCCTGGGGATCGATTCGCAGCAGGTGCCACAACTGCCTTCGATGCTGCTTGGTGCTGTGACGCTGACACCGCTTGAAGTCACTCAGATGTATCGGACCCTGGGGAATCAGGGGAAACGACAGACGTTATATGCCTTAAGCGCGGTGCTGGATGAGCATGGCAGTGTTCTGTATCGTTATCAGCCTGACGGTGAGCAAACGGTGGATGAGCGTGCCGCCTGGCTGACCGAATACGCCATGACACAGGTCGTCGAGCAAGGTACGGCGCGCTATCTGAAGACTATTGTCCCTTCGCGCACACAGCTGGCAGGAAAAACCGGCACCTCAGATCAGGGGCGTGACAGTTGGTATGCCGGCATTGATGACAGCCAGGTGGTCACCGTCTGGGTCGGGCGCGATGACAACCAAGCCGTGAATCTGACTGGTTCGAGTGGTCCGCTGCGAATTTACGCCGATTTCTTAAAACGCAACGGTTACCGTTCTTTGGACACGCCGCAACCCGATCAAATTGAATTTGCCGACTACCGCTCAGATGCAAATGGCTTCCTGCAGCGCAGCTGTCTTGGCCAGATAAACCTGCCAGTGTGGAACATCTCCGGCGAGTCGCAAGATGATTGCTTAACACCGCTGGAAGATGGCCTCAACGATCTAGGTAACGAAATCAACGAAGCCGGTCGCCAGATTGGCGGATTCCTGAGAAGTTTATTTAATTAATTTTTTAAGTCTTATAGAGCAGCGGGCGATCTAAGAAACTTAGCCGCCCGCTTTTTAAGGGTTAAAATAGAACGTTCAAACTGATAAACCCTGCTTAAACATGATTACCACCAGGCTTCAATTTGTACACCATAGTTAATCGTGTCATCACTTTTACCACTATTGAATGTGTTGCCGTTTTCGTTGTCTTTAAAATAGCTTGCGTAGAAGCGAATCTCTGGTCGAGCGAAGAAGTCCTCACCGGTAGACAGCGCGTGGGCGATGGTAAATTTAGTCCCGCCAGATTTTTCACTCACGCCTGAATCCCAGGTTTTCTCTTGATCAAAGTAGCCAACTTCTAACATTGTTTTGTTATAAGATGACCAGCTATAAGTCGGGCGGGCGACAAAAGAGAACATTTCTTCTTTATCCAGCCAATCACCATGGTCCTGAGCTTTACCATAAGTCAGAACATGATTGATAACGATACTGTCACTGAGCTTCAAATCACCAGTACTGATAAAACGAAAAGCCTTTGCATCGCTGACATCACCGCTCCAGTAATCATACCAACCACCACCTTGCGAAATGGCATTCTGTGCTAAACCACTCGTCATATATTGCATAACAAACTTGTTATACCCTAATGAAAAACTCTGACTTAACTCGGCGGTCACCATTAGACCATCGTCAAAATCTTCTGTCGCGGCTTCCTGTTCGTCAGTTGGATTGACGATTGCATAGTCAACACCGACTTCTGTCCATGCACCTTCCCAAGGACTAAATCCAGCGTAGCGTAAATCCATGTAGTAGGTATTAAGCTCGCCTGTTGTGTCATCAACATCACTATCCGCTCGTACCACAGCTGCTGATATCGCTCCCGAGGTTAACTTAATATTTTCAATACCGACACCGTAACCAGAAATGTTCCAGTATTTAGTATCGATAATATGCAGATCGTGACGCTGATAAAAACGCTTACCAGCCCAAATAACGGCCTCAGGGGATGCCGGTATATAACCTTTCGCCTGAATATTGAGCTGCTTAATGGCAAAGTTAGCGCTATCGTCTTTTGTCGACTCAGATTCAAGATTACCATCTGATGACATTTCAAACATACTTTCAAAATACATTGAATGTCCATCCTGATTGAATAACTCCTGACCCAGACCTATCTCAGAATAGGTATCGTATTCGTTACCCAGGCGACCCAGTTTAGTTTTGTTAAATTCATCGCCTCCTTCCGTGCCACCGCCATCAGCACTTGCTCCGAGCCCGGCGCGAACGTAACCATAAAAATCTACCGCCGAAACTTGTGTTGCCATCAATGATGCGAGTATTGCGACGGTCAGCGTTGTCTTCTTCATTGTGAATTCCTTTTGTTTTAATAAATGGTTATTGGTGGAAAATATTGCCCGCGCAGATATTCGGGCAATACTCATCCCAGAGAAAATAATTTCTCTTATTCTTTTTATTAGGTTTACCAGCCTTAAATTTAGGGCTGATATTATTACAGGTTTAACTTATTTACTATTGTCACAACTTGATATGGGCTTATTTTTATCTCCCCACATAAATTATTATTGTCTTGGTCAATCCATTCACCATCAGGACAATTAAACCAACGGACTTCATTACAAAAGTTCATAATAAACAAGTAACGATTGGCATCGTCTTGCCTTAAACTGATGGAAAGGCCATACGGAACGTTATCAACCAGCGGTTTAATATCAGACAACCTAACGAGTTGTTGATAAAACTGGCTATTGAAGCCATGTTCGGTTCTAGCGGCGATATAATAGCTGCACCCTTTGCCATAGGTGTTTCGTGTAACCACCGGTTTACCTTCAAACATATCTGATCTGTAGCATGCCAGAGCTTGCGCGGTTTCCAGGTGAATGTGTTCCATCAAGTGCTTTGCTTCAAACTCACCCTCTAAAGGAAATTCAGCTGTTGATGTCATAGCAAATTCTACCCGCTCATGATCATACATAGAGTCAATCTCTTCAGCCCAGATCCCAAGCACCTCTCGTAACGGACTATTCTCACCGCCAGGAAAACCACCCAGGAAACAAAGATCGTTTTCATCAACAATGCCGCTCCAATAGGTGGCAACGAGAATGCCGCCATTTTCAACAAATGCTTTTAAACGTTCCGCTACCCCGGGTTTAACCAGATATAGCATTGGCGCGACCACAATTTTATAAGGGGTAAAGTCACTCAGTTGCTCAATGATGTCGCAATTAATTCCCTGTTCCCAGAATCCACGATAGTGATCACAAACGGTTTGTTCATAATGCATACCTTGGTTACGTGGCCCAGAAGCATCATCCAATGCCCAGCGATTTTCCCAGTCAAAAATAATGGCAACATCCGAATTGATTTGAGATCCCGCCACTGAACGTATCTGCTTGAGATACTCTCCTAGCGCTGTAACTTCTCGGCCTGTGCGCGTATCAGCGTGACCGACATGGTCGATGACCGCACCATGAAATTTTTCCACTGAACCACGGCTTTTTCGCCATTGAAAATATTGAACCGAGTCTGAACCATGAGCGATTGCCTGTAATGAAGACAGCAAATGCACACCATCTCGTTTTAACTTAGTAATCGGTTGCCAGTTAGTTTGACTTGGTGTCGATTCCATCAGCAGGAACGGCTGCTGTTTCAACGTGCGCATAAGATCGTGATACATCGCCGTATAACAGGCCAATGCCACTTCATCATGGTCCCGATGCCACAACGGATAACTATCCCAGGAGATAACGTCGATAGCTTTAGCTAATTGCCAATAGTTATAGTCGTAGAAATATTCCATAAAGTTTGCAGTCGTCGGCAACTCAGGATTGATGGCCTTCAACGGGGTAATCTCGTGCTGACAGAAATTAACCACTCGATCAGTACAGAAACGCTTCCAATCCAGCTTTAATCCATGAACTGAATTCTCACCGATTGGCGACGGGGACTCAATTTGCTCCCAGTCACTATAGGTATGGCTCCAAAATGAGCTCCACCAACGCTTATTAAGGTTTTCTAAAGTATGATATTTATCCTGTAACCAAAGCCGAAATTCTTGCTGGCAATAGTGGCAGTGACAATCACCACCATACTCATTTGATACATGCCATCCGATAACTGCTGGGTGATGACTATATCGTTCAGCCAGTTTCGTATTAATGGCTGTGACTTTAGCGCGATAGTTCGGTGAACTGTAACAATGGTTATGTCGCTCTCCATGTAACTGTTTCACTCGTTGACTATTGACGCGTAGAACGTCGGGATAACGTTGTGATAACCAAGCCGGACGTGCACCACTCGGCGTTGCCAGGAAAACAGAAATATCGTGCTGCGCTAAGCTATCCAGTACCTGATCGAGCCATTCAAAGTGAAACTCACCTTCCGATGGCTCAAGTGCAGACCAACTGAATATGCCTACTGACATGACATTACATTTCGTTTGCTTCATTAACTCGATATCCTTTTCGAGGATATCTGGTCGGTCTAACCACTGTTCCGGGTTATAATCTGCTCCATGGAGCAGTCCTTTCATCTTGGGAATAACCAATTTCTTGCTTTTCATTACTTACCTTTAAATACGTTTAATGATGGCAAAGCATTACCTTCAAAGTTAAACAACGCTTGGTTCTCCCATGAATTACCAATATCCCAAGAGTCACCGCTATAATCCATTCCAGCCTTCGTTGACCAAGTTGCCCCATTGATAGGTAACCAGGCAGGTTCCCAGTAATAGATACCCAACCCTTTGTTCTCAGGTAAAGAATTAACTAGTTTCATAATGTCGGATAAATATTGAGCCTGACCTTCAACACTGACGTCATATCCGTCGATTGGCCCTGACTCAGAGTAACTGTTAGATAATCCGTCACCATTTTCGCTGGTAAACGGAAATGCAGTTTCAACGATAATCACGGGTTTATGATAGCGATTGATAACATCCGTCATATTGGCTTTAACTTTAGAAATAGGCCCGTGCCACCACGGATAATAAGACATGCCTATGACGTCAAACTCAACATTGCGCTTGGTAATTTCATCAAACCACCAACGAAATAAACCGTTATCTCCCGCTTCCGCCAGGTGTAGCATGACCTTAATCTCTTGGCCGGCGCTATTCTCACGTACGGCTCTAATTCCCGATGTTAGCAGCACTGAAAGTCGGTCGAATTCATGCCCATCCTGTCCCCAACTTTTTCCATCCGGCCAAAGCATTCCACCATTAAGTTCATTACCAACCTGAACCATATCCGGAATTACACCGGCGCTGATATGGGCCTGCATAACTTCCGACGTGTACTGATAAACTTTGCTACTCAGTTGTTCAAAATTAAGACTATCCCAGGATTTAGGCTTTTTTTGTTTTTTAGGATCAGACCAAAAATCGCTGTAATGAATATCCAGCAGGAAGCTCATCCCTAAAGCTTTGGCTCTCTGGCCCAGTTCAATCGAACGCTGCAAAGTGTTATTACCACCTCCGTATTGGATGCCCTTTTCAGATTCAGGATTCACCCATACTCTGGCTCGAATTGAGTTGACTCCATGTTCCTTCAAGATTTTAAGTAAATCTTCCTGATGGCCGTTTTCGAAGTACTTTCCCCCCAGTAACTCAATTTCTGGTAACATCGAGATATCCATACCCTTAATAAAATCATCTCTCAGTTTAGGAGCGCTGATAGAAATATCTTCATTGATCAATCCTACCTTTGCAGTGTTTGACTTAATTTGGCTGGAAGACTGACAGCCAGCAATAGCCAGTACTGCACCAATTAATGCAATTCTAAATTTAGTATCCATATCGTTCTCTCTGAAATTAGCCTTTCGTACTACCAGCGGTTAAACCTGATACGAAATATTTTTGTAGTGATAAATAAAGCAATGCAACGGGAATAGAAATAATTACAGCACCTGCAGCATAAGTGGTATAACTAGCTCCCATTTTTTCAACCACAAGGTTATATAATCCAATAGGAAGGGTGTAATTTTCTGGAGTTCTTAATATTGTCGTTGCAAGAATAAAATCCCCCCAAAGGTCCCGTGAAAGAGAATAATGCTACTACTGCTATAATTGGCTTGGAAATTGGTAATATTATTTCAATAAAGATCCTTATATTACTTGCCCCATCCATCTTTGCTGATTCATCCAGATCAATAGGGATAGCATCCAGGTAGCCTTTCATTAAGTACGTATTCATAGGTATCATTCCGCCAACGTAAACTAAGACTAAAGCCAGATGGCTATTGATTAGCCCCAACATCTGAGCAAGTACAAAAATAGCAATCAAAGCGGAAAACTGTGGAATCATCTGAAGTAAAAGAAACAACATCAGACCATTTTTTCTACCTCTGAAGCGAAATCGAGAAAACGCATAGGAAGTACAAGACACACTAAACAATGTCAACACCATGGTTAAGAAACTGATTTTCATGCTATTCCAAAACCAAGTTAAATAAGCAACTTTGTCATTAGCAAAAAGAGTTGCATAATGACTCCAGGTCGGTTTATCAGGAAAAATTGATTCACCCATAATACTGTTACCCGGATAAAAAGAAGCCCCAACCGTCCAGATAAGTGGATAAATTATAATAATAGAAACAATTAGAATCAGAGAATAACTTAGTGCCAATCGAATTCGATTACGACGTTTAATACTCATAAACTATCTTGCCTCTTCTTTGAATGAGTTCGTCATACGGAACTGCCACAGAGCTATCCCTACTACAAATATTGATAATAATAAAGTGATGGCAGAGGCAATACTGTATTGAGATGATGACATCGTCAGTTTATAAATCCACGACACCAAGATATCCGTTCCTCCTGCATTACCCCCGATTACCGCAGGACCACCATTATTAAAAAGATAAATAATATTAAAGTTGTTAAAATTGAATGTGTACTGAGTAATAAGAATAGGTGCAATTGAGTAGAAAACTAATGGTAATGTTATTGTCCTTAATTGCTGAATCTTACTTGCACCATCCATAGTGGCGGCTTCATATAAATCATCCGGTATCGCTTGTAGTACACCAGTCGTCATTGCAAATACAAATGGAAAACCTAACCACGTTTGAATCAAAATTAACGCAACTTTAGTCCAGAAAGGATCGGTTAACCAAGCTTTTGGCTCGATACCAAAAAAATCCAAAATGACATTATTAATGACGCCAAAGCTATCGTTGAACATACCGGTAAATATAAGAATGGTAACAAAGCCAGGCACTGCCCATGGCAAAATAAATATTGTTCTAACTAACGGTTTAAACTTAAGATCTTTCTGATTGACCAAAACCGCCAAAAGTACTCCCACGGCACACTGTAAGGTCGAGGCCAACAGCGTCCAGACTATCGTCCATTGCAAGACATCGAAAAATGTATTTCTCCAGAGATTTATCTGAAAAATATTAAAAAAATTCTTGAGACCGACCCAATCTACCAACTTTGCTGGCGGCGAGTTATATAAATTATAATTTGTAAATCCAATAGCAAAACCAAAAATGATCGGGAATACAACAACAAAAACAAGCAGTATAAATCCGGGACTTATCATCAAATACGGAAATCCTGCATTTATAACATTCCGGTATTGAATACGAATTGAATTAAGCGGTCGGCCTTCATCAATTCTTAAGCCATTTTTATACGCATCAAAGAAACTCAATCCGTAAAGTGTCAACCCAAATAACAACACTAATAGTGCGATAACACCTTTTGCTAATAGAAAGACAGAATTGTCCTCAGGTAAGTTTTCCCCTAGTGTGGTAATCCCCCACATTCCATGCAAAATAAATTCTCGGCTAACACCATAAAAGCTCATCAAAAGCACAAAGAACAGTAATCCCTTGGCAAACTGGCGGTTATAAAACTGCCCCATACCAGGTATCAAAGCGCAAAGCATGGCCATAAACCTCTGGGAACGGTAGAAGCCTACTCCAGGTTCTATGTGTCCACTCATATCAGACATCACTTACAACTCCTTACAAGAGACCATCATGTTAATGTCCCCCGCGAAAATAAAAACGGGGGAGACGACCAATACATAGTAATCTCAATCGATTATTGGCCCATCATTGCGTGGTTTGCCTCGATTTGCATATTGATACTAGCAACCGCCGCATCTAATGCACTTTTCGGATCTTGTTTATTAGTTGCAATGAGTTGTAATGCGCTATTAGCCGGCCCCCAAACCTCATTCATTTCAGGAATAGATGGCATAGAGGTTGAATAGATAGATTGCATAGCCACAGCTCGTGCACCAGGATCATTTTTAATCACAGGATCATCGATGAGAGCCTTTACAGCAGGAACCTCACCGGTCAATTCAAAACGGCGTTTGGCATTATTATAATTGTTGATGAATTCGATAAATTCTTGAGCCAGAGGTTTATTCTGAGAGAAAGTAGAAATGCTGTAGCTTTTCACTCCCATGAATGCGCCCATATGTTTACCTGAAGGCAGTTTGGGTAGTGGGGCTACACCATAATTAATGCCCGCTTCTTTATATGGCTGAAGTGACCATGGACCTGTCTGTACAATTGCAGCTTTACTTGAAGTAAACAACGAATCGATGGCATTTAGGCCATTATTTCCAACAATACCTGCCGGAAATACTTTTGACTGATAAAACTTCTGGATATATTTAGCACCTTCGATTGCCCCTGACTCGTTGAGCAATACTTTATTTGAGTTATAAGACCCATCTTCTTTCTTGGCGAAGACATCACCACCCATACCACTGAGGATCCCATAGGTATAATAAAGCTCATCCCATTTCGCCAATAGGCCATATTTACCTTCTGCCCGGAAACTCTTGGAAAGTTCGTATATTTCATCCAGTGTTTCAGGCAATTTATCAATCATATCTTTGTTGTAAACCATAAACAGTGTTTCCACTGATTTTGGTAAACCATACAGTACACCATTATAAGTTAACGCCTCTATCGAAGACTCACTGAATGTATCCACTACGTTTTCACTTTCAGTAATTGGCGCGAGCAAACCCTGTATCACGGCACCGCCAATCTGGTCATGTGGAATAAGTATTACGTCCGGACCAGTGCCAGCCGGTCCATCCATTCGGAGAGATTCGACTTGCCCACCGTAAGGCATTTCAACGACATTAATTTTGACATCATGTTCTTTTTCAAACGCTGCAACGGCTTCTTCATTACCAAAGGATTTTTGAATATCTTCCCAAACCAATAGCGATTGCTGTGCGAAGGTTAATGGTGAACAAAACAGGGCAACAGTGGCAGAAATAAGATTTATTTTTTTACTAAATTTTTTACTATCCATGAAAAATCACACCTTATTTTTATTAGCAGAAATAAAATTTATGGTGCAAATATGCTGTATTGTGTTATTTTTTCCTACAAAGGTTATCTACAGATGTGATTTAAATCACTGTATGTAGTAAAGATTGTGATAACCCAAACATGTATAAATAAAATTTACTAAATAACAAAGAATCTGATCACAGCGATTACTAAAATTTTATCTGATAATAAGGAAAACAAAATGTCTTCTATTCTGCTATCTAACGTAGTTAAGCGCTTCGGTGACAATCAAACTATCCATGATGTCAATTTGTCTATTGAAGAAGGTGAATTTGTTGTGTTTGTCGGCCCATCAGGCTGTGGTAAGTCAACATTATTAAGAATGATCGCGGGCCTGGAAGATATCAGTGATGGTACCATTTCTATTGCGGGAAATATTGTCAATGACACGCCACCTTCTGAACGTGGTGTGGCGATGGTCTTCCAATCTTATGCTCTATATCCCCATATGACCGTAGCCGAAAATATGGGTTACTCGTTAAAAGTGAATAAGGTGCCAAAACCTGAGCGTCAGTCAAAGGTCAAGTTAGTCAGTAAAGCATTGCAACTGGAACATCTACTCGATAGAAAACCCGCCCAACTATCGGGAGGCCAACGTCAGCGCGTTGCCATTGGCCGCGCGATTGTCCGAGATCCTAAGGTGTTTCTGTTTGATGAACCTCTTTCTAACCTTGATGCTGAATTACGTGTCGACATGCGTCTGCATATAGCAAAATTGCATCAGGACTTACGCTCAACCATGGTTTACGTTACCCATGACCAAGTAGAGGCAATGACTCTCGCCGATAAAATCGTGGTATTGAGAGACGGAAAAGTAGAACAAGTTGGCTCACCAATGAACCTTTACCAACACCCAAAAAACAAATTCGTTGCGGGTTTTATTGGCTCTCCAAAAATGAACTTCATTGATTGCAAGGTCGAACATTGGGATGAATTAAGCTTAACCGTGAAACCTCATGTGGGGGATTCATTAACACTACCGATAAAAACTGAATCTTTGCAAATCGGTACAAGCTTAACCATCGGGATTCGCCCGGAACACCTTTCCACAGAGCTGAATATTGTTAAATTAAACTTCCAATGCGAAGTCATTGAACGACTTGGTGGCATGACTTATGTCTTCGGTCAATGTGGTGGTATAGACGATTTCAAATACCTTCAGCATGGTGATACTCTAGTTAGACCGGGTGATATTATGCCTTTGTTTGCATCTCCATCAGCATTGCATCTGTTTGAAGCCAGCGGAGAAGCTATCAATTTTACTCAGGTTGATTCCTTACACTAGTTGGATATTCAAACCATTAAGTTTCGGCCAAAGAATGTTGCGAATCCTTTGGCCTAGTCAGTTTAGATACGATAAGAAGGCTATTATTTTGACAACTTTAAAGGACATAGCTGTAAGAGCGAATATTTCGACTTCGACGATATCACGCTTTTTAAATAATGACCCTACTCTCTCCGTTAGCGATAAGAAGAAGCAAGCGATTCTTGAAGCGGTTGATGCTCTTGGCTACAAGTCCCCACAACGAAGTAAGAAGAACTTTAATCAAACCAGTTCTGATGATACTCAAGATTGTGAGATTAATTACGAATTGGTTTTAGTGAATTTTCTGACTCCCACTCAAGAGATAGATGACCCTTACTTCACTTCAATACGAGCCGGAATTCAAAACCGTTGCCTTGAAAAAGGCATCACCCTACGTAGTTTGCATATCCATCAGATAGAAGCCAATCAGGTATTACTACGAAATGCAGCAGCAGTTGTTGCTGTCGGACACTTCTCCAATGAAGAAGTTTCGTTATTATATCATACCAACAAAAATTTAATCTTCGTCGATTCAAATCCGCTCGGATTAAAAACAGATTCAGTGTTAATCGACCGTACGGCACTTGCACATGATGTCATGAGCTTTATTATCACCAGTCAATGTAAAAAGCCCGCCTTTATTGGAAATAATGAAGAAAGACTCCATGCTTTTCGAGAAGTTACTCAAAGTCATGGCTTGTATATTGAAAGTCTGTGTAAAGTCAGTAAAGAGTATTGTATTGAATCTGGTTACCAGGCAATGAAAGAGATGCTACAACACAAGACATTACCAGATGTAGTGTATGCGGCCACCGACATGGTCGCAGTAGGAGTATATCGTGCCATTTATGAACATGGCCTTTCCATCCCTGAAGATATCCAGGTGATTGGTACCAATGATATCTCATCTGCCAGGCATATGAGCCCCAGCTTAACAACGATGCGGCTTTTTCCCTTTGAAATGGGCGAAGCCGCGATTGATATGTTTATAGAAACACTAGCAGGGCGCAGGCACAAAAAAACCGTTCTGTTTAGTCATGAATTTATTTGGCGTGATAGTTTTACAAAAAAATAGATATTATCTTCGCCTTGGTTAATAGGACTAAAATCAAGGCATCCCATCCTCAACTGTATGATGCCGTATAACATTTAATTAGGTAAATTTTAATAAAACCTGGATCAACTATCACAAACTAAACATTAATTCATTATTCACATCTTACTAATAATCCTAGTCAGGTTTATTTTCTTACATTAGTTGCTAGGTTTTAAATGATATTAACCCAATATCAATTTTATAAATCACAAGGCAAAAATATGTTAAGAAAAGTAAAACACTCGGTATTGCTCTGCTTGTTAGCGTCTACCTCTTATGCAAACGCATTTACTAAAGGTGCGGATATCAGTTGGATAACCCAAATGGAAGACAGTGGTTACGAGTTTTACAACGACTGGGGCTATCGGCAAGATGTACTGTCGATACTACGAGATCATGGTATGAACGCCATACGTCTTCGCGTTTGGGTCAATCCAAGTGACGGATATTATAATTCGTTACAGGACGTGCTGGTAAAGGCTCAATGGGCCAAAGCTGCCGGTATGGATGTGATGATTGATTTCCACTACAGCGACACGTGGGCAGATCCTGCAAACCAATGGAAACCCTCTGCGTGGAATAGTCTCAGCTTTGAAGAACTAATGGATAAAGTCTGGACTTACACCAGAGATTCCCTGATTACCCTGAAAGAGGCAGGAATCACTCCTAAATGGATTCAAATTGGTAACGAGACCAACAACGGAATGCTTTGGAATGATGGGTTAGCCTCCAGTAATATGCGTAACTTCACTTGGCTATTTAATAGTGGCAGAAATGCCGCCAAGGAAATATTCCCTAATGCAAAAGTCGTCGTACACTTAGCCAACTGTCACGACAATGGTAATTTCCGCTGGATTCTGGACGGACTACAGTCAAATGGTGCATGGTGGGATGTGATTGGTGCATCTTCATACCCCAAGAATGCCGCGGGGATTACCTGGCAACAAGCCAACAACCAATGTCTTAACAACTTAAATGACCTCGTTAGTCGATATGGAACAGAAGTCATGATCAGTGAAATTGGCGTGCCATGGGACGATCCAGAATCTAAAACAATAGTCGCTGACCTCATTCACAAGATCCGAAGTGTCAACCAAGGAAAAGGAATCGGTATCTTTTATTGGGAGCCGCAAGCCTATAGCTGGCAAGGTTACACTTTAGGAGCCTGGAACCCTGAAACGAAACAACCAACCGAAGCCCTTGATGCTTTTCTGGAGTGAATTCTGCTCTTTGTGCACAGTAAGGGGACCAGTTCCCCCTTACTGTCAGTGTCCGACCAGCCTATAACTTCTTTACAAGCAGTCTTAGATTCGACTCATGCAATACTAATGTCACATCCGATAGATAACTTATGCGGCCATTACTAATTTATCCTTTCACATCGTAAAGTTAGGTGTGAAATAAGTGAGCATGCATGACGAAAGAATCACATCCTTTGGACAAGCGAATCATCAAGTTGATGCAGGAAAAGCGCGGCCTGCTTAAGAAAGAAGCCAAAGCGGTACTGAAACAAGAGGTGTACCGGCTTAACCCGGATGAAATCCAGAAAGTGAAACTGTACTCAGAACATTTTGGTTTGAACTCCCAGCAGCAACTGTTGAGTGAAATTCTCGATCTGCGCCGTGAAGCCTTAATATCACAACTGTCGATTTGAGATACCGCCCCACCAAATACGTGCCGGTGCCAATTCAACATTTATGCTGATTCAACTTTTTTGATGAATAATTGTCTCGTCCTAAACCACGACTACCACCGGTAATAATTACCGCCCGGCGATAAAGGTCAGCAGATTTTCAAACGCCGTACGAAAATAGAGCTCGTAGCTGTTGCGTTCCACGTAGCCTAAGTGGGGCGTGGCAACGACATTAGGCAGTGATAATAAAGGCTCGTTTTGCGTTGAAGCAGGTTCGTGTGCAAACACATCCACCGCGGCCCTCTTCCCCGGACAGGCATTCAATTCCTGATACAGTGCGTTACTCTCCACCAGCTCGGCACGACTGGTGTTGACAAACAGCGAGTCCGGTTTCATCTGCCGCAGATCGTCTGCAGTCACGCAGCCTTTGGTGACCTCATTCAAACGCAGATGAAGTGAGAGAATATCGGCTTGCGAGAAAAATGCCGCTTTGGACTCTGCGGCCACAAAGCCATCTTCTGTGGCGCGCTGCCGGGACACTTCACTGCCCCACACCAACACTTGCATTTCAAACGCGTTTGCATAGCGGGCAATTCGCTGACCAATCTTGCCATAGCCCCAGATGCCGAGCGTAAGGCCATGCAGATTACGGCCAAGACCGAGTTGGTTGCTGTCCTGCCAGCGATCTTGCCACAGGTTGCTGCTGTAAGCGGGAATATGGCGTGATGCCGCCATGATCAACGCCCAGCACAACTCTGCCGGAGCGACAGGTGAACCGATTCCTTCCAAAACCTGAACCCCAAAGCGGGCGCATAGTGCGGGATCAATATGATTGCTGACCTTGCCGGTCTGACTAATCACCTGCAACTTAGGTAATGCGTTTAATAAGGAGGCGGTAATTTGTGTTCGTTCGCGAATCAGCACCAGAGCATCCATATCCGCCAGTTTGTGAACTAAGACACTCTCGGGTAGTGTTCGCGTGATTACGGTCACATTGTGTCCGGCCAGTAAGCCGAAACAGTCGAGTGATTGCACGGCGTCCTGATAATCATCCAAAATCGCTATATTCAACAGCTTCATCCTTATACTGAAAACATCATTGCCGATGAATAAGCACGGTGCTTATTCAATAGCTCCGCCAATAACATAGCATCTGGATTCGGATAAAAATCTGGTTGTGGAGCAATTATGATGACTGGGTTTGAAAAAACTCGTCGCGCTCGTCACGGCATTCGTACGATCCCATTTCAAACTCACGACAAATCCAGGGGCGGTTATCATAGATGGTGCACATGAAGGTTTCTCGGTCGATGGCCGCGCACCAACCATCATCCAGGCGTTTCATCGTTTCACCACCCCACTTATCACGGCTGATGAATTCATCAGGCACACCGGTATCGGTAAGGATCATGACTTCCAGACGGCAGCAGCAGGCCTTACAGTTAGAGCACAAAACAGGCGGGTTGGTATCGGTTTTAACGGGAATATTCATAGCACAGGCCTTGGTTCAATTGGCCATCATACCTGTTATCACCTGTGCTGTAACCCGAGATCGCGGGTTATTTTTAACGATCACGACCGTCATTCGATGTCAGCGACCATACAAGAGATTGTCAGATGCGTGCAGGTTGAGAACTGGCGATGCAACGTTTTGAATAATTTTAAATTTACACTAACATAACGACTTGTTCTCACTCACTCGCCACCATAATCAAATAAATAGGATCGTTATGCGCTTAACAAGGATTTTAATCGCCTCAGCTCTGCTGTCTTTCAACACGTTTGCCGCACCGGCACCGGATCAACTTTTTTCAACCATCAATCAACGTCTGAGCTACATGGAAGACGTTGCATTATACAAAGCGAATCACCACAGGCCGATTGAAGATATTGAGCGCGAAGCGGTCGTGATCGACAAAGCGAGTGATTCCGCCCAGCAGCAAGGGCTTAACAAGCAAAGCATTGTGGGATTTTTTTCAAGCTCAGATTTCAGCAGCAAAGGCAATTCAATATCGCTACCGCGCTGATTTGCTCAGCCAGAACACCACGGCTCAACCACGTGATTTAAATCAGGTCATCCGTCCGGAACTTCTCAAACTGGGTAAACAGATTAACAGCGAAATCGCGCATTTTCTGCTGCAAGGCGGGACATTCAGCGCCGATGAACTTCCCCGCTTCAAACAGGCACTCACCGCCCGCTATCTGAGTGACAGTGATAAAGAAATGCTGTTTGCCGCTTTGGCTGAGATCAAACTGCAATAGAACTGCGCCGCGCAAAATGAATATTGAAAAATGGGCACCGTCAGTGCCCGTTTAACTGTTGATGAATCAACATCCCCGTTAAATTACCACAGACGCACACCAAAATATTTCGCCACCAGCCAGAACATAGGCCACCTTTGATTGATAGCAACACGACTGCAGCAGCAACTGCCATGAATAACGCTGTCCATGAACTCACTTCTTTGCGTGTTTGTTCAATAGTTAATGATAAAAACCATATATCTGTCAGTAGGTTAAACAAAAATCATAAATACGCGCAAACCACCGACAAGCCATGATTCACCCGCTGCTCCTTTTCCCCTACAGGAGCCGTATAGTGTAGTGCCACACGTGCCTGCTCAGTACCTGCCAGTTTTGCTATCACCCAGGCAGCCAGATACTCAGAGGCCAGACATCCACCGGCCGTCGCGATATTGCCACGGGCATAAAATGCTTGTTCCAGCACAGTCACACCCGATTCCATCACCCAGGGTTTGGTGGTCAGATCGGTACAGGCCGGAATATCATGGAGAAGACCCAGTACCGACATCAACAAAGTGCCGGAACACTGGCCGCCGATCAGTTGAGTCTCCGGACTAAGCTTAAGACGCGACAATACCTGTTCATCATGCGCAATATCCCGGGTGTAGATGCCACTGCCAAACAACACCACGTCCGCCTGATTGGCAAACTCCAGCGGCTGCTGCGCTTCAATCGTCACTCCGTTCATTGATGTCACTCGTTCACTTGGACTGCAGATCTGCACATTCCAGCCGTGGGGCGTCATCCGGTTAAGAATGCCGGCGGCAATAAAGGAGTCCAGTTCATTAAAACCATCAAACGTGAGTACTGCGATATTCATATTGGCTTCCTTTATATTCTCTGCAGGTAACAATCCGGCTTCTGACGAGCTTTAACACGGCTCCTCGGCTGAAGTGACTTTTTGATGTATTCAAAATAAGCAACTTATCTCGTATTAACAAGCATTAATCCTCGATACACCCGGCGCGTTTATCATTCGCTTTGGGTTGCTTATCTCCCGTTTCATCGCAGGTTAAAAAGACCACTGAGTATATTTAAATCTGGGTCCGAGTTGTTGCTGCAGGTTACCTGCTCAACGCCGGCTGGATACTCCTGTGCGGCTTATTCACGATACAAGCGAGCTTCGCGGCGGAAAAGAAAAACGGCGCCCCGAGGGACGCCGTTTCATCTTGGCCGGCAGTAACAGACGAGATCACAGCGAATTTTCGATAGCACTGCAGCTGGTCACACTGACTGCCGCCCTGAGATGAACAGGGCACACGTGAATGTCGCGATTAACATTCGATCACGTTAACCGCCAGGCCGCCACGTGATGTCTCTTTATATTTGTCCTGCATGTCCATACCGGTATCACGCATGGTTTTGATCACCTTATCCAGAGAAACAAAGTGCTCGCCATCACCACGTAATGCCATTTGGGCTGCGTTGATTGCTTTCATTGCTGCAATCGCATTACGCTCGATACACGGTACCTGAACCAGGCCACCAACCGGGTCGCACGTCAGACCCAGGTTGTGCTCCAGACCAATTTCCGCCGCATTCTCGATTTGGCCCGGCGTTCCGCCC